>CAWHQA010000024.1:0-75837 GCA_963831325.1 uncultured Actinomycetes bacterium
TCGCCGATCTCGAGCAGCTCGGTCGCACGCGCATGACGCTTGGCATCGGGCTCGACCGATCGGCTTTCGTGAGGCGGCGCGTCGGCCCCGAGCGCGAGCAGGCCGAACCGTGCGGCGCCGCCGGCCGCCGGGAGATCGACGACCTCGAGCGGCTCCCCGATCGCGTCGGCCGTCGCACGCAGCCAGACGGCGTTGCGGACGCCTCCACCCGAGACGCACCAGGGCCGGTTCGCCTCACGGAGGCTCCGCAGACGTCGGGCAAGGTCTGCAGCCGTGAGCGCGACGCTGTCGATCACCGATCGGTAGAGCTGCGCCGATGACGTGGTCGACGTCAGACCGAGCACGGCGCCCCGGGCGAGCGGATCCCAGATGGGCGCGCGTTCGCCTTCCAGGTAGGGAAGGCTCAGCAGGCCGCCGGCGCCCGGCCCGAGCCGCCCAGCGGCTTGCTCGAGGCCGGCTCGGTCTTCATCCGGGAAGAGTCCGAGACACCATTCTAAGGCGCGGCCCGCGGCGGAGGTCCAGCCACCCACGAACCATCCGGCTCCGACATGTCGAGACGCCCGCAGGCCCGCGGGCGCCTCGGCTTCCGAGCGGATCACGCCGATGTTGAGGGTGCTCCCGAGCAGCAGCCCGGCGTCGCCCACATCGCGCAGACCGAGGCCGGCCAGATCGACGAAGGTGTCGTAGGTGCCGACCGTGACGGGTGTTCCGACGGCGAGGCCGAGCCGGACGGCGGCATCACGGGTGAGACCGCCCGCCATCGACCGCGCATCCTCGGGTTCCGGCGCTGGAGCGACCCGGTCGCCGAGCGGCTCGTGATCGTCCGCGGTGATCGTGTCCATCACGGCCCGGCCGACCAGCGTGGACACGAGATAGCCCGTGACGTCGACCACCCACGCGGCCCGCTCGAAGAGGGCCGGCGCCTCGCGGCGCCATGCCTCGAGTCTCGGGCCGACCAGGTCCATCGACGAGACCGGCGAGGGGGCCATCGGTCGCAAGTCGCTGTCGAGCACCACGGGCACCGGTCCAAGCGCGCCGACGGCGATCACGTCCACGCTCCGTAACCCGGCGTCGTCGAGCGCGGCTCGGGCAGCGATCGACATCTCACTCGCCCAGCCTGCCGGATCGTGCACCATCTCGCCGCTCGAGCGCTCGACATCGATGCAGTCCGCTCGGCCGCTCCCGAGCACTCGACCGCCGGAGTCCATCACGGCGGCCCTGGCCCCGCTCAGTCCTAGGTCGATGCCGAGGACGGAAGGCACGCGGGGAACCCTACCGTACGCTCCGACACCGTGCGGCTCGCCGGACCGATCGCGGACGACTCGGCTCGATCACGTCTGCCGCGCGATCACGAGGGCATCGACCGCGACGCACCCGTCGGGCGACACGATCACCGGATTCACGTCGAGCGCGGCGATCACGTCACCGAGGTCCTCGGCGAGCAACGAAAGCCTCGACACCGCGGAAGCGAGGGCGTCGACGTCTCCGGCCGGGGCGCCGCGCACCCCGTCGAGCAACGGCCGCATCGCCAGGCGGTCGATGAGCCGGCGCCCTCCGGCCTCGTCCAGAGGCGGGAAGGCCAAGGCTCGGTCGTGCAGCAACTCCACGAGCACTCCGCCGGCCGCCGCGAGCACGAGCGGGCCGAAGGTCGGGTCGAACACAAGGCCGAGCGCGACTTCCACACCGCCGGGCGCCATCTGGGCGACGACCACCTGTGGACCCAGGCGTCCGGCCACATCGGCATACGCATCGCGCAGGGCGTCGGCGTCGGCGAGCCCGAGCTTCACGCCACCGACGTCGGACTTGTGCTGCACGCCGGGCGCAGCGGTCTTGAGCACGACCGGGAATCCGATCTCGGTGGCGGCCGCGACGGCCTCCTCGAGCGGTCGACGCCGCGCGCGCCCCGACGACCCGAACGCCGTAGTCGTCGAGCAGCGCGAGACCTTCGAGCTCGCCGATCTCTCGCCTTCCGAGAGCCGTTCGCGCCAACGCAGGCGCACGGCGTCGGGCACCGGAACGGGCGACACGATCGCGGCCCGAGCCCGCGCATCTCGATGGGCGATCAAGGCCCGCAGGGCGACCAGCCCCGACGACGTGCCCTCGAGCACGGGGATGCCGTGGTCGCGGAGCTGGGAGGCTTCCTCGATCGCGACAGCGCTCGCGAGGTTGGAGAGCAGGCAGAACGGCTTCGTGGTCGCGTTCCACACATCGCGAGCTATCTGCAGGTAGCCCTCGTCGTACGGCTCACCCTGGCGGGTGAGATCCACCACGAAGGCCATCGCGGCCGTGTCCTCATCGTCGTGCAGCGCCAAGAATGACTCGCGGAAGATGCGATCGGCGTCGATGCCGGTGCCCCACGCATCGAGCGGGTTGGCGGCCTCCAGTCCAGGGTCGAGGGTGTCGTCGATCTTCGCAACGGTCTGAGACGACACGGCCGCGAACGGCACGCCGAGATCGTGCGCGCGGTCGACGAACATCGCTCGCTCGCCCCCGGAGTCGTGCACGCTTGCGATGCCGCGAGCGATGCCGACCACCCGTCGCGGCGCCGAGAACAGCTCCATCGCGTCGGCCATCTCCTCGAGCGTGAGCACCTCGTGCACACCGTGAGCGTCGAACAGGGCCTCATACGCGCCATGCTCTCCGGCGAGCGCGCCCGAATGCGCGGTCACCATCGCCTTGGACCCTTCGGTGCGCCCGACCTTCAGAGCGATCACGGGCACGTCGAGCTCGTGCGCTCGGGCGAGCTGCGCCCGGAACCCTGCGGCATCTCGCACGGTCTCCAGCAAGAGCGCGAGGACGCGCGTCTCCTCACGCCCGAGGGCGTAGGCCATGTAGTCGTCCATCGTCGCGCAAAGTTCCTGTCCACTCGAGACGAGCAGGTTGAAGCCGATGCCGCGATCGTTGAACGCGAGCGCGGCGAACGCCGATCCGGAGTGGGAGATGAAGGTGACGGGACCGCGCCGAAGGTGGTCGGGCGTCGGGAACCCGGTCGCGCGCAGATTGAACGTCTCATGGCAGAAGCCCATGCCGTTGCCGCCGCACATCGGCACAGCCGCGTCGCGCGCGACCGAGGCGAGACGCTCGGCGAGCGGCGCGACGCCCGACACCGGCTCCTCGAAGAGCGACGAGAACGTCACCAGCGATCGCGCACCCGCAGCGACCGCGTCGCGGGCAGCCTGCTCGATCCGCTGGTTCGCCACACCGAGGATGGCGAGGTCGACGCCCTCGCCGGGTGTCTCGGCGAGCGACGGATAGCACGTGAACCCAAGCACCTCGTCGTAGCCCGGGTTGACCGGGTAGATCGAGCCGTCGTAGCCGCCGCGTCGCAGTTCCTCGACCATGGCCCGGCCGAGCGAACCTTCCTTGACCGAGGCACCGACGACCGCGACCGATCGAGCCTCGAGCATCGGCTCGAGGCTCGGTCGCGCCATGGAACGGTCGGTCTCGGCAGGCACCTACTTCGCGGGCAGGGCCTTGTCCTTCACGGCCGCCTTGTACGCCTGCCACCCGGGGATGCCGTTGACGCCGCCGCCGCCGTGGGTCGCGCACGAGCCGTGATAGAGGCCCTTGATCGGCGTGCGGAAGTCGGCGTAGCCGGGCGCGGGTCGCATGTGGAAGAGCTGATCGACGCTCAGCTCGCCGTGGAAGATGTTGCCGCCGATCAGACCGAGATCTTGTTCCATGTCGTACGGACCGATCACCTGGTAGTCGATGATCGAGCTCTTGAAGTTCGGCGCGAGGTCGTTGTAGCCGTCGAAGATTCGCTGCGCGTAGGCGTCGAGCTCCTCGCGATGCGGCTCGTTCACCCAGTCCTCGGGCACCCACTGCGTGAACATCGAGAACACGTGCACGCCCTCGGGAGCGAGCTTGCGATCGAGCGTCGTCGGGATCGTGCCGTCGACGAAGGGTGCGGTCGCTGCTTTCCGGTCGACGTGCGCGTCCTGGAACGCGCGTTCGGCGTACTGCGGCGACAGGCAGAGCTCGACCGAGCCGGTGTGGTGATCCTGCTGCTCGGTGCCCGGCATCGACGTGAAGTCGGGAAGCTCCGAGATCGCGACGTTGATCTTCACGGTCCCCGATCGCGTTTTCCAGCGTTCGATGTCCCACACGAAATCGGCCGGCAGCTCGTTGCGATCGAGCAGGTCGAGGAAGCCGATCTTCGGGTGCACGCAGCTCACGACTACGGGCGCGCGAAGCTCGTCGCCGTTCTCGAGCGCAACCCCGACCGCGCGGCCACCTCGCGTGAGGATCTTCTTCACCCTCGCGTCGGTGCGGATCTCACAGCCGAACGATTCCGCACTGCCGCGGATCGAGTCACTCACCGCACCCATGCCACCCTGTTGGAAGCCCCAGCTTCCGAGGTGGCCGTCGCCGACGTCGCCGATCGAGTGATGCAGCATCACGTACGCGGTGCCGGGCTCGTCGGGACCGGCCCAGGTGCCGATGACGCCGTTCACGGTGAGCATCGCCTTGATCGCGTCGGACTCGAACCAGTCGCCGAGCAGGTCGCTCACGCTCATCGTGAACAGACGGGTCACGTCCGCAACGCCGCGCTGGCCGAGCTTTCGCATGTTCCAGGCGGTCTGCATCTGTGGGATCAGGTCGCCGATCTTCAGCGACCCGAGATGCGGCGGCACGCTCAGCAGCAGCGGGCCGAGCACGTCGCTCACACCCTTCATCCAGGCTTCCCACTTCGGAAGCGTGTCGGCGTCTCGCTTCGAGAACTGCGCGATCGAGTCGTAGCTCTTCTTCGCGTCGTCGGCGTAGACGGTGATCGCGCGTCCGTCGGGGAAGGCCTGGAAGTACGGGCCGAACGGGGTGACGTCATAGCCATGACGTTTCAGGTTCAGCTCACGGATGATCGTCGGTGGCATCAGCGACATCACGTAGCTGTAGGTCGTGACATTGATCTCGGGGTGGTCGGCGAACGGGGCGCTCGTGTCGGCTGCGCCACCGGTCTTGTTGCGGCCCTCGAGCACCACGGTTCGAGCGCCGTGGCGAGCGAAGTACGCGCCGCTCGTGAGTCCGTTGTGACCGCCGCCGATGATGATCGCGTCGTAGACGTTCGAAGCCATGACCGTGCTCGTCCTTCCCACCTGTGATGTCCGGAACCCGGGCAGTATGGACTGAGTTTGAATCACCAGTCAACTCGGGTATCGACCCGCCGGGTTTTGACTTCCCAGGTCATGCCGTTACAGTTGCTTGAACGGTCATACAAGGAACGGGCGCCTGAGGCCTTCGGCTGTGCGACGTTCAGGACGACGGGAGGTGACGTGGCTCGCGTACGACAGAAGAACGGCAAGGACCGCCACCAGGAGATCCTGGAAGCGGCCGCGCGTGTCATCACCGATCGCGGTCTCGCCGAGACGCGCATCCAGGACATCGCCGAGCGCTGCGGCGTCTCCCCAGGCCTGATCCTCTACTACTTCGAGTCGAAGGACCGCCTGCTCGTCGAGGCGCTCACCTACGCGAACGACAAGTACTACCTCGCGCAGGCGCGCGACCTGCGTCGGCTCGACTCGGCGCGCGAGCAGCTCGCCCGTCTCATCGATCTCTCGGTGCCGGGGCTGCTGCCCGACTTCGAGCGCCTCGAGGAATGGGCCCTGTGGATCGAGATCTGGGTCCGAGCCCTGCGCGACCCCGCGCTCGCCAAGGAACGGGAGGTGCTCGACCGCCGCTGGCGTCAGTCGATCGCCGATATCGTGCGGCACGGCCGCTCCACCGGCGAGTTCGAGGAGGGCGAGGACGCCGACGAGATCGGCATGAAGCTTGGTGCGCTGATCGACGGCCTCGCGATCCAGGTGCTCATGAACGACAGCGAGGTCGGTCCCGAGCACATGCAGCGCATGTGTCAGGAAGTCGCCGCACGCCTCATCGGCTTCGAGCTGGAACCCGCCGCGACCGCCTAGATTCGATCCAGATCTCCACAATCATGGAACGTGGCGATGTTCGAGCAAGACCCTGCCATGGAACGGTGTCAGCGCAGACGATGATCGCATCGCCGCCCCCTCCACAATCGGCAGCGCAGCCGAAGACTTAGCCCACTACTCCAAGGGCGACTAGAGACCTATCAGGATCCGGCTTGGTATTCCCATCGTCATCGACGACGTCCTCTATCAGCTCCTTCTCGGCGGCCGCACCCGGCTCTCGACATCTAGTCGTCGGCGAACCGATCGGCGATCACGCAGATCAGCTCGAACCCGATCCGTGTCGCGTTCTGCGCCGTCATCGCGTTCGGTGAGTCGAGCGAAGGCATCAGCTCAACGACGTCGGCACCGATCACGTCCATGCCTCGCATGCCCTGGATCACACGGATCGCTTCCTTCATCGTGAGGCCGGCTTCCCCGGGCTCGGGGTTCGAAACCGCTGGGGCGATCGTCGTGTCGAGCGCATCGAGATCGAAGGAGACGTACACAGGAAGGTCGCCGACGCGCTCGCGGATGAGCGCGACCGTGCCGTCGATGCCAAGGTCGTCATCGAATTCGTCTTTGGTGACGATGCGGTAGCCGAGCTCACGGCTGGTCTTGCCGGGATCCATCCACACGTCGTGGCCGCGGATACCGATCTGCACGCTCCGAGTCGCGTCGACGTGACGCTCGTGCACCGACTTCGACGCCCAATGTCCGGCGCTGTCATGGGCCCCGTACCAATTCGGGAAGTCGTCGTACGTGTCGTAATGCGCATCGAAGTGCACGACGGCCGCTGGCTGCGCATACCGCGACTCGGGACCGGCGATCGCTCGCAGGATCGCGAGGGAGATCGAATGGTCGCCGCCGATCGACACCGGACGCGCGCCCGCCCGGTCGATCGCCCCGTAGAACGCCTCGATCTCGCGCACCGCGCGGTCGTTCACGAGGGACTCGTAGATCGGCACATCGCCGAGATCATGTATGCGGCACGCGCTCCACGGATCGAGCTGCCACGGCAGATGGAAGCGCCGGTACGCCATCGAGACATCGCGCATCGAGCGCGGTCCGAGGTGCTGATCGCGCCATGTCGTGCCGTTGCCGGTGCTGTGCGGCACACCCACGAGCGCGATGTCGCACTCGGTCGGGTCGGACACATGTGGGCACCGGAACAGGGTCGGCACACCCCACCAGTGCAGGAAGTCCAGATCCTGCCGACCGAACTCGTATCCGGACCGTTCCATGTCTCCTCCTGGGGTCGGCGCTTTCCGCCGGAGTCTACGGTCGCTACTCTTCGGCCATGACCTCGCGGCCACTGATCCTCGACGTCGACACGGGGGTCGACGATGCGCTCGCCTTGCTCTACGCGGCTGCGTCCCCCGAGGTCGAGCTGATCGCGGCGACGAGCGTGATGGGCAACGTCACCGTCGATCATGCGACCGAGAACACGCTCGCGGTCTTGGAGCTCGTCGGGCTCGGCGACGTCGAGGTCGCACGCGGAGCGACGCGGCCGATCGTGCGCGACCATGAGCCTTTTCCGGTGGTTCACGGCGAGCGTGGGCTCGGCGACGCCGAGCTGCCCGCGCCTTCGCATGAGCCCTCACCCCGGCCGGCGGCGCAGCTGCTCGTCGAGTGCGCCCGCGAGCGCCCAGGCGAGGTGCTGCTCGTCGCGACCGGACCGCTGACCAACGTCGCGCTCGCCCTCGCCGACGAACCTCGGCTGCCGGACCTGCTCGGCGGATTCGCGATCATGGGTGGGTCGTTCGCGCGAGGCGGCAACGCGACGCCGGCGGCCGAAGCGAACATCTGGGTCGACCCTGAAGCGGCGCAGGCGGTGTTCCGCGGGTTCTCGGGGCGGGAGCCGAAACGGCTTCCGCTCTGCGTCGGTCTCGACGTGACCGACCGCGTGCAGCTCTCGCGCGCCGCACTCGACACGATCTGTGAAGGCATGCCGAGCTCGCCTGTTGCGCGCTTCCTGCAGACGGCCGTGCCGTACTACATCGAGTTCTACGAGCGGACCGGCGTGACCGGCGGCGCGGCGATGCACGACCCGCTGGCGCTCGCGCTGGCGATCGATGAGTCGCTCGGCACGTTCCAGACGACGAGGGTCGAGGTCGAGACCGACGGCCTGTGGACGCGCGGCATGACCGTCGCCGATCTTCGTGGGGTGCGCCACAGCCCGTGGCCCGTCGGCTGGGAACCCGAGGAGAATGCCCGGGTCGCGCTCGACGTCGATGTGGCCGGATTCCTCTCAAGGTTCTCGGATCTGCTCGGCTCGTTGGTGGAAGCCCCCGTGTGAGCACGGCCGGCGGCGGCACCCTCGCCGTGATCGGTGCGATCAACGTGGACCTCGTCGTGCGCGGTTCGCGGCTTCCAGCGGCGGGCGAGACGGTGGTCGGAGGGGAGTTCTCCCAGCATCAAGGCGGCAAGGGCGGGAACCAAGCCGTCGCCGCAGCGCGCGCACTCGGCACGAACGGCAGGGTCGCGATGATCGGGGCTGTGGGGCCCGACACGTTCGGGGAACCCGCGTGCGAGCTCCTGGAGCTCGAAGGTGTCGACATCACGCACGTGCTCGTGGACCGCTCGGCTGCCACCGGCGTCGCACTCATCACCGTCGACGCGCGCGGCGAGAATCAGATCACGGTGGCGCCGGGTGCGAATGCGGGCCTCACTCCCTCGGTGGTGACCGACGCGCTCGATGCGATCGGTCCGGCAGTGGGCGCGGTGCTCGGGAGCCTCGAAGTACCGCTCGACGCGGTCGAGGCCGCCGCCCGATGGAGCTACACGCACGACCTGCCATTCGTGCTCAACCCGGCGCCGGCCCGCGCCGAAGCGCACGATTTGCTTCCGTTCACCGCCGTGGTCACGCCGAACGCGGGCGAACTCACGATCCTCGCCGCGCAGGCGGAGGAACCGCGCGGCGGCGCGAAGCGCCTAGCTGCCGGCTACCCCGGCCTGACCGTGGTCGTGACACTCGGCGACGAGGGCGCCATGGCCTACGGTCCCGGCGGCGAGACGAAGGTTGCACCCCTGAAGGTCAGGACCGTCGATACGACGGGGGCAGGCGACACGTTGAACGGCGTGTTGGCGGCCGGACTGCTCGAGAACCTCCCGCTCGCCGGTGCCCTGCAGAGAGCAGTGGCGGCGGCCGCGATCTCGGTCGGTGTCACCGGCGCCCGTGAAGGCATGCCCACTCGGGACGCGATCGACCGCGCAGTGCCCTGATGGATGCCGCCTCTTCGCTCGCCAACGCTCGCCGGCGAGCCGTGACGATGCATCTCAGGGATCCCCGAACACGTCGCCGAGCAGGTCGACGAGCTGCTCACCACACGAGCCGTCGGGGTCCTTCTCCGGGTTGAAGCACCCGAGCGACACACCCAGCAATCCTTCGGCACGACCGAGCAGCGTGAGCACGTCACGCAGCTCACCCCACGACATGCCGTTCGGATCGAGATAGTCCGTCGCCGGGAAGACGTCCATATCGAGCACGTCGACGTCGACGTGCAGCCAGAAGGTCGAGCGACCCGACTCCTCGAAGCTCCGGAGGGCGCGGAGTCCCACGGCGTGCGGTCCGAGGTCACGTACCCGTTCGATGGAGAAGTTGGTCAGCCCTAGATCCCCCGGGTGGGGCAAGCCTGCCGCCGACGTCTCGGCAATGTCGCGGAAGCCGATCAGCACGACGTCGCCCGCTGCGACGGCGGGCTCCCCGATCGCCTCGACCCAATCCGACGGACCGGTGCCGATCGCGACGCCGAGCGGCATGTCCGCCGCCTCACCTGTCGTCGACGTTCGGCCATCCCACATGTCCTGATGTCCGTCGACGTACACGAGCCCGATCCGATCTCGATGGGCTGCACCCGCGATAGCCCCCGGAGCGTTCGCGCAGCATCCTCCGGCAACGAAGACGCGCTGACCGGCCACGACCCGCTCCCTCACGGCCTCCCGGACGATCCGTGCGTTCGCGATCACCTCATCGCTTGCGATGATGCCGGTGCCCGGGTCACGATCGTTCCCCCGCACTCGCACCGGCAGGTCACCGGCATCCATGGCCCCGAGTCGCGTCGGCAGCTCCAGCTCACGCAGTCGGGCGGGCGATCCCTCCGATCCCCCGCCGCGCAGCACGCTGTCCGCCGGCGCACCCAGGAACGTCCAATGGGTCACGTCGGCACGACGTTCGCAAGCAGATCGACGACCTTCCGCGCGCCACTGCCATCGGAGTCGAGATCAGGGTTGTAGCACGCGAGCGTGATGCCCAGGCAGCGCGGATCGTGCACCAACGGGCGCAGCAGGTCGGTCAGCTCGCTCCAGTGCAGGCCGTCGGGCTGCGGCGCATCGACCGAAAGCTCACCGGGGTCGAGCACATCGACGTCGGTGAAGACCCAGTAGCGGCGATCGTCGCCCAGCGGCGCCACCTCGGTAACGGTGCCCTCGATGCCGCGGGCCCGCACGCCTTCGGTGTCGATCGCTGTCATCCCTGGAAGATCCGCGGGCGTGATCGAGCCGAAGTCCCGAGCTTCCTCGTGATCGCGGAATCCGACAAGAGACACCTCGGCGGGCTCGAGCACGGGCGCCTCGACCACCTCTCCCCACGCCTGTGGACCGCGCCCGAGGAGCACGGCGACAGGCATGTCGGCCGCCTCCCCTCCAGGCGAGGACTCACCGTCGTAGAGATCCAAGTGGCCGTCGAGGAACACGAGGCGCGCGTGGGGGTAGCGATCACGCACCCCCGCGGTCGCACCGACCTGCAGCGTGCAGCACCCGCCAAGCACGACGAGCTTCCCGTGGTCGTCGAGCGCATCGGCCGTCGCGCTGCGCACGGTGCGCGTGAGATCGAGCACCGAATCCGAGCCGACGATGCCGGTGGCCGGATCGCGCTCGGCGGGGCCGAGGAACACGTCGAGGTCGCCGAGGTCGCGCGCACCCAGCGCATCCACGACACCCGCGTCGCGCAGGACACCCGGCGTGCGCACGGTGCCCGCCGCTTCGCCGACGCAGTCGATCGGCACACCGAAGAGCGTCACGCCGGTCATGAGGAGACCCAAAGATCCCGGAAGAGCGTGTCACCCTGGGCCATCCGTGTCGTCATCGATCGTCCTCCACTTGCCGATGTCACTACCCTCGCAGGCGCTCGCCCTTCGGATCGTAGAACGACTCCGCCTGCACGACCGCGGGCACGACCTCGCCTCGGATCTCGACTCCCCATCCGTCGCCGTCGGGTTCGCCGCGGATCCACGCGAGCCCCGCGGAGCCACCCAGCGTCGGCGCGATACCCGCACTCGTGAGGTGACCCATGCGTTCGTCGCCTCGTACGACCGATTCTCCGTGCCAGAGCACGGCATCCGGCACGTGCACGGAAACCAGTCGGCGTTCACGCAGCGCGTCACGCAGGGACTCGAGCGACTCACGCCCCACGAAGTCCGCCGCCTTCTTCCTCGACACAACGAATCCGAGTCCCGCCGCGAACGGGTCGTCGAGCGGCCCGATGTCGTGGCCCCATGAGCGGAACCCCCGCTCCACCCGCGAAGCGTCGAACGCGAATGCGCCGGCGTGCCGCAGGCCGAGCGAGGCGCCGGCTTCCACGATGTGCTCGTAGAGGTCTGCCACGAACTCGGTGGGCACGCTCAGTTCCCAGCCGAGCTCCCCCGTGAACGACACCCGGAACGCCCACGCTCGAGAGCGCGCGACGTCGATCTCGCGCGCCGTGAGGAACGGCCACGACTCGTTCGAGAGATCCTCGTCGGTCAGCCGCGCGAGCAGCTCCCGCGACGACGGGCCGGCTAGGTGCAAGGTCGCCCATCCACTCGTGACGTCTGTCACCGTCGCATCGGCTGAGAGTCCCGAGCGCAGCACGATCTCCGTGTGACGCTGCGCAAGCGTCGGCGCAAGCACCAGGAACCGGTCCTCGCCCAGTCGCGTCACCGTCGGGTCCATCTCGATGCCGCCGCGCTCGTTGCAGAGCAGCGTGTACGCGATCCGGCCCATCGGCACCTCGAGGTCCGACGTCGCAAGGCGTTGCAACCCGTTGAGAGCCCCACTGCCCTGCACCAAGAACTTCGAGTAGGTCGACAGGTCATACAGCGACACGCCCTCGCGCGTCGCCCTTACCTCGTCGCGGACCGCGGGGAACCAGGACGGCGCCTCGAACGAGTACTCCGTCGACGAGTCGACGACACCGGGCTCGAACCAATTCGCACGTTCCCACCCTGCCGCCTGGCCGAAGGCAGCACCGGCCTCGCGGAACGCCCCGTGGAGGGGGATGCGACGCACCCCTCGAGCGGTCCTGGGCTGCTTGCCGGGCCAATGCATCTCGTAGAGACCGCCGAGCGATTCCACGGTGCGCTCGTGCAGCCAGGCTCGTTGGTTCGCCCAGCGGCCCATGCGCGCAACGTCGACCTCGGCGAGATCCATCGTCGGGTGGCCGGCGACGATCCACTGCGCCGCCGCCATGCCCGCGCCCGGTCCGAAGATGACGCCCTGCGAGTTGAAGCCCGCCGCAACGAACAGGCCTGGCACCTCGGGGACGTATCCGAGCTGGAAATTGGAGTCGGGCGTGAAGCTCTCAGGCGCGCGGAGGTAGTGCGAGAAACCGATCGTCTCGATCTCAGGCACGCGTTCGCGGGCGCCCTGCAGCACCGGGGCGAAGTGATCCCAGTCGGGCCCGAACTCGGCGAAGCCATCCGTCGGGATCTCCGAGGGACGCTTCGGCTTGCCGTTGGGCTCGAACGCTCCGATCAGGTATCGGCCCCGGTAGTGACGGATATAGAGGTAGGCGTCGAGGTCACGCAGGAACGGGGCGTCTTCACGTGCACCTTGGGCCTCGTCGGTCATGACCCAGACGTGCTCCGCCGGGTAGAGCGCCACGCTCGCTCCGGCCCGACGGGCGAGCTCGCTCGTCCAGAGCCCCGCTGCGAGCACGACGGTCTCTGCGTCGATCGACCCCTTCGACGTTTCGACCCCCGTGACCCTGCCGCCGTCGTCGGATCGGAAGCTCGTGACCTCGGTCTCGGGCACGTAGCGAGCACCTCGGTCGACCGCGCCCTTCATGAACGCCAGCGCAGCGTCGCCGGGGTTCACGGTGCCGTCGGTCGGGAACAGCACGGCTCCCACGAGATCGTCGACCGAAGCCGCCGGCCAGAGATCCTTCACCTGCGCCGCCTCCAGCACGTCGACGTCGATCCCGGCGTCGCGCGCCATCGCGACCCCGTACAGGCTCTCCTGCATGCGGGCCTCGGTGCGCGCGACGGTGACGGCGCCATTGCGGCGAAGCCCGGTCTCGATCCCGGTCTCCGCCGGAAGCCGCTCGTAGGTCTCTGCGTTGATGCGAGTGAGCGCCGTGAGCGCATGGGTACCGCGCACCTGCGATACGAGTCCCGCCGCGTGCCAGGTCGTGCCGTTCGTGAGCCGGCCGCGCTCGAGCAGCGACCACGTCGGACTCACCTTCGCGGGTGAGGTGATAGGCGATCGACGATCCGATGATGCCGCCGCCGACGATCACGACCCGCGCCCGCGCGGGAAGGTCCGAGACCGCCACGAGGGCCGCGGCGTCGAGATCTCGGTTCGCGAGATGCTCCGGGATCGTCACGGCGGAAGGATACGGGCTTGAGGACCGACGTCTGCACGCCGATGCCACTGGGATGCGGAGCGATCTGCTTCTCGAGGCGTGGCTTGCTTCATGGGCCGTCGTTGTCGTCTTCGTCATCGTCTGGACGGTCGCCCGCCGTCAACGACTGCGTCGTCGATATGGAGGGGCCGCGCTGGGCCTCGACCTCAGCGGCGCGATCCGCAAGACGGCCCCGTACGTGCTGCTGTTCGGCGCCTCGACGTGCCTCGTGCTGCTCTTCGCGCAGGTCCGGCTGGATCGAGGCGAGAGCCGCCGCCACGGTCGTGCTCGCGATCGACGTCTCGGACTCGATGCTCGCGACAGACGTGGAGCCCGACCGGTTCACCGCCGCCAAGGCCGCGGCGACGTCGTTCCTCGACCAGGTGCCGGCTGGATTCCGGGTGGGGGTCGTCACGTTCGCCGGCGCTGCCGCCACGGCGGTCGCGCCGGGCGAGGATCGCGCAGTCGTCGCCGATGCGATCGAGGCCTCGACCGCGAGCCGCGGCACGGTGATCGGCGACGGGCTCGACGAGGCGCTCGACGTGGTGGAAGCCGAGCGCACCGTCGACGCCGAGCTGCCCGCTGCCGTCGTGCTGCTCTCCGACGGCGCCGACACCGGCAGCGCGTGCCGCCCGACGAGGCAGCCGCCCGAGCCCGCGAGATGGCGGTGCCCGTGTTCACCGTCGCGATCGTGGGCGACGAGGACAGCAAGGAAGGCGGCGACACCGAGCTGCTGCAGTCGATCGCGACGCGATACGGGAGGAGCGCTCTCGACCGCCGCGAGCGCCGGAGAGCTCAGCCAGGTCTACGACCGGCTCGGTGCCCGCCTCTCCTCGGAGCTCGCGGTCGGCAGCTCGGCCACGCCCCTGCTGGTGGCATCGGTCGTGCTGACGGCGCTCGCCGTCGCGATGTTCCTCGGCGTCGGTCGACGCGCGCTGACCAGGCCGGCGGTCGGTCAGCCGAGCACCTCGCGACCCATCGCACGGCGCCACTCCTCGTTGAACCAGTAGAGGAAGCGGTCCTGACGCGGGTAGACGCCGCGGGTGAACGCGCGAGACGACACGCCGGTCTGCGCGCGCTCGCAGACGTCCCAGTCCTGCTTGCGAGATCTCGTCCCAGAACTCCACCGTGGCCTCGGGCTTGAACAGCTCAGGGTCGGCGATCGTCTCGGGGCGGAACATGAACTCGCTCACGACCGTCGTGTGGTCCGGGCCCTTCGGGTAGCCGATGTAGTACATCGCGCAGTCGGGGTGCAGGTTCAGCAACAGGTTCGGGAACTGGTACGTGCCGTAGTACATCTCGTAGTCCTCGGGCTCGAGGTCCGGGAACGTCGGCAGCTCGCTCTTCCCCGTCTTCGTGAACGATGTCGCGCCCGCCATCATGCGGTTGCCGTCGTCGGGGATCTCCTCGTCCCAGACCTCGCCGAACCGGAACAGCGGGATCACCTGCACGAGCTCGGGGTGCACCTGCGGACAGTGCAGGCACTCGTTGTAGTTCTCGACGATGATCTTCCAGTTCGCCTTCACCTCGTAGGTGAGGCGTACGCCGATGCGGAGCTCGTCCATCTTGAAACGCTCGAACGCCGTGATGGTCTCGGCGCCGTCGGTGAGCGACTCGAGCAGCGTCTCCTTGGGTCCGCCCGTCGTCATGTTCACGAAGAGGAAGCCCGCGTACGTGTCGACCGCGATGTCGTAGAGCGGGTGGTCCGAGCGGTCGAAGTGCTCGTCTTCCCTCACGTTGGGCGAGCCGATCAGCTGTCCGTTCAGGTCGTATGCCCAGGCGTGATAGGGGCAGACGAAGGCCTTGCGCACGTGCTGGGTGCCTTCGACTGTCGTCGAGGAACTTCGTGCCGCGATGGGCGCAGACGTTGTAGAAGGCCCGCAGCTCGCCGGCGTCGTTGCGAACGATGAAGATCGACTCGCCGGCGATGTCACGAACGATGTGGTCGCCGGGGTTCGGGATCTCCTCGGCGCGGCCGGCGCAGATCCACTCGCCGAACCAGATGCGCTCGCGCTCCTGCTCCCACACCTCAGGGCTCGAGTAGTCGGCGCTCGACGAGAGTCGGACGAGGTTGCCACTCGACCTCGTCGTTGCGGATCTTGATCTCTTGCTCGGTCTTGGCCATGGCGCGTGGACCTCCAGATCGAAACGCGGTCGGTGACGCGGATACCGTCAAGGATAGGGCGCCAAGAGCGGAGCCGATAGGCCCGAACCGCAGGTGATGAAACGAAAATCGCAGTCAGGAGGCGTAGCCGTCTGCGAGAATCGCATCGTCATGCCCACCCCGCGATTCGACGACCTCGACCTTCGCATCATCGACGCTCTCGCGGAAGACGGCCGGCGCCCGTTCACCTCGGTCGCGGGAGAGCTCGGTGTCGCGGAGGCTACGATCCGCGCCCGGGTCGCGCGCCTGCAACGCATCGACGCGATCCGGTTCGTCACCGACGTGAAGCCCCACGAGCTCGGCCTGCTCTTCGCCTACCTCGGGGTGCGGCTCGCCGGCCGCGACGTGCGGAAGGCGATCGACGGCCTGTGCCGCATCCCGGAGGCCGTGTACGTGATCGAGTGCACGGGCCACTACGACGTGCTCGTCGAGATCGTGGCCCAAGATGGCGACGACCTGCTGCGCGTGATGCAGGAAGAGGTGCGCGCGGTCCCCGGCGTGATCGAGGTCGACTCGTTCATCGGCCTTCGGATCGCGAAAGGCACGTTCCGATACACCGACCTCGGTCGGGCGGGCGAGCCCCCGACGCGATGAGCACCGGCGATCGGACCGACGAGCGGCCGAGCGGATCGCTGGTCGGCATCGTGCGCGAGCGCTTCGGCCTCTGGCTGGACGATGTGGTCGAAGGCTGGGCGGGCGAGGAATCGGTGGGCTGGAGGATCAGCTCCTCCGACGGCGAACGCTTCGTGCAACGCTTCCCGGCGTGGCGGCAGGTGGGCGGGTTGACATGGTGCGACGACGTCGCGGCAGCCGCGGCGACCGTGTCGCACGCGTGCGTGCACGCGGTAGCGGCCGACGACGGACAGCGGGTGATCGCGACACCGGAGGGGCCAGTGATGGTCTTCCCGTTCATCGAAGGGACGCAGCCGGACGATGCGACCATCGCCGACGAGGCCGCTGCGCAGCTCGCGATCATCCATCGCGGCATCGTGGCGAGCTGGGTCGATCGCGACGTAGGAGCACCTCGGCCGTTCCGTCGATCGGTGCCGCTGACGCGGACCCGCGCCTGCGCGACGAAGAGCTCGACGCGTGGGAACGCGGCATCACGGCGAGCGAGGGCGCGAAGTTCCCGATACATGGGGACTACTACCGCGGCAACCTGATCCTCGTGGACGACGGTATCGGAGGGGTGATCGACTGGGCGGAGGCCAGGCTCGAGCATCACGCCCAAGAGGTCAGCTGGGCCGCCTGGGAGTTCTGCCAGAACGAGGCCGGAGACGATCTCGTCGACGAGGACGCGGTTCGCTTCCTCCAGCGATATGGAGAGGCAGGTGGCTCCGCCGATGTCGCGCCGCCCTTCGATCCGGTGCCATGGATCCGTCAACGCCTGCGTCGCGAGGCCGCAGGCTGGTTCCGTGATCCGGCATCGAGATCGGGACGCAGCGAGTATCACGAGGCGCAGGTCCGAGGATTCGCCTCCCTCCGAGGGCGTCGACTCAGCGCGTAGCCGGCAGCGGCGCCCTCGACCCGGGCTTGATTTGGGACGGCGACCGAGGACCGCGCGGTCGATAGGCTCCCTTGCGATCGGAACTCACGAGGGGGAACGATGACGGATCGGGACGACGAGCTGCTGATCTCGAAGGCGGGTCCTCACCGGATCGAGGCGCTCGCCGACGCCTACTCCCGCATCTTCATCGACGATCCCATCGTGCGGTGGCCGCTGCCAGACGCCCCGGACGTCGACGCTCGCATCCGGCAGACGTTCGCCTCGATCTACCTCGGCATCGCCGACCAGGGCGTGATCTGGGAGGCGGGCGACGCCGAAGGGTTCGCCGTGTGGATCCCGGCCGGCGGCGCGGAGGACATGTTCGAGAGCGACGCGGGCGCGCAACGATCGCTGGCACCCCTCACCGACGACGACGGCGCACGATACAGCGTGCTGTGGGACTGGATCGAGGCGCGCGTGCCCGACGACGTCTGGTACCTCGACGCGCTCGGCGTTGAACCGTCCCGCCAGGGACTCGGCATCGGCGGCGCGTTGATCCGCCATGGGCTCGAGGCCGCGCGTGCTGCAGGGGTCGCCGCCTTCCTCGAGACCGGCACGGCGAGGAACGTGCCGTACTACGAGCGGTTCGGCTTCCGCGTGGTCGAGGAGGGAGCGCCTGCCGACGACGGACCGCACATCTGGTTCATGCGCACCGAGGGCTGACCTGGCGTCAGGAACGGGTGGCGAACCGTGCGACCTCCTCGGTGTGCTCCGGATAGTGGTCGAAGGTCTCGTCGGTGAACCACTGCGCGGCCGCTTCGTCGACCTCGCCGAGCGCCTCGAGCGCGGTGCGCGCCTTCATCCGCGCGGCCTCGGCGACGGCGATCGCTTGCTCCCACGAGAGTGCCTTCGACTCCGCGGCGTACTCATCGTTCATCGCCTGCCAGACTTCCTCGGGCTGCTCCTCGTCGACGAACGTGCCCGCGGCCATCGCCTCGAGATGCGTGCCTGCGAGCTCCGCCCACTTCCCGTTGTGGAACGCGAGATCGACGACCGACCAGCCCGGCACGACCTCGGGCACCGCGCGTCGGTCATCGGGCACCCGCTCGGCGGCATCCAGGAATGCCTTCCACGCGTCGGCCTCACGTCGCAGCAGCTCGTCACGATCGGTTGTCATCTGGAAAGATCCTCTCCCGTAGGTTTCGGTGCATCTGATGCGCCCACGATACGGCCAGACGCCGGTCGTGCCTCACCGAGTGCGCGGGAAGCCGAGATCGACGCTCGAGGTGCCGGGGTCCGGCCAGCGCTCGGTGACGACCTTGCCCTTGGTGTAGAAATTGATGCCCTCGGGGCCGTACATGTGGTTGTCACCGAAGAGCGACTCCTTCCAGCCACCGAACGAGTAGTAGCCCACGGGCACCGGGATCGGCACGTTGACGCCGACCATGCCCGCCTGCACGTCGAATTGGAACGCGCGCGCGGCGCCGCCGTCGCGCGTGAAGATCGCCGTGCCGTTGCCATAGGGGTTGTCGTTCACGAGTGCGAGCGCCTCGTCGTACGTGTCGACCCGCATCACCTCGAGCACTGGGCCGAAGATCTCGTCCTTGTAGGCATCCATGTCGGTCGTGACATGGTCGATCAACGACACACCGAGAAAGAACCCGTCACTCTCGCGGTACAGGCCGTGCTCACGGCCGTCCTCGACGATCGTCGCACCCTGCTCCTTCGCCGAGTCGAGGTAGCTCGCAACCTTGTCGCGATGCTCGCGCGTGACGAGCGGTCCCATCTCCGACTCCGGCTCGAGCCCACTTCCGATCGTCACCTGCGGCAGGCGATCCTGGATCGCCTCGACGAGCCGGTCTCCGGCGCCGCCCACGGCCACGGCCACGCTGATCGCCATGCACCGCTCGCCCGCCGAGCCGTATGCCGCTGAGACCGCCGCGTCGGCCGCCATGTCGATGTCGGCGTCGGGGAGCACCACCATGTGGTTCTTGGCGCCGCCGAGCGCCTGCACACGCTTCCCGTTGGCGGTGCCGGTCGCATAGATGTAGCGCGCGATCGGGGTCGAGCCGACGAAGCTGACGGCCTCGATGCCAGGATGCTGGAGCAGCCGGTCAACGACGACCTTGTCACCTTGCACGACGTTGAACACGCCGTCGGGCAACCCGGCTTCCTTCAGGAGCTCCGCGATGTAGAGCGATGCGCCGGGGTCCTTCTCGCTCGGCTTGAGGATGAACGTGTTCCCGCAGGCGATCGCGTTGGCGAACATCCACATGGGAACCATCGCCGGGAAGTTGAACGGCGTGATGCCCGCGACCACGCCGAGGGGCTGGCGGATCGAGTAGACATCGACGCCCGTGGAGGCCTGCTCGGTGAATCCGCCCTTGAGCAGGAGGGGCACGCCGGTGGCGAACTCGACGTTCTCGAGGCCGCGGGCCACTTCGCCCATGGCGTCGGAGAGCACCTTGCCGTGCTGCTCGGTGATGATGCGCCCGATGTCGGCGCGATGCTCATGGATGGTCTCGCGGATACGGAACATGACGTCGGCGCGCTTGGAGAGCGACGTGCGACGCCAGGCGGCGAACGCCTCGGCCGCCGTCGCGATCGCCAGGTCGACTTCCTGGACGTTCGCGAAGTCGACCTCATGCGTGTGCTGACCGGTGGCGGGGTTGTAGACCGGGCCGGTGCGTCCGCTCTCGCCGGTCACGAGCTTGCCGCCTATCCAGTGACTCAGCCGTTCCATGGCTATCAGCTCCTCGAGAGGCATGGTACTCAGCCACTCGAAGCCTGGCCGTTGAGCCTCGGGTCATCTCGGTTGCGCATGCCTCGCGAAAGGCCCATCATCCGCACAGACGTGGCCCACACCCGCGGGCCGGAACATCCAGGGGGTCGTCATGGGGCAGTTCGATTCGGTGCTGAGGAACGAGCAGACGCGTCGCAGGTTCTTGCAGTCGATGGCGGCAGTGGGGGGCATGGGCGTGCTCGCGGCCTGCCGCAAGGACGTGCAGTCCGCCGATCCTGGGGGCTCGAGCTCGGCGGCGATCCCTCCGATCTCCGAGGAGACCGGTGACCTCCTGATCCACGAGTGGGCCGGGTACGAGGCGAAGTGGCTCTGGCGCGACTACGCCAAGGAAGGGTTCCAGGAGCCGGAGTTCAGCTTCCTCACGAACACCGAAGGCGTGATCGCGAAGACGGCCGGCGGCTTCTACTGGGACATCACGCACCCCGAGATCGGCTACATCCAGGACTACGTCGACCTCGGTGTGATCCAGCCCTGGGACACGTCGTTGATCCCGAACTTCTCGAAGCTGAACCCGATGCTGCAGGAGACCGGTCAGCTCAACGGTGAGCAGTACGAGATCGTGCTCGACTGGGGCTACTCGGGCGTGATCATCCGCACCGACGAGGTCGACCCCTCGATCAACTCGTACAGCTACCTGTTCGACGACGCGCTCGAGGGTCATATCGCGTGGTTCGACACACCGTGGATCCTCTCGATGGCGCACGTGACCTTGGGCTTGGAATCCGACCCGCTCGATGCCAGCACCGAGGATCTGAACACGGCCAAGGAGTACGCGATCGAGAAGAAGAAGAACCTCCACTCGATCTGGGTGAATTACACGGACATGTGGGACGACGTCAGCAAAGGCAACGTCTGGGCGGCTTACTCGTGGCCCGACACGTACGTCGTGCTGAAGGAAGACGTGCCAGTGCAGTACATCAAGCCGAAGGAGGGCGTTTTCACCTGGGCGGAAGGGTTGGTGCTTCGCTCGGAGACCGAGAACTATCACCATGCGCACGCGTACGCCGATGCCTGGGCCGACGTCGAGGTGGCGCAGCGGCTCGTGACCACGTGGGGATACGGCCACGCGAACCTCGATCTCGATCTCTCGCAGGTCGATCCCGACGTGATCGAGGTGTTCGGACTCGAGGACGTCGAGGCTGCGCTCTCGAGCGGCATCTTCGACGCCTACCAACCGCAACGCGCCGAGTACAACCGGGCTTGGGACGAGGTCAAGGCGTCCGGCTAGCCGGGCGCCCCGACCCGGCTATGGCCACCGACACCACGACCGGCGCACCGCCTGAAGTCCGGGTCGACGTCGAGGCACCGCGTCGCCGGCGCAGGCGTGGAAGCTGGCGAGCGACCACCGGCTTGCTCGCAACTCCGACGATCTGGCTGATCGTCTTCTTCGTCGCACCGGTCGTGATGGTAGGCCTCTACAGCGTCGGCGCCCTCACCCTGCTGCGCCTCGACGACTACCTCTCGCTCGAGCACTGGCAGTTCTTCTTCTCCAGTGATGTCTACCTGCCACTGTTCTGGAAGTCGGTGCGCATGTCGCTCGGCGTCTCGATCACGGCGGTGGTGTTCGCATATCCGGTGGCGTACCTGCTCGCGCTCATCGCCGGGACACGGAAGTACACGTTGCTGCTCGTGATCATCGTGCCGTTCCTCACGAGCTATCTGTTGCGAGTCCTCGCGTGGCGAGTGATCCTCAACCCGCAGGGAATGGTGCAAACGTTCCTTCGATCGATCGACGTGCTCGGGCCCGAGCAGCAGATCGACTGGATGTACAACAGCACGTTCGCGATCTACCTCGTGCTCTCGTACGTCTGGGTGCCGTTCGTCGCGCTCCCCATCTTCGTTTCGCTCGAGAGCCTCGATCATCACATGCTGGAAGCCTCGAGCGATCTCGGCGCGAGCCGGCTGCGCACGTTCTGGACCGTCACGCTCCCACTCTCGTTGCCCGGGGTAGCTGCCGGATTCGTCTTCGTGTTCATCCCGACGATCGGCGAGTACGTCACCCCGCAGATCGTGGGCGGGCCTCAGGCCGGGTTCATGTTCGGGAGCGCGATCAACAGCGCCTTCACGATGGGGCTCGACTGGCAGTTCGGCTCCGCGATGGCCATGTTCTTGATCTTCGCGGTGGCGGTGCTGCTCGCGGTCTTCGGACGGTTCCTCGATGTTCGGAGCGTGGTCGAGTGAACGTCGCGGTCTCGAACAACGGCAGGCGTTGGCTCTGGGGAACGTTCTGGCTACTGGTCGTCTTCTTGTACGCGCCGCTCGTCATCTTGGTGGTCTTCTCGTTCAATGACCGCGAGTTCGTCTCGTTCCCCTGGGAAGGCTTCACCATCAGGTGGTATCAGACCTTCCTCGACAACCCCAACATCCTCGATTCACTTCGCACGAGCCTCCTCGTTGCGGTGCTGACCGCTTCGCTGACAAGCCTGCTCGCCATCCCCGCCTCGATCGCGCTGGTACGGCGCCGGATCTTCGCCAAGGGCCTCGTGTCGGGGGTGATGCTCGCCCCCCTCGTCATCCCTCTCGTGGTGTTGGGCGTCGCCCTGCTGATCCTGTTCAAGACGATCGGAGTCCCACTGTCGGCGTTCACCATCGCGATCGGCCACATCGTCATCGCACTCCCATTCGCGATCCTCACACTGGTGCCACGTCTCGAACGCATCCCGGCATCACTCGAGGAAGCATCACGCGATCTCGGCGCCGGATGGCTGACGACCTTCCGCCAGATCACCCTTCCGCTCATGGCGCCGGCGATCTTCTCGGCGTTCATGCTGAGCTTCGTGATCTCGTTCGATGAGGTCGTCGTCGCCTCGTTCATCGCCGGCGCTGGACAGGAAACGTTCCCCGTCTACCTGTACTCGCAGTTGCGGCTTCCTCGTCAGCTTCCCCAGGTGATCGCGGTGGCCGTCGTGATCCTGGTGATATCGGCGGTCGTGGTGATCGCGGCCGAGATGCTTCGACGTGTGACCGACCGGCGGCTGGAATCGGCCACGACCGTGCAAGAGGAAGAGGTGGCAACGGCATGACCGAGACGGGCGTCGCGATCAGCATCGATGGGGTCCGCAAGTCGTTCGGTGACGTGCGGGCGGTCGACGGCATCTCGCTCGACATCGCCGAGGGCGAGTTCATCACGCTGCTGGGGCCATCGGGCTGCGGCAAGACCACGACGATGCGCATGATCGCCGGGTTCGAGGAGCCCGATGAGGGCACGATCCTGCTGCGGGGCGACGACGTCGTCGGGGTGCCCCCGAACAAGCGCGAGGTGAACATGTGCTTCCAGCAGTACGCGCTGTTCCCGCACATGAACGTCGAGAGGAACATCGAGTACGGGCTGAAGCTCAAGAAGGTGCCCAAGGGCGACCGGCATGCCATCGTGGGAGAGATGCTCGAGATCGTCGGACTGGCAGGTATGCAGTCACGCAAACCCAACCAGCTCTCAGGCGGACAGCAGCAGCGAGTCGCGCTCGCCCGAGCCCTCGTGAATCAGCCCGCGGCACTGCTGCTCGACGAGCCGCTCGGGGCGCTCGACGTGAAGCTTCGCAAGGCGATGCAGCTCGAGCTCAAACGCATCCAGCACGAGCTCAACACCACCTTCGTCTACGTCACTCACGACCAGGACGAAGCGTTGTCCATGAGCGACCGCATCGCCGTCATGAACCAGGGCGTGATCGAACAGCTCGGGTGCTCCGCGCGAGGTCTACGAGCAGCCCGCGACTCCGTTCGTCGCCGATTTCGTGGGCGTGCTGAACGCAATGGACGTGCGCGTCGACGAAGTTGACGGCGAAGATCTCGTGATGAAGGTGGACGAGCGCGACCGCATCGTGGTGCCAGTCGGACCCGCGGGCACAGAAGCGAACGTGGGTTCGTCGCTGCTCGTGGCGGTGCGGCCTGAGCGAGTGGGGATGGCCGTCGGCGACACGGCGACGAACAGCGGCTCGCGCCTGTCGGGCACGGTGCGACAGGTCGTGTACCTCGGCACCCTGACACAGTTCTACGTCGATACCGCGATCGGCAAACGGTTGATCGTTCACCACCTCAGCGACGATCGCTCCTCGACGGTGAGTGAGGGCGACGACGTCGTGCTGACGTGGGCGCGCGACGACGCAGCCGTGCTCAGCGGCTCGTAGCTGCTGGAATCGCCATCACCAGATCGTCCGCACCGGGTACTGCGTGATGGCGACGTCGCCGGTGACGATCTCGAGATCCTCGACGATCGCCTGTGCCACCAGCATGCGGTCGAAGGGGTCGGCATGGATCTCCGGTAGCTCCGGGAGCGCGTCAACGTGTCGCTGATGAACCGGGAGCAGATCGAGCGAGAGCGCGTCGCGCCTGGCCTCGAAGTATTCCGGCGGGCTCATCGGGAGTCGAAGCTTCCCCTTGAGCGCTTTGATGCTCAGCTCCCACGTGGTGGCGACGCTCAACGCGGCATGTGTCCGTCCGTCGAGCAGGAGATCGCGAACCGCCGGTGGCAGGCGATCGTCGTCCTGCGCCATCCACAGGAACGTGTGGGCGTCGACCAGGATCCTCACTCGTACTCAAACCCCGGGAAGATCTGCCACGGCAGTGGGTCGTCGAAATCGTCGGACATCCAGATCTTGCCCTTGTCGATACCGAGGGGCCGCTGCCTCGGCGTGTCGTCGATCGGAACGAGCCTGGCGACCGGCTTGCCGGCCCGAGCGATCACGATCTCCTGACCTCGCTCGACCCGTTCGAGCAGCCTGGAGAGATGTGTCTTGGCCTCATGCACGTTCACCGTGTCGAGGTGCGCGATCTCTTCTGCCGATGCCATGCGCGGAACATAGCTCAGTTTACCTAGCTAAGTCAACTCAAGCATGTCACGCGGTCCCCGGAGAAAGCCGTTACGCACGCGGGAAGCGACCTTGCCTCTCGGATCGCAGCGACTGTGAGCTCGATCGCCGTCAACATCACCGAGGGCTCGTCTCGATGGATCCAGTGCCCGGAGCCTTCAGCGCGGACATGGATGACGTTGCCGCCCAGCGCAGCGAGCCTCGCTTGGTGCCTGGCGAAGATCGGTGCGGCCCACTTCGGGATGCCTTCCTCGTCGTAGATGGCCTGCGATACCACGACCGTCGGCGACGTCTCCGAGGGGCACTGCGTCGAGCACCTCGCGCTCGGTCGCCCGGATGTCGATGCGCTGCCCCCCGTCGATCCAGGGGCTGTCGTCCCAATTCGGCCACAGGTCGATCTCCCACGGCGTCGAGACGTCCTCGAAGACGAATCCTGCGACATCGTGCGGATACCGATCGGCGTAGGCGCGGGCGATCAGACCGGCATACGAATGCGGTACGAGCACGAGCGGCGGTTCGATGCCTGCTTCCTGGAGCAGCGAGTGCAACTCCTCGGCCTGCGTCGCCGCTGTGGGCGCCTCGTCATCGGGCCTCGGATCACTGCTGCCTGTGCCCGCCCGGTCGTAGGTGCAAGACGCGCGTGCCGATCGGATCGAGCTGGGGAAGGAAGTCGAACCACTCACTCGAGCCGGCCGTGTCGAGCCCTGCGTCGAGGATCACGGTCGGAGAGCCCTGGCCACGACACTGCCACGCGAGCTCGTACCCGCCGACATCGACCCGCCCGTTCTGCGGTTGCGACGGGGGCGTGGGCGCCGCTCGGTCGCCGCCCTCGGTGCACGCACCGCCGAGCAGCGCCATCGCGACCACAACGGCACCGCGACGGTTCAGCGTGGAGCGACCTCCTTTGCGCGGCTCAGCCGACGAGCGCTTGGCTTCCTCGCTTCTGCAGCTGGTCGGCGATGATGTTGCGCTGCACCTCGCTCGTGCCTTCCCAGATGCGGTCGACACGCAGCTCCCGCCAGAACCGCTCGGCGACGTTCTCTCGCATGTACCCCCGCCCGCCGAAGATCTGCACGGCGCGGTCGGCGACCCTTCCCGCCATCTCGCTCGCGTAGAGCTTCGCCATCGAGCACTGCCCGTGCTGGATCTTCACGTCGGCGCCGGCGTCGATGTTCTCCGCGAGGCGATAGGTCATGAGCCGCGAGGCCCACAGCTCGGTGAGCGAGTCGGCGAGCATGTGCGAGATCGCCTGGTTCTCGATGATCGGCCTGCCGAACTGCACACGCTCCTGCGCGAACCTCGTCGCCTCGTCGATCAGCCGCTCGGCCGCCCCGCAGCAGCGCGCAGCGATCATGAGCCGTTCGTACCGGAACCACTCGTACGTGAAGGCCATACCGTCGCCCTCGTCGCCCACGAGGTTCGAGGCGGGCACGCGCACGTCGTCGAACGCCACCATGGCGTGAGTGTCCGGGTAGGTGTGGGTGTATGCGGGCTCGCGCACGAGCCGCACGCCGGGCGTGTCCTTGTCGACGAAGAACATCGCGTGCGCACCCTCGTTCGGGCCGCCGACGATCTTCGCCTGGAAGAAGCAGTAGCTCGCGTTGTTGAACGAGGTCACGTGCATCTTCTCGCCGGCGAGCACGTACTCGTCGCCGTCGCGACGGGCGGTGGCCTCGATCGCATCGACGTCGCTCCCGGCGCCGGCCTCGGTGATCGCGTAGCACTCGTGCAGCTCGCCGCGGATCGAAGGCAGGATCCAGGTCTGCATCTGGTGCTCACTCACGACCTCGGGTGCCCACGCAGGCGGGGTGTGCACGCACCAACCGAGCGCGTTCGTGACGCGGCCGATCTGCTCGCTGACGAGCACCTGCTGGAACGTCGTCATGCCTGTGCCGCCGAGCTCGGTCGGCATGTTCATCGCGAAGAGGCCTAGCTCGACCGCCTTCTCGTGGTGTTGGTGACGAACGTCGTCGGGGATGCGGCCCTGGTTCGCCTCGGCGCGCTCTTCCCAGGGGATCAGCTCGTCGTCGACGAACGAGCGAGCGCGTTGCTGGATGGCACGGTCCTCGTCCGAAAGCGGGTAGGTCGTCATGGCGCGGAATTCTAGGTCAGGCCTGCCGCCAGCCGTGAGCGAGGTCGCCGGACGGAAGAGAGAGCCATCAGTGATCGATGCTCGTCAGGACATGCAACGTCTCTGCGATCACAGCCGTGCGGCCGAACTCCTCGGGCATGTACGCCTGTTGGTGACCGGCCACGATCGTGACGTCGAGGCGCGGGCAGGTGTACGCCGTCGGTGCCCCACCATCCGCCGTGGCCCCACCATTCCTCGCCGGCGATCTCCACGTGGAACAGGTACATCGCGTGATCGATCGGGTCCTGGTCGATCGCCATCTCCGGAGCGGCGCGCACGCCGACGAGCCTGGTCGTCATCGTGGCGAGCGTCTCGGGCCGGTCGAAGATCTCGCCGCGCAGCAGCGCCCGGAAGAAGCGCCCGAGGTCGCGGCAGGTCGAGACGAGGCCACCCCCGCCCCAGAGGTCGACCGACGGATCGATCGTCGCGATGTCGACGTCCCGCTCGTACTGATGCGACCACGACGGCGCGTCGGCAGGCTCGGCGTCGACCGATTCGAGGTAGGTCTGCCGCAGCCCGAGCCGGCCGAAGCCGACGAGCCCCGCGATCGCCTCGCCCATGCCGAGTCCGGTCGCCTGTTCGAGCAGCTCTCCGACGAGACAGGCGTTCGTGTCGGAGTAGCCGTACACCTCACCTGGCGCGCCGTAGGGCTTCCCGTGGTCGATCGCGAATCGCACCTGCTCGACGCGGGTCCACCGGTGCGAGGGGTCGGCCGCGATCGCCTGGTCGAACCCATCGGTGATCGACGCGTCGTACGCCGAGGCCGCGAAGTCGTAGATGCCGCTCGTGTGAGTCAGCAGATGCCTCAGCGTGATGGCGCTCGTGTCGTAGCCGCCGGAGCGCAAGACCTCGAGGTACTCCCCAGCGAGCAACAGATCGAGCGCCGCGTCGAGCTGGAAAATGCCGAGCTCCACGAGACGCAGCGCGCTCGCCGAGACGAAGGGCTTGGTCACGCTCGCGATTCGGAAACGCGACCCGGGCTCGAGCGGCACCCCGGTGATCCGATCGGCCACGCCAGCGGCCACCTCGACGTCGATCCCCGAGCCGGGAGCCAGCACATGCAGGATCCGCCCCGGCATGGCCGGCCACGATCCGACGTCGCGATCGACGAGGGCCTGCAACCGTGGCTCGAGTTCGCTCACGGGAACGACGGCACCTCGCGAGCCACACCCGGCCATGGGCGCACACGCTCGAGCGCCGCTCCGATGCGGAACGCGCTCACATCGTCGAACGTCCGCGCCACGATCTGCACGCCGGTCGGTACTCCGTTCGACGCCACCCCGCTCGGCACAGCGAGCACCGGACACGGCGACAGCACGTTGAACGGGGTCGTCATGTACGCCGTGAACTGCAGGTCGTTCGGCCCACCCCCGTCGAACAGGGTTCCGAGGTAGCTGTCGCCCGCAGTGATGCCGGTGACGGCCCACGTCGGACAGACGATCGCCCGGTAGCGCTGCAACAGCTTCCCGACCGGTTCCCACATCGCCTGCTCACCCTCGAGACCCGCGAGGAACGATCGCGGCTCCGACATGTACATGCGGGCTTCCTCGGCCCAGGCGTGGGCATAGTCATTCAAGAGTTCGCCGTGCTCGTCCACCGCGGAAGAGATCTCCGCGCCGAAGATGGCCGCGAAGTGCCGCCGGGCTGTCGCGAGCACCTGCTCGAACTCCCAGGGGATCGCGACTTCCTCGACGATCGCGCCGGCCTGCTCGAGGGCTGCCGCCGACGCGCGCGTGTTCGCCTCGACCTCGGGGTCGACCTTCCAGCAGCCCAGGTCGACCGAGAGCCCGATGCGCCAGCCTTCGATGCCCTTCAGATCCGCCGGGATGCGCACCTTCGGCCGCAGCGAGGTCACGTCGGCCGGATGCGGACCGGCGAGCACGTTCTCGAAGAGCGCGCAGTCGCCGACCGTGCGAGCAAGGGGGCCGTCATGGCAGTACCGGTCGAGGTTGAACGGCGCTCCCGTCGGCACCCGGCCGTGCGGCGGCTTGAAGCCCACCACTCCGTTGATCGACGCTGGGATGCGGATCGACCCTCCGATGTCGGAGCCGCTCGCAAGGAGCGACGTTCCGCTCGCGAGCGACGCTCCCGAGCCACCGCTCGATCCGCCGACCGCGAACACCGGGTTCCACGGGTTGCGGGTCACACCCCACAGCTTCGAGTGCGTGTAACCAACGCAGCTGAACTCCGGGGTCGTTGTGCGCGCATGCACGACCGCACCGGCCTTCAGGATGCGTTCTGCGATCGGCGCGGTCTCGGTCGCGATCTCGTCGATCGCGAGCGACCCGTACCGCATGCGCCACCCCAGGACCGACACCTCTTCCTTCATCGCGACGGGCAGTCCTTCGAGGGCGCCGACGCGCGCGCCGTTCGCGAATCGCGCGGCGCTGACCTGTGCTGCGGCCAGCGCCTCGTCGCGACGGCGTTCGGTGAACGCGTTCACGACGGGTTCGACATCGTCCGCGCGCTGCTCGACGCTCGCGAGGAGCTCGACGGGCGAAAGATCGCTGGAGCGCATGGCCGCCAGTGCGTCGATGGCAGGTCATCTCCCACGGCTCGGTCATGGCGCACCCTAACCCCGAGGCGCAGCACTGAGCGAACCGCGGGGAACACGGTTCGACTGGCGGGCTTCGTGGGAAGAGACGGTGACGACATGAAACTGCGACGAAGACGAAGCGCGAACGTCGAGGACTATCGAGGCATGGGCTCGAGCGGCGGCGGCATGAGCTTCCCGGGTCTAGGGGGAGGCGGCGGAGGCGGGCTTCCGATCCCGATGGGCAAGGGCGGAGGCATCGGTCTCATCGTGCTCTGATCGTGCTGGCGGTCTGCGTGGGCCCACAGATCTTCGGGGGCGACGAGGGCGGCGGGCTCGGAGACGTGCTCGGTGGTGACGTCTTCTCGGGTCTCGACCAAGCACCGGCCGGGGGCGAGGGCGACACCACGACCCCGCTCGACCCCGACGACAAGACTTTTCGGGTTCGTGAACGCGGTGGTCGACGACGTGAACGCGACGTGGACCGACATCTTCGCCGAATCCGATCGGCGATATGACGCAGCGGACCTTGTCGTCTTCGAGGGTCAGAAGTCCACTGCCTGCGGACCGGGCACGAGCGCGACCGGTCCGTTCTACTGCCCGGCCGACAGCAAGATCTACTCGACCTGGCCTTCTTCCGTGAGTTGCGAACTCGATTCGGGGCGCCCGGCGACTTCGCGCAGGCGTACGTGATCGCCCACGAGTACGGCCATCACGTGCAGAACCTGCTCGGGATCAACGCCGAAGTGCAGCGCATGTCGCAACAGGATCCCGGCCGTGCCAACGACCTCTCGATCCGGCTCGAGCTGCAGGCGGACTGCCTGGCCGGCGTCTGGGGTCACGCCGCCTTCGCCGACGAGGAACTCTCACCCGGCGACCTGCAGGAAGGTCTCGGCGCAGCGGAGTCGGTCGGCGATGACCGCATCCAGGAGACGACGACCGGCCGTATCGACCCGGAGAGCTGGACCCATGGCTCGTCTGAACAGCGAGCGAAGTGGTTCCAGATCGGCTTCGATTCAGGTGACCCGAAGGACTGCGACACGTTCCAGGCCGACCCGCTCTAGCGGTCGCTAGGAGATGAACTCGAGGCGGTCGCGGTGCGCCTCGATCGCTGCAACGGTGTCGTTGTCGAGTGTGTGGTCGCGCTCGGGTTCGTCGACCTCGAGCTTCTCGCCGTAGAGCTCACCAGATAGGTAGCGCTGACCCGTATCGCAGATCGCTGTGACGACGCGACGCAGCTCCGGGTGGTGCTCGATCACCTTGTGAACGGCCGCCACGTTGATGCCCGACGAAGGGCCGCAGAGCAGGCCCTCCTCGCGCGCGAGTCGCCGCGCCGTGACGAGCGCTTCCTCGGTGGAGACGGTGACGATGCCATCCATCGCCGCGAGGTCGAGGTTCGCAGGCACGATGCCGTCCGCGATGCCGGGCACTCCGTGGGTGCCCCAGGTGTGATCGGTGATGAGCGGACACTCGGCCGGCTCGACGGCGAACGCGAGCAACGACGGGTTGTGCTCTTTCAGGGCGTGTGCGACCCCGCTGATCCATCCGCCCGTGCCCTGCGCGCCGACGACGGCGTCGACGCGACCGTCGGCCTGCTCCCAGATCTCCTCGCCGCTCGCGAGCTGCGCCTCGGGGTTGTCGGGGTTCTCGAACTCCCCCGGGAAGAAGTAGCGGTCGGGGTCGTCGGCCACGATCTCGCGCATCTTCGCGAGCGCGAGATCGATGTCGGTACCGGCACCGGGCGTCAGCACCAGGTCGGCGCCGTAGGCCCTGATCATCGTCTTGCGTTCGTTACTCATCCCCTCGGGCATGACGATCACGCACCGGTAGCCCTTGATCGCGGCGACCGCCGAGCACGCGATGCCGGCGTTGCCGGTCGTGCACTCGATGATCGTCATGCCGAGCGTGAGGTCGCCCCGCTCTTCCGCCTTCGCGAGCATCGCGGCGTAGATGCGATCCTTCACCGACCCGGTCGGCCCGTACCACTCCACCTTGGCGAGCACGTCGACGCCGGGAGGCGCGACCCGCTGCAGGCGCACGAGCGGGGTTCTGCCGATGGCGTCGAGCAGGGTCGCGATCTCGGTGCGCTGCGCGTCCCACGCGCTGCTCATACCGCCCGCACTCCCCGATCGACGAAGCCGAGCCTCCTCGAGACGGCGAGCGCCGAGTCCGCAGTGAACTTGCCGATCCTGGGAAGGTCCACGGTCCGCATGCGGAACGCCGGCCCCGACACGCTGAGCGCCGCGACGAGATCGCCGCTCATGCCACGCACAGGCGCCGCCACGGCGTTGAGCCCTTCCTCCAGCTCTTCCATCGTCTGCGCGTAGCCTCTCGCGCGGATCTCCGAGAGCTGCGCACGCAGCTTGCGCACATCGGTGATCGTGCGAGGCGTGAGCCGAGGAAGCGGCGCTCGCAGCAGGCGATCGCGCTCGGCCTCGGTTGCGAACGCGAGCAGCACCTTGCCGTTCGACGTGCAGTGCAGCGGCGTGCGCTGACCGACCCAGCTCACGCTCACGATCGAACGAGTGCCGGTGACCTGGTCGACGTAGACCACCGACTCGCCCGAGAGCACGCCGAGGTTCACCGTCTCTCGCGTGCGCTCGGCGAGATCGTCGAGGATCGGACGCGCCGCGCGCACGAGATCGTTGCCCCCGACCGCGGCTCCCGCGAGCGAGATCAACCCGAAGCCAAGCCGGAACTTGTCCGAGATGGCATCGCGCTCCACGAACCCGCGCTCGGCGAGCGTGGTCATCAGGCGCGAGGCGGTCGCCTTATGCACTTCGAGCTTGCGGCCGAGTTCGGTCACACCCAGCTCGCCGTGCTCGCTGATCAGCTCGAGAGCGCGGATCGCCCGGCGCACCGATTGGAGGTTGCCGCCGCTCTCGTTGTCGTTTCGCATGTCGCAACACCCCAGTCTCGTGCGCAACCGCGAGCGACGCTACGCGGCGCCTTCAGCCCTGTCAACGATCGGGCTCAGGCATCGAACTCGACCGTGACGGCTTCCTCGCGGGCGAAGGCCACCACCTCCTCCAGGCTCATCGACATGCCCTCGTTCCACTCCGCGTCGATCCATTCCTCGCTCATTGCGGAACGGGCATCGAGCCGTGGATCGCGTTGGTCGACGAACTCTGGAGGAGGCCGGCCCCCAGACGCATCCTTGAGCGCCTGTGACGCCCCGCGGAGCCGTACCGCTCGAGCATGGTTGCCACGACTGCTCTCCTCGGCCGCGAGGTTGTCGAGAGAGATGGCGGCCCCGGTGCGATAGCCGAACGACGCGACGGTCTCCAACACCTCGAGGATGCTCGATCGCGCGGTGTCGAGATCTCCCATGTCCAGCGCGGCTCGGCCTTGTTCGTGCAGCGAGTCGACGATGCCGAACCAGTCGCCGAGCGCTCGATGCCGGGACACGCTGCCTTCGGAGAGAGCGAGCGCCCGCGGAAGATCGCCCTCGAGACGCGCGATGAGCGACAGCGCCCACATCGCATCCGCCTCTCCCCGCCGGTCACCGAGCTGGCCGAAGAGTGCCCGGCTCCGCTCGAACAGGGTGCGTGCGGTGTCCCGGTCCTGCTCCAGGCCGAAGGCGAACGCCAGGTTGTAGGTGCCGTCGGCGATGCCCGCATCGTCGTCCAGCTCCGAGAAGATCGCCAGCGCCTCCTCGTAGGCGGCGTGCACGGTCAGCACATCGTTCTGCCAGTAGGCGAGCCCGCCCAGTGCCGTCAGACCTCGAGCCCTCGAACGGGTTCGATCCGATGCCGAGGGGAGCGCGAGAGCGGCGCTCACCCAATGCCTTCCCTCCGACAAGTACCCGCCGAGGTGCCACATGCGCCACATGGATCCGGCCACCCGGAGTGCGATGTCATCCTCGTCGTTCGCGAGCGCCCAGCCGAGCGCGGCGCGGAGGTTGTCGTGCTCGGTCTCGAGCGCCTGCAGCCACTGCACGATCTCGGGACCCCGGAGGTGGCGCTCGGCCTCCTCTGCGAGCTCCAAGAACCAGCATGCGTGTCGACGCTGGGTGGCCATCCGGTCGTCTTCTGCTTCGAGTCGCTCGGTACCGAACTCCCGAACGGTCTGCAGCATGTCGAACCGTGCGTCGGCCTCGCCGGTCACCGCCCGGACCAGGCTGACATCGACCAGCGTGGCGAGCCCCTCGAGCATGTCCAGCCCGACATCGCCGTCGGGATCACACACCGCGGTCGCCGCTGCCAGGGTGGATCCGCCGGCCAGGCAGGTGAGCCTGCGGAACACGAGCCGCTCGGGCTCGGACAGCAACTCGTAGCTCCAAGCGATCGCGCCGCGGAGGGTGCGCTGACGTGCTGGAAGATCCTGCGGGCCGCGGATCAGCAGCGGCAAGCGGCGTTCCATCAGCTGCAGCATCGCCTTCGGGCCGAGGAGCGCGACCCTCGACGCCGCAAGCTCGATCGCCAGTGGTAGCCCGTCCAAGCGAGCACAGATCGCCGCGAGGTCGGCGGCGTTGTCGTCGGCGAGCACGAACTCCGGGGCGACCGCCGCCGCGCGGTCCGCGAAGAGCATCACCGCTTCGTTCCGGGACAGGTCGTCGAGCAGCCTGGACGAACCGGTGTCGGGGAGCGGCAGCGGTGCCACGGAGAGGGTCTGCTCTCCCATCAGATGGAGCGCCGCGCGGCTGGTCACGATGATCTTCGAGCGCCGGGAAACGGCGAGCAGGCGGGCGACGTCGTCGGCGGCGTCGAGCACCTGCTCGAAGTTATCCAGAACGAGCAAGAGATGTCGTTGCGAGAGGTGGTTCTCGAGAACCTCCTTCACGGGGCGTTCCCACCCTTCCTCGCGGAGCCCGAGCGAGGCGGCGACGGCCGCGACCACGAGACCGCCATCGGCGACCTGCGACAGGTCGACGAAGAAGACCCCGTCGGGGAAGTCGGGCGCGACCTCCTCAGCCACGTGTACAGCCAGTCTCGTCTTCCCGGTACCACCGGGGCCGGTCAGCGTGAGGAGGCGGTTCGCCGCGAGCAGCTGCCTGGCCTTGGCGATCTCCGCGCGGCGGCCGACGAACGATGTGAGCTGCTCGGGCAGGTCGATGGGGGCTTCGAGGCTCCGGATCGGCGGAAACTCGGATGGAAGTCCCGCGATCACCAGATCGAACAGATGCTCGGGGCGGGCCAGGTCCTTGAGCCGATGCATGCCGAGACTCCGTACGCCCACACCCTCCGGCAGATCGCGCTCGACCATACCTCGAACGGCATCAGAGATCAGGATTTGGCCTCCCCAGCCGACGGCGGCGATGCGGGCCGCACGGTTGACGTCGAGCCCGAGGTAGTCGTCGCCCCCGAGGACTCCCTCACCGATGTGGATGCCCATGCGGATCCTCAGCGCACGGCCCGACGGCCAGCCGTGCCCGGCGAGGGCTCGCTGGGCATGCACGCCGGCTCTGATGGCGCCGCCCGGCGTGTTGAACACCGCGAAGAACGAGTCCCCCTCGGTGCGGACCTCAACCCCGTCGCCGTGCGCGATGGCCGCACGCACGATCGTGGCATGGTCGTCCTGGAGCGCCCGGAATCTTTCCCCGAGCTCCTCCAGGAGCCTCGTCGACCCTTCGATGTCGGTGAACAGGAACGTGACGGTCCCGGTGGGAAGCTCGCGCATCGGTCTCCCTCCTTCCCGCTTCCCCATCATGTGCGCCTTCGAGAGGTCGCCCGAAGATATACGAGCAACGGATCGGGCCATTCTTGCGGACCTCTGGACCCGCCTCGAACCGGAGTCGGACAGCACCCGAGCCGAACCCCTACCCTGTGCGGCGATGGGCGAGCGCTACTGGCGTGCCTCGGAACCGAGTCCGGCCTATGACGTGGTCATCGTGGGCGCCGGCGGGCACGGGCTCGCCACCGCCTACTACCTCGCCGCGAACCACGGCATCACCGATGTGTGCGTGGTCGAGAAGGGATGGCTCGGTGGCGGCAACATGGCGCGCAACACCACGATCATCCGCTCCAACTACCTGTGGGACGAGTCGGCCGCGATCTACGAGCACTCCCTCAAGCTCTGGGAAGGACTCGAAGAGACGCTGGATTTCGACATGCAGTTCTCGCAGCGGGGCGTGCTGAACCTCGCGCACGACCTCGGCGACGTCCGGTCGAGCATCAGACGGGTGGAGGCGAACCGTCTGAACGGCGTCGACGCGGAGTGGCTCGACGCCGCCGGAGTCAAGGAGTTCTGCTCGCTCGTGAACACCTCCCCCGACGTGCGATACCCGGTGCTCGGCGCCACGTTGCAGCGCCGGGGCGGCGTGGCCCGCCACGACAAGGTTGCGTGGGGGTACGCGCGCGGCGCCGACCGGCTCGGGGTCGACATCGTCGAGCACGCGGAGGTCACCGGGTTCCTGCGAGGGGCCGGCGGCAGCGTCGAAGGTGTCGAGACGAGCCGTGGCACCATCCGCGCGGGGAAGGTGGCGCTCGCCGCGGCCGGACACACGAGCGTGCTGGCGTCGATGGTGGGACTGCGGCTTCCCGTGCAGTCTCACCCGCTGCAGGCGCTCGTGAGCGCGCTCTACGAGCCGGTCCTCGACTCCGTCGTCATGTCGAACGCGGTGCACGTCTACGTGAGCCAGGCCGACAAGGGAGAGCTCGTGATGGGCGCCGGCATCGACGCTTACAACGGGTACGGGCAGCGAGGATCGTTCCACGTGATCGAGCACCAGATGGCGGCGGCGCTCGAGCTCTTCCCGATGTTCGCGCATGCGTCGGTGTTGCGCACCTGGGGCGGCATCGTCGACGTGTGTCCCGATGCATCGCCGATCGTCGACCGCACGCCGATCGACGGGCTGTTCGTCAACTGCGGCTGGGGAACCGGCGGTTTCAAGGGCACACCGGGCTCCGGGTGGATCTACGCGGAGACGATCGCCGAACGCGGAACCAGGTTCGTTGGCGAAGCCGTTCTCGCTCGATCGGTTCACGACCGGCGCGCTGATCGACGAGCACGGCGCCGCTGCGGTCGCGCATTGAATGAGCCATGGGCATCCGGGCATCGACCGTGCGAACGTTCGCCCTCTCGCTCCCCGATGCAGAGGAGCGGGAGACGTGGGAGACAGCCACGTTCCGCGTGCGGGGCAAGATCTTCATGATGTTCAGCGAACGCGAGCGGCATGCGTGGATCAAGTCGGTGCACGACGAGCAGCGTGCCTTGGTCGCGATGGACGCCGACGCGTGGTTCGCACCGCCCTACGTCGGTCCGAGCGGATGGGTCGGCGCCGTGCTGTCGAAAGCCGACGGCGACGAGGTGCGTGAGCTGATCGTGGAAGCCTGGCGCCTGACCGCTCCGAAGCGCCTTGTCGCGACGTTCGACGAAGGCGAAGGGTGAGGTGACGGCATGTTGCTGATCCCCTGTCCCTGGTGCGGACCTCGGGACGAGATCGAGTTCCGTTACGGCGGCCAGGCCCACCTCGCCTACCCTTCCGACCCCGAATCGCTCTCCGACGAGGCGTGGGCCGACTACCTGTTCATGCGCGACAACCCCCGTGGGTGGTGGTCCGAACGCTGGATGCACGCCGCCGGCTGCCGCCGTTGGTTCGACCTCACCCGGAACACCGCCACGAACGAGATCGGCTCCGCCAAGCGGGCAGGCGAACCTGGACTCGGGGAAGGCACGGCTCGATGACCGGGCGCCGGCTCGCCGCACCCGCTGGACACGGCATCGACCGTTCCCGGCCGCTCACGTTCACGTTCGACGGCAGGTCGTTCGACGGCTTCGCCGGTGACACGCTCGCGAGCGCGCTGCTGGCGAACGGCGTCGACGTCGTCGCACGCTCGCCCCTGCAGGGCCGGCCGCGCGGCGTGTTCTCAGCCGGCGTCGAGGAACCGAACGCCTTCGTGGAGATCTCCGCTCCGATGTTCCGGCCGATCGTGCCGGCGCCGGCGGTGCCGCTCGTCGATGGGCTCGTGGCGCTCCCGCGACCGGGGGTGGGGCGGCTCCCGGCCGACGATGCCGGGGCGCCGGCCGCCCGACATCGCCACGTGCACGTCGAGACGCTTGTCGTCGGTGCCGGCATCGCTGGACTGCGCGCGGCGCTCGAGGCGGCACAGGCCGGCGACCGCGTGATGCTCGTGGACGAGCGGTCATGGACGGGCGGCACGGCCACGAGCGGAGATGAGGTCGATGGCGAGCCCGCCCTCGCGTGGATCGCCACATGCAGCCGCGCGCTCGCCGCGGCTTCCGAGGTGACGGTGCTCACCGATTCCACCGCGCTCGGCATCTATGACGCCGGGTACGTCGTGGTGTACGAGCGTTCCGCGCCCGAGGAGCGGGTGCACCATGTGCGCGCGAGTCGTGTCGTGCTCGCGAGCGGTGCCCACGAGCGTCCGATCGCTTTCGCGAGGAACGACCTTCCAGGAGTGATGCTCGCGTCGGCCGCACACCTCTATGCCGATCGCTTCGGCGTGCTGGTGGGTGAGCGAGCGGTCGTGTTCAGCACGAACCATGCCGGGCACGAGGCGGCGGCGGCGCTTGCAGCCATGGGACTCGAGATCGCCACGATCGTCGACCCAGGGGAAGGCGGCAAGGCTACCGACGCCGCGCGAGCGGCCGGCATCGAGGTGCGCAACGGCTGGACCGTGGCGGCCGCTCATGGTGACCCGAGCGTTCGCTCGGTCACGATCGCGGGACCCGACGGTGCGACCGAGACCCTCGACGCCGATCTGGTGCTCGTTTCCGGGGGTTGGAATCCGACAACGCAGCTCTGGCGCGGCATCGGCGGGGGCCTGCGCTGGCACGACGACCGCGCATGCTTCGTTCCCGACGGGGCTGGACCGCCCTGGCTCGCGGTCACCGGTGCTGCGGCCGGCGAGGTGCCGGCGAGCGTTCCCTACTGGTCCGCGCCGGCCGACGACCTCTCGGAACACTTCGTGGACCTTCAGCGTGACTCGACCGTCGCCCACGTGCTCGACGCGGTCGGCCACGAGCTTCGCTCGACCGAGCACGTGAAGCGGGCAACATACATCGGTACCGCGATCGACCAAGGACGCACGAGCGGCGCGCTCACTGCGGCGATCGTGAACCAGGCGTGGGGCGAGGGGCCCGGAGCACAGGGGCCCACCAACAGCCGGCCTCCGTACACGCCGGTCCCTTACTCGGTGCTCGCCGGCGTGGACCGCGGATCGACGCTGCTCGATCCGATCCGCACCACGCCCATGCACGCTCTGCACGTCGAGCGAGGCGCGGTGTTCGAGAACGTCGGCCAATGGAAGCGCCCCTGGTACTTCCCGATCGATGCCGAGTCGATCGACGATGCGGTCGAGCGCGAGTGCCTCGCCGTGCGACGAGCAGCCGGGGTCATGGACGCTTCCACGCTCGGCAAGGTCGAGCTCGTCGGCCCTGACACGGCGACGTTCCTCGACAGGCTCTACACGAACCGCATGTCGACGCTCGCTGTCGGATCGATCCGGTACGGGCTCATGCTCGGGCTCGACGGCATGGTCTTCGACGACGGTGTCGCGATGCGCCTCGCCGAGGACCGGTTCCTGATCACGACGACGACCGGCGGCGCGGCGAAGGTCATGGATCACGTCGAGGAATGGCTCCAGACCGAGCTGCCCGAGCTGCGCGTGTACGCGACGAGCGTGACCGAGCAGTGGTCGACGATCGCGGTCAACGGGCCGAAGGCGCGCGAGGTGCTCGCGGCGGCGGGCACCGGCATCGTGCTCGATGCGGCTGCGTTCCCGTTCATGACCTGGCGCGAGGGCGAAGTCGCGGGGGTGCCGGCCCGGGTTGCACGTGTGAGCTTCAGCGGCGAGCTCGCCTACGAGATCAACGTGGCCGGCCATCACGGATCCGCGGTCTGGGAAGCCGTGCTCGCCGCTGGCGCGCCGCTCGGACTCACCCCATACGGCACCGAGTCGATGCACGTGCTCCGCGCCGAGAAGGGCTTCGTGATCGTCGGCCAGGACACCGACGGCACGGTCACGCCGCACGACCTCGGCATGTCGTGGATCGTGCGTAAGGACGACTCCGACTTCATCGGGAAGCGCTCCCTGCGCCGGCCCGACACGGTACGGCCCGATCGCAAGCAGCTCGTCGGACTGCTGCCGGTCGACCCCGCGCGCTGGGTACCCGAGGGCTCGCAGGTCGTCTCGCCCGAGCACGCCGGCGCCGAGCCGCCGGTACCGATGCTCGGCCACGTCACCTCGAGCTACCGAAGCGCCGTGCTCGATCGCACGTTCGCGCTCGCCATGGTTGCCGGGGGCCGCGACCGCATCGGCGGGCATGTCGTCGCACCCACGCTCGAAGGTCCGATCGAGGCCGAGGTCACCGCACCTGTCTTCTACGACCCCCAAGGAGCGCGACGTGACGGTTGAGTTCACGGCGCGTGACGTGCTCGCCGCGCGAGGGAACGAGCTCGCCGCGGTGAGCACGCGAACAGGCGGCCGCGTCACCGTCGAGCACCTGCGGTTCCTCGCGCAGATCTCGTTGCGCCTCGACCCCTCGCTCGCCGTGCGTGCGCCGTACCCACTTCCTCTCGAGCCCAACACCGCATGGGAAGCGGGCCCTCGCGCGACCCTCTGGCTCGGTCCCGACGAGTGGCTCGTTCTCGGTGCAGCGCACGCCGCGCCCGAGATCGTCGCCGAGCTCCACACGGCGCTCGACGGCGAGCATCGCTCGATCGTCGACGTCAGCGCGAACCGGGTAGCACTTGATCTGGGGGGCCCCGATCGATCCGAGCTGCTCGCGAGCGGGTGCTCGCTCGACCTGCACCCGCGCTCGTGGCGCGCGGGTATGTGCGCACAGACGCTCTTCGCGAGGACCCAGGTGATCCTGCACGAGCGTGACGACGCGACGAAGGTGCTCGTGCGCCCCTCCTTCGCCGGCTACCTAGTCGACCGCCTGCTCGCGGGGCTCTCGAAGTGATCTGCGCAGACAGCTGATACCGGAATCGGTATCAAACGACGCCCGACCGCGCCTAGGCCCCCTCTTGATACCGAAATCGGTATCAGCACCAGCCGTCGAGTCTCCGGCTAATCTGATTCAGACTAGCGGTGCGTTCCGGCGCTCGCGGCGTCGGGCACCATGCGGTCGTTGCGGAAGCGATCGGGGGCGAAGGGCGCGATCAGGGGATCGACCTTTCCCGTGGCGAGCATCGAGGCCATCGTCTTGCCGAAGATCGGCGCCCCTTTGAATCCCCAGGTACCCATGCCCGACATCAGGAAGAAGTTCCGCACGTCCGACTCCCCAAGCAACGGTGACGAGTCGGGCGTCATGTCGCACAGGCCGGTCCACTGGCGCATGAGCCGGGCCTTCGCCATGAACGGCAGCAGCTGGATCGTGCGCTTCGCGGCTTCGGCTGCGAACTCGAATGTCGACCGCGTGGAGTAGGTGTTGTAGGGAAGCGTCTCCGCCCCGACCACGAGCTCGCCGCGCGCCGTCTGCTGGGCGTAGACGAAGAGGTCCATCGACGAGACGAGGCCCCAGAGCACCGGCCGGTACGCCTCGGTCACGAACGCCTGCAAGGCCATCGTCTCGATGGGCAGCCGTACACCGGCCATGCGCGCGAGCTCGCTCGACCATCCGGCAACCGCACTGACGACCCGCCCGGCGGCAATCGCCCCACTGCTCGTGACCACACCGCGGCACGCGCCGTCGACGACGTCGACGCCGACGACCTCGACCCCTTGATGGATCTCGACTCCCCGAGCATCTGCAGCGCTCGCGTACCCCCACACGACCGAGTCGTGACGGGCGAACGCGCCCGGCGGGTGGTAGCTGGCGCCGATCACCGGCAGCTCGCCCCCCGCCGTGAGATCGACGAGGGGGCACACTTCGAGCACCTGCTCGGGCGTGAGCATCTCGGTGTTCACGCCGTACTGACGGTGCATGAGCACCTTCTCGCGCTCCACCTGCATCGTGTCGATCGAGTGGCAGAGATCGAGGTTGCCCTGGGTACTGAAGAGCACGTTGTAGTCGAGCTCCTGGCTGAGGGTCCGGTACATGCCGAGGCTCGTCGCGTATAAGGGAACGGTCTCGGTCGTGTTGTACGTGGCGCGCAGCACCTGCGTGTTGCGGCCGCTTCCGCCGCTTCCGATGTAGGAACGCTCGAGCACCGCCACGTCTCGGATGCCGTGGTACTCGGCGAGGTGAAATGCGAGAGAGAGCCCGTTCACGCCGCCGCCCACGATGACGATGTCGTAGCGCGGCTTCAGGTCACGCTGCGTGAGGAACTCGCGATGCCGCAGGAGACCGGTCATGGCTCGAGCAGCTCCGCGGCGTCGACACGGATCCGCTCTTCCACGTGAGCGCCGAGCATCGCGGGCACGAGGATCGTGAGCCCGTCGGGTGCGACGATGATCTTGGCAGCCGTCCGGGCGACCTCGCCCTGCACCCATCCCTCGGCCGGAAGCTCGAGCTCACTGACACGGGCGAACGCGTCGTGGGCATCGTCGCCGGCAAGTCGAAACGCGACCCACCCGTCGGTCACGTCGTCGACGATGGCACCGGATCCCTCGAGGGAGCCGCGGACCGCCTCGATGTCGACCGAACCGACCACCAGCATCTCGCGAGGCGCTGCGCGGATGGCGATCGCGCCCTCGGGCACCACGACGCGGTCGCAAGCCTCGCTCGAAGCGAGCACCACGGCGACCCCCGTCGAAAACAGACGCAACTCAGCCACGCATCCGGCCGCCTTCCGGGTCGTAGAAGGGCGTGGGCACGACGGTCGCCACCGCTCCCGATCCGGTCACGAGCCGATCGGGGAGGCTGGCGTCGACCATTCGGACCCAGCCGAGCCCTATCGCACGACCGAGCGCGCTCGAGCGCTCCGCCGAGGTGACCCGTCCGACGACAGCGCCCCCGGCCAACAACGGCTCGCCCCGCAGCTGGACGGTGTCGGCCGGACCGCCCGTGAGCTCGAGACCTACATGGCGGCGGGAGAGCGGCAGCGCGGCCATGCGCTCGAGGGCAATCTTGCCGACGAACCACGGCTTGCCCATGTCGACGGCCCATGCCATGCCGAGCTTCGCGGGCGTGTCGTCGGGCAGCGTGTCCTGCCCCAGGTAGATGTGGCCCTTCTCGAGCCGAAGCAGCTCGAGCGCGTCGAGGCCGTGCGGCACGAGTTCCCACTCGCGACCGGTTTCGGCGAGCGCCTGCCAGAGCTCATGCCCATGCGAGCGCGGGTGATGCAGCTCGAACGCCAGCTCTCCCACGAACCCCGTTCGGATCGCGCGACACGGCACGCCGGCCACCGACACGTCGGCGAGCCCCGAGTAGGGCACCGTTGCTGCGTCGATCGGGTCGTCGGTGAGCCGCTCGAGCAGGTCGCGCGCATGCGGGCCGGCAACGTTGATCGCTCCCCACTGCGCCGTTCGATCGAGCACATGCACATCGAGGCCGAGGCGATCGGTGAAGTCGCGCAGACGCGCGTCGGTGCGGCCGGCTCCGCCCGACGTCGATGTGAGGTACCACTCGTGTCCACCGACGCGAGCCAGCAGGCCATCGTCCATGACGTAGCCAGCCTCGTCGAGGCTGAGCGCGTATCGCGTGCGGCCCGGTGCGAGGTCGTCGATACGGCACGGGAACAAGCGATCGATGAGCTCGTTGGCGTCGGTGCCGCCGATCGTGAACTTGCCGAGCGTGCCGACGTCCATCAGGCTTACGCGTTCGCGGACCGCCCGGTACTCCTCGTGCCAGTCGCCGTACGTGAACGGTCGCAGCCATCCGCCGGAACGGTCGAGCGTCGCACCGGCGGCCACGTGCAGCTCGTGCAGCGAAGTGCGCTTGTCGACGATCTCGTGCACGCCGGCGGCGAGCGACTCGAGGGTGACCGGCCGCGCAGGTGGGCGCGCGGTGGTGCGAGGTGCCAGAGAAGCCGTGGCGGGGTCAGGGCTGCGCGACGCCGCGAAACACGACAACGCTCGGCCACACATCGCTCCCTGGCATGGGCCCATCGTCGTGGTCGTGTAGCGCTTGAGGATCTCTGCGTTGCGATAGCCCTCGTCCCAAGCCTGTTCGAGGTCGTGCATCGAAACGTCCTCGCACAGGCACACAATGCCCTCACGACCGCACGCATCGGTCGGCGGCTCGGCCGCCGCGTCCCCCACCACCGTCACTGCCTCGCCGGGCAGGGCCATCCGCGAGAGCCCGTCGCGCGGTGCAAGGCCGAGCGAGAGCGCGAGCAGGTCGCAGTCGAACCGCTTGCCCCGGCCGTCGCGTCGCAGCACGACCGAGCGGAGCGAGGAGCCCCCGCGAGCCTCGTGGACCTCGCCGTCGACCACGACCTCCCCCACACCGGCGTCGGGGAGCCGGCCCACCAGAGACGCCGTTACCACGGTGGCCACCACCTCGACACCCGCATCGACGAGGGTGTGAAGGTGGTGCACGCCTTCCTCGGTACGCACGACGACGACGGCCCGCCTGCCGGGACGCACGCCATGCACCCCCGCGAGCGCAGCGGCTGCCCGCCCGAGCATCACCCCCGGCAGGTCGTTCCCGGGGAACACCCCATGCGTTTCGGCGGCTCCCGTCGCCACGATCACCTGCGTCGGATGCACGTGCACGAGCTCGCCGTCCCCGGCGAGGGGCACGAGCAGGCCTTCATAAACACCGAGCGCGGTATGGGACTCGAGCGCGCTCACCGCATCAAGGGCGCGCACGTGGCCTTCGAGAGCGCGGATCCGATCGAGGGTCGGACCGGGGGCGACCGCGTGGCCGATGCGGCCTTCGTCGCACACCAGCACTGAGCCGCTGGCGACCGCATCACTCGCAGCTTCGAGGCCGGCGATCCCGGCCCCGATGACGAGCACGTCCACGTGCTCGTGACGGACGACCGCTCTCGCCGCAGCCCTGGTTGAAGGCAACGTCCCGAGCCCGGTCGCACGCCGGATCACGCGCTCTGCGACCGGCCAGGCGAACCGCGGTCTGATGAACGTCTTGTAGTAGAAGCCGACGGGCATGAGTCGGTGCAGCGAGTCGGTCGCGTGCAGCAGATCGCGGTCGGCGCTCGGCCAGCCGCCCGCACGCTCGACGCGCATGCCCTCGTCGCATGGCGTGGTGCAGGTGTGTACCGCTGGTTGTCCGTCGACCGTCATCAAGCAGTTGGGGCAGTCGCCATTGCCGCAGTAGAGGCCACGGCGCCGGTGATACTTCAGCGAGCGCGAGAACGTGCGCAGTCCGTCTCGGTACAGCGCCGACGCGACCGTGTCCTCGGGCTCGAACGCCACCGCGCGCCCCTCGAACTCGAGCGAGCCCATGGTCAGTCGATCTCGTTCGTGCGCGTATCGCGGGTGACCGTCGTCCATGTACGGCAGCCCATGACGTGGAACCAGCGCTCCTGCTGGAGACCTTCCGGGTTCTCGGGCAGATAGACACGTGCGAAGTCGGTCTCGGCGTCGGGGGCGTCGATCTCGCGCCACTCGCCGCCGAACGTGAACTCGGTGAACGGTCGCTCGCCGCAGTTGCCGCAGGGCACGAGCATCGCCACGGCTAGCGAGGTCCGATATTCAGATCGCCCGGCACGCGGTGCGGGGCCACGTTCCCGACGCAGATGGGCGCTGCCAGACCATGGTGCCTGCCTCCGACCGCGACGATGTTGTATCGCTGCTCCAAGGAATGACCCCCGTTCACGTTGGCCGAAAGCGCAGTCTGCCACGGAGGATGCACCTGCACACCCAAGGAAGGTGACCCCGGGTTGCTGCCCGTTGGTCGGTGATCGGGGAAGGCGCCCGTCAACCCCCGTCGAGCGCCTCGAGCATGCGACGCTGCCAGGCGACCGTCGCCTCGACTTGGTTAAACGTGAAGAGGTGCAGCGTCTCGATCTTCGCGCTCGGATCGGCGAGAGCGGGCGCCACACCTTCGAGCAGCGCATCGGGACCGAACTTCCCCGGCGTGAGCAGGTGTCCCACCATGCGCTTGTTCTTCTTGAGGTAGCGGGCGCTGTCGGCGATGCCGATGCGCGCGCTGATCGTCATGAGCTTCGTCATGTCCGCTACGCCGGGGGTGCCGAGGTGCACCGGAAGCGTCACGCCCTGGCGGCGCATCTCGGCGATCCACATGACGATCGCATCGGGGTCGAAGCACATCTGCGTCGCCATGTACGACGCGTACCGCTGCTTCTCGTGCAGCACCTCCAACAGGCGTTCCCGCGCGATGTCCGGATGGCCATCCGGATAGCACGGCACCCCGATCGTTTCGAACGAGTGGCCAAGCTCGTGCATCGCACGAAGCAGGGAGAGCCCGTCATGGAACGCTCCCGGTTCCTTGGAGTCCCCGCCTACCACGAACGCTTCGCGGAATCCGGCAGCCCGGCACCGCTGGAGGAGTTCGCGTAGGTGCTCCCGATCGCGGATCATGTGCGCGGAAAGGTGCGGCACTGCATCGTGACCGGCCGCGACCATCTGCTCGCCCAGATCGATCGTCGACTCGATGCCGTGGCTCGGCGACGCCGTCACCGTGACCGTGGCGCCCGCCGGCAGCGCCAGCGCCGCTTCCGCCGCGTTCTTCAGCGGGATCAGCTCGAACTTCGGCGCGGCGACGAGCGCGCGGAGCGCGATGCGCTGCTCGTCGGGCAGATCTCCCGTTCGTCGTTTGCCGAGCCTCAACGCCACCTCGATCCGCCTTCCCTAGACGCGGCCAGACGCGTCATGATGCCGTATCGGCAGCCGTTGCCGTGAACGGGAGCTCGACCACGAGTCACACGTTCGAGTCGGGGAAGCTCGCCTTCTTCTGCTCGATCCACTCGCGGAGCTCCTCGTCCTTGGCCTCGTCGATGGGCGGCGCCTCGTACTCGGCGAGCACGCGCTTCCATACGGCGTTCGCTCGCATGGCGGCGTCCAGTGACCCTTCCAGCTCCCACTGCTCGAACGAGTTGTTGTCGGCGATCTCCGACCGATAGAACGCGGTCTCGAAGTTCGCGAGCGTGTGCGCCGTGCCGAGGAAGTGTTGCCCTGGGCCGTTCTCGATGATCGCGTCGATCGCCTGGCCATTGGGTGAGAGGTCGATGCCGCTCGCGAACGCGTGCACCTGCCCGCACTGATCGAGGTCGAGCACGAACTTCTCGTAGCCCATCGCGAGACCCCCCTCGAGCCAGCCCGCGGCGTGCAGCACGAAGTTCACGCCGGCGAGCACGGTCGGTTGCAGCGTGTTCGCGGACTCGTACGCGGCCTGCGCATCGGCCACCTTCGAGGCGGTGAGCGAGCCGCCGCTGCGGAACGGCACACCGAGACGCCGAGCGCATGCTGCAAGCGCGTACAGCACGAGCGCCGGCTCAGGTGTGCCGAACGTCGGCGCGCCCGACTGCATCGACATCGACGACGCGAACGAGCCGAACACCACCGGAGCGCCGGGCCGCACGAGCTGCACGTAGGCCATGCCCGCGAGCGCCTCGGCGAGCGTCTGAGTCGCGGCGCCCGCGGCGGTGGCCGGACTCATCGCCCCCGCCAAGATGAACGGCGTCATGATCACGGCCTGGTTCGCCTCGGCATACGCCTTCGCGGCGCCGAGCATGATCGTGTCCCACACGAGGGGCGAGTTGGCATTGATGAGGCTCAGCACGTGCGGCTGCGCCTCGAGGGCGTCGGCGCCGAACAGGATGCGCGCCATCTCCACCGTGTCCTGTGCCCGCTGCGGGTGGGTGACCGAGCCCATGAACGCCTTGTCCGAGTAGCGCATGTGCGCGTACACCATGTCGAAGTGCCGCTTGTTCACCGGCAGGTCGACCGGCTCGCACACAGTGCCACCCGAATGGTGAAGGTACGGGGTCGAGTAGGCGAGCTTCACGAAGTTGCGGAAGTCCTCGATGGTGCCGTAGCGCCGGCCGCCATCGAGGTCGCGCACGAACGGCGAGCCGTAGGCGGGAGCAAGCACGGTAGCGTTGCCGCCGATGTGCACGGTGTTCGCGGGGTTGCGCGCCACCTGATCGAACTCGCGGGGGGCCGTCGCCTGCACGAGCTGTCGCGCCAACCCCCGTGGGAATCGCGCACGCTCGCCCTCGATGTCGCATCCCGCGCCCTTCAGAAGCTCCAGCGCGTCTGGCGCTTCGCGGAAGTCGATGCCGACCTGTTCGAGGATCGTGTCGGCGTTGTGCTCGATCGTGGCGAGGCCTTCCTCACTGAGCACCTCAACCGGCTTCAGCTCGCGTGTGATGAACGGCACCTTCTCGGCGACGGAGGCCAGGCGGGCGGCGGCACGTCCTTCCCGGCCGCCGGTTCGCCGCCGGCGCGGCGATGCTGACTCGTCGCTCATGTGCTGCTCCTCTCGGGTTCGGATGACGTGCGTCGGCGGCGTCGCGGACGGTCGCCGGCCGCATCCGGACGTGGCGTCGGCAGGTCCACGACCTTCGCGAGTCGCGGGAACGGATCGGTGGCGTGAGGGATGCCCATCGCCCCGACGAAGTGTTCCTGGAATCGCGGCTCCACCGCGGTCTCGAGCTTCTCGACGCGACCACGATTGTTCGATCTCGTCGCGAGCGGCTCGATCCAACAGGGCGATGCGAGCGCCGGTGCCGGCAGCGTTCCCGGCGCTCGTGACCTGCAACGGGTCGCAGTCGGGCACGAGGCCGAGCACCATCGCGTGCACCGGGTCGATGTGCGCGCCGAAGGCGCCGGCGAGCCTGATGCGATCGACGGTCTCGATGCCGAACGCGTCCATCAACAGCCGACAACCCGCGTAGAGCGCTCCCTTGGCGAGTTGGATCTGGCGCACGTCGTTCTGGGTGATCACGAGCCTCGGGGCGCCCGGCACGTCGTGCAGCACATACGAGAACGTTCGGTCGTCGGCGACGACGCGGTCGCTACGAGCGGCGAGCGCACCATCGATGACCCCGTCTGCGGTGATCACTCCGGCGAGGAACAGCTCCGCGATCGCCTCGATGATGCCGCTGCCCGCGACGCCGGTCACCGCGGAACCGTCGAACCCCGGCTCATCGCTCCACCGGTCGTCGCCGATCACCCGGAAGCGAGGCTCGAGCGTCGCTCGGTCGATGCGGATGCGCTCGATCGCACCCGGCGCCGCGCGCTGCCCGCATGAGATCTGGGCGCCTTCGAACGCCGGGCCTGTCGGGGAGGACGCGGCAAGCAGCCGATCACGGTTGCCGAGCACGATCTCGGCGTTCGTGCCGACGTCGACGATCAGGTTCATGGTCTCCTGATCGTGGGGCGCCTCGCTCAGGATCACGCCGGCGGTGTCGGCGCCGACGTGCCCGGCGATGCACGGCAGCATGTAGACGCGGGCCCCCGCATTCGTCGCGGTCAGGTCGAGCTCACGCGCCGTTCGATGCACGGCCTCATCGGTGGCGAGCGCGAACGGTGCGCCGCCGAGCTCCGTGGGATCGAGGCCCAGGAACAGGTGGTGCATGATCGGGTTGCCGACCACCGTGAGCTCGAGCACGTCGGAAGCGTCTGCGTCTGCCTCGACGCAAAGCTCTGCGAGCAACCCGTCGACGCAGGAGCGGATCGCTGCGGTGAGCTCCACTTCGGACCCCGGGTGCATCATCACGTAGCTCACGCGACTCATCAGGTCCTCGCCGAAGCGGATCTGCGGGTTCATCGCTCCCGCGCTCGCCAGCACCTCGCCGGTATGAAGATCGCAGAGATGCCCGGCAACCGTGGTCGACCCCACGTCGAACGCCACGCCGAGCGCCACATCGTGGAAGCCCGGCCATACCGCGGTGATGGCATCGCCGTCGTGCACCGCGACCGTGACCTTCCAGTCGCCGGCGCGCAGGGTGCGCTGCAAGGTCGAGAGCACCTGGGGGTCGGCGACGAGCCCCGTGAGCTGCCAGTCGCGCTCGAGCGCCTCGGCGACCCGTTGCAGATCGCCGCTCGGATCGGCAAGGTCGGGCTCGCGGACTTCTACGTAGTGCAATCGAAGCACCGGGTCGACCTCGATCGGGTGCGCGTCGGCTTCCTTGCGGATGACCTGGCGATGGAGCTGGCTCTCGGGCGGCACGTCGACCACGAGGTCGCCGCAGACGCGGGCGTGACATCCGAGTCGGCGGTCGGTACCGAGACCTTTCAGCCTTCGATAGCGGGTCTCCGGCTCGCTGAACGGCGTGAGGTGGTCGGCGCTTGAGGTGATCGCGTGCTTCGCGAACGTTCCCTCGGCCACGACGATCTGGCACCGGCCGCAGATGCCACGGCCGCCGCAGACCGAATCGAGGTCGACGCCGAGCGAGCGGGCGGCGTCGAGCAGGTTCGTGTCGTCGTCGAAGCGACCCCGCTTGCCGGAGGGAGAGAAGACGACGAGCGACCCCTCGGCTTCGGTCACGGCTCGGGGATCACCTCGGGCGCGTCGGGCGCGTCGGGCGCGTCGGAACCTGGCGTACGCCTCCCCGCGCGACCACCACGGCGCTTTCCGTGCCCCGCACCGCCGACGCTGCGGCCTTCACCGTAGCGACCGATCCACGATGCCGCATGCGTATCGGTGCCCATCATCACGTCGGCGGCCATCACCGCTTGCCGCACCTCCTCGTGCAGCGGGCTCGTGATCGCACTCGTCATGCCGCTGGCGATGGCCATGGCCAGAAAAGCGCCGTTCAGCCCGTTGCGGTTCGGCAACCCGAACGAGACGTTGGAGGCGCCGCAGGTGGTGTTCACACCTAGCTCGTCGTGCAGGCGCCGCACGAGCGAGAAGACCTGACGCCCCGCCGTGCCCATGGCGCCCACGGGCATCACGAGCGGGTCGACGACGATGTCGTGCGGAGCGATGCCGTGATCGGCCGCCGCGCGCACGATCTTCTCGGCCACCGAGAACCGCACGTCGGGGTCCTCGCTGATGCCGGTCTCGTCGTTGGTGATGGCGACGACCGCCGCGCCGTGCTTCGCAACGAGCGGAAGCACCGACTCGATACGATCGTCCTCGCCTGTCACGGAGTTCACGAGCGGCTTGCCCTGATACACGGCCAGCCCCGCTTCCAGAGCGGCAACGATCGAGGAATCGATCGACAGCGGCACGTCGGTGAGCGACTGCACGAGCTTCACCGTGTCGGCGAGGATCGCGGGCTCGTCGGCGAGCGGGATGCCGGCGTTCACGTCGAGCATGTGCGCCCCGGCCGCAACCTGGGCCTGCGTATCGGCGATCACGGTCGTGAAGTCGCCCGCCTTCATCTCCTCGGCGAGCTTCTTGCGCCCGGTCGGGTTGATGCGCTCACCGATGATCACGAACGGCCGGCCGGTGCCGATCACGACCTCGCGGGTCGCAGAACTCACGAAGGTGTCGGCCACTACCGCCCCCCGCCGCCGGCGATCGCGTCGCCGCCCCGGACGCCGCCGGAACGGATAGTCTCGCGCAGCACCTGCTCGTCCCACTCCGAGAGGATCGCCACGGTCTCCGTGTCGACCTCGTGCTGCAGATCGTCGCCGCACTCTCGGGTGTCCATACGCATCTGCTCGGTGTAGTCGTCGGAACCGATCAGGCCGGCGACCATGGCCGCGGCGTCGACCGCTTCCTGGAACCGGTCGGGAAGCAAGGCCCTGGTCGCTCTCGCCACCTTGACCCCGCGCCAACACCTGCATCGGGATGTCACGCCAGCGGATCACCGTCAGCTCAGCCACGTCGTTCCCCCGAGGCGATCACGACGCAGTCGCCGCGGCGCGCTTGGCCAGCACCAACGCCTGGGCGGTCTCGGCGGCAACCGCGGCATCGCGGCAGTACGCGTCGGCGCCTACCGCCTTGCCGAACTCCTCATTGAGCGGCGCGCCGCCGACCAGCACGATGTACTTCTCGCGCAGCCCTTTGGCCTCGAGCTCGTCGATCACGACCTTCATGTACGGCATCGTGGTCGTGAGCAGCGCGCTCATGCCCAGGATCTCTGGCTGATGCTCCTCGAGCGCCGCGAGGTAGTTCTCGACGGGGTTGTTGATACCGAGATCGATCACGTCGAAGCCGGCGCCCTCGAGCATCATGGCCACGAGGTTCTTGCCGATGTCGTGGATGTCGCCCTTCACGGTGCCGATCACCACGGTGCCCATGCGCTCGGCGCCCGTCTCGGCGAGCAGCGGACGCAGGATCGCCATGCCCGCCTTCATCGCGTTTGCGGCGAGCAGTACCTCGGGCACGAACAGGATGCCGTCGCGGAAGTCGATGCCCACGATGCGCATGCCTTCGACCAGCGCATCGTTCAGCACCTTGTCGGCCGCCCATCCGCGCTCCAGCAGGATGGTGGTGCCCTCGAAGATCTCGTCGGCCAGCCCGTCGTAGAGATCGTCGTGCATCTGTTTCACGAGCTCGTCGTCGGGAAGCGTCGCGAGATCGAGCTCCTCTTCGTCGGCCATGTCGCCTCCCCGCCTCCTCGTCCTTCAGGTCTTCTGGCGCTCGCCCTTGGGGTCCCAGAGCGGGTCGTTCGTCACCGTGGCTGCGAGCCGCTCGCCGAAGTACTCCACCTCGACCAAGGTGCCCTCATGAGCCAGCGCAGACGGCAGGTATCCATATGCGATGCCACGTCCGATCGAGTAGCCGTAGTTGGCGCTCGTGACGTACGAAACCACCCTGCCCTCGTGCCACACCGGCTCCTTGCCCATGACGACCGCCCGGTCGTCGTCGAACGTCATGCACGCGAGGCGTGACGACGGACCTCCCCGGTCGCGGATCGCCTCCAGTGCCGCTCTGCCCGTGAAATCCTTGTCCCACCGCACAGCGAAGCCCAGACCCGCTGCGAGCGGGTCATGCTCGGTATCGATGTCCTGGGCCCAGAGGCGATAGCCCTTCTCCAGCCGGAGGGAGTCGAACGCACCGGCGCCGGCGGCGATCAGGCCGTGCTCATGACCGGCTTCCCACAACACATCCCACGCACGTTGCCCCATGGCGATCTGTCCGTACAGCTCCCAGCCGAGCTCGCCGGCGTAGCTGATGCGCTGCGCCCACACGGGCGTCACCTCGCCGATGCTCAGGTACCGCGCGGTCATGTACGGGAACGCGTCGTTCGACACGTCGACGTCGGTCACCGCCTCGAGCACACCGCGAGCGCGGGGCCCCCAGAGCCCGAGCGCGAACAACGATCCGGTGCGCACCGAGATCTGCACCCGCTCACCGTCGCGGACCTCCGCCGAAGGAATGCCTCGTCGTGATGTCCCGAGCCGCCACCGGTCACGACGCGGAAACGGTCCTCGCCCTTGCGGGTGACGGTGAGGTCGAGGCGGATGCCGCCGCGCTCCGTCAGCGCTGCGGTGTAGACGATCGAGCCGACGGGTCGGTCGATGCGGTTCGCGAACACCCGCTCGAGGTAGGCCAGCGCATCGGGACCGGTCACGTCGAACTTCGCGAACGGCGTGATGTCGAACAGCGCCGCGGCCTCTCGTGTCGCCAGGTGCTCGGCGCCCACCTCGGGCGACCATCCGCGCGCCGCCCACCCGGTGCGACGCGCCCACTCGTGGGTCACGCCGCTCGCGAGCTCGCGATTCGCCGAGAACCACTGCGGCCGCTCCCACCCTGCCCCCTGGAAGAACTCCGCGTCGAGCGAGCGGTGCCGCTCGTAGAACGGCGTGAGCTTGAGCCCCCGTGGCTTCGACGGCTGCTGCAGTGGGTGGATGATGTCGTAGACCTCGCGATACTGCTGCTTCCCTCGTTCGAGCACGTAAGGCGCCGACGTCTGGAAGGGGTAGAACCGGTTCGCATCGGCCTCGGCGAGGTCGTAGCTCGGCGCGCCTTCCACCATCCACTCCACCGCTTGGCGGGCCATGCCGCCGGCGTGGGTGACCCACACCGCCTCGCACACCCAGAAGCCACGGACCGCCGCACTCTCGCCCACGATCGACCCAGCGTCGGGCGTGAACGAGAACATGCCGTTCAGCGTGCGTGCGGGGTCGCTCGGTCGCATGCGGCCCTCGAGCGTGGGGAACAGGCGTGCGGCTTCCGCCTCGCAGACGTCGAAGTCCTCGGGAGTGAACGGCATCAGCGAGGGCTGCAACTCGCCACCTTCGCGTATCCCGGACTGCGGCGTCACGATCGGTTCGTGCCGGTAGTTGCCGACACCGAAGTGGTCATCGCGCTGGCGGAAGTACAGCGACATGTCCTGGTGGCGCACGACCGGCTGCCGCAACCAGACATCGCCCTCTGAGCCCGACAGTTCGGGGATCGGATCGGTCCACACGAGCTGGTGCTGCACCGCCACGAGCGGGATCGGCACGCCCGCGAGCGCGCCAACCGTGGGCCCCCAGATGCCTGCACACAGCAGCACCCGCTCGCACTCCACTCTCCCCCGAGCGGTCTCCACGCCGTGCACGCGCCCGTCGCGGATGTCGAACCCGGTGACCGCGACCCCACCCTCGAACTCGACGCCCGCTGCCTGCGCCGCGCGCGCCAGCGCCTCGACGATCTTCACGCCCTTGCCCGCACCATCGCTCGGTACCCAGTACGAGCCGAGGATCGTCGAAGGGTCGATCAGGGGCGAACGCTCGACCGTCTCAGCCGGTGTCAGCAGCTCAGTGCCGTCGATGCCGTAGGAGCGCGCGTACCCCTGTCGACGCTTCAGTTCCTGCATGCGCTCGGGCGTCGTCGCGACCTCGAGGCTTCCGGCGCCGTACCAACATCGCTCACCGTCGAGGTCGAGGGAGTCGTACAGGGCCACGGAATCCTGGGCGATGCGGCACATCGTGCGCGACCCATTCGTCTGGAAGATGATGCCGGGCGCGTGGCTCGTCGAGCCTCCTGTCTCGAACAGCGGCCCCTGCTCGAGCACGAGCACATCGGTCTCGCCGAGCTCGTTCAGGTGGAACGCAGCCGAGGTACCGACGATGCCGGCGCCGATGATGACCGTGTGGGCGCGATCACGCATGCTTCGGGTGTCCGTCTTCCTCGAGGTGGCCGTCGCCAGCACGGTACCCATGGTCTGTTGCGGGAACAACGGGCGAGTTGCGATAGCGGCAACCCCGGTCAGGCGACCACTCATGGCGGGGAGTCGCTCGGTCCGCGAGAATGGGCGCGTGCCCACGGCTCGTGATCACCCCCCCGAGGAAGCGTCGGAGGATACCTCGTTCGCTCGGGGCCTCCGGCTGTTGCTCGTCATCGCCGATCGGGGAGCGATCAGGGCTGACGATCTCGCGATGCTGCTCGACATGCCCCTGTCCACGGCCTACCGATACCTGCGGACGTTGACCGAATTCGGTTTCGTCGATCGGCACGACGGCCGGTACCGGCTCGGCCCGAAGCTCGTCATCGGCTCAGGCTCGCACGTGACGAGCGACCTCTTGATCCGCCTCTCGGAACCTGTCCTGGGCATGCTCGTCGAGAGCCAGGGTGAGACAGCGGTGGTGATGCGGCGAGTGGGGCTGTCAGCCATGTGCCTGCATCAGCACGAGTCCCGCCACGGCATCCGGGTCGCTCTGGAGCCAGGAGCGACCTATCCCCTCCATGCCGGCGCTGGCTCCAGGGTGCTGCTCTCGTTCGCGCCACCCGAGGTCGTCGAGGAGGTCATCGCTCAAGGGCTTGGAGCGATCACCCCCACGACCCCGTCCGAGACGCCGCTGCGAACAGGCCTCGACGAGATCAGGGAAAGCGGTATCGCCTTCAGCGAGGGTGAGCTCATCGACGGTTCGGTCTCCATCGCGGTGCCCGTATTCCGTGACGACGAGATCGTCGGTGCCCTCGCCCTCTGGGGGCCCTACGCCAGGTGCGGCGCCGCCTGGAGGGATCGGGCCACGGGAGCGCTGGCACACGCCGCGCGGTCCCTGACGGCCGAGTTGGATGCAGACGCCTCCTCGACGACTCCCACCATGAGATAGCAGCGCCTATCGCCCCGGGAGTATGCCGAGCTCGTCTGGCGTGCCGTGGCGACTTCCTCGGTTGCTTCTCATGAACCGATAAGTGGCACTCTTGTACTATAGGAACCCACCTGTTCTGCCGATATCCTGTCGGAGAGAACATGGAGATCGCGACCGGCACCTTCGACGATCTGGCACCGGCCACGGCCGACTACGCGAGCATGCCTGTTGCCGAGGCATTCACGTGGGCGGCCTGCGCAGCCCGGGTGGGGGCCGGCGAGTGGTACCTGGTCGCCTTCCGATCGATCCATCGCCAAGGCGCCGACGAGCAACTCCTCGAGGAGTACGACCTTCGCGCCGCCGAGGAAGCCGCCAGGGCTCCAGGGTTCGTCCACTACTACCGAGGTCCGGTCACGACCGCCCGGGAGTGCCTGTCCTTCTGCATCTGGCGATCACGTGACGACGCGCGGACGGCCTCACGCGGGCCCCGGCACATCGAAGCCATCGCACTCGTCGAGCAGATGTACGAGAGTTACGAGCTCGAATTCCACCGGCTCACCAAGCGGGCCGGCACCGCCTGTCTGAAGTTCGAGCCGTACGACGTGCTCGCCGGCGCCTGAGACAAAGGGCTAGCCAGGTTCACCCGTTGCGATCGCTGCGAAACGACCCTGGCGCACGAGATCGATGATGGGCTCGAGATCCTGTGGAGCGGCCTCGCCCTCCCCGACCTCAGCGACGACATCGCGCACGAGGTCTCGCGCGCGGGCAGCTCCCGCGCCACATGAGCGCCCCGGCCGCAGATCGACCCCCTGCGCCGCGACACAGAGCTCGACCGCAGCGATCCCCTGCGCGATCGAGACCATCTCGGCGAGCCGGCTCGCCGAGAGCGGCGCCATCGTGGCCCGGTCTTCGATGCCTGCGGCCTGCGTCGTGCTGACGACCTCGTACGACACGGGAGCCGCCAGCGCGCGGGCCTCGGCAGCGAACGCCTGCACCGAGACGCCGAACATGTTGAATGCGTCCTCTGCCAGTTCCTCACGCGCCGCCAAGCCGTGGGGAAGCCCCGAGAACGGGGCGTGTACCAGCTTGAGGCACCGCTCCGCCGCGCACGTGAGCACGGTCGCCAGCACGACCCTCAGCTGGTCGAGCGCCGTCGCCAGCGCGGATGCGTCGAAGTTGCCGGCGCTTCGGATCGTGCCCCGCTCGGGATCCACCACGGGATTGCCCTGCGAGGCGTTGAGCTCGAGCTCGAGCTGTCCCGTCACGAAGCCGTAGAAGTCGCGGGCGGTGCCGTGGACCTGCGGCAGGGTGCGGAAGCAGAGCGGATCCTGCAGGTTCCGAGCGGGCTCAGGACCCCAGAGGTCGCTTCCCTCCAGCAGGGAACGAAGCCGCTCGATCGTCGCCTGCACCCCCGGGAAGGGTCGGCTCGCGGCCACCGATCCGTCGAGGATCGACAGGTTCGCGGAGAAGGCTTCGAAGCTGAGTGCGCTTGCCACGTCGAGCGTGTCGAGCAGCCGGCCGCAGTCCCACACCGCGAGCGCCCCCATGCCGGTCGAGAAGGCATTGTTGTCGATCAATCCGAGCCCTTCCCCGGCGCCCAGGCGGAACGAGGAACCCTCGAGGAGCCCGTGGGCGAGGTCGGCCATGGGCGCAAGGTCGGCCTGTCCGACCGACCCTCGGCTCCGCATGGCCGGCGTGTCGTGCGAGTTCAGCGCGTCGACCACGAGTTGCGCGAGCTCCGGCCGCACACCCACCGTGCCGGCGGCGAGCCCGTTGGCGAGCCGGCACATCGTGGCGCGCACGACGTCGGGTCTAGCCATCGGCCGCTGCCCGACCCGGTGATTCAGGATGAGCAGGCGGTTGTAGGCGTCGATCTCCGCCGGGTCGAGACGAACGGACTTCCGCTCGCCGACCCCGGTCGTGAGGCCGTAGACCTCGTCGCCCCGTGCCAGGGCAGCCTCGACCACGGCGCGCCCCCTCGACATCCGTTCGGCGGCCGACGGGGCGAGCGTGACGTGCTCGTCGCTGCGAGCCACGCGGACGAGGTCATCCGCGGTGAGCGAGCTTCCATCGATCTCAACCGGCATGAGAGCGCAGTCATCCTCCGGAAACGGTGAGGGCGGCCACCGGGCCGCCCTCATCGATCGTCGTGGTACCCAGCTCCGTCAGGATGCCGCAGGCAGCCAGCCTTCCACGACATCGGTGTTCTCGTCGATCCACGTCTGGGCAGCCTCAGCCGGGTCGGTCCCCTCCTGGATAGCGAGCGCGACCGAGTTCTGGTCCTCCTCGGTCCAAGTGAAGTTCGAGAAGAACTCGAACGCCGCCGGATCCTTGGTCTCGAGCTCAGCGCTGAACGCCTTGTAGAGCACGTCCTCGGCGTAGTCGCAGTTGTAGCCGACCGCGGCGTCAGGGTCTTCGGCCGCAATCGCTCCGCACTCCTCGTTGTATGGAGGCAGCTCGACCTCCACCAGGTCGTACTTGGCGTTGGCCCATTGCGGCGTCCACCAATACATCAGGATGGGCTCCTCGGAGTTGTACGCCTTGTCGAGCGCCGCGAGCGACGCTGCCTCGGAGCCGCTGTAGACGACTTCGAGATCGAGGCCGAGACTCGCGATGATCGCCTCGTCGAAGATCGAGTAGGTCGTATCCGCTCCGAGGAAGCGACCCTTGTCGCCGGTCTCCGCGGTCGCGAAGGCGTCGGCGTTCTCTTTGAAGCCTTCCCATGTTGCGAGGTCCGGGTTCTCCTCGACGAGATAGGACGGCATGAACCAGCCGATGTTGCCGGTGATCCCCAGCTCGCCGCCGTCGACGACGTCGCCTGCCTTCTCGATGTAGTCCCTACGGTCCTTCAGGTGGCCGGAAGGCCACACTTCGAGGGTCGCGTCGACATCGCCAGAGGCCATCGCCGGGAATTGCCCCGACTCGTTGATCTCCTGGAGCTCGACCGTGCAACCCATCTCGTTCTGCATCACGGCCTGCGCGACGGCTGCATTCGCCTCGGCGCCGACCCATGGGTTGACCGCGATCGTGATCGTGTCGCCGACGCACTGCGCCGCCGTGGTGGTGCCGCCGTTCCCGGCGTCGACGGGCTCGCCGCCCTCCTCGACGTCGCTGCATGCGGCGAGCACGAGCGTAGAGACGGCGAGCATCGACGCCGCGAACGCGAACTTGCGCTTCCTCATCCCTTCTCCTTCCCTTGGTCGTCTTCGACCGTCTTCGTGATCGCACGCACGCGGTACCACCAGCCGAGCCCCATGCCTACGGGACCCCGCATCGAGCGCGGCGCCGACCCCATCGCTTGAGTTATACGGTCAAGAGCGACCGCAAGGAGCAAGATGCACACGCCCGCGACGACTCCGCGGCCGATCTGCTGCTTGCCGAGGGCGAACACGACCTCTTGCCCGAGCCCCGCCGCGCCGATCAGCCCGGCGATGATAACGACCGACAAGGTCATCATGATGGTCTGATTCACCCCGAGCAGGATCGTGGGCCGAGCCAGTGGCAACTGCACCTTGCGCAACAGCTGGCCGGAGGTCGACCCGAACGATCGAGCAGCCTCGACGATCTCCTCCGGTACCTGTCGGATCCCGAGATTCGTAAGGCGGATGCTCACCGGAAGCGCGTAGATGAACGACGCGATGATTGCCGGCACCCGCCCCGGCTCTACGAGGAACAGCACGGGCACCAAGTAGACGAAGGCTGGCATCGTCTGCATCGCGTCGAGGATAGGTTTCGAGATGCGCTCGAACGTGTTGCTCCGGGCGGAGACGATGCCGAGCGGGATCGCGAACGACAGCGTGATCACCACCGCCACGAGCACTTGCGCCAGCGTCCCCATCGACAGGTCCCACATACCGAGCACCCCGAGGGCAGCGATGCAGGCGAAGGATCCGACAGCCAGTCGCCAACCGGAGACCCGCCACCCGATCAACGCGAAGGCTCCTGCCATCATCCACCATGGCACCCCCACGAAGAGCGATTCGAGAGGGTCGAGAAGTCGGACGAGAACGAAGTCGCTGATCGCGCTGGTGGTGTTCCCGAGATGTTCTTGCGACCAGTCGACGATCGCATTGGCGGGCGTGGCCACCGAAAACTCCAACCCCTCGGGGAACGACTGCTGACGCAACACTTCGCGACCGATCACGACTGCAACGATCGTGGTGAGCAGAGCCCCTATCGCGAGTTGACGTCGGGAAAGCGATCGACCCGCGATGCGCACGGGCTTCGTCGTGCGCCGTTCGCGCTGACTCCATGCGGTCGATACTCGGTCGAGCACGATCGCCATCACCACGATCGCGATGCCTCCATTGAGGGCCTCGCCCACGTTCAACTGCTGCAAACCGTCGAGCACGGTCTGCCCAAGTCCCCCGGCGCCGACGAACGCGGCGATCACGACGATTCCGAGCGCCATCATGATCGTCTGGTTGACACCCAGCATGATCGAGGGCTTGGCAAGCGGAACCTGCACGAGTCGGAGCCGTTGACGTTCGGTCGAACCGAATGACGTGGCGACCTCGAGCGAACTTACCGGTACGCCCCGGATGCCCAGGGCGGTGAGTCGGATCGCCGGCGGCAGGGCGAATGCCAAGGTGGCCATCAGCGCCGGTGGGTTGCCGATGCCGAACAACAGCACCGCAGGGAGCAAGTAGGCATAGGCAGGGATCGTCTGCATCGCGTCAAGGATCGGGCGTAGCACCCTCTCAACCTTCGGCCTGCGTCCCGCCCAGATACCGAGTGGCACTCCGATACCCACCGCGATCGATACTGAGACGACCACGAGCGCGAGGGTCTCGAGGCTGGCATCCCACACGCCGAGCAAACCGAAGGAGAGCACCCCCACGGCCGTGAGCACCGCCATCTTCCAGCCAGCAAGTAGGCCGGCGATAGCAGCGGCACCCACCACCAGTCCGAGCCACGTGAGCCTCTCGAGCGCCGTGACGGTCGCGTCGACGAGCGTGTCGACGGTATCCTCGATCGGCGTGAGGAAGTAGATGAACAACGGGCTCGTCGTACGGTTCTGGATCGCCCAGTCACGGAAGGCATCGAACCAAGCGGTGACATCAACTACCCACCGCTCCGGGAACCCGGGCGCGAGCCACAGTAGGCCCACCGCAGCGACCACAACGACGATCGCGATCCAGCCGATGCGCCTGGGCCATGGGCTCGGCTGCTGCGTCGGTGCCAACGGTACCGTCGCGGCCCCGTCGACGGCGACGCGCGACCGAGGCGGCGCGACTGCCATCTCAGCGTTCCTCGATCAGCGCGGCCATCACGGCGTCGCGATCCACCAATCCCAGAAGATCGTCGCCGTCGACGACTCGGATCGTGCGGTCGGCGTCGGCCACCATCGGGATCAATTCCTGCACGACCGTCGCCGGCCCGACCACGGGTCCTTCAGCCGAGCCGTGCCCGTTCACCGGTCGCATGATGGCCCGTGCCGTCAACACGTGCGCGCGCGGCACATCCTTCGTGAAATCCGCTACGTAGTCGTTCGCCGGATGAGCCACGACCTCCTCGGGCGTGCCCACCTGGACGAAGACACCATCCTTCATGATCGCGATGCGATCGCCGAGCTTCAGCGCCTCAGCCAGATCGTGCGTGATGAAGATCATCGTCTTCTTCATCTCGTTCTGCAGGCGACGAACCTCGTTCTGCATGTCCCGCCGGATCAAGGGGTCGAGCGCACTGAACGGCTCGTCGAATAGCATCACTTCGGGGTCGGTGGCAAGCGCACGGGCGAGGCCGACCCGTTGCTGCATGCCGCCAGAGAGCTCGTCGGGGAACCGGTCACCCCACCCCTCGAGCCCAACGACGTCGAGCACCTCGGTCGGCCTTCGTGAGCCGAACATCCTTGTCCACCCCCTGGATCTCGAGGCCGAAGGCGACGTTGTCGACGATGCGTCGATGCGGCAGCAGTCCGAAGTGCTGGAACACCATGCTGATCTTGGTGCGCCTCACCCGCCGCAACTCGTCGTCGTTCATCTCCATCACGTCCTGGCCGTCGACGAGCACCTCCCCGGCGGTCGGGTCGTGGATGCGGTTCAGCATGCGGACGAGCGTGGACTTGCCCGAGCCCGACAAGCCCATGACCACGAAGACCTCGCCTTGGGCGACGTCGAATGACACGTCGCGCACGGCTACGACGCACCCGGTCTTCGCGAGCAGTTCGGCCCGCGGCAGATCCGCATCGGGCGTGCCCACGATGCGGTCGGCCTTGGGCCCGTAGACCTTCCATACGTTGCGACACGACACCGTAGCGTTCAGCGTCTCGGCCAAGGCGCGCACCCCCTCCCAGGTTGGTCGCGATGGACCACCGTCCCGGACCGCCAGATAGTCAGCCCGCACGGGAAAGTGCGCAAGCCAGGGGTTGCGCAGCCGACAACCGGTGATGCGGTGTGTGCTCAGGTCACCCGATCCCCAGCGCCACCAAGCCTGCAACGACGAGCGCGATGCCGACGTACTGGTTCGCGACCGGGCGCTCGTGCAGGAACGCGATCGAGAGTCCGACGGCGATGAGAGGGAACACGGCGGAGGCGATCAGGACGATCGACACCAGACCGAGCGATGCGCCGATCGAGTACGTCACCACCCCGAGCAGGTCCGCTGCGCCCGATGCGAGCGCCCAGACGAGGCCGATGTTCCATCCGAGCATGCCGAGCTCCCGACGACGCACCACCGAGAGCACAGCGAACATGGAGAGCTGCGCGCACCGAGAAGCCCAGAGCCCTGGAACCCATCCGACTTCTTGCGCGAAGTAGCCGAGCAGGAACCCGCCGATGCCGAACAGCACCGAGGAGACGATCGCCCATGGAAGACCGGGCGCCCGGGTGTGCGTTCCGGCTCTGAGTCTCGCGAGATCGGTCGACGTCAGCATCACACCGACCACGGTGAGCACGCCGCCGATGATCGCGGCCGGGCCCGGCCGCTCGCCGAGCAGCACGACCGCAAGGGTCACGCCGACAAAGGCGTAGGTCGCGCCGATCGGCGACACCACAGCGACCGGGCCGAGTTGCAGGGCACGGTAGTGAGAGAGGTATGCGCCACCCGACGCAAGGCCGTTCAAGACGACGAAGCCCGCATACGGCGCGACCACGCCGGGGCTGTGCCCACCGGCGAACATGAACGCCGTCATCACGACCGCGCTCAACGCCTGTGCGACCGCGACGGTGGCGAGGCTGCCGATGCGCCGGCCCCCGACGGCACCGGTGAAGTCGGCGAGCCCCCACCCCAGGGCTGCCGCGAGGCCGAATATCACTCTGCGCGGACCTCCGCGAGGGCATCGACCGCCACTGCTCCGCGCTCGCCCACGAGGAGCGGGTTCGCCTCGAACGAGGTCAGACGCCCCCTTAGGTCGTACGCGATGCGTGCTATCGCCTCGACCGCCTTGGCCATGGCGCGCAGGTCATGCACCTGCGTGCTGAGTCCGCAGGCCTCCGCGTTGTCGGCGACGAAGCTCTGCGCCTGCACCGGGGTCAGCGGGCACGGCACGAAGACCGCGTCTCCCTCCTCGGCGAGCGCTCCACCCGGACGAACGGTGATCATCGGCCCGAAACGGTCGTCGACGACAGCGCCGACAAGCACCTCAGCGCCGCGCACCATCTGTTGCACGAGCACCTTGGGCCCTTTCGCGCCTGCGCGACTCGCCGCCTCGAGCACCTCGGCGGCGGCGACCTCGACATCGGTCGGGTTCCGCAGGCCGAGCCGGACCCCACCGAGCTTGGCCTTGTGCGGGATCTCGGGCGCCTGTGCTTTCACGACCACCGGGAATCCGATCGTGCGAGCGAACGCCGCCGCGTCGGCCGGTGTCGCGACCGTCCGTTCCTTCGGCCGAGCGACGCCGTACAACGCGAGGATCTTCGCCCCCGCCTCCTCGTCGATCGGCCCCTCGTGCCCTTGCAGCACACGAAACGCCTTCGCGCGATTTGCGTGCGCAGGCAGGTCGTCGGTTGCCCGCCGCTTCGTGCTCTGGAGCTCGACGAGCGCCCTGATCGCGCCCGCAGCCGCGTGATGGCCCTGTAGGAACGCCAGCGAGTGTCTGTTCGTGAACGACTTGGCGGCCGGGATGTACGCGAGCGGCCCCATCGCGACGCTCGCGAACGCCACCCCGGTCGCGCGCCGGAGCTCCTTGACCTTCCTCAGAACCGGCTCTGCCCATGGCGACTCACCACCGAGACGAGGCGGGAACGCGTCGAACGCGATCAGGCCCACCGCGGGATCGTTCGCGAGCGCCTCTAGCGCCCCCTCATACATGTCGGTCTCGACCGCCGCCTGACCGGTCACATCGAGCGGATTGTTCTGCGAGGCGTAGTGCGGCAGCACCTTCCTCAGCGCGCGTTTCGTCGCGGGCGAGAGCTCAGGAAGCTCGAGGCCGGCGGCGCCTGCCGCCTCGGCGAACAGCGTGCACGCGCCCCCCGACTGCAGCGCTGCGGCCACGCCGTTCGTGCGAAGCCTCTTCACGCTCGAGAGCAGCACCGCCGCCTCGAACAAGGTGACCGGATCTTCGACCAGTATCACCCCATGGGCGCGGAGCCAGGCGTCACGCAGGGTCGTGTTGCCGGCCAAGGCTCCGGTGTGGGCCACGATCGAGCGACGAGCGGCCTCGCTGCGTCCCTCGGGCGCGCAGATGAGCACGGGCTTGCCCGCGCGACGCAACGCATCAAGACCCCGGCCGATGCCCTCGACGTCGCGCATGGTCTCGATATAGCTCGTCACGACCTTGGTCTTCGCGTCGCCGGCCGCCCACTCGAACATGTCGCCGAGACCGAGCACCGCCTCATTGCCGACGCCGAGGATGATGCGCAGCCCCACCCCGCGGTCCGACGCCTGCTGGTTCATGGCCCAGGCCACGGTGCCGCTCTGGCTGATCACGCTGATGGTGCCGGCGAGCGGTTCAGGCGGCGGTGTCGTGCCGTACGGCGCGGCGCGCTCCACGTAGTTCACGAAGCCTTCGACGTTGGGACCGAGCACCGGGATGCCGGAGCGCAGCGCTGCCTGTCGCAGCTCCTCCTGCAGCTCGACGCCGCCGGGGCCGGCTTCCGCGAAGCCCGACGACACCACCATGATGCCCTTGACACCGCGCGCGCCGCAGTCGTCGATCATGCGGACGACGACCCGCGCCGGCACCACGAACACGACGAGGTCGACGCCGGTCGGCAGCTCGCCGATCGCGTGCAGGCACGGGCGGCCCCACACCCTGTCGTACTTCGGATTGATCGGGTAGAGCTCACCGTCGTAGCCGATGTGGCGGAGCGACCGCTCGATCTCGGGGGCCCACGAGTCCGGTGACTCCGACGCGCCGACGATCGCGATGGAACGCGGAGCGAGCAACGGGGTGAGGTCGTAGCGGGGTCGCGAGTCGTGGGCTCCCGAGGAGGGCCGTCGTGAGCCGCGCTGCCCTCGGCTCACGCCTGTTCCCCGCGGAAGCGAGCGTCGCGCCACGCGATCGCGGCCTTGAGGCCTTGTCCTTGCGTGATGTGGCGGAACTCGTCGCGTGCCGGAAGGTTCGTCGTCTCGATCAACACATCGAGTTCGGTGTTCGATGCCATGGCTGCGCGGAAGCCGGCGACGTCCCACGCCCTGTTCACGGCGCGCTTCGTCGTCTGGATGACGAACGGCTCGTTCTTCGCGATCTCGTTCGCGAGCGCGAGGGTCGCCTCGTCAAGCTCTGGGGCCGGTACGACGCGGTTCACCATGCCGATGCGCAGAGCCTCGTCGGCGCTCACGCGGTCCTCCCCCGTGAAGAGCATCTCCTTCGCGCGGCGAACCCCGACGACCCAGGGCAGGAACATCGAGACAACGCCCGAGCCGAATCGGATGTCGACGTAGCCGAACTTCGCGTCATCGGCGACCACCGCCAGGTCGCAGGCGAGCATCAGGTCCGTGCCGCCGGCGAGGCAGTACGAGTGCACCTGGGCGATCGTGGGCTTCGGGCAGTCGGTGAGCTCGAGCATGCGCTCGGTCGACAACGCGAGCTCCTCGTGCCAGTAGCGGGCGTCGTGCTCGCCTCCCTCGGCATCCTCGTTCAGGTCGTAGCCGGCGCAGAACGCGCGACCGGCCCCGCGCACGATCACGACGCTGACGGAATCGTCACGACCTGCGTCGTGGACCGCCTCGGACATCGCGTCGAGTAGCTCGCCGTTCAGGGCGTTCAGGGCGCCCGGCCGGTTCATCGTGAGGCGCCGGACTGGTCCGACGTCATCGGTGAGCAGCACGGGCTCGGTGGCAGCGGTCGGCTCGCCCACTGGTATCCCTCTTTCTCTAGTTGGCGTGACGACGAGGCCGCGATGCTAGCAACGGCTCGAGGGGTTCCGTCTGTCGGCGAGGTGGTTCTCAGCCTGCTTCGAGCATCGAGGCAACCTGCTCGGCCGCTCGCCGTCCCGACCGTAGCGCGCCCTCCATCGTGCCATGACGATCGGCGGCGGTGTGCTCACCCGCGAATGCCAGGCGACCGACCGACCGCGCGAACACTTCACGGCGCGCCCACGGATCGGGGTCCCAGCTCGAGTAGGCACCGATCGTGTACGGGTCGTCGTGCCACGTGTAGAGCACGGGCTCGTCGACGAGCGTTAGGTCGGGGTTCATCGCGCGCACGGCCTCGAGCCACGGTGTGAGCTCGCCGCGGTTCAGGCCGAGCGAATCGTGGGCTGCCGGCGAGCCCGCGAACGACGCGACGCACTTGCGAACCGCGCCGTCGACACCGTTCGCCGTCCAGCACCACATCGAGCGATCGGCCGCCTGGCGTGATCGCGCGGGTGGGCGCTCCTTCGTGGCGACCGCGAACTTCGACGCCACGCCCATGCTGAGCCCTGCGAGCGCCGAAGCGAGATCGCTCGGGCAACGCCGGCGTGAAGACGAGGCGCGAGGCGATCGGCGCAGGCACGGCGACCACGACAGCGTCGGCGCGCTCGGCGTGGGGTCCCACCGTGACGGTGACGCCCGCATCGTCGTGCTCGATCGAGTGGACCGCGTGGCCCGTGCGCACGTCCGGAAGGGAAGCCGCGAGCTCGATGGCGAGCGCCTGGTTGCCCGTTCCCGCACGGAAGTACCGCTCGCCGCGAGCAGAGAACGGGCGATCGACTCCGAACGATGCGAGCGCCACTTCCCCCAGGTCGTTCGCACACGTGCCGGCGAGTCGCCTCATCATCGATCGTGCGCGCAGCCTCGTCGCCGTCGACCGATGCGAGGAAGTCGCCAACGCTCATCGCCGAGATCTCGACGGTCGTGAGCCCGGCGAGCGCGGCGTTCGCCGAGTCGACGAACCCGTCCTGCACGTCGAGCGAGACCGCTCCGAGTCCCCACGGCTCGCGGCGGCCGTACGAGGCCCCGGTGTCGACGAGGCCGACCCTGAACCTCGCGGCCGTTTCCTGCACCATCGTGTCGTCGGACATGATCCACTCGGCGCCGAGCTCGACGATCGCGCCGTTCGTGAGGGTGACCGACCAGACCCGGCCGCCCACGCGCTCCCGCGCCTCGAGAACCGTCACGCCGACGCCCAGGTCGGCCAGCGATCGGGCAGCAGAGAGGCCGGCGAACCCGGCGCCAACCACGATCGCCCTCCGCTGCGTATGCATCAGTGTCGGGGTCCGAACGGACTATCGGCTGATGGTGCACATGGGTGACACTTGCATGGCACGGTGCGCCTATGGTACTGAGCGCACTCGGCGTTGAACGGCCGCTCAGGTTTCTGGGCGCGGAGCGAGGAGGGGTTCGCATGGCAGGCAGGCACCCGATGGACAAGGGCTGGTCGCGACGGCAGTTCCTCGGCAGGGCGGCCGGCGGCGCGATCGCGGTGCCATCGCTGGCCGCGATCCTCGCCGCATGTTCGAAGCCGGACGACTCCACCTCAGGGTCCACATCCGGCTCCTCGGCGGGCGAGATCCCGATCGCGACGTTGGAACAGCCGGTCGAGCTGCCGGTGACGATGGAGGCGATCGCCGCCGACACCCCGATGGAATCGGGCCCGCTCGTGCTTTACAACTGGGCGGACTACATCCACAAGAAGGTGGTCGCCGAGTTCGAGGAGGAGTTCGGTGTCGACGTAGAGATCACCACCTTCAACAACATGGAGGAGGGCATCCAGAAGGTCGCCAACGGGCAGGTGATCCCCGATGTGTTCGTGCCCACCCCTGGGTACCTCCGGAAGCTCGTCGCCAAGGATCTCCTGGCTCCTCTGCAACACGAGCTGATCCCCAACATGCTCTCCACCGTCTGGCCGTCGTATTCAGACCCAGGTCCCTATTACGATCTCAACTGGAACTACAGCGTCCCTTACACGATCTACACGTGGGGCGTCGCGTACCGGCGCGACCGTGTGAGCGACGAGGAAGCCGCCGCCCAGGGTTGGGAGATGCTCTGGAACCCGGACTACGCGGGCGCCATCAGTCTCTACGATTCCTACGGCGATACGATCGGGATCACGATCCTCCGCAACGGCAGCCTGGACGTCAACACGGGCGACCCCGCGCTGATCGACGCAGCCAAGATCGCCATCCTGGAGACCATCAACGACTACGACTCTCGCCTCACGATCAACGGGGTCTATGCGAAGATCCCGGCCGGCGACTTCACCGTCGCCGAGTCCTGGTCGGGCGACATCGTCGGCGCGCAGTTCTATCTGCCCAAGGACACCGGCACCGACGTGCTGGGCTATTGGCGGCCGGAGACGGGCCAGACCATGATCGGGAACGATCTCCTCGCCGTGCCGGCTGGTGCGAACAACCCCCGCCTCGCGCACGAGTTCATCAACTTCATGCTCGACGACAAGCACGGCACCGACAACTTCGTGAACTGGAACGGGTACCAGCCGCCGTTCGTGTCGATCCAGCCAGATGCACTGATCGATCAGGGTGTGGTGCCGGCGAACCTGGCCGATGCCGTCGTGACCGAGGACATGTTCAAGCTGGATCTGACCCCCGTGGAGCTCTCCCCGGAAGTGGACACGATGTGGCTGGAAGCGTGGACCGAGATCAAGGCCGGTGCCTGAGATCGGGGCACATGCCGTCGAGGCAGAGGGCCCGCGACGCCGCTTCCGGAGGCCCCGCGGGGCCGTCACTCAGGCGGGTCGTGAGGGCGGAGTCTGGTATCCGCGCTGGTACTGGCCCTCATTCCTCGCGCCAGGGGTCATCTGGTTGGCGATCCTGTTCGTGCTGCCGTTCTACGTCGTGTTCGCGGTGGCGTTCGGCACGGTCGATTTCGCCAACTTCGGGGCGCCGGTTCCCTACTACGCGCCGTGGTGGTGGTCGTTCGAGACGTTCGACGCGACCTTCAGCAAGTTCTACGCCGGCACCGCGATCTACCAGGCGCCGCTGCTCCGAACGTTCGCGTATGTGTCGGCCGCCACGGTCATCTGCCTCCTGCTGGGCTACACGGTCGCGTACTTCGCGGCGCGAGGCGCGACGAGATACAAGGGCCTCATCCTGATCCTGCTCGTCTCGCCGCTGTGGATCAGCTACCTCATGCGCATCTACGCGTGGCAGGGCCTGCTGGGGGCCGACGGACCGATCAGCTTCCTGCTGAGTCCCCTCGGGTTCGGTCAGACGGACTGGCTCGATGGCCGGCACATCACGGTCATCCTCGGTCTGGTCTATGGCTACATCCCGTTCATGATCCTGCCCATCTATGCGTCGCTCGATCGCATCGAGACGAGCCTGTTGGAGGCCGGGCGAGACCTCGGCGCCAGCGGGCGGCAGACCTTCCGGCGGGTCACGCTCCCGCTCTCGCGGCCTGCGATCCTCGCCGGCATCGTGATCGTCACGCTGCCGATGTTCGGCGACTACTACACGAACGACCTGCTCGGATCCACGAAGACCTCGATGTTCGGCAACCTGATCGCCGAGCAGCGCCTTCAGAACGGAGGGTCCACACGCATGGCCTCGCTCGTGTTGATCCTGGCGGTGATCGTGATCGTGCCGATGTTGTATTACCTGCGCGAGACGAAGCGAGCCGCGGAGCAGGCATGAGCGCTGCGATAGAGACCACGCACACCCCCTCCCGGGGGTACTTCAAGAACCCTTGGCGGAAGCCTCGAGTCCTGCAGGGCGTGACGATCGGCTACCTGCTCTGGGCGCTGCTGCCGGTGCTGATCGCGGTGATCTTCTCGTTCAACGACGGGCGCTCGCGCATCTCGTGGCAGGGACTCTCGCTTCGGTGGTGGATCCGGGATCCGACCGATTCCCTCTTTCGCGACCAAGCGATGCGTCAAGCGATAGCGCAGACCTACAAGCTCGCCATCATCACGGTGCTCGTCGCCGTACCGCTCGGCACCCTGTTCGCGATCGGGGTCGACAGATGGCACGGCCGTCCCGCCCGCGCGGCCAACTTCACGATGTTGCTCTCGTTCGTCGTGCCCGAGATCATCCTCGGGGTCTCCCTCTACATCCTGTTCACGAACCTTCTCCAGGGGATCGTGCCGCTCGGGACGCAGGCGCAATTGTTCGGGCTCATCAGCTTCCAGCTGAGCTACCCGGTGATCATCGTGCGCGCCCGACTGTTCTCGATCGGTCCCGAGTACGAAGAAGCCGCCATGGACCTCGGGGCGACGCCCGGGCAAGCGATCCGCCGCGTGCTGCTGCCGCTCATCTCGCCCGCGATCTTCGCGAGCGTCGCCCTCGTTTTCGCAGACGTCGTCGATGACTTCGTCACCGTGGCCGCGCTCTCAGGAGAAGCCAGCAGTGAGACGGTCGCCCAGAAGATCTACGCCGCGTCGCGCTCCTCCCCGACGCCCGAGGTCAACGCTGCTGCAACGATGATGCTGATCACGACGTTGCTCGTGGTCGCGATCGGACTGCTGTCCTACCGGCGCGTGAGCCGCGGCCAGAAGGACATCGCCACAACGGACTTCATGCAGTTGTAGCCTCGACTGCATCGAGTCGCCAGATGAAGGGATCCGCGTGGCACGCAGGCACCCGATCGACACCGGCTGGACGCGACGGCGCTTCCTGGCCAGGGCGGCCGGGAGCGCTCTCACGCTGCCCTCGCTGGCGGCTGTCCTGTCCGCCTGTGACGCGGGGGAGACCACCACTGGCATCGAAACTGGTCCCAGCGAGATCCCGATCGCCCGCCCTGAGAGTCCGGTTGAGCTTCCGCTGACCGCCGAAGCGATCGCCACCGACACACCCATCGAACGGGGCGCGACACTAAAGGTCTACAACTGGGACGCATACCTCTACGAGAAGGCATTGCGGGCCTTCGAGGACGAGTTCGGCGTCACCGTCGAGTGGACCACCTTCAACAACCTGGAAGTGGCCATCGAGGCGCTCAACTCGGGCCAAGTGCTGGCCGACGTCTTCTTCCCCACCACCGACTACATATCTCGGCTCGTGCAGGGTGGAGAGAGCGGACCACTCATCCAGCCGCTCAACCACGAGCTCATCCCGAACCTTGCGGGCAATGTGTGGTCGAGCTTCACCGACCCCGGTCCCTTCTACGACCTGGGCGCGCGCTACACCGTGCCGTACACGATCTACACAACCGGCGTGGCGTATCGTCGCGACCGCATCGACGACGCCGATGCCGCGGCCCAGGGGTACGAGATGCTCTGGAACCCGGAGTACGCGGGCGAGATCGCCTACTACAACTCCTACCGCGATGCGCTCGGCATGGCGATGTTCCGCAATGGAGGAAACGACCCGAACTCCGGCGACCCTGCAGAGATCGATGCCGCGAAGGAAGCGATCCTCGATATCGTGCGCGACCTCGACGGGCAGCTTTCGGTCGACGGCACGTTCGCGAAGCTCCCCCAAGGCAAGGTCACGGTGTCGCAGGCCTGGTCGGGAGACATCGTGGGTGCGCAGCGATCATTGCCCGAGGGTGAGAGCCAGAACGTCCTTGGCTTCTGGTACCCGGACGCTGAGCCGGGGCTCATCGCGAACGACACCATCGTCATCCCGACGACTTCGAAGAGCCCTCGCCTGGCCCACGAGTTCGTGAACTTCCTGCTCGGCGAGAAGTGGGGATTCAGGAACTTCGCCGAATGGAACGACTATCAGCCCCCTCTCACGTCGATCGACCCAGCCTCCCTCGTCGACAAAGGCGTCGTGGCGCCGAACCTGAAGCGGGCGGTCTTGACCGAGGACGTGCTCTCGGTCGCGGTCAGCCAGGTGCAACTGAGCACGGAGGTCGACACGCTCTGGCTCGAGGCCTGGAGCGAGATCAAGACGACCTCGTAGAAGCTACCCCTCGTCGTCGAGCTCGCCGCTCTCCATCACTGCCGTGCCGGCCTCGGGGAGAACGCGCAGCGCCTCGGGAGGCAGATGCACGGTGATTGGGGCACCCGACTCGTACGGCATCGCCCCGCCCTCGTTCTGCATCCATGCCTGGATGCGTTGCCCGGGCGCGAGGTTCACGATCACCTGCAACACCGAGCCGACGTAGACGACGCGTTCCACCATCGCGGGCACTCGGTTCTCGCCCGTCGTCCCCTGCGCCTCGAGGTCGACCCGCTCCGGGCGGATCGTCACCTTCGCCGGTCCACGAGTGTCCTCGTCGCCCTGTCCGGCGATGAACGAGAACTCTCCGATCGAGACGGCGCAGCCGCCGGCGGTCTGGCCCGCGGCCGTCGCATCCATCAGGTTCGACACCCCGAGGAAGTCGGCCACGTACGCCGTTGCCGGCTCTTCGTAGATCTCCTTGGGCGGGCCGACCTGTTCGACGCGGCCCTGCGACATGACCGCGATACGGTCCGACATCGTGAGCGCTTCCTCCTGGTCATGCGTCACATAGATGAATGTGATGCCGACCTCTTCCTGCAGAGCCTTGAGTTCGATCTGCAAACGCTTGCGAAGCTTGGCGTCGAGCGCGCCAAGTGGTTCGTCGAGCAGGAGCACAGCGGGATTCAGGATCAAGGCGCGCGCGAGTGCGACACGTTGTTGCTGGCCGCCCGAGAGCTGGGTGGGACGCCGAGTGCCGAACCCCGTGAGCGCCACGAGCTCGAGGGACCTGCCGACCTGCTCACGCATCTCTTGCTTCGACACGTCCTTGTACTTCAGACCGAACGCGACGTTCTCCTCGACCGTGAGGTGCGGGAACAGCGCATAGTTCTGGAACACGGTGTTCACGTTGCGCTTATGCGGCGGCGTCTGCGCCATGTCGACGCCGTCGAGCAGGATCTGCCCTTCGGACGGACGCTCGAACCCGGCGATCATGCGCAGCGTCGTCGTCTTGCCGCAGCCCGACGGCCCGAGGAGCGAGAAGAACTCACCCGAGGGCATGTCCAGGTTGATGCCGGCGACCGCAGTGAAGTCCCCGAACCTCTTGACCAGATCGACGAGTAGAACCTCTCCGCCTGCCATGGTCGCGGAGTCTAGTCCAGTGAGGCTATGGCAGGTCAAGCGATGCGTCCTCGTTTCGATCGCCGTGGCATCATGCCCCGATGGACGAGCTGGCCCGGCCCGCCGACACCTCGAACCTCGAGCCCCATCGATCTCTCGATCCGACGACGGCGCGTCGGGCGACCGTACCGCTGCTCGTCGCCTACCTCACGTTCGGGCAGTACTGGGGTGTCTGGGTGATCGTGGTCTTCGACTTCCAGCGGTTCCATGACCTCTCCGAGAGCCGGCTGGGTGGGTTGTACACGATGCTGTCCGCGGCCGCCGTCGCGGTCATGCTGCTCGTGGCGCCGAGGCTGCAGCGCTTGCCGCTCTCGGCCACCGTTCCGCTGTCGCTGCTTGTCCTCGCGGGCGGCTCGTTCGTCATCGCGTATCAGCCGACGGAGCTCATCATGCTCGGCTTCCTCCTGGTCGGTGCGGGGAACGGCTTGATCGATGTGTACCTGAACGTGGCCGCACAGCGTGTCGAGGTGGCGACCCGTCGGCCGGTGTTGCAGTGGCTGCACGCTTCGTACGCTCTCGGCGGTGTGACCGGTGCGGCCGCGGCGGGGCTCTTGCTCGTGTCCGACGTGGACTTCCGGTGGGGGATGGCCCTCGCCGGGGGGGCGCTCATCGCTGCAGCGGCGTGGACCGCACGCACGGCACCGAGGGAACGCAGTCCCGAAGGCGTCCAGACCGTCTTCTCGATCTCGGCGCTGTTCCGCACGCCGGCGCTCTGGGTGCCCGCCCTCGTGGTCCTGTTCGCGTTCCTCGTGGAAGGCTCGATGGACACGTGGTCGGGCCTGTACCTGCGTGACGAGCTCGGCGCATCTGCCGGGGTGGCCGCGCTGGCATTCATCGCGTTCTCGGGCGCCATCTTCCTCGGGCGTCTGTTCGCAGGCAAAGTGCTGTTCGGGCTCGGACCTCGCGTCACGATCATCGTGGCGGGCCTGGGTGCATTCGTCGGGGGCCTGCTCGCAACGCTGACGAGCAACCTCGCTGTGGTCGCCGTGGCCTACCTGATCCTCGGATTCATGATCAGCGCGGCGGCGCCGGCCGGGTTCAGCCTCACCGAGGACATCGACGAAGACCCCACGAGCGCGATCGCCGCGGTGACGACCGTTGGGTACACGGGCTTCATCTGGAGTCCGCCCTTGCTGGGCTACGTCGCGCAGACGATCGACCTGCGGGCGGCGATGGCCGTGGTCGTGATCGCCACATTCGGCATCGTCGGCGCCGGCCTGCTTGCACCCAGCTCGAAGGGCCCGGCTCGGCTCGGCTCGCGACCGGAGTAGGCTCGCTTCGTGCGACGCGTCGGTCCATTCATCACGCTCCTCACGCTCGCCTGCGCTGCGTGTGGCGCGGGCGACCAGGACCCCTACGGACCACTGCATCAGTCGGAGCGTCAGCCGATCCCCGGCACCTTCGGGTACGACCTCGTGCCCGTCGATGGGTTCGCGACCGAGATCGATCCGGCCTCGGCCTGGCGCGACCTGCCGGGCGCGGAGCGAGGCACGAGCGTCTCGGTGACCCTCGCCGAGGTCGAGAACCCGGCCGAGGGCGTCGACTGGGGACCGTCGTGGGTCTATTTCACGAACGACCTCTGCTACTTCACCGCCAAGGGTGATTTCATCTCACCGGCGAGGAGCGGCGAGGGTGACGGCTGCACGCCGCAGAACGTTCTCGTGCAGGTCGTCGACGCGACCTCGGGTGAGTTCCGAGCTGTGTTCGAGGCCTACGACGCCGACCTCACCTGGCTGCCGACCAGGATCGGCTCACCCGATCAGGTGCCGGGGGCGACTCGCTTCCAGTAGTCGAGCCACCGCGCGCGCTCGATCGGCCCGAACCCGACCAGCATCTGCGCATTGGCGAACGAGTCGTTATCGAGAAGGGTGCCGAGCAGGTTCGGCGGCACCTCCATGTGCCAAGGCGAGTCCGGCGCGACGAAGGCCTCGCGGGTCACCCCTTCGAGCGGCGGCTGGTAGCCGTTCCAGCAGAAGTTGTCGACGCCGACGCGCGTGTCGAGCAGATGGTTCAGGAAGGAGTGCGCGAGGTCGGGATGACGTCCGTGCTCGCAGACCGCCATCAGGTCGCAGCCGACGATCTTCTCTGAGCCGGGTGGCGACCAGAACCGGAGCTGTTTCCCGAGATCGAAGTTGCCCTCGGCGGCGGCGTACCCTGGAGCCGACAGGACGTCGCCGGACCACGCCTGATGGGCGGCGAACTCCCCCTCGGGCAGCCCTTCCTCGACCCCATCGTTCGTGAATCGAACGCCGGTGATCGCCACGGACTCACTCAGTGCGCGCGAGGCCGCGTCGAGCTGCTCGTCGGACGCCGCACGAACGTCGGCGACACCGCCGCGGAGCAGCGCCAGCGACATGGCCTCGAGGAATCCGTCGTACATGCCGACACGCCCGCGGTACCGGGGGTTCCAGAACAGCCCCCACGGATCGCTCGTAGCGTCGGGCGCGTCGGCCGCCTCGACCATGTCGTCACGCCACGCGACCCCGCTCACGTACACCGTATACGGCAGCGAATAGCGCTGGCCAGTATCGTAGAAGGGGCCATCGCCTTCACGGAACCACGGCCAGAGATTGCGAACGTTCGGCACCTGCGCGTGGTCGAGAGGACGTATGAGTCTCTCGTCGATCAGCCCCGGGAGCGCGTCGATCGTCGGGAAGAAGACGTCGAACTGGGTGGCGGGGTCCTGCAGCCGGGCGATCGCCTCGTCCATGTGCGTGAAACTCTCGACCTCGACGCGCACGTCGCCATCGGGGAACGATCGCTCGAACGAGGAGAGGGTTCCTTTCGACAGGTAGTCCCGCCACTCGTATACCTTGAGCACGGCTCGCTTCTCGGTGGGCCTGCCGCTCTCGAATGTCGGCCCCACCGGGCGCGACCCGATCGAACCGGACATCGGCGTGGCGGCTGGCGATCGGTCGCAGGCAGCGAGCAGGGCGGCGGCAGAGGGCAGCGTCACGCCGGCGGCGGCCAGCCGCCGCAGGAACGCCCGCCGATCGATCTCAGCTGCATCGCGAGGAGGGTCCATCGCGCCATCTTGCGGGAAAGGGTGTGGGGGCCGCAAGGAACCGGTTTCGCTCCGTCGGCAAGGACGACCTCACTCGATGATCGCAGTGCCTACTACGGAGGTCCTTGCTCAGTTGCCGTGAGGCCGCGGTGACGGCGACTCGGGTTCGACCTCGGGCTCAAGCTCAAGCTCGAGCTCGGGAGGCACGGCGCCCTGTCCCACGCATCGGCGCCGCCGTCGACGAGCGCTGTCGAGCCTGAGACGTAGCCTCCGCCTGCCGAAGCGAGGAACGCGATCATGGCGGCGACCTCCTCGGGCAACCCGGCCCGACGCATCGGCACCTGAGCGGCGTACCCGGCGATGACCTCATCGCCTCCGTACTGCTGCAAGCCTTCCGTTTCGATCAAGCCCGCCGCGATGCAGACGGCTCGAAGCCCG
>CAWHQA010000025.1:0-149251 GCA_963831325.1 uncultured Actinomycetes bacterium
CTGGTACCCCTGACCGTTCAGGTGCTTGCTCTGCTCGCCGAGCTGATCCTCGAACAGAAGGTCGACGTCTGCGACATCGCTGTGGCCTCGGTGACCGATCGCTACCTCGAGCACGCGAAGCAAGCAGATCGGTGGAACCTCGAGGAAGCCACGTGGTTCCTGGCGATCTGCGCTGTGCTGCTCGAGCTGAAGGTCTCGCGTCTCACACCCCGGCACGCGGATCTCGACGACGACGACCTCCTGGGCGGCTCGCCCGATCTGGCGTACGCACGCTCGCTCGAGCTGGCGGCGTTCCGAAAGGTGGCCGTCGAGATCGCACGCCGGCTCGAAGATGAGGCCGGATTCTTCTCCCGTGACGTCGGCCCCGGCCCGGAGATGGCTCATCTGTACCCGGATCCGATGGCGAACCTGTTGCCCGAACAGCTTGCCGCGGTGGCGGCTGCGCTGCTCCGGCCACCACCGACACTCGACCTGTCACACGTGACGCCTGTTCGCTACACGGTCGCCGAGGCCATGACGACCCTCGAGGAGCGGATCATGAGCTTCGAGCATGGGGCGACCTTCCGCGACTTGGTCGCCGACTGCGACGAACGCATCCACGTTGTGGTGCGGTTCCTGGCCATCCTCGAGCTCTACCGTGAAGGAAAGGTTGAGCTCGCACAGGCCAAGACCTTCGGTGACATCGAGGTCGAGTGGACGGGTTGAGAGCCCTCGAGGCGCTGTTCTTCGTTTCCGACGAGCCGCTCGCTGCGTCCGTGCTGGCTCAGGCTCTCGACGTGGACCGTCGCACCGTCGAGGCGATGTGCGATCAGCTCCAAGGTGAACTGGACGAGCGCGGGTCCGGTCTGATCCTTCGCAACGTGGCCGGCGGCTGGCGCTTGTACACCCATCCCGACACCGCTCCGGTCGTGGAGCAGTTCGTGCTGTCCTCCCGCCAAGCCCGGCTCACCAGGGCTTCGCTCGAGACCCTCTCGATCGTCGCCTACAAGCAGCCGGTCACGAGGCATCAGGTGAGCGGTATCCGTGGTGTGAACTCCGACGGAGTGCTCCGAGCTCTCGCCGATCGGGGCCTGATCGAGGAAGCAGGACGCGAGGAGGCGCCAGGACGTCCGGTGCTCTATGCCACGACGCCAGGGTTCCTCGAGCGGCTGGGGCTGCCCTCACTGGCATCGCTTCCTTCGCTCGCTCCGCTTCTCGACCCCGAGCCCGACGAACCGCTGACCGAGGCATTGGCCGACGACGAACCGGACGAGCCGAGCGAACCGGGCGAGCCGGACGAGCCGACTGAGCCGTACGAGTCGACGCCGGACGAGTCGACGCCGGACGAGCCGAGCGTCGAGGAGTGATGCTCCCCGTGGCTGAAGAGCGTCTGCAGAAGGCGCTCGCCAGAGCTGGCTTCGGCTCCCGGCGAGCGTGTGAGCAGCTGATCGTCGAGGGCCGGGTGACCCTCAACGGCACGGTGGCGACGTTGGGCGACAAGGGTAAGCCCGGAGTCTCGAGGGTTCTTGTCGACGGGCTCGAGGTCAACCTCGACCCGAGTGTGCGGTACTTCGCCCTGCACAAGCCGGTCGGGGTCGTCACAACGATGCGAGACCCGCAGGGTCGCCCCGATATCACGAAGTTCCTGCCAACCGAGGGTCCTCGGGTGTTCCCCGTGGGCAGGCTCGACCGCGACTCCGAGGGCTTGCTGTTGCTCATGAACGACGGAGAGCTCGCCAACCGACTGATGCACCCGAGCCATGGGGTGGAGAAGGAATATCTCGCTGAGGTCGACGGCGAACCGACGGCCAGACAGCTCGCGAGGGTCCGGGCGGGGGTGGAGCTCGATGACGGTCCGGCGCGCGCCATCCGAGCCCGGATCGTCGCCTCGTCGAAAGGGCGAGGCGCGATCCGGCTCGTCATGACCGAAGGGCGCAAGCGCGAGGTGCGCCGGCTGCTCGCTGCGGTCGGTCTGCCGGTCACCAGGCTCGTCCGGCTCCGGGTAGGCCCGATCGCGCTCGGTGGCTTAGCCCCAGGCGAGCTGCGAGCGCTGGAACGCGAGGAGATCCAGGCGCTCGCCGCCGAGGCGGGTGCCGGGCGGTAGCCTGTGGTCGCGCTCGCCGTCCGGCGGGTTCCGACTGGAGGGACATGACGGTTCGCGCGGCCCGTGGGGCCATCAAGGTGGAACAGGACGCACCACCATGCGTGCTCGAGGCGACCGAGCGCTTGGTCCGATCGATGATGGAGCGCAACGGTGCCGCGAGCGAGGACCTGATCAGCATGCTGTTCACGGTCACCGACGACATCTCCTCCGTCTTTCCGGCCGAGGCTGCTCGGCGCATGGGCCTCGGGCTCGTGCCCCTGATGTGTGCACGTGAGATCCCGGTCGTCGGTGCGATGCCGCTCGTGGTCCGCGTCCTCATGCACCTGCACACCGAGCGCTCGCTCGGCGACGATGGAACCCGTGTACCTCGACGGCGCCGAGTCGCTGCGCGACGATCTCGGATGACGCCGACCGAGCGCGTTGCCGTCGTCGGCACCGGCCTCATCGGCACATCGATCGCGCTCGCGGCCGCGCGCGCCGGCGGGAACGTCTCGTCGTGGGACGCCGACGCGGCGGGTTGCGGAACGCGCATCGTCGTCGCGGCGTCGCGACCCGCATCGTCGCTCGAGGACGCCGTCGCCGGCGCTGACATCGTCGTCGTCGCGACACCCATCCCCACCATCGCCGGGCTCGTGGCCGCGTGCCTGGCGGCGTCGCCCGGTGCGGTGGTCACCGACGTCGGCAGCGTGAAGACGGCGCTCGTTCGTGACTCGATCACCATGATCGCCGACGGCTGATGCCCCGCGATTCGTGCCCGGCCACCCGATGGGAGGGAGCGAGCGATCGGGCCCCGAGCACGCGTCGGCGTCGGTGGTCGACGGCATCGTGTGGGCGATCACGCCACACGACGACGAGCGACCCGGCCGCGGTCGACGCCGCTCGAGACGTGGGTGGACTCGCTCGGGGCGCGTCCGGTCCGCCTCGACCCGGTCCGCCACGATCGGCTCGTGGCCTTCGTAAGCCACCTTCCGCAGGTGGCGTCGACCGCCCTCATGAGCCTGGCGGCGACCGAGGAAGCCGACGAGCCCGAGATCCTGTTGCTCGCCGCGGGAGGGTTCCGAGATCTCACCCGGCTCGCGGCTTCGAACCCCGCGCTGTGGAGCGACATCGTGCTCGCGAACCGCGGGGCGATCGCCGAGGCGATCGACCTCTACATCGAGCGTCTCGTCCGGTTGCGCGACGAGATCGTCGGGGAGCGGGGGGCCGAAGTCGAAGCCACGTTCGCCGAGGCCAAGGCCGCGCGGCTGCGACTCGCGACGAAGCCGACCGTGCGCGCTGGGGTGGCGGTACTGCAGATCGAGGTGCCGGACCGGCCCGGGGCGCTCGCGAACCTCACCGCCGTGCTCGGCACGGGCGAGGTGAACATCGAGGACCTCCAGATCGTGCACTCTCCCGAGGGTGGCCGGGGCACGGTGCACCTCACCGTGGCGGCCGACGCGGCCGAACATGCGAGCTCGGTGCTCGGTGTGGTCGGCCTCGACCCGATCCGGCTGGCCTGAGCTCGACGATGCGCGCTCGTGATCGACTCCTGGTGGCCGGCTTCACGGCATGACCGGCGTACCCGGTGACAAGTCGATCGCCCACCGTTGGTTGTTGCTCGCTGCGACGGGTCTGGGTCGTAGCAGTCTCCTCGAGGTTCCTGCTTCCCTCGACGTTCGGTCGACGGCATCGTGCCTGGCTTCCCTCGCCGCCAAGGGTCGACCTGCACTCCACGCCTGGGCTGGCAACGGTCGCCAGGGCGCCGAGGGTCAACGTTCCACGTGGAACGTGAGGGTCGAGGGTGAGGCCGAGGCTCGTGTCTCGGCGGCACTTGAGGTCGAAGGTGAGGGCCGTCGTGGTCTCGTCTCGCCGAGCCATGACCTTGACTGCGGCAACTCGGGCACGACGATGCGACTCGTCATGGGTGTCGTGTCGACCGTCGCTTTCCGTTCGGCGCTCACCGGCGACGCCAGCCTGCGGACCCGCCCGATGGAGCGCGTTGCCGTGCCGCTCCGAGCGATGGGGGCGCGGATCGAGACGGCCGATGGGCACGCCCCGGTGGTCGTCGACGGCAGGCCATTGCATGGGACGAGCTACGCGCCTGCGACAGCGAGCGCGCAGGTCAAGAGTGCTGTGCTACTCGCCGGCATCGATGCGGACGGCACGACCGAGGTGGTCGAACCCGCTGCGACGCGCGATCACACCGAGCGAGCCCTGCGGGCGCTCGGCGCACCGGTGGAGATCACCGATGGCCGAGTCGCGGTACGTCGCTTCCAGCACGAGGGTTTCTCGGCGACCGTGCCGGGCGACCCCTCGTCGGCCGCGTTCCTCATCGCGGCGGCCGCCCTGACGGGCTCGGAGATCACGATCACCGAGGTGGGTCTCAACCCGACGAGGACCCACTTCCTCGACGTGATGGGTCGCATGGGCGTTCCTACCGAGCAACGTGTGCAGCGGGAAGAGCTCGGTGAACCCGTTGGTGACGTCCACGTGCTTTCCTCCGACGGCATCCACCCTGTGCGTGTGGGGGCCGACGAGCTTCCCCTCGTGATCGACGAGGTGCCGGTGCTCGCCATGCTGGCCGCCCACGCCGCGTCGGACTCGTGGTTCATCGAGGCAGGCGAGCTCAGGGTGAAGGAATCCGATCGGCTGGAAGGGCTCGCGGCCGGCATCCGTAACCTGGGCGGGCACGCAGCAGCCGAAGGCGACGATCTGGTGGTTGCCGGCGGCGGGCTCGAGGGAGGACGAGTCAACGCGCACGACGACCATCGGATGGCGATGGCGTTCGCGGTGTCCGCCCTCGCTGCGCACCGGTCGGTCGAGGTCGACGGCATCGAGAGCGCCGAGGTGTCCTTCCCCGGCTTCGTCCACAGACTGGCGGCGCTCGGCGCATCCATCGAGGGCGCATGACCTCGCCGCGCGTGGTCGCGATCGACGGCGCCGCCGGCACTGGGAAGAGCACGCTCGCCGGGCGCTTGGCGAAAGTGCTCGAGCTTCCGTATGTGAACACCGGGTCGATGTATCGGGCGCTCGCTGCCGCAGCCGTGCGTGAAGGGGTGCCTCCTGACGACGAGAGGGGTCTGCTCCAGTTGACGGCCGGGTTGAGGTTCATATTGCGGGTCGAGCCGCCCGGCGAGCTGGAGGTCGAGGGTTATGGAGTCGAAGAGCTGATGAGCGTCGAGGTCGAGTCGACGGTCTCGGCCGTGGCGAGCCACCCTGGGGTGCGGGCCTACATGCGGCGTGAGCAGCGACGGCTCGGCGATACCTACGGCGCCGTCATGGAAGGTCGAGACATAGCGTCGGTCGTGTTCACCGATGCGCCGGTGAAGCTCTACCTGCACGCTCCGTCCGTCCTTCGCGCAGAGCGGCGTGCGGGGGAGCGCGCCTCCCACGTCGACGAGGTGGCGACCGCGCTCGCGGCGCGAGACGAGCGGGACGCTCGCACGAATCCGCATTCGCCGGCCCCAGGAGCGGTTGTGCTCGACACGAGCGAGCTGGATGCTGCCCGAACGCTCGAGGCGGCCCTCGATGTCGTGCGGGAGCGGGCGCCGGAGCTCGTGCCGTGAGTGGGCCTGATCAGCGGAAAGGTGACGCCACCCCCGGCGCCCGCGTGCCCCGGATCGCCGTGATCGGCCGGCAAAACGTCGGGAAGTCGACGCTCGTGAATCGGCTCTTCGGCCACCGTGAAGCGATCGCTCACGACCTTCCGGGGGTCACGCGCGATCGCGTCGAGCTCGAAGCGACCTGGCGTGGTCGGCGATTCTCCCTCGTCGATACGGCCGGATACCTGCACGAAGCCAGCGGGATCGAGGTGCTGGCTCGCGACCAGGCCGACCGTGCGATCGACGAGGCGGACCTCATCATGCTGGTCGTCGACGCCCACGCCTCGATCACCGAGGAAGACGGCGCCCTGGCCCGCCGGTTGCGCCGGGCCAAGGTGCCCGTGCTCGTGGTGGCGAACAAGGTCGACACCGACCGTGAGGAGTCCGATGCGACGGTCTTCCACTCGCTGGGACTCGGTGATCCGTTCCCGGTGTCGGGCATGCACGGACGCGCCGCCGGGGACCTGCTCGACCGCATCGTGCAGCTGCTGCCCGACGCACCCCGCGACGACGCGGGGAGCGATGCCGGCGCGCCCCGGTTCGCTCTCGTCGGCAGGCCGAACGTCGGGAAGTCCAGCCTGTTCAACCGCATCGTGGGCCAGCAGCGCTCGGTCGTGTTCGAGGAAGCCGGCACCACCCGCGATGCGGTTGATGCCGTCGTGCAATGGCCGGACGGCCCGGCCCGGTTCGTCGACACGGCGGGCATGCGTCGCCACACCAAGGTCCACGGGGTCGAGTACTTCAGTGTCGTTCGAGCCACGCAGGCGATCGAGCGAGCGCAGGTCGCGATGCTCCTGATCGATGCGGAGGAAGGCTTCACCGTCGAGGACAAGAAGATCGCCAACATCGTGATCGAGGCGGGCCGCGCCCTGCTAGTCGTCGCCAACAAGTGGGACCTCGTGCAGGACAAGGACGATACGTATGCCGACCTCACCGCCACCATGAAGCAGTTCGCGACCGCACCCGTGATGCGCACCTCAGCGGCGACCGGGCGGGGGGTGCACCGTCTGCCTGCGGTGTTGATCGATCTTCACGCCAGATGGAGCTCGAGGGTCGTCACATCGAAGGTCAACGATGTGATCCAGCGAGCCCAGCGCGAGCGACCCACGCCGCGCCAGGCGGGCACGCTGCACTACGCGACCCAGGTCTCGACCGGCCCTCCGACGTTCGTGGTGTTCGGCGGCGCCAACGAGCCCGAGGCCACGTACCGCCGGTACATCGAGGGTCGGCTCCGGCGTGAGTTCCATCTCGAAGGCGTGCCTGTTCGCGTGCGATATCGGCCGAGGAAGCAGCGCTCCGATCACTGATCGGCGCCACCCAGGTCCGCCAGATCCCGGGGATCGGTTAGTCCATTTCAGACTAGCCCACGGTCTCAGCGGCACGTCGGATAGACTCTCGAGCGCACGGGACGTGGCGCAGTCTGGTAGCGCACCGGTCTGGGGGACCGGGGGTCGCGGGTTCAAGTCCCGCCGTCCCGACCGATGGATCCGTCAGTTGAGCCCACGCCGGCATCGAACCGTGTGCTCACCGTTCCCAACGTGATCTCGTTCTTCCGTATCGCGATGATCCCGATCTTCTGGGCGCTCATCGTCGATCACGACACGACTCAGTGGGGGATCCTGCTGTTCGGTGCCGTGGTGGCAACCGACTGGGTCGACGGCACGATCGCGCGCCGCACGGGGCAGGTGACGGAACTGGGGAAGATCCTGGATCCGGTTGCCGACAGGGCCGCGATCGCGGCCGGACTGATCGCGGTCGTCGTGAGGGGCGTGTTCCCATGGTGGGCCGCTGCACTCATCCTCGCGCGGGACGTGTTCATCGTCGTGGCGGGGGCGTTGCTGTTGCGCCGCGGCGTGCGCATCGACGTCCGGATGATCGGCAAGGTCGCAACCTTCGCGCTCATGATCGCGATCCCGGCGATCTCGTGGGGCTCGCTCGGTCTGTGGCCGCGGGCCGCCGCCTTCGCGATCGGATGGGTCGCGTACATCGGTGGCATCGTGCAGTACTACATCGCTGCGGGAGCCTATGTGCAGGACGCTCGCCGCGCGCTCGCCTGAGCAGCTGCTGCATCACCAACCGCCGATATTCGGATTATCGTGCCACCCGCGGGCCGAACTCGAGGGTCACGAGCCGCCGGCAGGAACGATGGAGAAAACCGAGCAAGCCAGCCGACCAGAGGAGGCGCGCGATGGAGTTTCCCCAAGAGCTTCGGTACACGAGGGAGCATGAGTGGGCTCGAACCGAAGGGGATCGGGTACGCGTGGGCATCACGGACTTCGCGCAGGATGCGCTCGGCGACGTGGTCTATGTCGACCTCCCGCAGGTGGGTTCGCGTGTCGAAGCGCACGAGCCACTCGGCGAGGTGGAGTCGACCAAGTCCGTGTCGGATGTCTACAGCCCGCTCGCCGGCACGATCGTCGAAAGGAACCAGCTCATCGAAGAACGGCCCGAGCTGGTGAACGAGCAGCCGTACGGCGATGGATGGCTGGTGGTCGTCGAGGCGGACGAGCCGTCAGCGACCGAAGGGTTGCTCGACGCATCCGCCTACCGTGCGTTCACGGAAGGAACCGGCGACATCGAGACTTGAGCCGTCGACCCATGGTCGACCCTGACCGATGGCGGGGGTCGAGGGTTGACGGTTCATGCGGTTGAAGGTGCCGTCACCCTGCGGTAACGTCCTATCTTCCGTCGAGGAGCACGGAACCTTCGACCCGAACGCTCGGCGGGAGACCGAACCAGATGGGAACCTGACGTTGTTCTGCACCCGCTGTGGACATCCCAACCGCGACGACGCGCGCTTCTGCGCTGAATGCGGTGCTCCACTGCATGGCGACCCCACGGTCTCGTTGACACCGGTCGAGCCAGACGATGAAGCCCACGATGAGTTTCCCTTCCCTCACGACGAGCTTCACCCGGGCCAAGCTCTCGTTCTCGTGAAGCGTGGTCCCAACGCAGGGTCGACCTTCCTCATGCAGGAAGACGTGACCGCCGTGGGCCGGGCGACCGACGCCGCCGTCTTCCTCGACGATGTCACGGTCTCGCGCGCTCACGCGGTGTTCGAACGGCGGGCGCAGGGCGAGTGGTTCGTTCGCGATGCCGGCAGTCTGAACGGCACCTATGTGAACGGAGAACAGGTCGACGAGACCAAGCTTGCCCCCGGCGACGAGGTGCAGGTCGGACGGTTCAAGCTCGTGTTCTTTTCGGCAGGGGAGTGATGGCGCAGATGGCGGGAACCCGCAACTACCAGTCGATCGGCGAGGTCCTCGTGGCCGTCAAGACCGAGTTCCCGGACATCACGATCTCGAAGATCCGCTTCCTCGAAGCCGAAGGGCTCATCGAACCCGAGCGCACCCCATCGGGTTACAGGAAGTTCTACGTCGACGACGTGGATCGGCTGAAGTCGATCCTGCGTTTGCAGCGCGACGAGTACCTGCCACTCAAGGTGATCAAGGAGCGATTGCTGAAGCAGGACGCTGATGGGGCAGGGTCCGACGGGGAGGCCCAGGACAACGAGGAAGACGACGACGCGGTCGATGAGGGTCTTGCAGACGCACCGACCGGTCTGCAGATGTCGATCGAGGAGATGTCGGCCGCCACGGGCGTCGAGCGAGATCGCATCAAGGAGCTCGAATCCTTCGGCATCGTCTGTGCCCACGGCCCCGACGGTGCCCGCTACTACGACGGCGATGACTACATCGTCCTGTCCATCGTGAAGGACTTCTTCCGGTACGGCATCGAACCGCGGCACCTGACGATGTACAAGCATTTCGCCGACCGAGAGTCCAAGTTCTTCGAGGATCTGGTGGCCCCGCGGCTGCGTCAGAAGAACCCTGACGCCAGGCGCATCGCGGCCGAGATGCTGGCGGACCTGTCCATCACCTCACGCAAGCTCAAGCAGGCCCTGCTCCGCACGAACCTGGGCGAGGATCTGCGCGACGCGTGATCCTGGCCGCACCCGTTCGACGGCCGGCAGGAAGGCTGCGGCCCTCGCTGCCTCGATCGCCACGTGCCTGACCCTGCAGGTTGCCCTGCTGGGTGCCTCCTCGGCCGAGCGGTCGGGGCCGCCACCGACACCGGTGCCACCCAGGGGCTCTCCGTCGCCGTTCCCGCAGTCACTGTCGACGCCGGCCGACGCTGCCGCCAAGCCGCGATTCGACGCACCGGCAGCCGTGCTCGCCGACCTCGACGACGGCCAGGTCATGTTCGCGAAGGCCTCCGAGATGCGCCTGCCGATCGCCAGCCTGACGAAGGTGATGACTGCGCTGATCGTCTTGGAGCGTCGGGATCTCGAGGACGTTGTGGAGGTCACCCCGGCCGCGATCTTCGATGCAGACGACTATGGGGCGTCGTCGATCCTCGGCTTGCGCGCCGGTGAGCGACGCACGGTCCGGGAGTTGCTCGGCGCCCTCATGCTGCAGTCGGCCAACGACGCAGCGGTGGCGCTCGCCATCGAGATCGGCGGCAGCCAGCAGGGGTTCGTCGACCTGATGAACCGGCGCGCTCGCACCCTCGGCCTGCGCCGTACGGAGTTCTTCTCGCCGAACGGCCTCGATGACCGCGGGCGGTCGACCGTCGTTGACCTCGTCGCGCTCACCCGAGCGGCGTACGCTGCGCCGGGGTTCGCCGAGATCGTGGCGTCGAGGTTCCGGACGATCCCTGCACCCCGGGGGAGACCGAGGCGGGTGCAGAACAGGAACGCTCTGCTCTGGCTCTACCCAGGCGCTATCGGGGCGAAGACGGGTTTCACGGCTGGGGCGGGCTACTGCTTGATCGCGACGGCAGAGCGCGCGGGCCGCCGATTGATAGCAGTCGTGCTCGGCGACCGGAACGAGGCGTTCTCCGAAGCTGCCGCGCTGCTCGACCACGGCTTCGGGGCGTTCCAGGAGCAGACGTTCGTGCACGCCGGGCAGGGGATCGGCACGGTGGCCGTACGTGGCGGAGCGGTTGCCGTCGAGACGGCTCGAGCGATCAGCGCCCTCGTACCGACGACGCAGCTCGACAACGTGCGCGAACACGTCGTGGTCCTGGCGGACGCGGAGTTCCCGCCCGCTCGAGGGGAGCGTGTCGGCACCCTGAAGGTGTCGATCCCGGGCATGGCACTCGGGTCGAGCGCTCTCATCGTTGCGGAAGTGCCGCCACCGCCGCCCACTGGCGACGACCCGTGGTGGCAGCGCGCGGCCGGCACTCTCGGCCGCTCGATCGGGCAGGCCCTCGAAGGTCTGGTCGGCTGAGCCGGTCCGCCGGGGCCTGCTAGGCTCCGCCCGTCATGACGGAGGTCGTAAGCGTCCTGTTCGGACGCGAGGACATCCAACGCAGGGTGCAGGAGATCGGCCGTACGATCGCCCAGGACTACGCAGGGCGAGATCCGGTGTTGGTCACGGTCCTCAAAGGCGGCGCGATCTTCCTCGCCGACCTTATGCGCGCGTCAGCCCTGCCGCTCGAGACTCACTTCATGGCGATAAGCCGGTACGGGGACGCGAAGGAATCCCTCGGGCGTGTGCGGATACTGCTCGACGTCGACATCGACATCGCCGGGCGCGACGTGCTCCTCGTCGAGGACATCGTCGACACCGGGTTGACTCTGCGCTACCTGCTCAGCGTGCTCCGCGCACGCGGACCGGCGTCGTTGGAGGTGTGCGCCTTGCTCGACAAGGCGGTTCGCCGGATCGTCCCGTTGACGCCGCGCTACGTCGGCTTCGGATGTCCCGACCGTTTCGTGATCGGGTACGGGCTCGACTTCCACGAGCGGTACCGGAACCTTCCCGACATCGTGCAGGTCGACGATCTCGAGGCGCTCGAGACCGATCCGCAGGCGCTCGCGCCTCGGTTCGCCACCGTCTGACGAGCACCGGGCGCACCTGCCGGGTCTCCTCGGTTGCCCGAGTCTGGACCCGCGGTTACGCTCGCACGCAGATGATCGAGATGGAACTCACAGGGGTGCGCGTCGAGCTCCCGACCAATCAGCCGATCGTGCTGCTGCGTGAGCGGGGAGGCGAGCGATACCTGCCGATCTGGATCGGGGCGGCCGAAGCGGCGGCGATCGCGCTCTCGCTGCAAGGAGTCGTCACCCCACGGCCGATGACGCACGACCTGCTCCGCACGATCCTCGAGGACCTCGCCGTCGACGTGCGCCGCATCGAAGTGACGGAGCTGCGAGAGTCGACCTTCTTCGCGACCATCGCCATGAACCGTCAGGGCGAGGACTACGAGGTGTCGTCACGTCCTTCCGATGCCATCGCGCTCGCCGTGCGCATGTCGGTGCCGATCTTCGTCGATGAAGGGGTGCTCGAGGAAGCGTCGATCCTGATCCCCGAGGACGAGGACGACGAGGTCGAGAAGTTCCGAGAGTTCCTCGACACCGTCACGCCCGAAGACTTCGCAGGCTGACCTGAGCCGGGTCAGCCTGCTGTGTCCAGGCAAGCCTGGCGACCGCAGCGCGATCAGGTGCAGAAGAACAGCACCACGTACAGGCGGCCGCGGTCGTCGGTCGCCGAACCGATGGCGACACGGTCGAAGCTCCGGTCGAGGACGTGGCTTCGGTGCGAAGGACTGCGCATGAAGGCTCGTTGCAGGTCCTCGACATCTCCGGTGGTCCAGCCGACGTTCTCTCCCCACGCGAGGCACCGCACCCCGTAGCGGCTCGGGCCTGACGAGTGGAAGAGCTCGCCTCGGCGAGCCATCGAGCGGGCGTGCCTGGTGGCGATCCCTTCGAGACGGTGGGCCCGATCGAGGCGGCCGGCCGAGTGATGGGCGCGCGTCGTGTTCGTCTCCCGGAACATCTGCCAGGTGTAGTTCGGGGTCTTCGCCTGGGCGGCGGCCGGCGCCAGCGTGAGGGAGAGCGACGCCGCGAGGATCGCGGTGGCTGCGATACGACGGGGGGTCGATGTCATGGCTCCTCCTACGACTCTGTGATCCTTCGTGACTACGTTGTGACCAGATCGTGACTAGGTCGGTGTCCGTTTCCTGACTAGGGGGGCATCGGACGTCCGGAGGGTGAACTTGAGCGGGAGCATCCCCTGACGGCACCGTTGACAGGGCTCGACATCGGCCCTACGCTGCTGAAACACATTAGCGTGATTCCGAATCGCCACATCGATCCCGAGACCGCAGAGGAGTCGTCGATGCATGAACAGGGGTTCCGTGCGCCCGAGGCGAAGCGCATCGCCGGCATCTCCTACCGCCAGCTCGACTACTGGACTCGCACGGGCTTGGTGACGCCGTCGGTGAATGACGCACACGGCTCCGGCACCCAGCGGCTGTACTCGTTCCAGGATCTCGCGACCCTGAAAGTGATCAAGAAGCTCCTCGACACCGGCATCTCCCTTCAGCGGGTTCGCAAGGCGGTGGAATACCTGCGGGCGATGGATCGTCCCGCGCACGGCGTGACGCTCATGTCCGACGGCACCGGGGTCTACGAGGCCCATTCGCCCGAGGCAGTCGTCGATCTGCTGCGCAACGGCCAGGGCGTGTTCGCGATCTCCCTCGACGCCGTCTACAGCGATCTGGAGGACAGCGTCGCCTCGGCGGCGAAACCCCGGGCCCGAAGGGCGTCGACCGGAGGGTCGTGAGCGCGCAGCCAGCAGGATTCGACGTTCCTCCGCTTCAGAGCGACACCATCCGCTTCGCGCACGCCTCCGAGCGTCAGTTCGCGAAACTGCTCGAGTTCTACGGCATCGAGTGGGACTACGAGCCCACCTCTTTCGACATCGACTTCGACAAGGAAGGCCGTGTGCTGCAGCGGTTCACCCCGGATTTCTACCTTCCCGACTTCGACCTGTACATCGAGATCACGACGCTCAACCAGAAACTCGTGACGAAGAAGAACCGCAAGGTGCGACGTCTGCGGGAACGGTATCCGGAGGTCACGTGCAAGATCTTCTACCAGCGGGACTACCTCTCCCTCGTCATGAAGTACGGCCTCGAGGATGCACGAACGCTGCCAGATCTCGACGCAGAGCCTCGTGCAGGGTCGTAGCGCGAGTGGCTCCGTAGACTGACCCGACGTGAGGTTCAGCCCGCACACCGGCGACGAGGTTCGCGAGATGCTTGCGGCGGTCGGGCGTCCCGCGATCGACGACCTCTTCTCGCAGATCCCGGCCTCGGTGCGCCTCGACCACCCGCTCGAGGTGCCCGACGGTGTGAGTGAGATGGAGCTCGCGGCCGACCTTCGTGCCCTCGCGAGGCGCAACCTCAGCGCGGACGACCTCGTTTGCTTCGCGGGCGGCGGGGCATACGACCACTACGTGCCCTCGGTGGTGTGGGCGTTGGCGGGGCGAAGCGAGCTCTACACCTCGTACACGCCCTATCAGCCGGAGCTCTCCCAAGGTGTGCTCCAGATCCTGTTCGAGTACCAGTCGATGATCTGCGAGCTGACCGGGCTCGAGGTTTCCAACGCTTCGCTCTACGACGGCGCCACCGCGCTCGTGGAAGCCGTGCACATGGCGATCGCCACGGGTCGTTCCCGCGTGCTCGTTGCCGCCGGCGTCGAACCGCGAGCTGTCGAGGCACTGCGGACCGCGGGTAGAGGAGCGGGGTACGAGCCGGAGTCGTTCGAGGGCGAGCCGCGCGTGACCGACGACGTTGCCGCTGTCGTCGTGCAGCACCCGAACGCCTATGGAGTGCTCGAGCCGGCGCGGGAACGGTTCGCCGCCGCGCATGAGGGCGGTGCCACCGCGATCCAGATCTTCGATCCGCTCTCGCTCGGAGTGCTTGCGCCTCCGGGAGAGCTCGGGGCCGATATCGCCGTGGGGGAGGGACAGGGGCTCGGGAACCATCTCAACTACGGTGGGCCCTACCTCGGCATCATGGCCGGGCGCATGGCCGACGTCCGCAAGCTCCCCGGTCGCATCGTGGGCGAGACCGTCGATGTGGACGGACGGACCGGGTACGTACTGACGCTGCAAGCTCGCGAGCAGCACATCCGCCGCGACAAGGCCAACTCCAACATCTGCACGAACCAGACGCTGATGGCGATCGCCGCCGCCGTCTACCTGGCGTGGCTCGGTCCCGAGGGCCTCAGAGAGCTCGGGCGGCAGTGCCTCTCCAAGGCGGCATACGCGGCGGGGGCGCTCACGGCGCTTGCGGGGGTGACGTATGCCTTCCCGGGGGAGACCTCGTTCAAGGAGGTCGCCCTCCGACTGCCCAAGCCCGCTCCGGCGGTGATCGATGCCATGGTCGATCGCGGCTTCCTTGCAGGTGTCGCGATGCCCCAGGCCGGCGACGACGTGCTTGTCGTTGCCGTCACCGAGCGTCGTTCGCGAGCCGAGATCGACCGTTACGTCGCGGCCATGGGGGAGGTACTCGCCTCGTGAGCACCGGCGCTCCGATCAGGACGCAGGGTCCACGTGCTTCCTCGGGCACGATCATGGACCGATCGTCGCCCGGGCGACGATCGTCCGCCTTCCCCCCGCTCGACGTGCCGGACGTGGCGGCGCCTTCGAGTCACCGGCGCGCCGAGGCGCCCGAGCTGCCGCAGGTGGCCGAGATCGACCTCGTGCGCCACTACACGATGCTGTCGCAGCAGAACTACGGCGTCGACACAGGTCCGTACCCACTCGGCTCGTGCACCATGAAGTACAACCCGAAGGTCGCCGAGACCGTCGGCGGCGTTCCCGGGGTTCCAGCGCGCGCACCCGCTTCAACCCGACGCCACGGTGCAGGGCACGCTCGAGTTGCTCTGGCGGCTCGAGCAGGCGCTCTGTGAGATCACGGGCATGGCCCGTGCGACGATGCAGCCGCCCGCGGGCGCCTGCGGCGAGATGACCGGGCTGTTGATCATGCGAGCGTTCCATGACGACCGAGCCGCCATCGGGAGAGCGCGGACGAAGGTGCTCATCCCCGATGCCGCGCACGGCACGAACCCGGCGAGCGTTCGACTGGCGGGGTTCGAGGCGGTGAGCGTGCCCTCCGATGAACGGGGCCTCGTCGACGTGGAAGCGCTCCGAGGGCTCGTCGACGACCGCGTCGCCGGCCTGATGCTTACGAACCCGAACACGCTCGGGCTGTTCGAGGAGCAGATCGAGGAGATCACCGGCCTGCTGCACTCGGCGGGCGCGCTCGTGTACTACGACGGCGCGAACCTCAATGCGATCATGGGCAAGACCCGCCCCGGCGATATGGGCTTCGACATCGTCCACATCAACACCCATAAGACGTTCGCGACCCCTCACGGCGGGGGAGGTCCGGGGGCCGGGCCCGTCGGGGTGGCCGGTGGCCTCGTGGACTATCTTCCGGCACCGATCGTCGCACGCGGCGACGACGCCACGTTCCGGTGGGACCGCGACCGTCCGAAGTCGATCGGGAGGCTGCACGGGTTCCACGGGAACATCGGGGTGCTCGTCCGCGCCTACGCCTATGTCTTCGGCCACGGAGGGGACGGCCTCACCGAGGTGAGCGAGCTGGCTGTGTTGAACGCGAACTATCTCGCCGCGAGGATCGTGGGGGCGTTCCCGCTCGCCTACCCCGATGCACCGCCGATGCACGAGTTCGTCTCGACAGTCGAGGAGCTGAAGCGCGAGACCGGTGTTCGGGCGATGGATGTCGCGAAGCGACTCATCGACCTCGGCTACCACCCGTCGACGGTGTACTTCCCGCTCGTCGTCGACGAGGCGATGATGATCGAGCCGACCGAGACGGAGTCCAAGCAGACGCTCGACGCCATGGCTGACGCGTTCCTGCAGACCGCAGCCGAAGCTCGCACGCGCCCCGAGTTCCTCCTCGATGCGCCCGTGAGCACGCCCGTCCGCCGCCTCGACGAAGCCAGGGCTGCCCGCCGCCTGAAGCTGCGGTGGGGTACAGCGGACACCCCCAGATAGAAGCCTTCTCCCTCTTTCGGCTTACGTTACATAATGCCCATTATGGGGAAACCGCGTCGGGCACGACCTTCCTGCTATCGCGACCCCCGAATCGGGCCGCCAAGCCCCATCTGGTCACGAGCCAGAGCGCCTCGACGACGATCCGCCTCGAGATCTTCGAATGCCCGTGCTCGCGTTCGCGGAAGGTGATCGGCACCTCGGCGATCGACGCGCCTCGCTGCCATGACCGCAGGACGAGCTCTATCTGGAAGCCGTAGCCCTCTGAGGCGATCGGATCGGACACGAGCTCGGCCAACAAGGTCGTCCGGTAGACGCGGAATCCGCTCGTGGCATCATGGAGCGGGATGCCCAGCATGTATCGGGCATACATGTTGCCTCCTCGCGACAACGCGACGCGCAGCCTGCTCCAGTTCGTGACCGAACCTCCCGGCACGTAGCGGCTGCCCACGACGAGGTCGGACCCTGCCGCGGCCGCATCGAGGAGCCGAGGCAGCTCTGCGGGGTCGTGCGAGAGGTCGGAGTCCATCTCCACCACGAGGTCGTAGCCCTCTGCCAGAGCCAGTTGGAACCCCTCGAGGTACGCGCTCGCGAGCCCCGACCGGCGCGGTCGCTGCACGAAACGGATGCGCGGCTCGGTCGTCATCACGTCGCGCACCACCGCGGCGGTCCCGTCGGGGGAGGAATCGTCGACAACGAGCAGGTCGACGTCGTGGGGGGCCTTGCGCACTCCCCTGAGCACCTGCTCGATAGTGGCGCGTTCCTCGAAGGTCGGCAGGATCACCAGGGTTCGACGCTCATCGTGCCCGAGTGGTGCAGGAGCGGGGCGGACTCCCGCGCGTCGGCGGGGAGCGGCCAGGGCCAGGGCTAGGAACGCGAGCGCGAGCCAGGGGAGCCAGTCCCCCAGCCTCACGTACCACGTGCGTTCGTCGGATGCCCTGATGGTGTGGCGAAGGATATCGGTCTCGAACAGCCCCGCCGAAGCCGCGACGCGCCCCGATGGATCCACGAACGCGCTGATGCCCGAGACCGCGGCGTTCACGTACCAGCGCCCCGTCTCGATCGCCCGCATCTGTGACATCTGCAGGTGCTGCGCACTCGCCGCCGTGAAGCCATACGACGCGTTGTTCACCGGTACGACGACGAACCCCGCTCCCCTGCTCACGATCGACCTGGTGATCGCAGGGAAGGAGTTCTCGAAGCAGATCGGTGTGCTGAACGGCGGAAGGCCTGGACTCGCGAGCAGTTGGGTACCCTGGCCCGGCTCGCGGTCGACGGGCACCTGGTCGATCGCATCGATCCACCCCAGCCTCGAGCGGAACGGGATGTACTCGCCGAACGGCACCAGGTGGGTCTTGTCGTAGCGGTCGACCTCCACCCCTTGCCCGTCGAGCTGCAGCACCGAAGTGTGCTGGCTGCCGTCGACATCGTCGATGACCGCGCCGACGATCGTCGGCGCCCCGACCCGAGACACGACGCCGGCGACAGCGGCTCGCACCGCGGGATCGGCCGCGGCGGCGGGATCGAGCGACCCCTCCCCCCACACGACGAGGTTGGGGACCGGTCCTGCAGCCAGGCGTTCGTGCTGGGCGATGTTCAGCTCGGCAACGAGGAGGTCTTCTCGGACGTTCGACCGGTCGTTCTGAGCCTCGAGGACGTCGACCTGGATCGTTGCGACGTCGATCTCCTGGCCTTCAGCGCTGGCGAAGGGCAGCGCGACGGGCGCCAGCGCCAGCGTCGTCGCCGCGGCGAGCGCGACGCTGCGGCCTCGCCCGACGGCCACGCCACCCGGGGCTCGGCCGTCGAGGAGCTGGGCGAGCGCAGCGTTGACCGCGACGACCGCGAACGAGACGCCCCACACGCCCGCGAGCGTGCCGAGGCGGACGGTCGCGACGTTGTCGACCTGGGAGACCCCGAGCGTGCCCCAGGTGAAACCGCCCAGCGGCCACATGCTCTTCAGCCACTCCAGTACGGTCCATGCCGACGCGATGGAGAGAACGCTCACCACCGGACGATCTCGGCGTGCGAGCGCCGGCACCAAGGCGCCCAACACCCCCACCCACAGGGCGGAGACCATGGTCACGGCGACCCACGCCAGCTCCCCGAACCGCAGGATCCAATAGAGCGTCGCCCCGTGGAAGGCGAGTCCGTACACGAGGCCGAGCAGGAAGCCACGCCGAGGTCCGGATCCGACGAGCAGCCACACCAGGGGCACGAGGGCCACGAAGGCGACCGGCCACAGCCCTGCCGGCGGAAAAGCCAGCGACAGCGCCAGCCCCGAGGTCGCGACGAGCAGGAGCGCGAGCGGAAGAGCGGGTCGCGCCCTCAGGCGCAGTCGCGGCACAGCGTCCGCTTCTTGTCGGCCAGTTGGCTCCTGTGTTTCACGAGGAAGCAGCGCTTGCAGACGAACTCGGTCTCCTGGATGGGAACGACCCGGGACTCGGCAGGGTCGGCGGCTAGGCGCTCTTCCTTCGTGAGAGCGATGACCGCTTCCTCCTCTTCATCGGCGTCGGCCTCGTCGGCCGCTTCCTGCTTGACGAGGAGCTCTTGGATCGACTCGACGTCGCCGCCGGTCGCCGGATCGGGCGGGACGGTGGCATCGGCGAGATCTGCCTCGCTGGGCTCTTCGTCGTTGTCCTCCGATGGAGACTCGTCTTCGCTCGGTTCTTCGATGTCGCTCATCGTGTCGCTCATCTCATCCCTCCGAGGGGTCGGACCGCCCTCGATGCGCGCGTATCCTACTGCCCCTTCTCGCTCGTGCAACAACGTTGCGGCAGCACGGTTCGACCGACGCACGAACGTCACATGAAACCGCTTGAACGCGCGAGTACCTCGAAGGATTCCCGTTCCGGTCACAGGGAACGATGAGGGTCCGAGTGACCTTTGGGGCCGCGACGCCGGGGCGCCACGTTCTCTACTCAGCCACTCGGACCCTCGTGCGCCGCCGCCTTGGCGGTGGCGCGGCCCGCACGCTACGCCCGCAGCCGTCGCGAGGTCAACATCGGGCGCCGAGAAAGAGTGACAAGGCGGGGTGGATGAGGCCGACGGCTCGGCCGCGTGGCATCGGTTCAGGCGACGAAGACCTCCCGGCCGAGGGAGACCGTGAGCACCGGCCTCAGGCCCTCGATCGAAGGCTCGGTGAACGGGTCGGCCCCGTAGGCGGCGAAGTCTGCGTGCATGCCCGGGGCGAGCGAGCCCTTCTTGTCCTCCTGGTGCCCGATGCGAGCCGAGCCGATCGTGTGCACCCTGATCGCTTCTGCCCGAGACAGCCGTTGCGCCCGATCGTGGTGACGCTCGGCGGCGTCGAGAGCGCACATCGGATCGAGCGCGGTGATGGGGGCATCGGAACCGAACCCGACCTCGACGCCGCGCTCCACCATCGTTCGGAACGGGTTCATGGCGTCGGCACGCTCGGCCCCGAGCCGTTGCTCGTAGAGCCCGCCTGGCTTGCCCCATGTGGCGTCGAACGCTGGTTGCACCGAGGCAGCCAGCCCGAGCATCGCGGCTCGTTCCACCTGTGCGGTCGAGACCATCTCGAAATGCTCGATGCGGTGGCGCCGAGCACGGAAATGGCGTCGTTCCCGAGAATCGAGCGCGGAATAGACCCGCTCCCACACCGAGAGCACCTGCTCGATCGCCCGGTCTCCGATCGCGTGCACGCCCACCTGCAGCCCTGCGGCATGCCCGCCGTGGAAGAGCTCGGCGAGCTCATCATCGTCGCAGTAGCTCGCGCCGCCGCTCCCGTCGACGTATGGCTCCCCCACCCACGCCGTCGTTGCCCCGATCGAGCCGTCGACAGGCAGGTCACCTCCGATCGCCGAGAGACCGCTGCCGATCGCGGTGCCGAGGTCGGTGGTGGCAACGATCGGGAGGGCATCGACGGGAAGGCGTTCCCGCTGATCGAGCACCACCCGCAGGTCGCGTTCGCCGTTAGATCGGGGCATCGACATCTCGTGGACCGCCGTGATCCCCCTGGAAGCCGCGAGCGACGCAGCCTGGAGCTGCAGATCCTGCCGCTCGTGGTCGTCGACCGACGCCATCACCCACAAGCCGATCACGTCGTTGGCCTGCTGGGTCAGCCGTCCGGTGGGCTCACCCGCATCGTCGCGTTCAACGCCCGGAAGATCGAGCACCGTCGCGGCGTCGAGCGCCGCGCGGTTCGCGAGCGCCATGTGCCCGTCGGTGCGTCGGATCACCAGCGCCCGAGGGCAGGCGAGGTCGAGGTCGGCGAGCGTCGGCACTACGGGCCGATCCCACGCCGATTCGTCGTAGCCGAGCAGGAACACCGGCGCGTCACCTCCGCCCGCCCGCTGTCGCACCACGTCCAAGAGACCACTGGCGGAGCGCGCGGCCGCGACATCTGCGTTCGCGAGCGACAACCCCGTCTCGGTGAGATGAACATGACTGTCGATGAACCCGGGCACGATCGTTGCCCCCGGAAGCTCGACCACCCGATCCGCGTCGGGGGGGTTCCGACCCCCACCCGTTGCACGTGCCGGTCGTCGACGAGCAGCCACTCCCCCGACTCGGGGTAGGTCTGGGTGCGGACGAGGGATGCTCGATACAGGGTCCTCACGGCGGGCGCATCATGCCATGCCGCGGGGCTCGTGGTAAGGAGATCGAGAGGCCTTCGTCAGCAGTACGCTGCGGTCGTCGACGATCGCGCACTTCTGCGTGTTGGCCGAGAGACCGAGTGCCTCCAGCGCCATGTCGAACACCGCCGCGCTCCTCCGACTTGCGGCAGCGTTCCGCGTGAAGACGACCACGTCGTCGACCCAGCGATACGCAGGGCCGTCGGCCGCCTCGAGCAGGGCATCATCGACCGGGGCGAGCACGGCGTTCGCGAGCACGGCCGAAGGAGGCGGACCGATCGGCAGCCCTCGCACCCCTCGAAGCTCGAAGCCGTGAAGCAGCGCCGCGACACGTTCGACCTGGCCTGACGAGACCCCCGCGCCGTACAGGGCTCGCTCGACGATCGCCGGCGTGATGGAGCCGTAGCAGTCGCGCACGTCGCCGACGAACGCAGCCCGGCTCGGCCCCTTCGATGCAGCACGAAGCGACCGCATGTAGCGACGCCGCGCAAGCCTCCAGGGCTCGAGCTCGATGCCCGAGGGAGCGAGGCGCGCCCGGTTCGCCACCGCGCCTCTCGTGAGCGCTCTCTCGATCGACGGGATCAGCACGGCCACGGCCTCCTCGTAGCGACGTCGGTCATGATCGCCGAGATGGATGAGCGAGCGCGATCCACCGCACGACTTCGAGACGAGCTCGATCCGGATGGCATCGTCGGGGCGTTCCCCCGATCGAGGCGGACGCTCGTGTCGCACCGGCCACCTTCCCAGTGGTCGTGCCGACGACCGGAGGGAGGTCGACGTCGATGGCGGGGTTGTATCTCGCTCGACGGACCCGCGCAATCGGCCGCAGCGTGTCCGAAAGGTCCCCCGAGGCTCTGGGCCGAAGACTCGTTCGCCGATCGGCCGGCCGACGGCCGAGCGATGTTCCGAAGCGCAGAAGGGCCATCTATCATTGGCCACATGCTCGACGAGAGGGACCGCGACATCGTGGCCGCCTTGCAGGAAGACGCCCGCGCGACCTATGCCGACGTGGCGGCCCGCGTGGGTCTGTCCGCCTCAGCCGTACACGACCGGGTTCGCAAGCTCGAGCAGCATGGCGTGATACGCGGCTACACGGCTGTGGTCGATCCGCACGCGCTCGGCCTGTTCGTCACGGCCCTGATCGCCGCATCACCGCTCGAGCCGCGCCAACCCGATGACCTGCCCGATCGTGTGGCCGATTTCCCTGAGGTCGAGGACTGCCTCAGCGTTGCCGGTGAGACGAACTACGTGCTCAAGGTGCGCACGCGGACCACCGCCGACCTCGAGGATCTGATCCGGAGGCTCCGAGAGAGAGCGAACGTCGACACACGCACCACGATCGCATTGTCGATCCCGTTCGAGCGCCGTCCCCTGCGTGCATGATCGCCGCCCTCGCTTGCATGCAGGCGGTGCGTGACGGGCGGGGAGGGGACCTGTTTTCGCCGAAGAGTGGGATGATGATGCGATGAACCGACCGGCTCTCCTTCTGGGGCCCCTGCTCGCGATCGTGGTTGGCTCGGGGAGCCTTGCGGCCTGCGGTGCACCCGAGTACCAGTACGTGCGGAACACCGAGGCTCGCACCGCCTTCAAGGTGCCGCATGACTGGACACTGTTCGACGAAGCGGCGATGCAGGGCGACCCACAGGGCACGCAGGCATCGACCCCTGATCCGGTCGAGTGGCTGGTGGGACTCGACGGCGACCCTTCGCCCGCGCGTGAGCACGTCCTCAGCCTCGCCGACGGGTACGACACGGCCTTCCCGCAGGGCATCGCGGGCGTGTACCGGCTGTCGACACAGGTTCGGGACGCGGTCAACCTCGAGCAGCTGAGGAACCTGGTGATCCCCATCGACCAGATCCGTGATGAGGTGGGCGCGGAGGCGATCAGCATGATCGCGTACGACGACCGGCTCGATGTCGACGGCTTCCGCGGGCTGCATCTCGAGGCGCAGGTCTCGATCTCGGCGCTGGAGAGCGTGCAAGGTCCAGGCGGCGGCGCTGAGGGCGCCTCCGTGCTCGTCAGCGACGACTATCTCCACATCAATCAGACCGCGTACGTGGATCCGAGCAGCGACAAGGTGTACATCTTGGCGGTGCTCTGCAGCGCGGACTGCTACGCGCGGAACCGCGGCGACATCCAGACGGTGGTCGACTCTTGGGCGGTGATCGCATGACCTCGAACGGCGGCGGTTCGAACCTCCTCGTGGATCGACCTTCGCGACCGCGGGCATCGGAGCGGAAGACCCGCGCACCCGCGGTCTTCTGGGATCGCATCAAGCTGCTGGTGCTGCTCGGCATCTTCTGGGTCGCAGGCCTCGCGGTCGTCTGGAGCACCACCGTCAAGCCCCTCGCCGGCCCGTTCACCGACGCGATCCGCCTCGCCATCAACGACTACTGGTGGCTGCTTGCGCTGATTGCCCTGGAGTCGGTGCGCCAGGTGCACTACTTCATCGAGGAGCGCTCCCCGGCGTACTACCGCTTCTGGCAGCAGTCGGTCTTCGGCGCAGCGGAGCGACGACTCGGCGCGATGAACGACTTCACGAGGTACCGCGTCGGCCGGGCGTTCAAGTACTTCGTCTTCCTGCTGGTGCTCAGCAACGTGCTCGGCAGCATCTTCGGCACCGAGCCGTCGTGGCTCGGGATCATCGAAGCCCCGGCACGGCTCGCGGCGGCGGCGCCCTTGCTCATCCGCTTGGTGTTCTACGTGTTCATCATCATCTTCCAGTTCGGGGCGCTGTTCTGGTTCCTCTCACGCGGTGGGATCGAGACGATCATGCCCGACGAGATCGAGACCAGGTTCGACGACGTGAAGGGCCAGGACGCTGCGCTCGGCCAGCTCAAGGAGACCTTGGTGTTCCTCGAGGACCCGGAGTCCATCGAGTCCAGAGGTGGGTATGTCCCCGGAGGGATACTGCTGTGGGGGCCACCCGGCACCGGGAAGACCCTGATGGCGCAGGCGATCGCCGGCGAGACAGGGCGGCCGTTCGTGTCGGTCGAGCCTGCGGCGTTCATCAACATGTTCATGGGGGTCGGGCCGCTGAAGGTGAAGGGGCTCTATCGACGGCTCCGGCGGCTCGCGCTCCGCTACGGAGGGGTCATCGTCTTCTTCGACGAGGCGGACTCGCTGGGGAGCCGCGGCGCCGGCATCGCCACCGGCTCGCAGCCCGCGATCACGCCGTGGACCTCGACTCCGACCTGCAATGGACTCGCATACGTGTCGTCGCCCGGACGCCACGCTGCGTTCGACACCTCCTTCGTGCCGCCACCCACCGACCCCAACGCCAAGGAGCAGGTGATCATGGGCAACATGGGTGGTGGTGGCGGCATGGGAACCCTGCAGATCCTGCTGGCCGAGATGTCCGGGCTCACGAAGCCGAAAGGCATGGTGAACAGGCTCCGCAAGCTCATCGGCATGAAGCCGAAGCCTCCGCCCAAGTACCGCATCCTGCACATCTTCGCGACGAACATGCCGAACACGCTCGATCCGGCGATGCTCAGGCCGGGGCGGGTCGACCGGCAGTACAAGGTGGGGTACCCGCAGAAGGACGGACGGCGCGCGACGTTCGAGTACTACCTGGCGAAGGTGCAGAACGAGATCGGTCCCGGCGAGCTCGACAAGCTCGCCACGATCACGCCGTACTTCTCGGGCGCATCGATCAAGGACATCGTGAACGAGGGGCTCGTGATCGCGATCCGTGGGAACCGGGACACGGTCACCTACGCCGATGTCGTCAGGGCCAAGCAGCTGAAGCAGCATGGGTTGCCCGACGAGCACGAGTACATCGAGCGAGAGCGACACTCCGTGGCGGTGCACGAGGCGTGTCACGCGGTCGTCGCCTATCGGCTGCGCAAGCATGCCGTGATCGACATGGCCACGATCGAGCGCAGAGGCGACGTCGGAGGGTTCGTCTCTTCCATCCCACCTGAGGACCAATTCGTGCAGTGGCGCACGGAGCGAGAGATCGACGTCATGACGGCACTGGCTTCGCTGGCCGGCGAGCGCATGTTCTTCGACGGCGACCATTCCATGGGCGTCGGGGGCGACATGCGCGCCGCAACCGGCATGACCAGTCAGGCGCTGGCCTACTACGCGATGGGTGACAGCATCGCTTCGCGCTCGGTCACCTTGGCGCCTTTGGGTGCCCCGCCGATGGAGACCGGCGGCGACCGAGCCTGTTCGACTCGGCGTTCGGTCAGAGCGTCGAGGACAAGCTCGGTGAGCTGTACGAGAAGACCTGGGAGCTCCTCGAGGAGCACCGAACAGAGGTGCTGGCGGTCGCGCACGCATTGGAGACGGTCAAGACCATCACCGGCGACGATGTGGCAGCGATCATCGAGGGCACGCCGGGCCCGACTGTCGACGGGCGGCCCTACCATGACCGCTCGTTCCTGCAGATGATCGAGCATTACCACGATGCGGTCCTGCGGGCGCACAAGGAGCATGCTGGCGTCGAGTCGCGCATCCCCGTGCCCGTGCCGCCCCCGCCGGTCGATGTCGCCGCGTCGAGCCCGGGCAACGGTCAGGGCAGCCTCAGCCGGCGATGCTCGACCCCCAGTCACCGCCGCGTCCCGACGACGGCGCATAGGCGGGCGCGCGATCGAACCGACGGCCGAGGATCCAACGGTAAGCTCAAGGGGCCATGCGCCTCTACAACACGCTGACGCGCGCGGTCGACGACGTGCGAGCCCGGCGCCGGCGGGCACGTCACGATGTACTCCTGCGGGCCGACGGTGTACCGCTACGCCCACCTCGGGAACCTCCGCACGTTCATGCTCGGCGACCTGATCCGCCGCGCCCTGGAGCTCGAGGGCTACGACGCGTCACGCAGATCATGAACATCACCGACGTCGGGCACATGACCGACGAGGCCTCGCCCGAGGCCGTGGACAAGATGCTGCTCGCGGTCGAGGACGAGGGCCTCGCACCGCTCGAGATCGCCGCAGAAGTACGCCGACGCGGTCTTCGCGGACGCCGCCGCGGTCGGCATCCGTCCCGCCGACCGCTACCCCAAGGCGACCGAGCACATCCCCGAGATGATCGAGCTCACGCAGACGCCTGATCGACCGGGGGCACGCCTACGTCGTCGACTCCGGCAGCGTCTACTTCGACGTGTCGACGTTCCCCGGCTACGGCAGGCTGTCCGGCAACACCCTCGACAAGCTCCGCGAGGGTCACCGCGACCTCGAGTCCGACCCGGCAAGCGCACCCGGCCGACTTCGCCCTCTGGAAGGCTGCCGGCCCCGGCCGCCTGATGAAGTGGGACGCGCCGTGGGGCGAGGGCTTCCCGGGCTGGCACATCGAGTGCTCGGCGATGTCGATGAAGTACCTGGGCGAGCGGTTCGACATCCACACCGGCGGCAACGACCTGCGCTTCCCGCACCACGAGGACGAGATCGCCCAGAGCGAAGGGGCGGTCGGCCATCCGGTGGTCGCGATCTGGGTGCACGGCGGCCATCTCCGCCTGACCGGGCCAGAAGATCTCGAAGTCGACCGGCAACACGATCCGCGTGCCCGACCTCGTCGATCGCGGCATCGACCCGCTCGCGTTCCGGTGGCTCGACGTTCCAGACGCGGTACCGCGTCCGAGATGGACTTCTCGTGGGAGGCGATGGACGCGGCCGACGCGAAGGTGAAGCAGCTCCGGCGCCACATGGCCGAGTGGGCGACCGGCGCGCCGGTGCGCTCGGGCGGCCTGCCCGGCGTACGACGCGCGGTTCCGCGAGGCGGTCGCGGACGACCTCGACATGCCGCGGCCGTCGTCGGTCGTGAACGAGCGTCGTCGGACGCGGCCGATGTCGCCGACGCGCGAGAAGTACGCGCTGCTCGCCTCGTGGGACGCGGTCCTCGGACTCGACCTCGAGCGCGAGGCGACGAGCGGGTGGGCACCGACCGAGGAGGTGCTCGCGCATGGTGGCCGAGCGCGACGCGGCCCGCGCGGCGCAAGGACTACGCCGCGAGCGACCGGCTGCGCGATCGAGCTCGCGGCGATGGGCCTCGAGGTCATGGACACGCCGGCGGGCACGAAGGTTCGGCCCCGGAGCTGAGGTCCTCGACCCGGCTCACTCGACCACCTGGAGCTCGCGGGTCGAGCGGTTGAGCCGCTCCACACCGTCTGCGGTGACCGCGACGATGTCCTCGATCCGCACGCCGAACTCGCCCGTCGAGGTAGACGCCAGGCTCCACGCAGAACGTCATGCCCGGCTCGAGCGTCCAGTCGTTGCCTTCGACGACGTAGGGCGGCTCGTGCACCTCGAGGCCGATGCCGTGGCCGGTGCGGTGGATGAACCGCTCGCCGAACCCGGCCTCGTCGATGATCGCCGCGGCCGCCCGGTCGACGCTCGCTGAGCCTCGACGCCCGGGGCGGACCGCCTCGCACGCCGCGCGTCTGCGCCTCGTCGGACGGCGTCGTAGACGCGCTCGAAGCCCGGCGGCGGCTCTCCCACGACGACCGTCCGCGTCGTGTCGCTGAAGTAGCCGGCGAGCGCGCCACCGAAGTCCATCACGACGGCGTCGCTGGGGCGGATCGTCCGCGCCGCCCGGCTCGTGGTGCGGCGAGGCGGCGTTCGGCCCGCTCGCCACGATCGTGAACTCGGCCGCTGTCGTGGCCGTTGCGCGACCAAGCAGCTCCGCCAGGTCGGCCGCGATGTCCTCCTCGCGGCGGCCTGCGAACGGCGTCGTGCAGATCTGGCGGAACGACTCGTCGGCGCCGCGGCCCGCCCGCCGAAGGGCGGCGAGCTCGTCGTCATCCTTCACCGCGCGGAGGCGCCCGATGACCGGTGAGGCGGATCCGAACGCGACGTCCGGGACGCCGCGCTGGAGGCCCAGGAGGTGGCGACGACCACAGTCCGATCGCCGACCGCCACCCGGCGCCTCGTGCGGCAGGAGCTCGCGGCCGCGTCGTAGGGGTCGACGCCGTCGACCCAGCCGACCAGCTCGAGGCCTGCCCCGCCGGCGACGCCGCGGCGAGCGGGCGTTCGAGCTCGGGCACGAGCATCGACGGGGGCCGGTCCGGTCGGAGCACGAGCAGCGTGGGCGCTCGAGCGGCATCGGGTCGTAGCCGGAGAGGTACGCGAGGTCGGGCGAGGGCGCGACCACGAGGGCGTCGAAGCCCTGCGCGCCGCCTCCTCGGCGGCGCGACGCATCCGATGCCGAGACGATCCTCCGCCGGTCGCGTCCGAGCCTGCTCACAGCTTCAACAGGATCTGCTGGGGCACGACCTGGAAGGTCGCCGGCGTGGTCCCGAACGGCTCGCCGTCGGCCACGACCGGGAGCGGCCGGTCCGCCTCGACCGCGAATCGAGATCTTCGCCCGGAGCTCCTTGATGCCGTCGTCGGGGACGTGGTCGCCGTGTCGGATAGATCCTGCGGCAGCAGCGGTAGGCGTCGGACTTCGGGCCCGTGAAGACGAGCGCATCGAGCACGCCGTCGCCCGGGAAGGACCGAGGCGACAGGCGGAGGCCGCCGACGCGAACTGCCCGTTGCCGATCGACCACGTGAAGCTCCAGCCGTCCGCACGTCTTCGTGTCGACCCGATCCGCACGGCCTGTCGCGACGTGCCGCGACGTAGCCGCGCCAGAACCCGAGGAACCGCCGCGCCGGTCGCCGAGCCACGCGCGGCAGGCGGCGTCGCGCGAGCTGCCGCATTGGCCCCGATGCCGATCTGCGCGAGGTTGTGCGCGTAGCGGATCGACGCTCGCCGCGCGGGTCCGTCGTCGTGACCTTCATGACGTCGAACGGATACGTGTTGTCCCCGACGAGGTGCCGACCGCCCCTTCGACGTCGTCGGGCAGCCCGAAGCTCTGCATGAGGTCGCAGGCCCGCGCCGGCGGCGACCACCCCGAGGACCGGTCGTCGACGATCGGTGAGCCGTCGCGGAACATCCCGTTCACGACGTCTTGCACGGTCGCGTCGTCGCCGACGGCGGCGACGTAGCGGTTGCCCTCGTCGAGCGCGCTCGCGAGCCAGGTGCGTCGCCGTCGCCGCGCCGCGCGACCTGCAGCCGGTATCGCAGACCGTTGCGCGACGAGCGCCCGCTCGAGGTCGGGAGCCGCTCGCCCACCGCGTCCGTCACCGCCGGCGGGGTCGGCGATCACGGCGAGGTGTCCGAACGGGCTGGTCATCGGCGCGGCATCGTACTCAGACCCCGGTGTACGCGACGACGCCGCGCAGCACCGACGATCGCGGCCTCGCGCGAACAGCGCGGCCGACGTCGGGCCGAGCGACCTCCTCGATCTGCCGCAGCAGGTCGAGGAGCTGCTTGCAGTTGCGCACGAAGTCGCCGGGCGCCATCTCGGTCTCGGCGAGGACGTCCTCCAGCGGCTTGCCCTCGCCCAGTGGAAGACCGGCGTCGCGAATCCCGGCTCGAGCTCGCGGCAGAGCTGCACCTGGTGCGCGTCCTCGGTCCGCCGGACCTGCCGCCAGATGCGGCTGGAGCCGCTCGTACGCTCCGCTCCGTCGCTGGGCGTCGGCATGCCACCCGTCAGCGGCACGCGCTCCCGGGCCTCGTAGACGACCGTGGACAGCAGCGCCGCGACCTCGGCGGGCTCGAGACCCTCGAAGAGCCGCGCGCCGATCGCCTCGGCGACCAGGAGGTCGCCCTCGCCGTAGATCCGCGTGAGGCGCCGTGCCCTTCTCGGTGACCGACCATCCTCGACGTAGCCGAGGTCGCGGAGCACCGCCAGCACCCGGTCGAACTGGCGCGCCAGCGTCTCGGTGCGCACCCGGATCCGCCGTTCGATGCCCGACGAGCTGCGCTGCAGCTCGTCGACGCGCTTCGCCCAACGCTCGTGCTTCGCCCGGTCGGGACACGCGTGGCAGGGATGCTGCGCGCTCGCTCCTCGAGCTGCGCGGCTTCGCGCTCGACCTTCGGATCGGCGCGGCGTTTCGGCGGCTTCGACGGCCGCACCTGGAGCGACACGAGCTTGGCGGCCACGTCGCGCCGGTATCGGCGCTCCGGGCGCTCCCCGACCGCGGCAGCGGGATCCGCGTGAGCACGGCCGGCGGCTCCTCGAAGTCGCGAGCCGCCAGCCGGAAGAACCGGCGGTCCTGCGTGAGCACCGTCGGCTTGCCCTCGCGAGAGCTCACGACCACGCCGAGACCGCCCCGCTTGCCCGTGGGCACGGAGATCACGTCGCCGGGCTTGAGCGCCGACCGCGCTCCCGGACCGCGTCGACGCGGGCCCTCTCGTGCCCCTGCCGGTCGTCCTCGCGCAGCGCTCGGGCCCTCGACAGGAGCGCCCAGTACTCCTCGAAGTCGCCGAGGTGGCAGCGCATGTTCTCCCGGTAGCCGTCGAGCGCCTCGCGGTCGCGCTGGCGCTCGCGTTCGAGGCCCACGACCCCGCGGTCGGCCAGGAACTGCGCGAACGAGCAGTTCAGCAGGTGGTGCGCCTGCTCCGCGGTGTAGTTGCGGACCAGGTTGACCGCCATGTTGTACGAGGGCCGGAACGACGAGACCAGGTCGTAGGTGCGGCGCTGCGCCAGAGTCCGGCGACGCGCTCGAACGCGCACCTGCGTCTGGTAGACGCACGACCGCGTGCCCGAGCTCGTCGATGCCGCGCCGCCCGGCCCGGCCGGTGAGCTGCGTGTACTCCCCCGGCGTGAGGAGCTCGTGCCGCTCGCCCTGGAACTTCCACAGGTCCTCGATCACGACCGTCTTCGCGGGCATGTTGATGCCGAGCGAGAGCGTCTCGGTGGCGAACACGACCTTCACGAGCCCGGCCTCGAACAGCTCCTCGACCGTCTCCTTGAAGACCGGGAGCATGCCCGCGTGGTGGGCGGCGATGCCCGCCGTCGAGCCCGTCGAGGAAGTCGTAGAAGCCCGAGCGTCACCAGATCGTCCTCGTCGATCCACGCGGCGCCGCGTCTCGGCGCGCTCGCGGATGTGCGTCCGCCTCCTCGCGCGTCGTGAGCGGGATGCCGGCCTCGCGGAGCCATCGGACGCTCCGGTCGCAGCCCGCGCGGCTGAACACGAAGTAGATCGCCGGCAGCATGCCCTGCTCCTCGAGCACGTCGACGACCTCCTCGCGGCGCGGCACGTACACGCGGCGGTGTCCTTCGCGGGGCCGCGGCGATGCGTTGATGCTGCGGGTAGCCGCTGCGGCGCCGGTGTAGGTCTTCGTGCGCAGCTCGTGCTGGTCGAGCGAGACGACGTACGGGTTCGGGAGCGGCACGCCGTCCTGCTCGACGTGCATCGGGTGCAGCCGCGTGCCCGACCAGGTAGTGATGCTCCAGCGGGCACCGGGCGGCGTTCCTCGATGACCACGCGCGTCTGGCCGCGGAGGGTGCGGACCCACTCCCCGAACTCCTCCGCGTTGGAGATCGTCGCCGACAGGCAGACGACGTTCACGCTCAGCGGCAGGTGGATCAGGACCTCCTCCCAGACGGCGCCGCGGTACGGGTCCTGCAGGTAGTGGACCTCGTCCATCACGACGCTCACGAGGCCTCGAGCGTGTCGCGACCGCTCGTAGAGCATGTTCCGCAGCACCTCGGTGGTCATCACGACGACCGGCGCCTCGCCGTTGATCGTGTTGTCGCCCGTCAGCAGGCCGACGGCGCGGGGCCGTGCTTGCGCCGACGAGATCGCCGAACTTCTGGTTCGACAGCGCCTTCAGCGGCGTGGTGTAGAAGGTCTTGCCGCCCAGAGCGAGCGCGCGCTCGATCGCGTACTCGGCCACCACGGTCTTCCCGCTGCCGGTCGGCGCGGCGACGAGCACCGACATGCCTGCGTCGACCGCCTCGGCGGCCTGCATCTGGAACTCGTCCAGCGCGAACGGGAACCGCGCGGCGAACGCCGCGGGAGTCGGTCATGCCGCCAAGTCTACGGGCGGGTCCGGCCGGTCTCGCGACGCCGCGTCAGCCCGCTGGAACCGCGCCCAGGAAGGCGCTCGAGAGCGTCGGCGAACGCCTCGGGCGCCTCGAGGTTCGACAGATGCCCGGCGCCGCTCGGGATCGACCGAGTCGGCGCCCGGGATCGCGATCGGCCATCGACAGGCTCACGTCCGGCGGGATCAGGGTGTCGCCGTCGCGAGGTGAGCACGAGCGTCGGCACGTCGATCGTGCCGAGGTCGGTCGTGGAGTCGGGCCGATCGGCCATGCCCTCGGCCGCCGCCGCGATCGGCGTCGGCCGGCTGCGCCGGCGATCGTGTCTCTCACCGTTGCCACAGCTCGTCGGGAGCCCGCCGTGCCGAGCAGAGGCGGCGGCTCGGCCGCCAGGAAGCCGTTGCCCTCGGCGCGCAGCCGCGCCGCGAGCGCTCGCCGGTCGCCGCCGCTTCCTCGGTATCGGCGCCGGCCGGGTGTTGGCGAGCACGAGCCCGGCGACCCGCGTTCGAGCCGTGCGCCAGAGCTCGAAGGCGACGTAGCCACCCATCGAGAGACCGCACACGACCGCGCGCTCGATACCCGCGTCGTCGAGCGCCTCGCAGGCACCGATCCGCGGCCGCGCCCATCGTCATCACCGGCGCCGACATCGGGACTGCCACCGAACCCCGGCAGGTCCGGTGCGACGACGGGCCACCAGCTCGCCGAACTCGTCGGCCTGGCTTCTCCACATGCGTGCATCCATCGGGAACGCGTGGATGAACAGCACACCATCGGTCGGCGGTCATCTCGGTCATCGGATCCCCTTCGCTCCGGCCCGACCACGACCGGCAGGGCGCCCGGCATCACTTCGAAGGACGCCGGCAGCGGTCCGACGTGCTCGCCGTCGGCGTACACCTGCAGGCCCCGGTTCGCCTCGATCGTCACCCTGGTGGCGCGGGCCATCCGAACCTTCGGATGAGTGGTGTGCCGACCCATGAACACCTTCGGGAAGGCTCGAAGGAACGCGCCCTTGGACAGTGCCTCCACGATACACACGTCGAGCACGCCGTCGACCAGACGAGGCGTCGGGCAGCACCTTCATGCCGCCGCCGTAGGAGCGTCCGCTGCCGACGACGACGAGCATCGCATCCAGCGTGAGCGGCTCACCGTCGACGGTGAGGTCGTACCGGGCGGGCGTGAACCGCGACAGGGTCTTCACGAGCGCGGCCACGTAGGTGCCCGTGCCGCCGAGGTTCAGCGTCATCGCGTTGGCGGTCTCGTTGACCTCCGAGTCGAAGCCCGCACCGGCGATGTTCACGAAGAGGCGCTCGGTCGCGCCGGCACGAACCCGGACGAGGTCGATCGCCACGATCTTCGGATCGGCCAGCAATCGCACCGCGCTGCGGAACGGCCGGGCGCCGATCACGCCGGCGAAGTCATCACCCGTTCCCGCCGGAAGCACCGCGAGCGCTGCGCCCGTGCCGCGGAGTCCGTTCGCCGCACACGAGACCGTGCCGTCACCGCCGATCACTGCCACGATCTCCGCTCCCCGCTCGGCGGCGTCGAGACAGGTCGACTCCATCTCCTGAGCCGATCCGGCGACCCGTACCTCGTGTTCGACGCGGAGCTCACGAAGCATCGAGCCGGCGACGCCGATGCGCCTGCCGGCCCTGCCTCGGCCGGCGGTCGGGTTCGCAACCACGACGACGGGGGCGGCGCGTTCCATCAGGCGGGTCGCGGCTATCCCGCGCCGAGCCCGGGCACGGACCCGCTTCCCGCGGGCGCCTCGGGGATGCCCCCGGCCTGAAGGGCAAGCAGGTACTGCGTCCACCCACGGGCGAGCTCAGAGCGGGCGGTGTCTCGAAGGTCCACCGCCACATCGGCGAGGTGCTGCTGCTCGTCGCCGCCGACCACCGCTGCTGACTCAGCGATCCTCGCGGCCTGCTGGTAGAGGTCGAGCACCGCAACAAGACCCCTCGCCGAACCCGTGAACGAGCTGACCGCGATCGCATCGAAGCCTTGATCTGCGACCGTCGCACTGACATCGAAGGCGGCCAGCTCCTTGCGTGCTTTCCCAGCGTCGGCCGCCGCCTGCGCGAAGATCTCTTCGGCATCGGCCGGTCGCTTTCCCTTCGCCAGGTCGTCGAGCGCAGCGTCCATGTCGGCGAAGATCGTGGGAGCGATGCCCGGTTCGACCACCCCGACCTGGCCGTACGCGAGGCGGACGGCCTGCTGGAACGCCGTCGCCGCTGTTCTGCGTTGTGCCGCCTTCGAATCGGCCTGCGCCTCGACGTCGCTCGCTCGCAGCTGGTTCGTCACCCACACCAGCACGACCATGGCGAGCACACCCAGCATCACTCCGGCCGCGAGCTGAACCCACGGCCGTCGCAGCAACGGGGTCGGTGGCGCCACCGGCTCGTGCCGAGGCGGCCGGAGGGCGGACCGCTGCTTCGACCTGCTCTTGCTCTTGCCCTTGATAGCCAACGTCAGTCCCCTATCGCTTCATGATCCGGCCGATGATGATAGAGGCCTCGTAGAACAGATACATCGGGATCATCATCGCGAACATCGTGTACGGGTCGCCACTCGGCGTGATGACCGCGGAGAAGACCGCGATCCCGAGGATCGTCCACCGCCGCCATGAGGCGAGCCGGCGCCACGAGAGCACACCGACCGCTTCCAGGAACACCAGGACAACGGGGAACAAGAAGGACACGCCGAACGCGAGCGTGACGAGCGTGACGAAGCCGAGGTACCTGTCGAACGTGATCAGCGGCACGACGGCCTCGCCGCCGAAGCCCAGCAGGAACGCGAGCGCCCTCGGCAGGGTCCAGATCGAGAACGCGGCGCCAACGAGGAAGAGGATCGTCGCCGTTGCGATGAACGGGATCGACCACTTCTTCTCCCTGCTCGTCAGCCCGGGGACGATGAACGCCCACAATTGGTACAGCACCACCGGCAGCGCCACGATCAGGCCGAGGAATCCCACCATCTTGATCTTCGTGAGGAAGGCATCGACGACGCTGTTGATCACAAGCCTGCATCCCGCGGGGGGCTTCACATCAGGGTTCTCCCGCAGATATTCGCAGTAGGGGTCCTGCAACAACTCGAGCACGTATGGGTAAAGGAACCATCCGACGACAGCACCGGCTGCGATCGCGAAGAACGAGATCACGATCCGGCGCCGGAGCTCGTCGAGGTGTTCCAGCACCGACATCGTGCCGGTGCGTTCAGCCTCCGACTTCCGGAGGAACTTTGGCATCAGCTGCATGCAGCGAGCCTCACTCGGCCGGATCCTCGTCGACGCCGTCGCCCGCTACCGACGGCGTCGTGGGCGGGGCCGAGGGCCCGTCCTGTCCGGGCGGCGCGTCGAGTCCTTCGGTCGCGCCATCGGCCCTGCGTGTGGACGTGTGGGGGCGGGTTCGAGGCTCGTCGCTGCGGAACGCCGACCTGACGTCGGTCGCGCTCTTGAGATCGGCGGCGGTCTTCTTCAGCTCCGCCGTGGTGTGCGTGAAGTCGTCGCCCATGCCGGTGTTGACGAGATCTTTCACCTCGTCCTGCATCTTCCGGAGCTCTCGCATACCCTTGCCGATCGTGCGCCCGAGCTCGGGCAGCCGCTGCGGACCCACGATGACGAGGGCGATCACGAAGATGAGGAGGAGCTCCGGGGGTCCGATGTTGAGCATGAGACCTCGCTACCGAGCTTCACCGAGGCGGGAGGCTCGCTCGCTCGCTCGTGCGCCCTGATCGGAGATATCGTGCACGATCGGCGTGAGCTCTTCCTGCATACGACGTGCGGTGCGTCCGAGCAACAGAAGATGGCGGATCAGGGCGGTCAAGAAGGCCAGTACGGCGATCGTCGATACGATGCCGATCACGAACCAGACGATGAGCCACGTGCCCACACGGGCGATGCTACACGAGGGGGCCGTTGGCTCAGCGTTCTCCATAATCGGGAACGCCGCGGTGGGGGTCAGGTGGAGTTAGGAGTTGCCGCCGCTCGAGGCCACGAACTCCTCGATGTATCGGTCGTCTTCGAGCAGGTAGTGGAACTCGATCACGTCGTCGATCGAGAATCTCGGCCCCTGCGGTATCGATGCCCGCAGGTCTCCCACGCCCTCGTCGTCGTCGAAGAGCAACTGATCGCTCTCGGACTGCTCGATGTCGACGCCGGCCGAGACGAGCAGCGCGACGATCTTGCGGTCGGCGCGCTTCTCCACGTCGTCGGCACAGCTGGGGCAGGTGAAACGGTAGCTGCCTTCGCGGCCGCTCTGGCGCACCGAGAGCATGATCGCCTCGGGGCCCATGTCCACTTCGCCGCACCTGGGGCACGTTGTCCGGATGGTTGTCATCTCACGGGTGCTATCGGCCTCGTCGCGACGAGCCTTGAGAGTCATCGGCAGGATCGGGTCTACCCAACTCGAGCCATCGTCACGCCGTCCCCGATGGATCGTGGGACAAGACCTTCGACCCGGCGTCGGTTGCGGGAGCCTCAGCGGTACCGTGCAAGCGTGCTGCGGGCGAGCTCGGTGACCGCCTCGGCCGCCTCGGGAGGCGAGTGCACCTGTGCGTCGGGACCGACACGAAGCATGAGCCCGGCCACCCACTCGAGCCGTGCCGCCGGAAGCGTCACCTCCAGCACCCCGTCGCCTCGTTCGACCGCATCCTCGCTTACGTAATACTCGGCGATCCATCGTGCGTTCGGTCGCAACAGCAATCGAACCCGCATCTCATCGCCGGTCGGCGTGTAGAGCGCTCGCCCCGCGCCCTCGAGGCCCCGAGGCTCGAAGTGCACCCCTGTGCCGGAAGCCACCCTGATGCGGTCGGCGCGGAACAGCCGTTCGTCGTCGGCGTCGACATCCCAGGCGGCCACATACCAGTTCCCCATCGCCGAGAAGACTTCCTCGGGCTCCACGTCTCGTGTGGACCATGCTCCGGTCGATCCTGCGAAGTATTCGATCGTGATCCGTTCATGGTCGAGCGCGGCATGTTGTAGCACCTCGAGGTGCTCCGCTGGCCGCCCGGACTCGGCCGTGGCGATCGCCTGCTCCGCACCGGCCGTATCGGGACCCAGCGCGTCGCGCAACTTCCCCATGGCGCTTGCGAGGGCCGGCGCCTGTGGCAACCCGGGCGTTGCGAGCAGCTCTGCCGATCGCACGGTGATCGCGAGCGCCTCCTGACGGCTGAGGCGAAGGGGACGAGAGAAATGATCGGCCATCCTGATCCAGACGTGATCGTCCTCGTCGACCTCGACGTCGATCAGGTCGCCAGGCCCGTACGGGGGAAGGCCGGACATGAAGAGAAGGTCGAGGTCTCGGCGGAGCTGCTCGAGCTTGACGTCGAACAGGGTCGCGACATCAGCGATCGACGATCCGGGGTGCTGCACGAGATAGGGCACGATCACCAACATGCGACCGAGCCGCTCGGCGGTCTTGGGCGGACTCGCGCGTCCCTTCTCAGCCATCGACGGTCTCCAGACGCAGGAGGACCTCGTCACGCAGCGCCTCTGGCGAACGTACGACGGCGTCGGGGCCGAACTGCAGCACGAGCGAGGCCAGCGAACCCGGTTCCGCCATCGGCACATCGGCCACGATCCACCCGTCGCCGTCAGCCCCGGTCCGGTGCGCGCCCGCGAACGACCCTAGTGCCCACCATGCCACCTCGGGCGCGAACGCGATCACTGCGTGTTCCTCGCCGGTTGCGGCCCACGCTCCCGCCTGCACGTGATCCGCGGCCCGGAACCCGTCGGGCGGGTCGCCGCCTTCCCCGTCGTCGACGAGGTCACCCGTGAACCTCGAGAGGCGGAACGCGCGCACGTCATCTCGGACCGAGTCGTGCCCGACCAGGTACCAGTGCCCGCCTCGGAAGACCATCGCGTAGGCGCCGACGACCCGCTCGCCGATCTGCCCATGTGAGGTCCGATACCCGAACCGCACGCGCCGGTGCCGCTGCGCGGCGTCGGCACAGTCGATCACGAGTGCGCTGCGGGCATCGGATCCCGAGGCCAGTGGGCCGCCGGCAAGCCCGGCCAGCACGCCGCCGTCGGCACCGTACAGAAGCTTCCGCGCGGCTTGCTCGGCTCGGGTGTTCTCGCCCCCACTCTGTGCCGCGACCAGAAGTGCCCCGAGCTCCTGAGGTGTGAATGCGATCTCGGGAAGGTAGTAATCGTCCTTCGGGATGATGTACCCCTGCTCCGTTCCCCACACATCGGTGTCGACGAGTTGCAGCGGGATTCCGAACTCGCGCAACTGATCCTTGTCGCGCTCGAACATGCGTTTGGCGCTGTCGATGTTGTCGCCGCGGTAGGCGTCGAGGGTGTCCCGGATTTGCTCGTACGTCAGTGGCGTCGCGGTCTCGAGCAGCAACGCGACGAGGTTGAGCAGCCGCTCGAGCGGCTCCATGCGTTCCTCGCGCGTCATCGTCGGGCATCATAGCCTCGCATGCCGAGCGACCGGGCGATCCAGTGATCAGACGCATCCAGCACCTCGACGATGGCTCGCTCGAGCTCGTTGCCGAGATCCCCGTCGGTGTCGACACTCGGCTGGTCCGTGTGCCACTTGGGCACTTCGAGCGCGAGGTCGGTCCAGGAGCTCTCCGCAACACGCCGGTCGTGGTCCTGGGTGATCAGAGGTTGGAGGCGACCGTTCGTGAAGGGGTGGCGCGCGCCGGCCTTGCCTCGATCACGCGACTGGAGCTCGCGAGCGGAACGTTCCTCGGAGCCGAGCTGCTTGCGGCCTCGTCGTCCGCCGACGCGCTGCTCGTCATCGCGGACGGGTCCGTTGCCGCGGCGGCGCTCGTCGTGGTCAGGGCGCTGGGCGGCAGGCCGCTGCCCGTGGTTCCGCTCGACGATCCGGCAGGCGCTCGAGCGATGCTGCACGCATGCGACGTGGACCTCGACATCGCAGTGCCGTCCGTCGACGACCCGTTGCGTGGCCTGATCCGCGGCGTGATGGGCCAGCTCGGGCTCTTCGCCCACCATCACGTCGTCGAGGTTGATCCGCGCCCAGCACTATCGAAGGCCGAGATCGACGACGTGGGCGCTGCTGGGGGTGCAGGGGTGCCCTCTCTGTTCGAACTGGCGGCGGCCGCCACCGGCGTGCTCGCGGGGCGCGTCGCGGCGGGGAACAGGCGCTGGCGGTGACGGCCGTGGACGGCTCCCTCGCCCGAACTGATCGCGGGCCCGAGGATCTCCGGAACGTAGGTCACATGTGGGCGATCAGCTGCTCGACACGCTCGTCGACGCTCCGGAACGGGTCCTTGCAGAGCACGGTGCGCTGCGCCTGATCGTTGAGCTTCAGGTGCACCCAATCGACGGTGTAGTCCCGCCGCTTGGCCTTGGCCTGCTTGATGAAGTCGCCGCGGAGCTTTGCGCGGGTGGTCTGCGGCGGCTCACGCATCGCGAGGTTCACCTGAGCGTCGGTCACGACCCGTTCGACCTTGCCGGCCTTCTCGAGCAGGTAATAGAGCCCCCGAGCGCGGTTGACGTCGTGGTAGCTCAGGTCCAGCAGGGCCACACGCGGTGACGCGAGGGCCAGGTCGTGCTTGACCATGTACCGATCGATCATCGTGCGCTTGGTCACCCAGTCGACCTTGCGGACCAATCGCTCGGGTTCTCCGTCGATCAATGCATCGAGGGCCTCGCGCCACTCGCGCAGGAGCACCTTGGAGATCTCGTCCGCGCCGCGGCGCTCGATGAACCGCTCGGTCTTCTCGTAGTACTCGACCTGCATCTCGATGGCCGAGAGCTCGCGGCCGTTCGCGAGCTTCACCGTGCGCGAGCACGTCGTGTCGTGGCTGATCTCGCGGATCGCCCGGATCGGGTTCTCCAGCGAGAGATCCCGCATGACCGTGTTCGCTTCGACCATGCGCAGCACCAGGTCGGTGATGCCGACCTTCATGAACGTCGTCCATTCACTCATGTTCGAGTCGCCCACGATCACATGCAGCCGGCGGAACCGCTCGGCGTCGGCGTGCGGTTCGTCGCGGGTGTTGATGATCGGCCGCGATCGGGTCGTCGCGCTCGAGACGCCTTCCCAGATGTGCTCGGCCCGCTGAGCGATGCAGTACTGAGCGCCTCGAGGCCCGTGCAGCACCTTTCCCGCGCCACACCAGATCTGGCGTGTGACGAAGAACGGGATCAGCACGTCGGCCATGCGCGCGAACTCGCCGTGCCGCCCGACGAGATAGTTCTCGTGGCACCCGTAGCTGTTGCCGGCGGAGTCCGTGTTGTTCTTGAACAGGTAGACCTGGCCGGAGATGCCTTCTTCGTGTAGGCGCATCTCCGCCGCCCCGAGCAGCGCTTCGAGTATGCGCTCCCCCGCCTTGTCGTGCGCCACGACCTCCTTCACGACGTCGCACTCAGGCGTCGCGTACTCGGGGTGCGAGCCGACATCGAGATACAGCCGGGCCCCGTTCTCCAGGAAGACGTTCGACGAACGGCCCCAGTGCACGACCCGACGGAACAGGTACCGTGCCACCTCGTCGGGCGACAGGCGCCGCTGCCCCCGGAAGGTGCACGTGACGCCGTACTCGTTCTCGAGCCCGAAGATGCGCCGGTCCATCCGAGCAGCCTACGCCCGGTCGGCTCGATCGCCGGGACCGGCCTCAGCCGGCGAGGAGCTCGGTGACCTCGGGCTCTTCAAGGCGGCGGAACTTGCGGCGGTGCGTACGACCTCGGTCGAGCACCCCCGCTTCGATGGCCCCGGCCTCGATCGTTCGGCTCTCGGGCGAACCGAGCACCTCTGCCGCCGTGGTGACGGCGGTCTTCAGATCCCACCCCGCGGCGAAGCGGGCCCGGAGCAGCTCCATCAGATCTTCCGCGTGACCACCGATCGCGACGAACTCGTGCTCGTCATTCACCGAGCCGTCGAACAGGATGTGGTAGATCGCGGTGCCGGACGCGTCGCCGTCGACCTCTCCGACGAGGATCTCGACCTCGTACGGCTTCATCTGCTGGGTGAAGATGTTCGACAGCGCCTGGCTGTAGGCGTTCGCCAGGTCGCGGGCCTTCACGTCTTCCCTGCCGTAGCTGAATCCCCGCAGGTCGGCCAGGCGGATGCCTGCGATGCGCAGGTCCTCGAACTCGCTGTACTTGCCGACGCCCGCGAACGCGATGCGGTCGTAGATCTCGCTGATCTTGTGCAACGTGGCGCTTGGGTTCTCGGCGATGAAGAGCAACCCGTCGGCGTACTCAAGGCCGATCACGGAGCGCCCGCGAGCGATGCCCTTGTGCGCGTACTCCGAACGGTCCTTCATCATCTGCTCGGGCGCCACGTATGGCATGAACGACATCAAGCACGCTCCTCGAGCACCGCGTTCACTGCCGCCTCGACCTCGGACTCAGGCACCTCGTCTGCGCCCGTGGCGGTCACGGCGAGCGCGATCGGGAAGATGTGCCGATAGACGCTCGGCCCTCCGGTCGCGACGTCGTCTTCGGAGGCATCGAGCAACGCCTCGACCGCCGCCTTGATCGCCTCGTCGCGGGAGAGCCCGTCGCGCCACCGCTTCTTCAGTGAGTTCTTCGCGGGCTGGCTCCCCGATCCGGTCGCCTGGTAGTCGTCTTCTTCCCAGCGGCCGCCGGTGGCGTCGTAATAGAACAGCCGCCCTGCGTCGCGTCGCTCGTCGAAGCCCCCGAACAAGGGAACGACGACCAATCCTTGCATCGCGAGCGGGAAGTTCTGTCTGATCAGCTGCGCGAGCCGGTTCGCCTTGCCCTCCAATGACAGCCGGTCGCCCGTGAGCTTCTCGTAGTGCTCGAGCTCGAGCTGGAAAAGCCGGACCATCTCGACGGCCATGCCGGCTGCGCCGGCGATCGCGATCGCGGAGTAGTCGTCGGCGGCGAAGACCTTCCGCATCGTCTCGTCGGCGATCGTGTAACCGGACGTCGCCCGTCGATCCCCCGCGACGAGGACTCCATCGGCGTAGATCAGACCGAGCACCGTCGTGCCGTGAGGCACCGCCGCGGCCGACTCCGCCGACACCGTTTGGCGCAGGTGCGCGAGCTCATCGGGCCGCGCGTCTCGGAGCAGGTCGACGAAGCTCGGGTTCGCGCCGAACGACGCTCCCGACAGGGGAAGCGGATGGTCGGTCACTCCCCGCCCTTCTGCACGTAGCTCTTGACGAATTCCTCGGCGTTCTCTTCCAGCACAGAGTCGATCTCGTCCAAGATGTCGTCCATCTCTTCCTTCAACTCCGAGGCTTTCGACGACGACTGCACCTGAGCGGCGTCAGCATCGGGCCCGTCGCCACCACCATCCTTGCGCTGGATCTTCTTCTGCTCTTGCTCCTGCGGCACGCCATGGCTCCTTTCGATGCGACCTATCCTACTCGTGGGTTTCGGAACGTCCGGCAGAAGGCTGAAGACTCCGTACGTCCTCGGGCGAAGGGTCAGCTTTGCAGCTTGGCCACCAGCGAGGCTGCGTCGTCGCTCGCTGCGAGCAACTCTTCCACATGCGCCTTCGTGCCACGGAGCGGCTCGCGCATCGGTATGCGCTGCAAGGCATCGGCGCCAGTGTCGATGATCAGGGAGTCCCACGAGGCGGCCGCGATCGCGTCCGGGAACTTGTCGATGCACCGCCCTCTGAAGTACGCCCGAGTATCGACGGGCGGGTTCATGATCGCGGTCTCGACCTCGTCGTCGGTGGTCAGACGCTCGACCTTGCCGCCCTCCTCGAGCCGGTAGTAGAGGCCCTTGTCACGGCGAACGTCGTGATACTGCAAGTCGATCGCACGGAGCTTCGGGTCGTTCCAGCTGAGGCCGTCACGGTCGCGGTAGGCCTGCAGCACCCGGTGCTTCGCGACCCAGTCGAGCTCTCGATGCAGCGAGAGCGGATCGGCTTCGAGCGCGGTGAGTGCCGATTCCCACCGGTCGAGCACCTCGCGATGTTCGAGGGTGTCGTCCTCGCGCTCAACGTACTTCTTCGCGTTCTCCAAGTACTCCCACTGGAGCTGCACAGCGTTCACGCGCCGGCCGTCGGCGAGCGCGATCTCGTGCGTGCATGTGAGGTCTCGTGAGATCTCGTGCAACGACTGGACCGGATTCGCGATGGACAGATCCGGCAGGAATCGATCCTCGATCATCTTCAAGACGATCGCCGTCGTCCCGATCTTGAGGAACGTCGAGACCTCGCAGAGATTCGCATCACCGACGATCACGTGCAAGCGCCGGTAGCGCTCCGGGTCGGCGTGCGGCTCGTCTCGGGTATTGATGATCGGCCGTTTCAAGGTCGTCTCGAGGCCGACCTCCGTCTCGAAGAAGTCCGCGCGCTGGGCGATCTGATAGATCGCGCGATCCCGTTCATCCCACGGCGCCTCGGCGCCCACCTTGCCGGCCCCCGTGTACACGATGCGGGTCACGAAGAAGGGTGTGAGGTCCCGCACGATATCGCCGAACGGCGTGGCGCGATCGACCAGATAGTTTTCGTGGGTGCCGTAGCTGTTGCCCTTGCCATCGGAGTTGTTCTTGTAGATCGACAGCTGCGGTGCGCTCGGCATCGCTGCCGCGACTTCATGCAACGACCGCTCCAGGATGCGCTCCCCCGCCTTGTCGTGGATCACCAGCTGGCGGGGAGTGATGCATTCGGGTGTCGAGTACTCGGGGTGCGCGTGATCGACGTAGTAGCGCGCTCCGTTGGGCAGGATGACGTTCGCGAGTCCGAGATCCTCGTCGCTGCCCTCGCGGGCCGGCACAGGTTCGAACCCCCGGGCATCGCGTAACGGAGATTCCTGCTCGTAGTCCCAACGGATCCGGCGGAGCGACCCAGCATAGGTTGAGATCAGCAGCGACGAGGACAGGACGGGGTTGAAATCGGGGGCCCCGACCGCGGCGATGCCGTACTCCGTCTCGGTCCCGAAGACCTTGGGGATGGCCACGCGGCCACCTTACAGGTACTGACCGGCGTTCACGCGGTCGACCTGGCGGCCGTCGCCATCGTGGCCGAGCAACGTACGCACATACACGATCCGCTCGCCCTTCTTGCCCGAGATGCGGGCCCAGTCGTCGGGGTTCGTGGTGTTCGGGAGATCCTCGTTCTCCTTGAACTCATCGCGGATCGCGGTGAGAAGATCCTCGGTCTTGATGCCCTTGTCGCCCATCGACAGGAAGCGCTTGATCGCGTCCTTCTTCGCGCGACGCACGATGTTCTCGATCATCGCGCCCGAGTTGAAGTCCTTGAAGTACAGGATCTCCTTGTCGCCGCTGGCGTACGTGACCTCGAGGAAGCGATTGCGGTCGTTCTGCTCGTACATCTGCTCGACCGTCTTCTCGATCATGCGGTAGCACGCCTGCTGGGCGTCGCCCCCGTAGCGGGACACCTCATCGGGGTGGATCGGCACGACCGGGTGTAGGTACTTCGACATGATGTCGGATGCCTGTTGCTGGTTCGGCCGCTCGATCTTGATCTTCACGTCGAGACGCCCCGGGCGCAGGATCGCCGGGTCGATCAGGTCCTCTCGGTTCGATGCGCCGATCACGATCACGTTCTTCAGGGTTTCGACGCCGTCGAGCTCGCTCAGCAGCTGTGGCACGATCGTCGATTCGACGTCGCTCGAGATGCCTGTGCCCCGGGTGCGGAAGATCGAATCCATCTCGTCGAAGAACACGATGACGGGCAGGCCTTCCTCGCTGCGCTCCTTCGCCCGGATGAAGATCTCGCGGATCTGGCGCTCGGTCTCGCCCACATACTTGTTGAGCAACTCCGGGCCTTTGACGTTGAGGAAGTAGCTCCGGGCGTCGTCACGCCCCGCGCGCTCGGCGACCTTCTCCGCGAGCGACTTCGCGACCGCCTTGGCGATCAGGGTCTTACCGCAGCCGGGAGGTCCGTACAACAGCACCCCTTTGGGTGCCTCGAGCTCGTGCTCGGCGAAAAGCTCCGCGTAGAGGAACGGCAGCTCCACCGCGTCACGGATCGAATCGATCTGACCCTCGAGCCCGCCGATGTCCTCGTAGCTGACGTCGGGGATCTCTTCGAGGACGAGCTCTTCGACCTGTTCCTTGGGCAGCAGCTCGGTGGCCACGCCCGCGCGGGAGTCGAACAGCACATTGTCGCCCGCTCGCACGTGCGTCGTCGTGAGCTCACCGGCCAGGTGCGCCACATACTCCTCGTCACCTCGACCGACCACGATCACGCGGTCCTCACCCAGTCGGTCCTTGACCTTGACGACCTCACCGGCCCGATCGGGGTCGAGGACTTCGACAACGTTCAGCGACTCGTTGAGCACGACCTGCACACCCGGACGGAAGACCCGTTGATCGATGTCAGGGGCCGGCATCACTCGCATCTTGCGGCCTGCGGTGAACACGTCGATCGAGCCGTCGTCGTTGCTCGAGAGGTAGACACCGAAGGAGGCGGGGGGCTGCGAGAGCTTCTCGACCTCCTCGGCGAGCGCCTCGATCTTGTCGCGCTCGGCGCGAAGCGCATCGGCGAGCTTCTGGTTCTGACCGACGGCGCGATCGAGTTGCTGGCGTGTCTCGACGAGCTTGTCTTCGAGCACGGTGACCTGGCGGGGTGCGTTCGTGAGCCGGCGACGGAGCAGGCCGACCTCTTCCTCCAGGAACTTCACCTGGCTCTGTAGCTCATGCACCTGCGCGTCGTAGCGTTCGACGCGCTCTCGTTCCGCCATCGGTGACACCTCCAGCAGGCTAGAGCCGGATGGTACCTCGGGTCTGCCCGGTTCCAGGGAGCCTCATCTGAGGTCTCCTTCCCTGTGATACGGAAGTTCTCGACGAACGTGTAATGCCCATTCCAAGGTAGTTCTCACCTGAGGAAATGACCGCTAAGGTATCGGCACCTTCCGACAGGGTTCTGAACAGCTCGGGCGATGTCACGCCTCGCGGCGGGCGATGTCACGCCTCGCGGCGGGCGATGTCACGCCTCGCGGCGGGCGATAGAGATGAACCCTGTGTGCCCCACCATCCGATGGTCGGGCCGTACGCTTCGCTCCGTGACGTGCCACCCGCGCTTCAGCGTCTCGAACGTCTCGATGTGCTGGAAGCCGTTGCCCGGCAGAGCAAGCACCAGCTGTTGCACTTGCACGGTCGTCGGCAGGTAGGCGCATACGACTCCCCCGGGTTCGAGCACTTCGCGCAGAGCAGGCAAGGGCCCCCATGGCTCCGGCATGTCCAGGATGGCGCGATCGTAGAGCTCCCCCGTCCCTGCGACCTCGGACAGCGCCCCCAGACGGAGATCCACGACAGCGGGTACGGCGCCGAAGAATGCCTCGACGTTCTCGATCGCCTTGTCGCGATGCTCGTCGCGAAGCTCGTATGACACGACCGTTCCCGCGTCGCCGACCGCGCGGTAGAGCGCGATCGTGAGCGCGCCCGAGCCCGTGCCCGCCTCGATCACACGGGCCCCCGGGAACACATCCGCATACGTCACGATTGGTCCGATGTCCTTCGGGTAGATCACCTGGGCCCCTCGGGGCATCTTGAGCACGAAGTCGGCGAACCTCGGGCGGAACGACACGAGCACCATGCCGCGCGACGTCTCGAGCCTCGTGCCTTCCGTCGCCCCGATCAGCGCGTCGTGGGCGAGCGTCCCACTGTGGGTGTGGTACGTGCCGCCGCTCTCGAGACGCACGAGATAGGTGCGGTTCCGCTGGTCGATCAGCAGCACGCGTTCGCCGGCAACGAACGCACCCGATCGAGGCGCAGGTAGGCTCACCGGCCCAGGCTAGCGCACGCGTCGCGAGGGCCGAGCCTCGTCAGGGGATCTCGACCGGCAGCGGTCGTGCTGCCAGCTCGACCTCGACGGTCCGGCTGGCCCCGCCGTCCTCGATCAACTCGATCGATACCATGTCACCGGGTGCGAGCTTGTCGAGAACGGTGCCGAGGTTCTCGGGCGTTCGAACCGCGTTGCCGTCGACCGATACGATGACATCGCCCTCGCCGATGCCGACCTCGTCGGCAGGGCCATCGGCAAGCGTGCCCACCACGTAGGCGCCGGACTCGACCTCGATCCCCTGTTGGAAGCGAAGATCAGCAGTGATCTCGGCGGTCGATACCCCCAGATAGCCAGTCGCGGCAAGCGGATCCGTGATCGAGGACTCGATCGTGTCCTTCACGAAGGCGATCTTGATCGCGAATCCGATGTTCTCCGCGCTCTGAGTGCCAGCGGAGTTGATGCCGACGACGGCGCCGGTCATGTCGACGAGCGGACCACCGGAGTTGCCGGGGTTGATCGCCGCATCCGTCTGGATCACGCTTGGGTACGTTCGGATCGGGAGCTCGCCTTGCGGGGTCTGCTGCGCGGGGCAGGCCTGGCAGTTGGGGTCAGGTACCTCGAGAGTGCGGTCAAGCGAGGAAACGATTCCGGTGGTGACGGTCGGGCCCCCCTCGAGGCCGAGCGCGTAGCCGAGGGCAACGACGCGTTGTCCGAGCCGAAGCCCCGCCGAGTCACCCAGCGGCACGGTGGGGAGGCCTTCCTCGTCGATATCGAGTACGGCCAGGTCGTTCAGGCAATCGGCCCCTATCAGCCGCGCTTCGTACTCGGTGCGATCCTTGTCGGACAGGAACACGGTCAGCCGGGAGCCGCCCTCGACCACGTGGCAGTTCGTCACGATGACGCCGTCGGCGCGCACGATGAACCCGGTTCCCACGCCTTGTCCGGAGCTGCCGTCCTGCTGGTACACGTCGGTCGTCACGTTCACGACGGCCGGAAGCACCCGGTCGACGACGGCTGCGACCGGCTCCTTGCCCGGGTCGAGCGGTTCGGTCGAGGTCGTGCTGGCCAGGCCCGTGGCCTCGTTCTCGGTGCCCTTGTCACCCAGGGACACCGAGCACGCGGCCGCCGACACTGCGACCAGGGCCAGCAGCGCGATCGTGATGCGTCTCATCGAGGGGTTCCTCCCGTTCGAGGGTACGACGTTCAACACGTCTGATTCGATACCCCGAAGGCGGGGGGTTCAGCAACTTCAACCCACAGATGTGGCGAAGATGTTCCCTGGAGTGGTTCCCAGGCACGATCTCGTGAGCTTATGAGGCGAGCGAGCCTGCGGGCTTCTCCTTGCGTGGATCGACGAACGGGATCATGGCGGTCGAGCCCGTGAGGTGGGCTCCGTCCTCCGTTTCGACATCGAGACGATTGCCCGGCTCTGCCAAGCCGATCGGCACCCAGACGAACCCGATGTTCTTCTTGAGCCCAGGAGACCAAACCGCATCGGTCATGTGCCCGACTTCCTTGCCGTTGGATGACACGATCCAGTACTCGGACATCTCCGCTCGGAGCTCGTCGCCGTCGAGCTCGATGCCCACGAGCTTTCGATCGACCCCCTTCGTGCGGAGCTCTTGGAGCGCGGCCTTGCCGATGTAGTCCTGGGGCTGCTCTTCGACGAGGCGTTCGAGTCCCATCACGTGGAATGGCGTGTCGCCCAGCCGGATGTCGGATCCGTAGTTGAAGATGCCTGCCTCGATACGACGGCCTTCGCAGGGCGCGATCGGACGGATCTCGAACTCCTCGCCGGCGGCCGCGATCTTGTCCCAGAGCTCGTCTCCCCTGGAGTAGTCGAGCAGGTTCACCTCGAATCCGGGGATCGCCGTCCATCCGGTGCGACTGATCACGACCGGGATGCCGTCGATATCGAACTCCTCGATCCAGTAGTACTTGATGTCGTAGATCGCGGTTCCCACGAGCTTCTCGAGGGTCTTGGCGGCCAGGGGGCCTTGCACCTGCATCGGATGGACGTCGGGGGTGCTGACCTGTGCGTCGAGCCCGCTCGAGGCGGCCACGCCGAGCGCGTAGAGTCCCGCGTCGCTGTCCGCAAGCTGCATCCACCAACGGTTCTCGCCAACGTGCAACAGCACCGGGTCGTTCACGATAGATCCGTCGGGTCCGGTGACGAGCATGTACTTGCCCTGCTTCACGGCGCACTTCGTGAGGTCCCGGCACGTGATCATGTCGATCAGTCGGTCGGCGTCTGGGCCGCTCACCTCGATCGTGCGCTCCACGCCGACGTCCCACATCGTCACGGCGTTGGACAGTGCCCAGTACTCCGTCTCTGGGTCGTCGTAGTACGCGGGCAGGTACATGTGGTTGTAGATGTCGTACGAGGTGCACCCAGCGCGACGGGTCGCGTTGAAGAACGGCGACTGCCGGTACCAGGGACCGAAGTACAAGGTTGCGCTCTTGTCGAGCATCTCCTGCCGTTCATTGGTCATCCTGAGCCTCCGTGACCTCGATGCCGAACCACTCGCTCGGCGCCAGGGTTGAATCATGGTTCAAGCCGCGTGCCAGATGCAAATCGGCGCCGCAAGCTGTGCCTGCGGCGCCGATGTTGAACCACGGCTCAATGCGAGCCCACCCCGAACTACGAGCGGGATATGGGTCAGGAGACCGGGATGGTCTTCTTCGGGTCGACGAACGGCATCTCGACGACCGTTGCGCTCCGATCACCCCACTCGCTCGCGACCTGCAGTGAGGATCCGATCTCGGCCAGCTCGTTCGGGACCCATGCGAAGCCGATGTTCTTCTCGAGTCGAGGCGAGTAGATCGCGGACGTGACCGTCCCGACTTCCGCGCCGTCGGACGAGACACGCCACTTCACGTTGTTCAGCGCTGGGAAGGCATCGCCGTCCATCTCCACCCCGACGATGCGCCGGTCGACACCCTCGTCCCTGATCCTGCGGAGGGCAGCCATCGAGATCGACGCGTCATCGGTCAGGGAATCCCAATCGACGAGGCGGTCCATGCCCATCTCGATCGGGTTGTCCTCGTAGGTCATGTCGGCGCCCCAGTTGAAGATCGCGCCCTCGATGCGACGGATGTCGCTGGGGCCGGTCGGAACGATGCCGAACTCCTGGCCGGCTTCCATGATCGCCTCGTAGACGTCGTTCCCGCGCGACGTATCTGTGGTGTAGACCTCGTACCCCACTTCCGACGTCCACCCTGTACGCGTGACTACAATCGGGACACCTGCGATCTTCGCATCTGTCCAGAAGTAGTACTTGAGGTCCAAGATCTCCTCGCCCAGCAACTTGACCATCAGATCCTTGGACTTGGGACCCTGTACCTGCAGTGGCGCGACGTCGGCTTCCTTGATCGTGACGTCTAGATCCGGATAGGCGTTCTTGAGGCCCCGGGCGAACAGCAGGGCGTCGCTCGAGGCCAGCGCGAACCAGAAGGTGTTCTCGTCCATGCGCGTGAGCACCGGGTCGTTCACGATGCCACCGTCGCTGTCGACGATCAGCACGTACTTGGCCTGGCCGACCGCGCACTTCGAGAGATCTCGGGGAGTCAGCAGCTGCGCGAAGCGGAGGCCGTCGGGGCCCGAGATCTCGAGGCATCGCTCGACGGCGACGTCCCACAGTGTGACGCCATTGAGCAGCGCGTCGAACTCGTTCTCGAACGAATCGAACCGGATCGGGAAGTACATGTGGTTGTAGACCGTGTACCCCTTGGGTCCGTACTTCTGCGTTGCCTCGTAGTACGGCGTGCGGCGGTTGCGTGCACCCCGCTGCACCGATCCCATATCGAACGGCTCGGGCATCGCTGTTCTCCCTTCCTTGGCAGGTTGTGGCGAATCGTACGCGCGGTGGTACTCGCCGCAAGGTCCGGCGCTGTCCCCGGGTCAGCGGAAAGCTCAGGCGCTGGCCGTGTCTGGCTGGTGCACCTGCGGCGGCTTGCTCGCGGAGCCATCGACATACGCCTGGGCCACCATCGCCATGAAGATGTGCACCTCGTCTTCGCTCGAGGCGAACGGCCCCTGGTGGAAGCCCTGGCTCTGCAGCCCTCGAAACACCGACTCGCACGCGAGCCAGTCTTCGCGGTTCGTGATGTCCCAGAACTCGCTGGCGTACGCGTGGCTGAAATCGGGACGCTCGATCACCTCCGGAGGGAAGAGCCATTGGCATTCGACCTTGGTCCGCCCGGGTCCGAGCGGCTCGATCCGATGGGTCATGACGTAGTCGGGGTGCAGGCTGATCAACAGGTTCGGGAAAAGGCCGAAGTAGAACACTTCGCGGCGTTGCCGGTGATCGAGCCCCCGGATCGGCACGCCCCCCGACTCCCCCGTGAGCGACATGGTGTCGGCGAAGTCCTTGAGCTCCATGTTGCCTCCCACCCAGAGCCCGTCGTGGGCGAAGTTCTGACCGGAGTCGACCGGCGTCACATCGCAGAGCGCCGGGTGTATCGAGGGGCAGTGGTAGCACTCGTGGTAGTTCTCGGTGATCGTCTTCCAGTTGGCGGCGATCTCGTACTCGTGGGTCTCGGCGACGAAGAGGCGTTCCGTTTCCCAGGGAGCGATCAGCTCGTCGAGATTCCCCACGTGCTGGGCGAACGCGGGCGCCGTGCCCGCGGCATCGACGAAGACCCACCCACGCCACTCCTCGACCCGAGCGGCGATGAGGGGGTATCGCTGCTTGTCGAACTCCTCGAGGGCGCCGAACCGTGGTGCGGCAGCCAGGGCGCCGTCGAGTGAGTAGACCCATGCGTGATACGGGCACTTGATCGCACGGAGGTTCCGCGACGCGCCGGGTTCGAGCAGCTCGTGCCCTCGGTGACGGCAAGTGTTGTAGAAGCCTCGGAGCTCGCCGTCGGTGCCACGCACTACGAGGATCCCTTCGTTCCCGATGCGGAACGCTCGCTGGTCGCCAGGGTTCGCCACTTCGTCCGCACGCCCAACGCAGACCCACCCCTGCTCGAACAGGTGCATCGATTCCCAATCGAAGACCGCCTGTGACGTGTATGCCTCGGCCGGAAGCGTCCGCGCACGGCCGAGCGTCGGCGCGAGCACCGGACGCAGCAGATCGAGCTCGATCGGGCTCGTTGACATGGACGGAGCTCCTTCGGGATGCCGCGAGGGTGAGGCTTGAACGACCGTTCAGCCGCGGAGCACGATGCTAGCAGCGGCTCAAGGGCGAGCGGGAGCGAAGGGTCGACCCCGGGTCAGCGGGGTCGCTTCATACGCGCGACGCAACCTCACAGACCGCACCCGTGACGAGATGCCTCGCCCGACCGATCACGTCATCCCTTCCGCGCAGGTCGGGAACACGGCGTCGCACCTTGAGATCGCCGGCAGCACTGGTAGCTCGGGCCTTCGAGACGATTCGTTCCCCTTCGTGGAACATGCGGATGCGCCATTCCCCTCGCGGCTCGTTCGTCCTCAGTCTGAAGCTGAGCGCGATGTCACCGCCTCGATCCGTGGCCACCAATCTGCATCGGAAGGCCAACCCCCGCGGCCGCTCGTTGAGGGCTCCGGCCGGCTCGATCTGGATCGCGGCACTCGCGATGACGACGGCGAGCATCACCGCTGACGGTCCGTACGGCGGCCGACGTGCGTTCAAGCGCCTGGAGCGGCGAAGACGCGCTCGCCCTCCACGAAGGTTTGCTCCACGTGTGCGTCGGCGATCTCGTCGGTGGGTTGCTCGAACAGATCGCGGTCGATGACCGTCAGGTCGGCGAGCTTGCCGACCTCGATCGAACCGGTCTCCCGGTCGAGGTGGTTCACGTACGCCGAGCCCATCGTGAAGGCGGCGAGCGCGGTCGGCAGGTCGAGCCGTTCGTCGGGCAAGAAGACCTCTCGCCGCTCGACCTTGTACGGGTAGTCGCTCGGCATCGTGCGATTCACCGCCACATGCATCTCCTCGAGCGGATCCGGGCTCGAGACGCTCCAATCGCTCCCCATCGCGAGAGTGGCACCCGCGCGTACGAGACTCGCGAACGGATACTGCCACCGCCAGCGCGGTTCCCCGAGGAACGGGATCGTGAGGTCGTCCATCTGCGATTCGTGAGCCGCCCACAGCGGCTGGGCGTTCGCGACCGCTCGCAGGTCGCGGAACCGGGGGATGTCGTCGGGATGTATCACCTGGAGGTGGGCGAGGTGATGCCGATTGTCACTCGGTCCGTTGGCGAGGAGGGCCGCTTCGACCGCGTCGAGCGATTCACGCACGGCCCGTTCCGCGAGTGCATGGAAATGCACTTGGAAACCGAGCCGGTCCAGCTCGGTGACGGCGCCCTTCAACGTCTCAGGGTCGACGAACGAGATGCCGCGGTTGTCGGTCGGTGTACCGTGCGAGTCCAGGTAGGGGTCGAGCACCGCCGCAGTGAAGTTCTCGCAGACGCCGTCTTGCATGATCTTGACGCTCGTCGCCGCGAATCGGCCTACCTGGCCGCGCTCCCGAAGCTCGACCAATCCGTCGATCTGGTCCACGCCGCGGTGTCGATCCCACCAGAGCGCTCCGATCACCCGGGCCGTGAGCTCGCCCCGCTCGGCCGCCTCGACGTACCGCGTGAAGTTGTGGCCGAACCCGGCGCCATCGTCCACGATGGCATCTTGCCACGCCGTGATGCCGAGGGAATGCAGGTAGGCCTGCCCCCTCCGCAGCCCTTCCGCCATCTCCTCGGCTGTCGGCTCGGGCGCGAGGCGACCGACGAGGTCCGCGGCGCCCTCGTGCAACGTGCCGGAGGGCTTCCCGTCGGCGCCGCGCTCGATGCGCCCGTCGCCCGGATCGGGTGTGTCGCTCGATATCTCCGCCATCTCGAGCGCGCGGGAGCTCACCCAGGCGCTGTGCCCATCCCTGTTGGGCAGGTAGACGCAGCGGCCGGGGACCGCAGCATCGAGCAGCTCCTTCCTGGGAGTACCCCCAGGGAAGACGTCCATGGCCCACCCGCCGCCGAGGATCCACTCGCGCTCGGGGTGCGCTTCGGCGTACGTCTTGATCGCGATGAGGTACTCCTCCTGCGTCGATAGATGGTGGAGGTCGCACTGCAGCATGTCGAGCCCGCCACCCACCGGGTGCACGTGGGCGTCCTGGAACCCCGGAACCAGCATGCCGCCGGCGAGGTCGACGACCTCGGTGCCCTGACGCATGCGTTCCCTGACGTCGGCCTCGGTCCCGACAGCGACGATACGTCCACCACGAACCGCTACGGCCTGCGCCCACGATCGGGCAGCGTCGACCGTGTAAACCCCGCCGTTCACGAACACCAGGTCGGCGGATCCGTTGCTGCTCATAGAACATCTGCCTCCCTCGAGCGTCTGTCGGCCGGGCGAGGATATCCGCGCGCGGCCGTGTTAACCATGCCGGACACGATCAGGCGAGCGCGACGAGATCGAGCAGGTCTTCGTTCCAGAACGACAGGTCGCCCTCGGGCATCATCAGCACCCGCTCGGGGGCGAGCGCATCGACGAATTCCGGATCGTGGCTCACGATGATCATTGCGCCGGGCCAGTCTTGCAGCGCGTGCGCGATGGCGGTGCGCGATGGCGGATCGAGGTTGTTCGTCGGCTCGTCGAGCAACAGCACGTTCTTTCGGCCGGCGACCAGCTGGGCCAAGGCGAGCTTCGTCTTCTCACCGCCTGAGAGCGTGCCGGCGTCCTGGAAGGCGATGCCCCCTGAGAGGCCGAACATGCCGAGCAGCGCACGCAGCTGCTGATCGTCGGCCGACGATGCCGCTCGCATGTGCGCCAGGACATCGGTGCCTTCGATGATGCCCTCGTGCTCCTGCGCGTAATAGCCAGGGACGACGTCGTGCCCCCAGCTGAACGTGCCCGCATCGGCGTCGGTCTGCTCGGTCAGGATGCGGAGCAGCGATGTCTTGCCGGCGCCGTTGAGGCCCATGATCAACAGGCGGTCCTTCCTGCCAACTTCGAACGAGATGTCATCGAACACCGGCGTCGATCCGTACGACTTCGTGAGTCCCTGCACCACGAGTACGGTTCGTCCGCAATGTGGAGGCGGAGGGAAGCGGAACCGCACCGACCGTTCGCGCGTCGGCGCCGCGACCCGCGTCGCCTCGAGCTTTCCTCGGCGGGTGTCGATCGACTTCGCCGCCCGGGCTCGACGCTGCGTCTGCCCGCGCATCGAATCGGCCAGGGTCCGGAGCCGCCTGATCTCCTGCTCCTGCCGCTCAGCGAGCGATGTCAGTCGCTCCTCGTCTCGTGCCCGCGCCACTCGATACTGCGAGTAGGTCCCTCGATACTGCACGGCTCCGTCGCGATCGAGATGAAGGATCCGCGTGATGGAAGCGTCGAGCAGGCCCAGATCGTGGCTCACGACCAACAGCGCTCCGGGGTATTCCCCGAGGAACTTCATCAGCCAGAACTTCGCGTCTGCGTCGAGGTGGTTCGTCGGCTCGTCGAGCAGCAGCAGGTCGGAGCCGCCGAACAGGATGCGAGCCAGCTCCAGCCTGCGTCGCTCTCCACCCGACAGCGCCCCGACCGGCAGGCTGAGACGATCCTGAGCGAGGCCGAGGCCGGCCGCGATCGACCGTGCCTCCGACTCGGCTCGGTACCCACCGAGCGTCGTGTACTCGTCTTCGAGCCGCGTGAAGCGCGCCACGTGACGATCGGAGGGCGCTTCCTCGAGGGCCACTCGCGCTTTCTCCACGCGCGTCGCCAGATCCACCAGGTCACGAGCCTCCAGCACCGAGGCCAGGGCCAGCACGTCGTCGCTCGACCGGTCCTGACGGGGGTCCTGGCGCAGGTATCCGACCGCCCCTCTCCGGACCACCGATCCGGCGGCGGCCGGCCGCTCCCCCGCCAGAACGCGGAGCATGCTCGTCTTGCCGGCGCCGTTGCGCCCGACCACACCCATCTTCTCCCCCGCACGAAGGGTGAACGACAGATGTTCGACGACCGTGACGCCGCCCGCTTCGACCTCGGCCTCTTGGACCTCGAGCGCGATCATCGGTGGGAACTCCTCGGTGTGGTGTCGGCGGACGATGGGCACACGGACACGGCACCGCAACGCGGTGCCGTGTCGACGAGGAAGTCCCGCTAGCTCATGAGAAGAAGTCTAGCGCAACCCGAACGCGGGACTCGCGGAGATCTCACGCGAACTTCGCGTAGTGGGACTGGCTGCGGCCTCCCGCGATGGTGAACGCGCCGCCGACGTGCACCGCGCCCTTTCGCACGGCGATGCCCCACACGCCCGTGTAGTTGCAACAGATCCGAGGCGTGAACGACGTGTTCGCCCGGCCGTCCGCCGTACCGATCGCGGCGAAACGGGGTTGCTGGAAACACGAGGTGTTCGGGTGCTGGTTGCTCCCGCACTGCTGTCCGGGCGACCGCGCGACCCATTCGAAGTGCCCCCCGACCAGGATGGTCGTCGCGTCGTAGACCGCCACGACCTGTGACGACCCCGATGTGTCTGTCTTCCAGATCTGACCGCCGTCGATCGCTCTGTATGCGCCGATGAAATCCGAACCCCCGGCCGCCACGTACAGACGGTCGCCCGAGATCGCGCCGCTGAGCCCGAAGGCCGCGCTGGTCGGGGCGATGTTGGCCAGCTTCCATGCTCGCGGCTGCCCGCTGAAGGCATCGACCTTCACGGCCACCTTCTGCGGCTGCCCGTTGATGAAGTCGAATTGCCCGATCGCGATGACATCGCCCGTGGAGGCGACGAGATCGCGGAACTGCCTCTGCGTGTCGTGGCTGCGCAAGGAGTCATCGATCACCGGCACCACCGCTTGGAAGGCCGGGTCCCTCGAACCGTCGAGGCGGTACGCCTCGAGCCGCGCGCCTCCGGCATACACGCGATCGGTGGTTGCGAGCACGGTCTTGAGGCTCGGCGTCGAGAACCCCGCCACGATCGCGCCAGTGGAAGGGTTGATGCCCACCAGGTTCTGCCGGCTCCGACCGCCGAATGAGTACGAGAATCGCCCGGCCACGTACAGCGTGCCGTTGGGCCCGAGGGAGAGGTCGTACACCGTCGGGTTGGTGCCGAGGTTCGGAAGCCTGACCGCTGCCGGCGCACCGGTCACCGGGTTGAACGCCGCAAGGCCTCTCGCCGCGGGCCCCGGGGTACGGCTCGGCGTGAGATACCGAGACGACGTTCCTCCGACCCATATGTTGCTGCCCGCGACCCGCACGACCCATGAGCGCGAGTCGAGCATGTACGTCTTCGTCGCGTTCTCCGATGGGACAGCGGCCGATGCCGGGGATGCGATGCTCCATATGATGCTCAGGGCCATCGCGAGTACCGCTGTCACCCTCGGCTTGATCACCACCGTCTCAGATGCCCTCATTTCCTTGACACTCCCCATCGTCCTACAGCACCGAAGCTACCACCCCGTTGCCCCGACAGTCGACGCTATCCTTCGCAAATGTCCACGCTCGAGGTGGTATTGGTGATCGTCATGCTCACCGGCCTCGTCGGTGTGCTGGTGCCCGTCTTCCCTGGGCTCATCCTGGTCGCCGGGGCCGGGATCGTCTGGGCTGTGCAGCGCGGAGGAGCCTTCGCATGGGCGATCGCCATCATCATGGCCTTGATCGGGATCGCGGGGATCGTCGCCGCGAGTGTGTTGCCGGTCCGACGCGCCAACGACGCTGGTGCCCCTTCCTGGGTCGTCATCGCTGGGGGCATCGGCGTAGTGATCGGGTTCTTCGCGGTGCCCGTCGTCGGCGCGCTCATCGGGTTCCCCGCGGGAGTGTTGGTCGCCGAGCTGATTCGTCACCGCAGGCTCCGTCCGGCGTGGGGTGCCACGCTGGAGGCGCTGAAGGGTGTGGCCCTCGGCATCGTGATCCAGCTCGCAGCCGGCGTGGTGATGATCGGCGTGTGGGTGATGGGCGTGGTCGCGGTGTGACCTCGGCGATGGCGCTCGGGGCGCGCCCGTCGGAGCCCGCGCGGCCATGGTCGCACTCTGACACATGGACGAGGTCGTCCGAGAGATGATCGACTCGTCGAGCTCGGTCACGTTCCAACGCCCCCGAGGAAGCAAGCCATCACCGCCGGCCCGGATCTGCCTCGATAACAGGTGACACAGGAGGTCGGCTGGGTACCAGGGCAGGGGTCATGGTCGAGGTCAGCATCGTATTCGGATGAGCCCAGCCGTTCGGTGTCGGAGAGGGGATTGAACCCTAACGCCCGTTAGAGGCACTGGGCCCTCAACCTATCGATCGGGTGCGTCACCGTACTCCCCCGTCCGCAAAGGTGCAGGTCACTTCGGCTTGGCAGCTCCCTGCGGACTCATCCTGCAACGGGCTCCGGGCGAGCTGCGGGCACGATCTGGGCACAACGCCCCGCGTCGCGTCCCCACGCAGTTCCCACCTGCAGGCTGACGGCTGGCACCAGGACGTGGCGTGCCAAGCCGCGCTCGGAAGGGGGGGCGTCTGCCTGGCCCTCCGGATAGGAACCGGGGTCGGCAGGAAGCTCCTCTTTCGGAAGAGTGCGCTGGCTCTCGGGCGGACTACTCTGATCCCGTTGCGGCGGGCTCCAACACCGCCGCCGTGCGGTTCGCCAGCATGAGCTCGTGCGCTCTGTCCTTGGCGCGCATCCGAGCGGCGACCTCGGCGAACGAAAAGTCGTCTGCCCTAGTGCGGACTCCCGCGTCTCGCACCTTGTGACGCCAGGCAGAGAAGAGGACCCCAACGCTAGCCAGCACGGCCACGAAGGCTCCGGGAATCGGTCCCCACATCGCATAGCCCGCGAGCGATGCGGCGGCGACCCCGACGATCGCCATGACTGTCTTGTTTCGGATGAGCTTTGGCCGACTGGCCATGTTTGTTCCCTTCGATCTCAAGGAACCGGGGAAAAGGGGTGCGAGAATGACTCGCGAGTTCGCACCGTCTTGCGCGGCTCCACCATTGGTCGACGTCCTGGGTCCCCGAGTCCCTTCAGGCCTCGGGGACCGTTTGGCGTCAGGCCTTCGCTGGCGCTGCCCGATGCGCGTGTCGGAATCCCAACAGCGAGAGGAAGCCGAGCACGAGCCCAGCAGCGATCAACGCGAAGCCCACGTACAGGGCGATGGTCGCGACCGTCCACCATCCGTAGGCGTTCAGCAGGATCGAACGAAGCGTCTCTCCCTTGAACAGGGAGTCGGCCTTCTCCTGCAGGTCTGCAGCCGTCTTGGGGTCTAGGCCCTCTGCTCTCGCAGCCGAGCTCGTCTCCGAGTACGTCGCCCCCTCGTTGACCTCAGCGAGGTGACCGCCGATGTAGCGGGCGAAGCCTTCGGCTTCGGGGCCGGTGTCGACGGTCTGTCCCGCGAACTCCCCGAGCTGCTGCTGCTCTGCGGGCGTCATCGCGTCCATTGGCGGGAACATGACCTTCTGTGGAGCGAGCCGATCCTGCACATTGTCCCTGCCGAAGTTGCCCCCGTAGACGGCGGCGGCTCCGATCACGATCAAAGCGACTGCGACTACAGCTCCGGCACCACTTACGATCGTGTCCCACATCGTGCGTTGGGGGTGCAATCGTGAGGAGTTGCGCAACAATTCGTCCTCGCGGAGCTTGAGATGCGACTGGTCCGCCTCCGCTGTGTAGTCAGGTTCAGGCAGGGTCTGCGTTGTAGATGCATCGCCAGACCCGGCCACATCTTCCTTGATGAGCGCCATTGGCGCCCTCCCTTCGTTGGGGGGCTCTCCACGGCCTCTTCGTAGCGGGTCCCTCTAGGTGTTCCTACTCATATTGTCTCACCAATGCCGATGGGCACGACGGGATGTCTAGACGCTCCCGTCAGGTACGGGCTCGATTGCCACTGTTCGCGGGAGCCGTCGATCGGCCGCTCTCGGACCGCTCGGCGGTCGGCGAGCTCTCGAGAGATCTCGTCCGCTGCCATCTGGACCGGTCGCATTCCCCATCCGCTCCCGATCCCGCGGAAGGTTCTGAACCAGGATGGGGAGGCTAGTTGGAAGCGCTGACGCCGTCGCTGATCCGGTGCGGCAGTGGACAGGGAGGATGCGCCGGGGGGCTGCTCCGCTAGGACGTCCTGGGGCTTGATCAGGACGTTCCTCGTCGTCTGCGTTTCGAGCCTTGACCACGAAGAGCGGCTCGTCACGATCGCCACGGGATGGATCGACGGGCCACTCGACGATCACCTTGATGCTTCCTTCCCTCCCTTGGAGGGTTGCATGAAGATGGGCGCGCCGGGTCACCTCATGTCGGGGTCCGTCGGCGCACCGGTGCCTGCCCTGGCGTAGTCGTGCTCGGGAAGGGGGAGAGGATGCGCACACATCGATCCGCGGTGGTGCAACTCGCTGTTGTTGGGGTCTTGGTGCTACTGCTCCCGGCGTGCGGCAACGACGATGGCGACGACGCCACGCCCGCTGCCAGCGAAACAACGACTAGTGCCGAGGTACACGTCGCCGTCACCCTGCAGGAGTTCGCCGTCTCAGCGGACCCCGCGTCGGTGCCGGCCGGTCCCGTGACCTTCGACGTGACCAACGACGGTCCAGACGATGTGCACGAGTTCGTCGTGATCAGCACGGATCTCGGGCCAACTGAGCTCCCCGCCGACAAGGACGGTGCCGTCGTCGAGGACGGTGAGGGGATGGAGGTCGTGGACGAGATCGAGGACATCCCTGTTGGCGAGAGCCCGACGCTATCTGTCGATCTCGACGCGGGCTCCTACGTCCTGATCTGCAACATCCTTCAGAAGGAGCCTGACGGCACGTTGGAGTCCCACTACTCCGTGGGCATGCGGACGGGTTTCACTGTCGAGTAGCGACGAGCGATGCCACGCGGGGTCGGGGCTCCATGCCCCGGCCTCGCCTCGGCGCGACTGGGTAGATGGCGAGATCAGGTGTGGGCCTCGGCCTTGGTCGCTAGCTGGACGATGCTCCACTGCCGCGCTTCCTCTGCCAGACGTAGGTCGCTGGAGCATTCTCACGGCACCGGAAGCAGGCGGGCGAACAGGGGGAGGCACCATGTCGGAGCCGTTCATCTTCATCGGCACTCATCGCATCCAAGAGGGCAAGGCCGAGGAGTTCAAGACCGACGCTTTTGACCTCGTGAAGCTAGTCCAGGACCGAGAGCCTCAGCTGCTGGGATTCAACTTCTACCTGAACGACGATGAAACGGAAGCGACGATCGTCCAGGTACATCCGACGCGGATTCGATGCTCGTCCATATGCGGGTGGCCGCTGAGCACATCACTAGGGGCACGGACGAGCTGTTGGAAACGAAGGACATCGAGATCTACGGCGAACCCAATGACATGGTGCTCGGCATGATCGCTCAACTCTCCCAGAGTGGTGTGCCGATCTTCGTCAAGCCTCGGCATCTCGCCGGATTCACCCGGGCTTCCTCGAGAGCATAGGCGGTACAGCCCTGCTGGGCTTGGCGACGAACGGTCGCGAAGCGGAGAAGGCAGTTTGGAAAGCGGGGCTCCAAGGGGTACCCGACATCCGGCACGAGATCTAGGAGATGGTGTCGGCTGGTTCGACGTTGGTCTGAGCTAGCCCCCATTCGCCGGTCACATCTGGTGTCCACGGAACCGGGTCAACTCCAGGGCCTCAATGTCCTGCACGTAGTGCGGTGTCGGAGAGGGGATTTGAACCCCTACGCCCCGTTAGGGGCACTAGGCCCTCAACCTAGCGCGTCTACCATGTTCCGCCACTCCGACGAGAGCGAGCGCATCCTATCAACCGGGCCTTCCTGACTCGCTCGCGCGGGCCCGTCTACGGGTTCCACTTCCAGGCGAGCCAGAAGGTGCACAACCCGAAGACGAGGGCGGTGATGACTGTCAGGCGGTCGAGCGTTCGCTCCATCGCGGTCCCGCCCGCGAGTGACGAGCCGCCGCCGAACATGTCGGACAGCCCACTCCCCCGCCCGGAGTGCAACAAGATCGTGAGGATCAGGAACAGTGCCGCGATGACATCGATGACGATCACGATGGTGGTCAGCATGAGGCGCTCCGGTATCGAAAGGGGCGTTCAGTCGTCGGTCGAACCGATGATAGATTCCTCGAGCGGGAAGTGACACGCCGCGAAGTGCCCTTGGTCGAATGGCCGGAGCACGGGATCTTCTTCTCGGCACCGAGGCTCAACCCCGTCGGTGCGACCATCGGCTTTGGCCAGACGCTTGGTCTGCGGGCATCGTGGGTGGAACCGGCACCCCGACGGCGGATCGATGGGCGATGGAACGTCGCCTTCCAACACGATCCGCTGCTTCTGCTTCGACAGACGCGGATCGGCGACGGGCACCGCCGACAAGAGCGCTCCCGTGTAGGGATGTCGGGGCTCGCGATACAGCGTGTCGCCATCAGCGATCTCGGCGATCTTGCCGAGATACATCACGGCAACCCTGTCGGAGACGTGTTTCACGACCGACAGGTCGTGAGCGATGAACAGATATGTGAGATCGAACTCGTTCTGGAGATCCGACAGTAGGTTCAGGATCTGCGCTTGCACCGAGACGTCGAGCGCCGAGACCGGCTCGTCGGCGACGATCAGCCGTGGTCGCAGGGCCAGGGCACGGGCGACGCCGATGCGCTGACGCTGGCCACCCGAGAACTCATGCGGATATCGGTTGTAGTGCTCGGGGTTGAGCCCGACCAGCTCCATGAGCTCCTGCACCGTGGCCTTGCGCTTGTTCCTTTCCACGGTTCCGTGCAGCTGGAACGGCTCGCCGACGATGGAACCCACCGTCTTGCGAGGATTCAGTGACGCGTACGGGTCCTGGAACACCATCTGCATGTCACGGCGGAGCTCCCGCAGCTCTCCCCCTTTGAGGTGGGTGATATCGCGCCCGTCGAACTCGATCGTGCCCTCTGTTGACCCGTAGAGCCGCATGATCACGCGCGCGAGTGTGGACTTGCCACAGCCCGTCTCACCCACCAGCCCTACGGTCTCGCCTTGGTGCACCTCGAGGTCGACGCCATCGACAGCGTGCACGTCACCAACGTGCTTCTGGAACACGATGCCGCGCGTGATCGGGAAGTATTTCTTCAGTGCTGTGACCTTGACCAGCGGTTGTCCGGACCGTGGCTCGGCTCCGGGCTGACCGGTGACGACAGGAGCGCTCATCGGTTCACCATCAGCTGCTCGCGGACCACGGCTTCCTTCTGTTCGAGGGTCAAGAAGCAGGCGTCGGCATGATGCCCGTCGGTGGGCACCAGGGCCGGATCCTCCTCGTCGCAGCGATCGAATCGATACGGACACCGGGGTGCGAACGAACACCCATCGGGGAGATTGATCAGCGAGGGCGGCAGGCCCTTGATGGGCGTGAGGCGGTCCTCGTGCTCATCGAGGCGTGGGATGGATTGCAGCAAGCCCCAGGTGTACGGATGATGTGGCTGGTAGTAGATGTCGTCGGTATCACCGGATTCCACGATCCTGCCGGCGTACATCACCTGGATGTTGTCGCAGTATTCCGCCACCACGCCGAGGTCGTGCGTGATGATCATGACCGCGGTGTCGAATTCGTCCTTCAGCTTGTCGATCAACCCGAGGATCTGCGCTTGCACAGTCACGTCGAGTGCGGTCGTGGGCTCGTCCGCGATGAGCAGGTCGGGGTTGAGAGAGAGCGCCATCGCGATCATGGCCCGCTGGCGCATGCCGCCCGAGAACTCGTGCGGATACTGGCGGGCACGTTGATCAGGCCGCGGGATGTTGACCAAGCCCAACATCTCCACCGCTCGCTCGCCCGCTTCCTTCTTGGATATCTCTTCGTGCACGAGGATCGCCTCGGAGATCTGGTCACCCACGCGGTAGTAGGGATGCAGCGAGGTCATGGGGTCCTGGAAGATCATGGAGATCTGCTTGCCACGGATGTCGCGCATCTCGTCGTTCGGCAGAGACAGGAGGTCGTGGCCCTTGAAGATGATCGACCCGGTCACATCGGCCTGTTTGCGGTTGATCAGGCCCATGACCGCGAGCGAGCTCACCGACTTGCCCGATCCAGACTCCCCCACGACGCCCAGGGTTTCCCCCTGCATGATCGAGAAGGACACGCCGTCGACGGCTCGAACGACGCCGTCATCGGTGTTGAATCGCACATGGAGGTCGGAGACCTCCAACAACGGCTCGGCCACCAGAGCTCTCCTTCTGTTCTCGCGCAGCTAGCTTGTCGTGTGGCGTGGTGCTCTTCGGAGCTTAGGTGTATCGCACGCGTGGGTCGAGTGCTGCGTACACGACGTCGACGACCAGGTTGGCGATAACGATGAACAGCGCTCCGATGATGGTGACCGCCATGACCCCCGGGTAGTTGGTATCTGCCAGGGATTGAAGGGCGTACTCCCCGAGTCCCGGGAGGGCGAACACCTGCTCGGTGATCACAGCCCCTCCCAGCAGGAAGGCGATGTCCAGCCCCAGCATCGTGACCACCGGTGTCAGCGCGGCGCGCAGACCGTGCTTATAGATGACGCGGCGCTCGCTGAGACCCTTGGCCCTCGCGGTGCGGGTGTAGTCCTCGCTCAGCACCTCGAGCATGTTGCCGCGCATCATGCGCGCGTAAAAGGCTGCCGAAGTGATCGCGAGGGTGATCCACGCCAGCACGAACTTTCCTTGCAGGACAGAGTCCGGCAACGAAGCGCCGATCTCGAGCCCCGTGGGTGGGGCCCAGCCGAGTTGGTAGAAGAAGACATAGATCAACACCATGCCGAGCCAGAAGCTGGGGATCGACACCCCCATCAGGGCGAACAGCATCGCGCCTCGGTCGGCCGCGCTCCGCCGTTTCACAGCAGACACGATTCCGGTCGGGATGCCGATCAGGAGCCAGAGAACCACGCCTCCGACCATGAGCACGAAGGTCACGGGCAACCGCTCTCTGATCTCCTCCTTGACGGGCACGTTGTTGATATAGGAGAAGTAGACCTCCTCGTTCAACCACAGACCGGGCCACGGGATCAGGCCCTTGGCGAACCTGGCGTACTGCGTCGTGAGCTTGTCATTCAGCCCGAGGCGATCCTGGATCAACTCGATCACCTCTGGGGTGCCTGCACGCCCCGCCAAACGTCGAGCGGGGTCGCCCGGAGGAAGCTTCACGAAGATGAGGAAGGTCAGGACCGAGATGACGAACAGAACCAACAACATGAAGAGGGTCCTTCGGAGGAGATAACGCCCCATCGCGTGCCGTCTTCCTCTCGTGCGAGAGGAGCGGGGCTCTGCGGCCCCGCTCCTTCATCGCATGCTTTCCTCGTCTAGGCGCCCGCCACGGAGTAGTGGTCCAGGGCTCCGAGTCCCGCGAACTGATCGAACGAGTAGTTCACGATGTTCGCACCCAGGATGTCGATGTTGTTGGAGAACCTGCGCGGAACCACCGGCACGATCTCTTCCATCACCAACTTGTCGAGGTCGGCCCAGCACTGGTTGGCCGCTCCCAGATCGAGCGCCCAACACTCGTCGATCTCATCGGTGATGTTCGGGATGCCGTCAGCCGGGATCTCATATTCGGCCTTCTTCAGTGCGTCCTCGGTGGTGCCAAGGAACGCGTAATTGGAGCCGTTCTCTCCGCCGTCGAGCAGCGGGTCGAAGTACGTGAACGCGCTCGCGAAGTCCTTGCCCCAAGCGGCTTGACAGAAGGGTGTGTGACCCGCCAGTGTCGCGCACTTCTGCACCACGGCGTTGTAGTTGAGGGTCTTGATGTTCATCGTCAGACCCACTTGCTCCATGCTCGCAGCCATCGTCTCCAGCGTCTTGATCGCATCGACGTCGTCGGTCACGGTCAAGGCGTCGAACTCGCACTCCGGAGCGTCACATATGCCGTCTCCGTCGGAATCGTACTTGGACAGCTTCACCTCTTCCATGGCCTTGGCTACGTCGCCGCGTTCATCCGGAGAGCCATACGGGTTGTAGTCCTGCCCGATGCCGTCGAGCATCGACGGTGGGATGAAGTGACTGGTGATCTCACCCTGGTCTGGCCCGCCGATCAAACGAAGCAACGATGCCCGGTCGATGACCCAGTTCACCGCCTTGCGGATATGGATGTCGTCCATCGGTGGCTGGAAGACGTTGAGGCCCGTGTAGCTGATGCCGTCGCTCGGATAGATCTTGATGCGCTCCTCGAGCGTCGGGTCCGCGTGGTAGGTCTGCAACGTGGTGGCCGTGGCACCGCATGTCAAGCAGAGGTCGATGGTGCCCTTCTCCACCTTGTCGAGCAGATCCTGGGTCTGGCCACCCACCTGCACTTCGATGCGATCGACGTAGGCAGGTCGCAGATCGTCGGTCGATGCGTCGTAGGCGGGGTTGCGAACCAGCACGTAGGACTTGCCGATGTCCATGCCCGTCGGCGGAGTCTTGCCGGTCAGGTCGAGACCCTCCATGCCTTCCCACTGGTAGGGGCCTGAAGAGACCAGGAACTGGCCGATGTCCTTCGGGTGAGCCTCGGTCAGCTCTGAAGGCAGCGGCGCCATCGCAGGCATCGCGACCAGGAACGGGAACGCCCCGATCGGCTCTTCGAGCGTGAACTCGACGGTCTTGTCGTCGATGGCTTTGATGCCGCTGACCTCATCGACCTTGTCGTCGTCGTATGCCTCGGCGAAGCCCTCGACGACACCGTGGTAGTAGAACCAGTACCCACCCGAAGACGCCTCGGGGTCGGCGACCCGGTTCATGGAGGTCACGAAGTCCTCGGCGACGATCTCGCGGTTCAAGGGGTCGCCGAACATCACTCCGTCCTTGATCGTGAAGGTGTACGTCAAGCCGTCGTCGGAAACAACCGGTTGGTCCGTGGCGAGGTCGGGCAGAGTGTCGTTCCCACCCTCGGTGCCGGGTGTACCGCTATACGAAAGGAGCGTACGCGCCAGGCAGCAGCGGTAGAACTCCCACGACAACGAGTAGTACTCCGCCGACGGGTTCATGGCGTAGAAGAAGTCGTAGCCGCCCTCGATGCCGGTCTTCAGGGTGCCGCCGGCAACGGGTTCGGCGCCGGTGTCACCGCCACCGCCTGGTGTCTCGTCGTCGGTTCCGTTGCCGCCGCATGCGGCCGCGACGATCGCCATCGTGGCGACGATCGCGCACAAGCGAAGTTTCCTACTCATCGTGCCCCCTTCATATGAACCTCTCCAACGGGATGTTTCCTACGCTCCGTGGTACGCACATCAGGCCGTCTTGGGATCGAACGCATCGCGCAATCCGTCTCCGACCAGGTTGAACGCCAATGTGGTCGCGAACAAGAACAAGCCTGGGAACAGCATCATCCACCAAGCCACTCGGTAGTACGCCGTCGCTTCGTTGAGCGCAGCGCCCCACGATGGGATCGATGGTGGTACCCCGATGCCGAGGAACGACAGCGCCGCCTCGACCAAGATGTTGAGCGGAATGATCAGCGTCGTGTAGACGATGATTGGTGCGAGCACATTGGGCAGGATCTCCTTGAACATGATGCGCCGGTTCGAGGCGCCGAGCGACCGCGAGGCCTCGACGAACTCCTTCTCACGGAGGGACAGCACCTGGCCCCTGATGATCCTCGCGATGTACGGCCAGCCGAACACACCGATGACGAATGCCACCAGTCCCCGCCCGGGTTTCAACAAGCCTCCGAGACACTCCTGGCCCGGGGGTTGGGCGCCGCATGCGCCGACGATGCCGAGCATCAGAAGCAGAACCGGAAGTGCGAAGAAGATGTCGGTTAGCCCCGAGATGAAGCTGTCGACCTTGCCGCGGTAGAACCCGGCCATGATGCCGAGCGTCACGCCAAGCAAGAGTTCGATGCCGGTGGCGGTGAGGGCCACGATGAGAGAGGTCTGTGCCCCGTACAGCACCCGAACGAAGAGGTCTCGCGCTGTTCCGTCGGCACCGAAGAGGAACACTCCGGCTTCGTTGCTGAGTGTGGGTCCAAGCGGCACGCCGCCCGGTGTCGTCATCTCGAACACATACTGCGCGCCGACCGGGTGGCCGACCAGCTTGGCGAACAGAGGCGCTGTCAGTGCCAAAGCAACGATGATGATGAGGATGAACACACCCACGAACGCGAGTTTGTCCTTGCGGAAGCGTCGCCAGAAGATCTGACCAGGGGAACGCCCGATGATGTCGGAGGCGATCGCCGGCTCCGACGACGCTTCGCTTTGGTCAACCGTGTCGGGCTCGAGGTGGGTCTGCGCCACGGCGCCCCTCTCTCCACGCTGCACCGGATCGAGCCGGGTCCGCTCAGATCGAACGCGACCCCGGCGGCGGTATCGCCCGCAGGAGTATACGACGATGTTCGCTTGCGGGTTTCGCTTTCAGACGTCCATCATCTGGGCGAGGCGAGGAAGGATCTGAGGTCCGAGCATCTCCCCGAGCGACCCCCCGGCGCACTCGCGCTCTCCGAACGATCTGCTGCCATCCTGCGACACGCCCCGGCCGCTCACGACGAACGGCACCGGGTCGGCGGTGTGCGCCTTCCGCAGGCACGAGGTGGCGTGGTCGGCCGTGACGGCGACCACGGTGTCCGAGGCGAGCCGAGCAAGCACCTCGCCGAAGAACGCTCGGTCGATCGCAGTCACGACGTCGCGCTTATCGGTGGCCCGCCCGTCGTGTGCGGGGACATCGGGTCCCTTGATATGGACGTAGAGGGCCGGGAAGTCGCCGAGCGCCTCAGCGGCGAGCTGCGCCCACTCGGCGTAGCGCTCCTCGGCGGCCGGTCCGAAGCCAGTCGCATCGAGACGGGGGACGTCGACGGGCACCATGCCGAGGGCGATCGATATGCCACGTTCGACGGGCATCTCGACGAAGCAGCCCCACGGCATGCCGAACCGTTCCGCGATTGGCTCCAGCGCCGGCAAGTGATCGCCCGCATCACGGGTGAGGATCAGGTTGCCGGGGAGCTTGCCGTGCTCGCGTCGGCGTGCGTTCACCTCGCTCGCGTCGAGGATGCGTGCGGAATCCTGCACGAACGCGTTCGTCAGGTCGGCGGCACGCTCGGCACCTGCGGACGGAACCAGTGCCGTGGCCGTCACGACGACGGGGTCGAAGGTCTCGAGGGCGACGCCCAAGCTCCCCTGCCGCTCGTACGCGGGGTCGGTGTTCGTGACATCGGCCGAGAGCGGCGTGCCGTCGTCGGTTCGGATGACGAGGGCGCCTCGATGTTCGATCGTGGCCCGCAGATCGAAGGAAGCACCGGGCAGACCCAGTGTTCCGTTGACCTCGTCCGCGAGGGCGTGCGCCTCGTCGCTGGACAGATCGCGACCGACCCGACGGTCGATGATCTCGGGCCACTCGGCGGTCGCGAAGTTCACGCGGTAGGCGAGGTCGCCGTTGCGAAAGTCCATGCCGATGCCGAGCGCCTCGAGCACACCCCGGCCAGGATGCTCCTCGTTCGGGTCGTACCCGAGGATGCCGAACACGCCGATGTCGGATTCCGGCGCGATACCGGGGCCGACGGTGATCACCGTGCCGGTCGCGCCCCGCGCGGCGAGCGCGTCGAGGTTCGGAGTCTCGGCGGCCTCGAGCGGTGTGCGGTGATCCAGCTCGGGGATCGGATCGTCGCCCAGGCCATCGAGGCAGACGTAGAGCAACGTGGTCACGCGATCACTCCTCGGCTCCGGCTTCTGGCTGCATCAGCGGTACTTCACGATGAGAGCGAGGTCCTCAGGGTCGAGGCTGGCACCTCCGACCAAGGCGCCGTCGATCTCTGGATGTGCCATGAACTCTCTGATGTTGCCGGGCTTCACGCTGCCTCCGTACTGGACACGCACCGACTGGGCGACGGTGCCGTCGTACCGATCGGCGAGGGTTGCTCGGATCACCTCGACCACACGCCCGGCGTCTGCCGGCTCTGCGTTGCGGCCGGTGCCGATCGCCCAGATGGGTTCGTAGGCCACCACCATGGTCGCGGCGTGCTCGGCGCTGACCGTGTCGAGCCCTCGCCGGATCTGCTGAGCAACCCTCGTCTCAGCGCCGTCCGCATCGTGCTCCTCGAGTGACTCGCCCACGCAGAGGATCGGGATCATGCCGTGGCTGATGACAGCACGCACCTTCTTGTTGACGACCAGATCGTCCTCGCCGAAGAGCTGTCGGCGTTCGGAGTGTCCGACGATCACGTACCTGACCCGCAATGCCTGCAGCATGCCCGGCGACACTTCGCCCGTGAACGCGCCCCGCTCTTCGAACGAGACGTTCTGTGCGCCGAGCCCGTACGGCAGCTTGTCGGAGTCGATCAGGGTCTCGACGGAGCGCAGCGACGTGAAGCTCGGGCAGATCACCACCTCGACGCGGTCGGCATCGCTCTCGTCGAGCAGGTAGCTGAGCTTCTGCACGGCCTGGATGGCCTCGAGGTGGGTCTTGTGCATCTTCCAGTTGGCGGCGATGATCGGGCGCCTCGCGACGTCGGGACGATCGGTCACTGACGCTCCTCCAGGATCGAGATGCCCGGCAGCGCTCTGCCCTCGAGGAACTCGAGCGAGGCGCCACCTCCGGTCGACAGGTGATCGAACTCGTCGGCAAGGTCCGCCTTCTTCACGGCAAGCAGGGAATCGCCGCCGCCAACCACGGTGAACGCGGGCGAGTGCGCCGCCGCGGTCGCGACGCCACGGGTGCCGGCGCCGAACGGTTCGAGCTCGAACACGCCCATGGGACCGTTCCAAAGGATGGTCTTGGCGTCGGCGATGATGCGCGCGTACTCCTCCACCGTCTTCGGGCCGATGTCGAGTCCCATCATGCCGCGCGGCACTCCGGCGGCCGGCACGGTGCGGCGCTCGGCTTTGAGTGAGATCTCGGAAGCGACGACGACGTCCTGGGGCACCTCCAGCAGCACGCCGCGTTCCCGCGCCTTCGCCCTCGCCGAGCGAACGTCGTCGAATCGATCGCGTTCGCAGAGGCTCTCGCCGATCTCGCCACCGTCGGCTGCGATCATGGTGAAGGCCATGGCGCCGCCGATCAGCAGCGCGTCGACCCGGTCGATCAGCGACTCGATCACCGCGAGCTTGTCGCTCACCTTGGCTCCGCCGAGGATCGCAACGTAGGGCCTCGCGGGATCGTGCAGGAGTCGGGAGAGCACCTCGACCTCGCGTTGCATGAGCCTGCCCGCGACCGCCGGTCGTCCACTCGCCAGCATGAGCTCGGGCAACGCTGACACGCTCGCGTGCCTGCGGTGGGCCGCCCCGAATGCGTCGTCGACATAGGCGTCGACGAGCTCGGCGAGCCGGCCGGCGAAGGTCTCATCGTCGGCCTCCTCACCGGGATCGAATCGGAGGTTCTCGAGCAACACAACCGGCGCGCCGGGCAGCCCGCCAGGCGCCGCTTCGCCGAGCGAGATCACCGGTTCATCGAGGAGTTCCGAGAGCCGCTCACCTAGGGGCGCAAGCCGCAGGTCGTCGTGTACTTCGCCTCTCGGACGACCGAGGTGTGAGCCGAGCACGAGCCACGCTCCCCGATCCCCGAGCTCGCGGAGCGTCGGAAGCGTCGCTGCGATGCGCGCATCGTCGGCGACCGCGCCGTCGTGGAGCGGCACGTTGAAATCGACGCGCACGAAGACGCGAGAGCCCGACAGGTCGCCGAGATTGTCGAGTGTTCGAAGGGTCGGCGTGTCTCCCACGGCCGTCGGGTCAGAGCTTGGAGGCCACGAGGGCCACGACATCGGCGAGACGGTTCGAGTAGCCCCACTCGTTGTCGTACCAGCCGATGGCCTTGACCACGTTGCCCATGACCATGGTCGCGCTCGCGTCGAACGTGCACGACGCGGGACTGCCGATGATGTCGCTCGACACGATCGGGTCCTCCGTGTACACGATCTTGCCGGCGAGCGGGCCGGTCTCCGAGGCCCTCTGGAACGCGGCGTTCACCTCGTCGACCGTGATCTCGCGAGACAAGGTCGCCACGAGGTCGGTGACCGAGCCGTCGGGCACGGGCACACGCATCGCCATGCCGTCGAGCTTGCCCTTGAGGTGAGGGAGCACGAGCCCGGTGGCCTTCGCGGCGCCGGTTGAGGTCGGGATGATGTTCGCTGCCGCGGCCCTCGCCCGCCGCAGGTCGCCGTGCGGGAGGTCGAGGATCTGCTGGTCGTTGGTGTACGCGTGCACCGTTGTCATGAAGCCCTGTTCGATGCCGAAAGCGTCGTCGAGCACCCTCGCCATGGGGGCCACACAGTTCGTCGTGCATGAGGCGTTGGAGATGACATGGTGGGTCGCCGGGTCGTAGGAATCGTCGTTCACTCCGAGCACGAGCGTGAGATCTTCGTTCTTCGCGGGCGCGCTGATGATCACCTTCTGTGCGCCCGCTTCGAGATGGGAGGCAGCCTTGTCGCGATCGGTGAAGATGCCCGTGGACTCGATCACGATCTCGGCGCCGAGCTGCTTCCAGGGAAGATCGGCCGGGTTCCGCTCGGCGAGCACGCGCAGCTCGTCGCCATCGATCACGAGACCCTTGTCGCCGAGCGAGACTTCACCAGGGTATCGACCGTGCACCGAGTCGTACTTCAAGAGGTGGGCCATGGTGGCGGCATCGCCGAGGTCGTTCACCGCCACGAAATCGAAGTCGAGGTCTCGCTGCTTGGCCACCCGGAAGAGATTGCGGCCGATCCGGCCGAACCCGTTGATGCCGATCTTGACGCTCATCGGAGCTGCCTCCAGTTCTCGGGAACTGCGACCATCCTAGTCAGCCCCGCCCCGCACCGACCGTCTTCGCGCCGCAGTGGGCAGGCTCAGCTCCTCGACAGGTCGCGATGGGTCACCGTCACCGGGATGCCCCGCTCGGTGAAGTACCGCCCGAGCTCCTCGGAGACCACGACCGAGCGATGATGGCCTCCGGTGCACCCGATGGCGCAGGTGAGATAGGACTTGCCTTCGGAGACGTATCCCGGCACCACGACCTCGAGCAGCGATTCGAAGCGCTCCATGAATCCACGGTATTGGTCCTGGTTCTGCACGTACTCGCGCACCCGATCGTCGGTGCCCGGCAGCGGTCGGAGCTCGTCGATCCAGTGCGGGTTCGGCAGGAACCGGACGTCGAGCACGAGGTCGGCATCTCGCGGCGCCCCGTACTTGAATCCGAACGAGGTGATCGACACCTGCAAACCCTGCTCGGGGGGCGTCTCGGAGAACGCGTCGCGGATACGATCGCGGAGCCCGTGCGGCGTCAATCCTGTCGTGTCGATGATGAGGTCGGCGTCGCCCCGCAGGCTCTCCATCATGAGGCGCTCCTTGCGGATGCCCTCGACCACCCGGTCGGCCGGCGCGAGCGGATGGCGGCGACGCGTGGCCTCGTATCGGTTGACGAGATCATCGTCCGCGGCCTCGAGGAACAGGATGCGGCAATCGACCTTCAGCTGCTTCAGGTCGTCGAGAGCCTTCGAGAGCTCGCCGAAGAACACGCCGCCCCGAGCGTCGACGACGATCGCGATGCGGGTCGGGCCACCCGGACGCGACACGAGCTCCGCCATCGTGGGCAGCAGCGCCGGCGGCAGGTTGTCGACCACGAAGTACCCGAGGTCTTCGAGCGAGTGCGCAGCCTCCGATCGGCCGGCGCCCGAGAGTCCGGTGATCAGCAGGAATCCGGGTCCAACCGCCGGTTCAGCCACGACCGTCGCTTCGGTGTCGCCGGGGCGCTCGTTGCTCACGCGCTGACCCTTCTGGCTGTGTCGGCAGCGTGCAGCCTGGTGTAGACCGCGGCGGCCACGTCGGTCCCGATGCCGGGTGTCTCGGCGATCTGCTCGACCTCGGCGCGACGCAGGCGCGCGAGCGACCCGAACCGCTTGAGCAGCGCCTTCTTCCGGGCAGGGCCGACGCCGGGCACCTCGTCAAGCGGAGATGTGAGGGCGCGCTTCTCGCGTTGGTGCCTGTGGTAGGAAACCGCGAACCGGTGAGCCTCGTCGCGCAGGTGCTGCAGTACGAACAACGCTTCAGAGCCCCGCGGGATCATGAGCGGCTCGGGATGGTCGGGAAAGAAGACCTCTTCGAGACGCTTGGCGAGGCCGATGTGCGGGATCGCCAGACCCAGCTCGCCGAGCACCTTGGAGGCCATGCTCAGCTGACCCCGCCCGCCATCGACCACGACCAACGCGGGTGGATAGGAGAACCGTCGCCGCCCGGTGGAGGGCGACTCGGCACGCTCTTCGAGCAGGCGAGAGAACCGGCGGCGGAGCATCTCTTCCATTGAAGCGAAATCGTCCTGTCCTGGAACACCCTTGATACGGAATCGCCGGTAGTCCGAGCGCTTGGGCAATCCGTCCTCGAAGACGACCATCGAGCCGACCGTGTCGGTGGGGCCGAGGTTCGAGATGTCGTAGCACTCGATGCGCAGCGGAGCCTGGTCGAGGCCGAGCCGGTCGGCGAGCTCCGAGAGCGCCCGCGAGCGGGCTCCGAAGTCGGATGCCCGGCGCAGCTTGTGCCGATGGAAGGACTCCGCAGCGTTGCTCGTGACCACGTCGTGGAGGCGCCGCTTCGCTCCCCTCTCGGGCACGCCGATGCGGACCTTCGTTCCGCGCCGCTCCCCCAGCCACGTTTCGAGTACCTCGCGATCAGCGGGTTCAGCCGGCACTAGAACCCGAGGTGGCACTTCGTCGCGTTCCATGTAGAGCTGGCGGACGAACGAGGCGACGAGCTCCTCGCGGGAGAGCTCTTCGACGCGGTCGACGACCCAGCCCTTGCGGCCGAGCACGCGCCCGCCTCGCACCATGAAGACCTGGAACGCCGCCTCGAGGTCGTCTTCGGCCAAGCCGACCACGTCGATGTCGTCGGGACGGTCGAGCACCATCTCCTGCGTCTCGAGGGCGCGCCGGGCGGCACCGAGCTGGTCGCGCAGCTTCGCGGCCTGCTCGTACTCCTGCCGGTTCGAGGCCTCGCTCATCTCGCGATCGAGCCGCTGCATCATCGGCTTGGTGTTGCCGCTCAGGAAGTCGGCGAGCGCTTCGACATCGGCGCGGTAGGACTCATGGGTGACCCCGGTGACCTCCGGAACGCACGGTCCGCTGCAGCGTCCGATGTCGAAGTAGAGGCACGGTCGCTTCGCTCGGGCGCGCTGATCGAAGAACGAGTTGGAACACGTGCGCACCGGGAAGACCCGCGTCAGGGCATCGAGCGTGTCGCGGATCGCCCAGGCGTGGCCGTACGGGCCGAAGTAGCGGACCTTCTTCCGCTTCGCGCCTCGAAGCACCTGAGCGCGGGGCCACTCCTCCCCGACCGTGAGCGCCAGGTACGGGTAGGACTTGTCGTCTCGATATCGGATGTTGAACCGCGGCCTGTGCCGCTGGATCAGGTTGTACTCGAGCATGAGGGCGTCGACCTCACCGCTTGCCACTATCCACTCGACGCTCTCCGCAGCCTGCACCATGGCCTCGGTGCGAGGGTGCAGCGGCGTGCCCCAGTAGTTCGCGAGACGCTTACGGAGCGACGTCGCCTTACCGACGTAGACGACCCGCCCATCGCCGTCACTGAAGAGGTAGGCGCCGGGAAGGTCGGGGATGTCGCCGGCGGGAGGTCGGGTGAAGCTCACCCGGTCATCGTAGCCGCGAGGCGGGACACGACCTGGGAACGGGGAGTACGGTCCTCAGTTGCCGCCGCCTCCGCCGCCCCCGGCTTCGACCACGGCGAGCGTTCCGAGCATGGTCGGGTGCACGTCGCAACGGAAGGGATAGGAGCCGGCATCGAGGGGGTCGACCTCATACTCGAAGACCCCCGGCCCCGTTTCGAGGTCGCCCGTGAAAAGGAAATCCGCGAAATCAGCATCGGAGGAGATCGCGACGTTGTGCTGGGTGCCTGCGTCTTGGTTGTCCATCGAGATCGTGAACGGTTCGCCGGCCGGTGCGACCAGGCAGGTTGGATCCCAGGCAAGACCCACGGCCACGAGATCGAGCAGTATCTCGCCGTCGGCGCCGCACTCTCCCCCGCCGTTGGACGGTGCAGCCGTCGGGATCTGCGCAGGGTCGATCGTGGGGCTCGGGGCTGCGACCGCGAGCTCGCCCATGTCACCCTGCACGCCGAACCGCAGGTTCTGGCTCTCAGGGTCGTACCACGCGAGGAACACCTGCGCGCCGTCGGGGGCCATGCCCACCGAGGGCGTCGTGCCTCCGAGGGTGTCGGGCGTCTCGATCGGCGTGAACGACTCTCCGTCGCCGGAAGTCGCGACCACGACGCCGTCGGCATCGTCCCATGCGGCCGCCAGGCCCCCCTCGTCGTCGACGGCGATGCTGGTCATCGGAGCAAGGTTGCCGATGGCCTCGAGATCGGCGGGCTCGGCATCGGCGATCGTGGAGACAGACCAGCCTGCGCCGTCGGGGCGCGCGAGCTGCACGGCGCCCTCGTCGTCGAAGAACGTCAAGAGGGCGTTGCCGTCGGCATCGACGGTCATGTCGAGACCCTGACCGCTCACTCCGCTGGCCACCTCGGTCGCGGTCCATCGGTCTCCCTCGAGGACCGACACCATGACGGCGCCGGCGTTGTTGTCGACCCACGCCACCGTCGGCCCCGTTGATGTCACGCCGACCTGCGTCGGACGGGGCGGTGCGCACTCGCTGCACTCTGGGACCTTCGCGACCGTCTGCGTCGTCCACTTGTCGCCGGACTTCATCGCGACCCGAACCTGCTGACCCTGCACGCTCACCGTATATGCGACCCATGGGTTGCCGTCGTCATCGACCATCACCGATGGACGGCCGATCGGGCCGCCCCTGCGAAGGCTGAAGTTGTAATCGTAGACACGCTCGATCGTGAACGTGTCGGTGCCGCTTCCGTAGGAGATGCCGTCCTTCCCGGTCCACACGATGTGCGAGGCGCCGGCGTCGTCGACAGCGATGTCGGTGCCGTTGGTGTTCTCGGCGGTCGCGCCCACGAGCGACGGCTCGACGGCCGGACCGTACGGGACGTAGACGCCGCTCGGCGTCTCGCGCACCTGGGCGGCCGCGCCCCGGGTCCATACGCCCTCAGACGAGACGCTCGCGATGCCCACCGCCGCACCGTCCTTCGGCTTGTCGTCGTCGGTCGTGATGTACGGCGCGCCGAGAGGCCGGCCGACGGGGATCTCCCCTTCCTCGAGCACCGCGGGGAAGATGAAGTACGACGTCGAGGGCACGCCCTCGGCGTCGACGACGAGTGCGTTGCCGAGACCCGAATCGTCGAGGAACTCGGCAACGAACGGAACAAAGCGGTCGCCCTCTCCGCTGACGACCTCGCCCTCGGGGATCGAGCCGCACGCCGCCGCTACGAGGGCCAGTGCGGTGAGGAGGATCGGCAGGCGCGTGGACACGTCGGCGGGGATAGTAACAAGCCTCGGGCCGCGTGCCGGGACGCCCGATCAGGCTCGCGGGGTGAGCGCCTCGACTTCTTCAAGGGGCAGCTGCGGGCGCTCCAGCACCTCGGCCAGGAAGCGTCCCGTGTGCGACGCGGGCTGGGCAGCCACCGTCTCAGGCGTGCCGGTCGCGACGATCTCGCCGCCCTTGTCTCCCCCTTCGGGACCGAGGTCGATCAGCCAGTCGGCCGTCTTGATGACGTCGAGGTTGTGCTCGATGACGAGCACCGTGTTGCCGGTCGAGACGAGGCGCTGCAAGACCGCGAGGAGCTTCCGAACGTCCTCGAAGTGGAGTCCGGTCGTGGGCTCGTCGAGCACGTACAGCGTGTTGCCGGTCGCTCGTTTGTGCAGCTCGGAGCTGAGCTTGATGCGCTGGGCCTCACCGCCGGACAACGTCGGCGCCGGCTGCCCCAGCTTCACGTAGCCGAGCCCGACATCGGACAACGTCTGCATGTGCCGATTGATCGGCGGGATCGGTTGGAAGAACTCGAGCGCCTCGTCGACGCTCATCTCGAGCACGTCGGAGATCGAGCGTCCCTTGTACTTCACCTCGAGCGTCTCGCGGTTGTATCGGCGCCCCTTGCACACCTCGCACGTGACGTAGACGTCGGGCAGGAAGTGCATCTCGATCTTGATCTGCCCGTCGCCGGCGCAGTTCTCGCAGCGACCGCCACGCACGTTGAACGAGAACCGCCCCGGCTGGTAGCCACGGAGCTTCGCCTCCGGTACCTGCGCGAAGAGCTTGCGCACATGGTCGAACACCCCGGTGTAGGTCGCCGGGTTCGAACGCGGCGTACGGCCGATCGGCGACTGGTCGATGTCGACGATCTTGTCGACCTGCTCCCACCCGGCGAGACGCTTGTGCCGGCCGGGCTGCAGCCGCGACCTGTAGACCTTCTGCATGAGGATCCGCAGCAGCACGTCCTGCACGAGGGTCGACTTTCCCGAGCCGCTGACGCCTGTGACGCAGACGAACAGACCCAACGGCACATCGACGTTCACGTTCTGGAGGTTGTGCTCGCGTGCGCCTTCGAGGCGAAGCCGCCGCGCGCTCGGCTTGCGCCGGACCTCGGGCGTGGGGATCTGCCGCCGTCCGGACAGGAACGCGCCGGTGAGCGACGCTTCGCATTCCAGCAGGCCTTTGAGATCGCCCGAGTACACGATCTCGCCGCCGTGCTCGCCGGCGAGCGGCCCGATGTCGACGATATGGTCGGCCTCGAGGATCGTGGCCTCGTCGTGCTCGACCACGACGAGCGTGTTGCCAAGATCTCGCAGGCGCACCAGGGTGTCGATCAGTCGCTTGTTGTCGCGCTGATGCAGCCCGATCGACGGCTCGTCGAGGATGTAGAGCACACCGACCAGCCCCGAGCCGATCTGCGTGGCGAGCCGGATACGTTGCGCCTCGCCGCCCGCGAGGGTGCCCGCCGGCCTCGACAACGACAGGTAGTCGAGCCCCACGTCGACGAGGAACCGCAGGCGCTCTCGAATCTCCTTGAGCAGGCGCTCGGCGATCATGAGCTCCCGCTCGCTGAGATCGATCGTCTCGACGAACGCCAGCGTGTCGCGGATCGAGCGGTCGGTGAGCTCTGCGATGTTCAGCCCTGCGACCGTGACCGCGAGTGTCTCGGGGCGGAGCCTCGCCCCTTTGCACGCCCGGCAGGGGATCTCGCGCATGAATTGCTCGAGCTTCTCGCGCTGGGATTCGGAGTCGGTCTCTCGATGCCGGCGGTCGACGTTCGTGACCACTCCTTCGTAGGTCGTCCAGTACGACCGTTGTCGTCCGTAGCGGTTCTTGTACCGCACGTGGATCTGCTCGTCGCCGCCGTACAGCAGCACGTCGCGCTGCTTCTTGGGAAGTCGCCGGAACGCCGTGTCGAGATCGATGCCGTGCGCTTGGCCGACGGACTCGATGACGCGATTCCAGTACTCGAGGGTTGCGCTCGCCCAAGGTGCGAGCGCTCCCTCGTTCACCGATAGATCGGAGTCTGGCACGACCAGCTCAGGGTCCACTTCGAGCCGGGTGCCGAGTCCGTCGCAGGTCGGGCACGCACCGTACGGCGAGTTGAACGAGAAGTTGCGCGGGGCCATCTCGTCGAACGAGAGTCCGCAGTGGGTGCAGGCGAGCGATTGGGAGAAGTGCTGAAGCTCCTCACCGCCGTCGTGGATCTGCACCGCGATCGATGCGATGCCCTCGGCGAGCTCGAGCGCGGTCTCGATCGAATCGGCGACGCGCCGCCGGATGCCCGGCCTGGCGACGAGCCGGTCGACGACGACCTCGATCGTGTGCTTGTAGGTCTTCGGAAGCCGGATCGGCTCGGTGAGCTCACGCACCTCGCCGTCGATGCGGGCTCGAGGGAAACCCTTGCGTGCAAGTTCGTCGAGGAGCTTGCCGTACTCACCCTTGCGCCCTCGCACGACCGGCGCGAGCACCTGGAAGCGGGTGCCCTCGGGCAGTTCCAACACCTGATCGACGATCTGATCGGGGGTCTGGCGACCGATCGGGCGCCCGCAGTTGTAGCAGTGAGGATGACCGACGCGGGCGTACAGCACCCTCAAGTAGTCGTAGACCTCGGTGATGGTGCCGACGGTCGATCGTGGGTTGCGGCTCGTGGACTTCTGGTCGATGGAGATCGCCGGAGAGAGCCCCTCGATGAAGTCGACGTCTGGCTTCTCCATCTGCCCGAGGAACTGCCGCGCGTACGACGACAGCGATTCCACGTAGCGGCGCTGGCCCTCGGCATAGATCGTGTCGAATGCGAGCGACGATTTGCCGGAACCGGACAGCCCGGTGAACACGATCAAGCGGTCACGGGGGAGCTCGAGCGTGACGTTCTTGAGGTTGTGCTCACGGGCGCCGTGGATGACGAGACTGTCGGTGCCCATACGTCGCGTCAGTGTAGTGGTGGGCACCGACAGACCGGCGCGGCCCATCTATCCTCGAGCGATGGAACGCGACCTGCGCGAAACTCCACTCTTCACCGAAGTCGAGGCGTTCTTCCGATCCGTGCTCGAGCCCGGCTTCGGTGCCGCCCGGCCTGCGGGCGATCCTCAGCCCTCGCCCGACGGGCGATGGATCGTCTTCCGCGGCGAGCGACTCGATCGGCTCGAGGGGCACGCCCTCGGCCGCATCTGCCTGGTGGGCGCCGACGGCACGGAGCTGCGACAGATCACCGACGGACCCAACGACGACTCCGAGCCTCGGTGGTCGCCCGACGGCACGCGGCTGAGCTTCCGGTCGGATCGTCACGCCAAGGGGCGGCATCAGGTGTTCCTGCTCGACGCCGGGCTGCCGGTGGAAGCCCGACAGCTCACGACCCTTCCCGGGGTGGTCGAGTGGCACCGATGGTCGGCCGACGGCGCCCGCATGCTGGTCGGGCTCGCAGGCACCTCCGCCGAGCAGGCCGACGCGCTCGGCTCGGGCACGCTCGGCGGGGAGCAGCACGTGCCCGCGTGGGTGCCCGAGGTGGAGTCGTCGGACGATGCGGAGGCCGAACGACGCTCGCTCTGGGTGGTGGATGTCGAGTCCAGCGAGGCGCGCCGCATCTCATCGGAGCTCCGTAACGTCTGGGAGGCGGACTGGCTCGGCGCCGCGCACGCGGTGGCGATCACGTCGGACGGTGCCGGCGAGGACGCGTGGTACGGAGCCGGAGTCAGCACCTTCGACATCGAGAGCGGGGCGGAGCGCCCGCTCGCCACGAGCGAGGTGCAGTTCGGATGGGTGTCGGGCTCTCCCGCCGGCGATCGCGTGGCGCTGATCGAGGCGATCTGCAGTGACCGGGTGGTCGTCTGCGGCGATCTGCGGGTGATCGATGTGGCGAGCGGCTCGATGTCGCCGGTCGACCTCGGTGACGTCGACGCGTCGCGAGCGGTGTGGCTCAACGACGATCGTCTCCTGGTGTTCGGCCGTCGTGGGCTCAGCTCGCTCGCACTCGAGATATCACTCGCGACGACCGAAGTGCGAGAGCTTTGGGCAACCGACGGATCGGTCGGTGAGCTCTACCACCCCTCCGGCGCTGCCTTCGACGGAGGCGTCGCGGTCGTGACCTCCTCGCACCGCCGGCCTCCGACGATCGTGGTGGTGAGCGACGCCGGTGTCGAACGCGAGGTCGCCGTCCCCAGACATGCCGGCCACCAGGTCGTGCTCGATGCCCTCGCCCGCTGTGAGGTCATGCGATGGACGGCGTCCGACGGGCTCGAGATCGAGGGGCTCATATGGGTGCCTCGGGGCAACGGTCCGTTCCCGCTCGTGCTCGACGTGCACGGCGGCCCGATCGGTAACATCGACGACCGCTTCCCCGGCACGCTCGATGCCTTGCTGCTCTCCCGTGGCTTCGCGATCCTGGCGCCGAACCCGCGGGGCTCGACCGGGCACGGCCAGGACTTCGCCCGCAGGGTCGTCGCCGACATGGGTGGTCTCGACGTCGACGACGTGCTCACAGGGGTCGACGCAGCCGTGGCGGCAGGCGTGGCGGATCCCGATCGACTCGTGCTGACCGGGGGCAGCTACGGAGGGTTCATGGCGGCGTGGATCCCGACCCGTGATCAGCGCTTCAAGGCGTCGGTCGCGATCTCGCCGGTGACCGACTGGTGGTCCGAGCGGTTCGACAGCAGCCTGGGTACGTGGGTGGGCGACTTCCTCGGAGGTGAGCCGCACGAGGTGCCCGAGGAGTACACGGGCAGGAGCCCCGTGCTGCAGGTGGCGAACGTCACCACGCCCGTCCTGCTGACGTCGGGTCGCCACGATCGAGCGACACCGGTGGGACAAGCCGTCGAGTTCTATCGGGCGCTGCGCGAGCGCGGCGTGCCGAGTGAGGTCGTGGTGTACCCGCAGGAGGGGCACGGTGTCGGCGAGTACCCGGCGATCGTGGACCTCGCGACGCGCACGGTCGCATGGTTCGAACGCTTCCTGCCGCCTGCGGGCGAGGGCGCCGACGACGGGTCGGACGACGCAGGGTAGGCTTGCGCGCCATGACGACCCGCGCCGAGCTCGAGGCCCTGCCCACCAAAGATCTGCACGACCGTGCGATCGCGTTCGCCAAGCGCAGCCTCGATGTCGGCTTCGTCTGGGATCTGCTGAAGGCACTGCCCGTCGCCGAGGAAGTCGCCGGCGACGACCAGCGCAGCAAGACCGACATCTTCCGACCGCTCGCGCTGTTGAACGATCTTCTGTACGACTCCGACTCGGGCCAGGTGGGTGAGGCTCTGCGCCCGATGTACGTCGAGTACCTACTCGAGAAGGAAGCCAACGACGCCTGAGCGCGAGCTCGTCTCATACCGGGAAGAGTTCCCGGTGCTCGACCGCAAGACGTACCTGATCAGCGCGTCGCTCGGCCCGATCTCGGATCGCGCGCGCGCGCTGCTCGACGGCTACCTCGACGCCTGGGCGACGAAAGGCGCACCCGACCACGTCTGGTTCGAGGAGATCTTCCCCGCGATGGCGCGGTTGAAGTCGTCGTTCGCGTCGTTGGCTGGTTGCGATGCGGACGAGGTCGCGCTGACGACGAACATCTCGATCGCCCTGTCCACGATCGCGTCGTGCCTGGATCTGTCGGGCGAGCGGCGTCGCATCGTGCTCAGCGAGCTGGACTTCCCTACCGACGGGCACGTGTGGATCGCATGGGCGGCGAAGACCGGCGCCGAGATCGTGTGGCTGCGCTCGCCCGACGGCCTCACGATCCCGCTGGAGGCCTACCACGAGGCGATCGACGAGCGCACCGCCGTGGTCATGGTGAACCGGGTGCTCTACCGGTCGAGCGCGATCGTCGACGCGAAGGCCATCTGCGCGATGGCCCGAGAGCGTGGCGCGCTGTCGTTCCTCGACGACTATCACGGGCTCGGGATCGTGCCTCTCGACCTGCATGACCTCGATTGCGACCTATACACGGCCGGCACGCTCAAGTGGATGTGCGGCGGGCCGGGCATGGTCTTCCTCTACGCTCGGCGATCGCTGCTGCCGTCGCTGGAACCCGCGATCACGGGGTGGTTCGCGACCGAAGATCCGTTCTCCTTCGACAACCAGCACCTCGCCTACCACCCCACCGCGCAACGGCTGGAGCACGGCACACCCCCCGCGCCCGTGTTCTTCCTGGCGCAGGGGGGCATCGACATCATCTCGGAGGTCGGGGTCTCGCGGGTCCGCGCGCGACAGGGCGAGCTGACCGACCACGTCATCGCGCGGAGCGACGAGGCCGGGTTGGAAGTGCGCACGCCCCGCGACCGCTCGATGCGCGGTGGCGTGGTGAACGTACGTGTCGGCGACGACGCCGGCGCGATCTGCCACGAGCTGTTGGCGCGCGACGTCTGTACCGACTTCCGAGGCGACGGGCTTCGCATCAGCCCCCACTTCTTCAACACGGAAGCCGACATCGACCGCTGCTTCGATGAGCTTCGTGCTGTGATCGCATCGCGATGAACGCACTGGCTCCGGGCATCTTCTAGTCTGAACTGGACTACTTCACGACTTCGCCGGCGCGAACGACGAGTCGGATGTCGTCGAGGGCGGCAACGTCTCCGAGCGGGCTCTCCCCCACGACCAGCAGATCGGCCGGCGCCCCGACCTCGATCGGGGCTCGCACGAACGTCTCGAGAACCTGCTCTGTCGTGAGGCCCGCCTGCCGGAGCCACTGCAGCTCGGTCACGTGCACGCCCGACGGGATCGGTCCGTTGCCCAAGTCGGTGCCGTAGACGATGTCGCCGTTCGTCCGATGGAACCGGGCGAGGTTGTCCAGGGCGCATCGGAGTTCCGGCGTGTTGCGACCGAAGCCATGGATGTCGAGGGTCGAGACCCATCGCATGCGGGCGGCCGCGGCGGACAGGGTGGAGTCGTCCAAGCGCTCGCTCCATGGCGTGTGCGCGAGCTCACCGACGCCGGCGCCCAATGCGCGCTCGACTTGCCCCCGACCTTGGGCGTGCGCGGTCACGGGCAGGTCGTGCTCGAGCGCGGTATCGCAGATCGCGCTGAGCACAGCGTCGGTCGGGGTCGGCCCTGCCTCCGCGTTGAGCGAGACCTTGATCGCGACGGCGCCCCGTGCCGCGAGGTCACCGACGGCTGACGCGGCAGAGGCTGGATCGGCCACCTCGAGTCCTGTCCCCTCGGGCGCCCAGGCTTCCATCGTGGGATAGCCGCCAGGAGCCGTAAGCATTGGACCGACAGCGCGGATCAGCGGCCCGCGGAATCCGGGCAACTCCGAAGCCTCCGCCACCGGGAAGATGCGCTCGGCGGGCCAGGCCAGGTCGCGCACGGCCGTCACTCCCCTGCGGACGATCGAGACCGGATCACCGAGCTCCACGTGCACGTGACGATCTGCCCCTGCCGGCATGAGGAATCCTTCGGCCTCCGTCAGCTCGTCGGTGTCCGACACGGACTGCATCTGGCCGACGTCGACGATGACACCGCCCTCACACGCGACCTGTACATCGGGCACGACGCGGCCTGGTCCGAGCCACGCGAGCGGAGCCCGGATGACGAGGCGTCTCACGTAGCGAACCCTACCCCCGGCGGATGACCACGCCCGTCGCCGCCGGTTGCGTATCGGGCAACCGCGTCGATGCAGCGCGCGGCGAGGTGGTGCATGCTCGCGCCCTATCACCACGCGCGCGAGGAGGGACGCACCATGGGCGGGCAGTACGACTTCGTGATCGTCGGAGGCGGCTCGGCCGGCAGCGCGCTCGCGAACCGACTGTCGTCGGACCCTTCGAACCGTGTGCTCGTGCTCGAGGCCGGACGGCCGGACTACGTCTGGGACGTCTTCATCCATATGCCGGCGGCGCTCGCCTTCCCGATCGGCAGCCGCTTCTACGACTGGAAGTACGAGAGCGAGCCCGAGCCGTTCATGAACGGCCGCCGTGTCTACCACGCTCGAGGCAAGGTGCTCGGCGGCTCGAGCAGCATCAACGGCATGATCTTCCAGCGAGGCAACCCGCTCGACTACGAGCGGTGGGCGTCGGACCCCGGCATGGAGACATGGGACTACGCGCACTGCCTTCCCTATTTCAAGCGCATGGAACGATGCCTCGCGGCCGATCGCACCGATGAGCTCCGGGGGCACGCCGGTCCGCTGGTGCTCGAGCGGGGGCCCGCGACGAGCCCGTTGTTCGGCGCGTTCTTCGAGGCGGTGCAGCAGGCGGGCTACCAGCTCACCGACGACGTGAACGGCTTCCGGCAGGAAGGCTTCGCCCCGTTCGATCGGAACATCCACAACGGACGGAGGCTCTCGGCGGCACGGGCGTATCTGCACCCTGTGACGTCGCGGCCGAACCTCACGGTGGAGACACGGGCGTTCGTGACGAAGGTGCTGTTCGACGGCACCAGGGCGACCGGGGTCGAGTACACGCAGGGTCGCAACGGTGCGTCGAAGCGAGCCATGGCGGGCGACGTGGTGCTCTGCGGCGGTGCGATCAACACTCCGCAGCTGCTGCAGCTCTCGGGGGTCGGCAACGCCACCGACCTGCAAGCGGTGGGAGTCGACGTGGTACACGACCTACCGGGCGTGGGCGAACACCTGCAGGACCACCTCGAGGTCTACGTGCAGTACGCGTGCACGCAGCCGGTGTCGATCGCGCCCGGGATGAAGATGTGGCGTCGGCCGTTCATCGGCGCGCAGTGGCTGTTCCTGCGGTCGGGGCTGGGGGCGACGAACCACTTCGAGGCCGGAGGTTTCGCACGCAGCAACGACGACGTGGACTACCCGAACCTCATGTTCCACTTCCTGCCGATCGCGATCCGCTATGACGGCTCTTCGCCCTCGGGTGATCACGGGTACCAGGTGCACATCGGTCCGATGTACTCCGACGCGCGAGGTTCGATCAAGCTGAAGAGCTCTGATCCGCGTGAGCATCCGGCGCTGCGGTTCAACTACCTCTCGACCGACCAGGACCGGAGGGAATGGGTCGAGGCGATCCGCGTCGCTCGGGGCATCTTGACCCAGCCGGCGTTCGACCCGTTCAACGGCGGCGAGACCTCACCGGGGCCGGGCGTCGAAACGGACGAGGAGATCCTCGCCTGGGTCGCGAAGGACGCCGAGACCGCTCTGCACCCCTCGTGCACGGCACGTATGGGCATCGACCATATGTCGGTGACCGACCCTCTCACGATGAAGGTGCACGGCCTCGAGCGGCTGCGCGTGGTCGACGCCTCGGTGATGCCGTACGTCACGAACGGCAACATCTACGCGCCCGTGATGATGACCGCGGAGAAGGCTGCCGACCTGATCCTGGGCAACACCCCACTCGAGCCGGAGACGGTGGAGTACTACCGGCACCGCGCGTGAGCCGGCATGCTGATCGACGGGATCGAGGGGTGGGTCTATGCCACCTCGTGGGCCGGGCCCGCTCTATACCGAGCACCTCCCGGGCGGTGCCAGACCAGGTCGCCGTCGTCGGTGCGTTCGATCGACCACCCGTACTCGTGGACCAGCTTGTGGTGGAACGTGCAGATGAGCGTCAGGTTGTCGAGGTCGGTGGCGCCGCCGCGTGACCACCACTCGATGTGATGGGCCTGCGTGAAGCGTCTGGCGTCGCAGCCGGGGAATTGGCACCCGCCGTCGCGGTGGCGGAGCTGGCGCATCATCCAGGCGGTCGGCTCACGGGACATGCGCCCGACGCCGGCGACCGACCCATCGGGTTGTTCCACCACCATCTGCACCCGCGCGTTGCACAGCAGCCGCTGTACGGTGGGTGCCTGCGATCACCGGACCGCCCTCGATCACGGCGTTGATATCGGCGTCGTAGAGCACGTCGAGGTCGGCGTGCACGACCACGGTCGCGCGGTCTTGGTCTTCATCGTCCGCCAGGCGCGCCGAGCACAAGGCGAACAGCGCGTCGGCCCTGCGAGCTCCCGCATGGGCGGCCGATTCCTCCCCCGGCGTCACGGGGATGTGCTCGCCGAGCCGTTCCAGGGCGCGGGCCACGACGGCGCCCTGTGCGGAGGGGAGCTCGGCGTCGAGAACGAACCGGCGCCCGTCATCTGCGTACTGCCATTGCAGCCAGCGGGTGCGCTCGTCGTGCTCGGCCTGTTCCACCCGCTCCTTCGCGCGAAGATCGGCGGCACGGCGGATGGCGCCAGATGGGACTCCCTGTGCCCACCGGACGAGCGCGTCCTCGTTGTCGAACTCGGCGAATCTCGCGAGCTCGACGACCTTGTCGATACCGAGCTGTCCATGCCCCAGCGCATCGGCTGTGGCGGGCAGCCACGAGAACGCCCGGCCTGCATGCAGCCAGCGCTCAGCCTTCCAGCGGGAGACGTCGAGGTTCATCGCGGTCCACTGCGCCATGTCGTTGGCGCCGTCATCGATCCATGCCTCGCACTTCTCGAGAAGCGCGAGGGTCTCCAGGAGCTCGCGCTGCCGTTCGGCGATCTCGCGATGGAGTGCGCGCACACGTTCGGTCAGAAGCTCGGTGTCCTGCCGATTCAGTCTCACGATGCGATCCCGTTCCGGGGGAGGCCGGGAGTGAACTTCAGAATACTCGAACGTATGTTCGAAGTCAAGAAGGATTCCGGAAAATCACGTGTCGCGATCCGGCACCGGCTTGAGGGTCATGCAACGCCGGCTTCGCGCAGCTGTCGCAGCTCTCGCTTGAGATCGTGCACCTCGTCGCGGAGTCTCGCGGCATACTCGAAGCGCAGATCCTTGGCGGCCTGGTGCATCTCTTCTTCGAGCCCCTGCACGAGCCGTTCGAGCTCCTCGGTCGGCATCTCGGGCCTCGCAGCTCGCTGTCGCCGCGGCTTCGTCGGCGCCGTCACCTTCGGATCGCCACCACCGCGCAGCGTCAGCAGGATATCGGTGACCTTGCGCTGGATCGTCGTGGGGTCGATGCCGTGCTCGATGTTGTGGCGCATCTGGATCTGACGCCGGCGTTGGGTCTCGCTGATCGCCTTCTTCATCGAGTCGGTGATCTGGTCGGCGTACATCAGCACGGTGCCGTCGACGTTTCTCGCCGCGCGGCCGATCGTCTGCACGAGGGACGTCTCCGATCGCAGGAAGCCCTCTTTGTCGGCATCGAGGATGGCGACGAGCGAGACCTCGGGCAGATCGAGCCCCTCGCGCAGCAGGTTGATGCCGACGAGCACGTCGAACTCGCCCAGACGCAGGTCTCGAACGATCTCGATGCGTTGCAGGGTGTCGACCTCGGAATGCAGATACCGGACACGGATGCCCATCTCGACGAGGTAGTCGGTGAGGTCTTCCGCCATCTTCTTCGTGAGCGTCGTGACCAGCACGCGCTGGTCGGCTTCGGCGCGCCGCCGGATCTCGTCGATCAGATCGTCGACCTGTCCCCTCGTCGGGCGGATCTGCACCTCGGGGTCGATCAGCCCGGTCGGACGCACGATCTGCTCGACGACGTTGGAGGACCTGCGCAGCTCGTAGGCACTCGGCGTGGCCGACATGTAGACCGTCTGGTGGACCCGCTCGGTGAACTCCTCGAACTTCAGCGGACGATTGTCGATCGCACTCGGCAGTCGGAAGCCGTGCTCCACGAGTGTCGACTTGCGCGAGAGGTCGCCTTCGTACATGCCACCCAGCTGTGGCACGGTCACGTGCGACTCGTCGATCACAACGAGGTAGTCGTCGGGGAAGTAATCGAGCAACGTGTACGGCGCGGTGCCGGCGCTGCGTCCGTCGATGTGGCGCGAGTAGTTCTCGATGCCGCTGCAGAACCCGACCTCTCGCATCATCTCGAGGTCGTAAGCGGTGCGCATACGGAGGCGCTCGGCCTCGAGCAGCTTGCTCTGGCTTTCGAGCTCCGCAAGGCGTTGGTGCAGCTCTTCCTCGATCGTGACGAGGGCGCGCTTCATGCGGTCCTCGCCCGCGACGTAGTGCGAAGCCGGAAACACCGTGAGGTCGACGATCGTGTCGTCGACGAGCTCTCCCGTGACCGGGTCGAACTTGGAGATCTTCTCGATCGTGTCGCCCCACCACTCGATGCGGTAGCCGGTCTGGTCGTAGGGGGGAAACACCTCGAGCGTGTCGCCCTGCACACGGAACGTGCCGCGCGCACGGCTCATGTTGTTGCGTGAGTACTGGATGTCGACGAGGCGCTGCATCGCGAACTCGAGCGGGATCTCGGTGCCCTTGTAGGGCCTCAGGATCTGTCCCTCGTACTCCTCGGGCGAGCCGAGGCCGTAGATGCAGGAGACGCTCGCCACGATGAGCACGTCGCGCCTGCCCAGCAGCGCCGCCGTCGCCGAGTGGCGCAGGCGCTCGATCTCGTCGTTGACCGAGCTGTCCTTCTCGATGTAGGTATCGGTCGACGGGATGTAGGCCTCGGGTTGGTAGTAGTCGTAGTAGCTCACGAAGTACTCGACGGCGTTGTCCGGGAACACCTCACGGAACTCGTTGGCCAGCTGCGCCGCGAGGGACTTGTTGGGCGCGATCACCAGGGTCGGACGCTGCACCTGCTCGACCACGTGCGCGATGGTGAAGGTCTTGCCGGTACCGGTGGCGCCGAGGAGCGTGACATGCTCGTTTCCGCTCTGCACCGCTGCCGTGAGCTGCTCGATGGCAGCAGGCTGATCGCCCGCAGGGCGGAACTCTGAGCGGATGGCGAACGGGGGCACGTCCGAAGTCTAGGACCTGCCGCCGACATGCACCCTCGGGCTGACTCGCGGCGCCGCCTATGTCACGATGCAGCAACCGTCCCCTTCCACAAGGAGGTCCGCTGTGCGCAAGTTCGTCATCGTTTCGCTCGCCGCTCTTACCCTGCTTGCGGCGAGTTTCCCGGCTTCCGCGGCAACGAGGCTCCGTGCCTATCGCGGACAGACCTCGGCCGGCACCAGCATCGCCTTCCTTGTCCGAGTCGCGGACGACGGGCGCATGTCGCTGAAGGAGATGCGTATGCGGGTTCAGATGGTGTGCGATGACGCAAGCACCATCGACTACCGCTCGTGGTGGGGATTCGGAGGTGTCGGTGTCAGGTTCGAAGGGCGCAATGTCACGCTTGACATCACGTTCCACTCGGAGGCGATGCACATCACCGGAGTATTCCGTCCGCACACTGCCGACGGGACGTTCAAGAACACGATGGCCACGCTCACCGACAACGAGCAGGCCCAGCTGTGCACCACCGGGGATCTCACTTGGACGGCGGACAGGGTGGATCGTCATCGCGGCACCCAGCTCGGGTCGCCCCGGGGGGCGGATGTCGTTCATCGGGTGGGCGACGAGGCGGTCCGGCGATCGTCACGGATAGGCTAGCCCTTTGCCGCTCGCGGTGCGATTGCTCGCACGCGCCGACGATCGGGAGCGGGCAGCCACGCTGCTCGATATCAACTAGCGCGCGGCCGGATCCTCCCGACGCCTGCGCCTCTCCTTCGACACCGGCAAAGCTGCGTTCGTGGAGACCTGGGGCGATCCGTCGGACGCGGTCGACTTGCACGCCGAGCTGGGCCTTGCATGGGAGGCGTACGGCTTCCCGCTGGAATCCGCGCTTGGCCGTGTCGGCGCGGCCAGGTGTCTGGTGAAGCTCGGGCGCACCGGTGAAGCCGGCGAGCGGTTGGCGCAAGCGCGACTGACCTTCGAGGCGCTGGGTGCGACGCCCTCACCTCGACGATCTCGAAGGGGTGGAGCGCTCATCATGTCCTGAGCCCGGCCTCGGCAGAGGTCACATGCGCCCCGCCGCGACGATGCGTGCCAGGAATCGCCGGGTGCGCTCGTGCTCGGGAGCTTCGAAGATCTGCTCCGGTGGGCCCTTCTCTGCGATCACCCCCTCGTCGAGGAAGCAGACCCGGCTCGCGATGTCGCGCGCGAAGCTCATCTCGTGCGTCGCGATCAGCATCGTCATGCCGGCGGCCGCGAGCTCGCGGATCACGTCGAGCACCTCGGCCACGAGCTCGGGGTCGAGCGCGCTCGTGACCTCGTCGAGCAGCATGATGTCGGGCTGCATCGCGAGCGCGCGCATGATCGCGACGCGCTGCTGCTGTCCGCCCGAGAGCCGGTCCGGGTACTCGTCGGCCTTGTCGGCGAGCCCGAAGCGCTCGAGCAGGTCGCGTGCCTCGGCTTGCGGCCTGCGCGGCGGGCGTGCCCACGACCTTCGTCGGCGCGAGCGTGATGTTGCGCAGCACGGTCATGTGCGGGAAGAGGTTGAACGACTGGAAGACGATGCCGATGCGCCGCCGGATCGCGTTCACGTCGACGCCCGGCGCGGTGATCTCCTCGCCCTCGACGACGATGCGGCCGGCATCGATCGGTTCGAGCAGGTTGACGCATCGAAGCAGCGTGGACTTGCCCGAACCCGAGGCGCCGATCAGGCAGATCACCTCGTGATCGGCCACCTCGAGGTCGACGCCGCGCAGCACCTGCGAGGACGTCGAAGGACTTGTGGAGGCCCTCGATCACGGATCGCCGGCCGTTCGCTCACGCGACGCCCCCGGCCTGGCGTCCGGCGCTGGTCGCGCTTGATGAGCCAGTCCACGAACAGCACCTGCGGGATCGTGATCACGATGTAGACCAGCGCGAGCGACACGTACGGCGTGAAGTTGAAGTTGGCTGCCGTGCTGATCTGCGCCTGCCGGAGCGCCTCCGTCGACGCCGAGCACGCCGACGAGCGCAGAGTCCTTCTGCAGTCCGATGAAGTCGTTCAGCAGAGGCGGCAGCACCCGCCTGATCGCCTGGGGCAGCACGACGAAGCGCAGCGCCTGCCCTCGCCGCAACCCCAGCGATCGCGCGGCGGCCGTCTGGCTGGGGTGCACGGATTCGATGCCCGGCCCGGTACACCTCCGCCACGTAGGCCGAGTACACGAGCGTGAGCGCGACGATCGCCCAGAACACGTCGCTGTTCGGCACGCCCTGCAGCTCGAGCGCCGGCATCCCGAACCCGAGGATGAAGATCACGAGGATCGTCGGCACGCCCCGGAACAGGATCGAGTACGACGACGGCGAGCAGCCGCAGCGGGGCGAAGACGGGCCCGGGAAGGCTCCGCATGACGGCGAGGACCAGGGCGAGCCAGGACGAGGACCTCCGCGATCAGGAAGATCTGCACGTTGAGCCAGAACCCGTCGAGGATCTTCGGGAAGCGATTCCGCGAAGAGGGCCCCGTCGAAGAACGGCTGCTTGACGCCGCATCGGCGGACCATCCCGGCGAGTTCACCACGACGATGCCGACGAGCGCGAAGAAGATCACGCGTGCTCGCGACCGCGACCCAGCGTGCTGCGCGCCCCCTCGCCGCCCCCCAGGATGCGGGAGCCGCGGTCGCCCGAGAGAGGCTCGGCGTTCGAGGGCCGGGGTCCGCGGCCGGCGCGGGCCCATGCACCGGCGTGCCGGGCGAGCACACCGATGCGACCCCGGCTACGCCGCTCACGAGAAGGTCGGCACGCTCGTGTCGGTCTCGAGCCACTCGTCCTTCAGCGCGTCGAGGGTGCCGTCGTCGCGCGAGCGCCTCGATCGCCGAGGTTCACGCACTCGACGAACGGTGTTCGCCCTTCTCGAACGTGAGCCCGAACTGCTCCTGCTCGCCGAGGTCGGGGAACTGACCGACCACGACGTCGGCGTACCCGTAGAACGCGGTCGGGAAGTCGACCACCACGCCGTCGATCTGGCCGTTCTTCAGATCCTTGAGAGCGAGGTCGAGGTCGTCGTAGACCTCGGCGCCCTCGGTCGGCTGCACGAGCTCCTCGATCGCTGCGAGGCTCGTGGTGCCGATCGGCGCACCGAGCGTGAGGTCCTGCAGCTCCGCGAGCGTCGTGGCGCCGATCGCCGGCGAGCCCTCGTTCGCGATCAGGGCCTGGTTCACGTCGAAGTAGCCCTCGCTGAAGTCGACCGCCTCCGCTCGCTTCGTCGGTGATGGAGACCTGCTGCATCGAGAAGTCGAAGTCCTTCGGCCCGGGCGCGAACGACTTGTTGAAGGGGACGCCGACCCACTCGACCTGGTCCTCGGCGAAGCCCGAGCTCTTCGGCGAGCGCGTAGGCGAAGGCGGCCTCGTAGCCCTCGCCCGAGTGCGGGTCGCCCGTGAACCGGCTCGGATTCCCATTCGGATCCGTCGTGCTCTTGCCGCCGTACCAGGGCTTGTAGGCAGGGTTCCCGGTCGCGATCGTGAGGGTCGCCGTCGTTGACGAGCGGTCGCGTCGGCGGCGCAGCTCGCGGCGTCGACGGGCGCCGGCTCCGTCGTGCCGCCGGTCGGTCGGCTCGGCGTCGGTGCTTCGTCTTCGGGCGCGCACGCGGCCGCCACGATCGCGAGCACCGCCAGCCCGAGCAGGAACTTCCGCATCACGCCTCCCCCTGGTTCGGATCGTCGCTCGGGCGGGCGCTCGGCCGCCTCACGCCCAGGGGCGGAGCCTAGCAGAGCCGTTCGCACTACTTGCGGGGCTCCCAGCTGAAGAACCGCGCCGCGACCGCGAGTCCGGCGAGGCCCCAGGCCGCGACGATCAAGACGTCGCTCCAGTCGAACGGGAACGCCCGCACGTCACCGCCGGCGTGGCCACCGTGATGTTCCCGAGGAACGCGCCCGTCATCGCGTCGAAGAAGTGCCGCACCGGGAAGATGTCGCTGACCGCCGTGATCCACGCGGGAGCGTCGTCGCCGAGCGGGATGAAGATGCCCGACAGGAACAGCAGCGGCAGGATCGACGCGTTCACGATCGGCGGGCGACGCGTCGGCGTTGGGGATCACGGCGGTGAGCGCAAGCGCCGAGCGCCGCGAAGCTGAGGCCGCCGACGACCAGAGCGTGAGCAGGAACTGGAGCAGCGGCACGCCCGTGGGCACGTCGGCCGAGTAGAAGACCACCCCGAACGCGACCGTGATCGCGACGAGGATGAACGCCGATGATCATCGAGTGGAGCACCCGGGCCGACAGGTACGACCACGCCGGGAAGCGGTGTGCCGCGCGTGCGCTTCAGGATGCCCTGGTCGCGCTGGAAGCTCACGCTGATCGCGATGTTCGTGTAGCAGGCCGAGATGACGCCGAACGCCGCCTCTGCCATCACGAAGTACGTGGCGAGGTCGAGCGTCACGCCGTCCGACGACGATGTCGCCGGTCCGAGCAGCGACGTGAAGATCACGAGGAACATCAGCGGGAACGCGAACGTGAAGAACGCCGACGCCGGGTTCCGCCAGAACGCCTTGTTGGTGTAGCGGACCTGCCGCAGCGATCATGGCGAGCGGCGCTCACTGCGCGGCCTCCTCGCCGCCGCGTGATCTCGAGGTAGACGTCCTCGAGGTCGGCCGGGAGACACGTCGAGCGTCTCGAGCGCGACGCCGTGCTCGAGCGCCCAGCCGGTGAGCTCGTGGAGCGGCTGAGTCGGGTCGTCGGCCCGGATCTCCCAGCCGCCGTCGGCCGCTCGCTCCTGTCCCAGCGACGGCAGGTCGAGACCGGCGTCGGCGAGCCGGAAGCGGATCCGCGGCTTGCATCTGATCGCGCCCGGCGAGCGGTTTCCGGGGTGCCCTCGGCGACGATCTCACCTCGCGCGATGACCGCCACCCGGTCGGCGAGGTACTGCGCCTCGTCCATGAAGTGCGTGGTGAGGAACACCGTCTTGCCGAGCGCCGGCGAGGTTCCTCACGATCTCCCACGCCGTTGCGCCGCGCGCTCGGGTCGAACCCCGTCGTCGGCTCGTCGAGGAACAGCAGCTCGGGGTCGCCGGCGAGCGCGATCGCCACGTCGAGCCGTCGCTGCTGGCCGCCGGAGAGCTTGACCACCCGTCGTGTCCCGCTTCTCGCCGAGCCCGACGAGGTCGATCACCTCGTCGACTGGCGCGCGGCGCCGGGTAGTACCCGCTGTACATCTCGACCGTCTCGCGCACGGTGAGGTACGGGTCGACGCCGGTCGACTGCAGCACGATGCCGATGCGTCGCTTGAGCGCCTCCTCGTGGCGGGCAGGGTCGTGGCCGAGCACGCTCACCTCTCCGTCGGTGCGGCCCCGGAACCCCTCGAGGATCTCCACCGTCGTGGTCTTGCCGGCGCCGTTCGGACCGAGCAGCGCGAACACCTCGCCGCGATCGACGTGCAGGTCGATCCCCCGGACCGCCTCGACGTCGCCGTAGGACTTGCGGAGGCCGCGTACCTCGATCACTCGTTCGGTCATCGCCGGACCTCATGTCGGTGTCGGGCCCGGCGGAAGCCCGCGGCCCTGGTCCGGCGGCGGCTCACCGACGCCGTGCCCTGCCTGCTTGTCGACGAGGTTCGCAGAGCGGCTCGCCCGCTGCGAACCTGCGAGCGTTCTCGACGAAGAGCGAGACGACCCGCGCTCCCATCCCTCGACGTCGCCGCTGATGTGGGGCGAGACGATGACGTTGGGCATCGTCCACAGCGGGCTCTCGGGAGGCAGCGGCTCGGTCGCGAAGACGTCGAGCGCAGCGCCGGCGATCGTGCCGTTCCGCAGAGCCTCGACGAGCGCCGGCTCGTCGACCGTGGCGCCGCGCCCGACGTTGTAGAACCGGGCACGCGGGCCCATAGCCGCGAAGGCTGCAGCGTCGAACAGTCCTCGGGTCGCGTCGGTCAACGGCAGCGCGTCGAGCACGTGGTCGGCTTCGGCGAGGCTCCGATGCAACGGTCGACGCCGAGCACGTCGCCGAACGTCTCGTGGCGTCGCGGGCGACGGCCAACGAGACCGACCGACATGCCGAGCGCCAGCGCACGGGTGGCGGTGGCTCGGCCGATCGGGCCCGGGCCGACGACCACGAGCCTGGCTCCCGCGAGCCGCTCCGTAGATCGGCCGGACGGTCCACTCGCCGTGCTGTTGATCGAGGATCGAGCGGTGCAATCCGGTCGCGAACGCGAGCATCGCGCCGATCACCCATTCCGCGATCGGCTCGTCGAACACACCCCGGGCGTTCGTGACGGCGACGTCGCTCTCGACCAGTTCGGGGAACAGCAGCCCGTCGACCCCGCCGATGCCGACTGGATCCAGCGGAGTCGCGGCGGTGCGGGCCAGGCGTCCGGGAGCCAGGCGCGGTCGGATCGCCAGACGAACAGCGCGTCGGCTCCGGCGAGGCCTCGCGCCAGCGACTCGGCGTCGGGCGCGTATCGCAGCTCGACGGCCTCGCCGGCCCCCTCGATGCCGGGAGGCGGCGCGTCGGCGTCGCGCTCCGACCACCACGACGATCGGACGGCCGGTCACAGCGGCTTCCTGTTCGAGAACCCGGCGTGCTCATCGTGGAACCAGGCAACCCGGTCCTCGCCGAGCCGCCAGCACAGGAACACTCGCCGGCCCTCACGTTCAGCCGGGAAGTCGACGAGCCCCGTCCTCCGGGTCGCGCAGCAGGATCCCCTCGTCGGCGAGCACGGTGAGATCCGTGCGCAGCGACTCGCTGGGCCGCGAACCAGTCGCCGCCGGCGACGCCTCCGCCGTCGGCCTGCACGGCTTCGGTGATGCGGGCGCTCGACTCGATCAACGCGCGCCGCGACTCGCGGATCCTCGGAAGCAGCTCGCGGAGCATGGGGAGCGCAGCCTCGGCGGCGTCGGCGTCGAACAGACGATCGGTCATGCTGCCTCCAAGGCGTCCACGAGGTCGCGCAGGTCGGAGATGCGCATGCCGAGGTGCTCGGCGTGGCGGGCGCGCCGATCGATCAACACCGGGAGCATGCCGAGGGCAGCTGGCGGCGCGATATCGAACTCAGGGTTGTCACCCACGAAAGCTGGGCTTCGGCCGCAACCCCAGCCCGCTCGAGAGCCAGGCCGTAGATGCGGGGGTCCGGTTTCTCCAGACCCTCGAGTCCGCTGATGACCCGCACCGGGAATCGGTCGCGCACACCGAGCATGGCGAGCAGTTCATCGAGCCACGCCTCGAAGTTCGACACGATGCCGAGGGTCACGCCCAGCGGCCGCGAGATCGTCGAGGGCCTCGGGGACATCGTCGAACAACACATAGTTGGCCAGGTCGGTGAAGCCCGCGTAGAGCTGCTCGCGGAGCCCGTCGGTGGAGGGCAGGTCGAGCGCCCCGAGCATGCGCTCGTAGACGCGGAGCCAGAAGCCCGCGATGACTCCGCCGTGAGGGTCCACAGGTCGCCGTCGCGCGAAGCCTCGCTGAATCCACGGCGGACCGCTGCACTCGCCTCGAGGACCGCATCGTGCGTCGCCTACGGTGACCCGCATCGCACAGGATCCGCGCGAACAACTCGGCGAACGACGGCGCCGGGTGCACCAGCGTCTCCCCCACGTCGAACAGGACCGCTTCGAATCTCACATCGGCGATGATAGGGCTCGCTCGCGCAGGTCGGCCCAGAGCCGATCGACCTGGGCCTCGAGCGATGACTCGTCGCCGTCGTTGTCGAGCACCACGTCGGCCAGGGCGGCCTTGTCCTGTAGCGGCATCTGGGCGACCATGCGAGCTCGCACATCGCTCTCATGCAGGCCACGGGCCACGAGGCGCGCGATACGGATCTCATCCGACGCCGTCACCACCACCACGAGGGGGAACCCCTCCTCCGCCCCGGTCTCGAACAAGAGCGGCGAATCGACCACGACCACGTCGTCGGTGTCTGCGTGCGCGGCGATCGCCTCGGCGATGGCGCGCCGGACCTCTGGGTGCACGATCGCCTCGAGGTCTGCGCGAGCCGTCTCGTCGGCGAACACGACCGAAGCGAGGGCCGCGCGGTCGAGCGATCCGTCGGCCCCGACGATCGCCGGGCCGAAGCGAGCGATCACCGCGACATGCCCGGCGGTGCCCGGTTCGACTGCCTCGCGCGCGAGCCCATCCGAATCGATCACCACGGCGCCGCGACCGGCTAGCAGGCGGGCGACCGTGGACTTGCCCGACCCGATGCCGCCCGTGAGGCCGACCAGCAGCACGCCGCAACGCCGGCCGGCCGCGAGGCCTAGTCGGAGCGGCCCTCGCGCCGCTTCAGATCCTCGAGGATCGCCTCGAGCGAGACTTCCTCGTCGGGCGGCTCCTCGGCTGTCGTGCCCTGCGCCTCGGCAGTGGCCTCCGTCTCGGCTGTGGCCTCCGTCTCGTCTTCGGCCTCCGCAACGATCGCGTCGTCGGTCACAGGCGCCTCTGCCTCGGGCGATTCGACTGCTGGCGCCTCGACTGCTGGCACCTCGGCTGCATGTGCCGCCTGTTCCGCCGGCTCTTCGGCCGGAGTTTCGTCAGGCCGCGACTCCGGGGCGGTCGTCTCGGCGACCTGCTCGACCGGGACCCCCTCGACATCGGCGTGTACGGGCGCCTCTGCTTCAGCGGTTTCCGGCTCTGCAGGCGCAGCATCGATGGCCGCTGACTCTGCTGGTTCGGGCTCGGTGGCGCGCACCGCATCGGCTTGTGCGACAGCCGCGAGGATGTCATCGGGGATCTGGATGGTCGAGACCATGTCGGGCCCGGGCTCGCGACGGGCTTCGGGCTCGGCCTTGATCTCGGGCTCGCGCGGCGTGGGCGCGGTGACCTGTCGCATCGACAGGCTCACGCGACGACGCGACACGTCGACATCGATCACCTTGACCTGCACATCGTCGCCGACCGACAGCACCGATTCCGGCGTATCGACGTGCTCGTGCGAGATCTCGGAGATGTGCACGAGGCCCTCGATGCCCTGAGCGACACGAACGAACGCACCGAACGGCACCAGCTTCGTGACCTGTCCGGAGATGATCGCGCCCGCCTTCGAGGTGCGCTCGAACTCCTTCCAGGGGTCTTCCTGGGTGGCCTTCAGCGACAGCGAGACCCGCTCGCGCTCGAGATCGACGTCGAGCACCTCCACCTCGACCTCCTGGCCGACGGTGACGACTTCCTGAGGATGGTCGACGTGCTTCCAGCTCAGCTCGGACACGTGCACCAGACCGTCGACGCCGCCCAGGTCGACGAACGCGCCGAAATTCACGATCGAGCTGACCGTGCCCTTCCGACGCTCGCCCTTCTGCAGCCCGTCGAGGAACTTCTTGCGTCCCTCGCTCTGCGACTCCTCGAGGAAAGCCCGACGGCTCAACACGACGTTGTTGCGGTTGCGGTCGAGCTCGATGATCTTGGCCTCGAGCTCCGTGCCCACGAACGGGTTCAGGTCACGCACCCGCCGAAGATCGACGAGGGAAGCCGGCAGGAACCCGCGCAAGCCGATGTCGAGGATAAGGCCGCCCTTGACGACCTCGATGACCGGACCCTTGATCGTCTGCCCGGAGTTCATGACTTCCTCGATGCGGCCCCACGCGCGTTCGTACTGTGCGCGCTTCTTCGACAGGATGAGGCGGCCTTCTTTGTCCTCCTTCTGCAGGACCAGAGCCTCGATGTGCTCGCCGACCTTCACGACCTCGTTGGGGTCGATGTCGTGTCGGATCGAGAGCTCCTTGCTGGGGATCACGCCCTCGCTCTTGTAGCCGATGTCGAGGAGGACCTCGTCTCGGTCGATCTTGACCACGTCGCCTTCGACGATGTCGCCGTCGCCGAAGTCATGGAACGATGCCTCGAGGGCCTGGATCAGCTCTTCGGCCGTGTAGTCCTTGCCGTCGGCGGGTGCGGGCGTTGCGCGCGCCGCATTCGCGGCCGGCCTCGGCTCGGTCGCGGGTGCAGCCGGCGGTGCGTCGGCGGACGATCCCTCGGCAGGTGCGTCGGATGCCGTGTCGACGTTTGTGTCAGCGGTGCTGGAGTCAGCGGCTGCAACCTCCTCGTTGGAGGCCTCAGGGGCCGCTTCGGTCTCGGTCGCCTCGGGGGCGACCGTCGTCTCATCACTCATGGCGGTCGGTCTCCTTCCGGCGCGCGGGGCTCACCACTCGCTGTTTGGGATTGTGCGAGTGGCACGCGAGCGAACCCACGGGCCGTGCACAGGGTAGGTGTCCAGCGGAAACGCCGTCAAACGGCCGAGGCGCGGGAACGACTCATCGACGCGTCAGTGACCCGTCGGGGCGGCGTCTGACCAGTTCCTGCCCCAGCCCACGTCGGCCTGCAGCGGCACCTCGAGGTCGACGGCGTGCTCCATGACCTGCTTCACGAGCTCGGCGGCCGCCTCGACGCTTGCTTCCGGCACCTCGAACACCAGCTCATCGTGCACCGTCAGCAGCATATGGCAGCCGAGGTGGGGGTTGTTGTCGAGTGCCTCGTCGACCCGGATCATCGCGACCTTGAACACATCGCTGGCGCTCCCTTGGATCGGGGCGTTCAGCGCCTGACGCCTTCCCAGGTCGCGCACGCGCGGGTTGGCAGCCTGTAGCTCGGGAATGTAGCGGCGACGGCCGAGCAGCGTCTCGGTAAAGCCTTCGACGGTGGCGTGACCCACTTGGCGGTCCAGGTACTCACGGATGCCGGGGAAGGAGGCGAAGTACGCGTCCATGATCTCCTGCGCTTCGTCGGGAGCGATATCGAGCCGCTGCGCGAGCCCCCACGCGTTCATGCCGTAGGCGAGGCCGTAGTTCACCATCTTGGCCCGCGAGCGCGAAGCCGGGTCGACCGCATCGAGTGGAAGGCCGAACACTCGCGCAGCCGTTGCGGTATGGATGTCCGCGCCGCTCGCGAACGCGGCGCGCAGCCCTTGGTCGCCCGAGAGATGCGCGAGGATACGAAGCTCGATCTGGGAGTAGTCGAGCACCAGCAGCACCTGAGCGCCCGCGCCTTCACCGGCGGAGCCGGGCACGAAAGCTCGCCTGATCTGACGCCCAAGCTCTGTGCGGATCGGCACGTTCTGCAGGTTGGGGTTCGTCGAGGAGAGCCGGCCCGTGGCCGCGGCGGTCTGCACGAACGTGGTGTGCACGCGCCCGTCCCGCTCATCGACGAGCCGCGGCAATGCTTCGAGGTAGGTCGAGTTCAGCTTGTCGAGCTCGCGCCAGCTCAGCAGCGCGTCGACGATCGGGTGCGCGTCACGGAGCTTCTCGAGCACCGTCGCATCGGTCGAGAGCTCGCCCTTGGGCGTCTTCTTGCCCGGCTGCAGGCCGAGCTGGTCGTACAGGATCTTGCGCAGCTGGGGCGGCGAGCCGAGGTTGAACTCTTCGCCGGCGTGCGTGTAGACCTCGACCTTCAGCGTGGCCATGCGATCGCGGACCGAATCGCCCATCTCCTCGAGGTAGTCGACGTCGAGGTGGATGCCGCGAGCTTCCATACGAGCCAACACCGTCGACAGCGGTAGCTCGACGTCATCGAGCAGTGAACGCAGCCCTTGCTGGTCGATGCGCTCTTCCATGACGGGTGCGAGCAGGGCGATCGCGGCGGCCTCGGCTGCCACCTCTCGCCAGGGCGCGTCGGAGAAGAGCTGTCCTTCGTCGGGTCGGTCCTGCTCGGCTCCGATGACATCGGTGCCGAGGTAGCTCTCGGCGAGTCCACGGAGCTGGTAGTCGGCCGACGCCGGGTCGAGCAGGTATCCGGCGAGCAGTGTGTCGAACGACACACCGGCGATCGCGCTGCCCGATCGGAGCGCGACGCGTTCGAGTGCCTTGGCGTCGTGCGCCCACTTCGGGGCGCCGGGGTCGGCGAGGAACGCCTCGAGCGGACCGACGCCCTCGAGGGCCGCGTACGCCGCCTGTGCGCCACCGGCGGAGACCGCGATGCCGCGCAGGGCGTCGTCATCGGCATCGAGACTCACTCCAACCGGCCCGCCTCCCGACCACGTCGAGGGGAGCTCGTCGGCTGCCACCTCGCGAAGATCGAGCTCGGCGACATCGACCTTGGGCTTCACGTGCCCGATCTCCTGCAGTCTGTCGAACAACGATCGGAACTCGAGCGAGGTGAACAGGCGCCGCACCTCGTCGGCGTCCCACTCCCCCATCACGCAATCGTCGGGGTCGACCGGCAGCTCGATACCGGTGTCGATGCGCGCGAGATCCTTGTTCAGCCCGAGCCGACCAGCGGATGCCTCGACGTTCTCCTTCTGCTTGCCCTTGAGCATGTCGGTGTTCGCGAGGAGCTCCTCGACCGTGCCGAACTGATTCACGAGCTTCGCCGCGGTCTTGTCGCCCACCCCCGGCACCCCGGGGATGTTGTCGCTCGTGTCACCCTTGAGGGCCACGAAGTCGAGGTACTGGGCGGGCGTGATGCCGAAGCGCTCGGTCACAGCGTGCTCGTCGTAGCGCACGATGTCGCTGATGCCCCTGCGGTTGAACATCACGGTGATGCCGGGGCGCACGAGCTGGAAGAAGTCACGGTCGGCGGTGACGATCGTGGCGTCGATCCCTTCATCGCTCGCGCGCACCGCAAGGGCGCCGATCGCGTCGTCGGCCTCGTTGCCGTCGGCGATGCGTAGCACGGGGATACGCATGGCGTCGAGCACTTCCTCGATCAACCCCAGCTGTGGCCGGAAGTCGCCGGGGGTCTCGGGCCGGCCCGCCTTGTAGTCGGCGTCCTTCGCAATTCGGATGGTCGGCGCTCCGGAGTCGAAGAAGACCGCGATCAGGTCGGGCTTCTCCTCGGCGAGCAGCTTGATCAGCATGCTCGTGAACCCGTAGACGGCGTTCGTGACGGTGCCACTCGAGGTGGCGAGCGTGGGCGGAAGCGCGAAGAACGCGCGGTACGCGAGCGAATGCCCGTCGAGGAGGAACAGGCGACGACGAGGCGCCTCGGCGACCACGGCACTCGGCTTCGAGGGGCTCACGCTCCGTATCGTAATCTCCGCCCATGACGACCGACGTCGGAGCGAGCGAGACACGCCACCCGGGCGCCGACTATCTCGAAGCCCTCTACGAGCTCGAGGAAGAGCGGTTCCCGATGGTGCAGGCAGAGATCGCCCGATGGATGGGCGTGAGCCGCACCTCGGTGAGCGAACACGTCAAGCGGCTCGTCGGCGACGGACTGCTCGCGGCAGACGGACGAACCCTTACGTTCACCCGGGCCGGACGCGATATGGCGATCCGGCTCGTCCGTCGTCACCGCCTCGCCGAGCATCTGTTGATCGATGTGATCGGACTCCCCTGGCACCAGGCGCACCAGGAGGCCGAGGTGTGGGAGCGGGTCATCTCCGCACAGGTGGAAGAGCGCCTGGTCGAGATCCTCGGCGACCCCGGAGCCTGCCCGCACGGGAATCCGATCCCCGGATCGAGCCACGAGGTCGACGTCACCGCGCTCACCGCCTTGAACGCGGTCGCTCCCGGCTCGACGGTCACCCTTCGCCGGCTGACCGAGGATCTGGAGCTCGAGCTTCCCGTGATGCGCTTCCTCGAGGAGTCCGGGTTGATGCCCGGCGCTGCGATGGTGGTCGAGGGCATCGGACCCGACGGCTCGATGCGGCTCACGGTCGCGGGCACGAGTGTCGCGCTCGGCGCCGACCTGGCCGACAACCTCTGGGTCGAACCGAACCAGATCTGAACGCTCCCCCGGGACACATCGTTCGTTGCCGAACGACGTTGACGCGAATCCGACTCGGTGGATAGGATTTCGCCGTTCCGGATAAGCGATGTTCGGATAGCCGAACAAAGGGGGTCATCGCCGGTGGGTGCTGCGTTCCTGGTCGCGCTTCGAGAAGGCATCGAAGCGACGCTGATCATCTCGATCCTGCTCGCCTACCTCAAGCAGATCAACGCTTCGGATCGCCAGAACCTCGTGTGGTGGGGCACCGGGCTGGCGATCGTGGTGAGCGTACTGGTCGGCTCCGTGATCTTCATGGCCGACGCCGAGTTCGAAGGCGAGGCCGAAGAAGTGTTCGAAGGCCTCGTCACGCTGGCGGCGGTCGGTGTGCTCACATGGATGATCTTCTGGATGCGGCGTCAGGGCGCCCGGGTCAAGTCCGAGCTGCAGGAGCGCGTCGACACTGCCCTGCTGACGGGCGGCTTCGCGCTCGCGGCGCTCGCCTTCGTGGCGGTGCTCCGCGAAGGCGTCGAGACCGCCCTGTTCATCTTCGCGGCAGCCCAGGGGACGGCCGTCGATTCCGGCGGGGTTGGCGCCCAGGTGCTCGGCGCGATCCTCGGTCTCTCGGTCGCGGCGGCCCTCGGCGTGCTCCTCTATCGAGGCGGCCTCAAGCTCAACCTCCGCTCGTTCTTCCGCATCACCGGCCTGTTGCTGATCGTGGTCGCCGCCGGGTTGTTCGCATTCGCCTTGCACGAGCTGCAGGAAGCCGGATGGCTCCCGATGCTCGCCGGCACGGCATTCGACATCTCTGGGACGCTTCCCGACGACAGTGGCGTCGGAGGCATCCTCAGGGCGATCTTCGGCTACCAGGCGAACCCGACCTGGCTCGAGCTCGCGGGTTGGTTCGGGTATCTCGTGATCGTCGGCGGGCTCTTCCTCAGATCGAGGCCTGCGACTCCGACGAGCCCACCTGTGGCGATCCCCGAGGTCGAGGAGGCCAGGACCGCGCCCAGGATCTGAGACCGCACAGGCTCGTTGGCACTCTTTCCGGGGACACTGACCCACCGCCTGACCTGCGGATCGGCCGCCAACGCCCGTGCCTGTCGCTCTGTTCGAGTTGACAGGTCTCAACCTCGCGTTTATCGTTCGCGACGGTCCCGCGAGGCCGCGGGCAGTTCGGGAAACCGGACCGGCCAGGTCGCACGGGACCGCAGCTTGACGGGCCGCGATGCTCGACAGGGAACGATCGCGTATGGGGAAGGCGTGATCGAACCCGAGGGGCGTCGCGGCCCGTCATCTGTTTCCAGGGTCCGGTGTCCACCCACCCGCAACCCCGGGTCGAGACTTCCACAGGTGACGCCTGGACCCTGAACCACGGCTGGAGCCCTGCGCCTCGAGCGGTGAGGAGGCGGTCGCTCAGAGCACGGCTTCGAAGAACTTCTTGGTCTCGGGGTACTTCGTGTGGTTGATCATCTCGTCGGGCGTGCCCTGCTCGAGGATCACGCCCTCGTGGAAGAACATCATGCGGTTGGCCACCTCGCGCGCGAATCCCATCTCGTGGGTGACCACGATCATCGTCATGTGCATGTCGGTAGCGAGCGACTTCATCACCGTCAGCACCTCCCCGATCAGCTCTGGGTCGAGCGCCGAGGTCGGCTCGTCGAAGAGCATGACCTCCGGCTCCATCGCCAGCGCTCGAGCGATCGCCACGCGCTGCTGCTGCCCGCCCGAGAGCCGGATCGGGTACTCGTCGGCCTTATCGGCCAGGCCAACCTTGTCGAGCAGCTCCAGGCCGATCGCGCGAGCGGTTGATTCGGGGATGCCTTTCACGGTGATGGGCCCCTCGATCACGTTGCCGATCACGGTCATGTTCGGGAACAGGTTGAACTGCTGGAAGACCATGCCGGCCTTGATCCGGAGCTGACGGACCTGCTCGCGCTTTCCCTTCGTGCGATGGCCACCCTCGAGTCGGACGCCCGCCACCTCGATCATGCCCGAAGTGGGGTCCTCGAGGAAGTTCACGCAGCGCAGCAGGGTGCTCTTGCCCGACCCGGATCGGCCGAAGATGACGACGACCTCGCCCTTGTCGACCTCCATGTCGATGCCTTTGAGCACCTCGAGGTCACCGAAGCTCTTGTGGAGGTTCTCGACCCGGACGACGGCCTCACCGTTGGGCGCGGTCAATGTCCCTGCCCCGGAAGCTCGGGTCCACCGGCCAGCCGTCGCTCTCGACCCGACCATGCCGGCACGTCTCCTCCATGCCCGCCGTGCGCCACCGGACTCGTAGAACTTCTTGCGTCTCGGTGAGTCGTCGCTTCCGCGCACGTAGCCCTTGCCGATCCGCCGTTCGAGCCTGCCCTGGAAGAACGTGAAGATCGCCGTGAGCGCCCAGTACAGCCCGCCGCCAGCGAGGTAGGCCTCCAGCGGGAAGGAAGTCGCGCCTGCCCGACGAGCTGGGCCCGGCGGAAGATCTCCTCCTGGCCGACCGTGGCGCCGATGAACGACTGACGAGAGCAGTGTCCTTCAGCATCGCGATGAACTCGTTGCCGGTCGGCGGGATGATCACGCGGAAAGCCTGGGGCAAGCACGACCCGCTTCATCTTCTGCCGATAGGTCATGCCGAGAGCGTCGGCCGCCTCGGACTGGCCGTGGCTCACCGACTGGATGCCCGCGCGGAAGATCTCCGTCATGTACGCGCCGTAGTTGAGGCCCGAGCGCGACGATCCCCGCCACCAAGCGATCGAAACGTAAGGAGATCCTCGACCCAGCTGGCGGAGAGTCCGAGATTGCCGGCCACGACCGGGCAAGCGCGAACGCGATCAGGAAGAGCTGCACGATCAGCGGCGTGCCCCGGAAGAACGACGTATAGAAGCCGGAGACGCCGATAGGCGATCGGGTTCGGCGAGAGCCGCCCGAGCGCGCCGAACAGCGCCAGCAGGACGGCGAGGACGATGCCGCCCACCGCGATGATCGACGGTGTACACCAGGCCCCGGACGACGTAGTCCGCGCTGTCCCGCATGAACTGCGTGTTGAAGTCGGCGGCGGCGAACAGCGCACCGAGAACGATGAAGATCACGATCCAGACGATCGCGACCTTCAGCCGGAACGGCACCCTCGCGCTCGCCTGCGCCAAGCCCTCCATGCTGCCCCTGGTGAGGCCGTGGGCGGGGGGCCGGGTTGCCCCGGCCCCCATCTCGTGTGTCGCCACGCGGCCCCCCGTCATCGCTCGGTTCGTTCCGGGTCGATCAGGCCGTCGCTGTCGACCGTGAGGTCTTCTCCGAACCATTCCATCGAGAACTCGGTCAACGTGCCATCGGCGTGCATCTCCTCGATGATGCCCGGAGACCGCCTCGACGAGCGCGGTCTGGTCGAGCTCCGAGGACTTGTCGATCGCCACCGACAGCGGCTCGAAGAACAGCGGGTCGCCGAGCAACGTCATCGGCCGTCCCTTGTCGATCGCCGATTGCAGCGTCGGCGTCGCCGACATCACGGCGTCGACCTGCCCGGACTCGCAGCGCCTGGATGGCGGTGGAGTCGGTGTCGAAGCCCTTGATGACGGGGTCGGCGATGGGAGACTCGAACGTGAAGCCGGGGATGTCTAGCGTGCCCTGCAGGAAGAAGTCGTACGTGCACCCCGCGCAGACGCCGATCGTCCTGCCGGTCAGCTGGTCGACCGAGGTGATCTCGCTTTCCTCGGGGACCGCGACCGACGCCGGCGTGAAGTAGTAGGCCGGCGTGAAGTCCAGCACCTCTGCCCGCTCCTTCGTCACGGTCATCGAGCCCACGCTCATGTCCCAGCGAGCCTGCCAGTTTCCGGCGGTGATCGCCTCCCATTTCGGGCGTCGCCCATGCGATCTCGACGCCGAGGCGGTCCGCGATCTCGGTCGCGACGTCGATGTCGAAGCCCTCGTACTCCCCGGTCTCCGGGTTCAGCGACGACTGCGGCGGATACGAGGGGTCGGTCGAGACCGTGATCACGCCTTCCTTGCAGATCTGGGCGAGCAGATCACCGGCGGCGGTGTCGGCGTCTGCACACGCGCCTTCGGCTGCTGTCGTGCCTCCGTCGTCTGCGGCGCGGGGTCGGCTCGTCGCTTCCGCACGCTGCTGCCACGAGTGACAGCGCGGCCATGAGCACGAGGATCGACCTGAATCGGAACTTGCGCATCTTGCCTCCCTTTCCAGAGGGAACGCGACTGGGCGCCCCTCGCGGACTATAGGACCCGGGGAGCCTGCGGGCAACGCGGCCGTTCGGTCTCCCCGCTTGGACTACGCATGGCGGAGCTTCAGGGTTTCAGCATCGTCGCGCCGGAAGCAGGCAGCCAGCGGGTGCCGGCGGCCACGAACAGCTCCGCGTCGATGCCGCTGGGCTCGCCGTCGGCGTCGAACGTGTAGGTGCGCGCGACGCCGCCGTACGCGATGAGGGACCGGAACATCGTCCGCATCGTCGGCTCGGGTCGTCGCTCCCGACGTGAGCGCGTCCGCCACGATCCGGCCCGCGTCCCAGGCTTCCGCGGCGTAGATGCCGGGGGTCAGACCGTGCTCGGACTGGTAGACGTTCAGGAACCGGCGGCTCGCGAGGTCAAGCTGCACGGAGACATCGACACACGGGCACGCACCGAGCCCACCACGACGCCGTCGCCTGCAGGGGATGTGGGCGGGATCGCGGTCTTCAGGGCATCGCCCGCGAGGTCCACCGGCCTGCCACGGCTGGTGCCGGTCTCGCGCATCGCCCGAGCAAGATCTCGAGCTCCCGGCGGGAAGCCGCCCCAGACCACCACGCGACACCCCGACGTCGCCACCTCGTCGGCGGCCGCTGCCGAGTCGACACCGTCGATCACGATCGACGGCAGTGCGCCCAGCAGCGGTTCGATGTCGCTCCACCAGACGCGTGCCGTATTCGCTGCCGTCGCTCACGAGGCAGACCGCCTGCGTCGCGTCTCCCGGCGAAGCTGGCCGATGGTCTCGGCGAGCAGCTGCGCCTCTGTCGCTCGGTCGGGCACGAACCGACGCCAGAGCTCCGCGGCCTCACCGGGCATCGAGGCATCCGACATCCATGGTGACGCACTGACGGGCGACAAGCTCATGGTCGGCACGCCGGCCTCGGCGAGCACGCGAGCGACCTCCTGCGGTTCGTGCCAGAACGGGGCAGATGAGGGCCAGCACGTACGCGGGGTCGGCCGCCACCTCGCTGGCCATCCTGATGGCGGTTGTCGCCTCTGTTCCTGCATCGAGCTGGACCACCTCGACGGCGATGCCTCGAGCCTCGATGACCCGTCGCTGCATCACGGTGTCGAACGCTAGGTACGAGGGTGACACCAGGTCGACGTGATCGGGCACCGAGAGTGTCCTGGAAGAAGGCGATCTTCATCGTCGGCTCCTCGCTGATGTCGGTCCGCGAGCACGCGGCGAGCACCGTGAGGAGCACCGCGAGCGAGATCGAGGACCGCAGATCGAAGGGAGCGGGTCACGGGCGGGCGGCCGATAGTCTATGGAGGCTCCGGCCGGGATGGCGGAACTGGCAGACGCGCGGGACTCAAAATCCCGTGGGCTTCGGCCCGTGAGGGTTCGACCCCCTCTCCCGGCACGAACGGCGCAGCTCGTCACATCGTGGCGGACAGCGCGTCGGCCACCGCGAGATCCTCGAAAGCCAATCCCACCGACTCGAACAGCGTGGTGTCGTCGGGGTCCAGTCGCACCTGGGCGCCTCGCAGGACTTCCTGCAGGTCGGCGACGATGTGGTCGTCGGGCACGAGGCCCTCGCCGATGGGGATCAGCAGATCGCCCGCCTCTTCCATCGCGGCCTCACGGGTCTCGACGACCACGCGCGACCGACGAACGGTCTCGGAGTCCAGCTCGCGAGTGTGCGGCTGGTAGGCGCCCACCGCGTTCACGTGGGCGCCGGCCGCGAGCGAATCGCCCTCGAACAGCGGCTCGGTCGCTGTCGTGCAGGTGCAGACGATGTCGGCCGCTCCGCACCGCCGCCGGCTCACCGAGCGTGGCGTCGATGCCCATTGCCCACAGCGAGACCGACGAGCTCCTCGGCTCGTGCTTGCGTTCGACTCACGACCGTCAGCTCGCGCAAGGGCCGCACCGCCGCCATCGCCTGAAGGTGGGCGCGGGCCTGCACGCCTGCCCCGAAGATCACGAGCCGGCTCGCATCGGTGCGAGCCAGGTGGCGGGTCGCGAGCCCGCTCACCGCGGCGGTGCGCAACGCTGTGAGCGCGGACCCGTCGATCAGCAGGCGGGGCGCCTGGGTCTCGGGGTCGAAGAGCACGTAGATCGCATGGATCAGCGGCAGCCCCCGCTCGGGATTCGCCTCCGTCAGCGTCACGAGCTTCACGCCCACGCCGGCCTTCCCCACCGCCGGCATGAGCAAGAGGGCGCCCGCGGGCGTGTCGACGTGTGAGCGCAAGGGGGTGGTCGACGGATCCCCATCTCGGAAAGCCGTCTCGAGGGCGTCGATGGCGGCTTCCATCGGGACTCGGCGAGCAAGCTCGTCGGCGTCGACGAAGGGCACCGGCACCGCGAACCTCTAGAGCTCGCCTAGGTAGGCCTGGCGCATCTGCGGATCGTTGAGCAGCGCTTCGGCGGTGCCCGAGAGCACGACCTCGCCCGTCTGGATCACGTAGCCGCGGTCGGCGATGCGCAGCGCCATGTTCGCGTTCTGCTCCACGACGAACACGGTGCGCCCGAGCTCCCGGATCTTCTGGATGATCTCGAAGACCTGCTCCACGAGCACCGGCGCGAGCCCCATCGACGGCTCGTCCATGAGCAGCACCTTCGGATCGGCCATGAGCGCCCGGCCCATCGCCACCATCTGCTGCTCGCCGCCCGAGAGCGTGCCCGCCTTCTGCTTCAGGCGCTCGCGCACGCGCGGGAAGGTCTCGAGCACCTGCTCGCGATCGCGACCCACACCGTCCTTGTCCGAGCGCAGGTAGGCGCCGAGCTGCAGGTTCTCGTCGACGGTCATATCGCCGAACAGGCGCCGATTCTCCGGCACCATGGAGATGCCGCGCTGCACGATCTGCGAGGTGGGCAGACCCGAGATCGCCTCGCCTTCGAACACCACCTCGCCGGCCGAAGGCGTCACGTAGCCGAGGATGGTCTTCAACGTGGTGCTCTTGCCGCTTGCGTTGCCGCCCAGCAGGCAGACCATCTCGCCGGGGAAGATCTGCATGTCGACGTCGCGGAGCACCGCGACCAATCCGTAGTGGGTCGAGACGTTGCGGAGCTCCAACACGGGTGTGCGATCGTCGGCAGCGCCGTCGTCGACACGATCTGTGGCGACGCTACTCATCCGAGCTCCTCGTGTCTGCGACCGAGATAGGCCTCGACCACCTGCTCGTCATTGGCGACATGCTCGTAGGTGCCCTCGGCGATCTTGCGTCCGTAGTCGCACGCGACCACGCGATCGGATACACCCTTCACGACGCGCATGTCGTGTTCGATCACCAAGACCGTGAGACCGAGCTCGTCGCGCATGCGCACGATGTGGTCTCGCAGCTCGAGCGTCTCTCGCGGGTTCATGCCGGCCGTCGGCTCGTCGAGCAACATCATCGTCGGGTCGGTGGCGAGCGCTCTCGCCATCTCGAGACGGCGCCGGTTCGCGTAGGAGAGCATGAAGGCCGACTGATCCTGGCGGTACCCGGCGAGGCGTGATCCGAAGAACCCCAGACATTCCTCGGCGCGGGTGCGGATCGCGGCTTCCTCCCGCCGCACGGCGGGCGGGCGGAAGATCGCGCCGAACACACCTGCCTTGCTGCGGGAGTGCTGGCCGACCATCGCGTTCTCGAGGACGGTCATGTTCGGGAACAGGTGCACGTTCTGGAAGGTGCGCGCGATGCCCGCCCGGGTGATGCGGTTCGGCGAGAACCCCACGATGCTCTGGCCGCGGAACCGCACGTCACCCTCGTCGGGCGGGTAGAGACCGGTGATCACGTTGAACACCGTGGATTTGCCGGCCCCGTTCGGGCCGATCACCGAGACGATCTCCCCCTCGGCCACCTCGAACGACAGATCGTTGAGCGCGCTGAGGCCTCCGAAGCGCTTCGTGACGCCGTCGACCTCCAGCAGCGCGGGGCTCACCCTGCCCCCTCCCCCACGGGCGTCGCGGGAGGCGCTCCGGGCTCATCGGTGACCGCGTCCCGGACCCATCGATCCTGGTCTCGCTCGTCCTCGTGCAGCTCACGGCTGCGCCGCACGTTCGGGATGAGTCCTTCGGGACGCAGCAGCATCACGGCGACCACCGCGGCGCCATAGGCGAGTAGCCGGTACTCCTCGAACTCACGCAGCAGGCCCGGCAGACCGACGAGCACGAGCGAGCCTGTGATCACGCCCGGAAGGCTGCCGATACCCCCGAGGATGACGATGCCGAGCACCTGGATCGAGACGAGCACCTGGAAGCTCGCCGGCGTGAGCGACCCGATCTTCACAGCGAACAAGGCTCCCCCGACCGAGCCGATCGCGCCGCCGATCGCGAACGCGAGCAGCTTGTACGAGGTCGTGCTCACTCCCATCGCATCGGCCACCTGCTCGTCCTCACGCAGCGCGGTCCACGCCCGGCCCACTCGCGAGTTCGCGAGCCGCCACGAGACGAACAGCGCCAGCAACACGAAGGCGAACGCCAAGTAGTAGAAGTGCTTCGGGTCGCGGAACCCGAAGTCGCCGATCGCGGCGTTCGTGATGTCGCGCATGCCCTGTGGCCCTCCGACCAGCGGTTCCAACCACGGACTCGTGACGAGCACGACGATCATCTCGCCCAGGCCGAGGGTGACGAGGGCTAGGTAGTCGCCGCGCAGTCGGAGGACCGGTGCCCCGATCAACACACCTGCCCCCGCCGCGATCAGCACCACGATCGGGATGGCCACGTAGAAGTTCAGGTTCGCGACGAGCGCGGGCTCCGACGATCCGATGAACGTGTTCAACGTCGCGCCTGTGAGCAGAGCAAGCGAGTACGCGCCGAGCGTGAAGAAGAAGACGTATCCGAGGTCGAGCAACCCAGCGTAGCCAACCACGATATTGAGTCCGAGACCCAGCAGCGCGAAGACCATGACGGTACCGAGCACCTCTGAGATCACCGATCCAAGCACGTGTGGCGCGATCAGCACCACGGCGAGCGCGATCAGCATCAACACGAAGCTCAGGGGGGTGAGGCGCTGTCCGTGGGAAGATTCATCTCGACGGGCGCCGATCGCCGCTCGCATCGCAGCTCCTTTGCGATCCTTCAGCACCGAGGCACCAGCAGCCACCACGGCGATCACGACTGCCCCGAGCCACGTGAGCCCGCCGGTGACCTTGCTGTAGAGCCAGTCGCGCTCCACCCCGAGTTGGTCGAGTGCGATCGGGACGATGCGCTGCAAGAAGCCGAAGAGCAGCGTCACCCACACCGCAGTGCCCAGCGGACGGCGGACCGTGTCGGGCAGCCCGCGGTACGTGGCTCCGGCGGCGCCCGCGATGGCCGAGATGACCACGATCACCGCAGCGGCAGGGACCGCCGCGCGACCCCCGGTCAAGTAGTCCATCAATGTCGGTGAGACATTCAGCAGGACGACGCGAACACGCTCGACCCCGAAGACATCGACGAAGACGACGAACGCTCCGAAGACGACGCCTGCCGTCGCGCCGGCGACGGCGCCCAACACGGCTGCCCTCGGGCGGGCCAACTCCACGAGTTGCCCAGCCGCGACCTTGGGCAGGGTGGCGACGAATCCAGCGACAAGCGGCGGTGACACGAGCATCAGCTGCGCGAACGTGACTTCTTCACCGATCAGGTTGAGCTCGGTGAAGTTGCCGATCAACCCGACCGCAGCGAGGAAGATCGTGACGATCCCCGCGACCACACCGATGCGCAAGCAGCCGCGCATCAGACCTTCTCCGCGTCCCCCGTACCGAGGAGCCCTCCCGGTCGGAAGACCAACACGAGGATCAGCACCAAGAACACGAAGAGGTCACGAAGGGAGAACGGGCTCGGGATCCCGAACCCGGTCAGCAGCAGCGGAGGACCCAAAGCCTGAAGAAGGCCGATCACGAAACCTCCCAAGGCTGCGCCCCCGATGCTTCCGATGCCACCGAGAACCGCCGCGGTGAACGCTGCGATGCCGGGGCGAAACCCCATCGTGAACACAACTTGCTGGAACGCGAGCGAGAAGAGCAGGCCGGCGACGCCCGCCAAGATGCCTCCGACGATGAACGTGATCACCACGACCCGATCGACGTTGATGCCCATGAGGCTGGCGATCTCGCTGTCGGCGGCGACCGCACGCATCGAGCGCCCGGTACGGCTCCGGTTCACGAAGAGCTGCAACACCACCATCGCCACTATCGCGGTGATGAAAACGAGGAGCTGCACCTTGGCGACCGAGATCCCCGCGAGCTCGACCGTCCCATTGAGCACGGTCGGCAGCGGATAGCCTCGCGGCTGCGGGCCGAAGAAGCCGCGGAAGGCGCTCTGGATGAAGAGCGATGCCCCGATGGCGGTGATCAACGGCACAAGGCGGGGAGCGTTGCGAAGGCGTCGATACGCGATGCGCTCGAGGAGTACAGCGACGAGGGTCGACGCGCTGACCGAGACGATCAACAGGATCGTCAGCGCGAGGTAGGGACTCGAGTCGAGGAAACCGCTCTTCAGATACGCATCGGCGAAGAAGAAGGAGATGAACGCGCCAGCCATGAACACCTCGCCGTGCGCGAAGTTGATCATGCGCAGGATGCCGTACACGAGCGTGTATCCGAGCGCGATCAGCGCGATGATCGCGCCCTGGCCCAGCCCGTTCACGATCTGATCGATCCAGAAGTCGGCCGAGTACCGCTCGCCTTCGGGCAGGGTGAGGGTCTTGTATGCCCCTGCGATCCCCACGAATGCGATCGTGGCACCGAGCACGACCAAGATGATTCGCCGCCACGGGAGGGTGGCGAACCCACCCAATCGCGCGTCGGCGGCCCGTGCAGATCCGGAATCGGACACGCCCTCGCCCGCCCCTCCCAACGATCGGATCCCAGAACGACCGCTCTCGCAGCCGTCCTGGGATCCGTCGTCCTCGCGCTTGCGGAACTACAGGACGTCGTCGAGCGACTTGACGTCGCTGTAGATGGCCTTCCCATCACCCTGGCCACCGTCGACGGGCCAGTTCGGACCCTCGAAGATGCCGATGGTCACGTCCGTGGCACAGTCACCCAGCTCGGTGCAGGTGATGATGCCGGTGAGACCCTCGTAGCCCGACGTCGCGAACACGGCGTCTTTCAGCGCGGTCCGCGGGATCGACAGCGATCCGTCGTCGTTCACCACCGCCACTTGCTCGATCGCATCGAACAGCACGTTGGCTGCGTCGAACGAGTGGGCGTGGAACACCGAGGTCGGCTCGGAGCCGAACTGCTCCTCGTAGGCGGGGATGAATTCGTTCGAGTAGAAGTCACCGTCCTGGAACACCGAGATGTCCGGTGAGGACAGGAACACACCGTCGACCGCATCCCCTGCGTTCTTGAGTGTGTCGCTGCTCATGCAACCGTCCGACGCCATGATCGTGACGTCGGGCATGATCTCTGCCGCCTGCTTCAGGATCAACGAGCACGCCGCCACGAACACCGGTGCGTACAACACGTCGGGATCACTCTCGGCGATTGAACGCAGAACCGGCTTGAAGTCGGTGTCCTCGGAATTGATCTGCTCTTGCACCGTCACGGTGCCGTTGCCGGCCTCGAAGTTGACGGCGGCCGCGGCGGTGAGTCCCTGCGTGTACGGGCTCTCGTCGTGGATCGTCGCCAGCTTGGTCGCGCCCTGCTCGTTCAACGCGTACTCAGCCACGATCGCACCCTGGATGCGGTCGTTGTGGGCCGTGCGCGCGTAATACGGCTGGTGTGCTTCCTCGCTCGTCAACGCCGGGTTGGTGTTCGACGGCGAGAACAGCAGGATGCCCTTCTCGGACAGGATGGTGTCGGCGACACCGAGCGCCGCGCTGGAACAGCTCGTGCCGATGACTGCGACGATCGACGGGTCGGCTGCGAGCGCCGTGGCGCCGGCCTGGCCGCCCTCGGCCGTGCAGAGGTCGTCCTCATGCTTCCACTCGATGTCGTGGTCGAGGAGCTTGCCGTCGACGCCGTCGAACTTGCCGTCGAGGTAGTCGCTCGCGAGCACGGCACCGTTCTGACTGTCTTGGCCGAGCGCGACGTCGGCGCCCGAGATCACCAGGAGCGTGCCGATGCTGATCGGCTCGTCCGCCGCGATCTCGACGGTGCCGAACTCATCGACGGCCGCGGTTTCGGTGTCGCTGCCAGAGCTGGCGTCTCCGGTGCCTTCGTCGTTCGAACATGCGCTCGCCACCAAGGCGAGCACGGCTACGGTGGCGATCACCGTCAGCCACGGTCGATGCTTCATGGGGCCCCCTTCCATCGGTGTTTCGAGACGGGTGTTGGTACCACATCTCGAACGTCCAGGCCAATCACTCCTAAGGACCAGCCTGCACGTGCATACGTGCCAGGAGTCTCCCAGGGATGCCGCGATCTGCGCTCCCGACGGCCTTCAGGCGTGCAGCAGGGACCCACGGAACGCCCGGGCCAGCTCGAGCATGCCTTCGCGGTCACCGTCGACCAGCTTCGCCATGAGCGCGCTGCCCACGATGACACCGTCGGCGAACACGCTCGCCTCGGCCGCTTGCTGGGGCGTGCCGATGCCGACGCCCAGCAGCAGCGGGAGGTCGGTCAACGGCCGGATCGAGCCGACCAGCTCTTCGGCCGTGGTGCCGAGCGTCTCGCGAGCGCCCGTGACCCCGAAACTCGCGACGCAGTAGACGAAGCCTCGGGCTCGGGTAGCGATCGCCTCGAGCCGGGAAGGCTCAGCACCCGGCGCAGCCAGCAGCACCGCATCGATGCCTTTCGCCGCGCAGGCGCTGGCGAAGGCTTCCGCCTCGTCGACCGGCAGATCCGGCACGATGATGCCAGACACACGAGCCTCGGCCGCTTCGTCGAGGAATACGTCGATCCCCCGCCGGAGCACAGGATTGACGTAGGTCATCAGGGCCACCGGCACGTCGAGCGAGGCCTCGCGGATCGTGGCGAACACGTCGGCCGGACGCGTCCCTGCAGCGAGCGCGGCTGACGAAGCTTCCTGGATCACACCGCCGTCTATGACCGGGTCGGAATGCGGCACGCCGACCTCGATGGCGTCGGCGCCGGCCCTGGCGACCGCTCGCAACAGGTCGGCGTCGACCCCCGGGAACCCTCCGGTCAGATAGGGAACGAACGCCTTGCCTCCCCGATCTCGCACCGAGAGGAGCGCCGTTTCGAGGGCTGCCATCAGCCGTGATGCCCGAGCGCCGCGAGCACGGTGTCGAGATCCTTGTCGCCGCGACCCGAGAGACAGACGAGCACCCGCGATCCCTCGGGAAGCGGCTTGTGCAGCAGCCAGCCGATGACGTGTGCAGGCTCGAGCGCGGGCAGGATGCCCTCGGTGCGTGCGAGCGCCTGGAACCCGGCGAGCGCGTCGTCGTCGTTCGCGCTCACGTACTCGGCCAAGCCTTCGTCATGCAGCCAGGAATGTTCGGGGCCGACGCCCGGATAGTCGAGGCCTGCCGAGATCGAATGCGTCTCGACGATCTGTCCGTCAGCGTCTTGCAGCAGGTAGCTCATGGCCCCGTGCAAGACCCCTGGTTGCCCTTTGGTGATCGACGAGCAGTGCTCGCCGAGCCCCATGCCGCGGCCACCCGCTTCCACACCGATCAGGCGCACACCGGGGGTACCGACGAACGCGGTGAACATGCCGATCGCGTTCGAGCCCCCGCCGACGCACGCGACGACGACGTCCGGATCGCCGCCGAGACGTTCGGCGGACTGGCCGCGGGCCTCATCACCGATCACCCGCTGCAGGTCGCGCACGAGTTGGGGGAACGGATGCGGCCCAACGACCGAGCCGATGATGTAGTGCGTGTCGGTGACCGAGGCCGCCCAGTCGCGGAGGGCGGCGTTGACGGCTTCCTTCAGGGTCTTCGTGCCGGCGGTCACGGGCACGACCTCGGCACCGAGCAGCTGCATGCGGGCGACGTTGGGCGCCTGACGGTGCGTGTCCTCCTCGCCCATGTACACCATGCACGGCAAGCCGAACAGCGCGCACGCGGTCGCGGTCGCCACCCCGTGCTGCCCGGCGCCGGTCTCCGCGATGATGCGTCGCTTGCCCAGGCGAGTGGCGAGCAGCGCCTGGCCGAGGGCGTTGTTGATCTTGTGGGCGCCCGTGTGCGCGAGGTCCTCACGCTTCAGCCAGACGTCGTAGCCGAGCTCCGCGGAGAGCCTCGACGCCCGCGTGATCGGCGTCGGGCGGCCCACGAAGTCGCGGCTCAACGCGCCGAGCTCCTCGCGGAACCCGGCGTCGCCGCGGAGCCTCGTCCAGGCCTCTGCGAGCTCGTCGAGGGCGGGGATCAGCACCTCGGGCACGTAGCGGCCGCCGTGGTCGCCGAATCGCCCCCGCGCGTCGGGAAGCGTGGTGACGGTCTGGGTGCTCATGTCTGGGCGTCTCCTGGCTCATCGGGTCGCGCATCGCTCGACGCCATGAGATGGCGAACGGCCGCACGAGGGTCGCCGGCCCGCATCAGGGCCTCGCCCACCAGGATGGCAGACGCGCCGGCGTCGGCGGCGGCCTGCACGTCGGCACGCGTCCGCACACCCGACTCGAACACCGCGATCCGGTCGCTGGGGATGCGCCGGACCCGCTCGAGCGCGTTCTCGGCGTCGACCTCGAGCGTCTCGAGATCACGCGCGTTCACCCCGATCACTTCGGCGCCGCTCGCGAGCGCTCGCTCGAGTTCGTCGTCGGCGTGGGTCTCGACGAGCGCGCCCATGCCGAGGTCGCCGGCGATGGCGAGCATCGCCGCGAGCTCGTCGTCGGAGAGGCTCGCGGCGATCAGCAGCACGGCGTCGGCACCGTGCGCACGGGCCTCGATCACCTGCGCCGGGTGCACGAGGAAGTCCTTGCGCAGCACCGGCACCGCCACGGCCACCCTGACCGCTTCGAGATCCGCGAGCGACCCGTGGAAATGCCGAGGCTCGGTCAGCACCGAGATCACTCCCGCACCTGCATCGGCGTACGCGACCGCCTGAGTCATCGGGTCCGCTTCGTCGTCGATCGTGCCGGCGCTCGGTGAGGCGCGCTTCACCTCGGCGATCAAGGTCGGAGCGCCGGCTCGGAGGGCGGCGATGAAGTCGCGAGCAGGGGGCCGAGCGCTCGCGCGGGCGAGCAGCGCCCCGTCGTCGAGCGGGCGCTCGGCGAGGCGCCGGCGCAGGTCGGTGACGAAGTCGGTGAGGAAGCCCATCGGGCTCGCGAGTCTATCGAGGCGTCGCGGCGCATCGGATCGTCGCCGGCACCTCGGCGTCTCAGCCGAGCGCGAATGCTGCCCTCAGGTCGAGATCTCCCTCGAGGGCGGCCCGGCCGACGACCGCCCCGACCGCGCCCGCCCGCCGAACCGAGCGGAGATCGTCGATGCTCGTGATGCCGCCGGCAGCGAGCACAGGTCTTCCGGCACGGACGACCCGCTTCACCGTCGCGGTATCTGGGCCCTGGAGGGTCCCCACGCGCTGCACCGCGGTCACGAGGAACGCGTGCGCGCCGCCCGCGACCAGCCACCCGAGCGTTTCGGCGACGGGCAGATCGACCGGCTCGGCGCCGCGCGAGCGGATGCGACCCTCGTCGATCTCGACGCCGACGACGAGGCGAACGGCGAACCGGCGCATCGCTTCGACCACCGTCGCCTCGTCGCCGAGGGCACCCGAACCCAGCACGGCTCGGCGGGCGCCGGCGTCCAACATCGCCTGCGCGTCGTCGACCGTGCGGATGCCGCCGCTCGCCTGCACCGGGGGTCCGAGCTCGGCGATGGCCCGCACGACGTCGAGGTTGCGGATCGTGCCGCCGAACGCGAGATCTATGTCGACCACGTGGAGCCAGCGCGCGCCTGCGTCGACGTGCGATCGCGCCGCCGCGATCGGGTCGCCGCCGTGCGACTCGATCGGCGCGGGCCCGTGCGGCGTGTACGTGGCGAGCCGTCCGTCGGCGACATCGATCGCAGGCAGCACCTCGAAGCTCATGAGACACGACCCTACGCGTCCTGGCCTACGGGGAGGGGCCGAAACTGTCGGGTGAGACTGCGATGATGGTCCCGTGGTGGACCTCCCCGTCTTCGCTCTGCACACCGTGCTGTTCCCCGGCGCCTCGATGGGCCTGCGCGTCTTCGAGCCCCGATACCTGGCGCTCATGCACGACGTTCTCCCCGCGGGAACCTTCGCAGTGGTCGCGATCAAGCACGGCGCGGAGGTCGGCGGCGACTACGAGGCCAATCGTGTCGGGGCGACGATCGCGATCGATGCCCATGCACTCGAGGACGACGGCACGCACACCCTGCGCGTCACCGGCCGCGACAGGGTGACGTTGGTCGCGCCCGTGAGCGAGCATCCCTACCCGGTGTGGAGCGTTGAGCCCTTCCCCGACGAAGGTGGCGCCGGGACCGACGACGTCGAAGCGGCCGTCGCTGAGCTGGGCCGATACCTCGTGGCCGCGGGCAGGGCGGCGAGGCAACGGCCGGCGCCCGAGTGGCCCGAATCGTCCGAGACCGCAGACGTGCCCGCCGTGCCGCACGATCCGGTCGCCGCGAGTTACGTGCTCGCCGCAGCGACCCCGGGGCTCGTGCCCCACCATCAGGCGCTGCTCGAGATGCGCGGCGCCGGAGAACGGCTGCACGAGGTGCGCGCGACCTTCCGCAGGGAAACCGCGCTCGTGCGAGCCCTCGGTGCGGGCGTGGGCGGGGCGGGCCTCGATGTGAGCACGAACTGAGCTACTAGTCTGCGCTGGACTAGCCCGCGGCCGCCTCGCGACCCCGACCGGTGTCGTCGACGACCGGGTCTCGCTCGACGCTGGCCGCCTCGCCGCCGAGCAGCGACCGGAGCTCACCGAGCAACGGTCCGGTGGGATGCACCCGGAAGGTGCCGACCTCGAGCGGTGTGACGCCGGTCGAGGAGAGGAAGCGCACCCGCACCGGCGCGCCACCTGGGTGGCTCTCGAACAGATCCTTCATGGCCGCGAGCACCGCCGGGGTACAGGCCGCCGCGGGCAGGTCGACCACGAGCGCGTCGGGTACCGCGGCCGGAATGCCCTCACTGCCGAGATCGGGTTCGCGAACCTCGACCGCGCGGATCTGCAGCTCGCGACCGCGGAGGTCGATACGTCCGGTCGCGACCACGATGCGATCGGTCTCGATCATGCCCGGAACCGCCTCGTAGACGCTCGGGAACGCCACGACGCCGACCCCGCCCGCAAGGCCCTCGAGACGGAACTGCGCGTAGGGCTCACCGCGCTTGGTGTACTTGCGCCCGACCGCGCCGATGATGCCGCCGATCGTGACGAGGTCGCCGTCGCCCAGCGAGTCGAGATCGACGATCTCGTGCGTGCACGCGGCCGACAGCGCCTCGCGAACCTCGAGCAGCGGATGGTCGGTCACGAACTGGCCGAGCATCTCCTTCTCGCGACGCAACAGCTCGCGCTTGTCGAATTCCACGGCGTCGAGCACAGATTCGTCGATGGCACGCGTGCCGTCGGCGTCGCCGTCACCGACGGCCCCTCCGAACAGGGAGAACTGGCCGGCCGCCTCGGCCTTGCGCTCGGCGAGGAGCGGCGCCGAGACCTTCTCGTAGGCCTGCAAGAGACCGTGGCGGGTGTAGCCGAGAGAATCGAACGCGCCGGCCTGCACCAACGACTCGAGCACCCGCTTCGTCAATACGCCGGGCTCGACCTTGCGGCAGAAGTCCGAGAACGAGGTGAACGCTCCTTCGGAGCGCCGGGCATCGATGATCCTGGCGACCACGCCTTCCCCGACGTTCCGCACCGCCGACAAGCCGTACCGGATCGCGGGGTCGTCGCCGGGCGCCGGCGCGAAGTCGGTCTCGGACCCGTTCACGTCTGGTGACAGCACCTCGATATCCATGCCACGGCATGCATAGAGGTAGTAGGGCTTGCGGTCCTTGTCGTCCTTGACCGAGGTAAGGATCGCCGCCATGTACTCGACCCGATGGTGGGCCATGAGGTAGGCCGTCTGATACGCGACCAACCCGTACGCGCAGGCATGCGAGGCGTTGAAGCCGTAGTCCGCGAACGGAGCGATGAGATCGAACAGCTCCTTGCCCGAGCGTTCGGCGTGACCACCGGCCACCATGCCCGCCACGAACTTCTGCCGTTGGGCGTCGACCTGCTCGCGGATCTTCTTGCCCATGACCTTACGAAGCGTGTCGGCCTCACCGAGCGAGTACCCCGCCATGGCAACCGCCACCTGCATGACCTGTTCCTGGTACACGATGATGCCGTACGTCTGCTTCAGCACCGGTTCCAGATCGGGATGCGGATAGGTCACGGCCTTGCGACCGTGTTTGCGCTCGGCGTACTCGGTGTGCTGGCCCATCGACAGCAGCCCCGGCCTGTACAGGGCGACGCAGGCCATGATGTCCTCGAAGCGGTCGGGCTCGAGCAGCTTGATCAGGCTTCGCACGCCTGGGGATTCCATCTGGAAGACACCGGTCGTCTCTGCTCGGCGCAGCATGGCGTACGTGTCGTCGTCGTCGAGGGCCACATGGTCGATGTCGAGCTCGACGCCTCGAGCGCGGAGATGCCGGAGGCAGTCTTCGATGACGCTGAGGTTGCGCAGGCCAAGGAAGTCCATCTTCAACAGGCCGAGCGCCTCGACCCCGTTCATGTCGAACTGGGTGACGACCTTCTTCGAATCGTCTCGAGAGTCCTTCGAGAGCTTGAGCGGCAGGTAGTTCACGAGCGGCGCATCGCCGATGACGACTCCGGCGGCATGCACGGAATCCTCGCGCCGAAGCCCCTCGAGAGCGCGAGCGGTCTCGACGATCTCCTTGGCCTCGGGCTCACGCTCATAGGCGTTCGCGAGGTCAGGCGAGAGCCGAAGGGCGTCTTCGATCGGGTAGTCGCGGCCCATGACCGCGGCCGGATACATCTTGCAGAGACGGTCCCCCACGACGGGTGGGAACCCGAGCACCCGGGCCGCATCGCGGATGCCCTGCTTCCCTTTGATCGTCTGGAAGGTGACGATCTGCGCCACGTGATCCGCTCCGTACTTCTCGGTGGCGTAGCGGATGACTTCGTCTCGACGACGCTCGTCGAAGTCCATGTCGATATCGGGCATCTGGATGCGCTCGGGGTTGAGGAACCGCTCGAACAGCAGCCCGTAGCGGAGCGGGTCGAGGTCGGTGATGCGCAAGGAGTAGCTCACCACGGAGCCCGCGGCCGAGCCGCGGCCCGGCCCGACGCGGATGCCTTGCTCGCGGGCGTACCGGATCAGGTCCCACACGATGAGGAAGTAGCCCCCGAACCCCATCGACGTGATCACGTCGAGCTCGTGGTCGACGCGCTCGCGGACCTCGGGCGCGATGTCGCTGTAGCGCTGCACGGCGCCCTCGTCGACGAGGGTGCGCAGGTACGCATCGCGATCGATGCCCCCCGGCGTCTCGAACCGTGGAAGGTGGTAGCGCTCGTCGGCAGGTGCACGCTCGCCGTAGACGAGGTCGAGCTCGACGCTGTCGGCGATATCGAGCGTGCGGTCACACGCCTCTGGAGCCTCGGCGAACACATGCCGCATCTCTTCAGCGCTCTTCAGGTAGAACTCTTCCGAATCGAACTTCAGCCGCTTCAGGTCGGTCTGCACCTTCTGCTGCTGGATGCAGAGCAGCACGTCGTGAGGCTTCGCGTCTTCCTTCAGGGTGTAGTGCAGGTCGTTCGTCGCCACGACCGGGATGCCGAGGTCACGGCCGAGGTCGAACTGCTGGCGAAGGATCTTGTGCTGGTCGCCGATGCCGTGGTCCTGCACCTCGATGAAGTAGTGCCCGGCGCCGAAGATGTCGCGGTACTCGCTCGCAGCCGTCTGCGCCCGCTCGATCTGACCGTTCAGCAACCGCACCGATACCTCACTCGACAGGCACCCAGACAGGCACGTGAGGCCCTCGGCATGCTCGGCCATGAGCTGCTTGTCCATGCGGGGCCGATGGTAGAAACCTTCCAGATAGGCGGCCGACACGAGCTTCAGCAGGTTGCGATATCCGGTCTCGTTGCGTGCGAGCAGGGTGAGGTGGTGGTACTTCTCCTCGCTCTCGCCGGGATCGCGGTCGAAGCGTGAGCCCGGAGCGACGTAGGCCTCGACGCCGATGATCGGCTTCACGCCCGCCTGGCGAGCCGCTTCGAAGAACCGCAGCGCCCCGAACATCGATCCGTGATCGGTGACGGCGACGGCGTTCATCCCGAGTCGCTGAGCCTCGGTGAAGATCGTGGGAGCGCCGGGATTCGAGGCGGGCGGCTCGATACGCGCCGCCCCGTCGAGCAGCGAGTACTCGGAGTGCACGTGGAGGTGGACGAAGCTGTCGCTGCGCTCGGTCATGTGCGGTGCGTCGGCTCCCGACCGGACGTTATCCACAGCCTGATGTGGATAACTACACCGGTGTGATTCGAAGGAGACCTAACCTAGCCTCGGGCTCGGAAGGCGTCAAGGTTGCAGGTCGCGGGCCTCGGCGAGGGCCCGCTCGAGGTCGTCGGGCAGCGGTTCCTCGAGCTCGAGACGACGACCCGTGATCGGATGGTCGAAGCCGAGACGCCACGAGTGCAGGAAGGGCCGCTCCAGCCCGAGGGCCTTCGCGCGGTCCCCGCCGCCACCGTAGGCGCGGTCGCCGAGGATCGGGTGCCCGATCGCCTGCAGATGCACCCTGATCTGGTGGGTTCGTCCGGTGCGAGGCGCAGCCTCGAGCAGCGTGGCGCCGTGGAGCCTTTCCCGAACCACGAACCCCGTCTCTGCCTCCCGCCCTTCGCTGTGGTCGATCACGATCCGCTCGGAGCGCCTGCCGAGCGGAGCGTCGACGGCGAAAGCGTCGTGCTGGACCGAGCCGCGAACCAGCGCGAGGTACCGGCGCTCCACGTCGTGGCGACGCATCATGGCGGCCAGCGCCGCGTGAGCTTCGTCTGTCTTCGCGACGAGCATGAGCCCCGACGTGCCGGCGTCGAGTCGGTGCACGATGCCGGGTCGCAGCTCGCCTCCGGCACTCGACAAGGGGATCCCCATGCCGAGCAGGCGATTCACGAGCGTTCCCGATCGCCGCTGCGCGGTGGGGTGGGTGATCAGGCCTGCCGGCTTGGCGATGACCAGCAGGTGATCGTCGACATGTCGGACGGGAACGGGCGGCCCTTCGGCTTGCAGAGGCTCGTGGACACCGACCTCGATCTCGATGCGCTCGCCCCCGTGGAGCCGGAAGGACTTCGATCGGGCCACGCCGTCGACGAGCAGGCGATCCTCGGTGATGGCCCGCTGTACGTCGGCACGAGCTGCCCCCGAGAGGCGGGCCACCACGGCGTCGAGCCGGCCGGCCTCGGCGATGTAGGTCTCAGCGCTCATCGGTTCTCGACCGCCGATCACCGAAGAACGAACCCATCGCCAGCATGACGGCGCCGATGACGATCGCGGTATCGGCCAGGTTGAACACCGGCCAGATCTGTAGGTCGATGAAGTCGACCACATGTCCGCTCAAGCGCGCACCCCGTGTCACGCGGTCGGTGAGGTTGCCGAGCGCTCCCCCGAGCACCAGGCCGAGCGCGAGCGCTGTGACCGCGTCCGTGTGTCGGAACGCAGTCACGACGATCAGTACCGCTACCACCACCGTCACCGCTGCGAAGAATTCAGGGGCGCTCTGCCCGAGGCTGAATGCTCCTCCCGGGTTCGTCGCGAAACGGAAGGTCACCACACCCGCGATGACCTCGATCGGATCGCCGGGAAGTCGCTGCTCAGCCCAGATCTTCGTGAGCCGATCGGCGAGGTAGGTGAACGCCGCGGCGGAGAAGAGCCAGACGGCTCCGCGTCGCCGAGCGCGGTCCACGGTCCCTACCGGCGCGACTGCGCCTTCGCGTCCTTGATGCAGAGATCTACGTACGGCAAGGCCTTGATGCGCGCCTTCTCGATCGGCTTGCCGCATCGCTCGCAGGTGCCGTAGGTCCCTTCGTCGATGCGAGCGAGCGCCCGCTCGATCTTGGAGAGCAGATCCCGCACGTTGTTCTCGATCGAGAGATCCTTCTCTCGCTCGAAGGTGGCGGTACCTGCGTCGGCCGACTCGTCGTCGAGGCCCACGTCACCCGAGAGCTCGGACTGGGAAGCCGCGAAGGTCTCTTCCTCGATCGTGGTGAGCTGCTCGCGCAGCTCACCCTGTTCCTCATCAAGGCGACCCCTCAGGTCGGCGATCTCTTTGGCTGTGAGCTTGGTCTGGGCCATAGCCGGCGAAGGGTAGCAGATGGTGCCGCCGTGGTCTCATCTCCGCAGGTCAGGCCCCATGCCCGCCCATCGACACCTTCAGCGAAAGTGGTGCCTCGTTGCCGAAGAGCGTGTACGATTGAGCGTCACAGGCGATGACGGGAACGCGCCGCGCGGACCCGTGAAGCAGGAGCGAGCCGGAGATGGTGCGAGCCCGGCGCCGAGCCCCGCGCGGACATCATCCCCGAGCCCCTGCCCGAGCCGGCCGCTAGGCCGTGGGAGATGCAGGCGGTCCCGCCCGTCATAGCGGGAGACCCCGGATGGGGTCGTGAGCGGCCGAGCCCGAGATGGCCCGGCAACGCGGGGTGGTACCGCGGGGCAGCACCGACGCCTCGTCCCGGCAGCGTGTGGGACGGGGCTTTTTCTTTGGGCCTCAAGGAGCGAAGCGGTAGGCCCGCCAGATCGGGGCCTCAAGGAGGAAGGAGTGGGAGCTGTGGAAGCGTTCGAGCCGGTCGACACGGGGGCGAGCTTCCCGGAGCTCGAGCGCGAGATCCTCGCGTTCTGGAAGGATCGCGACGTCTTCCGTTCCTCGCTCGCACAACGCGATGGTGCTCCCGTCTGGATCTTCTACGAGGGACCTCCGACCGCGAACGGCAGGCCCGGCGTGCACCATGTGGAGCCTCGAACGTTCAAGGACGTCTATCCGCGATTCAAGACGATGACCGGACACCTCGTGCCTCGCAAGGGAGGTTGGGACTGCCACGGCCTGCCGGTCGAGCTCGAGGTCGAGAAGGAGATCGGCACCACCGGCAAGCGAGACATCGAGGCCTTCGGCATCGCGGCCTTCAACGATCTCTGCCGCGCCTCGGTCAAGCGCTACGTCGGCGAGTTCGAGCGCCTGACCGAACGTATCGGGTACTGGGTCGACCTCGACGATGCGTACTGGACCATGGCACCCGAGTACGTCGAATCGGTCTGGTGGTCGCTGAAGTCGCTCTTCGACAAGGGTCTGCTCCAGGAAGCCGACAGGGTCACGGCCTACTGCCCCCGGTGCGGCACCGCGCTGTCCGACGCCGAGGTAGCCCAGGGGTACGAGAGCGTCGAGGACCCGAGTGTCTTCGTCCGGTTCCCGATCGTCGGCGCGAGCGACCCGGACCTCGATGGCGCCTCGTTGCTGGTGTGGACCACTACGCCGTGGACGCTGCCCTCCAATGCCGGCGCCGCCCTCGACCCAGGTGCGACCTACGTCGTCATGGAACAGGGCGGCGAGCGGCTGATCGTGGCCGAGCCCCGCGCCGACGAGGTCCTCGGAGACGGCTGGCGGCGTGTTCGGTCGATCGCGGGCACGTCGCTGGTCGGCCTCGGGTACCAGCCGCCCTACACCAACATCGAGGGCGCTCATCGCGTCGTCGCCGGCGCGTTCGTCTCGATGGACGACGGCACCGGCATCGTGCATCTGGCGCCTGCCTTCGGCCCCGAGGATCTCGCAGCCGGGCGCGAGCACGGGTGGGCCGTGCACAAGCCGGTCGGTGATGACGGGCGGTTCACGGACCTCGCGCCGGAGTTCGTCCGCGGCCTGTTCGTGAAGGACGCCGACGCGGTGATCGTCGAAGACCTTCGCGCCCGCGATGTGCTGCTGCGCGCTGAGACCTACGAACACAACTACCCGTTCTGTTGGAGGTGCCACACGCCGCTCCTCTACTACGCGCGTACCTCGTGGTACGTGCGAACGACTGAAGTGAAGGATCGCCTGCTCGAGGTGAACGAGGGCGTGGGCTGGTACCCCGACCACATCAGGCAGGGGCGCTACGGCAACTGGCTCGAGAACAACGTGGACTGGGCGCTGTCGCGGGAGCGCTACTGGGGCACTCCCCTGCCGATCTGGCGCTGTGCCCAAGGGCACCTGCGAGCCGTGAGCTCGCTCACGGAGCTCGGCGAGCTCGCCGGCCGTGACGTGACCGATGTCGACCCTCACCGTCCGGCGATCGACGAGATCGTCTTCTCGTGCCCAGAGTGCGGCGAGGAAGCTCGCCGTGTCCCCGAGGTGATCGACACCTGGTACGACTCCGGCGCGATGCCGTTCGCGCAGTGGGGCTACCATCCCGAGCTCGGCCGAGGCATGGAGGAGTTCGAGCGGTCCTTCCCTGCGGATTTCATCTCCGAGGCGATCGACCAGACCCGCGGCTGGTTCTACACGTTGATGGCCGAGGGCGTCTTGCACTTCGACTCCACGGCCTACCGCAACGTCGTGTGTCTGGGGCACATCATCGCCGCCGACGGCCGGAAGATGTCGAAATCCCTCGGCAACATGTTCGACCCGTGGGAGGCGCTCGACCGCCAGGGCGCCGACGCCCTGCGCTGGTTCATGATCACGAACGGCTCGCCCTGGGCTTCACGCCGCATCAGCCACGATGTGCTCGACGAGGTGTTGCGGCAGTTCCTCCTGACGCTTCGCAACGTGCATGCCTTCTTCGTCACGTACGCGACGGCCGACGGGTTCGACCCGGCTTCCCCTGCGCCCCCGGTCGCCGAGCGATCCCTGCTCGATCGGTGGTTGCTCTCTCAGCTGGCGCGGACGGTCCGTTCGGCCCGCGACGGCCTCGATGCCTACGACGCCACCGGCGCGGGCCGCTCCATCGAGCGCTTCGTCGAAGATCTCTCCAACTGGTACGTGCGCCGCTCGCGCCGACGCTTCTGGAATCCAGGGAACGAGGCGAGCGATGACGCTGCGGCAGCCTTCCACACGCTGTACGAGTGCCTCGTCACCGTCGCGGCGTTGCTGGCCCCGTTCACTCCGTTCATCGCCGACGTGATGTGGCGCAACCTCGCCGCCGGCCGCGCTGACCGGCCTGAGTCTGTGCACCTCGCCAACTATCCCTCGGTCGACGAGGCCGCGATCGACGACGAGCTCGATGATGCGATGTCGGCGGCCCGAGTCATCGTAGGTCTCGGCCGCGCCGTGCGCACGGCGACCAAGACCAAGGTGCGCCAGCCCCTGTCGGAGGCCGTCGTGCACCTTCCCGGCAGCCACACTGGCCTCGTGTCCTTGCTGAAGATCGTGGCTGAAGAGCTGAACGTGCACCGGGTCGTCTTCGCCGAGTCGGCCGAGGCGTTCGGGCGGTGGCACGCGAAGCCCAACTTCAGGGCGCTCGGCCCGACGCTCGGACCACGTGTCAAGGAGGTCGCGGCCGCACTCGGCGCAGACGACGGCTCTTTGGCCGGCGAGCTCGCGAGAGGCGGCTCGGTCGCGCTCGCCACATCGAGCGGCGAGATCAGGTTGGGTCCCGACGACGTCGACCTCACCCAGGACGTCCGCGAAGGATGGGGCGTCGCCAGCGAGGGCGGGGTCACGCTCGCGCTCGACCTCGCCCTCACCGACGGCCTCCGACGAGAAGGCGTCGCGCGCGAGCTGATCAGAGCCGTGCAGGACGCGCGCAAGGGGGCGGGACTCGAGGTCGTCGATCGCATCCACCTCGGCGTCGAAGCCGGTCCGGTCGTAGGCGAAGCGCTCCGCGACCATAGGGACACGATCGCCCGCGAGACGCTCGCGATCGAAGTGGTGGAGGCGGGGGTCGAAGGGGCTGCCGTCGACGCGTCGATCGAAGGGGAACCGGTGCGGATCAGCCTGCGGCGCGCGCAGGGGTGAGCACGTGGGTCAGTCCTCACCCCAGAAGAGCTCGCGCAGCGATCGATCTGCCTCGGGGCTGCCCTCACTCCGCGACGCTCCAGCGGGCGCGGGCTCCTCGATGCGCACAGCCGCCTCCGCCTCCGGCACGGTCGTTGGCTCACCGTCTGTCGTCGAACCCGAGTCGTCCTCATGCAGGGGCTCGTGCTCCGTTCCCGACGAACGTTCGGCCGCCGCCGGCACGTTCGTGGAACCGGCCAACGCCGCCGCGTCTTGTGGGTCGTCGGCATCGGCGCGTGCAGCCGGAACAGGGGTCGCGATCTCAGTGGCCGTCGGGGTCGTGGCCGGTGGCGCAGCGGCAGCGGATGTCGCGGCGGCAAGGGCCGCCGGCTTGGCGGACGTGCGTCCGGAAGCCGAGCGTGCAGACTTCGCCATGCCTTTGACGGCCTCAGCGTGTTCCTGCACGAGCCCGGCCAGAGCCTGCAGGAACTCTCGCTCCTGCGACAGGAACACGTTCACAGCTGACCGATCCGCGGGGCCGCTCGCCGACACGGCTGCCTCCGAGCTCGTGGCCTTCGCTTCACCCGTGATGCGAGCCGCCTCGGCGCGCGCACGAGCGATGATCTCGTCGGCTTGGCGCCCCACGTCGTCGAGGTCGGGCGAGCCCACCATGGCTGCCGCTCCACCCGTTCGGAGTCGATCGTTCTCGGCCTTGAGGGCCGTGAACGTATCGGTGATGTGATCGAGGAACTCGTCGACATCGCGCATCTTGTAGCCGCCGAAGCGCGAGACACGGAACTCCTTCTGTTGCACGTCGATCGGCGTGAGTTGCGATCGCGCGACCGGAGCCTCACGGGTACCCGGATCCTTGCCCTTCGTTTTCCCTTTGCCCATGGATCCCCTCCTGGTCAGCAGAGCGCCGTTTGCAGCACGAAGATGATGATGAACGCCACAACGACCGAGAGGTCGAACATACCTGCCGGGGGGAGGATGCGGCGGAGCATGCGAAGCGGTGGTTCGGTCACGTCGTACAACAGATCGTACGCCGAGCGGAGCGGACCGGTCGCCGGGGGACGCCACCCCGCGAGCTGTACCCAGCTCAAGATGACGCGGAGCAGCAAGATGATCCAGACGAGCGTGAGGGCGACGCATATCAACCGAGCCATCGGGTGCAGAGGCTAACAGCAGCGTCCGGCGCACGATCCACCTGCCCGCTCTGCGCCGCGGCGCGTTCTCCGCTCAGAACTGGTTGTAGAAGCCGGTGCCCGCGATGCGCTCACGCTCCTCGGCCGAGACCTCGACGTCGGCAGGGCTGAGCAGGTAGACGCGGTTGGCGACGAGCTCGATCTTGCCGTCGAGCCCGTAGACGAGTCCGCTCGCGAAGTCGACGAGTCGCCGTGCGATCGAATCCTCGGTGGCCTGCAGGTTCATGATGACCGCGGTGCCGTCCTTGAAGCGGTCAGCCACCTCTCGAGCCTCGTTGAACCGCTTCGGCTCCGACTTGTGGATCGAGCTCATGCCCGAGGAGACCGATCGAGGCGAGGCGATCGTTCGCACGACTCCTTCCGCCTCCGCGGGCACCTCGCGCACGGCCTGCGGGCGCATACGCCGCACCGGCGCCGGATCGGCCTCGGGCATGTCGTCGACGAAGTCTTCGTCTTCCTCGACGAGCCCCAGGTAGTTCAGGGTCTTCTTCCACACGCCGGCCATCTCCGTTTCCTCTCGTGTCCTCGAGTCGCGTCACAGGGTCCCGCGCGGCTCCGCTCTCTCGGCTCGCTCCTCGGCTCTCTGGGCCCGAACAACGCCGTTCCGATGCGAACCATCGTAGCGCCTTCCTCTACTGCAGCCTCGTAATCCAACGACATCCCCATGCTCAAGTCCACCACGTCGGCATGGTTCTGCTGGATGACATCGCGGAGTTCACGCAGCCGGCGGAACCACGGTCGGGCATCATCGGGGGTCGTGCCGAACGGTGGGATCGTCATGAGCCCGCGCAGGCGCAGCCCCTCGAGAGGGGCGACATGGTCCGCAAAGGCGGGGAGGTCATCGGGGGTCACGCCCGTCCGCTCACCCGTGAAGTCGACCTCGATCAGCGCGTCGACGATGCGCCCCGCCTCTGCGGCGCGCCGAGCGAGACGGCCTGTCGAGCGGCGACCCGACGAGGGTCTCGACCACGTCGGCGAGAGCGGCCACATGGTGAGCCGAGCCTGTCTGGAGCGCGCCGATGTAGTGCCAGCGGACGCCGGGGAGCGCGTCGTGCAGATCGCGCATCTCGCGTACGTAGTTCTGCCCGATCGCCGTCACACCCGCCTCGACCACCCACGGATCGGCTCGGCCGGCTGGGTCTTCGCGGCCGCCACCAGCATGATCGTATCCACATCGCGTCCCGATCGTTCACAGGCGCGGTCGAGACGCCCTCGGATCGCGGCGAGGTTGCGCTCGATCTCGGCGCGGCTGAGGCCCATGACGCTCATGGTGTCACGGAGCCGAAGGCCGCTCCGTCATCGCACCCGTGCGGCAGCTCGCCCCGCTGCATCGAGAACGGGGGCGGGGAGGCTTCTCGGCCAAGAGGCGGGGGAAGGGCGCCTCCTCGCGTCGATGCCTCTCCGCCCCCACGCCCTGCCGGCCGCGCGGAGCGAGATGCTGGCTCGTCGATGCTGCCGATCAGTTCTTGAGGAAGTCCGGGATGTCGAGGTCCTCCTCGGCGTCGAACGACACCGACCGTTGCGGCTCATGCTCGCCCGTGGTGAAGACATCGCCGTCGTCATCGACCTCGTCGGCGAGGATCGACGGGAGCGTTTCGCGCGTACCCACGCCCTCGGCGCCGACCGGCTCTTCGAGCAGCCGCGAGAGCCGGGACTCGAATTGGTTCGTGCCGGTCGCGTTCGGGGCCACCTTGTCGAAGCCCGCCGCCACGACCGTGACTCGCACCTCCTCGCCGAGGGCGTCGTCGACGACCGCCCCGAAGATGATGTTGGCGTCGGGGTGAGCCACCCGTGTGATCGCCTCGGCGGCCTGGTTCACCTCGTGCAGGGTCAGGTCGGTCGGCCCGGCGATGGACAGCAGCACGCCCTTCGCTCCGTCGATCGAGCTCTCGAGCAAGGGTGAGCTGATCGCGGCCTTCGACGCCTCCGTGGCACGGTCCGGTCCGGACCCCAGCCCGATGCCCATGAGGGCCGAGCCGGCGCCCGACATGACCGTCTTCACGTCGGCGAAGTCGAGATTGATGAGCCCTGGCGTCGTGATCAGCGACGTGATGCCATCGACCCCTTGATAGAGCACTTGGTCGGCCATGCGGAATGCCTCGACCATCGGCATGTTCGGGTCGGCGACCTGGAGCAGCCGGTCGTTGGGAACGACGATCAGCGTGTCGACCGCCTTCTTCAGCTCGGTGATACCGAGGTCGGCCTGGGTGGCTCGCCGGCGACCCTCGAAGCCGAACGGACGGGTCACCACACCGATCGTGAGCGCACCGAGCCCCTTCGCCACCTCTGCGACGACCGGTGCGCCCCCGGTGCCGGTGCCGCCGCCTTCGCCGGCGGTGATGAACACCATGTCAGCACCCTTGAGGATCTCCTCGATCTCATCGGCATGTTCGGTCGATGCAGACTTGCCCACCTCCGGATCCGAGCCGGCCCCCAGACCCCGGGTCGTCTCACGGCCGATGTCGAGCTTCACCTCCGCGTCGGACATCAGCAGGGTCTGCGCGTCGGTGTTGACAGCGATGAACTCGACGCCCCGCAAGCCTGCTTCGATCATGCGGTTCACCGCGTTCACGCCGCCGCCGCCGATGCCGACCACCTTGATCACGGCGAGGTAGTTCTGGGGAACGTCCATCTGCCTTCCTCCACGAGCCGAAGCTCGACCATCAACCAGGGGAGGATGCACTCCTTATCCCCCCCAGAACTAACCGTCAAGTGCACGGTTATTGTCATATCTACATGACGTAGAGTCCTGGAAGTTACTAAGGATCGCCTGGTCCGTCAAGCCTCTCGATGGACTGGATTGGTCGGTGCGATGACAGAGCTTGGACCGTCACGCCGACGTGGACGGAGAGGCGCTCGCGGCTCCATCGACGTTGTCAGCCGGCTCCCCCGGACTTGTCGCATCCGGTGACGGCACATCGGCTGAGGGGTCGGGCACCGACTCCGGCAACGACGAGCCGACGAACCGAGCGGTGGGAGCAGCCGGTGCCGACACGTCGATCGACACGAGGCCCCTGCCCTCTGCCTCGGAGTACTCGAGGATCGCGCGCAAGGCCTGAGCCTTCTCCGAGGTCGCCTCCGCAACGCCGTAGCGCACGTCGACGTCGCCGTCGAGGATCAGCGACACGCTTCCGTCGACCTCGACGAGCACCGACTCGACCCGAGCGCGAAGCTCAGGAGCCATGGCGCGTACGACCACGGCCGCCGTTCGAATCACCTCGGTCGAGGCAGGCGCGCTGTCGGTCGCCGAGACTTCGGGCATGGAGATCGGCCACGGCGCCCGACCCAGCACGGTGCCGTCGCCGGCGACCATGCTCCGAGTGCCATCGAGCTCGGTGACCATCACGGGCGTCCGCTCCGCTACCGAGATACGGATCGTTCCCGGCAGGTCGGTTTCCACGGTCGCATCGAGGATCCAGCGCTCCATCTCTAGTCGAGCTTCAGTGGCCTCTTCGTCGAGATGCGCGACGTTCGTCCCGAGACCGACGCCTGCAGCGCGCAGCACCTGGCGAGGGCCCAGCCGTTCCTCGCCTTTGACCTCGACCACCCGCGCACCGAAAGCCGCGTGTGTAGCTGAGGGTGACACCACCCGTTACGACGACCACCACACCCACCCCGGCGATGGCCCACGGTCGGAGCTTGCGACGGCGAGCTTCATCGATGTGCAGGATCGATGGTCCGGGTGTGGGCGTCCGGTCGGCTTGCTCCGCCGTCGGAGGCTGAGGCGAGGATGATCGCTCGTGCGTGACGATAGGGTCATCTACGGACACGGTCGGGTCCCCCGATCATCTGTACCTCCGGCTCGAGCGTGATCCCCGTTCGCGACGAGACCTCGCGCCCGATCAGCTCGATCAGCGCCCTGACGTCCTCGGCCGCCGCGCCTTCGCCCGCCACGATGAAGTTCGCGTGCTTACGCGAGACCTCGGCGCCTCCCACCCGGGTCCCCTTGAGACCCGCGTCCTCGATCAGCCGAGCGGCATGGTCGTTCACGGGATTGCGGAACACGCTCCCGCAATTGGGCTCCGCGAGCGGCTGGGTGCGTCGACGCCATTCGCGGGCTTGATCCATGGACGCGCGGATCGCTGCCGGATCGCCCGGCCGCAAGAGTGCAGTGGCACCGACGACGACCGCGTCGGCTGCGAGATCGGAGTGCCGGTACGCGAACCCCAACGCGGCGGCAACGAGGCGTTCCATCGTGCCATCGAGGAGTCGGAAGACCTCGACCTCGGCGAGCACGTCCGACATCTCCCCGCCGTGGGCGCCCGCGTTCATCTTCACCGCCCCGCCCAGCGAAGCAGGGATCGCGACGCCGAAAGCCAGTCCGTCGAGCTCGTGGCGGAGCGCGACGCCGGCGAGGGCGGGCAGCGGCATCGAGCCGCCGGCCGTGATGCGATCGCCGTTACGGGCGGCCCACCGATACCCTCGGCCGAGCCGCAGGACGAGACCTTCGAACCCGCGGTCGGAAACGAGAACGTTCGACCCTTTGCCGATGACGGTGAACTCGATACCTGTGTCGGCGATGGCCCGCGAGGCTGCCGACAGGTCGGCCTCGGACTCCGGCTCGAGGTAAAGCGCCGCGGGTCCTCCGATGCGGAACGTCGTGAGCGGCGCCATCGCGAAGTCGGTGTGGAGCCGGTCGCCGCATGCAGCTCGCAGTATCGCCTCTGCCCGCGCGAGATCCTTCATGCTCCGCTGCCCAATCGATCGAGGACCGCGTCGCCCAGCATCCACACATCGCCGCATCCCATCGTGATCACGAGATCGCCCCGGCGCACCTCGCGTTCGAGGTACTCGATGGCGTCGGTCCGATGGGGCAGGTAGACGACCTGCGTGGACGGCGAGGCGAGAGCGATGCCATCGGCAACGAGCTTGCCCGTCACTCCCGGGATCGGCGTCTGGGCGGCCCCGTCGATGTCGGTCACGAGCACCAGGTCGGCTCCCGCGACGCTCGCACCCAGCTCGCGCCAGAGCGCCTGGACCCGTGAGTACCGGTGCGGCTGCACCAGCGCGATGACACGCTGAGCGTTGCGGCGGCGAGCCGTCTCGATCGTGACCGCCATCTCAACCGGGGTGTGGCCGTAGTCGTCGAAGAAGTCCGCACCCCGGGCGCTCCCCCGGTGCTCGAACCGACGGTGCACCCCGGCGAACGATGCGACCTCAGCGGCGGCGCGTGAGAGTTCCACGCCGACGAGACCGGCCACACCGATCGCGGCCGCCGCGTTCAGCAGGTTATGTTCGCCGTCGACCCGCATCGCGATGGCTGCGACGGCGCCGGAGGGATCACGGACCCGCCCGACTGCCCCCGACGGTCCCAGCTCGTCGACCGAGACGACGAGATCGTTGTCGCTGCCGATGCCGTAGCGCACCGCCGTCATTCCAGTGGCCTCGAGGACCGAACGCACACCCGGGTCGTCTCCACAGGCGACCACGTGGTCACAGCTCGTCACGAACGAAGCGAACGCCGATTCGATCTCGCGACGGCCTCCCGGATAGAAGTCGACGTGATCGATGTCGACGTTCGTCACGACCCCCACGTGTGGTCGCGTCAACAAGAACGAGCCGTCGCTCTCGTCGGCCTCGAAGACGAACAGATCTCCGTGCCCGGCACGCGCGCCGCTTCCACTCTCGTTGAGGTCGCCACCAATGAGATAGCTCGGGTCGAGGCCAGCCCGGTCGAGCAGCACCGCGATCATCGACGTGGTGGTCGTCTTGCCGTGCGTGCCCGCCACCGCGATCGCACGCGTGCCCGATGCGATCGCAGCGAGCGCCTGCTGACGCGCCCATATGGCGATCCCACGCTCGCGGGCCGCCTGCAGCTCGACGTTGCCCTCTCCGATAGCACTGGAGATGATCACCACATCCGGCGAGGCGATGCGTCCGGCGTCGTGGCCGACCCACACCGCGGCTCCCGCGTCGCGGAGCTCGGCGATGCCCTTGGAATCCTTCATGTCGGAACCGCTCACGTCGATGCCACCCGCTCGGAGCAGCTTCGCGAGGTTGCGCATCCCCGCTCCCCCGATGCCGATCATGTGCACGGTTCCGACCCCGTCGAGCGTGGGCACCGGCAGGGTCGGGATGCTGCCGGATGGTGGGACGTACGTCTTCACGCTGCGATCTCCGTCACGAGCTCGGCGATGCTGCCGGTCAGCATCGGGCCTCGCCCACTCGAGCATCGCCGCAGCCATCGACGCCCGATGCGGCTCGTCGGCGATCAACGTTCGGATCCGGGCAGCGAGCCCCGGGGCGGTCATGGTCGATTCGAGCATCACGTCGGCGGCTCCAGCCCGTTCCAGCTCTCTGGCGTTGGCTTCCTGATGGTTCTCGGTGGCGTGGGGATACGGCACCAGGATCGAGGGCACACCGCACGCTGCCAGCTCCGAAACGGTTCCCGAACCCGATCGCGCGACGGCGAGGTCGCTGACGGCCAGGGCAAGGTCCATGCGTTCGATGAATCCCACGACACGCACGAGCAGCCGACCACCCGACCCATCTGCAGGGGTGACTTCCTCTCCGTGATCAGGGCCGGTCGCCACCAGCAGTTGGAGGTCGGACCGGTCACCCAGCTCCCCGATGGTCGCCGCGATCATCTGGTCGAGCCGAAGGGCGCCCTGGCTGCCCCCGAACACCGACACGGTCAGGCGCTCACCATCGAGCTCGAAGGCCCGCAGGGCCTGCGCCCTGCGCTCCTCGCGGTCCGCGACGACCTCGGCGATCTGGCGGCGGATCGGATTGCCGGTGCGCACCACCCGCGTGATCGCGGGCAGGCGGCCGGCCGTCGCTTCGAACGTGGTGGCGACGACGCTCGCCCAGCGCGCGGCGATGCGATTGACCACTCCCGGCACACCGTTCTGCTCGATCAGCACGATGGGCGTTCCCGAGCTGCGCGCCGCGAGGATCGCCGGAGCGCTCGCGTAGCCGCCGATGCCGACGACGACATCGGCCGCTCGCACAAGCGGGCGAACGGCCCGGGCAGCCGCGAGCGCCATGGCGACTGCCCTCAGGGTGCGCAGCGAGAGCCGCGTCTGTGCTGAGGTCACACGGACGGAGGTGAAGGAGTAGCCGGCGGCGGGCACGAGCGAGGCTTCCTGACCTGCGGCCGAGCCGACGAACCGCACCTCGTGCCCGGCCTCTCGAAGCCGCTCAGCGACGGCGATCGCAGGGAAGACGTGGCCGGCCGTGCCGCCTCCCGACATGAGGACCCTCATCGGGCTGCCTTCCTGCTCGTCGTCTTCTGCCGGTCGCGTGCCGCGCCGATCGCCGCTCGCCGAGCAGGCGTGTGGATCGTGCCCGGCGAGGTTCGCCTGCCGGTGCTCGGCGCGGCGTGCGCACTCGCGCGCGCGATGCTCGCGAGCACGCCGATGCCAGCCAGGGTGACGACGAGGGCGGTACCGCCGAACGACAGCAGCGGCAATGGCACGCCGGTGATCGGCATCAGGCCCGTGACCGCGCAGAGGTTGATGATCGTCTGCAGGCCGATCCACCCGGTGATGCCTGCCGCCAGCAACCGTCCGAAGATGTCGGGCGCCGCGATCGCGATACGGATGCCCGCGAACAGCATCAGACCGAACAGCGCGAGCACGAACAACGCTCCCAGCAGCCCCAGCTCCTCACCGAGGATCGCGAAGATGAAGTCGGAATGCGCGTTGGGCAGGTAGTCCCACTTCTGCCGGCTCGCCCCGAGGCCGACCCCGAACCACCCTCCCGAGCCGAATGCGATCATGCCCTGGATCAACTGGAATCCCGCGTCACCGGGGTCGTTCCACGGGTGCAGGAACGAGTCGATGAAGCGCGTTCGGCGGTACGTGGTACCGAAGATCAGGACCGCCGTGCCCACCAGCGCCACAGCCCCGGTGACAGCGAGATGCCGTGCTCGCACGCCAGCCGCGAACAACAGCACGATGACCGATCCACAGATGACGACCGTGGTGCCGAGGTCGCGCTGCATGATGACCAGCACCGCCACGACCAGCACGACCGGCGCGAGTGGGATCAGCAGATGCACGGGGTCTTCGAGCTTTCCCCACTTCTGCGTCAGCACCGCCGCCGCGAACGCGACCATCGCGAGCTTCATGAACTCCGCGGGCTGCAGGGTCACCGGGCCGAGGTCGATCCACCGCGACGCGCCGTGCAGCGACGTGCCGGCCGAGGGGTGCAGGGCCACGAGCATGAGCGGCACCAAGACCACGAGCATGGGCACCGCGAGCTTGCGCCACACCGTGTGAGGAAGCCGCACCGCGGCCACCAGCGCCGCGACCCCGCGATCGCGTAGATGCCTTGTCGCTGGAAGTACCAGAAGGCGTTGCCGTCGTACCCCTGGGTCGCCGAGACCGACCCCGCAGACATGACCATCGCGAGCCCGAGCACCGTGAGCATGGCGGCCGGCACGAGCAGGAGCAGGACGTTGACTCGGGCGACATGCATCGCCTCGGCTCGACGCCTGGGCTCGCGCACCACCCGAAGATGCTGCTTCGCGCGGCCGCGGAGATCGCCGCTTACCTGCCACCGGTGCCCACCTCCTGCTGCAGGGCCCGCGCCGCTGCCGCGAAGCGATCGCCGCGCTCGGCGTAGTCGCGGAACTGATCCCAGCTCGCACACGCCGGAGCGAGCACGACGGCCCACCTGGGCTCGCGAGATCGAACGCGGCGCCGCACGGCTCGCTCGATCGACGCGGCGGGTGCACCGGCCTGACGCCCGGCAAACACGCCGTTCGAGCTCTGGCGCCTGCCTGCCCCATCGCGATGACGGCGCGCAGGCGGCCGGCACGGGTGACGAGCGGCGACAGGTCGACCCCCTTGGCGAGCCCGCCGGCGATCAGCACCACGTCGTCGAGGCCGTCGATCGCGGCGAGCGCGGCGTGCACGTTCGTGGCCTTGGAGTCGTCGATGAACCGCACCCCGTCGACGACCGCGGCGACCTGCCCCCGGTGCGGCGCGAGCACGAACGCCGCGAGCCCGCGGCGCGACGGCCTTCACCGACGCACCGAACGAGAGCGACGCGGCCGCAGCGGCGGCCGCGTCGGCGCGCAACCCTGCGGTGCCGGCGACCTCACCGAGCGGCTCCGGCGGCAGCCTCCAGGCGCGAGAGCAGGCCATCGTCGTCGTATCCGACCTCGACCCTCGATCGGGCGGACCCGATCGGAACCACACGACCTCGCACGGCGCACCGGCCGAGCGCGCGGCGGCGCCGCTGGTCGTCGCGATTGCCGACATGGGTGTCTCCGGCCGCCTGCCGGGCGAAGATGCGTGCTTTCGCCTCGGCGTAGGCCTCGAAAGTACCGTGCTCGTCGAGGTGGTCGGGCGCGAGGTTCAGCAGCACCGACACCCGCGGGTGGAACGACTCCTGCAGACGCAGCTGGAACGATGAGCACTCCACCACCAACGCCTCGTGCCCCTCGCGCGCGGCTTCGGGGAACGGATGGCCGATGTTGCCGCACGCCACGGCGTCGATGCCGTCGGCGCGCAGGCACGACTCGATCATGCCCGTGGTCGTGGTCTTGCCGTTCGTGCCCGTCACGGCGACGTAGGGCACCTCGGCGAGACGGGCGCCGAGCTCCATCTCGCTCCAGATCGGGAGGCCCCGCTCGCGGGCCCACTCGAGCACGGGCGCGCGCGCGGGCACCCCCGGGCCGGTGACGACGAGGGTCGCGCCGTCGAGGTGCGAAGGGTCATGGCCGCCGGTCAGCATCTCGACCCCCGATGCGCGGAGCGCGGCCACCGTGGACAGCTCGGATCGGGTCGCGACTCGCTCACACGCACCGTCGCCCCCTCTTCCACGAGCACACGGGCCGCCGAAGATCCGGCGACTCCGGCGCCGACCACGACGGCCCGCTCGCCCTCGAACCTTCGGCTCGATCGAGACGCCGCGCTCAATCGAGCCCTCCCTGGAAGTAGATGAAGTCGGCGTAGTACAGACCGAGCCCGACCGCGACACAGAGCCCGGCGATGATCCAGAACCGCACGATCACGGTGAACTCGGGCCAGCCGGCGAGCTCGAAGTGATGATGGATCGGTGACATGCGGAAGATGCGTCGCCCGAACCCCCGGAATGCGATCACCTGCAGGATCACGCTCATCGTCTCCATCACGAAGAGTCCGCCGAGGATCACCAGGAGCAGCTGGGTGTTGGTCGCCACTGCGAGCGCACCGAACAGCCCTCCGATGGCCAGCGAGCCCGTGTCGCCCATGAAGATCTTGGCCGGCGCGGCGTTCCACCACAGGAATCCGGCGAGCGCCCCCATCATGCCCGCTGCCACGATGGCGATGTCGAGCATCGCCAGCCCGCTCACGTCGTAGCAACCGTTCGCCCCGATGACGGGGCCACCGAAGCAGGGGTGGCGGAACTGCCAGAAAGCGATGAAGACGTATGCCGCACAGACCAGGGTGCTCGAGCCGGCCGCGAGCCCGTCGAGCCCGTCCGTGAGATTCACTGCGTGCGACGACGCCGTGAGCACGAGGAACACCCACAAGAGGAACGCCACGCCCAGCACGAAGGCGGTCGGCCTGATGAACGAGAGGCTGGTTGAGATGCCGGTCTCGTCTGACGAACGCGACACGATCATGCCGAAGGCGAGCGAGACGACCGCGGTGCCGGCGAACTTCTGCACCTTCGTCAGCCCGAGTGAGCGGCGATTCCGCACCTTCATGAAGTCGTCGAGGAACCCTACGGCGCCGAAGCCGAGAGCCGAGAGCACCAAGGCGAGGCCCGCCGGGTTCAGTCCGTACTTGAACCTTGTGGCCCCATAGGCCATCAGCAGGCCAGCCAGGATCACGACGCCGCCCATCGTGGGAGTGCCCATCTTCTCCATGTGTGTGTGTGGGCCGTCCTCGCGGATGCGCTGGCCCCAGCCCCACAGGGTGAACGCCCGGATCGCGAGAGGCGTCCCGAGCAGGGTGACCGCTAGCCCGATCGCACCCGCCACCAGGATCCAGATCACCGCAGGGCCTCCGCGAGCCGTTCGAGGCCAGCGACCCGTGAGCCCTTGAAGAGCACGACGTCGCCCGGGCGCGCGTGGGCGCGGACGTCGGCGAGCGCGTCCGCGGGGTCGTCGTAGGCGGCCACGTTGTCAGGTTCCACGCCTTCGCGGACCGCGGACACGGCGATCGGCTCGGCGAGTGTCCCCACGGCCACCACACGATCGATCCGCAGTCGAGCGGCGAGGTCGCCGAGCCGATCGTGCTCCTCGCCGGCGATCGGGCCGAGCTCGGCCATGTGACCGAGCACTGCGATCAATCTCGAATCGCGAGCCATCACGCGTGCGGCCTTGAGGGCCGCGGCCATCGACTCGGGGTTCGCGTTGTAGGCGTCGTTGATCACGCGGATCCCGCCTGCGGTGACGAACGTCTCCATGCGCCACCGCGAGATGTGTGCCGACGACAGCGCCTCGGCACAGTCCTCGAGCGGCACCCCGAGGATGCGACCCACTGCCGCCGCGGCCAGGGCGTTCGGCACCATGTGCTCGCCCGCGACCGTCAGGGTCACGGACGCGCGGTGCCCATCGGCGATCACGTCGAACCGAGCCATCGCGTCGGCGCCCATCGAGATCTCGGCCGCGCGCACGTCGGCGTCGGCGTGCACGCCGAACGTCATGACCCGTCCGGCGCAACGTGATCGGTACCCGGCGACGACGGGGTCGTCGGCGTTCAGGACGGCCCATCCCCCCGCCGGCACGGCATCGACCGGCTCAGCCGAGGCCTCCACGATCGCATCCCACGATCCGAAGATCTCGAGGTGGGCGACACCGACGTTCGTGACGACGACGATCTGGGGCCGGGCGATCTCACACAGCATCGTCACGTCGCCCTTGCGACGCGCGCCGAGCTCGGCGACCACCACCTCGGTGCCCGGCGGCGCGCCGAGCAGCGTCATCGGCAGGCCGATCTCGTTGTTGAACGAGTTCGGGCTCGCGTGTGTGCGATGCCGGCGTGAGAGCACGCCGGCAGTCATGTCCTTGGTGCTGGTCTTGCCGTTGGCACCCGTGATGCCCACGCACATCGCGAGGCGATCGCGTTCGGCCGCGCCGAGCCGCAGCAACGCGTCTGCGGTCGACGCCACCACGATCGCAGGTCCGGGGGCCGAGATGCCCTCGGGCACGATCGCACCGGCCGCGCCGGCCCTGAACGCCTCTGGGAGGAACCGAACACCGTCGCTGTGCTCTCCGTGCAACGCGACGAACAGCGATCCCGGCCCCGCCTTGCGTGAATCGGTGACCACCTGCGCGACATCAGCGTCGGGTCCGGCGAGCCGCCCGTCGACTTCGCGGGCGATCACGGAGAGAGGCCGCGAGATCATGACCCACCCGCCATCGACCGCAGCTCCTCACGAGCGACTACCCGATCGTCGAAATCGATCGTCCGGTCGGCGAACTCCTGGCGGGGCTCGTGCCCCTTGCCCGCGATCACGATCACGTCGCCCGGCCCGGCCTCGGCGAACGCCCGGGCGATAGCGATCCGCCGATCCGGCTCGATCGCGTACTCGCCACTCCCTTCGAGAGCACCGCGCTCGATCTCGGCGATGATCGTGAGCGGGTCTTCCGATCGGGGGTTGTCGGTCGTGATGATCGTGAGGTCGGCGGTCGAGGTGGCGGTCTTCCCCATCAGGGGTCGCTTGGCGCGGTCGCGGTCTCCCCCGCAACCGAACACGACGATCAGCCGGCCCGTGGCCAGCGGGCGAGTGGCCAGCAGCACGCCGAGGATGCTATCCGGCGTGTGCGCGTAGTCCACCACCACGAGGAACCGTTGCCCCTCGTCGACAGGCTCCACCCTGCCGGGTACCTCGCGCACGTCGGCGATGCCGTCGGCGATCGCGTCGTCGGGCACGCCCACCGCGCGCGACAACGCGATCGCGGCCAGGCAGTTCGACACGTTGAAGGCACCTCGCAGCGACGAGTGGATCCGCATGCCGTCGACACGGAACTCGAGACCTGATGTCGACACCTCGACGTCGGTCGCCCGCAGATCGGCATCAGCCTCCACCGCGAACGTCGAGATCGCGATCTCAGGTGTCTCGAGCAGCCGGCGGCCGAACGGATCATCGGCATTCACGACACCTCGCCGGGCCAGCCGCGATGTGAACAGTGACGCCTTGGCGTCGAAGTAGTCCTGCATCGACGGGTGGTAGTCGAGGTGGTCCTGCGACAGGTTGGTGAACGCGACGGCGTCGAACATGACGCCGCCGACCCTGTGCTGGGCAAGGGCATGCGACGAGACCTCCATCGCCACGAGCCCCACGTCGGAGTCGCGCATCAAGGCGAGCAGCCGGTGCAGGTCCGGGGCCTCCGGCGTCGTGCGCTCGAGCGGCGCGGGCTCGCCGCCGACCCGCGCTCCGGTCGTGCCGATCATGCCCACTCGGATGCCGGCACGTCGCGCGATCGCCTCGAGCAGATAGGTCGTGGTCGTCTTGCCGTTCGTCCCGGTGACGCCCAACATCGTCATCGACGTCGCCGGCTCGCGGAAGGCGCGGGCCGCGACGGGGCCCATAGCTTCGCGAACGGAGGGCACCATCGTCTGGGTGCTCGGGAGATCGAGCCAGCGTTCGACGAGCAGGGCGGACGCGCCCGCATCGAGCGCTTCGCGGGCGAAGTCGTGACCGTCGGAGGACCCGCCGCGCACGCAGCAGAACAACGCCCCAGCGCTGACCGAACGGGAGTCGGCGACCACGTCGAGGACCGAGACGGCCGGATCACCTCGCGTCTGCGCACCGTGCTCGGCCTCGACCAGCGCCGACAGCGGAATCGGCGGGAAGGCAGGCGCAGGCGGGGGAAGAGCCGATGGGGAGGACACCGATCCCGAGCTTACCGGTGCCCTCGCCGAGGGTCGGTAGCCGTCAGGAGGTTCCCCGGGCGTGGAGCGGCGGGCCGACCGTGGGCGCGGCCGGGATCGCGAGCCGTTGGATCGCGTACCGGGCGATCTCCTGGAACAGCGGAGCCGCGGCCAGGCCGCCGTAGACCGTCCGTGGTTCGTCGATAGACACGGCGATCACGACGCGAGGATCGGCGGCCGGCAGGAAGCCCGCGAAAGAGGCGTGGTATCGCTGCACGTAGTGACCGAACTCGTCGAGCTTGCGCGAGGTGCCGGTCTTGCCGGCCACCTGATAACCGGGGATCTGCGCATTCACGCCTGTGCCCTCTTCCACCGCGGCGGCGAGCATGCTCGTGAGCAGCCGGGCCGTTTCAGGCCGGATCACGCGGCGGGTGGCGCGAGTCTCGGCCGCCCGGAAGGTGCCCCCCGGACCCTCGAACCCAGCGACGAGCGTCGGCTGCATCCACCTGCCACCGTTGGCGATCGTGGCGTACACGTTGGCCATCTGCAACGGGGTCACCGAGATGCCCTGTCCATACGACACGGTCGCCCGGATCACCTCATCCCAGTCCCTGCCGGGCAACATCGCTCCGGCCGCCTCGGCGGGGAACCCGATCCCGGTCGTGCGGCCGTAGCCGAACCGCTGCATGAACCCGGCGAGCGGCACGCTGCCGACCTGCTCGGCGATGAGCGCGGCGCCGATATTGCTCGACTCCGTGATGATGTCGCCGATCGTCATCGACTCCACCGGGTGGGGGTGTGAGTCCTCGATCGTGAAGGGGCCGACCTTCATGGTGGCCGGCACCCTGAAACGTTGGTCGAGCGAGACCGCACCGCTCTCGAGGGCCGCGGCTGCGGTGATGATCTTGTTGACCGAGCCGGGCTCGAACGCATCGGTCACCGCGCGGTTGCGCATCGTCTCCATCGGCGCCTCGTTGTAGACGTTGGGATCGAACCCGGGATACGTGGCCATCGCGAGCACCTCGCCGGTGGCCGGGTCCATCACGACGGCGGTGCCGCCGAGCGCCCCGTTGGCGTTCACCGCGCGCTCGAGCGCCGCCTGCACCATGTACTGCATCTGACGATCGATCGTCGTGCGCATGGTCGACCCGGGCACCGGCCGCACGATCGTGTCGAAGCCGTCTGAGATCGGAAGACCATCGGCCGAGAGCTCGGTGGTGCGCTCACCGGGAGTGCCCGCGAGGATCTCGTCGTAGGCGTTCTCGAGCCCCGCGGCGCCGACGCCATCGACGTTCACGAACCCGAGCACCTGGGGCGCGAGCGCCCCCGCCGGGTAGTACCGCTTGGCCACCTCGAGGAAGCCGATGCCGGGTAGGGCAAGCTCCTCCAGCTCCCGGGCAACCTCGAGATCCACCTGCCTGTCGATCCAGACGAACGTGCCCTCGGCCTCGAGGGCGGCCTGTACCTCGCCGGGCTGAAGATCGAGCACCCGAGCGATCGTCTCGGCTTCCGCCTCAGCGTCGACCACGGACCGGGGGTCGACGTAGACATCACGAGCCTCCCTGGTCACTGCGAGGGGCACTCCCGATCGATCGACGATCTCACCTCGTTGCGCCGGCAGCGTGGCCGATCGAACACGCTGCTGGAAGCCGAGCGCCTCGAGCTCCGGGTTGTCTCGGACCTGCAGGAAGGCGAGCCGCACGACGATGCCGCCGAAGGCAACCATCATGAGCGCCAGCAGCGCGACGAGTCGCGTGACGGGCGGGCGCCTCATCGAGTCGCCTGCTCGCCCGGCCATCGGTTGGGCTCCTCATCGAACGGCCGGCCGGGCACACGCAGGATCACTGAATCACCCGCGGCCGGACGCACCAAACCGACCATGTCGGCCCACTCGGCGATGCGCGACGGCGACGAGAGCTGCGCCACCTCGAGGTCGAGCTCTGCCTGCCGGTCCGACAGCACGCGGACCTGGCTCTGCACATCGGTCATGCGATACGTGGTGTTCACGACCAGAGCTCCGAGCGCGACGACCGCCCAGACGAGGCTCGACACGAGCGCCGCCGAGAGGAACCAGAAGGCGGGGGTGGGCCCGCGGCGCGCCCGGCGCTGGGGAGGGGAAGCGGGGTTCGGGCGCGCCGCGGGGTGCCGCGCGGGACGCGCGGCGGGTTTCGGCCGGGCAGAACGAGCAGACGATCGCGACTCGGGAAGCGTGGGCGCAGGAACGCTCATGCGGCTTCCCCTGTTCGCTCTGCGACTCGGAAGATCGCGCTGCGGGCTCGTCGATTGCGAGCCACCTCGTCGCTCGCCGGTCGCAGAGGCTTCTTCGTGAGCGCCGTGAGCCGATCGTCGTTGCGGAACGCGGTCTTCACGACACGGTCCTCGAGCGAGTGGTAGGCGATCACGACCACGCGGCCCCCGGGAGCGAGGAGCCCGGCCGCCTGAGGCAGGGAGGCGGCGAGCTCCTCGATCTCCCGGTTGACCGCGATGCGGAGCGCTTGGAACGTGCGGCGCGCGGGGTGGGGGCCCCCCGGTCGTCGTCCCACGACGCCCACGATCACACCCGCGAGCTGGTCGGTGGTGGTGATGGGGCGGCGGCGCACGATCGCGCGAGCGATCGATCGCGATCGGCGTTCGCCACCGAGCTGATAGATCAGGTCGGCGAGCTCGGCTTCGCGCATGGTGTTCACGAGATCGGCGGCCGACGGTTCACCGTCGGCGGAGCCCGCCATGCGCATGTCGAGCGGTCCGTCGGCGCGGTAGCCGAAGCCACGCTCACCGGTATCGAGCTGCATCGACGACACTCCGAGGTCGTAGAGGATGCCGGCGACCGCCTCGTGGGGCCCCGTATCGCCCAGACCATCGCCGAGGTGGGCGCCGAGGTCGGTGCCGAACTCGGAGAAGGCGGCACGCACCGAGCGGAAGCGCTCGCCGAAGTGCGCGAGCCGCTCGGTCGCGAGCTCGATCGCCCGTTCGTCGCGGTCGACGCCGATCACGTTGGCCACGCCGCCCTCGAGCAGCGCCTCCGCGTGACCTCCGGCGCCCAGCGTCATGTCGACCACCGTGCCGTGCCGGGTCGCCTCGTCGACGAGGTAGCGCACGACCTCTCGGACCATGACGGGCTCGTGCAGGACGGCGCCTCGAGCGTCCCGGTCTGCGCCCGGCACATCCGTGCCATCGGAATCCCCCACCTCAACCGAGGTGTCCAGCGAGGATGCCGATGCCGATCGACGCCAGCAGCGTGAGCGCGGTCATGCCGATCAGCGAGAGGCTCTGGCGAACCTCTGATGCCGAGCTTCTTCATGTCGATGGGGTCCGGATCGGGGACCAGTGCGGCCATGTGCGCCCTACCTCCTGGGTTCGAGCGCACCGGTCTGGTACGCATCTGCGAATCCTGCGGCGTAGTCCTCATATGTCGCGCGGTCCCAGATCTCCATCCGGTCTCGCACGCCGAGCACCACGACTTCCTTGTCGATACCGACAGCCTCGCGAAGGCGCTGGGGGACCGTGACCCGCCCCTGCCCGTCGAGCCTCGACTCGTCGGACGAGGCGAAGAACATGCGCGAGTAAGCGCGCCCGTCGCGGTCGGAAAGGGGGAAGACGCCACCTCGTCGGAGCGTCGCTCCCACTCGGCCCTGGGGAAGACGTAGAGGCAGTGGTCCTGGCCCACGGTGATCCAGCAACCATCCACGAAGGCGGCCCTGAACTTCGCCGGCAGCGAGACCCTGCCCTTCGGGTCGAGCTGGTAGCTATGCGTGCCGAGCAGTTCGGCCACGCCTCCTCCCCTTTCCTCCACTGAGCTACCCGTTTATGCCACCATCACTCCACCACGTCAACGGGAACATGTGTTCGGAGCCGATGGCCTGCGCGCGCCGAAGCGTCGAGGGGGCAGGCCGAGCGGGCGGCGCGAAGCGATGGCGGGCGAGCAGCCTCAGATGCCAGGGGTCCTCAGATGAGGAAGTCTTCCCAGCCCGGTTCGAGATGACCGAGCGTGAGGTGGAACCCGTCGCGCGGCGCGAACGGTTGACGTGCCAGATGGAAGCCGGCCTCGGCGGGCGTTCGGTCTTCCTTCTTCGCATTGCATCGGCGGCAGGCGGCGACGACGTTCTCCCAGGCGTGCAGACCGCCGCGCGACCGCGGCAGCACGTGATCAAGGTTCTCGGCGCTCGCACCGCAGTACTGGCATCGCCAGTCGTCGCGTGCGAACACCGCCCGGCGAGTCAGGGGGGCGTGGGGGCGATAGGGGACTCGCACGTATCGGCGCAGACGCACGACCGAAGGCGCTTCGAGGACGAGCCGCTCGGAGTGGAAGATCATGCCGTTCGACATGACGACCTCTGCCTTCTCCTTCAGCACGAGCACGACCGCACGGCGCGCTGGCACCACCGCAAGCGGCAGGTCGGTCGCGTTGAGGACGAGCGCACGTCCCATGGGCTGCAGTCTACGGTGGCCTCGAGAACGCTGGGCCTCGACGTCGCGAATCACATGCGTGTAATCTCTTGGCGCGGCGGCCGGGCCGGCGCGATGCCTGGAGTTGCGAATAGGGGCCGCGCGGGGCGTCTGCGAGCACCGGTCCGGCCGCCGTCTCAGCGCGGGCGAGGCCGCCCGAGCCCCCGTCTCGCGAGTGGTGACGACGAAACTTCCTCCGGCTTTGCGGCGTTCCTGGCGTACGATGACCAGTGCTGTCGAGAAGGTCCTCTCGAGCCTTGAGGTCCCGCCTCATCGGGGTCCATCGGCCGAAGGTCCTCGTATCGAGGATTCTCCGTGGAGGTGCGCGTGGAGGTCGAAGAGCGGTCCCAAGACTGGACGCGGTTCGCTGCGCGGTTCCACGAGATCGAATCCAACGTGGAGCGGGTCGTCCGGGGCAAGCATCGCGAGATCCGATTGGCTCTCGTTGCCTTGATCGCCGAGGGGCATCTGCTGATCGAGGACGTGCCGGGCGTGGGCAAGACGATGCTCGCCAAGTCGATCGCTCGCTCGATCGACTGCTCGTTCCGGCGCATCCAGTTCACGCCGGACCTGCTGCCGACGGACGTGACCGGCATCAACGTCTTCAACCAGGAGCAGCGCGACTTCGAGTTCAAGCCCGGCCCGATCTTCGCCAACATCGTGCTCGGCGACGAGATCAACCGCGCCTCCCCGAAGACCCAGTCCGCACTGCTCGAATGCATGGAGGAGCGCCAGGTCACGGTCGACAGCGAGACCCATCCGCTCGGCACACCGTTCATGGTGATCGCGACGCAGAACCCGATCGAGCACGAGGGCACCTACCCGCTGCCCGAGGCCCAGCTCGACCGCTTCATGTTGCGGCTGTCGATCGGCTACCCCACCGCCGATGTCGAGACAGAGATCCTCGGAAGCCACACGACGGGCGAGCAGCCGCTCGCCGAGATCGGGGCGGTCAACGACGCCCGAGGTGTCGCAGACATGATCGAGCAGGCGCGGCTCGTGCACGTCGCGCCGACTCTCCGCCGTTACATCGTCGACCTCGTGGCGGCGACCCGGCACCACGGCGACGTCTACCTCGGGGCCAGCCCGCGAGCCTCGATGATGATCCTGCGCGCTGCCCGGGCGTTCGCGGCAGCCGAGGAGCGAGATTTCGTCATCCCCGATATGGTACGCCAAAGGTCCT
>CAWHQA010000026.1:0-4263 GCA_963831325.1 uncultured Actinomycetes bacterium
CCACGCTAAGACCTGAAGTTAACTTGAAGTCAAGTATGGTGGCGGCATGCACGCGACCCTCCCGATCGGCGCGCTGGGCGAGCGCACCGGCGTCGCGCCTCAGCGCTGCGCTTCTACGAGGCCGAAGGCCTCATCCACGCCAACGGTCCGAGGGCGGCCAGCGCCGCTACACCCGCGACACGCTCCGCCGGGTGCGTTCATCCGAGTCGCCCAGCAGGTCGGCCTGCGGCTCGAGGAGATCCGCGAGCGCTCGAAACCCTGCCCGAGAACCGCACACCGACCGAGAAGGACTGGGACCGGCTCTCCAACTCGTGGCGACCACGGCTCGACGAGCAGATCGCACGTCGCGCGGCTGCGTGACCGTCTTGACAAGTGCATCGGGTGCGGGTGTCTGTCGCTGCGCGTCTGCCACATGCTGAACCCCGGTGATACGGCGGGCCTACCGGGGGTCGGGTCCCCGGTACGTGCTCGACGATGACCTGACCTGCCTTGACGGTTCGAGCCGAGCGGCAGGATCTACCGGGCAGCCAGCCGGTGCGGCGCCCGCTGCGCTCAGGGCTCGAACGGGCCCTTGCCCATCTGGTCGCGGACGGTGACGACCGGCGGGTTGGTGAGCGTGCGGCGCTGCCAGTTGGCGCCGTCGACGACGAGCGTGTGGCCGGAGATGAACCGGGCGTAGGGCGACGCGAGGAACGTCGCCGCCCAGCCCGAGCTCCGCAGCCGCCCGACGCGCATCGCGGGCTGGCGGCGGTCCTTGCTCGCTGCGTGCGGTCGAGGTTGCCGCTGGATGTCGGCGGTCATGTCCTCGTGGGGGAACAGGCCCGGGCACGAGCCCGTTCACCTGGATGCCGTAGGGGCCCCACTCGACCGCGAGCGTCTCGACCAGGTTCTTCACGCCCGCCTTCGCCGCGGCGGAGTGGGCGAAGCCCGGGCCACCCGTCCACGCGTAGGACGCGCCGACGTTCACGATCGAGCCGGGCGTGCCGGCGGCGAGGTGGCGGCGGCCGAACTCGCGGGCGCAGAAGAACGTGCCGTTCAGCGTGATGTCGACGACGGTGCGCCACGCGTTCGGGCGACATGTCCTCGGCCGGCACCGGGAAGTTGGCGGCGGCGTTGTTGACGAGCACGTCGGGCAGGCCGAACGCCGGCTCGGCGGCGTCGAACGCGGCCGCGATCTGGTCGGGGTCGCGGATGTCGCACGCGACACGGCCACCGCGCGCGCCGAGCGTCGTCGATCGCCGCCTCGCCCGGCCTCGAGGTGCTCGGGCTTGCGGCTGGCGATCACGATCGTCGCGCCGAGGCGGGCGAACTCGGTGGCGATCGCCTTGCCCAGGCCGGTGCCGCCGCCGGTGACGAACACGGACGTGCCGTCGAAGGTGCCCGCGGGCAGCGCGGTCGCCCCGAGCGGCGGCGGCTCGGGAAGTCCCGGCGGCTGGCTCGGTCATGCGGTCAGCTCCCCGTGTAGCGGGGCTCGCGGTCCTCGGCCCGGGCCGCGCGCAACTCGGCCATGTCGTCGGACTTGTTGATGAACGTCTGGTCGATGAGCTCCTCGGCCATCGACGACCGGAGCTCGGCTCCGACAGGTGGCGGATGACCCGGCGGGCCATCTTCACGGTGACCGCGGGCGCGGCGGCGATCTTGCTCGGCCATCTCCCGCACGGTGGCGTCGAGGTCGTCGTCGGGCACGACGCGCGACACGACGCCGTGGCGCAGCGCCTCCTCGGCGCGGCATCGGCCGGCCGGTGAGCACCATGTCGCTGGCGACGCCGTGGCCGCACATCTGGAACAGCCGGCCGACGCCGCCGGTGTCGGGGATCACGCCGTAGGTGACCTCGGGCAGCATGAACCGCGCGCCCTCGGCCGCGATCCGGATGTCGCAGAGCAGCGCCCGCTGGAACGAGCCGCCGATCGCCCAGCCCTTGCATCGCGACGATGATCGGCGCGTCGAGGTCGAAGATCTGCTGGATGCCGCGGTGGCCCCGCGTCATCAGCTCGTGGTGGGTGAGCTCGACCTGTCCGCCGCCGATCGCGGCGACGTCGCGCCCCGACGAGAACGACTTGCCCTCGCCGCGCCAGATCACGGCCCGGACGTCGGGCCGCCCGCTCAGCTCGCCGAGGATCTCGAAGAGCGCGAGGTCCATCGCGTCGTCGAACGCGTTGTGCTTCTCGGGGTTGTCGTTGGTGATCGTGGCGATCGGCCCGTCGATCTCGAGCCGCACCCTCGCATCCGGCATGTTGAGCACCCTTTCGTCGAGCAGAACATCCTTTTCCTATTACACGAGGATGCGCTGCGGGCCGCCGCCGGTCGCGAGTCAGGCCGCTAGGGTCCGGCTCTCACACGCCGCGTGAGAGGGAGTCCCATGATGACCGGTCCGCACCCAGGGATCCTGCTGAACCCTCATGCCTACTCAGCGAGCGAGCTCGACGCCGATTCTCGAGCGCTCATGGTGGCAACGATCGGCTACTTCGAGTCTCTCGGCAAGGATCGGATCACGGCGGAGGACAACGCGGGGGTGTGGTACTCGGACTTCTGCCGATTCCTCGCCGGATCGCAGGCGTTCGCGACCCTGATGACACCCGCTGGGCACGGCGGTGAGGACGCCCGCTGGGACACGTGGCGCAACTGCCACTTCAGCGAGATCACCGCGTTCTACAGCCTCGGCTATTGGTATGCGTGGCAGGTCTCGATGCTCGGTCTGGGACCGATCTGGATGGGCGAGAACGAGGCGGTGAAGATGCGCGCCGCGGAGCTCCTGCGCCAAGGAGGGATCTTCGCGTTCGGTCTGTCCGAGAAGGCCCACGGCGCCGACATCTACTCGAGCGAGATGAGCCTCACCCCGACCGGCGATGGGTCCTACATCGCCAACGGCAGCAAGTACTACATCGGCAACGGCAACGAGGCGGCCCTGGTCTCGGTGTTCGGCAAGGTCGCGAGCGACGATCCCGATGCCGAGACCGAGTATGTGTTCTTCGTGGTCGAGCCCGACCCACCCGGCCTATGAGCTCGAGAAGAACACGGTGCACTCACCGATGTTCGTCTCGGCGTTCACCCTGCACGATTACCCGATCACCGACACCGACATCCTGGTCCGAGGCCCCGAGGCGTGGAACGTCGCCCTCAACACGATCAACGTCTGCAAATACAACCTCGGCTGGGCGTCCATCGGCATCTGTACGCACGCGTTTCACGAGGCCATCGACCACGCCGGTCACCGTCAGCTCTACGGAGGTCTCGTCACCGACTTCAGCCACGTCCGCCAGCTGTTCGTCGATGCCTATGCCCGCCTGACCGCGATGAAGCTGTTCGCCATGCGGGCCAACGACTACATGCGTTCCGCGTCGGATGACGACCGCCGCTACCTCCTGTACAACCCCCTCGTGAAGATGAAGGTCACGACCGAGGGCGAGCACGTGATCAACGCGTTGTGGGATGTGATCGCGGCGAAGGGCTTCGAGGCCGACACCTACTTCCAGATGGCGGCGCGGCACATCCGGGCCCTGCCCAAGCTCGAGGGCACTGTCCACGTGAACATCGCGTTGATCGTCAAGTTCATGGCCAACTACTTCTTCGCCCCGCAGGAGTATCCGCCGGTCCCGGTGCGTCAGGACGCCGCACACGACAGGTACTTGTTCGAGCAGGCGCCGACCCGTGGCCTCGGCAAGATCCGGTTCCACGACTGGGCCGCAACCTTCGACCGATTCCATTCCCCGAACGTGGAGATCTTCCGGGGCCAGGTCGAGTCGTTTCGTTCCATGCTCGAAGCCGCGGCGCCCGACGGGTCGCAGACCGATGACATCGACTTCCTGCTCGCCCTCGGGGAGCTGTTCTCGCTCGTCGTCTATGGCCAGCTGATCCTCGAGAACGTCGAGTTGCAGGGCATCAGCGAGTTCGTGACCGAGCAGGTCTTCGACGTGTTCGTGCGCGACTTCTCCGCCGGCGCCACTCGCCTGCACGGCAAAGCCACCACCAATGAGAAGCAAGCCGCCTTCGCCCTCGAGATGATCCGCCGCCCCCACGTCGATCCGGCCCGGTTCGGCCAGGTGTGGGCCGAAGCCTCGGCCCTCATGGACACCTACGAGCTGTCGAGCACCCCTGCGTCGTAATCAGGACGCCGCCTGTTCGCGCAGCCGTTAGGCGTGGATCGCTAGATAGTCGTGTACGGATCGGACGGCGCTCGATCCTTCGCCGACTGCGGCGGCCACGCGTTTGACCGAGCCGCTTCGAACATCACCGACTGCGAACACGCCAGGCACAGATGTCTC
>CAWHQA010000027.1:0-8384 GCA_963831325.1 uncultured Actinomycetes bacterium
GACCTGGACGGCGTCGGCCGGTGCTTCGCGCCACCGCTGGGCCATCCTGCGCAGGACAACCACGGTCGCGATGCCGAGCAGGGTGTAGAGGACCAGCACGATCGAGAACGTCACCCAGACGCCGCTCGCTCCCGTGATCGCGTCCTCGGTGCGCATGATCCCGTGAACGACCCAGGGTTGTCGGCCCACCTCGGTCACGATCCAGCCGCACTCGAGCGCGACGATCGAAGCGACTCCCGAGACGGCGACCGCGCGCAGGAACCACTTCGACTGCGGGATGTCCCGCTTGCGCCACCAGACAATGCCCAGCCAGAGCCCGAGGCCCATCAGAGCGGTGCCGATCCCCACCATCGCGTCGAACGACAGGTGGAGCAGCGTCTTGGCGTGCGGCTGGTCCTCGCGTGGCACGGTGTCGTAGCCGATGACCTCGGTGTCGGTCGAGAAGCCGACCAGCCAGGAGTCGAGCCCAGGGATCCCGATGCCGCCCTTCACGCCATCGTCCGTGCAGATGCCGCCGAGGTACTCGGTCACGTCGCGATGGGTGTGCTCGACGCACTCCATCGCCGCGAACTTGATCGGCTGGTCCTTAGCGATCGCCCGCGCCGCGGCGTCGCCGACGGCGAACTGGATCGGGGTCACGATGCACGCCACGGTCAGCGGGATCAAGCAGGCCAAGGCGATGGTGGCGATCGCGCCGGCCGCGCATCATCCCGACCGCGTAGACCGAGGCGATCAGGAAGCCGGTGACCATGTAGGCGGCGAGGATCATGTGCGGGACCTCGTAGGGGACCGCGTCGTTGAAGATCACCTTCATCGGCTCGACGTCGGTGACGTTGCCGGCCGCGTCCATCGTGAAGCCGCCCGGCTGGTTCATCCAGCCGTTGACGGCGACGACCGAGAACGCCCCGCCGATGCCGCAGACCACGATCGGGACGCCGGTCCAGAAGTGCGCCCAGCCGCTCATCCGCTTCCAGCCGAAGATGTAGATCGCGATGAAGATCGCCTCGAGGAAGAAGAAGATCCCCTCGATCGCGAACAGGATCCCGAAGACCTCGCCGAAGCGGCCGGTGAACGCCGGCCACAAGAGCCCGAACTCGAACGAGAGCACGGTGCCGGTGACCGCCCCGACCGCGAAGGTGACCGCGGCGACCTTCGACCACCGCTGGGCAAGCTCCAGCGCCACCGGGTCGTCCTTCTTCAGGCCGATGTAGTTGGCGATCAGCATCATCGCCGGGAAGGCGACCCCGATGCTGGCGAGGATGATGTGAAAGCCGAGCGTGAACGCCATCTGGCTCCGAGCCGGCAGGAGCTCAGGCGACTCCGCGGCCAGATAGGTCAGCGCGTCAAGCATGCGACGCTGGTGGCGCGGCTCCTACCTCGGGCCGGAACCTGTCTGCGGACGCCTGGTCCCAGTAGCGCTGGAACCGCTCGGGGGCGGTGCCTCCTGCGAACTGCCCGGCGTTGATCCGCGGATAGATCTCGTCCAGGCGGAGCACTTCGGTGTGGCTGATCCGCCTGTACATCTTGTCCGGGCCGATCTCGCTCGGATGATCAGCTCCGGCCGCGGCGATCATCTCGGCCACGGCGTGAACCGTGTTGCGATGGAAGTTGTGGACGCGCTCGGCCTTGTCGGACACGACGAGCGCGCGTTGCAGCTTCGGGTCCTGAGTCGTCACGCCCACCGGGCAGCGATTCGTGTGGCAGCGCTGCGCCTGAATGCAGCCGACTGAGAACATGAACGCGCGGGCGGAGTTGACCAGTCGGCCCCGAGGCCCATCGCTTCGCAGATCAGCGCCGCCGTGACCAGCTTGCCGCTGGCGCCCGATCCGCATCTCGTCCCGGAGTCCCGCACCGACAAGCGTGTTGTGGACCAGGGCCAGGCCCTCGAGGAGCGGAGCGCCCATCGCGTTCGAGAACTCCAGCGGAGCGGCGCCCGTCCCCCCTTCGCCGCCGTCGACGACGATGAAGTCGGCGTGGATGCCGGTTTCGAGCATCGCTTTCACGATCGCCATGAACTCCCGCGGGTCGCCGATGCAGATCTTGAACCCGACCGGCTTGCCGCCGGAGAGCTCGCGCAGCTGGGCCATGAAAGCCGTCATCTCCCGCGGGGTGGAGAACGCCTTGTGGTAGGTCGGCGACATCACGTCCTTGCCCTCCTGGACGAGGCGCGTCTCGGCGATCTCGCGGGTGACCTTGGCCCCGGGCAGGATCCCGCCGTGGCCAGGCTTCGCGCCCTGCGAGACCTTGATCTCGATCATCTTCACCTGCGGCTGCGTGGCCCGCTCGGCGAACGGTCTCGGGGTCGAACTCGCCGTCCTGGGTCCGGCAGCCGAAGTAGCCCGTGCCGAGCTGCCAGATCAGGTCGCCGCCGTTCTCGCGGTGGTACGGGCGAGATGCTGCCCTCGCCCGTGTCGTGGGCGAAGTTGCCCATCTTCGCGCCCTTGTTCATCGCCCGGATCGCGGGCGCCCCGAGCGCTCCGAAGCTCATCGCCGAGATGTTGAGGATCGACGCCGAGTAGGGCTGCGTGCAGTCCGGCCCGCCGACGGTCGTCCGCAGCATGCCCACCGGGTCCTCCGCGACCGGGCGGGTGGCGATCGAGTGCGCGAGCCACGAGTAGCCGGGCGCGTTCACGTCCATCTCGGTGCCGAACGGCTTCTTGTCGTCGACGTTCTTCGCGCGCTGGTAGATCACCGACCGCTGGTCGCGGTTGAACGGCCGCCCGTCCTGGTCGCTCTCGACCAGGTACTGGTGGATCTCCGGGCCCATGCCCTCGAGCAGGAACCGCATGTGGCCGGCAAGCGGGTAGTTGCGCAGGATGCTGTGGCGCTTCTGGGTCACGTCCCACAGCCCGAGCAGGGCCAGCGGCACGAAGATCAGCTCGAGCCACCACAAGCAGCGGATGGATGAAGCCGAGGCCGACGACGCGCAACCGCGATGCGCGATCGTGCAGCCACCAGACCTTGTGCCCGATCTTCTCCATCAGTCGAAGACGTGTCCGTGCTCGTAGCGCTCGTCAGCTCCCGCCGCCGCGGTCAGCGAGGCGACGTTGTCGCGGGTGAAGAACCCCTCGTAGTGGTGGCAACGCTCGATGTACTCGGTGATCAGCATCGAGTACTCGGAGCTCTTCGAGAAGATCTGCTTGAGGTTCGGATCGTCCTTGCACTCGCCGACCACGTGGGCGAGGAACTTGCGTCCCCATCTCCGCGAGCTGGCGCACGACGTAGTCGACGTTCTTCTCGTCGACGACGTGGCCGTCCTGGACCGCGTAGGCCATGTGGTGCATCCGGCGGCCGAAGTTGCGGACGAAGTCCTCCGTCGGCATCGGCAGGTTCTCGAACGAGTTCGCGAACGCCGGCGTGTTGTTGGCCGTGAACACCCGGGCCGGCGACTTCTTGTCGTCGTCGATGTCCGGATGCCGGGTCACGTTCGTCGAAGAGTTCATCTCCATGATGTTGTAGGCGCCCCAGAAGTAGTACGGGACCATCGTGAGGTACTCGAGGATCGCGCTCTCGCGGTCGCCGGCCAGGATCCGGGTCGCCATGTGATCGATCCCCAGCACCTTGTCCGTGATGTCGTGCTCGGCCTGCAGCGCGGCGGCCTTCTCGAGCTTCTCCTGGTCGAAGGAGTCGAGTTCCAGCGGGTCCCCAAGCGCGAGCGCGTCGAGGTCGTCGATGTCGACATCGACGTAGCCGACCCGGTTGTACGTGTAGTCGGAGAGGAAGGTGAAGCCGAGGTGCTCGCGGCTGTAGAAGTCGTTGACCGAGTCGCCGTCGTAGACGAAGCGGATGCTCTGCGGCTCGAGCGCCTCGCGCACCGCCGAGAGCGAGTCGGCGGCGTAGACCTCGCCGACGTAGCGGGCGTTCGGCTTGCGAGCGGAGAGCGGATACATCATGTTCCACTGCGTCATCCGGTCCTCGTAGTCCAGCGCTCAGCGGCTCGAGCACGAACAGGCGTGGGAACTCGGGCTGAGGACTGAAGGACGTAGATCCGGTGAGTGGAGCTGGTCCGCGCGGCCTGGAAGCGGTAGGGGCCCATCGCCGTCAGCTCCGCCAGGTAGTTGATCGCGTCGCCGTTCTGCACCTGGACGACGACTCCTCGCATGTCGCCGACGATCTCATCGAGCCCGCACTCCGCGCGGCGCTCGTAGATCTTCGGGACGTACTCGTCGAAGAACGGCGAGTTCTCCTTGTCCCCCATCGGCTCATAGGTGGCGAGATCCATTGGCTCAGTTCCCTTTCTGGTTGCTCACAGGGCTTGCTTGACGTCGCGGATGTTCGACTTGACCTGCGCCCAGGCTTCAGCCGATTCGCCGCCGAAGACGAGCTTGCTGGTGGTCAGTGCGAAGCCCTTGACCTCTTCGAACGTGGCCTTGGGCGGCATCGCCAGCGCGCGCGGGTCGGTGACGAAGTCGATCAGCGCCGGCCCCGGATGCTTGAGGGCGCGCTCGATCGCGGGGCGGATGTCCGCTGCGTCGGTGACCCTCTCGCCGTGCAGGCCGGCCGCGGTCGCGAGCGCGCCGAAGTCCGGGTTCTTCACGTCCGTGCCGAACGGCTGGTAGCCGGCGACCATCATCTCGGCTCGGACCATGCCCAGCGTCGAGTTGTTGAACACCATCAGCTTCACCGGGATGTCGAGCCCGGACGCCGTCAGGAGCTCGCCCATCAGCATGGAGAAGCCGCCGTCCCCGCAGAGAGCGATCACCTGGCGGTCGGGCGAGCCGATCTTCGCCCCGATCGCCTGCGGCATCGCGTTGGCCATCGATCCGTGGCCGAACGAGCCCAGGATGCGCCGCCCTGCCTTCATCTTGAGGTAGCGCGCGCCCCAGACGTTGCACATGCCGGTGTCGACGGTGAAGACGGCGTCCGGCTCTGCCATCTCCGAGAGCGCGTCGGCGACCATCTCGGGCCGGAGGCCCTCGCCGGAGCCCTGGTGGTCGACGTAGGTGCGCAGGTCCTTGACCGCCTTCGCGTGCTTCTTGACCGCGCCGTCCAGGAACGACGAGTCCGATCTCGGCTTCAGCCGGGGCAGGAGGGCGCGCAGGGTCTCACCGACATCGCCCGCCAGGCCGAGGTCGATCTTCGCCCGGCGGCCGAGGTGAAGCGGCTGATCGTCGACCTGGATGATCTTCGGGCTCGCCCGGGATGAAATCGCGATAGGGGAAGTCGCTGCCGAGCATGATCATCAGGTCGCACTTCCCCGAGCGCCTCGGTCGCGGCGCCCCAACCGAGGAGGCCGATCATCCCGACCGCCGCGGGGTTGTCGTGCTCGAGCACGTCCTTGCCGCGGTACGCATAGGCAACCGGCGCCTTCAGCGTGTCCGAGAGCTCCAGTACCTCGTCGCGTGCCTCGCGCGTCCCCTCGCCGCCGTAGATCACGATCTGCTTCGCGCTCTCGATCAGGTCCCTGGCCGAGTCCAGCGCCGCGTCCGTCGGGACGCGCGACGGGGCGACCGGTGACGACGGAGTGTTCGAGCAGCGGCGCGTCGACCTTGGCGGCGGCGATGTCGCCCGGGAGGATCACGATCCCCACGCCGCGGTCGAGGATCGCCGCCTGAAGCGCCAGCTGGGACAGCCGCGGCATCTGGGCCGGCGTGCTGATCGTGGCGACGTAGTTGCAGCAGCCGCTGAGCATGCCCATCGGATCGGTCTCCTGGAAATAGCCCGTGCCGATCTCGGTGCTGGGGATGTGGGTTGCGATCGCGAACACGGGCGAGCCGTTTCGCTGGCAGTCGTAAAGCCCGTTGAGGAGGTGCACGCTGCCTGGCCCGGAGGATCCGATGACGGCGGCCGGCCTGCCCGACACCTGGGCGTCGGCGCCGGCAGCGAAGGCTCCGGCCTCCTCGTTTCGAACGTGGACGAAGTTGATGTCCGCCGTGTGACGGCGCATTGCGTCGACGATTGGGTTAGCCGAGTCGCCAACGATCCCATAGACGTTCCGGATCCCGACCTCGACCATCTGATCGACCAGGATCTCGGCAACCGTCTGGCTCATGGGCGCGCCGTCAACTCTCGATCCGTGGGGTACTCGGGCTGCCACATCGCGGACTGGACCGCGCCGATCGGGTCGTCGATCGTCGCCCGGGCCAGCCCCGCATCCACGGCCGCCTCGACCACGGCGACGGCGACGGTCGCCGACACCTCGCGCAGGCGCTCGATGTTCGGAAGCAGGCCCTTGGCGGGATCGGCCGCGTCAGCCAACCCGGCAATCGCGCGGGCGGCGGCCAAGAAGAGGCTCTCGGGCATGGTCGCTGCCTTGGCCACGATGACTCCAAGACCCAGGCCCGGGAACATCAGCGCGTTGTTGGCCTGTCCGACCCCATACGTCTTGCCGTTGTAGGTCACGGGACCGAAGGGGCTGCCCGTCGCGACCAGCGCGGCGCCGTCCGTCCACTCGATGATGTTTTGCGGCGTTTGCTCGGCGAGCGGCGTCGGATTCGACATCGGCAGGACGATGGGGCGCGGGCAGTTCTCGTGCATCGATCGGATCACGCTCTCCGAGAATGCCCCGGTGACCCCGGAGGTCCCGACCAGCATCGTCGGGTGCAGATTGTCGACGACCTCGGTCAGGCCGAGCGTGCCGTCATCGGTCCGCCAATCCGCGACGGCCGCCGGGTCCTTCAGGTACGGCTGCTGGTAGTCGGCGATCCCGTCCAGGTCGCTCGTCAGAAGTCCCGGGCGGTCGAGCAACCAGATCCGGCCGGCTGCATCCTCAGGGCTGAGCCCGTCGTCCGCCATCGCGTGAGCGAGCAGGTCGGCGATCCCGACTCCAGCAGCCCCGGCGCCGAACACGACGATCTGCTGATCGATGAGCCGCCCGCCTGAGACCTTCACCCCTGCAAGGGCGCACGCCAGCCCGATGGATGCCGTCCCCTGAATGTCGTCGTCGAACGTGCAGTGGGTCTCGCCGTAGCGCGCCAGGATCGCGCGCGCCGTCGGCGCCGCAAAGTCCTCCCAGTGGAGGATCGCGTTAGGGAACCGCTTGCTCGCGGCGGTGACGTACGCGTCGATGAAGTTCTCGTACTCCTCACCGCGGGCTCGCGAGCGGCGGACTCCGAGATAGCGCGGGTCAGTGAGGAGCTTCTCCCGGTTGGTGCCGGCATCAAGTCCGACCGCCAGCACGCGGTCCGGGTCGATCCCCCCGGCGACGGTGTAGACGGCGAGCTTGCCGATCGAGATGTCGATCCCGCCGACTCCCCAGTCGCCGATGCCCAGGATCGCCTCCCCGTCGGAAGCCACGATGAGGTCGACGTCGTCAGGACCCGAGCCCGGTGCGCTCGAGCGCAGCATCGATCCCGTCGACATCATCGACGCTCAGGTGGACTCCTCGTGGGCGGCGAAACTGTTGGCTGAACTGCTCGATCGCGGTGCCGACCGTCGGCGTGTAGACGATCGGGAAGCATCTCGGTCACGTGCTCGCCGACCAGCCGGTAGAAGAGGACCTCGTTGAAGTCGTGCAGCTGGGTCAGGAAGAGCCAGCGATCGATGTCGTCGTCGTAGGACGAGAACTGCTCGTAGCAGCGGTCGAGCTGCTCCTCGACGGTCTCTACGGCCGGAGGCAGCATTCCCTCGAGGCCGAGGAGCGCGCGCTCGTCGCTCGTGAATGCAGACCCCCGGTTCAGCTGCGGATTGTCGAGGACGTCCATGCCCCGAGCGTGCACTTCGATCGACACTCGGCCGTGGTCGTCGACGTGTTCGGTGAAAGGCCTGTCGCCCATACCTTCAACCTACATCTCGTGTCGACGATGATGCGTGCTGACCGCTCGTGCGTAAAGCCCGCCCAGGCCCAGTTCAGCATCGCCTTCGTGCGGTCCTCGCCCGTTGACAGCAGCGCAAGGTGCACGGCCCCCCATGCGAGCGATGCGGTCCTGCCCTTCATCGTGCGGCCTCCCGCGAACTGGATCACGGCGGCGCCACGGCCGATCGTCGCCATCGTTCCCTTGTCGTGGTAGCTGAACGGCTCTTGCTCCTTGCCGGCGATGCGGCGGGCGATGTTCTCGCCGGCCTTCTCCCCCGACTGAAGGGCGACGGAACCGAGTTGCGGCAGCGCCTCGCCGTCAGGGCCGTCGGTGATCCAGGCGATGTCGCCAACGGCGTAGACGTTCGGGAACTCGTCGATCGCGAGCTCAGGGCCGACGGGGACCCGCCCTCCGCGCTCGCAACTCGATCCCGATCGACTCCGCGATCGGATGCGCGTGCAGTCCGGCGCCCCAGACGAGCGTGTGCGCCTTCAACTCGCGCCCGGATTTGAGCGTCACCCGTGTCGGCGAGACCGAGGTGACCTGCTCGCCGAGGAGCAGCTCGACGCCCCAGCCCGCCAGCGTGTCGTGCGCGTAGGTCTGGAGCTCCGGATCGAACATCGAGAAGAGGGCCGGTCCCGGCCTCGA
>CAWHQA010000028.1:0-85461 GCA_963831325.1 uncultured Actinomycetes bacterium
GTACGCCAGCAGACCGAGTACGTACGCCCTCCTGCGTCCCATGAGGTCGCCGACCTTGCTGCCGATCAAGATGAACGCTGCGGAGACGAGCGCCTCGAGCGCGATCGACGACTGGATGCTGCTGACGGTCGTGCCGAGATCATGAACGACGGACGCGATCGACACGTTCATCAGCGAGGTGTCGAAAACGAGTACGAACATCGCCATCGCGAGCAACATCGCGAGCCGATGATCGAACGCGGCCTCCTCAGCAGCGCCAGCCGGACTCTCGCTCAGCGAAATCCTCCAAGTCCCAGAATCGATGGAACGTATCATCCACAGGGCTGGGGAGGGAAGTTCCATCGCCTTACCGCGATGCGCCCCGATGGGAAACGAGAGAGTCGGAGCGTCAAGCTGTCACCGCCACGTATCTCACTGTGTCTCTGATCTGCCATCGGCGTCGAGGGAGTTGAAGGCGGTCACGGCCGCTTCGATCGTCGGATAGAAGTGCGTCGGGATCGATCGTACGGGTGAGCTCGTACCGCGTGACCTTGCTGCGGACCGGGTCCTTCATCTCAGCGAACACCAAGGAGATGCCACGGGCGTTCAGCCACTCGTCGAGTTCCTCGAGCATGTCAGCCGCGGTCGTGTCGACATCGGTGATCGGCTCAGCGGCGATCACGATCCAGCGTACGTCTGACCCCTGCGCGAGCTCGGTGACCTGCTCGCTGAACGTGCGGGCGTTCGCGAAGATCAGGGGCGCGTCGAACCGGAACAGCACGAGTCCGGGTATCGTGGCCGCGTCTGGATGATTGGCCACGTCGTGGAAGCCAGGGAGGTGGGGCGTATCCCCGAGGATCGCCTGGTACGGCCACCAGGTCCGGCGGAACACATTCAAGATCGAGATGACGACGGCGATCGCGATTCCGGGGAGAACGCCGAGGAGCGTCACTGCCAGGAACGCGATGACGGCGAGCCACGCCTCCGTCTTCCGTTGCTTCCAGAGGCGGATGATCGCTGGGACATCGGCGAGAGAAAATGATGCCGCGATCACGATGGCTGCGAGGGCGGGTTGGGGTAGGTTCTTCAGAAGTCCGGGGACGGCCACCAAGATCAGCACGATCGTGCCTGCTCCCACGAGACCTGCGACCTGCGTCTTCGCCCCGGCCTGCTCGGCCACGGCCGTCCGGGATCCGCTCGTGCTCACCGGGAACCCCTGGAACAATCCCGCCGCGACGTTGGCCGCGCCGATCCCGATCATCTCCTGGTTCCCGTGGACCCGGTCGCCGGCGCGCGCCGCGAACGCCGATGCCGTGGAGATGGTGTCCGCGAGCGCGACGAACACGATGCCTAACGCCCCGGCGAGGAGGAGGGAGAGATCCGACAACGCTACGTCGGGGATCGTGAACGGCGGGAACCCGTTGGGCAGCGGTCCGACGACGGACACGCCCGACGCCGTGAGGTCGAACCATCTCACCGCGAGGATCGCCAGCACGACGGCGACGAGGACCGCCGGAACCTTCGGCATGGCGCGCTGGAGCGCGAGGATGAGGGCGAGTGCGCCAGCCCCGACCGCCAACGACGCAATCACTGTCTCACCGCTCGTCACACCCTGAACGAACCCCCGGAGCTCGGCGACGAATCCGTCTGCATCCACCGAAAACCCCAACAGCTTCGGGAGCTGGCCGACGAGGATCGTCAGAGCGAGGCCGTTCATGTAGCCGAGCTGGGTCGGTTTCGAGAGGAGGTCCGCGATGAACCCGAGCTTCGCAGCGCCGGCCAGGAGCATGATCGCGCCTACGAGGAGCGCGAGCATCGACGCGAGCATCACGGCTTTCGCTGGATCGCCGTTCGCCCCGACGAGCGGAAGGATCGTTGCGGCGATCATCGGGCCGAGCGATGAGTCGGGGCCCAGAACCAGGATCTTCGATGGCCCCACCACGGCGTACGCAGTCAGGCAGAGGATGGATGTGTACAGACCCGTGATCGGCGGAAGACCGGCGAGTTCGGCGTAGGCCATGCCCTGCGGCACGAGCAAAGCGGTCAGGACGAGCCCGGCTACGACATCCTTCGCGAGCCAGGCGCGCTCGTACGTACGGAGGAGCCGAACGCCAGGCATCGCCGTGAGTTTCACCCACGTCCTCCTTCGACCGGTACTGGCTTGACGCGCCGCATCACGCCTGGGCGAGCGTTTTCGTAGGTGAGGGTAGCCGTCTCGGGAAGACAAACCCAACTTGCTAGGCGGAACCTGGGGCGGTCCCCAACGATGGACTTTGCCGAGAGGCATGTAACGGCTATGGTCACGGCGTTGCCGTGTCTGGAAGGAGTGGGGAAATGTCGGAACGACCGAGTGGTTGGGCCGTCGGATGGACGACCTTCGCCGCGTTCATGATGCTCTTGATCGGTGGGTTCCACGTGATGGCGGGAATCATCGCCATCTTGAATGACACGTTCTACACCGTCACGAGGGAGTACGTGTTCCAGTTCGATGCCTCAACCTGGGGTTGGGTACACCTGATCCTTGGCATCATCGTCTTCCTCGCTGGTGGCGCGCTCTTCAGCGGGGCCGTGTGGGCCCGCACCGTCGGCGTGATCATGGCGGTGATTAGCGCGTTCGTCGGTTTCGCGTGGTTGCCTTGGTATCCGGTCTGGGGGGTCGTCATCATCGCGATCGCGGTGTCGGTGGTCTGGGCTCTCACCGTGCACGGTCGCGACCTGACCGACGTTGAAAGGCACGGGACCGACGTCGATAGGAACCGCTAGCAGATCGGGCCCTCTCGGACCGCGTGCCAAGGGACAGTCACACCGGTGGTCGAGCAGCCGGTTGTGGCTTCGGCTGGCCGGGCTCCACCTGCGACCGACGACAAGCTGGTTGAAGGAGGCTAAGCTCTGGACCCCGGACCCACGGATCGGAAGGAGCGGACATGGCAGATCTGATCGCGATCGGTTACGACGACACGACCACGGCGATCCAAGCGATGGAGGAGGCCGAACGCCTGGCCGGTGACCTGATCATCGAAGCCGACGCCATCGCAGCGATCATCCGCAGCGAAGACGGCAAGCTGAAGACGATCACGAACCAGCACACCGTTGGGAGGGGCAGCGTCTCCGGCATGTTCTGGGGATGGCTCTTCGGACTGCTGTTCTTCGTGCCATTCCTCGGCATGGCCTTGGGCGCCGGTATGGGCGCGATCATGGGGAAGGTCGCGAAGTCTGGCATCGACAAGCAGTTCCAGGAGCAAGTGCGCGACATGCTGCAGCCGGGAACCTCGGCGCTCTTCATGATCATCGAGAAGGTGACCCCCGACAAGGCGGTCGACGCGATGTCGAAGTACGGCGGGAAGGTGCTCAAGACTTCGCTGTCGGAGGAGACGACGAAGCAGATCAACGACGAGCTACACGGCGGCTCGGCCGCCTGAGTCCTTCTGTTCACATCGTAGGGGAGGGCAGACGGCCCTCTCCTCTTCAGCTGATGCAGCAACCAGGAGTGCGACGACCGTGGCTGAAAATGTCAGCGTCGGACGGCCGTCAATCCGCAGGGTCCGGAAGCACCCTCGCGATCCGTCAGAGGAAGTCGTGCTCGACCCTCGATCGAAAGCTGCTTGAACGCCACGACCTGGACGCCTGCGGTTCACGCCCGACATCACGTACTCGATCGTCGAACCTTGCTCGCAGCTTTCATCGCCTGAACATCACGAGAAGCGAGCACGTGGACCGACTCAGCCGTCAGCTCGCGAGTAGATTCAGCCTCGAAGCGCCGAGCCATCGCGGGTATGACATCGAGTCCCCGAGATCGAGCCGGATGCCGTCGGGCGGCGGACCTGGGAACAGCGATTCGACGGTTGCGTGCAGCGCTACTTCGAGTAGCTCGGAACCCCCGTGAACCTCGAAACCGATCGACCACCACATCTCCTCGCCGACTGCAACCTCGGTGAGCTCGACCGTGCAGCCGGGCAGCTCGGCGTCGCTCAGGGCACGCTCGACCACTCCCCCCTCGGCCAATCGGAACGAACGCCGGCGCCGGACCTTCTGAACCGCGAGCCAGCTCGATGCGTCGGCGGGTGGGTGTGCCCCTTCGTCGAGGGGGAAGCTCCACTTCTCCCAGATCTCGAGGCGGCCTTGACCACCCCCCGGGATCCCCACCTTCCCCGGGCTTCCTCGGAACGCCTTCAGATCGAGCTGCAGAGCCCCCTTGATCTTCACCCCGAACTGGTCGGACGAAGGATTGACGAGGTACCGATCCTCTCGATCCTCGACCGCGTCGGCGAAAGGGCCCAGCCACTCGATCATCGCGTTCGGGACCTGGCCGGGACGGATCCAGCGCACCTCGAGCGACAACGACCCACCTTCGCGCTGCACGAAACACCTCCGCCTGGACCCTGAACCCAATACCTTGCGTGCTGTCAATGACGCCGTCGGATGTGCAGAAACGACAGCTCTGTCTCCTACACTGCCGGGCCTTGTTGCCTGACTCCCTTGTCCGCTCGGCGAGCTACTCCCTTAACCCGCGTCCGTGCGCCCAGACCACGAAGATGCAGACGGCGATGGTCACAATCCAGAACGCCGTGTAGATCGGGATGAACGCCAAATTCGTAACCGCGATGATCGCGGCCATGATTACGCTCCGGCTCACTCACGAGTCACCATCCATGTGCGTTGTCACGCGCAATACTGCATGCATGTCGCCAAGAAGTACAGAGGCGAAATTCGGTAGACGCGATGATGTCAAGCGGTCTCATGATTCCCTACGGGGGTTGGAACCCCGGCTCCTCGCCCACTGCCGACTGAGCTCTGACCCGGATCGATGTCGCCATGGACCCTGTCGTCACCGATGCGATCGAAAACACATCGCGATTGAGCAGCTCACGCACCGCGGGCTTCAGCCGGGCAAGCCGCAGCGACATACAGGCCTGCTCCGTAAGATCGAGGATCTCCTGCACCTTCGACAATCCCTGCGAGTCGATGAAGTCGATGCCCTCGCAGTCGAGCACGATCCCTATGACGCCAGGAGTCGACAGCGCAACCTCCCTGAACCGGTCCTCCAATGCGTCCGAGGTTGCGAAGAACAGACCGCCGTCCAACCGGAGGACGACGACGCCGGGGAATTGCTCATCCTCGGGACCGCTCGTCAAGCTCCCTAAAAGACCTGTGTGCCAGGCTCCCGCGCCAGCAAGGGCATCCGCGGACGCGTTGCCACCGACACGAGCCAGACCAGCGAGAGCCCGATCCCGATCAGAACCCCGGCGAGCACTCCGACCAGGAGCGTTCCGACGATCGCGGCCGAAGCGATCCAGAAATCGAAGCGTTGTACCCTAGTCGAGCGGCGCATCTCGGGCACGTCCATCATCCCCGTGACCACCGCCTCGATGATGAGGGCGGCGAGTGCGGGCTTCGGCAGATCCGAGAAATAGCCCACACCCGAGTCGACAGAAGGAGCTGATCCTCACGACGAAGGTCGAGCGGGAGGTCAAACTGTCCGCGTCCCCTGCCTTCCGTATGCCGGACCTGAGGGACCTGAACGAGGATATCGTCGTGGTGGCCGGCGAGAGGGAGGAACTCCGGACAACATACTTCGACACTGAGGACCTGCGGCTCGCCAGGTGGGGTATGAGCCTTCGGTACCGGGTCGGTGAGGGGTGGACGCTGAAGCTGCCCGCGGGCGGCGACGGACACCTCCTGATCCGTGGGGAGTACACCTTCCCCGGCGCGGCTGGGCACCCGGCCAAGGGGGCGGTCGACCTCGCTCGCGCATGCGTTCGGACCGCCCAGCTCAAGCCGGTGACGCGACTTCACACCCTTAGGCGGCGGGTTCAACTGCTCGACGCCGACGGCACGCTCCTTGCCGACGTCGCCGACGATGAAGTGTCCGTGCTGCCCGGTCGGAGGATCGCCGCGCGGTTCCGGGAGCTCGAGGTCGAGGTCACTGATGCGATGCCCGGACCGCTCCTCGAGAGGGTGATCGATCTGCTCAGGACGGCCGGAGCGGCCGAGCCTGATCCGACCCCCAAGTACATTCGGGCGGTCGGCCCTGCAGCGATGGAGCTGCCGGAGGTCGTGGTCGAGGATCTCCCCACACACGCGAGCGCCGGTGACGTATTGCGTCGTGCGATCTCCGCTTCGGTGGTCCAGCTTCTCCGGAACGATCCCGTGATGCGACTCGATGAGGACTCCGAGGGCGTGCATCGGGCCAGGGTCGCGACCCGGCGGCTGCGCTCGCATCTGCGGACGTTCAGCGCGCTCCTCGACCCCGAGTGGGCCGTCTCGCTGCGAGACGAGCTCGGATGGTTGGGTGGCGTCTTGGGAACGACTCGCGACGCGGACGTGCTCCTTGAGCGGATGCAAGGTCGCGTCGCCGATCTCCCCGAGAACGACGGGCGGGGAGCCGACGAGCTCCTCGAGGCCCTTGCCGACTCGCGGGCCAAGTCACACCGCGCCCTGATGAAGGCACTGCGCGATGAGCGCTACTTCAAGCTCCTCGACCGCCTCGTAACCGCCGCGCACGAACCCCGGCTTGGGGGCGCCCCAGGCCAACCCGCATCCTCGGTCCTGCCGATGGTGCTCGAGCAATGGAAGTCGATCCGCAGACTGGTGAAGTCCTCGCATCGCCCGCGTTCTGACGAGGAGCTGCATCGCATCCGCATCCACGCCAAACGCTGTCGGTATGCGGCCGAGGCGGTCGCGCCGCTCGTCGGCAAGCGGGCCCACGCGTTCGCGAGCTCGGCGGCCGACATACAGACCGTTCTCGGCGAGCACCATGATGCGGTCGTGGCGGCACGCTGGCTGCGAGAGTGGTCCCTCGAGCGCTCGAGTCAGGCCGCGTTCTGTGCCGGGGCACTAGCAGCTGCAGAGTGGGCGAGTGCCCGCCGCGCTCGCCGCGGGTGGAGACGGGTATGGAAGACGCTTACCAAGAGGCGCCCCTCAGGTTGGACCTGACCGAAATCGTTCGGACCGCCGGGGTATCGTCTGGCGCCCCAAGCAAGGCAGGTCGAGACAGCCTTCGTCCACTGCCCGGGTACGACGACTGAAGCTTCCGTAATGGGACGCGTCAAGAGGCCGAGGCGCTTCTGTCGGACATGCGCGATCGCGATTTGCTCGGGCGGTTCGTCTGCGTGGGAGCTGGTTGACTACGAGAAGGGATGAACGTGGCTCTTGAAGCTGAAGGGCCCTTCATCTCGGCACGCTACTTGCCCCCGCCGAACCCCCGAAGTGAGGGACCGCCGCTTCGGGAGATCTCTCAGACCCTCACTCGAGCTCCCTTGGGACCACGTAGTCCTCAAGTCCGGATCCGCCGGGCGCCAGGTCTGCCCATTCGACGGGGACCCGGAGGGTGGCCAGCGCTCCGGTGGGGAACTTCTCCGCGATCGCGTCGGGGGTGACCGCGCCGACAAGCCCGATCGCCAGATCCTGCAGCCCAGGGTTGTGGTCGATCAACAGGACCGAGCGGGTGGCGTTCGGGACCGATCGGAGGCGTTGGAGGAGCTCTTCCCCACTCGCCTCGTACAACCCTCGCTCGATGAGCGCCTCGGGGCTGCCGCGCAGGGCCGGCGCGATGCGGTCCAACGTTTCGCGCGTTCGCAGGGCCGAGGAGCAGAGAATCAGGTCGGGCTCGATGCCCGACCGGCGGATGTGTCTGGCGACCTTCTTCGCAGCCTTTCGTCCCCGAGGCGAGAGGGGACGATCGTGGTCGGCGAGGGACGGATCATCCCAGCTCGACTTGGCGTGGCGTAGAAGGTACAGATGCCGGTCGACCCCGCCGCCGAGCCCTGGATCCTGTGACATCCGAGGGATGGTAGGGGATTGAGCAGGCGAGCAGTATAAGACGCCTATTGCGGAACGAAGATCCTTGGTCCGTCAACAGGGGTTCGTCCAAGCGTTGCGGTTGTGGCCGTCGAGCCGAGTGTCCAGGCACCGACGGATGTTGCGGCTTTCCTGGGCCGGCGCTGGATGAACGGATAGCGAGGAAGGGGTTTTGCCACAGTGGAAGCCGTCTTCGACACGATCATCCTGTCCTGTGCAGACAACGTCCCCTCCGAGCCTTGCAGTCCATCGGGAGAGGCACTGGGGTCGCGGCCCTCCCCTCCCATGGCTGCAGCTCCTCTTCATTCATCCCATGAGGGTGATGCGTACGTGATTCGTCCACGACTACCGTAGCCCTCAGAAGTCAGAGAACGTCGGCGTCACAACGAATGAGGGCCCTTGGGCGAAGGTCACGCGGATCCAGGTGGAAGCGTAGTTGGAGCCGACCTCGCCAAGGGGTCTGGGAAGGAGAGAGATCGATGGAGCGCAGGAGCGGTTGGGCGATCGGTTTCACCATGTTCGCTGCGATCATGCTGATGATCATCGGATCGTTCCAGGTGATCGTCGGGCTGGCGGGGATCTTCGAGAACGAGTTCTACGTGAGCACGCCGAACTACTTCTTGGAGTTGGACGCCTCAGCGTGGGGATGGATCCATCTGATCTGGGGCGTGCTCGTGCTGATAGGGGGGTTCGGACTGCTCAGAGGATCGCTCTGGGGCCGGACACTGGGGGTGATCGGGGCAGCCGGAGCTGCGCTCGCCAACTTCGCATTCATCCCGGTCTATCCCGTGTGGTCGATCGTCGTGATCGCGGTCTCTGTCGCGGTCATCTGGGCCCTGACCGCCCACGGGAGGGACATCGTCGGCGAATAGCCCGCCTGTAGACGCCGGTGTTGTTGTCAGGCAGGATTGGTCGACAGAGGGGATCCTTGCAGTGAATCTCGGTGAGTGGTTGTGGGCGATGTTGGTGTTCTTCTTCTTGTTCCAGGCGATCTGGATCTTCATCCGTGTCTTCGCGGATATCTTCCACCGACGAGACCTGTCCGGAGCGGCGAAGGCTGGGTGGATCCTGCTGCTGTTCGTCCTCCCGTTCGTAGGCGCCATCATCTACCTGATCGCACGTCCGAAGATGACCGAGCAGGATCGTGAGGACATCCAGCGGGTGCAGGAAGCGCAACGGCGGATGTCTGGCTACTCGGCTGCCGAGGAGATCGAGAGGCTGTCGAAGCTACGAGACTCGGGCGAGATCTCGGCCGAGGAGTACGAGCGAATGAAGGCTCGTGCCCTCGTCGACGTATAGAACCGCGAGGTCGAAGGCCATCGGCCGGAACAAGGCTCATTGGCCTTGAGAGTTCGCGACGATCACGGCCAAGATCGTCGCATCCAAGGTCAGTCGACCGGGCTCTCTCCTGCCTTGGTGTCCTGCGATCCACGGGCGTGTAAGCCGATCGTTCGACCTCGCCCTCCTCAGACCGAATGCGACACGGGCCGCGTTCATCGACCGTTCACTTGTGTCACATGCCGTCGCATGCAACACTTCCGCTTTGGATCGAGCAGAACCGCGGCGCTTCCAACGCGCCCGTCACGAACCAGCAATTCGCAGACCGCGCAACCGGAGGACCGGGTCTTGAAGTCGGGGGGGAAAGGCGCACGAAGCGTCGATGTTCGCGAGCGATCAGATGATCGCGAGTCGTCTCCGACGACGGTGGTCAGCCTTCCCGAGTTGTCTCTGCTCACGCGGAGTCAGGCTGGGGCCGAGACGAAACGACACCGGCATCCCCTGCGTCGCGATGGCTTCGTCTCGAGAAGGGACTTGGTCGCTCGACTCCAGGCTTCGCGGGCTATCCCCCTCGTTACGGTCATAGCCCCTGCGGGATACGGGAAGACGACACTCTTGGCGGAGTGGGCAGCGAAAGATCGCCGATCGTTCGCCTGGCTGACGCTCGATGAGCGTGATAACGATCCTGCCGTCTTCCTTACCTCGATCGCGGCTGCGCTCGATCTCACCGAGGCTTTGGACGCGTCTATCTTCGACGCCCCGACGCCGAGCCGCGTTGCGATGAATCCTGCAGGATTCCACGGGCTGCGGGATGCGATCGCGGCGATGTTGCGCCCGACGGTCCTTGTGCTCGACAACGTGCACTTGCTGCACAACCTTCACTGCATCAACGCGATCATGGTGCTGTCCTCGGGCGTCCCCCCTACGATGCAAGTGGTCCTCACGGGGCGAAGTTGGCCGGCTCGCTCGCTGGCCCGAATGCGTTCAGAGGGGTCGGTCCTCGAGGTGGGTCCGAAGGATCTGGCGATGAACGACCGCGAAACGGCGCAGGTCCTGACCGGCGTCGGGCTCGACGTCTCGGAACCAACGGCCGCTGCGCTCACGCTCGCGACGGAAGGCTGGCCCGTCGGCGTCTACCTTGCAGCTAAGTCCTGGAGTGAAGGCGCCGCCGGTCCCCGCGTCTCGGGGAAGGTCTCTGGCGACGACCGCTTCATGATGGACTACTTCTGGTCGGAGTTCCTTTCACAGCGTTCGACCGAGGACGTCCGGTTCCTCGAGGAGGCTGCGGTCCTGGATCGGATATCGGGACCGCTCTGCGACGCAGCTCTGAACCGGAGGGGGTCGGCGGAGACCCTCCGATCGCACGAGTCGGAAGGGCTCCTTCTCGTATCGCTGGATCGGCGCCGGGAGTGGTTCCGCTTTCACGGATTGTTTCGGGAAGCGCTCATGGAGCGGCTGAAGCGCCGCGACGCTAACTTCGCCGCCGAAGCGAGTCGGCGCGCCTCGGACTGGTTCCGGGACAACGACCTGCTCGAGGAGTCCATCACCTACGCGATCGCGGCCGGCGATGCCGACCGGGTTGCGAGACTGCTCACCCACATCGCCTCCCCGATGTGGGCCGCGGGTCGCGCCGAAACGGTTGAAGGATGGTACGAGTGGCTCGGTGCCCACGGGCCGGCGGATCCGTATCCACCGGCGGCGGTCCAGTGGGCTTGGATACAGGCATTGACGGGACACCCGGCTGACGCGGAGCGCTGGGCGGATGCAGCAGAGCGAGCGTCCTTCGACGGGACCATGCCCGATGGCAGCTCTTCGATCGCTTCCTGGCTCGCGCTTCTGCGGTCATTGCTGTGCCGCGGCGGGGTTGCCCAGATGGCAAAGGACGCGAGGAATGCCCTCGAAGGTCTGTCGAACGGGAGCCAGCTTCGCGCAACCGCTGCGCTCCTGCTCGGGCTCGCGCAAAGGCTCGAGGGCGATGGGGCCGCTGCTGATGCTTCGATGGAGGACGCGGCAGAGCTCGGGGATCGATACGGGGCTGTTCCCACCGTTTCGGTCGCCCTGGCGGAGCGCTCGTTGTTCGCGATGGAGCAGGGAAACTGGGCGGACGCCCGGACCTTCGCGCAACGAGCTCACAAGGTCGTCGAGGATGGCGGATTGGAGGATTACATGACCAGCATCCTCGCCTACTCGACCGCCGCTCGAGTCAGCCTCCACGATGGCGACGTCACGCATGCGAAGCGCGACCTCGCTCGCGCCCATCGGCTGCGGCCACTCACCTCGCGCGCGGCCCCTCACTTGGCAGTCCAGGCTCGCCTCGAGCTCGCGCGAGCGCACCTCACGCTCGCGGACCCTGCGGCCGCCCGTTTGCTTCTGAGGGAGGTGGCCGACCTCCGGCGCAGGCGGCCGGATCTGGGCGTACTCGGACAAGAGGCGCAGGACCTTCGAACTCGGCTTCAGGCGATCAGCGGCGGCACACCGGGGGCGTCGACCCTCACCACGGCGGAGTTGAAACTCCTGCCGCTCTTGCCGAAGTACCTCTCGTTCCGCCAGATCGGGGACCAACTCCACCTGTCGCCGCATACGGTCAAGACGCAGGCGATCTCCGTCTATCGGAAACTTGGCGTGACATCTCGAAGCGGAGCGATCGAGCGCGCTGCCAGTCTCGGCCTCTTGGACGCGTAGCAGATCCTCCTCCCCCTCTCTCCCTTCGGCCGAAACCGGTTTCATCCCGTGAGGATGATGAAGCCTCGGACGATCTCGGGTCGGATGAAGCATGAGGGCGGACCCTGAAGGGCGTACTTCTGGAGAGGAGTCGAACTTCGCGATGGCAAGCGAGCGCACGCTGCTCTCCCTGGCCCTGAATGACGAGCCGTCCGTCCAGGCCGCCCTGAAGGTCAAGGCAGAGCCAGGGACAGCATGCGCGCTTGATCCGCGGACGGTGGCACTCTTAAGGCTCGGCGTGCTCGTGGCAATCAACGCCGCTCCTGCATCGTACGGGTGGAGCGTCGACGCCGCTCTCGCTGCCGGAGCGACGGAGGATGAGATCGTCGCCACGTTGATCGCGGTCGCGCCCGTGGTTGGGATCGCCCGAGTCGTCGCCGCGGCACCCGCCCTCGCAAGTGCGATCGGGTACGACATGGACTCCGCACTCGAGAAACTCTAGGGACGCCGATGTTGAAGGCCGTCGCACTCGGGACGCTGGCTCAGTCCGCGCTTCTGTTGAGCGGGCTGTTGGTCTACTGGATCGATTTCCCTCCGAAGGTGGTCGGTGTCCTCGCCGGCTTCGGCGCCGGCGCTCTGATCGAAGCGGTCGCCTTCGACCTCGTCGCCGAGGCGCAGGACCTCGACAGCCTTCAGTTCGCTGTCTGGATGCTGGTCGGGGCCGCGATCCTCCTCATCGGCGACTGGATCGTCGACAAGCGTTTCGGCGATGAGGGTGGTGGAGGTGCGATGGGTATCGTGGTCGGTTCGATGGTCGACGGTATCCCTGAATCCGCGATCTTCGGGATACAGGTCGCGACCGGCTATCCGATCACAGCGAGCTTCTTCGCAGCGGTCTTCGTCTCCAACTTCCCTCAGGCCATCGCTCCCTCAGCGGATCTCGCGAAAAAGGGATGGAAGATCGGGCGTGTCGTGGGCATGTGGGCCCTTGTCCTCGTGTTCTGTGGCCTCGCCTCTGGCCTCGGGTATCTCCTCGCGAACACGTTCTCGGGTGTCGCGGGGGATCGCATGGCAGCGCTCGCGGGTGGTGGCCTGCTCGCGATGCTCACCAACTCCCTGATGCCGTTTGCCTTCGACCGCGGTGGGCAGCTCGCCGGCATCGGCACGGTCCTCGGCTTCTGCATCCCCTTGATGTTCTGATGCCGGAGGTTCCGGAAAACCGATCGGAGCGGCGTCGGCGACGCCAGCCGCGCCGGCTGATCGACGCCTTCTACTCGACCAACAGTTACGGGCTGGTGCTGCTGCTCATCCTGCTCACCTATGTGTTCGCGGTCACATTCACGGAGGGCCGGGCGGTATCCATCGTCGTCGCGGTGCAGATCGCGACGATATGGGTGGTCCTTCGAGCTTCCGAGGCTCGCCATCGCCTGAGGATGATCACAGGCGTGATTGCCTTGCTTTCAGGGCTCGTAGCGATCCTGAACCTCTTCGACCCTCACCAGGTCGCCGACAGAGGTTTCATGGCTCTCGTGAGTGGCTTGCTGTACCTCGGCGCTGCCCTCAGCGTCATCCGTCACTTGGTACTGCGGCGAACGACGGATAGGGAAACCGTCCTTGGTGCCATCGCCGCGTACCTCATGATCGGGATGTTCTTCGCATTCTCCTACAGGGCGCTCGGGCCCCTGCAGGGGGGTCCGTTCTTCGGTACCGCGGGCGATGGAACGTTCCCCCAGGACTTGTTCTTCTCCTTCACGACGCTGACGACGACCGGATACGGCAACCTCATCCCTGCAGAGAACCCAGGACAGTCCTTCGCCGTCCTGGAGATGCTCGTCGGGCAGCTGTTCCTCGTGACAGCCGTCGCGAAAGCGGTGAGCGCATGGCAGCCGCGACGACCCCAGGCGCCGGACGACCGGCCCAAGGAGGGAGGGGGTCGCTAGCCGTTGGTGGCGCCGGTCGCAGTTGGGAGGTCCATTGCGGAGGTCGGTGAGAGGAGGACACCTGGATCAACCCCCGGGTCGGCCGGTCGAACTTCACCATCAGCAGCATCGTGGCCGATTGCCCCGCCACCGTTGGGCCGGGAGCACATCGACTAGATTAGGACCCTTCGCGGCGCACCCATGGACGAAGCCCTTCCACCGACCACGACCTACGGCATGAGCTCCTCTTGCTCGCCGGGCCTCCACGACTGCACTCGGTGCTCGGCGCTGGCGACAGCCCACAGGAACAAGCCGAACAGAACGCCCGCGATGGCGACCGGGATCCAGTCGATCCCTGTCAGGTACAGCACGAGCGCAATGATGAGCCCACCTCCGATCCGCACCGGATCGGCGTGGTCCGCGACCCAGACTTCTAGCTCACTCCCACCTGGCCGAGACGCCGTGATCCCATCCCACCAGGCGGCGCCTCGTTGGAGCCACGCTGGGCGTCCGAGCAGGTACGCGATGAGCGCGGCGGCGATCGCGATCGTGAGCACGCCCAAACCCGCTTGGCGGAGGCTGGCGCCCACTTGGTCAAAGACATCCTGCGCCGCCGCTTTCGCGGCGGGGCCGTCGATGGCCTCGACGATGCTGGCCTTGACACGTCGCAGGAACACACCGCCGATGAACAGCCCGGCGACCACACCGCCTCCCAGCCAGATCACCGCGCGGCGTCGGTTGGGCGACACCACGATCGTGAGAGCCAGCAGAGCCAAGCTCAACAGGAATGTTGCAACGACGAGACGCTTGAGGGTGCGGACGGCGTCCTGATAGCCCGAGAGTTGGTCGGCGCTCATGATCGTGACCTGGCCGAAATCGGCCGGCAGTGTCACGCCGAGGGCTGAGCTCAGCTGATCTATCGCTGGGGACGATCCGAGCGACGTAGGGATGTTCGGCACGGTCACGTCGATGCCGAGTACGTCGACACCACTCTGCGCCAGTCGCTGGATGATGACGGCGACCACCGAAACGAGATTGAGCTGTATCTCTCCGCCAGTCGTGTCGACGTTGGGCAGCGCCTCATAGTCTCCGTTCAAGAGGGCTTGGATCTTCACATGCACCTGGCGGTTGAGATCGACCCACAGTTCGGCGAAGGCGGGCGAAGCCAGGAATTCCCCCACCTTCTGCTGTACCAGGTTCTGAGCGCCGGCCGTGATGGGACCGGCCAGGAAACCTGCCGCTGGCGGGATGTTAGGGATCGATGAGAGCGCCTCTTCGATGCGGGCCTCGACATCCAGGGCCAGGAACACCTCGGCCGAGAGTCTCGCGGCGAGCGGGTCCGTGACGGCCGGGTCGTCGGCGAGCGGCGCGACGAGCTCGACGTATCTGTCGGTGTCCGAGAGGGTCCGTTGAGCCCACACTCCTATCGTTGCGGCGACGATGCAGATGCTCGTGAGCACGACGAGAACGCCCTCCAGAACTTGGCGTGCTCGCCGCCGACCGCTGCGTTTCTCTACCGATTGGGATTCACGGAGAGACTCGACCTCGGCCTGCAGCCGAGCATTCTCCTCCGAAAGACTGGAGGCGTCGTCGAAGCTGCCCCTGGCTGGCTGGGACGAGGAGTCTGCCTCATCTGGATCTTGGGGTGGGCCCGTGACTGCCTCCCTCGCCTTCGACGTGAACAGGCACGACTCTGTACTACAGGAGTCAGGCTCCCACCCGCACCGGCCCGGCGACATCACCCCGATGGGATGAGATGCGATCTTCGGTTGCTCTCGGGGCGGACTGGATGCCGATTCATGCGAACAGGGTGATGCTCGGTCGCATGCCTGCAGATTCAATCGTGCAGGCCGGCGGCATGATGGCGAGGTCTGGGTGGCGAAACGCGATCACGGGGTCGGTTCGGGCGAAGATGACCAGACGTCTCGATGGGGCAGCAGGCGTCTGCTGTCGAGGTCGATGACGCCGATCCGGTTTTTCTCGTCCGCTTCGGCTGCTCCACGTGCTCGGCGCCCCACGGACGTGATGCTGTTCATCGCCTCGATCGTCGGCCTCGCGCTCGCGATCGTGTTGGCGCCGGATCCAGCGGATCCACGGTCAGCGACGGCCACGTTCCTCCGATCCCTTCCGGGGCTCTTCGGGTGGTTCTGGGAGATCGCGTACCTGCTCGCATTCCTGTGGGCGGCGATCCTTCTGGCTGCTCCGCTCCTGAGTCGAGGCCGACTCAGTCTGGCGCGAGACCAGTTGCTTGCCCTAGCCTTGGCATGCGTCGGCGGCCTCGTCCTGGCGGGCGACTGGAGCGCGATGCTGAGCGGGCTAGGTTCCTCGGGGCCTCCCCCCGTCTTTCCCGCCATCCGCATCGCATTGGTCACGGCCATCTTGGTGACGACGTCGCCCCATCTCGGGATGCCTTCACGACGCGCGGGGAGGCTGTTCCTCGGCCTCGGGACCCTCGCCTCCATCGCCCTGGGCGCAGTGCAGCCCCTCGGGGTGCTCGCCGGGCTCTCCCTTGGAACGGCAGCCGCGACGCTGCTTCACCTGATCTTCGGCTCACCCGGCGGACGACCCACCCCGGACCAGGTTGCCGAGGCACTCGCCGACATGGGCTTCGAGACGCAGCACGTGGAGCACGCCGATCTCGAGCCCCGGGGTGTAGGGATGATGCGGGCAGTCGGCCAAGGCGGCGAGACCCTCCTCGTCAAGGTCTACGGCCGTGACGCGTGGGACGGTCAGCTTCTCTCCGGCATCTGGTCGTTCCTCTGGTATCGCGATGAGACTCCGACGCTCACGCTGAGCCGTCTGCAGCAGGTGGAACACGAGGCCTTCGTCACCTTGCTGGCCGAACGCGCTCGGGTACCGGTACTTCCCGTTGTGGCCGCAGGCCCAGTTGCGAACGACGCATTGTTGGTCGTGGACTTCGATGGGGAACCGTTGTCTTCTTCCGACGACACGACCGATGAGATGCTGGGCGATCTGTGGCGTGGGGTAGACCGCATGCACCGAGCAGGGATCGCGCACGGTGCGCTCGACGCCGACCGGCTGATGGTCCAAGGCGGCCGCTCGGAGAAGCGGCTCGCGATCGGCGACTTCGGGCGGGCAACGGCCGTCGCAGGCGACAGCGACGTGCACGCCGACCGAGCGCAGCTGCTCGTCACGACGGCACTCGCCGTCGGAACCGACCGAGCCATCGCTGTGGTCGCACGCGAGCTGGGAGACGACGCCTTGACCGGACTGCTCGCGTACCTGCAGACGGCTGCGCTCACGCCTGCCACCCGCGAACGCCTGAAGGCCGAACAGATTGGTCTAGACGCTCTTCGTAAGGCTGCCGCGGCCGCCGCCAATGCCAAGGAGCCTGAGCTGGTCCCGCTCCGTCGCGTGACCTGGGGATCTCTGATCCAGATCGCATTGATCGCTGTCGGGGCTTGGGTCGTGATCTCAAGCGTTGCGAACATCGGCCTTGACACGATCATCCAGGAGCTGAGTGGCGCTGAATGGCCGTGGGTGATCCTCGCGCTCATCATTTCCCCTATCGTCCAGGTCGCTGAGGCGTTCTCGACGCTGGGCGCCTCGCTCCACGCGCTTCGCTTCGGCCCGGTATTGCTGCTGCAGTTCGCGATCCGATTCATCGCGCTCGCTGTTCCCGCATCGGCGGCGCGCATCGCACTGAACGTTCGGTTCTTCCAACGGTCCGGAGTCCCTACCTCCGAGGCGATCGCCATCGGGGCGATCGATAGCGTCTCCGGATTCATGATCCAGGCCATGGTCCTCGCGATGATCGCGCTCGCCAACGTCGTGACCCTGGACCTCTCCTTCGACATCCCGGTGGACTTCAGCGGCACGCTGCTGATACTGGGCGCCGCCGTCATCGTGATCCTGGTGGTGACCGCGGTGTTCGTTCCGCGGATCCGGCGGATGATCGCGCCGCACCTGGCCGGAGCTCGGAATGCTGCTCGAGTCTTGCGAGAACCAGTGAAGCTCCTCCAGTTGTTCGGTGGCAACATCGTGTCTCAGCTCTTGCTCGCGGGGCTACTGGGTTTGTGCCTTCGAGCGTTCGGTCAGCAGGCCACGATGGCTGAGTTGCTCGTCGTGAACACGCTGACAAGCTTGCTGTCAGGCATCCTGCCCGTCCCTGGCGGAATCGGCGTTACGGAGGCGACCCTCACCACGCTGCTCGTCGCGCTCGGCATCCCGCAATCCCCGGCCCTGGCCGCGGCACTCACTTTCCGGATCGTCACCTTCTACCTCCCTCCGGCGTGGGGTGTGATTTGCATGCGTTCACTGAAGCGTGACGGCAATCTCTAGTCGTGACATCGTCGCCGCGAGCTGGGTTGAGTGCCGCCACCGATAAGATGGCCGGTTCGCGGGACAGTGGGAGCGCCATGGGGAGCGAGTCGATCGAGCACAACGCTGAACAGCTGACCGGGACCGTGCGCCTCGAGCTCCCACCCGGGACCAACGGTGTGCTCTCGAGCCAGCTCCTCCACCGCGCCGTCGATCTGGGCATGATCGACGGCGGCGAGTACAAGATCCCCTCCTCGAACATCCAGCCCGCGAGCCTGGACCTGCGGTTGGGGGAGGTCGCCTATCGGGTCCGGTCCAGCTTCCTGCCCGACGACCGACCCGTCGAAGTGAAGCTGAAGGACTTCCTCGTGGACGAGATCGATCTCCGCCGCGACGGGGCCGTGCTCGAGACGAACCGCCCCTACGTCGTCCCGCTGATCGAACAGCTCGATCTTCCCCCCGACATCAGAGGCAAGGCGAACCCGAAGAGCTCGACAGGACGTCTCGACGTGTTCACTCGCGTGATCACGGATCAGAGCTACCGCTTCGACGAGATCAATCCCGGGTATCGGGGGAGGCTCTACCTCGAGATCGTGCCGCTGTCGTTCACCGTTCGGGTCAAAGAAGGCCTCGCATTGAATCAGCTTCGATTGTCCATCGGCCGTTCACGGCTCGGCGACGAGGAGATCCAAGCGCTTCATGCGGAGCATCAGCTCCTCTACCGGGATGGGCATCCGGTCCCGGACGCTGAACTTGCTGTGTCCGACGGCTTGTTCCTCAGCCTCGATCTGCGAGGCGACGGGACCGGCCGCGTCGGGTACCGAGCGCGGGACTTCGCGCCGCCGCTCGAGATGGCACGGGTGGGCGACTACGCATGGGAAGAGTATTGGGACCCAGTCATGAGAGATGGCGGGGACCGGATCATCCTCGCGCCCGAGCGCTTCTACCTCTTGCTGTCGGAAGAGGCGGTGCGGATCCCGCCCGAGTACGCGGCCGAGATGACCGCATACGATCCCACCAGCGGAGAGCTGCGCACCCACTATGCGGGCTTCTTCGACCCAGGTTTCGGGTTCGACCCGGAGATGAGGTTCTTCGGATCCCGCGCGGCGCTCGAGGTTCGGGCTCACGATGTTCCCTTCGCCATCGAGCATCGCCAGCGCGTATGTCGACTCTCTTTCGAGCGCATGATCGAGCGGCCCGACGTGCTCTACGGCCAATCGATCGGTTCGGCGTACCAGGGCCAGCTCGACACACTGAGCAAGCACTTCAAGCAGCCGCCCCGTCCGGTCGAGGCGGTGTCGCCACCAGCCCGACCCGACGAGCGGGAGTCGTCTCCCTCAGCGCCCACGGGATAGCGATCAGACCGAAGTGCAACACGGCGGGGGGGTGGCCCTCGTGGAAAGGTTCTGTCTCTTCGCGCCCCACTATCTGGCCCACTATCTGGGTGGAGTGGACGAGGACCTGCCCGGCCTTTCGCGCGCAAGCCGATCGTGGAAGGATCTCGGGCGGGGGGAGGCGTGGAACAGCGACAGCGGCTGCCGAACGACGCCACCGCCGGTCAGGGGGTTTCGCCCGCAACCCGGAGGCGCCGCCGGCCGACGGGGGAGCCTCCGCCGTTGCCCAAGTCCATCGGCGTGACCGGCGCGCTCTGGCTCACCCTCGTGCTCGTGATCGTCACGACGGGCTCGGTCTGGCTGCACGAGACGACCGCGCCGCTCGACCGGTTCGACGCTCCCATCACGAGCCTGATGGTCTCGTTCCGGACCCGATGGCTCGACACGCTTGCACGATTCCTGAACGGGGTGGGTTCACGGGGCGGACTTGCCCTCATCGGACTCGCGACTGCTGCGCTCGCGGCCCGCCACCGCCAGTGGCGTCACCTGGTCGTCTTGCTGATCAGCCTCGCCGTGCTGCAGCTCACATCGTCGCTCCTCTACATCTACGCTGCGCGTCCCCGTCCATTCGACGTCATAGCGATCGGCGCATGGGAGGGATACTCCGCCCCATCAGCACCGATCTCCGGGCTCGCCGGCGTGCTGATCGGATCCGCCTATACGCTGGTGGTTGCCGGCCGTCCCCGCATGATCGCGAAGTCGCTGATCACCGTCGTCGTGGTCGGTGCCGGGCTCGTCCGCATCTACCTTGGCGTCGACCACGCGACCGACGTGGTGTTCGGAGCGATCGTCGGCGTCGCGATCCCCATCGCGATGTTCCGCACGTTCGCTCCCAACGATGTCTTCCCCGTGAGCCACGGGAAGCGGGGCAAGACCGCACATCTCGACGTCGGTGGGCGCCGCGGCGTGGCGATCCGTGCGGCGATGAAGGATCAGCTCGGCCTTTCGATCCTCGAAATGGCGCCCGTCGGACTCGAAGGCTCCGGGGGCTCGACCCCGTTGAAGATACGGGTGGTGGACGAACATGGGGAGGAGCGCTCGGTCTTCGCCAAGCTGTACGCCAAGAACCACGTGCGCGCCGACCGCTGGTACAAGTTCGGGCGCTCGATGGTGTACGGCAGGCTCGAGGACGAGACGCCGTTCCAGACGGTGCGCCGGTTCGTGGAGTATGAGGACTACACGTTGCGGCTCCTCGGGGAGAGCGGATTCCCCACACCCGCGGCGCTCGGGATTGTGGAGATCACTCCCGAGCGCGAGTACCTCATTGCGATGGAGTTCTTCGACGAGGCAGTCGAGATCGGCGAAGCGGCCGTCGACGACCAGGTGATCGATGAAGGCCTGCGCATGATCCGCCGGATGTGGGATGTCGGATTGGCGCATCGTGACATCAAGCCCGCGAACCTGATGGTGCAGCTGGGACACCTGCGGCTGATCGACGTCTTCTTCGTGCAGGTGCGTCCGTCCGCGTGGCGGCAGGCCGTCGATCTCGGAAACATGATGCTCGTGCTCGCGCTGCGTTCCGACGCGCGCACCGTGTACGAGCGTGCGCTCACGTACTTTTCGCCTGAGGAGCTCGCCGAAGCGTTCGCTGCGACACGAGGTGTCGCGAGCCCGTCGCAGCTCCGCCGATCGATGAAGAAGGACGGACGTGGTCTCCTCGAGGAGTTCAGGGAACTCGCGCCCCGACGTCGACCGATCACGATCCAGCGTTGGAGCCTCCGCCGGTCCGTGTTGATCGTGTCCACGCTGGTCGTCGTGATCGTCTCGACCTCGATCGGTGTGTCGCTGTTGATCCCGAGCCGGGGAACGGTGTTGCGACCGGTGTGCGGCACCGGCCGAACGATGCAGCTGATGGCCCAAGCCGTGCCCTCGGCCACGCGCCTGCCCTGCGTGCGGTTCCTCCCCGTGGGGTGGATCGTCGAGAGCGCGCGCATCGTGCGCGACCGCGCGACCTTCTCGCTCGAGCTCGACGTCGGGCTCGGCCAGCCCCCAGGCCCGGAGGAGCGCGCCTTGCTCAACCCGGTGATCGTGACGCTCACTTCGACCTGTCCATCTACTTCGGGTTCAGCGATCCAGGTGCTTCCGCTCGACGGCGGATGTGTCACGTACCAGGCATCCATCCCCGAAGGTGCAACCGCCGTTCCCTCGTTCGACGTCGGCGGCGGATTGTCTTTCGTCGAGCGAGCCGACCTCGTGGCCTTCGTCGAGCGGGAGGAAGACCTGACACTCTGCGGCGCGGACGCGCCGCCGTGCGAAGGTTGAGTTCGCGCCCGAGGGGACTCGACCTGATTCGGATTGCTCGGTGACCTCAGATCTGGATAGGCCCGCATCTGTGGGTCTTTCTCACGACGAGCCCCACAGGAACGACCCGACCAAGATGCCCACCACGATCGCGGTGAACAGGATCGCCAGGCATCGCTCGAACACCTCGCGCGGGGTCAACCGCGACCTCCAAGGAACCCGGCTGGCATGAGCGGATCGACCAGCCCAGCTGTTGCTATCGCCGCTTGAGCGGAGGGTGGAAGCGTTATCGCCGCATCACCTGACACTTCGTACACATGGTGCCCCATGCGGCGAACTTCAGCGAGCCCGATCGGGCGCAGACACTCGGTCGGCCATCCTCGATCCCAGTCGGTGTGTGTGGTTTCGGCCCCTGACTGCTTCTGGGGCGACGCTGCGCAGCGTGATCGGAGCATGTGCTGATTCAACTGCCCTGAAGGGGAGACGCACCAGGACCTGGCAGAATGTGGAACCACAGCCATGTCGACGACAGACCTACAGATCCTCACCGACGCGGTCACGTTCGCGATCCTCGCCTGCCTGGGAGGCGGCATTGCCTACGTGGTCGCGCGATACGCGTGGAAGCACCTCGCGGGGAGCCAGGCGCTGAAGCTCGGCATGTCGGCTGCGGCACTCGTCGCGATCCTGCTGGCCGGGGCCGCCGTGTGGCCTGGCGTGGGCGAAGCTGACAACGTCGCCGCCGGCCCGCCTGTCGATCTCGCGCCCACCACAGGTATCTCATCGGAGCAGGGCGAAGACCAAGCCGAACCGGTGCCCCCTCCTTCCTTGGAAGAATCGCGCCTCATCGACCTCGCGAAAGCCCTTGGGAACAGGGTCGCCGGCGCCGACGGTCAGGTCGAGCCGACGCCGACTGCTTCGGGGTCCACGGGCGGCGGAGATGATGGTGGAAACGGCGGAGGCGGCTCGGGCGGCGGAGGCGGCGGCGGAGGAGGAGATGGCGGCGGTGGTGGCGATCCACCTCCTTCACCTTCTCCTTCTCCGAGTCCCGATCCCTCACCTTCACCGGACCCTGAGCCCTCACCGTCGCCATCACCGACGCCCGACCCGGAGCCATCACCGTCGCCGTCTCCGTCGCCCGAGCCGTCGACGACTCCAGACCCTGCCTAGAGGCCGCTTCAGGTCTGGCATGTGTCGGAGCCGGAGTCCCGTACCCTCCCTGCGATGTCGATGAACTGCCAGGAATAGTCGGCGGCGTTCAAGGTGAGCTTCGCGACTCCGTACGCCTTCACGCCAACATCGGCGCCGCTCGCCGGGTTGCCGAGCGACTTGCCGCCAGTGCCTACGACTAGCTGCCGCAGACCCAAGCCGTATTTCTTGTCCCAGCGCTCGTAGGTGTGTCGGTGGCCGGCGAGCAGCAGGTCGACACCTTGGTTCGCCGCCGTCGTGGCGAAGCCCCTCTGGCCGGCGTGATGGAAGAACACGATCTCGCAGAGATGGCTGTCGGCCTGGAGATCGGCCTTGAGCCACGACTGCTGAGCGGGACAGCTCACGCCCGAGCGGGTGCAATTCGAGTTGAGTGCCACCACGTGCCAATCGCCGACGTTGAAGCTGTAGTAGCCCTTGCTCGGGTCGGTCGCAGCAGTTCCGTAGGAGCTCAGCACGGCCGAGAAGTATTGGAAGTAGCCGGACGCGTTCGGGGTCTCGTACTCATGGTTGCCCGGCACCGGCGCAGCGATGGCGTTGAACGCGCCCCAGGTCCGACCATAGGAACGCAGGAAGTTGGAGTACTCACCGTGCTCGTACTGCTCATCACCGAGCACGAGCACCTTCGTCGGGTTCATGGCGCTGATCAAGGCTGCCGTCTGCACCTGGGGATCGCCGACGGTGGTCCTGGCGATGTCGCCAGCGGTCGCCACCGTGACCGTGGCCGCTCGGGCCATCGGTACTCCCGCCATCACGAATGCCAGCATCGAAATGGCGACCATGATGGCGCGCTTCGGAACCCAGATCTTCGACATGAACGCCTCCCGCGTTGAGGACAGCAGCTTCGGGTGAGACCACATGCAGGTGGCTCACGGCAAACGTACTGGTGCGGTTGGAAGCCGGGAAGAGCCTTTCGACCTAAGTTCGGGGCGCATCGACTCATCGTGCGAAGATGTCGCAATGCCGGATCCTGAGCATCGGAAGACGCCAGACGCGAGGCCCCTCGGACCACTCGTATGGACGCGCCGCCAGGCCTTGACGGCCGGCCTTGCCGCGGCCGGCGTGGCGGTGCTTCGACCGGCAGCCGGCCTCGCGACCGGGGGGGTGCAGACCGACCCGCTCCCCGTGACTCAAGCCGGCACCGTCGACCGGCAGATCAGGCAGCTCATGACGGCCGGCAGGATCCCCGGACTCGCCGCGGCCGTGATCCGGGGTCATCAGCTCGCGTGGGCGAAGGGATATGGATACGCCAATCTGTGGCGCCGAGATCCTGTGAGACCCGACACCCTGTTCATGTTGGCGTCGATCTCGAAGACGTTCATCTCCACGGCTGTCATGCAGGCGGTGCAGGACGGGCTATTCGGCCTCGATGACGACGTGAGCGACATCCTTCCCTTCCCGGTGCGCACGGCCGAACATCCGAACCGCGCGATCACCGTTCGACAGCTCCTCACCCACACCTCGAGCATCCGGGACCGCTGGTCGGTCTGGGACGATCTCTACTCCGAAGGTGATTCACCCATCGGGCTCGGCGCGTTCCTACAGGGCTACCTCGAGCCGGGAGGCAACGACTACCGACGGAACAACTTCTACGACTCGAGGCCGGGGTCGATCTACCGGTACTCGAACGTCGGCGCGTCGTTGGCCGCGTTCGTGGTCGAGGTCGCGAGCGGCGTCGGCTTCGACGACTGGTGCGAAGTCCGAATCTTCCAGCCGCTCGGCATGACGCGAGCCGGCTGGCACCTCACCGATGTTCCCGCCGCCGACGTCGCGATGCCATACCGGTGGTCGGAGCGGGACCGTTGCTACGTGGCCTATGGGCAGTACGGCTACCCCGACTATCCCGATGGCGCCTTGCGGACGACCGTCCCTCAGCTCGCGAGCCACCTCGGCATGATGATGCACCGAGGGAAATGGCAGGGCGCCCGGCTTCTGGAGCCGGGCACCGTTCGGGAGATCCTGCGCTCACAGATCCCCGACGTCACCTTCGGGCAGGGCCTCATCTGGTATCGAACGCGTTCCGGGTCGCGTGCGACGATCGGTCACAACGGCGGCGATCAGGGCGTGGCGACGGTGGCGTTCTTCGATCCCGCCGAAGACATCGGCGTCGTCGTGCTGGCGAACTCGAACTGGCGACGTGCAGACGGGCGCTGGCCTCTGCAGCAGATCATGAACCTGCTCTTCGACCGAGCCGGAAGCCTGTCGTCGGAGAGCTGAGTCTCTCGCGTTTCGCGCCTACTCACCGAACAGCTCGAAGACCTCGACCCTGTTGCTCACCCCGTGCTCAGCGATGCGGAACCTGAACCCGTACGGCCGGCGCTGCACGGCGTCGTCGACGGTCGAGATCACCCTTCGAGACGGTGCATCGCGCCGCATTCGCCTTCGAACGGCAGGCCGGTGCCTTCGCACGCTCTGCCCGACGAGAGGCTCCAAGGCTCGCCCTCGAACCGCACGATGCCGTAGGAGGCGACCACCTCGCCGTTCCTGATGACGACGATGCTTCCGCCTTCTTGCTTTGGGTAGCCGGACATCTTCAGCTCGTCGGCGGGCTGCAGGCCGGTGATCAGATCCTTCGCGATGCTCAACGGCGGCGGGCCCTGATCCACGGGTGCCTCGGCGTGATCGCCGGTGGAATGCATCTCGAACTCGCACGACACCGAGCCGTCGAAGAAGAGGCCGACCGGGTCGACGACTTCGACGGGATGCCGGATCGGTTCGTCCCCAGACGTGTGTTGGCTGAAGGGCCAGCACATGAGCTCGACGGTTCCCGGTGTGTACGAGAACACCCAGTGAGTCGTGCCCGGGTCTGCGTCGAAGCCCTCGACGCTCACCGGCTCAGCGAACTGGTTCACCACGCGGATGTGCACCCCATCGGGTCGAGGCTGCACCGACTCGGTCGAAAGGGTCACCGAACCATCGTTCGCGCAGGTGAGCTCCACCCGTGTCGGGATGCCCTCGGCAGCGGACCACGGGCCCGCCGGTCCAGCCGGAGCAAGGGGTGCGTCAGCACACGCCCCCACCAAAACGAGCCCGAAACCGATCGAGATAGCCAGCCTCATCGTCAAGAGCGTATTGCCCCGTCGACACCGTGCTGGACAACAGAGGCGCCGGTTCGGCTTGACATGTGACCGATTAGTCACCTATTGTCAACACCGTGACCGACGACGACCGAGTGTTCAAGGCGCTCGCCGACCCGACGCGGCGCTTCCTGCTCGATCGGCTCTTCACGCGTGACGGCCGCACGCTGACGGAGCTCGAATCGGAGTTGGAGATGACGCGATTCGGCGTCATGAAGCATCTGCGTCGTCCTCGAAGACGCAGATCTCGTGGTCACACGGCGTTCCGGCAGGGAGAAGCTGCACTTCCTGAACCCGGTGCCGATCCGGTTGATCCACGATCGGTGGATCGACAAGTACACCGAGCGCCGGGTGTCGGCGCTCGCGGAGCTCAAGCACGAGCTGGAAGGGGAGGAGATGGCATGACGACTGCCACGGAAACGAGCGTGACCACCCAGGTCTACCGCGTGTACATCAAGGCCACGCCCGACAGGCGATCTGGGATGCGATCACGAAGCCCGAGTGGAGCGAGCGGTACGGCTACGGTGGTCGAGTCGAGTACGACCTGCGCCCCGGCGGCGCGTACCGCGCGCTCGCGAGCGAGGCGATGAAGAAGGCGGGCGCCGAGATGGGGTTCCCGACTCCCGACGTCGTCGTCGACGGCGAGGTCATCGAGGCGGACCCGCCGCGCAAGCTCGTCCAGACCTGGCGCATGCTGATGGACGAGACGATGGCGGCCGAAGGGTTCACGCGCCTCACGTACGAGATCGCCGAGGGCAGGGGCGGCGTCACGAAGCTCACGGTGATCCACGAGCTCGAGGGCGCGCCGAAGCTCGCGCATGCTGGTGTCCGGCGAGGCTGGAGGGCGACCGGGCGCCGGCGGCGGTTGGAGCTGGGTCCTCAGCGACCTGAAGACGCTGCTCGAGACCGGCTCGCCGATGGACCCGGAGGACGGTCTCAACCAGGGCTGAGACTCGCGGGGAGGAACTGCTGCGAGGGAAGGCTGCCCGGGGGCGGCAGTCGCGGTGGACCGCGATTGCCGCCCCCGCCTCGCGTCTGCGCTCGGTTCCCTGAAGGTCAGGCTATGGGGCCGGTGGCACGCAGCCGAGCGATGTGCCCGCGGCGTTCCACTCGGCAACCTCACCCACGCACGCCGCCGGCTCGGCCCCGAGCTGCAACTGCCCGTTGTCGACCGGCCCCGAGTAGATGCCTTGGCCGCCGAGCCTCGCCGTACGGCGTTCGAGCGCTGCGAGCTGCTCGTTCGCATCCGTTCGGAACCGGAGCAGCTTCGCGATGAGCTTCGCCTGTTGCTCGTTCTCCTCGCGAAGCCCCTCGATCGCTCGTCGTTGCCGATCTGCGCTCTCCTCGAGGACGGCCACTCTCTGCTCGAGCGTGGTGCCTCGCTCAGCGGTGCCGGCGCCCGCGTTGAATGCCAGCACACCCAAGGCGAGGCTTAGCAGCGCCATGAGCGCCACTATCTTCCTGAGCATGTCCGCCCTCCTGTCGTCGGGAGTGGTGTCCTCACATATCCCTCGGGCGCAACGGTGTCAATACCTCGACGGTCAGTCGACAGCGGTTTCATATGCCAGTTTCTCCATGGGATCCTGGCCTGATGCCGTTGCCGATAAGGTCCAAAGGGAGTAGAACTCAAGCACTACAGATGTAGGGATGCGGACGCCGCAAGAGGTCGCCCTGGCCCACGGCGCTTCCCGCCCCAACATGAGGGATCGATGTCGACGACCGACCTGAGCATCCTCGCTGACGCGGTGACGTTCGCCATCCTCGTGGCCATCGGTGGCGCCATCGCATACGCGGTCGCACGAGCTGCGTGGAAGCGCCACTCCATGCACCAGACCGCCAAGGTGGGGCTGTCCGCGGCCGCGTTGGTGGCCGTGGGTCTCGCCGGCGTCGCCGTGTGGCCAACTGCCCGCGATAGCGTGTCGTCCGCTGCCGACATCGTAGGCTTCGAGGTCGCAAGTGTCGATGGCGCGGACGAGGATCCATTGGCGTTCACGAATCCCAGCTACGTCGCATCGCCGCCGACCGGGCGCGCCGCCCGCGTTTGGCAAGCCGCGCCCGGCGGCGCGACCCCGGGCGGGCTCGACATATCGCCCCCACCGGGCACGAACAGCAGCTCGTCACCAACAGACGGCCCTGGGGGGCCACCATCGGACACGGATTCGACGGAACCTCCGACCACACCACCTACGACGCCTCCGACGACACCGCCGACGAGCCCTCCGACGACGCCCCCAACCACCACCACCTCGCCGCCGCCACCACCGACGACCACCACGGAGCCGCCGCCGCCACCACCGACGACCACCACGGAGCCGCCTCCGCCACCACCGACGACCACCACGGAGCCGCCTCCTCCGCCACCGACGACCACCTCGGAGCCGCCTCCGCCGCCGCCCTCTGATAGCACGACCGGCCCGACGGAACCGCCGGCCTCCACTGCGTAGCTCTCGCCAAGGACGGCTCGTCCACCAGGCGCAGCTCCCACTCTGAGGGGCTTGTGCCCAAACCACCTCTTTTCCACTTCCGCCTCCCCGATCTCGGCCGTAAGGGCGAGGGGTGGGTCGCGCTCCAGGTCTCGTTGTTCGCTGCCGTTCTCGCCACCGCCGTGTGGGCGCCCGGATGGCCCCGATCGTGGAAGTCACCCTCGTTGGTCGTGGGCGTCATCTTCCTGCTAGCCGGAGCGGCGCTCCTCTTCGCCGGCGCGCGTTCGCTCGGATCCGCCTTGACGCCCCTGCCGTATCCGCGGGAAGGGGCAACGTTGCGTGGCGGCGGTGTGTACGGATCCGTCAGGCACCCGATCTACGGCGGGCTCATGCTCATCTCGCTCGGCGTCTCGCTCTGCTCTTCCATTTGGGCACTGGTGCCCGGGCCGCTGTTGGTGCTGGTGCTCGTTGGCAAGAGCAGGCGCGAAGAACGCTGGCTCACCGAGCGGTGCCCGGCATATGTCCCTTATCGCGAGCGGATGCCGCACCGGTTCCTCCCGTTCGTCTGGTGACCGCTCCGTACACTTCAGGCGTGAGCGACCAGCAAGGAACGCTGTACGACGCCGTCGGTGGCATGGTCTTCTTCGAGGCGTTGGTCGACCGGTTCTACGAGGGTGTCGCCGCCGATCCCGCGCTGCTCAGCTTGTACCCCGAGCCCACCGATCTCGCGCCGGCGCGCCGGCGACTCACGCTCTTCCTCGCCCAGTATTGGGGTGGGCCATCCGACTACAGCGCCGAACGGGGGCACCCACGGTTGCGCATGCGGCACGCTCCGTTCGCGATCGGCGTCGAGGAGCGGGACCGGTGGCTCGTGCATATGCGCGCGGCGGTCGCCTCGCTCGATCCTCCCGACGATATCGCCCAGGCGCTCCTCGACTACTTCGACATGGCAGCGGAGGGCATGCGCAACCAGATGGCGTGAGCGCATGTCAGCTCATAACAGCTGCTCGTTCGCCTTTCATCTCGCGACGCACCAAGATCACGTATCCAATCGCCGTGATCGCTGCGAACACGAACCACTGGAAGGCGTATCCGAGGTGCGGGCCTTCGGTAAGTGCTGGTAAGGGCGCAGGCACGGGAAGCTCCGCGGCAGCCGATGACTGGGTCTGCAGTTGCAGGTACCACCTCACCAACCCGTAGGGCACGTCCCGGCCGATCGCCTCGATATCGACCGTGCGCACGGTGGTGACGCGATCTTCGCCAGGTTGGATCGAGCCGGCCCCTCCTTCATCGGTGGGGAACAGCGGTCCCTCCACGTCGACCACGCCGCTCGGCGGAGCGGCCGCTGCGACCGGAGGCTCGTCCATCTCGGATGGCACCCACCCTCGATCGACGATGACCGCACGCCCGTCGGCGAGCACGAGCGGTGTCAACACGTGGTTGCCAGGCCGCCCGTCCAGGCTGCGGCCGTAGAGGACCACTTCATGATCGGTGTCATATCTGCCGGTCGCTATCGCCCGCCGATACGAGAGCGCGTCGTCGCCCGCCAGCAGATCCTCGAGCGGCGCAGGAGCAGTCGCAAGCCCCGCGGCGAACCGATCGTTGAACATCCGTCGTTCCTCGAGGCGGTCGAGCTGCCATATCCCGAGTCGCGCGCACACCGCGACGACCGCGATCGCGAACAAGGTGAGGCCGACCCAGCGCGGGCGCAGCAGCAGCCGGAGCATGCGGCGCTAGGTGCCCTTCATCTCCTGGATCGTGTTGCCGCCGTCGACGACGATCGACTGGCCCGTGACGTAGCTCGCTCGATCGCTCGCGAGGAAGGCCACGACCTCGGCGACTTCATCCGGCCGGCCTGAGCGACCGACCGGCGTGTGGTGGCCGGCTGCTGCCTCCTGAGGGGTCTGTGAGCCGGAGGCGATCCACCCGGGCGCGACCGAGTTCACGTTGATGCCCTTCGGTCCGAGCTCGAGCGCGAGTCCGCGCATCAACCCGTCCATGCCGGCCTTGGCTGCGCCGTACCCCACCGCACCGGCGATCGCGGCGACGGGGCCGGTGACCGACGAGATCATCACGACGCGTCCCCACCCGCGCTCGATCATGCCGGGTACGAGCGGGTGGGTAACGTTGAAGGCCGTCTGAAGGTTGAGCGCCACATCGAGATCCCAGGCGGCGTCGCTCATCTCGGTGAAAGCGTCGGTAACCTCGCCCTCCATGCCCACGTTCACCATGCCCGCGTTGTTGACCACGATGTCGACCCTCCCGAACAGTTCGAGCACGCCTTCGACCATGGCCCTTGCCTGCCCGCGATCGGTGAGATCGGCGATGAACCCCGCAGCCTCGGCGTCGTCTCCGTGGAGCTCCGCGGCCCGCGCCTCGATGCGATCGGTGGTCGACGCAACGGCGACAGCTGCGCCCTCACGCGCGAGCACCCTCGCACATGCGAACCCGATGCCAGTGGGGCTGCCCGCCCCGGTGACCAACGCCACCCGCCCGATCGACTCCCCACGCACGCACGCAAGCGTACTCGGCGTTCAACTCTGGCACTCAACTCTGGGGGTGCCAGCGGCCGATACCCCGGGCAAGACGGGCGCAAGGGTCGGCCGGCGTTCCGGCCGGCCCCGCGACCGACCCGACATGAGGGGGATCGCATGATCCTGAGGCTGTATTCGAAAGCCCAGGTCTGGTGTGCGGCGACGAAGGCCCGGGTGCTGGAGGACCGGGGCGCGACCGCCGTGGAGTACGCGCTGATGCTTGCCCTGATCTTCACGGTCATCATCGCCGCGGTGGCGTTCCTGGGTCAGTCCACGAACGCTCAGTTCGAGAAGGTGCAGTTCCCGTAGGACGCACCGGCGCCGACGGCCAGGCGGGCCGCCGGCGCCGAGGCGCGCTCCGGAACCGGTCAGGCCCGGCGATCAACACCGGATGCCTCACCGCCATCGGCTAGGCTTCGCCTGCCATGACGACGCCTCGACTGCTCGCGCTCCAAGACGTCGATACCGCGATCGACCGCCTGCGTTCCCGCATCCGGTCTCTCGAGGAAGGTGGCGACCTCGCGACCGTTCGCGCCGACGCCGATGCAGCCGAGGAGCGCCTCGGAGAGCTTCGCCTGAAGCTCGACGAGCTCAGCCGTGACCAAGAGCGGTACGAGCGGGAGATCGACTCGATGACGCAGAAGGAACGCGCCGAGCAGACACGCATGTACGACGGTTCCATCGTGAACGCGAAGGAGCTCGAAGCGCTGCAGCATGAGATCTCGAGCGTGCACAAACGCCGATCCGACCGTGAAGACGAGTTGCTGGCGATGCTCGAGATCCGTGAGCAGCTCGAGGCCGACGCGATGACCGCCGAGCGGGCCAGCGTGACCCTTCGGATCACTGCCGAGGACGCCGCGGGTGCGGCAGGTGCAGAACGTGCCCGCGCCGAGACCGAGCTGGCGGACCGCCTTGCGGAGCGAGAGACGGTCGTGCCCGAGATCGGATCCGATGTGCTCGAGCTCTACGAGGACCTGCGACGGTTGAAGAAGGGTGTCGGCGCCGCCGCCCTCGTCGACGGCGTGTGTCAGGCGTGTCACGAGCAGCTCTCGGCGGTCGAGCTCGACAAGCTCAAGCGTGGCGACGGGATCAGGAGGTGTGAGCATTGCCGCCGCATCCTGGTCGTGTGATCGTCGCTTGCGATGGGGCCTCGCGCGGGAACCCGGGTCCGGCCGGCGCAGGCGCCCAGATCGTCGACGACGATGGTGTGGTGCTCGCAGAGATCGCCGAGGGTATCGGGGAGACCACGAACAACGTCGCCGAGTACACGGCGGTGATCCGCGGGCTCGAGCGAGCACGCGAACTCGGAGCTTCCGACGTGCTGCTGCGCTCGGATTCCCAGCTGCTCATCAACCAGCTCACCGGTCGGTACCGGGTGAAGACCGCGCACCTGCAGCCCTTGCATCGACGCGTGAGACAGCTCGCCGCGGGCTTCGCATCGATAGAGTTCGAGCACGTGCGCCGCGAACGCAACACCGAAGCGGACCGCCTCGCCAACCAGGGTGTCGATGCGTGGCTCGCGGCCACGTGAAAGCTCGCTGAGCCACGCTCCGCGTCAGGACATCAGGGGACGGCGCCCGTTCCCGCATTCCGTCCGATGATGGGCCCGAGCGGAATCTCGAGCGGGGCAGGGTCGGGAGTTCCTCCGAGATCGATGCGCAGCGAGACCCCTCGGACCTCGCCGAGCGGATCGAACGAGAGTGCACCGTCGATCGCGTCACCGGGCTGCGACCTCGAGCAAGGGCGTCGACACCTCGACGGCCGTGCCCACGACGTCACCGTGGGTATCGATGAGAGTGACGTCACCCTCGGCGAGGGTGAGAGCGTCCTCCCGGTGGCCTCGACCGCGGACGAAGAAGCTCCAGGTCGGCACCGATCCGAACGAGTCCAAGGTGATGCGCGATCCACGGCGCTCGTACATGAGATCGAGTAGCACGAAGGCGCTGCTCACGGGCCGCCCGAAACGCACGAAATCGATGACCCGCCAGGAACCCGGGCGCGGTCGCCACCAACCGCACCGGCCCGACCAGCGGTACCGAGAGCTGAAGGGGATCGCCGTCTGGTGGCTGCGCCACGACTTCGACCTGCGCGGCGAGCTCCACGTCCACCCGGCCGTCGGCGCCCGACCGAGATGGCCGGACCGACGGCGCTCACCGTCGATGTTGCGGTGATGTCGCCGGGGAAAGCACGATTCGTGACGGCCAACCAGTACCCGAAGCGGCGCATGAGCGGTGTCGCGGCGAGCGCTTCGAGGTCGTGACCCCCGAGCAGTGTTGTGCGGTAGGCCTCGACGAACCGGAGGGCAGCGCCTCGCACCTGGGTCTGCAGCATCGCCGGCGCACCTCGGATCTCGGAAGCGGGGTTCGCCGGCCCGTCGACCTGCGCCGCGCAGGCGGTCGCGAGGGTGCACGCTGTCGCGACCCGAGCGATCGTGCGACGCATCATCGTTCGGCAGTCTACGGCGGGTATCCTCGGTCGTGGAGGAGCCGGCCGGACGGCCGCGGGCGGTTTTGATCGTTCGAGGAAAGTCCGGACTCCGAAGGGCAGGGTGCTGGCGAAAGGCCAGGCGGGGGTGACCTCGCGGACAGGGCAACAGAGAGCAGACCGCCCCACGCGGCGCAGGTCGCGTGGGGTAAGGGTGAAACGGTGCGGTAAGAGCGCACCAGCGCGGCGGGCGACCGTCGCGGCTGGCAACCCCCACCCGGAGCAAGGTCGAGCAGGCAGCGTTCGAGGGCGGCCCGCCCGAGCTGCCGGGTAGGCCGCACCGGGCCGGTGAACGGCCCGGCGGCGATGTTTTCGGGCATCGCCGAGAGAGATGGTCGTCGGCGGGGCGTGAGCTCCGCGCACAGGATCCGGCTTACAGGCCGGCTCCTCCACTCCGCACAGATCCGCTCGCGGATGCGAGCCCGCCCCCGGTCACCGCCCCGGAGGTCTCGAGACCGCGATCGCGTGCCCGTTGGAACTGCGTGCCCGCGTGATAGCTCGACCGCACCAGCGGGCCTGCTTCGACGTGGGCGATGCCCCGCATCTCTCCCGCTCGTGCGTGCCCGGCGAACTCCTCCGGGTGGACCCAGCGGTCGACGGGCAGGTGGCTCGAGGTGGGTTGCAGATACTGCCCCATCGTGAGGATGTCGCACCCGGCGTCGGCCAGGTCGTTCATCGCCTCGGGGACCTCATTCGGCCGCTCGCCCATGCCGAGGATCAGGTTCGACTTCGTGACCTGCCCTCGGCGCAGACGCTTCGCGATGCGGAGCACCTCCAGCGAGCGGTCGTACCCGAACGCCGGGCGGATGCGGCCGTGCAGCCGGCGCACCGTTTCGAGATTGTGTGCGAAGACGTCGGGCTCGGCATCGAGCACGGTCGCGATGTCGCGCTCGCCACCCTTGAAGTCTGTCGGCAGCACCTCGATGCCCACGTCCGGGACTGCCTCACGCACACGACGCACCGTCTCCGCCCACATCGATGCCCCGCCATCGGCGAGGTCGTCACGTGCGACGCCGGTCAGCACCACGAACTTCAGCCCCATGCGTGCGATCGCCTCGGCGACGCGCGCCGGTTCGTCCGCATCGACCGGTTCGGGCCTGGCGGTCATGACGTCGCAGAACCCGCACCGGCGTGTGCACCGATCGCCAAGGATCAGGAACGTGGCCTCGCGATCTTCCCAGCACTCATGGATATTGGGACACATCGCCTCCTCGCATACGGTGTGCAGGTCGAGACCGCGCATGATCGCCTTGAGCTCGGCGGAGTTGGGGCCGCTGCGCAGTCGCACCTTGAGCCAGGGCGGCTTTCGTTCACCTCGGGCATTGACTCCGAGATCCGCCGAGCTCGAGCCGTCGGAAACCGACACGATCGGCAGGTGCAAGCGACGGCCGCGGGGATTGTGGTCGCGCGAGGGCATGTCGTTGCGAGTGTAGCCCGCCACGAAGGGTATCCTCCGCGACGACGAGGGGAACGATGAGCGCTGATCGTGAGCCGAAGCCAGATCGAATGCCGGAGTCCGGTGCGCGCAAGCCTCTCCCCGTGAGCATCCACCCGCCTTCGTGGCGATGGATCCTCACCCTGCTCGCGCTCATCTTCGTCGTGTGGCTGGTCGCAACGACCGCGCTCTCGGTCTTGCGCCAGATCTCGAGTCTGCTCACTTGGGTGCTGGTGGCGTTGTTCGCGTCGTTCGCTCTCGAGCCGGCAGTCGAGTGGCTCGCGAGACGCGGGTGGCGACGAGGCCTCGCGACAGGGGCGATCCTGCTTGCCATCGTGATCTTCTCGATCGTGATGGTCGCCTCGATGATCCCCTTGGTGATCGATCAATTGCGGGCGCTCATCGAGGCGGCACCCGATATCCTGGAGACCGCGAGTCGTTCCACGGAGCGGTGGTTCAACGTAGAGATCTCCCAAACCACGATCGAAGAGCAACTCCGCAGCGCCGACTCCAACCTCGCCGGTTTCGCCACCAATATCGCCGGCAACGTCTTCGGATTCGCGTCGTCGCTCCTCGGCGCGATCTTCATGCTGCTCACCGTCGGCCTGTTCACGTTCTATTTCACAGCAGACGGTCCGAGGTTCCGGCGGGCCGTGCTCGCCGTCCTGCCACCCGCCCGGCAGCATCGTGTGCTCTGGATATGGGAGGTGGCGATCGAGAAGACGGGCGCGTATCTCTACTCGAGACTGCTCCTCGCGCTCATCTCGGGACTCACCACTTTCGTGGTCCTCTCCGTGCTCGATGTCCCCTTCGCCGTGCCGCTGGCGATGTGGATGGGGCTCGTGTCGCAGTTCATCCCGACGGTCGGCACCTACATCGCGATGGCTCTGCCGCTGCTCGTGGCGGTGGTCGAGAGCCCCGTGCGCGCGTTGATCCTCTTCGCCTTCTTCTTCGCCTACCAGCAGGTCGAGAACTACTTGCTTGGCCCGCGTATCACGGCCAGGACGATGGAGCTGCACCCCGCAGTCGCGTTCGGATGTGCGGTCGCCGGCGCAAGCGTTGCAGGTGTTCTCGGAGCGTTCATCGCTCTGCCCGTCGCCGCGATCGTGCAGGCGGTTGTCTCGAGCGCGCTCGATCGCCACGACGTGATCGAGGCGGATCTGACGCGCGAGCTCGACCCCGAGGAGGCGAAGCAGGAGTTCGACGAGCAGCGGCGGATCGCGAGGGCGCGTGGAGGCGGCTCGCTCCTCGCGGCCGCCAAGATGCGATTCATCGCAGCCCGCTCCCACGCGAAGGCCGACGACCCTGGTGACCCGTAGGCGTCAGGCATTCAGGCTACGTCGACCGATGCGGGCGCGAGTGCCCCGCCTGCAAGCTCCGCTCCGGACGCTGTCGCGGGCGCCTTCGGTAGGAAGACCCGGAAGGCCGCGCCGCCGGCAGGTCGATCTTCGACCCAGGCGCGGCCACCGTGCAATTCCGCGAACCGTGTCACGAGCGACAGGCCGATGCCGGTGCCGGGGGAGTGCGGCGATGCGGTTGGTCCCTGGCGGAACGGCTCGAAGATCGCGTCGCGCAGATCTGCCGGCACACCCGGACCGTCGTCGTCGACACTCAACAATGCCCCTCCGTCCCACGGCTCGACCTTCACCCAGATCCGGCTCGCAAGTGGCGTGTGCCGGGCAGCATTGGTGACGAGGTTCTCGACGATGCGCTCGAGCTTGGGTGGGTCGACGGCCAGCACTAGCGGCTGTGCGTCGATCTCGACCACCCGGTCCCCGAGCGTCTCGAGGCTCTCGACGCACAGGCGTGTCAATGCGGCGATGTCGACGCTGCGGTACTGAGGCTCCACGATGCCCCGACTCAGCCGGTCGATGTCGAGCAGGTCCTTCAGCAGCCGGTCGAGCTTGCGAGCGTTGAATGCGAGGCGCTCGAGCAGATCGACACGGTCGTCGACCGGCATCTCCGGTGCGCGCTCGAGCGTGATCGATAACCCCAGGATCGACGTGAGGGGGCTCCGTAGTTCGTGCGACACGGCCGCGAGGAACGTGGTCTTCATCTCGTCGAGCGCGCGCAGTCGCTCGGCCGCGTCGCGCTCGCGCCGTGCAGACTCACGCAGGGCCTGCTCGGCGAGCTTGCGCTCGGTGATGTCCATGAGCACGCCCTGCAGGAACAGCGGTTCGCCGTCGGAGTCGGCGATGAAGGTCGTCTCGTCGTGGACCCAGATCGTGCGGCCGTCCCTCGTGATCACGCGGTATTCGGCCTGCCACTGTCGTTGGGCGGTGATCGCTTCGAGGTACGTCCTCTGCACCTCGGCCCGGTCTTCGGGCGCCATGATGGTGAGCCAAAGGTCCGGCTCGTCGATCCATTCCTGCGGCGTCACGCCGGCGATCTCTTCGATCTGCGGGCTCACATAGATCGAGCGCATCGAGTGGTCGGCTCGGTCGAGGTAGATCGCGGCAGGCACGTGCTCGACGATGGCTCGGTAGCGTTCCTCGGCCTCCGTGAGGCGCTGGGCTCCATGCTCTCGTTCGATCGCAGCTCCGAGGGTGTTCGCGACGACGCGGATGGCGTCGATCTCCGCTGACTGCCATTCCCGGTCGCTCGCGCAGTCGTCGAGACCGATCGACCCCCACCATGCGCCGTCGACGAACACCGGTGTCACCATCACCGAGCGGACGCCGGCGTTTCGGAACAGTTGCCGCTCGGTGTCCCGCATCTCCGATGTCGGGCCGTGGATCACCCCACCGTCGCTGAGCACGGCCTCCCATCGCTGAAGGTTGCCGCCCGCGCGAGGTGATCGACGGTGACCGCCCGAGGGTCGCAGGCGCGTCGTCTGCGAGCCAGACGCTTCGCAAGCGCACTTGCTCGTGGCCTGCTTCATCGACATTCTCGAAGATGCCGACGCGGCTGGCCCGGGCGGCCGTACCGAGACGGGCGAGCACCTCGTCGATGTCGTCGCGCCATGAGCTCGCCCGCAGGAACTTCTCGGCCGCGAGTCCGGCCGCTTCCAGGATCCTGTCTCGGCTGGAGAGAGCCTCCTCGGCTCGCTTGCGATCGGTGATGTCGGTGAGCACGCCCTGCCATGCGTCCTCATCGTTGCCAGATCGAACCAGCAAGGCATGATCGTGCACCCATGCGATCTGACCGTCCTTGCGGACGATGCGGTGCTCGATCTCATAGTCCTCGCCGGTCTCGTTCGTGCGGTTCGACTCGGCCATCACCCGCTCGCGGTCGTCGGGGTGGATCATGCCCATCCACATCCCCGGATCGGCGAGGCGCTCGGCGGGCGTGTATCCGGTGAGGCGCTCGTACTGAGGGCTCACGTACCGCGCGGTCGCGATCTCGTCCACCGCATCGATGTAGATGACCGTTGGAAGCTGCTCCACGAGACGACGGATACGCTCCTCGGCCACGGCGAGTGCCTGTTCGGCCTGCACCCGCTCGGTGACATCTTGGATGAGCCCCTGCCACACGGCGGCGGCATCGCTTCGATCGACGACCATCGACGTGTCGTGCACCCAGATGATCGATCCGTCCTTTCGGACGAGGCGGTACTGGGTGTCGAAGGGCTCGCGCGTGCGGTCGGTACGTCTCGCCTCTGCGACCACGGCTACGCGATCGTCCTCGTGGATGCGTGACTCCCAGAAGCCGGGGGAGGACCATTCCTGTTGCGTGTACCCAGTCATGTTGTGGATCTGCGGAGAGACGTAGTCGACCCGGTCTCCTTCGGCTCGATCCTCGACGTCGCTTCGATAGGTGACAGCCGGCAGCTGCTCGACGAGCGACCGGTAGCGCTGCTCGGCCGAACGCAAGGCCTGTCGGGTCTGCCGTTCCTCGGTCACGTCGTACATCACGCCGCGATAGCGAGTCACGCCGTCGTGGGTGACCCGAGAGGCCTCGTCTCGAACCCAGATCTCGTCTCCCGAAGCGGTGCGCATGCGGTACTCGGCTTCGAACCGCTCGCCGGCTTCGATCGCCTCGCTCCAGGCCGACAGCACGTTGTCGATGTCGTCCGGGTGCACCTGGCGACCCCACAGCTCGGGATCCTCGCGCCACTGTTCTGCGGTGAACCCGACGAGCCGCTCGACCTGTGGGCTGATGTACGACGCCGGCGCTGTGCCTGGCTCGCGCGCCGGATCCCAGTCGTAGGTCACGGCCGGAACGTGCTCGATCATCGCCTGGTACTCGGCCTCGGTCTCCGAACGCCGGTGCCGATCGGCCCGCCCGCGCTTGCGCTGTATCGCAGCCATCGCAGCGCCCGCCACGGCGGCCACCAACAAGATCCCTTGCGCGGAAGCGGCGAAGGCCGGCCAGTTCGACTCGAGGGTTCGATGCATCGCCTCGAACACCCCGCTCGCGATGCCCACCGTGAGCAGCACGGCGGCGCTCAACACGACCAGGAGGTCGTGCCGGCTCGTCGACCTATCTCGGTCGGGCACGTGTGTCTTGCGTCGGATGAACACCGTCGCAGAAGGCATCGACGCATCGCGCGGCAGTCTGAACCGTTGTGGGATCGCGTCGTCGCGCTCAGGCGTGTGCGAGGTCGAGCATGCGCCGGTAGACCTGGTCGGGCTCCGGTTCCATGTAGAGATGTTCGAGCGGTGTTGCGAAGGGCATCGCCGGGATGTCCAGCCCACCGATCCTCGCGATGGGGGCGTCGAGGTCGAACATCGCTTCCTCGGCGATCGTCGCGACGATCTCTGCGCCCGCTCCGTATGTGCGGTTGTCCTCGTAGACCACCAGCGCCTTGGAGGTCCTGCGCACCGACCCGAGGATGGTTTCCGTGTCGAGGGGTGCGAGCGAGCGCACGTCCACGACTTCGACCGAGATGCCCTCGTCGTTCTGCAGGCGCGAGGCAGCATCGAGGCAGGTGTGCAGCGGGTACCCATAGCTCACGCAGGTGAGATCGGTGCCCTCACGCTTCACGTCGGCCTTGCCGATCGGCACGAGATGGCGCTCGTCCGGGACCTCGCCGGTGATCGCCCGGTACGTCTTCTTGTGCTCGAGGAACAACACCGGATCGGGGTCGGCGATCGCCGAGCGCAGCAGGCCGGCCGCGTCGGCCGGCGTCGCGGGCATCACGACCTTGATACCCGGCACGTGGGCGTAGAACGCTTCGATCGACTGCGAGTGATACAGAGCACCGTGGATGCCGCCGCCGCACGGAGCCCTGATCACCAGCGGACAGCTGAATGCCCCGTTCGACCGATACCGTATGCGCGCGGCTTCCGACACGAGCTGGTCGAACGCTGGGTGGATGAAGTCCGCGAACTGGATCTCGGCGACCGGCAGCAGCCCGTGCATGGCCATGCCGATCGCGACCCCGACGAGCCCCGATTCCGCGAGTGGGGTATCGATCACGCGGTGCTCGCCGAACTCCTCCATCCACCCGACGCTGATGCGGAACACCCCGCCGCGATTCCCCACGTCCTCGCCCAGCAGCACGATGCGATCATCGTCAGCCATCTCGTCGTGGAGCGCGTCGCGGATCGCGGTGACCACGTTCTTGTCCGTCATGGCCCGGGATCGGTCGCTCGATCGGCAGCCGTGTCGGCGAACACGTGCAGCATCGCCGATGCAGGCTCGGGATCCGGCGCTTCCCAGGCGGCTGCGAGCGCCTCGTCGATCTCGGCTTTCACCGATGCTCGGAGCTCGTCGACGCCGGCATCGTCGATCAGCCCGTTCTCGGCGAGATAAACCCCCAGCACGTGCACGGGATCGTTGAGGCGAGCCTGCTCCACCTCGCCACGCGGCCTGTAGGTCTTGTCGTCGTCATCGCTCGTGTGTCCGAGGAAGCGGTAGGTCTTGCACTCGATCAGGGTCGGCCCCTCTCCCGCGCGAGCGCGATCGTGCGCGTGTTTCATCGCGCCGTAGCAGGCGAGCACATCGTTGCCGTCGACCACGACTCCCGGGAATCCGTACCCAGCGGCACGATCGGCTACGTTCTCCACGGCCATCTGCTTGGCCTGTGGCACGCTGATCGCGTAGTGGTTGTTCTCACAGACGAAGATCACCGGCAGCTTGTGGATGCCGGCGAAGTTCAGTCCCTCGTGCCAATCACCTTCGCTCGTGGCGCCGTCACCGAACCAGCACCCCACCACCGCGTCCTCGCTGCGATACTTGATCGCGTACGCGATACCTGCCGCATGCGGCACCTGGGTCGCGATCGGCGACGAGCCCGTGATGATGCCGAGCTTGGCGTGGCCCCAGTGCGACGGCATCTGACGACCGCCGCTCGATGGGTCCGCGGCCTTGGCGAAGATGCCGAGGAAGATCTCGTACGGCGTCATGCCGGCGGCCAGCACCAGCGCGCCGTCACGGTAGTAGGGGAGCCAGACATCGACGCCCTTGCGCATCGCCCAAGCGGTGCCGACCTGACACGCCTCGTGCCCTTCGGCTGGCACCACGAACGGCGCACGGCCCATGCGGTTCTGGCGCAATGCGGCCTCGTCGAGCAGACGGGCCGTCAGGACGAGGCGGTACATCGTGCGCAGATCGTCGTCGGAGAGCCCGAGCGCCTCGTGGGGGGTGGGCGCGACACGCGTGGACACCTAGTTCGAGCTCCCTCGCACGGTGCGGCGAGCATACACCCGGATCACTGGGTGTCCGGACGGAGGCGGTATACCCCCCCGTGGTATAGTGCGACCCGGCCGAGACGGCCGACCGGGTTCGGGCGCGAGGAGTGTCACATGGAGAAAGACGTGGTCTGCGGCATGGAGGTCGACCCGTCATCCGCAGCGGCAGCATGGGAGCACGAGGGCGAAACGTACCTGTTCTGCTCCGTGGCATGCATGCGCCGGTTCCGCCAGGACCCGGCACATTTCCTGTCGCTCAGCGACGACGAGCGGCACATGTGAGGGGTGGGCACGCGTGTACGGGTATGAGATGAACAAGAAGGCCTTGCAGGATCGGCTGCGACGCATCGAGGGCCAGGTCCGCGGTCTGCAGCGCATGGTCGACGAGGACACCTACTGCATCGACATCCTGACCCAGCTGAGCTCAGTGCAGGCCGCGCTGCGCGCCGTGGGCATGGGGCTGCTCGACGACCACGTGCGCCACTGCGTCCGCGAATCGATCGAGCAAGGAAGCGGCGAGGCCAAGATAGAAGAGCTCATGGCGGCGGTCGGCCGGCTCGCGGCGAAGTGAGTCCGATGCCGGAGCCGCACCCCGCGATCGTGCTGGATATCGACGGCATGACCTGCGCCTCGTGCGTCCGCACGGTGGAACGAGCGCTCGAATGTGTGCCAGGGGTTGCGGGAGCCTCGGTGAACCTCGTGACGCGGACCGCGACGGTGCGCGGATCGATCCAACAGCCGGCGAGTGAGGTCGTGCCGCCGCTGGTCGACGCCGTGCGCAAGGTCGGATACGGCGCCCGAGAGCACACCGAACGCCGTTCAGATACTGGTGAGCTTCACGCATACGGGGTGCGTCTCGCAGTCGCGGTGCCGTTGACGCTCGCCGTGCTGTGGCTCACGTTCGCGGTCCCGCACGCTGCCTGGAGCCAGAAACTCGCATGGGTGCTCACCACCCCGGTCGTCTTCTTCGCAGGGTGGCCGTTCCTCGCTGCGGCCTGGCGCGCGGCGCGACACGGTTCGACCACGATGGACACCCTTGTGGCGCTCGGTGCCGTGTCTGCATACGGCTACAGCGTGGCGGCCGATCTGCTCGGGCGGCACGACCACTACTTCGACACCGCAGCCGTGATCGTCACCTTGATCCTCGTCGGCAAGGTGCTGGAGGCGCATGCGAGATCGAGGGCCGGCGATGCCGCGAGGATGCTCCTCGCGAGGGGTGCTCGTCATGCCACCGTGGTGATCGATGGATCCGAACGTCGAGTGCCGATCGGTGACGTACGGCCCGGTCAGCTCGTGGTGGTCCGAGCCGGCGAAGCGATCCCCGTCGACGGGATCGTCAAGGAAGGCTCGTCGTGGGTCGACCTGTCTCTGCTCACCGGGGAATCGGTGCCTGTCGACGTCGGACCGGGCGACGAGGTCGTCGGCGCGACCATCAACGGCAACGGTCGTCTCGTCGTATTCGTGACCACCGTGGGCTCCGGCACCAGGCTCGCGGAGATCGTGCGGCTGCTCGACGAGGCGCAGGGATCGACGGCCCCGATCCAACGCGTCGCCGACCGTGTGTCGTCGGTTTTCGTGCCCATCGTGCTCGGGGTCGCCGCCGCCACGTTCGCCGGGTGGCTCGTGCTCGCCCACGCGACACTTGGAGCATCGATGCTGCATGCGGTCGCGGTGCTGCTGATCGCCTGCCCGTGCGCGCTCGGGTTGGCGACGCCCGCTGCGATCATGACCGCAACGGGAAGGGCCGCTCAGCTGGGGCTGCTCTTCAAGGGTGGCGAGGTCTTCGAGGCGGCCCGGTCGGCCGATGTCGTGTTGCTCGACAAGACCGGCACGATCACCGATGGCGTGATGGCGGTCGTCGAGATCGTGCCCGCGGAGAGCGTGGACCCCGACACGCTGATCTCGCTGGCCGCCGCTGCCGAACAGGGCTCCGAGCACCCGATCGCTCAGGCCGTGAGAGACGAAGCCAGTGCCAGGAGGGTGTCCGTTCCCGAAGCAGCCGAGCAGCGGGTCGAGCCGGGTGCGGCGGCGATTGCCAATGTCTCGGGCAACGAAGTCCGAGTGGGGCGTCCTCACGATCTTCCTGCCGCGCTGGACGAGGCCACCCGTCGCCTCGCAGCGGCCGGGCGAACGCCCTTCGCCATCTGGCGGGCCGGCGTTGCCCTGGGTGTGGTCGCCGCGGCCGACCGCGTGAGACCCGATGCGGCCGATACGGTCCGACGGCTTCAGCGGCTCGGGCTCGACGTGGTGATGGTGACCGGCGACCACCGTGGCACCGCAGAGGCGATCGCCGCCGAGGTCGGTATCGACCGGGTCCTTGCAGAGGTGCGTCCCGAGGGCAAGGTGGATCACGTCACGCGCCTGCAGGGAGCCGGTCGTCGCGTGATCTTCGTCGGTGACGGTTTGAACGATGCCCCCGCGCTCGCCTCAGCCGACGTGGGGATGGCGATGGGGAGTGGTACCGACGTCGCGCTGGCCGCCGCCGAAGTCAACCTGCTGGGCGGCTCGCTGGCATCGGTCGCCGATGCCCTTGAGCTCGCGCGTCAGACCCACCGGATCATCGCGCAGAACCTCTTCTGGGCTTTCGCCTACAACGTCGTGATGATCCCGCTCGCGGTGTTCGGTGTGCTCGACCCCATGTGGGCGGCGGCGGCGATGGCAACGTCGAGCGTGACCGTGGTTGCGAACGCGCTCAGGCTGCGCTGGTATCAGCCGACGCGTGCCGCCGGGCAGCCTAGCGCGGCGACATCCGTCGCCACCGTGCGCGTGTGAGAGGCTGAGAAACGATGGTCGACATGAGCGGCATGGGCGCCCCGAAAGCGCCCAGTGGATCGGGCGGCGCGCAGAGCGCCACGATCCAGCACGTCGTCGATGTTACGGACGCCGACTTCGAGCAGGTCGTGATCGAGGAGTCAGCGAAGCGGCCCGTCGTGGTCGACATGTGGGCTTCGTGGTGCGCACCGTGCAGAACCCTTGGCCCGACACTGGAGAAGGTCGCCGCCGAGCGCGGTGGGGCGTTCCTGCTCGCCAAGCTCGACGTCGACGCGAACGCCGTCGGCAACGCCTTGCTCCAGGCCGTGCAGAGTCAGGGCATCCCCACGGTGGTCGCATTCAGTGGCGGACAGCCCGTCAACATGTTCATCGGGGCATACCCAGAGCAAGAGGTGAATCGGTTCATCGACGAGATCCTGCCCACCGAGGCCCAGGTCGAGGTCGAGGAAGCGCGTGCCGTCGAGGCGTCGGGAGATGTCGCGTCGGCGGAGGCCGGCTTCCGTGAAGCGCTCGACAAGGATCCCGAGAGCAAGGAAGCAGCGATCGGCCTCGCGCGCATCCTGGTGGGGCGAGACGAGGTCGGCGAGGCCTCGACGCTCGTTGCGCCACTGCTTCCCGACCCCGAGGCGGAGCTCGTGATGTCGGCCGTGAGGGTGCGGGGGTGGGCTTCGCTGGACGGCGCCGATCGTCTCACCCAAGCGCAGAAGGCGGCGGGGTTGCGCCGTTGGCGCGAGGCGCTTGAGGGCTTGCTCGCAGCGTTCGACGATGATCCGTCGTCTGCGCGGGAGGCCATGGTCGATGTCTTCGCGACCCTCGGCGACGATCCACTCGTGGCAGAGTTCCGGCCGAAGCTTGCCGCGCGCTTGTTCTGACCGACCGCCGGGCGAGCTGATGACCGAGATCGAGGACCGCATCAGGGAGTACTGGGATCGCGATGCCGCGACCTACGATCACTCGGCGTCGCACGCTGTCTCCGACCCGTTGGAAGCCGCCACCTGGCGAGCGGCATTGCGTCGCGCGCTGCCGGAGCCGCCGTCGACGGTGCTTGACGTCGGCGCCGGCACGGGATCGCTGAGCCTGCTCGCGGCTGAACTCGGGTATCAGGTGACCTCGCTCGATGTTTCCGAAGTCATGCTCGAGAAGGCGCGCGAGAAGGCTGGAGCGCGCGGGCTCGAGCTGTCGTTCGAGGTCGGGTCGGCGATGACGCCGCCCGGCGGCCCGTTCGATGCGGTCATGGAGCGGCACGTGCTCTGGACGATGCCCGATCCGGTCGGCGCGTTGCGTGCCTGGCGCGATGCGACCGCTCCCGGCGGGCGGCTCCTGATCTTCGAAGGAGTCTGGGGCTCCAGGGCGCCGACCGATCGAACGAAGCACGCGGTCGCCGACGCCGTGCGTCGGGTGCTGAAGGTGGCCGATCACCACCATGCCGAGTACCCGGCCGAGGTGCTCGAGGCTCTCCCCTTCGCTCGCATGCCATCGCCCACGCCGCTCGTCGACGCGGTCTACGAGGCCGGGTGGACGGGCGTGCGGATCCAACGTCTGCGAGACGTGGAATGGGCTCTCCGGTTGCACGAGCGATGGCCGCTCGGGTGGCTGGACCACGTGCCGCGCTACTCGCTCATCGCCGACCGACGCTAGCGCCCCCCGCGTGGCTCGGGCGAGGTCGCGGTTCACGCAGGCACTGCGTCAGCGAACGGCATGAGCTCCGCGTCGGGGGCGGTGTCGTACACCAGGCCGAAGACGTCGGCCACGTGGCGACGCACTGCGGGCCGGACCTCGTCGACACTCACCCGGCGTCCCAGCAGTCCGCTCAGCGATGTCACCCCGTTGTTGGGAAGGCCACAAGCGACGATGCCCCCGAACCACGAGAGATCGATGTCGCAGTTGATCGCGAACCCGTGCAGCGTGACCCTCGTGCGCATGAGGCGAACGCCGATCGCGCAGACCTTGTCGTCGCCCGCGAACACACCTGTCTGCACGTCCTCACGACGATGCAGGTCCACCCCAAGGTCCGCGCCGGTCCGGATCACGGCTTCCTCGAGCCCTCGAAGGTACCTGGCGGCGTCGGGCCGCTCACCGAGGTACAGGATCGGGTAGCCCACGAGCTGGCCCGGGCCGTGGAACGTGAACGACCCACCTCGATCGATGTGGCGCACGTCGGCGCCGTGCGCCCGCGCTTCGGGGCTCGGTCCACACGAGGTGCTCCGGCTTCGAACGTCGACCGGCGGTGAACACCGGGGGATGCTCGAGCAGGATCAGGGAGTCCGGCGCCCGGTCAACGAGCCTGCGTTCGGCGAGCGAATGCATCGCAGCGTTGGCTCTGTCGTAGGGAACGGCTCCGATCGGCTCCAGAAGCCAGGTCGTGCCAGCCACGACGCTCAGATCCCAAGGTCTTCAGCGAAGTCCCAGCTCTCGAGGTTCTTCTTCACCCGTCCCATGAAGCGGGTCGCGATCTCGCCGTCGATCAGGCGGTGGTCCCATGACATCGAGATGTAGACCATGCTGCGGACCGCTATCGCATCGTCGCCCACCACGACGGGTCGGCGTTGGATGCCGTCGAGCGAGAGGATGCCAACGTTCGGCTGGTTGATGATCGGCACGCTCGACGAGCGATCCGTACGGACCGGGGTTCGTGATCGTGAACGTCGCGCCCTGGACCTCATCGGGCTTGAGCTGGTGTGCGCGTGCTCTGGCGGCGAGGTCGGCGACGGCGCGCGCGATGCCCACGCTGTTCATCACGTCGGCGTTGTGGATCACCGGCACGATCAACCCGGCGTCGTAGCTCACCGCGATGCCCATGTGCACCGCGCGGGGTGTCACGACGTCGTCGCCCTCGATGCGCGAGTTCACCGGCGGGTACGCCTTCAGCGCGTCGACCGTCGCGCGCACAACGAACGGCAGGTACGTGAGCTTCACGCCGTGCGTGGCGAGGAACGCTTCCTTGGCACGCTCGCGCAGACGCACGAGGTGCTCGACGTTGACCTCGACCATCGTCCACGCGCTGGCGGTCTCGTTCACAGATGCGAGCATGTGCTAGGCGATCGCCTTGCGGATGTGCGACAGCGGCTCGACCGACTCACCCTCTGCAGCCGCGACACCCACGGATGGTGGCGCCACCGCCTCCGCCACCGCCGCCGCCGGCGCAGTCGAAGCGGCGGCCGGGGCCGCCGCCTGACCGCCACCCGAGGCCACCGCGGCCTACACGTCAGACTTCGTGATCCGCCCTCCGGTTCCGGTGCCTTCGACGGCGGAAAGATCGATCCCGTGCTCTCGAGCGAGCTTGCGAACGAGCGGCGACAAGATCTGCGAGCGACCCCCCCGATCAGGCAACGGAGCCGATGCCGACGCCGGCGGCGGCAACGGCGACGGGTACGGGAGCCGGAGGCCGGCGCGGACGACGCCGCAGTCGCACGCGGCCGGAGGCGTCTTCCTCCGACGCGATCTCTGCCAGCTCGGTCCCCACCGGCACCGTCGCGCCCTCCTCCACGAGGATCTTGGTCACCGTCCCGGCCACAGGAGACGGGACCTCGGTGTCGACCTTGTCGGTCGAGATCTCGAAGAGAGGCTCGTCGCGTTCGACGGAGTCGCCCTCGGACTTCAGCCACTTCAGGATCGTGCCCTCGACGATCGTCTCGCCGAGCTGGGGCATCTGGATCGACGTCATCGGCTCCTTCCTCGTGTGGTGCGCGACTCACCAGGCTGACAGCTCGTCGACGGCGCGCCTCGATGTCGGCCACCTGCGGCAGGAACGCGTCCTCGAGCGTGGGGGAGAACGGCACGGGCAGGTTCGGCGGCGAGAGCCGCGTCGACCGGCGCGTCGAGGTGCTGCGAACGCCTTCTCGGCGATCGTCGCCCCGACCTCTGCGCCGATGCCGACGAACCGGTAGGACTCGGACACGACGACCGCGCGCGAGGTCTTCTCGATCGATCGCAGCACGGTCTCCTCGTCGATCGGGTAGACGGTCCGCAGGTCGACGACCTCGGCCGAGATGCCGCGTTCGGCGAGGTTCTCGGCGGCCTCCAGGGACTTGTGCACCATCGCGCCGTACGTGATGATCGAGACGTCGGTGCCCTCGCGCCTGACGTCCGCTTCGACCGATCGGCACGAGGAAGTCGGGGTCCTCGGGCACCTGCTCCTTGATGCGACGGTAGATCCACTTGTGCTCGAGGAACAGCACCGGGTTGTCGTCGCGGACGGCGGACTTCAGCAGGCCCTTCGCGTCGGATGGGGAACGCCGGGCAGACGACCTTGATCCCGCCGCGCGTGGGCGAACCACGGCTCGGGGTTGATCGAGTGGAAGCTCGACGCGCGCACGCCCCCGCCCGTCGGCCCGCGCAGCACGACCGGCAGCGGCACGCCGCTGCGGTAGTGGTAGCGGGACAGCACGGTGGTGATCTCGTCGAACCCGCTCGACATGAAGTCGGCGTACTGGAACTCGGCGACCGGCCGGAACCCCTCCATCGCGGAGCCGACGGCCATGCCGACGATCGTCTCCTCGGCGATCGGCGTGTCGATGACGCGGTCGGGACCGAAGCGGTCGAGGAAGCCCTCGGTGACCTTGAACGCGCCGCCGTAGACGCCGATGTCCTCGCCGAGCAGGTAGACGCGCTCGTCGCGCTCCATCTCCTCCCACAGCGCCTCGGCGATCGCGATCAGGTAGGTGGCCTGGCCGTCGTCGGTCCGCTTGCCGCGCGGCTCGGCGCCGTGGCCCGGCCGCCCCGGCCTCGACCTGCGCTGGTCTTGCTGCCGCCATCAGCCGGCCTCCGTGCCGCCGCCGCGGCCCGGCTCGCGACGCCCAGTACCCGTCGTCGACCCAGTTGCCCTTGGTCGCGTCGCCCGGCTCGGGGAACGGCGAGGCGAGCGCGTACGCGTAGCCCTCGTCGAACTCGGCGCTCGATCCGCGCTTGGCGAGCTCGCCGACCTCGTCGTCGTCGACGACCCCTGCACGCAGCAGTCACTGCCTCGAAGTTGCGTCACGGGGTCGTGATCGGCCATGTAGCGTCTCGGAGCAGCTCGTCGGGCATGTACTTCGCGGGGTCGTGTCCCGCGTGGCCCCGCCAGCGCAACGACACCGACTCGATCAGCGACGGACCCTCGCCCGACGCGAGCTCGCTCGACGGCCTCGCGGGTGGCGTCGAAGACCTCGAGCACGTTGCCGCCGTCGACGCGGACGCCAGGCATGCCGTAGGCGGCGGCGCGCTCGGCGATCGTGGGGATCGGGAACTCGAGCGGATTCGGCGCGGAGTACGCGAACTGGTTGTTGTTGACGACCCACACCACCGGCAGGCGGAAGATCGCGGAGGTGTTGAGGGACTCGTGCCATCGTCCGTTCGAGGTGGCGCCGTCGCCGCAGATCGCGAGCGCCACATTCGGCGTCGCCCTTCAGCTTGTACGCGAGGGCCGCGCCGGCGGCGACCGGGTACGCGATCGGCAGATGCGACATGACCGTGAATGTCCTGGTGCCGTGCCAGTCCCCGATGTGGCTGTTGCCGTCGCGCCCGCGCGTATAGCCGTCGATGCGAGCCCAGAACTGCGCCATGACCCGCTTGAGGTCGAGGCCTTTCGTGAGCTGCGCCGACAGGTCGCGGTGCGTGGGGAACAGGGAGTCGCCGTCGCGCAGAGCCCAGGCGACCCCGACGTGGGTGCCTTCCTGCCCGCGACCCGAGTAGATCGCCCCGGGAAGCCGACCCTGGCGGTAGAGCGCCTCCATGCGCTCGTCGAAGTAGCGGCACAGCTTGAGCATGTGCAGCATCTGGAGGAGCTCGTCGTCGGGCAGGCGCCCTCCGCCGTCCGGCGTCTCCGTGGAGGCGGTGGTCGGATCGACCTCGGTCGCCACTGTGTGCGCTCCTTAGGTGGTGTGAAGCGGCTTGCCGGCGAGCGCCAGATGCGCCTCGCCGATGCCTTCGGACAGGGACGGGTGTGGGTGCATCAGGGCAGCGACCTCTGCGGGCATCGCCTCCCAGTTGACGATCAGCATGCCCTCAGCGATCAGGTCGGTCACGTGCGGACCGATCATGTGCACGCCGCGCACTGGACCGTCGGCCTCGGCGACCAGCTTCACGAAGCCGCCTTCGCCCAACATGTTCGCCTTGCCGATGGCGCGGAAGTCGACCCTGTCCGCGACGATGTCGAGCCCAGCCTCGCGAGCCTGCGCCTCTGTGAGGCCGACGCTCGCCATCTCGGGCGAGCAGTAGGTGACCTTGGGGATATTCACGTAGTCGATCTCGGCAACGTCGAGTCCGGCGATGCGTTCGGCCACCGCGTATCCCTCGGTGAAGGCGACGTGGGCGAGTTGCAGAGGCGTGGACGCCACATCACCGATCCCCCAGACGTGATCGACGTCGGTCCGAAGCTCGGCGTCGACGTTGACGAAACCCCTCTCGTGCATCGACACGCCAGCCTCGGTGAGGCCGAGTCCCTCGGTCACCGGACCACGCCCGGTCGCCACGAGGCAGATCTCGGCGCTGACGCTCTCGGCCCCTTTCCCGCCGTCGAACGTCACCTCGACGTGCTCGCCGGCGTCCTCGACCTGATCCACCGACGCGCCCGCGGCGGTCCTGATGCCTCGTTTGCGGAACGCACGCGCGATCTCTTTCGAGACCTCTTCGTCCTCGAGCGGGGCGAGCCGCGGAAGCGCCTCGATCACCGTCACGTCGGCGCCGAACGACCGATAGAACGATGCGAACTCGAGGCCCACGGCGCCGGCGCCGATCACGACCGCCGATGCCGGGTATGTGGTCGTACCACAGCGCCTGGTCGCTGGTGATGATGCGATCGGTCACCTCGACGCCCGGAAGCATCTTCGGCGCCGAGCCGGTCGCGATCACGATCTCGGTCGCTGCGATCCGCCGGCCGTCGACATCGACGGCGGTCTCGCCGGGGACGGGGACCAACCGGGCGAGCCCGTGCACCACGTCGATCTTTCGGGCCTTCACGAGGCCGGTCACGCCATTGACGAGCTTGTCGACAACGGTCTGTTCGAATGCCTTGACGGCCGACCAGTCGGGTTCACCCGAGGCCTTGATGCCCCACTCGTCGGATCTGTTCACGGCGTCCATAACCGAGGCTGATTGGAGCAGCGCCTTGGTGGGGATGCAGCCACGCAGTAGACACGTGCCGCCGAGTCGGTCATGACGTTCGATGAGGCAGACGCGGAGTCCGAGCTGGGCTGCGCGGAGGGCGGCGGAGTATCCCGCTGTGCCCCCACCGATCACGGCTACGTCGTACGTGTCACCCATGCGACGAGCCAGTCTACCGGGCTTGATCCGAGCGGCTACGATGCCCGTCGTGGACGAGCATGCCGAGCTCATGCGGACCCCGCTCGAGGCCGTGCACGAGTCCCTCGGTGCCAAGCTTGCTCCCTTCGGCGGGTGGCGCATGCCGATCGAGTACGCAGGCGCGCTCCGCGAGCACGAGGCGGTTCGCGAGCGTGTCGGTCTGTTCGACCTCACGCACCTCGGCAAGGTGGATGTCACCGGCCCCGGTGCCCTCGGCATGCTGCAGCGGGTTGTCACCAACGACCTCGAACGCGCGGCGGTCGGAGAGGCGCTCTACAACCTGGTGTTGAACGAAGGCGGTGGAGTGATCGAGGATCTGATCGTGTACCGGCTCGATCAGGAACGCTACTTCGTGGTGCCGAACGCGGCCAATGCACATCGTGTGTTGCAGATCCTCGAAGAGACACCCGCCGATGCCAGGGTGCACCTCATGTACCACCAGGATTGGTGCTTCCTCGCTGTGCAGGGGCCGGAGTCCGTGCACGTGATGCAGACACTGTTCCCTGAGTCGGGCGATCTCTCTTTCATGCAGTGCGTCGAGTCGGAGTACCGGCGACGGCCTGTCATCGTGACCAGGTCGGGATACACGGGCGAGGTGGGCTTCGAGCTCTTCACGTTCCAAGACGTTGCCCACGCGCTCTGGGGTGATCTGTTCGAGGCGATGGAGCCCTTCGGCGGCATGCCGTGCGGGCTCGCCGCTCGCGACGTGTTGCGCCTCGAGATGGGGTATCCGCTCTACGGTCAGGACCTCTTCGAGTCGGTCACCGCCCTCGAGGCCGGCCTCTCGTGGGCGGTCTCGTTCGATGCAGGGGACTTCCGTGGACGCGGATCGCTGCTGCGTCAGCGCAACGAAGGGTTGCCGAGCCGCCTGCTCGGGCTGCGCATGCACGAGCGGCGGCACATCCCGCGGGCCCACTACCCGGTGTTCGTCGATGACCAGCTCATCGGCGAGGTGACCAGCGGCACGTATTCTCCGCTGCTCCAGACGGGCATCGGATTGGCCTACCTGCGGCCAGCCGATGTTGTGGCGGTCGGCGACACCGTCGAGGTCGACATCCGCGGGCGGCGAGGCGCCGCCGACGTGGTCAGGCCTCCGTTCATCGATCGTAGCCCGAGGTGATCGGGCGCGTCAGCCGGACCTTCACATGACGCCGAGGGCGACGCCCGCCTCTGCTCGGAACGGGCCTCCTGCTGCCCGGACGAGGTCGGTCACCGACGAGCCACCGAACGACGTGTGGCCGATGAGTCGCTTCAATAGCGATGGCGCCCTCTCGCTCTCGGGCGTGACCGCCACTACCACGTAGAGCCCCGAAGCCGCGATGCCCAATTCGCGTACGGGACCGAATCCCGGCGCGGCGACGAAGTAGGCCCATCGGGTCGAGACTCCGCGCACGCTGCAGGTGCCTTCGCCCCTGGCGACGAAGTCTCCTCGAGTGGGCACCATGCCCGAGAAAGTCGGCCTGTGGTCGACGAAGACTCGGCGGGATTCCGCATCGCACTGGTGGGAGTCGGTGAGTCCCGACAGCAATGGGCCCGTGGCGGCCAGGTAGTAGAAGTCGGACGGCATGCCGACCCTGGTGGCATCGATCCACGTCGCGGACATCCCCTCGACGCCTCCGTCCATGCGATCCCACCGATCCGGGTGGGGCGAGGCGAGGAACCCTCCCCTGAAGGTCCTTCCTGTCGGGGGATGGGCTTCCCAACCGTCGGGAACGATGGCCGTGACCGCGCCGGCGGTCACCTTCGAGAACGGACTCGGCGAGGCAAAGATCTCGATGGGAGCGGCGAGCCCGGGGGGGTCGGCTTCCACGGGTGCTCCGCACCCGGTGGCCACAAGGGCGATGGTGATTCCTAGAAGGGTTGTCCGCACGCGACCTCTTCGAGCGAGGATATGCGACGCGGACGATACGCGCCACCGTGTCCAAGAGCTCCGTGATCCGGTGCCAGGATCAGGCGGGTTCGGTGTGGGGGACGGCGATCCTCGATCCCATCGTCGGGATGCAGAACGCGACCCGCGTGCCGCCGCCTGGAAGCGGGTCGGTCCAGAGCGTGCCTCCGTGCTCGACGACGAGCTGACGAGCCAGATGCAGCCCGACCCCCACACCCGCCTTCTCCTTCCTGAGCACACCCTCTCCGGTCGAGAACGGCTCATCGAACGAGCGCTTCGCAACCGATCGGTCGAGGCCTTCCCCATGGTCTGTGACGCTGACGACGATGCCCTCCGACATGGAGCGCGCCGTGATCTCGACCGAGGCACCGGCAGAGGAGTAGCGGCAGGCGTTGTCGAGCAGCTCCTCGATGACGCTTGCGAGGCGAGCAGGGTCGGCCACGGTGGGAAGCGAGAGGCCGATCGAGGCCTCGACGCAGATCGACGGGTGACGTTCGCGAACGCTCGACACCGCCGATCGGGCGATGAGCGCGAGATCGATCTCTGCGAGCTGCAACTCGAACGTGCCATTCTCGAGCTCGGACATGGTGATGATCTCGTCGATGATGCCCATCAGATTGTCGAGCGATCCCCGCAGTGTGTCCAGGAACTCGGTGCGCTCATCTTCACCGATGCCGGGGTTCCGGAGCACGTAGGCGATGCCTTTGGCAACCGTCACGGGTGTTCGGAGCTCGTGGGAGATGTTGGCGAGGAAGTCGGCCTTCGCGGAGGTTCCCTGCGAGACCCTGCCGCGCAGGTCCACGAGCTCATGGCGGAGCACGTCTGTTTCGGCGAGACGATCGGCGAGCGTCACACCGAGCTCGAGGGCGACCCGTGGAGAGAAGGCCACAGCGCCGTCGCCGGCAGGATCGGTGTCGCCGGGCGGTTCGCTCACGGCACGGATCACCATGAGGACGGCCTCGGCGTCGTCGTCGGTCATGACGAAGCCCTTCGCGCCGCTCCGAAGGCACGTCGACACGCGAACGAGATCGTCGGTCCCGAAGCGCACCACGATCGAGGAGCCTGGCGACGAGGCCTGGAACCGCGTGAGCAGCTCCGTTCCCGTGAAGCCGTCAATCGAGAGACGGCACTCGATCACGTCGGGACGAGTGCGCGCAGCGATCTCGAGCGCCCGGCGGGCGTCGGTCGAAACATCGGCGACGAGATCCGGCTGGCCCAGCGTTGCGGCGTGCAGCGCAGGGATCGCGTCTGGCGTGTCACAGAGCAGCACGGTGCGGACCATGTGCAGTTCATATCGACCGTGGGCTGAGCCGGTTGAGGACCCGGGCCGGACGGATCAGTGCACGATGCCGGTACGGATCGCGATCGCGACCGCCTGCGCCCGGTCGTTCGCGCTGAGCTTCTCGAAGATCCGCTCGAGGTGCGTCTTCACGGTGTGTGGCGAGATGCCGAGCTCTGTCGCGACCTGCCGGGTCGTCGAGCCATCGGCCACCTTCTGCAGGATCTCCCGCTCGCGCTTCGAGAGCGGGGTGGTCTTCGGACCCTCCACCTCGCTGAGTCGCACCTCCTCGATGAAGGTCTTGGTGAGCTGAGGATGGATGACCGCGTTGCCTTCGACCGCGTTGCGAGCTGCATCGATGAGCGCATCTGGCGAAGCGTCCTTCAGCAGATAGCCCGAGACTCCCGCCTGGATCGCCTCGCTGATCGCCCCGCGCGATTCGTCGATCGTGATCAGGATGACCTTGGTAGCGGGTGCAGCCTGACGGATGCGCCGAGTGGCTTCGATGCCGTCCATGCCCGGCATGCGCACGTCCATGAAGACCACGTCGGGCGTGAGCTCGCGGGCGCGATCGACCGCTTCCTCGCCGGTGGCCGCCTCTCCGACGACCACCACGATCTCGTCGGAGAGCTCCAGGGCCGTACGAAGGCCTTCCCGCGTCACGGGGTGGTCGTCCACGATCAGCGCGCGGATCGGCGACTCGGCAGACATGGGTGGATCGAGCTCCTTCGCTTGTGGAGAAGTGCGGGTACGCTGTTCAGGATAGGACGAGTCGAGTAAGGATGCGCGCATGCACGAAGAGATCGCCGTTGACCCAGGAAGCGACGCCGTCGGCGCGTCCGAAGGGGCCGGGGCGCACCCTGGAGACACGCGCGACGCCGTCCTCGAAGCCCTGAAGAACGTGATCGACCCCGAACTCGGCATGAACATCGTCGACCTCGGTCTCGTGTACGAAGTGCAGGTGCACGATGATGGCGGCGTCGATATCGAGTATTCCCTGACCACGATGGGGTGTCCCATCGGGCCGATGATCGAGGATCAGATGCGGTCGTTCCTGCGCGGCGTGCCCGGCGTCGACGAGGTCCGTCCTGAGTTCGTCATCCGACCGCCGTGGACCCCCGAGATGATGTCCGACGAGGCGAAGGCCTCCCTCGGCATCTTCTGACGACCGAGCAGATGTGCCGTTGACGGGCCCCACACGCATGCGATAGGTATCGCACCAGCGATTGCGACCGCCGAAGTGTGATTCGGGTTCGACCCACGGGAGGGGCGATCGACATGGCCGACTACGCGAATCCTGACGTGCTCGTCAGCACCGACTGGCTCGAGGAGCACTTGCATGATCCGAACGTGCGTGTGATCGAGGTCGACGAGGACACCTCGGCCTACGACAAAGGCCATATCGCCGGCGCGTTGCGCTGGAACTGGACGACCGATCTGCATGCCGAGGTCGGGCGGGACTTCCGCGATCAGGCCGGATTCTCGAGGCTCCTGTCAGACGCAGCCGTCGGAGAGGACTCCACCGTCGTGCTCTACGGCGGCAACAACAACTGGTTCGCGGCATACGCGTACTGGCTGCTCAAGCTCCGTGGATTCGATCGGGTCAAGCTGCTGAACGGCGGGCGAAAGAAGTGGGAGCTCGAGAGCCGCGAGCTCACGCAGGACGTGCCCGCGTACGAGGCCACCGGCTTCTCGATCACGGGCGCCGAGCGACCCGAGATCCGCGCGCTGCGCGACGAGGTCATCGGCAAGGTGGGCGGCGGCTCAGGGTTCGTCGATGTTCGCTCACCCGAGGAGTACCGGGGCGAGAAGCTCGCGCCCGACCACCTCCCGCAGGAACAGTCGCAAGTACCCGGCCACATCGCGGGGGCCGCGAACATCCCGTGGGCGAAGGCGGCCAACGACGACGGCACGTTCAAGAGCGCCGACGAGCTGCGAGAGCTCTACGAGGTCGAGGGCATCACGGCTGACAAGGAGATCATCGCCTACTGCCGGATCGGTGAGCGCTCCTCGCACACGTGGTTCGCGCTGCAGGAGCTGCTGGGCTACGACAACGTCAAGAACTACGACGGCTCGTGGACCGAGTACGGCTCGCTCGTCGGCGCGCCGGTCGAGCTCGGCGGCTAACCGCGAGGGTCGGCACGGTCGGACGGCACTCCGAGCGCGAGGTTGACGATGCCGCCGACCGCGAGGCCCAGGCCGATGCCCCCAGCGACGTCGAGTGGGTTGTGCGCGCCGAGGTAGACCCGCGCGAACGCGACCAGGGCGACGATGATCCACGGGAGGCCCCGCCATCGTCCCTGCAGGTACGGGGTCGCAACCCAGGCGAGACACGTGACGAGCACGACGTGCCCGCTCACGAACGACAGCCCGGTGGTCGCGACCCCTCCGCGGATGATCGCATCGGGCTCGGTCACAGCGGGCCTCTCGCGTTGCACGATCTCCCAGAGCGCTCGCTCGGCGAGAAGCTTGCCCGCCGTCGCGAGCAGCGCCGCGATGGCGAGCCGGGGCCGCCGGGCGATCAGGGCGATGACCGCCACCACGGGGCCGATCGCGAGCACGCCGAGGAATTGAGCGGCCTGAGCGAGCGGCTCCAACACGTCGGGCAGACCGTTGATCGCCTCGAACACCCGCTGCTCGGCCGGCCCCACACTCCCGCTCGACGCGGGGATCGCGCAGATCGCCAGGACCGCGAGGCCGCCGATCAACACGGCGAGATCCGAGGTCCGTCGGGTCACCGGCTGGTTCGGTGAGCGGTGAGCGGTGTGCACGTGCAGCTCCTTCTCGCTCGGCGAAGGGTATGCATCGCCGGTCCGATTCGCAAATCCCACCTGCGCGATGGACTTTGTGCGCCCGCCGCGGGTACTCTTGATGCGTACGAGTCGTCGCTCGTCGAGCGCCGATCCGCCGAAACGAACGCCCAAGGAGTCGCTTCTCATGGCCGTCACCCAGGAAGAGCACCTCGAAGAGCTCGCCAAGGGCTATCGATTCGACTGGAAAGACCCTTCTCACGCCGTCTTCGAGCCCAAGCGCGGCCTGAGCGAGCGGGTCGTCGAGGAGATCTCCGCGCTCAAGAACGAGCCCGACTGGATGCGGAAGTACCGCCTCAAGAGCCTGCGCTACTTCGACATGCGACCGATGCCGTGGTGGGGCGCCGACCTGAGCGACATCGACTTCCAGAACATCTACTACTTCATCCGCTCGACAGAGAAGCAGGCTGCCAACTGGGACGAGCTGCCCGAGGACATCCGGGGCACCTGGGACAAGCTCGGCATCCCCCAGGCCGAGCAGAAGTATCTCGGTGGAGTGAGCGCCCAGTACGAGAGCGAGGTCGTCTATCACAAGATCAAGAAGGAGCTCGACGACATCGGGGTGCTGTTCACCGATATGGACACCGCGCTTCGCGACTACCCCGACCTCGTGCGCGAGCACTTCGGCACGGTGATCCCCGCCAATGACAACAAGTTCGCGGCGTTGAACTCGGCCGTCTGGTCGGGCGGGTCGTTCATCTACGTGCCGCCGGGCGTGCAGGTCGACATCCCGCTGCAGGCGTATTTCCGCATCAACGCGGAGAACATGGGCCAGTTCGAGCGCACGCTGATCATCGCCGACGAGGGCAGCTACGTGCACTACGTCGAGGGGTGCTCCGCCCCGATCTACACGAGCGACTCGCTGCACTCAGCCGTCGTCGAGATCAAGGTGAAGAAGGGCGCGAGGGTCAGGTACACGACGATCCAGAACTGGTCGACGAACGTGTACAACCTCGTGACCAAGCGTGCCGTCGCCGAGGAAGACGCCGTCATGGAATGGGTCGACGGCAATATCGGCTCCAAGGTCACGATGAAGTACCCATCGATCTACCTCATGGGGAAGGGTGCGCGCGGCGAGGTGCTGAGCGTGGCCTACGCCGGCAAGGGCATGCACACCGACGCAGGCGGCAAGGCGATCCACGCCGCGCCGTACACGACGAGCGTGATCACGTCGAAGTCGGTCTCGAAGGACGGCGGACGCACCGGCTACCGCGGCCTCATCCGCGTGGAGCCCGACGCGCACCATGCCAAGTCGAACGTGCGTTGTGACGCGCTGATCCTCGATGACGAGAGCCGTTCCGACACGTATCCGTACATCGAGGTCGAGGACGAGACGGCCTCGCTCGGGCACGAAGCGACCGTCTCGAAGGTCGGCGACGACCAGCTCTTCTACCTGATGAGCCGGGGCTTGTCCGAGGTCGAGGCCACCGCGATGATCGTGAACGGCTTCATCGAGCCGATCACACGGGAGCTGCCGATGGAGTACGCGGTCGAGCTGAACCGCCTCGTCGAGCTCCAGATGGAAGGCTCCGTCGGCTAGCGGGGAACGATGGGATCGCGGGTCGAGCTCCTCCGCGACGAGCTCGATGAGGCGTATCGCATGATCCGAGATCGGGTGGACGGGCTCTCCGACGAGGAATTCTGGTGGGCTCCGGTCGCGGAGGCCTGGACCGTCCGACTGACGGAGCGGGGAACCTGGGCGGCCGACTACGAGGAGCCGGACCCCGATCCCGCGCCGATCACTACCATCGGGTGGCGCGTCGTCCATGTGGCCGAGTGCAAGCTCATGTATCACGAATACGCCTTCGGGCAGGCCCGACTGACGTGGCCCGAACTGGACTCTCCGCACACGGCGACCGAAGCCATCTCCTTCCTCGAGCGTGGTCACCGGCTCGTCGTCGAGGCGTTGGATGATTTCGACGATGACGGGCTCGAGCGGTCGGTCGAGACGAACTGGGGCGAGTCCTGGCCGGCCTGGCGGATCTTCTGGACGATGATCCATCACGATCTCTGGCATGGCGGTGAGATCGGCGCCATGCGGGACCTGTTCCGCGCGCAGCGCAACGACGGGTTGGGTGAATCCGACCTCACGGGTAGCATTTAAGCGTGACGACGGAAACCAGCTCAGACACGACGTTCGATGAGCGCGCCCTGGCGAGCCTGCCCGAAGTCGCCGGGTTCACCGGTGACCTGCGCACGAGCGCGTTCCATGAGTTCGAGTCCTTGCCCACGCCCTCGCAGGAGACCGAGGAGTGGCGCTACACGGACCTCTCGGGATTCGCCCTCGACTTCACTCCGCATACGCCGGGCGGCCGTGCCGAGAACCTCGACGGCGTGCCGAGCGAGATCCTCGAGGCGGCGGGTGAGATCGGCGAGCGAGCGGGCCTGCAGATCCAGCACGACTCCGACGTGATGGTCACCCATCTCGACCCGGCCCTGAAGGCCAGGGGCGTGATCTTCACCGACCTCGACGCTGCCGCAGCCGAGCACCCCGATCTCGTCGAGCGATACCTCCACGATCTGGTGCCCACGAAGCGCACACGATTCACCGCGTTGCACGCCGCCTTCCGCACCGGGGGCACGTTCCTGTACGTGCCGCGCGACACGAAAGTCGACCTGCCGCTGCAGACCCTCACGTATGTCGACGTCGACGGGGCGGTCGTGTTCCCCCACACACTGATCGTCGCCGGGCCCGGCGCCGAGGTGACGTTCATCGAGCGCTATGCCTCGCCCGATCTCACACGCGCGTTCAGCGACGCGATCACCGAGATCTACGTGGGCGACGGGGCGCACGTTCGGTACGCCGCGGTTCAGGACTGGGGAGCGGGCATGACCCATCTCGCGATCCAGCGGTCGCGCACCGGACGCGACGCCGACCTGCGGACCCTCTCCCTCGGGTTCGGCGCCGATCTCGCCCGCACCGAGACCGAGGTCGAGCTGGCCGAACCCGGAGGCTTCAGCGAGCAGCTCGGGGTCTTCTTCGCCGATGGCGATCAACACTTCGACCACCGATCGACCCAAGAGCATGTGGCGCCGAACTGCAGGAGCGACCTGCTGTACAAGGGGGCCTTGCGGGACCGTTCCCGCGCCGTGTACTCCGGCTGGGTGTACGTGCGCCCCGGCGCCCAGAAGACCGACGCGATGCAGACGAGTCGCAACATCGTGTTGAGCGAGCATGCGAAGGCCGACGCGATCCCGAACCTCGAGATCGAAGCCAACGACGTCAAGTGCGGTCACGCCGCCAGCGTCGGTCCGGTCGAGGAAGAGACGCTGTTCTACCTGGAGTCCAGGGGCATCGCGCGCGACGAAGCCGAGCGACTCGTCGTCACCGGGTTCTTCCAGGAGGTGCTCGACCGCGTCCAGATCGACGAGGTGCGTGAGGGTGCCGTGGCCGCGATCGCCGACGAGCTCGACAGAGGCATCAGATGAGCCCGGCGGTCCGTGTGTGCGAGGCGAACGACGTGCCACCCGGAGAGGCGCGCCGATTCTCGCTGGACGGACGCCTCGTGGCGGTCGTGAATCTCGGTGAGGAAGGCTTCCGGGCGCTCGATGCGATCTGCAGCCACGCGCACTACTTCCTCGACGAAGGCGAGGTCGATGTCGACTTCGAGACGATCGAGTGCCCGAAGCACGGTTCGACCTTCGACCTCAACAGCGGGAAGCCCCGCACGCTTCCTGCGACCCAGCCGGTCGACTCGTTCCCGGTGACGATCGACGGCTCCGACGTGTACATCGAGATGTGAGGAACCCACGATGACCGACGATGGCAACGCCACGACGCCCGCGACCCTCGAGGTTCGCGACCTGCACGCGATCGGTCGAGGGCAAGCAGATCCTGAACGGCATCGACCTGATGGTGCGCCAGGGCGAGACCCACGCGCTCATGGGTCCCAACGGCTCGGGCAAGTCAACGCTCTCCAACGTGATCATGGGCCGGCCCGGCTACGTGATCACCGGGGGCAGCGTGGTCTTCAACGGCGAGGACATCAGCGCGCTGACGCCCGATGAGCGGGCCAAGCGCGGGCTCTTCCTGGCGATGCAGTACCCGACCGAGGTGCCGGGCGTGAGCGTCGTGAACTTCTTGCGCACGGCGTACCAGGCGGTCAAGGGCGAGCAGGTGAGCGCGCTCGCGTTCCGCAAGCACATGAAGGAGCAGATGGATCGCCTGAGCATCGACGACGCCATGGTGAACCGCTACGTGAACCAGGGGTTCTCCGGCGGCGAGAAGAAGCGGAACGAGGTGCTGCAGCTCGCGGTGCTCGAGCCGCGCATCGCGATCCTCGACGAGACCGACTCAGGGCTCGACATCGACTCGCTCAAGCTCGTGGCCGAGGGTGTGAACGAGCTCGTCGGGCCGGACCTCGGCGTGCTCCTGATCACGCACTACCAGCGCATGTTGAACCACATCACCCCCGACCGGGTCCACGTCATGATGCAGGGGCGTATCGTGAAGTCCGGTGGCGCCGAGCTCGCGCACGAGCTCGAGGAGAAGGGGTACGAGGGCATCCGCACGGAGCTCGGGCTCGAGGCGGAAGCCCCCGTCGAGGTCGGCTGAGCGACCCGAGGGAGCAGAGTCATGACCGAGCGCCGAAGACACGAGCACGTCGGCGGGCTCGACGTCGAGGCGATCCGGCGCGATTTCCCGATCCTCACACGCACCGTGGGAGATCGGCCGCTGGTGTACCTCGACAGCGCGGCGACGTCGCACAAGCCGAACCAGGTGATCGAGGCCGAGGCGCGAGTTCTATCGCCGGCACAACGCGAACGCGCACCGAGGCATCCACATGCTCGGCGAGGAGGCCACCGAGGCCTACGAGGGCGCTCGCGCGACCGTGGCGCGGTTCCTCGGCGCTCCGGAACCCGAGACGATCGTGTTCACGCGCGGGGTCACGGAATCGATGAACCTCGTGGCGCAGGGGTGGGGCCGAACCCACCTCGGTGAGGGCGACGAGGTGCTGATCACCGAGATGGAGCACCATTCCAACATCGTTCCGTGGCAGATGACCGCGGCGGTCACGGGGGCGGCGCTGCGGTACATCCCGCTCACCGACGACGGCCTGCTCGACCTGTCGCAGCTCGGGTCGCTGCTCACCGACCGCACGAAGATCCTGAGCGTCACCGGCATGTCGAACGCTCTCGGCACGATCACACCGCTGCGCCAGCTCGCCGACGCCGCGCACGCCGTCGGTGCGATGATCGCGGTCGACGCCGCGCAGCTCGCGCCTCACTCGCCTATCGACGTGCAGGCGCTCGACGTCGACCTTCTCGGGTTCACGGGTCACAAGATGCTCGGCCCGACGGCGAGCGGGGGCCTCTACGGCAAGGCCGAGGTGCTCGAGTCGATGGAGCCGATGCTCGGCGGCGGGGAGATGATCCACGAGGTCTTCCACGACCACAGCACGTACAAGCCGTCGCCGTACAAGTTCGAAGGTGGCACGATGCCGATCGCCCAGCAGGTCGGTCTCGCCGCAGCGATCGACTACCTCGAAGCGCTCGGCATGGCGAACGTGCGCGCCCACGAGGAGGAGATCACCCGCTACGCGCTCGACCGTCTGCTCGACGCCGGGGCAACGATCTACGGCCCCAAGGACCCCAGCATCCGAGGCGGCGCCGTGAGCTTCTGGTTCAAGGACGTGCACCCGCACGACCTCGCGACGATCCTGAACGAGGAAGGCGTGGCGATCAGGGCGGGCCACCACTGCGCGCAGCTCGCCATGCGCCGCTACGGCGTGCCGGCGACGGCGCGCGCGTCGTTCTACGTGTACAACACCACCGCCGAGGTCGATGCGCTGATCGATGCGCTCGACCGCGCACAGACGATCTTCGCCTGAGCCCGACGAGAGACGAACGAGAGAGGGAACCGTGGCGCTCGACGACATCTACAAGGAAGTCATCCTCGATCACTACAAGAATCCGCGGAACAAGCGGGAGCTGCCGGGGGCGGAGCTGCAGCGCCACGCGAACAACCCGCTCTGCGGCGATGAGATCACCGTCTTCGCCCACGTCGAAGGCGACGCGGTCGCCGAGGTGACGTTCCAAGGGGCGGGGTGCTCGATCAGCCAGTCGAGCGCCTCGATGATGACCGAGGCGGTCACGGGGGCGAGCGTCGGCGACGCCAAAGCGCTAGCGGGGGAGTTCCGCGGCATGATGGCAGGCGACGTCGAGCCCGACGAGGATTCCTTCGGCGATCTCGTGGCGCTCAAGGGCGTCGTGCAGTACCCGATCCGCATCAAGTGCGCCGTGCTTGCGTGGGACGTGCTGCAGGACGCCCTCGAGGGCCGGCAGCGCCAGCGGCGCGCAGCCACATAGCGTCTAGGTTTTCCTTGGCGAGGCTTCCTGGCTAAGCTGCGCGGCGTGAAGCCGTGGCAGAAGCCGAAGGGCGGGCGCGTTGCGCGGGGTCGCTGCTCGCGATGCTCGGGGCCGGCGTGCTCGCAGTCGGTACGACGCCTGCCCGCGCCCAGTCGGCGAGCGCATCACCGACTACGACGTCGTGATCGAGATCGACGACGACGGCAGACTCACGATCGTCGAGACGATCGACTACGACTTCGGCGCGTCGGTGCGCCACGGCATCCTGCGAGACATCCCGACCCGACTGACACTACGACGACACCTATGACCGCATCTATCCGCTCGAGGTGATCGAGGTTCGCGCGTCGCAGGACACGCCCGCCGGCTACGTGGTCGAGTCCGCCGAGGGCGGCATCACGCGCATCCGCGTGGGCGACGCGGACATCGAGATCACGGGCCGGCACTCCTACGAGCTCACCTACACGGTGGAGGCGGCGCTCAACGGGTTTCCCGATCACGACGAGCTGTACTGGAACGCGATCGGCACGGAATGGGCGGCGCCGATCGAGCGGGCGACGATCGACGTTCGGGCGCCGGCAGACATCACGCAGGTTGCATGCTTCCAGGGGTACGAGGGGTCGACGTTGCCGTGCGACAGGGCGGCGGTCGAAGCGGCTCCGAGGCGCGGTTCGTGCAGTCGGGGCTCGCGCCGTTCAGCGGCGTGACGATCGTGGTCGGGCTTCCCAAGGGAGCGGTGCCTGAGCCGGCGCCGGTGCTCGAGGAGCGCTGGACCTTGGGCAGGGCGTTCGCGGCGACGCCCGCGACGCTCGGCGCGTCCGGTCTGCTCGCGCTGGCCGCGATCGGCGGGGTCGCTGCCCTCGTGTGGCGCCGCGGCCGCGACCGGCGGTTCCGCGGCTCGCAGGTCGACCAGGTGATGGGCAACCCGACAGGCGAGCATCAGGCCGTGCCGCTGGGCGAGGCCGACGCATCGGCGCCCGTCGAGTTCGCGCCTCCCGACGACATGCGACCGGGTCAGATGGGCACGCTCATCGACGAGCAGGCCAACATGCTCGACGTCTCGGCCACGATCGTCGACCTCGCGGTCCGCGGATACCTGCTGATCCAGGAGATCCCGAAGGAAGGCTGGTTCGGCAAGCCGGACTGGCGCCTGATCCGCCTGGAGAAGCCCGACGACGACCTGCTCACCTACGAGCGGCGGCTGCTGACGGGTCTGTTCCGCGACGGCACCGAGGTCACGATCTCCGAGCTCAAGAACACGTTCGCGGAGCGACTCGAGGGCGTGCAGGAATCGATGTACGCCGATGCGGTGGAGCGAGGCTGGTTCAGCGAGCGGCCCGACAAGGTGCGAGTCGAGGTGGAGGCCGCGGGCGTCGTCGCGCTCATCGCGGCAGCCGCGGTGCACGTTCGCGCTCGCCCGCTGGACCACGTGGGGTCTGCTGGGCGTGCCCGCTGATCGTCGGCGGTGTGCTGCTGCTCGTGACGGCCTCGCGCATGCCCGCCCGCACCGCGAAGGGGACCGCGCATGCTGCGGCGGGTGCGCGGGTTCCGCACCGTGATCGAGACCGCGGAGACGCACATGTCGCAGTGGGCGGAGAAGGAGCTGGTGTTCACGCGTTTCCTGCCGTTCGCCGTCGTGTTCGGTTGACCGACAAGTGGGCGCAAGGCGTTCGAGGCGCTCGGTGTGCAGCCCGACACGAGCTGGTACGTCTCGCCGAATCCGTTCGTGTTCGCGCACTTCGCCAGCTCGATGGACGGGTTCGCGGTCACGACCGGGGGCACCATCGCGTCGACGCCGTCGGGCTCGGGTCGAGCGGGTTCTCGGAGGCGGGTTCTCCGGCGGCGGGGGTGGAGGTGGAGGCGGCGGTAGCTGGTGACGGTTGCCCGTAGCATCTGACCGATATGCGCATCGTGTTCAGTGAGGACGGGCGGGACTTCCAGCGGCGAGGATGGCACGAGCTCGTCGAGGCCGACCCCGCGGGCACGTTCTTCCACACTCCCGCCTACCTGAAGCTCTACTGGGAGGAGTTCGGCGAGACGCCCGACCACCTGCTGCTGGCCTTCGCCGAGGAAGACGACGGGGCCCAGGTCGGCGCCGTGCGCGTTCGAGCGCATCGGCGAGACGCTGCGGTTCCTCGGTGGCACCGAGGTCACCGACTACATGGGGCCCGTCGGCCTCCCCGAGCGACAGGATGCGATGGCCAAGGAGCTCTGGGCCGCGCTGCTCGCGCGCGACGACTGGCGCGACGCCGATCTCCGCGGGTTGCCCGAGGACCAGCCATGGCTCGGACTCCTCCGCGACGCCGCGAACGCCGCGGGGCTCACCGTCGAGGAGACCGACGACCAGAACGGGGTGGCGCCGTTCCTGCCGTTGCCCGCCACCTGGGATGGGTATCTGGCAGCGCTGTCGTCGAAGCCCCGCCACGAGATCAAGCGCAAGGCACGCAAGCTGACCGAGGAAGCCGGTGAGTTCCGGATCGTCGACGGCCGACGGCGACACGATGATCCCGCTGCTCGATCGATTCGTCGAGCTGCACCGCATGTCGGAAGGGCCCGAAGGGGGTCTTCATGGTGCCGGGCATGGAGATCTTCTTCCGCCGGCTCGGCGAGGCGTTCTGCGCCGACGGGGTGTTCCGTCTCACGTTCATCGAGGTGGGTGGCCAGCTCGCCGCCGGCACGATCGGGTTCGTCTGGGGCGGCACGTCGTACCTCTACAACTCGGCGTTCGACCGCTCATGGGGCAACCTCGCGCCGGGGATGGTGCTCGTCGCCGAGGACATCAGGCTCGCGATCGAGGAAGGGTGCGATGGGTTCGACCTGCTGAAGGGCGACTACGCGTACAAGTACCGGTTCGGCTCGCACCCGCGGGCGGTGAAGCGGCTGGTCGTCACCCGTTGAGCCGGCAACGGACGCTTCACGGGAACGCACGGAGGTGCCGCAGCACGGTGTCGGCGAGCTGGCGGTCGCCGCCGAGCACCACGTTCCCGAGAGCAGCACGTCGTCGGGCTTCAGCCGCTGGCCGGCGACGAGCGCGAGCTGAGGCGCACGCCCGGAGATCGTTGCGTCGGGCTTCTTGCGCGGCGGCGGCGTCTCGCCGCTCCCGAGTCCCCAGTGCCACGAGCCCTCGCCGGCGCCGTCGACCTCGACCTGGACGGTTCGCCCGTGAAGGTCGTAGCCCGCGCGTCCGAGCGTCCACGGCAGCATGCGCACGGCCAGGTCGATCGTGAGGGAGATCGGCCAGTGCTGGATCTGCGGTCCGAGCCCGTTCGTGGCCCGGATGTCCTCGCCGTGGAGCCACCACTCCACGACCCGGGACTGCACCAGGTACCGGGCCGCGATCGGACCGCGAGTAGCCGGACGCGCTCGATGCCCAGTCGTCGTCGGTGAGTGCGGTGGCGTAGAGCGCAGGAACGACTCGGCGGCCTGTCCCCACAGCGTGAGGACCTCCGGGTGTCGAGGCCCGAGCGGCGGTTCACCGTGAACGCGTTGAAGGCGTCGATGTTGAACGGGCCGTCGGCGTGCTCGGCTCGCCACTCATCGAGCTCCGCGGCGGGCTCGCCGGCGAAGAGCTGTGCGGCGACCGTGTCGCCGGCGCCGAGGTGCGCGATGACGTCGCGGTTCCACCAGCCGTCGGCGGCGCTCGGCTGCTCCCAGTTCCGGGGTCGCGTACTGGATCGTCCGGCCCAGCCGCTGCCGCTCGGCGTGGGCGATGCCCAGCAGCTGCTCGCGACCGACGTCACGCGGTCCTTCCTACGAGGGTGGCCCGGCACGTCGGGCTCGGCGCCGGCGCGGATCGTACATCGGCCGTGCGCGTCCTCGTGGCCCCCGACAAGTTCCGCGGCACGCTCACCGCGCGTCAGGCGGCGGAGGCGGTCGCGACCGGATGGCGACGCCGACGCCCCGGAGACGACGCTCGACCTCGTGCCGATGGCCGACGGCGGCGAGGGGACGATGGATGCGCTCGTGGATGCGCTGCCGGGCGGATCGTGCCGGCAACCGTGTCCGGCCCGCTCGGCGACCCGGTCGAGGCCGCGTTCGGGATCGCGCCGACGCCCGAGGGGCGCTCGGGGTGGTCGAGATGGCGCGCGCTTCGGGACTCGCTCTTCTCGGCGTCCCCGGCGTGATCCGCTGCGGCGCCAGCACCCGCGGCACCGGCGAGCTGATCGCGCTGCGCTCGATCGAGGCCGGCGCCGGTCGCCTGGTCGTCGTGCATCGGCGGCAGCGCGACGAACGACGGCGGAGTCGGGCATGGCATCGGCGCTCGGCGCGCGCTTCCTCGACGACGACGGGCACGGCGATCGCCGGACGGGGGAGCCGCGCTCGCCGCGCTCGCGCGGATCGATCTGTCCGGCGCTCGCAAGCCGGTCTCGCGCGGGCCTCGGTCACGGGCGCGTGCGACGTGGACAACCCGCTCACCGGCCCAGCGGGTGCGAGCGCGGTCTACGGGCCGCAGAAGGGCGCGTCGCGCGACGACGTCGTCGTGCTCGACCGCGCGCTCGGCGCATCTGGCGGCCGTCGTCGAGCGCGACCTCGGCGTGGACCTGCGCGACGAGCCCGGCGCCGGCGCGGCGGGCGGGCTGGGCTTCGGGCTCATGGCGTTCTGCGGCGCGAGGCTCCGTCCGGGGGTGCAGGTCGTGATGGAGGCCCTCGGGCTGCACGAGCGGATCGGCGGGGCCGATCTCGTGATCACGGGCGAGGGGTCGCTCGACGAGCAGTCGCTGCACGGCAAGGTGCCGGCCGGGGTGCTGGAAGCGTGCGAGCTCGCGGGGGTGCCCGTGGCGATCGTCTGCGGACGAGCGACGATCGACTGCCGGGCGTGCCGGTCGTTTCCCTCGTCGAGCGGTTCGGAGCGCGTGCCGCGCTCGGCGATGCGCGGCGGCCCTGATCGATGCTGCGCACGACATGGCCCGTCGCGCCGGCGAGCTGGTCGGGGAGCCACGTCGGTGAGCGGGGCGATCGACCGATTCATCGAGGCCGCGCGCGCCTTGGGACTGCATCCCGCAGGTCCGCCGCTTCCCCGAGGGGACGAAGACCGCAGCCGACGCCGCCCGGGCGATCGGGTGCGACGTGGGTCAGATCGTGAAGTCGCTCGTCTTCATGGCCGACGAGTCGCCCGTGCTGGCGCTCACCAGCGGCGCGAACCGGGTGGACGAGGCGAAGCTCGCTGCGGCTGTGCGGGCGGGAACCGCTCGGCGGGCGACGCCCGAGGAGGCGCGGGCGGCGACCGGGTTCGCGGTGGGCGGCACGCCGCCGTTCGGACATCCGACCGCGGCTCCGACGTTCTGCGACGAGGATCTGCTCGCGTCACGACGAGGTCTGGGCCGCCGCGGGCACGCCCGACTCCGTGTTCCCCCTCACGCCCGCCGATCTCGTTCGGGTGAGCGGCGCCACGGTGATCGAACTTCGCCGTGCGGCTGATCTGAGGGTCGCTCAAGCTGGGGTTTCGCGGTCCCGACGGGTACGATGTGAGGGTCAGCCCCGACATCGCACCCGGAGGAACGATGATCACGCTGACCGAGAACGCAGCCGGCAAGGTCAAGGAGCTGCTGGCCGAGGAAGGCCGCGACGACATCGCGCTTCGCGTCGCCGTCCAGCCCGGAGGGTGCTCCGGACTCCGGTACGCGATGTACCTGGACGACCAGATCGCCGAGAAGGACCAGGCCGAGGAGCAGTTCGGCGTCCGCCTCGTGATCGACAAGATGAGCGTGCCCGTACCTGTCCCAGGCGACGATCGACTTCGTCGACACGCTCGAGCAGTCCGGCTTCACGATCGACAACCCGGCCGCCCAGGGCGGCTGCGCCTGCGGCAGCTCGTTCCACTGAGTCTCGAACAGGAGTCGATCAGCTGATCTCCGCGACGTAGTCCAGGCTGGACTACAGTGAGGCGACGGCGTCGAGCCCTGCACGGAACCCGTGGGCGAGCTCGTCGATCCCGCTCTCGTCGATGACGAGCGGAGGCGAGACCGCGATCGCTCCGGCCACGAGCGGGCGCACCAGCACGCCGGCCTCGCGGCACGCCAGGCCGACCCTCGCCGGGAGCGACGGGTCGTCCGCCACGAGGTCCGATCGCAGGTTCACCGCGGCGAGCAGTCCGACGCCCCCGCGCACCTCCTCGACCAGCTCGTGGCCGGCCAGCGGCTGCAGCGCATCGAGCAGCGGTCCCTCGAGCTTGAGGGCGCGTCCGCAGAGATCCTCGCGTTCGATGATGTCGAGGTTGGCGATCGCGGCGGCGGCGACGGCGGCATGCCCGCTGTAGGTGTAGCCGTGACGCCACACGCCCGCGCTCGCGGCGAAGAACGGCTCGGCCACCCACGGCGCGGCGATCACGCCGCCCATCGGCAGGTACCCGCTCGTGATGCCCTTGGCGAATGTCACGACGTCGGGATCGAGCCCGAAGCGGTTCGAGGCGAACCAGTCGCCGCGTGCGACCGAACCCGGTGATCACCTCGTCGGCAACGAACAGCACGCCGGTCTCGCGGCAGACCGCGCGAGCCGCCTCGAGATAGCCGGGCGGAGGAGGGAACACGCCCCCGGCCCCGATCACCGGCTCGCAGAAGAACGCGGCGACGCTGCCCTGCGCCGGCGCTCTCGATCGCAGTCGAGCAGCGCATCCGCGTCGTTCCACGGCAACCTCGGCGACGTCCTCGATCAACTCGCCGTGCCCGGCGGCATTCGCCGGGATGCCGGCGAGCGATGTTCCCGCCGTGTGCATGCCGTGGTAGGCCTTCTCACGCCTGATCAACACGGTGCGATCGGATTCTCCGCGGAGCTGCCAGTACCGTCGAGCCATCTTCGTGGCGGTGTCGATCGAGTCCGAGCCGCCGCTCGTGAGGAAGACCTTCGACCCAGGCGACGGGCGCGAGCGATGCGACGCGCTCGGCGAGCTCCTCCGCCGGCCAGTTCGTGAGATCGCCGAACGTCGAGTAGGCGGGCAGCTCATGCATCTGTGCCGCGGCGGCGTCGCCGATCTCCGTGCGGCCCCAGCCGACGTTGCAGTACCAGAGCGATGCGGTCGCGTCGAGGTACCGACGGCCGGTGTCGTCGAACACGTAGGCGCCCTCGCCGCGCACGAGCGTCGTAGCGCCGTTCGTCTCGATGGCATGCATGTCCGCGAAGGGGTGCCAGAAGCTGTCATGGGCCCGACGCTACCAGCGTGCCTCAGCCGGGATCGTAGGCGAGGTTCTCCGCCAGCCATCGCTCCGTCTCGGTCACGCTCTGCCCTTTGCGCCGTGCGTAGTCCTCGACCTGGTCCTTGCCGAGACGGCCGACATTGAAGTACCGGGACTGGGGGTGCGCGAAGTAGAGGCCGGCAACGGTCGCGCCGGGTGTCATCGCGCACGACGTCGTGAGGTCCATGCCGTGGTCCGCGCGCGTCGAGCAGATCGAAGAGCGTGCGCTTGTCGGTGTGGTCCGGACACGCTGGGTATCCGAAGGCCGGCCTGATGCCGCGGTAGCGCTCGCCGATCAGATCCTCGCTCGCGAGGGATTCGATCGGGCGCGTACCATGCGCGCCGTACCTCGCGATGCAGCCACTCCGCGAATGCCTCGGCGAGGCGGTCGGCGAGGGACTTCACCATGATCGCCCGGTAGTCGTCGAGGTCGGCTTCGAACGCCTTCGCGAGCTCGTCTGCGCCGACGCCCGATGTGACCGCGAACCCGCCGAGATGATCGGTGAGGCCGCTCTCGTGCGGCGCGACGAAGTCGGCCAACGATCGATTTGGGCGCTCGTCGCCTTCACCGTGGTCTGCTTGTTGGCGGAGCATCGGGAACACCTGGCCGTCGCCGAGCACGATGTCGTCGCCCTCGGCCTGGGCGGGCCAGAACCCGTATACGCCGTGAGCTTCGATCGAGCGGTTGTGCTCGATCTGGTCGAGGAGCTCGTTGGCATGCTCGAGGAGCTCTCGCGCTGCCTCGCCTTGCTGCGGGTGGTCGAGGATCTGCGGGTAACGGCCCTTCAGCTCCCACGCGGTGAAGAAGAACGTCCAGTCGATGACCTCACGCAGCTCGGTGAGCGAGGGTTCCACCACCTTCACGCCGATGAACGGCGGCGGCACCACGTCGTCATCCTGCCAGTCGATCGGGGTGCGGTTCGCAAGCGCCTTCCGATAGGGAAGCAGCGGGGTGCGAAGGCGCTCGGCGTGCAGCTCACGCAGGCGTTCCTGGTCGATGCGATTCTGATGGTCGAGCTCGGCCTTGCGATCGGCGTCGAGGAGGTTGGAGACCACGCCGACCACGCGCGAGGCATCGACCACGTGAACGACCGGTTCCTGGTAGACGGGCGCGATCTTGACCGACGTGTGCTGGCGCGAGGTCGTGGCCCCGCCGATCAGCAGAGGGAGATGCATGCCTCGGCGCTGCATCTCGTTCGCGACGTTCATCATCTCGTTGAGCGACGGCGTGATCAGCCCCGACAGCCCCACGATGTCGGCCTTCTCGGCGATCGCCGTGTCGAGGATCAGCTCAGCGGGGGCCATCACGCCGAGGTCGATCACCCGATAGTTGTTGCAGCCGAGCACGACGCCCACGATGTTCTTGCCGATGTCGTGCACGTCGCCCTTGACCGTGGCGGTCACGAGCTTGCCCTGCGCGCGATCTGCCGACGGTCCGAGCTCGAGCTTCTCGGCCTCCATGAAGGGCTCGAGGTAGCGCGACTGCCTTCTTCATGGCTCGCGCGCGACTTCACGACCTGCGGCAGGAACATCTTGCCGGCGCCGAACAGGTCGCCGACGATCTGCATGCCCGCCATCAGCGGGCCCTCGATCACGTCGAGCGGCCGGTCGTACGCCTGGCGGGCCTCCTCGGTGTCCTCCTCGATGAAGTCGATCGATGCCGTGCACGAGGGCGTGCGAGAGACGATCCTCGACCGAGCCATCGCGCCAGCGAGAGGTCGTCCTCCCGGCGAGTCGCGCCGCCCTGCACGGTCTCGGCGAACGACGACCATCCGCTCGGTGGCGTCGGGGCGCCGGTTGAAGATGATGTCCTCGACGTGCTCGAGCAGGTCCTTCGGTGATGTCCTCGTAGACGTGCGAGCTGGCCCGCGTTCACGATGGCCATGTCGAGGCCGGCCGCGATCGCGTGGTACAGGAACGCCGAGTGGATCGCCCGGCGCACCGGCTCGTTCCCGCGGAACGAGAACTGAGAGGTTGGACACGCCGCCTGACACCTTCACGCCGGGGCAGCGGCGCTTGATCTCGCGCGTGGCCTCGATGAACGCCTTCGCGAACTCGTCGTGCTCCTCGATCCCGGTCGCGATGGCGAGGATGTTCGGGTCGATGATGATGTCGGTCGGGTCGTACCCGGCGCGCTCGACGAGCAGCCGGATAGGAGCGATCGGCGATCTCGATCTTGCGCGCGACCGTGTCGGCCTGGCCCCGCTCGTCGAAGCACATCACCACGACCGCGGCGCCGTAGGTCGTCGATCGCGCGCGCCTTCTCGAGGAAGTCGTCCTCGCCCTCCTTCAGGCTGATCGAGTTCACGACGCCGCTGCCCTGCACGCACTTGCAGGCCGGCCTCGATCGATCTCCCAGCGCGAGGAGTCGACCATGACGGGCACGCGGGCGATCTCGGGCTCGGTCGCGATCAGGTTGAGGAAGCGGGTCATCGCCGCGTCGCCGTCGAGCAGGTCGGCGTCCATGTTGACGTCGATCACGTTGGCGCCGTTGCGCACCTGGTCGAGCGCGACCTCGACCGCGGCCTCGTAGTCGCCCGACTCGATCAGCCCGCGGAACTTCGCCGAGCCGGTGACGTTCTGTCGCTCGCCGACCATCACGAACCCGGTGTCGCTGCGTGATCGCGAAGCGGCTCGAGCCCGCTGAAGGTGGTCACCGGTCGTCGACCGTCGGGAGCGGAGCGCGGCGCGAGGTCGCGGACCGCCGCGGCGATCGCGCAGATGTGCTCGGGCGTCGTCCCGCAGCAGCCGCCGACGATGTTCACGAAGCCCTGCCTGCGGCGAACTCGCCGAGCAGCTCGCTCGTGGTCTCCGGGGCGTCTCGTCGTAGCCGCCGAACGCGTTGGGCAGACCGGCGTTCGGGTAGCAGGCGACCGGGACCGTCGGCGACGCGCGCGAGCGCCTCGACGTAGGGGCGCATCTCCGCGGCGCCGAGCGAGCAGTTGATGCCGACCACCAGCGGCGTCGGCGTGCTCGATCGATGTCCAGAACGCCTCGATCGGTCTGTCCGGAGAGCGTGCGGCCGCTGCGGTCGACGATCGTGACGCTGATCCACACGGGGGGGCTCGGGCGCCGACATCGTTCGCCGCCGCGATCGCCGCCTTGGCGTTCAGCGTGTCGAAGATCGTCTCGACGAGCAGCAGGTCGACGCCGCCGTCGCGGAGCGCCCGCATCTGCTCGGCGTAGGCCTCGTCCACCTCGTCGAACGTCACGGCGCGGAAGCCGGGGTCGTCGACCTTCGGTGAGAGCGAGAGCGTCACGTTCAGCGGCCCCACCGAGCCGGCCACGAACCGCTCGCCGTCGGCCCGGTCGGCGGCCGGCCCTCGCGAGACGCGCTCCCTCGAGGTTCATGTCGAGGACGGCGTCCTCGAGACCGTAGTCGCGCTGGCCGAAGGACGTGGCAGTGAACGTGTTCGTGGTCGCGATGTCGGCGCCGGCGGCGAAGTACGCGTCGTGCACCTCGGCGACGACCTGCGGCTGCGTGATGTTCAGCAGATCAGGGTCGCCCTTCACGTCGTGGTCATGGTCCGCGAAGCGCTCGCCCCGGAACTGCTCCTCGCTGAGTCCGCGGCCTTGCAGCAACACGCCCCATGCGCCGTCGAGCACACCGATCTTGCGGCGCAGGAGCTGCATCGAGGCGAGCGCGAGTGTCCATCGCCTCACCCTAGCGCGGCCCCTGCCGGCGCCCAACGACGGGTTGGCTTCATGACCGGGGCACGGGGTAGTCTCGCACGCATGAGCCAGAGCCTTCCCGACCTGTGGCGACGGGAGTCGGCCGACGCCCTGCAGCCCCGCGCCGGCCGGAGCAGCCGCCGAAGCGCACGAAGCGTCAGAGTGCGACCGCGCTCGCCGGCGTGCCGTTGTTCGCCGGCTTCTCGAAGAGACACCTTCAGCGGCTCGCCAAGGACACCGACGAGCTCTCGTTCGGGCCTGGCGAGGCCGTGGTGCGTGAGGGCGACCCCGGCGAGACGCTCTTCGTCGTGCTCGAAGGGGAGGGCAAGGTGACACGAACAGGGAAGAAGGTCGGCGCCGTCGTGCCCGGAGACTTCTTCGGAGAGCTGGCCGCGATCGACGCCGAGCCGCGGAGCGCCTCCGTCATCGCCGTCACGCCGATGCGTGTGCTTCGCCTGTTCCGCCGCCATCTGATGACACTGCTCGACGACGAGCCCCAGGTCACGCTCAAGTTGCTCGACGGCATCGTGCGCCGCCTGCGCCAGGTCGATCGTTCGGCGTGACCTGGCGAGCAGGTCACCCGCGGCTTCCCTAGCCCTTGGCCTAGCCTCCGGCGATGCCTGCCTCGTCGAGCAGCGATCCCAGCTCGGCAAGCGTATCGGGGTCGAGCGACAGGTCGCCCGCCAAGGCGTTCGATCGCACGTGTGCGGGATCGCGGCTTCCTGCGATCGCGCTCGTGACCCCCGGTTGGTGCGCGTTCCACGCCAAGGCCAGCTGTGGGAGCGAAGCGCCCAGGCGCTCCGCGACCGGCCGCACCCTCTCGACGACGGCGAGCGCCTCGGGGAGGACGTCGCGGGCGAACAGGTTGAGCTCATCGGGGTCGCCGGGCTCGTTGCTCTGGCCGCGCCAGTCGCCCTCGACGTAGGTCGTCTCGGCTGTGATGGCACCCGTGAGCAGCCCGTACGCGAGGGGTCCGTAGCTCACCACCCCCGTGCCCTGCTCGGCGCACCACGCGATCAGCTTTGCCTGGCGGCGATCGAGCATGGAGAACTCTGGCTGCAGCGAATCGACGTGGCGGATCGCCTCGCATCGCTCGATCAGATCTCGGTCGAAGTTGGACACGCCGATCCAACGGACCTTGCCCGCCTGCTGCAGCTCGGCCATCGCGCCCCAGGAATCCTCGACCGGCGTGCCGAGCTCGTCAGGCCAGTGGAGCTGGTAGAGATCGATCGCCTCCACGCCGAGCCGCGCGAGCGATGCCTCGCACGCCGTGCGGATCTGGTCGGGGCGGAAGCCGGACCCTTCCGGTTCCGGTGCGACTTTGGAGGCGACGGTGACCTCTTCGCGCCGGCCGGCGATCGCTCGCCCGACGAGCGATTCGGAGACGCCGTCGCCGTAGACCTCGGCGGTGTCGATCCAGGTGATGCCCGCGTCGAGCGCCGCCTGCATCGCCGCGATGACGGCTTCGTCGGATTCATTCGCGCCCCACGCCGTGCCGCCTGCTTCCCACGAGCCGTAGCCGACGATCGAGAGTTCAGGTCCTTGCGATCCGAGTCGATGTGTCCTCATGTTGTGAATCTACCCGTTGCGGCGGCATCGCTCGCCCAGCGCGGCAGTACGCTGGTATGTGAACGCTCGTCCCCGACAGGAACAGCTCGAAGGGAGCATCGGTCCGCCGCAGGGCCAGCAGGCCATGACCAAGACCGTCGAAGAGAAAGAGCACGTCGTCGTTCGGTTCGCCGGTGATTCGGGCGACGGCATGCAGCTCACCGGAGATCGCTTCACCTCTGCCACCGCCGTGCTCGGCAACGATCTCGCGACGCTGCCCGACTTCCCGGCCGAGATCAGGGCTCCTGCCGGCACCGTGCATGGCGTCTCGGCGTTCCAGATCCAGTTCGCCTCCAGCGACGTCACCACCCCGGGCGATCACGCCGACGTGCTCATCGCCATGAACCCTGCTGCATTGAAGGCCGACCTGGCGAAGGTCGGCCCAGGCGGCACGGTGATCGTCAACGAGGACGCCTTCACCCAGCGAAACGTTGAGAAGGCGGGCTACGCGACCGATCCTACAGCCGACGGCACACTCGAGGGCTACCAGCTCTTCAAGGTGCCGATGACGTCGATCACGGTGCGCGCCACCGAGGGCATCGGCATCGGCAAGAAGGAAGCCGAACGCGCCAAGAACATGTTCGCGCTGGGCCTCGTCTCCTGGATGTTCGGGCGCCCGACCGAGACGACGCTCGCCTGGCTCGAGCGCAAGTTCGGCGGCAAACAGGAGATCTACGATGCCAACGTCGCTGCGTTCAAAGCGGGCTACAACTTCGGCGAGACCACGGAGCTGTTCGCGCATTCGTACTCGATCGCTGCGGCGCCGGTGGAACCCGGCACGTACCGCAACGCCGCGGGGTCGACGGCGCTATCGTGGGGCCTGATCGCAGCCTCGCAGCGCAGCGGTCTCCCGCTGTTCTATGCGAGCTACCCGATCACCCCCGCCTCGGAGCTGTTGCACGAGCTCTCGCGACACAAGAACTTCGGCGTGATCACGCTGCAAGCAGAGGACGAGATCGCGGCCGCGAATGCGGCTCTCGGCGCGGCATTCGCCGGGCACCTCGCGGTCACCGGCACGAGCGGCCCTGGCATGGATCTCAAGGCGGAGACCCTCGGGCTCGCGGTCATCATGGAACTACCGATGGTCATCGTCGACGTGCAGCGAGGTGGACCCTCGACCGGCCTGCCGACCAAGACAGAACAAGGCGACCTGCTGCTCGCGATGTTCGGACGCCACGGTGAGAGCCCGATGCCCATCGTCGCGCCCTCGTCTCCGGCCGACTGTTTCGCAGCTGCGTTCGAGGCGGCGCGTATCGCGGTGCGCTATCGCACCCCGGTGATCGTGCTCTCCGACACGTTCCTGTCGAACTCGTCGGAACCGTGGCGGGTGCCCGAGGTCGACGACCTGCCGGAGATCGATCCGGACTTCGCGGTTGCCAACGGCGAGGGCTTCCTGCCGTACGCTCGCGATGACCGGCTGGCCAGGCCGTGGGCGGTGCCGGGCTCGCCGGGACTCGTGCACCGTATCGGCGGCCTCGAGCGAGAAGACCTCACCGGCAACATCAGCTACGAGCCCGAGAACCACGAGCACATGACGCACCTACGTCAGGCCAAGGTCGAAGGGGTCGTCGCCGACATCTCGCCGATCGAGGTCGACGACCCGTCGGGCGAAGCCGATCTGCTCGTGCTCGGGTGGGGTTCGTCGCTCGGCACGATCCGCGCAGCGGCCACGCGCGTCAGGGACGCCGGGGGCTCGGTCGCCACGGCGCACCTGCGTCATCTGAACCCATTTCCCCCCAACACGGGCGAGATCGTGACGTCGTATCCGAAGGTGCTGATCCCGGAGATGAATCTCGGGCAGCTCTCGATGTTGATCAGGGCGAAGTTCCTCGTCGACGTGAAGAGCTTCACCAAGGTCCAGGGCCTCCCGATCTTCGCCGAGGAGCTCGCGGAGGAGATCAAGCAGGTGCTGGATGAGTGACGTGATGGGATCGCGCGGTGGCTCGGAGTCGATCGACGACGGCAGCGGTGGCGTCGCTACGCTCGCGAAGAAGGACTTCACTTCCGACCAAGAGGTGCGGTGGTGTCCAGGCTGCGGCGATTACGCGATCCTCTCGGCGGTGCAGGCATTCATGCCGGAGCTCGGCATCGAGCCGCACAAGACGGTGTTCGTGAGCGGTATCGGCTGCAGCGGCCGCTTCACGTACTACATGGACACATACGGGGTGCACGGCATCCACGGGCGCGCCCCTGCGATCGCCACAGGCATCGCGACGGCGAACCCCGAGCTCAGCGTGTGGGTGGTCACGGGCGACGGTGACGGCCTCTCCATCGGCGGGAATCATCTGATCCACGCGTTGCGGCGTAACGTCAACATCAAGATCCTGCTGTTCAACAACCAGATCTACGGGCTCACGAAGGGCCAGTACTCGCCGACGAGCGAGGAGGGCAAGGTGACGAAGTCGACCCCCTTCGGCTCGGTCGACCACCCGTTCAATCCCATCGCCGTGGCGCTCGGCGCCGAGGCCTCGTTCGTGGCTCGCACGATCGACAACGACCGTCAGCACCTGACCGACGTGCTGCGCCAGGCAGCCGCGCACCGTGGCACGGCGTTCGTCGAGATCTACCAGAACTGCAACGTGTTCAACGACGGAGCCTTCGATCTGCTGCGAGAGAAGAAGGAAGGCGTGCACCATCAGATCCGCCTCGTCGACGGCGCGCCGATCGTCTTCGACGAGGGTGCGAAATGCGTGATTGTCGGCGACAACGGACGCCTGCAGGTCCGGCCGACGGCCGAGGTCGACCCCGACAGCATCGTGGTGCACCAGGCCGGCGGGCGACCGTCATTACCGTTCGGGCTCGCCCATCTCTCGCTGGGGCCGCACGAGGCCACGTGCTTCGGGGTGTTCCGCAACTTCGAACGTCCGGTGTTCGGCGAGGCGATGCACGCGCAGCTCCGCAGCGCTGAGGAACGTATGGGCAAAGGGGACCTCGGCGAGCTGCTGCACGGCGGCGACACCTGGACGGTGAGCTAGCACTCGTGGCCCCCGGGGGGGCCGCTTCCTTCATGCTCCGTCAACGCGAGGGTCGAGGGTGGAAGCGGGCGAGCGCGCCCTCGGACAGCGAGGCGACCTCTCGAAGCTCGTTGACCAGTCCGGGCAACACGTCGAGGAGTCCGTCGACGTCGGCCCCCGTGCTGTTCGACCCCAGGCCGACGCGGAAGCTGCTCACGCCGGGGTGACCGATGTGGTCGAGTACCGGCGATGGGTCTCCCGGCTGGCCGGAGCACAATGATCCAGCGGCCAGATGGAACCCGCGATCGTCCAGCGCCATCATCAAGGTCGGCGCGTCGAGCCCTTCGACGCTGAAGCAGACGAGATGCGGCGTGCGATGTGTGGGATGCCCGTGCACGGTCGCCCCGCGCACGGTGCGCGGCGATGCCCTCACGCAGCCGGGCAGTGAGCGCCCATTGGTTCGCAGCGGTGTCGTCCATCGACGCGAGCGAGACCCTCAGCGCCGCTGCCATCGCCGCGATGCCGGGCGTGTTCTCCATGCCCGACGCGGCGCTTGCGCTCACGGTCGTCGCCGCACGGGTAGGCCGTCACCGCGACACCCCTGCGCACGTAGAGGGCGCCGACCCCGGGCGGTCCGCCGAACTTGTGCGCGGACAGCGACAGGAGGTCGACGCCGAGCGCTTCCGCGTCGACCGGCAGCCGTCCCACGGTCTGGCAGGCGTCGGTGTGGAAGCGAACCTTCGCTTCGCGCGCCAGCCGTGCCGCCTCACCGATCTGCTGCATCGTGCCGAGCTCGTGGTTCGCATGCTGCACGCTGGCGAGCAGGGTGCCCGGGCTTTCGGACCTCGGCGGCGTAAGCGTCGAGGTCGATGCGGCCCGACATCATCGACGGGGATCTCGATCACCTCGAACCCGTCGCTCTGCAGCGCGTGGCCGACGCCGCCGACGGCCGGGATGCTCCACCGCGCTCACCACGATCCGCGTGCCGAGCTCGCGATGGCTCGTACGCCGCCCCAGATCGCAAGGGCGACCGACTCGGTTCCGCCGGAGGTGAACACGATCTCGTCGGGCTGCGCGCCGAGGCCCGCGGCGACCGTCGTCGCGTGAGTCGTCGAGCAGGGCTCGCGCGGCTCGTCCGGGCGCGTGGATGTGCAGCGGGTCGCCGAACGTGTCGAGCGCGTCGACGAAGGCTGCGCGCGCCTCGGGCAGCAGCGGCGTCGCCGAGGCGGCGTCGAGGTAGATGTCGGCGGTCATCTCGTCCCCGAACGTCGAGTGTTCCGGGTTCCTTCCCGTTGGCAGCGGTTGACGCGTGCCGCTCCTCGCTCGTGGCGGGTCAGGGGGTGGCTGCTTCCCGTCCTTCAGGAACAGGTAGCAGTACAGCACGCCCGCGATGATGGCTCCGGCGATCGGCCCGACGATCCAGACCCACCCGTTCGTGTAGTCGCCCGTCGCGACCGCGGGTCCGAACCATCGTGCAGGGTTCATCGCGGCGCCCGTGTACGGTCCGGTCGCCAAGATGTCGAACGCGATCACCAGGCCGATCGTGAGGCCCGCCGATCTTCGAGAACGGCCCTCGGTCGTCGACCGCCGTGCCGAAGACCGCGAACACGAGGAAGAACGTGGTGATGGCCTCGATGAGGATCGGCCTTCCCCACGGCGATCGCTGTCGCCGAGAGCCGGCGCACCACCGCCGCCCGCATCGAACAACTCCACGGGGATCACGGACTTCAGCAGGAACGCGCGCCGCGATCGCCCCTGCGAGCTGGGCCACGATGAGCACGCCGGCCCGCACGGTCGGCAGCTTGCCCGTCACCCACAGTGCGATCGGACGGCGGGGTTGAACAGCCCCCCGGAGATATGCGCCGTCACCGAGACCATGATCCGCGAGCACGAGGCCGTGGGCGAGTGCGACGCCGGTGAGGTCGAGCTGGCCGTTCGCGTTCAAGATCACGGCCCCGGCGCCGAAGAAGATGAGCGCGAAAGTCGCCGACGAACTCCGCGACGGCTGCCTTCCCGGTCGCCTCCACTGTGTCCTCCCCGCATCGCCGACGGGAAATACCACGGACAATCCGAGGCCCCATGCGGCGGCGCCAATCAACGCGACCACGGTCGAAGGCACCAGGCAAAGCATCGCCACTCCCGCGCTGGCGATCGCGCCCGCCGCATAGCAGCACCGGCACCCGCCCGAAGCGCTGGATGATAGCTCCGCCGGCAAATCGGCCAATGGTCATCGTCAGATTGAAGCCCGCGTAGGTGACGCGCACCCAGCGCTGGCGGCGCGCCGCGGTTGTCGACCAGCATCAAGGCCAGCCAGTCGTTAGCCGCGCCCTCACCTACCGCGGTGGCGAATACCATGAGTCCAAGCAAGCATCTCCATCTTGGTGATCGGCCATCTTCGCACCGCCGAGATGGCTCTCTATCGCAGGCGAGCACTTGCGGTTCGTCAAAGATCGGTTCTTCGATAGGCTCCTGAGTTGCCGCGGGGTGCAAGCCAGCGTCGGGAAGGTAGCGCGAGGTTGCGAACCACATCGCTGCAGCCAGGACGGCGATACCACCGGCAGCTGCCAGCCCAGCGGCAATCCGAGCGAGGCGGCGAGTGCGCCAGCCAAGGCGCCGGCCACGGCGCCAAGGGAGAATAATCCCATGCCAGTAAGGCATCAGCACCTGACGGCTGCGCTGTTCAACCAAGATGTCCCTGCACGTTCATGGCGACGTCGCCGACGCCAGTGCCCAAGCCGGTGAAAAGCAGCATCAACGCCAGGACGGGAACCGAACCGGCCAGCGGGACCATCGCCCAGCCGCCAAGACAAAGCGCTGTCGCTGCCCGGCTGACCGTTCGAGAAGAGTAGCGGTCCACCAGGCGGCCGGTGAACGGCATCCCAACGATCGAACCGATTCCCACACAAACCAGCGCGAAGGCCAGCTGTGTCGGGGTCGCGCCCACCTGATCGCGAATTCCGGGCATCCGGGAAAACGAAGATCCCATCACCAAGCCGTTGCCAAAGAACATCACGGCAACCGCCCACGGCGAGCCCGACGCTAACTCGCTGTGTGCCGATCGTTGGAGAGACATATCTTTTCGCTAGCAGAGCCGCGGCGCCGAGTCACATAGTTCTGCGCCGCGGAGAGTGAGCGTGAGGAGTCAATAGAAAAAAATTTATGTTTCACAGAGTGTTCTTCGCGAGGCTGTTAAACAGGATGTCTTCCCTGGAGGTTGCTCGAGTTAAAATTTTCCCTTGCACAAAGAGGCTATGAGGTATTCGTTTATCTGAAGAGGGATTGTTCCAGAAAGGGGTCGATAAGGGAAATCGACAGGGAGGAATAGAATGTCGTCGCGGTGTTCGAGAGATGCCGCGGCGACAATCTGTTTTATGGGGTGCTCGTGATGCTGACCCGCCTGATGACGTGCAAGCTAGGTCCCGTGCTCTGCGGGTAGGCGCCCGGCTTTAACGGCTTGCACGAGCGCTCCGTGGTCGGCTTCGGTTTGGTCGGCGTAAGCCTCGTGCGAAGCGCACGAAGGCGCGGTCCGGCGACGTCACCTTTGCCGAGATAGCCGCGGAGAATGGTTGCATCAATTGAGCGCGCGTGGCCCTTGGCGAGCAAGGCGCCGCAGATCCGCCCGTAATCCATGAGCGCAGAGCCATCCATACCTTCCACCGTGACAGCGCCTTTCATATCGCGGAACTGCCGCACGTAGTAGTCGCGTTTATCGACGGTGGTCCAACCGAGCAAAGGATCACTGACCGTCTGCAGCGTCTGTTGATACTCAACGACGCGCTGCCCCTGATGTGCATGCCAAGCCGTGTCACCGTGCACGAACGGGGCCACGCACGAGCGTCTGGATTGCTTTAACTGGAGGAAAAGCATGTCTTGGGGACTATTGCCTTGGAGCAGCACCACAAAGGCGCGCAGCCCTACACTGCCCACTCCGACGACCTTATGGGCGATGTCAACGGCCAGATAGGAACTAAGCACCCGATGCCAGTAGGAAGGAAGTGTTTCCAGATAAGCTGCAATGCCGTCGATGAGACGATCCTTCTCCTCATCGGAAACGTGGGAGACGAGTGGTGGTTGTTCCACGATGTGGCGCACGCCATCGCGTTCGCGGGTGAGCTTTGGCAAAGCGCGATCACTGGTTCTATGGCGTGCCAGATCCGCAGCTCTCTCGATCTCTCCGCGGAGCGACCAGTCGGCCATTTCTTGTCGCATCCGGTCGATATCCATTCGGTCGAACGAGCGAGCCAAGAGCGGTTGCTCGGCGAGTCTGCTAATTTGACGACGATACGCAGCCGCGCACCACAACACGGCATCCTCGCAAGTAGATTCGGCCAGGCCATTCTGCCGACCCGCCACCCAGATGCTCGTAGTGAGTCGCCAAAGATCCCACTCCCACGGTCCTGGGTGCGCTTCATCGAAGTCATTGAGGTCGAAGACCAGATCGCGTTCCGGCGAGGCGTAGAACCCGAAGTTTCCCAAGTGCGCATCGCCGCAGATCACGGGCTCGATGCCGGTTCTTGGCAAGCTCGCGAAATCTTCGGCCATGAGGGAGGCCGCACCGCGCAGGAAGGCATACGGGGAGGCCATCATGCGGCCGACGCGGACGGGGATCAAGCGCTCCATACGATCCGAATGGGCCTCCTCCACGAGATCGACAGGATCCGGCCTGTCTTCTCTTGGCCTCCCAGCGGCCTAGATCGCTACGCTTGACCTTGTCTCGCAGAAGACGGCCTGCGGTCCTCCGTTCCTCCTCCGGCGGCAATGCAGTTCGTAGTGCGGCGTTCGCCATCTGCCTCCAAGAAATAATCCCCTTAGCTGTTCAGAGTCGAGCTTCTCTGGAGAATGGAGCGAGCTTTCGGAAAGCGCGGGAATTCAGGTTCAATGACCTTGACCATCTGCGGTTGGAAGCCGGTAGAAATGTTCACGCCGCCGGAGCCTTGTGTGCGCGAGCTCTTCCGCGAAAGGTAAGCTCTGCTATTCCTGATTTATCGAGTTCTCCAAGGCCTGAAGTGCACCATCCGGTCGTATTGTTTCTTTGTCGCTTCGGCCAAGGGGAGGACGAGGTTCGCGGCGCGGGCGAGATCAAGAGCGATGCCCGAATCCTTTGCCGCATGCGCCGCGGAGAAATAGCACGAGTGCTCCCGCTGCTGCATATCTTCTCCGTCGGTCTCGAGAACACGGGAGTTGGCTCCAGTCTGCGAAAAAATCTCGCGCAGCATCGTCAGGTCCAAACCGAGGGCGTCGCCGAGAGCAAGCCCTTCTGCAAGGCCGGCGGTATTGATGTTCATCACCATGTTAACCAGCGCCTTGACTTTGGCGGCCTCCCCCGTCGCTCCGACGTAGCGCAGCGCGGCGCTCATCTTGCTCAGGAGGGATTCGACTTTCTTGAAAACGGACTTTTCTCCCGCGACCATCAGATAAAGGGTTCCTTGCCGTGCCTGAGTGGTGCTCGAGGCCATGCAAGCCTCAAGCGAGTGAGCCCCTGCGGCGACAGCCGCTTTTTCGACATCAAGATGGCATTTTGGTGAAATCGTGGCGCAATTGACGAACAGTTTACCGGAAGCTTTCACGAGCAAATTGTCGTCCTTGCCATCCAAACCGAAGATCGACCGCATGGCGGCATCATCTGTAACGACAGTGATGACAACGTCGCTCCGGGAGGTGACCTCCGAAAGACGCTGACAGGGAGTCGCGCCGATCTCGGCGGCCAGCTGCTGCGCTGCTTGCGCGTTTACGTCGTAGGTGGCGCCGATAGTGTAGCCCTGATCACGTAAGCGGCGGGCCATGTTGGAGCCCATGCGCCCAACGCCGACAAATCCAATAGTGTTCATCTCCCAAGTGCTCTTCTTTCTCATCCTCGCACTCACTTGTCCACGTCAGGAAAAAAAGGATTTACTCTCTTTTGCTCTCCGACGGTTGTCAGCGGGCCGTGCCCTGGGCAGATGACTGTTTCATCCGGCAAGGTGAGGATGTTTTCGCGATTGGTCTGCAAAGCATCTTTATACGAAACTCCCCCTCCGCCCATGGACCCTGCGAAGATAGCATCGCCAACGATGGCGAGGGTGCGTGGGAGACCTCGCACCACGTAGGTCACGCCACCCTGTGAATGGCCCCATGTGGATCGACTCTCAATAGAGAGCCCGCCGACCTGAAACTTTTTTCCCACAGCAAACGGCCGAGCGCCCGCGATCGGCTCCCTTTCTCCGATCCACGCCTCCGCATTGGTTTTCTCCTTCATGCGGTCAAGCTCGAGGACGTGATCGCCGTGCGAATGCGTCAGCAGAATCAGCTCCAACTTCAGCTGGCGCTCCGCAATGGCTTCAAGCATGTCATCACAATCAGCCCCGGTGTCGAAGGCGACCGCATTCCTGCCGGTTGGATCCCACACCAGATAGGAGTTCACGGTCAAGCAATACGTCGTAAGGCGTCGGCAAGCGGCAAACC
>CAWHQA010000029.1:0-26454 GCA_963831325.1 uncultured Actinomycetes bacterium
CGATCTCCACGTCGCCCGATGCGCTCCGCCCGTGCAGGGAACCGCCTATCGACCCGATCTCGACATCGCCTGATGCCGTCGTCAACGACACGTCGCCCTCGATGACGCCGACCCGGATGTCACCGCTCGCCGACCGCACGCGGAGCGATCCGGCGACGGCGGCGATACGGGCGTCGCTCGAACCCGACTGGAACGCCAAACCTGCGAGCGTGCAATCGATGGTCAGGTCGCCCGCTCCCGTGACGATGTCGGCCACCGTATCCCTTGGGACCTCGATGTCGATCTGGAGCGCGCCACCCCTCATGGTCCACCCGCCGACACCTTTCGGCTGCACGACCTGCAGTCGCGTTCCGGACGATGAGTCATCGGTCTCGACAGAGATCCTTTCGCCCGCGCGTTCGCCCGTGACGTGCACCGTTGCGGTCGCTGAATCCGTCTGCGTGATGTGGATGTCGCCGGACCGGATCCGTATGCGCAGATCGAGGCGGCCGGTGACGTCGAAGGTGCTCGGTTCCATCTGTCCATCTCCTCAGCTCTGGGGCCCTCAACTCTGGCCGAATCCTGTGAGGCGGTTTCCGACGACCCGGTGTCTGCGATGATCGAGTGCCCGCTTGACTGCGTCGACGAGCCAAGCGTTCGTGGAGCTGCCCGCGCGGCTCGCCGCGCCCTCGACCTGCGACTTCAGCGACTCGGGCATGCGCAGCGTGAGCCTCGCGGTGCCCTCGTCGTCGACTTCTCGGTTCGACGCGGTCGGCGGCGAATCATCGGGCACGTACACGAGCTCGACGTCGCGCCCGGCGAGGCGCACCTCCACATGGCCCGACGCCATCTGCTCGCTCAGCTCGAGCGCAGCCTGACCCATGGCGTCGAAGAGCCGCAGTTGCAGCGATGAGCGCAGCGCCGCGGTGAGTCGAACCGCCTCGGCCGTCGCCTCGACGTCCCTGGCCCCCGAGGCCTCGATGTCGGTTTCGACCGCGTCCAGGAAGCTTCCCGTTTCCACGATTCAGTGCTCGCACGGATCGGGGCCGGGGCCGGGCCGACGGGGGCTCTTCCCGGGGCGCTTCGTTCGGTGGTGCTCGATCGCTGCGCGCTCCAACTCTTGCATCCGGGAGCGGATCAGCTCGGCTCTGATCGATGGACCCATCCACATGGCGTCCTCCTGACGTCCTAGTGCCTATCGAACGACGTCAGTATGACGTCATCACAGGAGGGATGTCAACCCAGGAGGATGTCGAACCTAGGAGGCGAGGCGTTTCGGGGCTCGAGGGGAGTCGCCCTCGATCGCTCAGGGAGAGAAGCGAGCGATGTTTCGTTGTTCCAGGCCGGCGATCGTCAGCCAACCCCCAGCGACCCACAGGCCCCCGCGAGTGACGACCATCGCCCACGGGCCGTGGTAGTTGTGGTCGGAGGGCTCGAGCTGGGGAAGCCACGTGCACATCGGAGCGCCGGTGTCGGGGTCGAGCGCCACGAGTCCGCGAGCCTCGCCGCCGCACAGAGACTGACGCCGTCCGTTGAGACCGAAATGACCGCCAACGTAGAGACGCGAGGCGTCGTCCGAGAGCTCGACCGTCTGCACATTGCCCGTGGCGGCGAATCGCCAGATGCGGTTGCCGATGGCTCCCCCGGCTTCGAACGATGCCGCGTAGTTGGGGCCTCGACCGAACCCTCCGTGCACGCGTCGGTGCGTCACGTCGACCGCCCAGGCCGTCTGGGGATCGCCGATCACCCCGTCGGGCCTCCAGTCGCGCAGGCGTCCGTTGCCGGCGTCGACCTTCGCCAGGGTTCGGCGTTCGAAGTCGGTGCCTGCTTGCGCCATCGCGTCGAATGCTCCTGCGATGAACACCGAAGTCCCGGAGGCATCGAGCTCGAGATCTCGCACGGCTCCGGACGTTGTCTGGGGGCGCCAGCTTTTCGAGAGATGGCCGGCCGGCATGTCCCACGCGACAAGCCTCGCTCGCGGGGCGCCGTCGACCCGACCGAACGCGCCGCCCGCGTACAGCCGGTCTGCCGAAGCCGCCAGCGCGTAGACGGGCCCGCGAACCACTGGGCTGAACGAGGTGATGCGGCTCGAGTCGGCGATGCGGATGGCGCCGACGTTCCCGGCCGCCGAGCCCCCGAGGCTCGAGAACGACCCACCCACGTAGAGCCTGCCGTCGGCGATCGTGAGCGCGCGCACTTCCGCAGCGACTCCGCCGACCTGCGGCGCGAACGGAAGGGGTCGCCCCGTATCGATATCGAGAGCGGCCAGATTGGTCACGGCGATCGACGCCTCGGCCGATCCGCGTGGCGGCAGGAGCTTGTTGAACCGTCCGCCGAGGATGAGCATGTTGCCCGCGCGCACCAGGGCGAACACCTTTCCGTCGGTCATCCAGGTGCGGTCGGGCCGCTCGCGAAGCGCGGCGATCGCGGAGGAGCGAAATGCACCTATCGTGGAGAGGGCGAGCGAGCCTGCGAGGCAGGCCGCGAGCATGAGAGCGGGTCGTCGTCGATCGCGGGCCATCCGGTGCAGGGTACTCGTCGTGGGGTGGAGCCGGCCGTCGCTGAGCGACGGCCGGCCCTCTCCCTATCAGCCGTGCGGGTTCGCGGACGATCCCGAGTGCGGGTAGGCCAGGTACGGGAACACATTCTGGAACGGTTCGTCGTTCTGGTGCACCCCGTCGGCGAGCGTCTCGGCATCGGCGTCGTGGTCGGGCAACAGCACACCCATCACGACCTGCAGCGAGATGTCGATCACGTCGTCGGTCAGACGACGCCCGTTCGGGAACCCAGCCGTGTCGCCGCCGACCACGCCGAGGCGCGAGCATCCGCTCGTGCAGGGCTTGGTGGTCACGTCGAGACGCAGCATCTCCGAAGGCCGCACGCCCTTGGGCATGTTGAGGCCTTCGACGCCCGTCAGGAAGACCGAGATGAGGTCGTCGCGCTGCACGCCCTTCTTGTTCGGCCTCGAATCCGGCACGTCGGGGAATACCGTCGGGTAGACGGCGCTGATCAGGTACGGCAATTCAGGATCGTTCACCGCCGGCAGGAACTGCGCGTCCTTGCGCGGCTGGGAGGCGTTGAAGTAGTCCTTCAGCCCCACCGGAACGACGACCTCGTTCACGAGCGGCATGCCGAGACGCGAGACCTGGACCGGTCCCCCTCGGTAGTCGATCGCGCCGTGTCGTTCTGCGACTGCACTCGCAGGCTTCCGCGTGACGCCGTGCTCCACACTCCGACGACATCGTCGGCCGTCTTGAGCTTGCTGCGAGGCACTTGGATCGCGAAGGCGTTCACGTTGAAGCCACGCAGCGTGTCGTCGCCGGCCTCACTGAAGTCGCCGCCGTAGAGCAGGTCGAACACCCGAAGATCGAGGAAGAACGGATCGTCGGACTGACCCACCCAGCTCGCTGCGTCGCCGTAGTTCTTGATGTCGACGACCGCCGCGTCGAACAGCTTGGCGTTGTAATTCGGCATCGAGGCGTTGCCCACGTTGCTGGGCGCCACGGGGGCGTTGTTCAGCAGGCGGCGCCGGTACCCGTTCCTGATCAGGTACAGGTCGTAGCGCTGCGTGATGAGCAGGTTCTCGTCGTTCAGCGACGTGACTGGCCCGTTGTTGTAGATGAACGAGTTCGGGTTCTTGTAGATGGTGTTGAACCTCCACCGGTAGGTGAGGTCCGGCCGAGCATCGCCATCGTTGTCGATGTTGATGTCGTAGTTCGTCTTCTCAGACCACAGGTAGAAGTTCGGTCCGCCCGCGGGCTCCTCGAAGGGGATCCACGGGCTGATCAGCGTCACAGAGTCCGGCTTGTCGGGACTCACGAACGCGTAGACGTCGGTGTTGTCGATCTGCGGTTCAGCGGCGGTGAGCGGTGCCTCTCGGTGACTCGACGCGATCACGCTCGTGGGTGCAAGACCCGCGAACAGACCTGCGCCGATCGTCAATGAGGCCGCGCCCGCCACGACTTTGCGGCGGAAGCTTCGAATCACGGGGTCCTCCCTCGTTCTTTCGTCGTGGGTACTGCCTGTTGGCCCGCTTCGTTGCCTCGGGTCCTTCCCGAGCCCTCCACCCACCCCTCCTTCCTTCGCAGGCGCTTGTGATGCTTCGTACGACCGGCGGAGGGAGATCACCGCCCACCGCCCATTTGATGTAGGAAGGTCCTTCCCTCCGCTTACTCCGGATACACGAAGCCGAAAGAACTAGTGACCGAAAGCTCCGTGAGAGGTGCCTCTTCCCGGGCGTTAGGGTGCCCAGGCCACAGAGGGCTGTGGCCGATCTTCGCGGAGGAGCTAAGCATGACACCGAATACGAAACGGCTAGTCATCGCAGCAGGGGTGCTGGTCCCCGCAGTTATCGTGGCAGCGACCCTGGCGGTGCGCGCCGATGGCACGAACGACGTCTCCGATCCGCAGCAGTTGGTGGAACGCCTCGAGGCCGCGGGCATCGGCGGGTGCCGGGCAGAGGATGAACGCACGGCCGGGTGCTTCGACGCCGCGGGCGTCGCCTACTTCCGAGGTGAATTGATCGACGAAGAGGTCTCCGTCGATGAAGCCGTCTCGCATGCTTGCGACGAGAGCACCATCGTGGCGCTCTTCACCGAAGGGCAGAGCTGGCTCGGGCGGGTGCGCGCTCACCCCGAGCGAGCTCCCGATCTGGCCACGGCGCTAGGGTCGACGGCGATCACTTGCGAGGCAGGCGCTTCCAACGCCTGAGCTGAGGGTTCGGATCGAGCGCGGCCGACTTAGACCGGAGACGTGGGGGTGAGCTGGAGCTCGAACCAGACGCAGGTGCCCTCATCACTGCGAGCGGAGCCCCAGCGGTCTGCGAGTTGGTCCACTAGATGAAGACCGAACCCGCCATCGGGTCGTTCCGCCGGGCGCAGGTCGGGAGACTCACGACCCAAGTCGTGGACCTCCACCCGCAGCAGCCCGTCGTTGTCATCGATCTCGATGCGGAGATCGGAACCTGCCGGCGCGATCGCGTGTCGAACGCTGTTCGTCACGAGCTCTGTGACGAGGAGCCGAGCCGTTGCGAGCACGTCTTCCCCCATCGGCCCTTCGATCGCTGCTCCGAGCGCTGCCCGGGCCTCAGCAGGCGCGACGACCGTGGCAGATAGGTGCGTGGTGTGATTGGGGATGGCGGGCACGTCAGACTTCCTGGATTCGGAGTTTGATGTAGATGCATAGCTTCCCCCGACCGGCGGCTCGGCAAACCCCGGACGATCCAGGCTAGGGGACGATCTTCGAGATCGGGATCTCCAAGATGTCGGTGGCCCCGGCAGTCTTGAGCTCAGGGATCAGCCGATTCACGCCCCGCTTGTCGACCACCGTCTCGATGGCGAAGCCACCGTCGGTGAGGGGCGATACGGTCGGGGCTTTCATGGAAGGCACTACCGCCAGCACCGCGTCGCGGTCGGCTTCGGCGACGTTCAGCTTGATCAGCACCCTTCCCACGGCGTCGAGGGCGCCGAGCAGCAGGGTGGTGATGTCGTCCATGGCTGCGCGCTTGTCGTCATCTGCGGCTGCCTGGCGGTTGGCTACGAGCACAGGATCCGAGGTGAGCAGCGTGCCGATGATCTTCATGCCGTGGGCGCGCAGCGTGCTGCCCGTCTCGGTGACGTCGACGATCGCATCGACGATCTCGGGCACCTTGGCCTCGGTCGCGCCGTAGCTCCATGCCACCCTCACATCGATGCCGAGCTCGGCGAAGTACCGCTCGGTGATCCGAACGAACTCGGTCGAGATGCGGGAGCCGCTCGGCATCTCGCTCGCGCTGTTGGCAGGGTGCTCGTTGGGAACCGCGAGGACGATCGTCGTGCCATGGCCCGTGCCCGTCTTCGCGTAGCTGAGGCTCGCGAGCACCTCGACGTCGCTGCCGGTTTCCGCGATCCAGTCCTGTCCGGTGATCCCGATGTCGAACAGGCCTTCGGCGACGTACGTGGGGATCTCCTGGGGACGCAGCACGCTCACCCGCTCGATACGATCGTCATCGACGCTTCCGTGATAGTCGCGGCTCGTCGAGCGACGTACGTGCAGGTCGGCGGCCTCGAACAACCGCAGCGTCTGCTCCTCGAGGGAGCCCTTGGGGATGACCAGCTTCAACACGGCGGGAAGTGTAGCGTTCCCGTTTCGGCGCCTGGTTCCGTGGGAACATGGCTGCTCTAGACGATGATCGCCGGTTGGCTTCGTGTTGCCCGCGATGGGAGCACGGTGCAACCGCGGGGTGGGCGTGATGCGCGGAACACCAGACGAGATCGGCCACGATCGAGCGAGCGGATTCCGCCATGAGGCGCTCATGTACGCGGGACCCGATGACCTCCTCGAGCAGGCGACGCGATTCATCGAGCAGGGCGTCGATGTCGGCGAGCCGACGTTCGTGGTCATCGATGCCCCCACGGTCAGCATGCTCGATGCCAGGATCGGCCAGCATCCGCTGCTGACGTTCGCGGACATGGCTGTCGTCGGCGCGAATCCTGCCCGCATCATCCCGGCGTGGCAGTCCTTCGTCGACGACCATGCCGACGGACAGCGTCTGCGAGGCATCGGTCAGCCGGTGTGGGCAGGTCGCACCGAGCAGGAGCTGGTCGAGTGCGAGCGGCATGAGTCCCTGTTGAACCTCGCATTCTCGGGCTCGGCGAACATGTGGCTCATGTGCCCGTACGATTTGGAGTCGCTCGGCGAGGCAACCATCAGCGGCGCCGAGCGCACCCATCCTTCGATCTCCGATCGGCATGGGCGGTGGCCGAGCGCTTCGTTCGAAGGCGACGGTGTGGCCGCCGCACCATTCAGTGTGCCCTTGCCCAAGGCCCCCGCGTCTGCCGAGACGTTGTCGTTCAGCCCCGGAACCCTCTCGTCGGTCCGTCCGTGGCTCGCCGGCCATGCGGGAACACTCGGTCTGTTCGATCGGGTCGACGATCTCGTGCTCGCTGTGGGTGAGATCTCTTCCAACAGCGTCCGTCACGGCGGGGGTCGAGGAGTCGTGCGTGTCTGGTCTGGCGACGAAGCGATCGTCTGCGAGGTGGTCGACGCGGGCTCCATCACCGACCCGTTGGCCGGGCGAAGACGGCCCACGATCGATCAGGAGAGCGGCTTCGGCTTGTGGCTCGCGAACCAGCTCTGTGACCTCGTGCAGATCAGGACCTTCGCCGATGCATCGGTGGTTCGTGTGCAGATGCGGCTCCACGGGGCTCAGCCGTCGACCACGTCGGAGGGTTCCGCCCGACTCGATACATCCTCGCCGCCGGCGAGCGAGCGGTAGAAGCAGCTTCGTTCGCCCATGTGGCAGGCCGCGCCTTCCTGATGGACACGCGCCATGATCACATCGGCGTCGCAGTCAACACGCAGCTCGTGCCAGAGCTGCACGTGACCGCTCGAGTCGCCCTTGCGCCAGAGCTCCCCCTCGATCGAGACCAATACACCATGCGCCCCTCGGCGAGGGTGCGGTCGAGCGCCTCTCGGTTCGCCCAGGCCATCATGAGCACCTCGCCGTTCTCGGCATCCTGCACGATCACGGGGATCAGCCCCCGGTCGTCGTACCGAAGAGAGCCCGGATCGACCGGCGATCGATCGAGCTCGCCGCGGACGACCGGATCCGACGACTCGTCGCTCACAGCCGCACCTCCACGTCGAGATCACGCAAGTGCTGCTTGATCTCGCGGATCGTGAGCTGGCCGAAGTGCAGACGGCTTGCCGCAAGCACCGCGTCGGCCCTGCCGTCGATGAGCGCCTGTGCGAAGTGGCCAACCTCGCCCGCGCCACCGCTCGCGACCACGGGAACCCCAACCTCACCCGAGATCGAACGCAGCAGGTCGAGGTCGTACCCCTGGCCGGTGCCGTCACGATCCATCGATGTCAGCAGGACCTCACCGGCGCCGCACGCGGAGGTGGCCTCGACCGCCCATTCCACAGCGTCACGTCCCGTGGGTGTGCGGCCCGCGTCGATGAACACCTCCCACCCCTCACCGTCTGCGCGCCGCTTCGCGTCGATCGCTACCACGATGCATTGGGTGCCGAACCGGTCCGCGGCGCGTCGGAGCAGCGCCGGATCCCGAACGGCCGCCGAGTTCACCGCCACCTTGTCGGCGCCGGCGCGCAGCAGGTCGTGGACGTCGTCCTGGTGCTGCACGCCCCCGCCGACCGTGAGCGGGATGAAGACCTGCTCGGCGGTACGCGAGATCACGTCGAGTGTGGCGGCGCGGCCTTCGAGCGTGGCGGTGATGTCGAGGAAGACGAGCTCGTCGCCGCCTTCCCGGTCGTAGCGCGCGGCCAGCTCGACCGGATCGCCGGCGTCACGCAGCTCTTGGAACCTGGTGCCCTTCACGACCCTGCCCGCGTTGACATCGAGGCACGGCACGATGCGCTTTGCCAACGTCATGGGTGCGTCACCAGGCTGGTCGCCCTCGTCATCCCCGGATCACCTGGGCGAGCTTCAGCGTCTTCTCGTACAAGGCCTTTCCGGTCACGACCGCCTCGCACCCCAGGTCGCGAAGGGCCCAAACGTCGTCGGCGTCGCGCACGCCGCCGCTCGCGATCAGGGGGGTGGCGGTCAGGCTCAACACGTGCTCGTAGAGCTTCATGTCCGGTCCCCTGAGCGTGCCGTCACGGGCGATCGAGGTGATGAGGTAGCGCGGCGCACCCGCCGCTTCGAGCGCGGGCACCGCTTCTTCTAGCGTGGGGCCCTCCTCCTTCCAGCCACGCACCATGACATGTCCGCCGCGCACATCGACGGCAACGACGATCGACTCCGCATGCTCCTCGACGGCGCGTCGCACGAACGATGGATCGGCCGCGGCGGTCGTTCCCAGGATCACGCGAGCCGCCCCAGCCTCGAGCAGTCCGCTGATGTCGTCCTGCGTCCTGATGCCTCCACCCACCTGCACAGGCACCTGGACCGCTCGGCAGATCGCCTCGACCCGCTCGCGATTGTTGCCCTCCCCGAGGGCCGCATCGAGGTCGACCACGTGCAGCCGTCGTGCGCCTTCTCCTTGGAAGCGCTCAGCGACCTCGACCGGATCGGCCGCGTACGTCGTCTCGGCGTCTGGGTCGCCTTGCAGCAGGCGCACCGCACGGCCACCGCGCAGGTCGATCGCAGGGATCACGATCATGCGAGCGACCTCACGAAACGCTCGTACACGTGCAGCCCGGCGTCGGAGGACTTCTCCGGGTGGAACTGGGTCGCGAACACGTTGTCGCGCGCGGCCGCCGCGGTGAACCGCACGCCATGAGTCGTCGTCGCAACGGTCGTCGCCCCCACCGGTGGCGCGTAGGAGTGCACGAAGTAGAAGCGGGTTCCGTCGGCAAGATCGTCGAGGAATGGGTGCGGCTCGGTCCAGGCCGCGGTGTTGTTCCACCCCATGTGTGGCACCTTCACGTCGCCCGCGATGCCCTCGACATGCCCAGGGAAGATGCCGAGGCCCGGTTCGGGATCCTCGTCGCTGCCCTCGTAGAGCACCTGCATGCCGACGCACACACCGAAGATCGATCGTTCGGTGGCGCGGAATGCTTCGATCGCCGTATCGATACCGTGCCGGCGGATCGCCCGCATGCACGCTCCGAAATGGCCGACACCCGGGATCAGGAGCGCGTCGGCCGAGCTGATCTCGTCGTTGTTGCCTGTGACCAGCGCTGTGCCACCCACACGCGAGATCGCGCGCGAGACAGAGTGCAGGTTGCCGGAGCCGTAGTCGACCACGGCGATCGTCGGAGTCATCGAGATCCTCTGGTCAGAGCGTTCCCTTGGTGGACGGCACGCCGGCGTGTCCCGTGAGGCCGCACGCGTCGCCGAGGGCCTTGGCCATCGCCTTGAACTGCGCCTCACAGATGTGGTGTGGCGACCGGCCTGAGCGCAAGCGCACGTGGATCGTCATGTTCGATGCCTGTGCGAACGCGCGGACGAAGTCCTCGAGCAACCCTGTGTCGAACCCGTCGATCGTCTCGTACGGCACCGCCACCTCGTGCACGACGAAGTTGCGCCCAGCGAGATCGAGAGCGACCTCGACGGCCGCTTCATCGAGCGGCACGGTGATCGACGCGAATCGCCGGATGCCGGACTTGTCGCCCAGAGCCTGGGCGAGGGCAGTGCCGATCGCGATGCCGCAGTCCTCGACGGTGTGGTGTCCATCGACCTGCAGGTCGCCCTTGCACGTCACGTCGAGGTCCCAACCGGCGTGCTTGCCGAGCTGCTGCAGCATGTGATCGAAGAACGGGATACCCGTGTCTGATGTCGCCGAGCCGGACCCGTCGAGATCGAGCTTGACGGTGATGTCGGTCTCCTGAGTGGTTCGCGCGACGCTCGCCGTGCGGCTCATGCCGACAGCACCTCGTGCAGGCTGGTGAGGAACAGGTCCACCTCGTGCGGTGCGCCGGCTGTGACCCTCAGGGCGTTCGGTACCACTGCGGTCAGGTCGCGGACGAGCACGCTGCGATCGAGCAGTGCCTGCCAGACCTGCGTGGCGTCGTGGGGTGCGGGAGGCGTGAAGAGCACGAAGTTCGCGTCGCTCGGGAAGACAGTAGTGCCGGGTATCGACGCGAGCTCGTGCATGATGCGATCGCGCTGGGCGCGGATCGGATCGAGCAACGACAACGCGTCGCCTGCGTGCCGCAGCGCGATGATGCCGGCCGTCTGGGCGAGCGCCGACATGTGGTACGGAAGCCGCACCCGCTGCAGGTCGGTCACGACCTCGGCGCTCGCGAGCACGTACCCGAGCCGGGCTCCCGCCATGGAGAACGCCTTCGAGAACGTGCGCACGACGGCCACGTTGGCATGGTCGGCCACGAGCTTCAGCGCACTCTCGCCGCCGAACTCGATGTAGGCCTCGTCGACGATGACCAACGCGGACGTGCCTTCGGCCAGCGAGGCGATCGCGTCGAGCGGCTGTGCGTTGCCCGTTGGGTTGTTGGGAGAGCACACGAAGATGACGTTCGGCTCAGCGGTCATGGCCGCCTCGGCAGACGTCTCATCGATGGTGAACGGGGGGGCTAGTCTGAGCTGGACTAGCTTGGTGTGTGTGAGCCACGAGAGACGCGCGTGCAAGAGGTAGGTGGGCTCGAACACGACCGCGATCTGCCCCGGGCCGCCGAAGGCGAGCAGCAACTCGGTGAGCACCTCGTTCGATCCGTTCGCGGCCCACGTTCCTTCGAAGGGGTGATGGTGACGGTCGGCCAGCGCCTCGCGCAGACGAGTCATCTGCCCGTCCGGGTAGCGGTTGAGCGATAGACCACGCATGGCCTGCGCCAGCTCGTCGGAGAAAGCATCGGGCAACGGAAGCGGGCACTCGTTGGTGTTGAGGCGTGCTGCCACATCGAGCTGTGGCGAAACGTACGGATCGACGTCGCGCACACCGGCGCGAGGTTCGGCGGCCGGAGTCACGGTTGCACGACCTCGGCCGCACCGGAGCGGGCGTCCATGGCCCGGGCGTGGCCGACGAGCCCCTCGGCGGAGGCGATCGCCGAGGCACCTGGAGCGTAACGGGCGGCGCTGGCCTTGCCGAGCTCGACCACCGAGCTCACGGTGACGTAGTCGGCAGCTCTGAGCCCACTCGAGAAGCGCGCCGTGCCGGCCGTCGGCAACACGTGATTCGAGGCGACCCCATAGTCGCCGAACGGCACGGCGCTCCAGTGCCCGAGGAAGATCGCGCCGGCGTTGCGCACCATCGGCAGGAAGTCGTGCGGCTCGGGGAGCAACAGCAGGACGTGCTCGGACGCGAGGTCGTTCACGACCTCCACGGCGTGGTCGAGATCTCGGACGAGCACTGCCTTCGTGTGGACGAGGGCGGCATCGACGATCTCGCGTCGCCCGGCATCCTCGAGCGCCTCGTCGAGCGCCTTCGCCACGCGGGTCGCGAGATCGGGGTCGGGGGTGATGAAGAAGGTGCGTGCCTGCGGATCGTGCTCCGCCTGCGCGATCAGATCGAGCGCTGCCATGTCGATGTCGATGTCGCCGTCGGCGACGATCGCGAGTTCCGAAGGGCCAGCGAGCCCATCGATGCCGACGGTCCCTGCGACCTGCCGCTTGGCCTCGGTGACGTAGGCGTTGCCCGGACCGACGATACGGTCGACCCGTGGGATCGACTCGGTGCCGTATGCCATGGCGGCGACCGCCTGCGCCCCACCGGTCTTGGCGACGTAGTGGGCGCCGGCTCTCCGCGCAGCGTAGAGCACGGGGGCCGGTATCGAACCGTCGGGCTGCGGAGGGGTGCACACCACGATCTCGCCGACCTTGGCGACGACCGCCGGCACGACCGTCATGCATACCGACGAGGGATACACCGCGCGTCCGCCCGGCACGTAGCAGCCGACAGACGCGAGCGGCCGCACGATCTCTCCGAAGCGAACGCCGTCTCGCTCGTCCCACCATTCCCTCGGAAGCTGTCGGGCGGCGAGATCCCTCAGCCGATCGATCAGGTCGTCGAGCGCGCGCCGCAGTTTCGGATCGATGTCCGCCGCGGCGCCGTCGAGCTCCGCATCGGAGACGAGGAGGCCGCCCTCGGCGAGCTCGGCGCCGTCGAACCGGTGCGCGAGCTCGATCAGCACGTCGTCACCCTCGACGAAGACACGTTGCAGGATGCCGGCGACGGTGTCGGCAACGGTGGGGTCGGTCTCGAGCCTGGTGGCGTCGAGACGCTCGCCCCGCTCGCGCAGGTCGAGGAGCTCCAACATGTCAGTGCTCCTCTGGAACCTCGTGATGTCCCGTGGCGCCTGTCGCGACGGGGGACGGCGAGTGACGCGCGCGCCGATCGCGAGCGAGCAGCACGAAGCCGCTCACCCCAACCGCGAAGGCGGCGGCGGTCAACATGACGATGGCGGCGAGCAGCACGGTTTCGCGGTCCATGGAAGGGTTCCAGGGTACCGAAACCGCCCCTGCGTCAGCCTTGGCCGGACATGGAACGGGCCGGCGCTCGAAAGCGCCGGCCCGCGGTGGTGCGGAGTCGCTGTGTAGCTACTTCACGCTGCTCTTGAGACGTGCGCCTGCAGTCACCTTGACGGTGGCGCTCGCCGGGATGTTGATCGTGTCGCCCGTGCGCGGGTTGCGGCCCGTGCGCGCAGCGCGGTTCACTTTCTGGAACGAGATGAAGCCCGGGATCGAGATCTTGTCGCCCTTGGCGACCTGCGTCTCGATCGTCTCGGTCATGCCCTTGATGACCTCGTCGACCTGCGACTTGGCCATTCCGGTCTTGTCGGCGATGGCGTCGACCAGCTCTGCCTTGTTCATTCGGACACCTCCCCAGGTGTAGTCAGGACGCGGGAAGCCTACCGGGAAACGGCGCGATCCCGCGGATTTCCGGGAGTCTTCTGCCATCGGGCCAGGTCAGACGCCTCATTGCGCTACCGCTCCGCTACGTGAGCGCGCCGTCAAATGTCTCGCTGGCGTGCGGTGCGGAGGGGTCGATGCGGTCCGCGAGGGCCTCGTCGGCGAGCCGGAAGGCCATCGCGGAGACGTCGAGATCCTCGCGATCCGCGAGCACGATCATGGTGGTGTTCTCGGTCGGGAAGCGCACCATCTTCGATCCCCACCCAGGGAAGCTGCCCCCGTGACTCACGATCGGCAGACCTCGATGCGTGCGCACCGAGAGCCCCCACGCGTAGTGGATCGGCGTGCCGTCATCGAGGCTTCCCTTTGTCGTGAGTCGCTCCGGCAGCCAGCCGCCAGTGAGCTGGTCCTCTTCGAAGTTCACGCTCCAAGCGGCGAGATCGCGCGCGGTCGTCCAGAGCCCGCCGGCGCCCACCGCGTGGAACCTTGCCGGCTCGACGTAGACGTTCCCGTCGTCGGCTTCGAAGTGCCCCCGCACCGCCCGATCGGGGAGCGGCGCCTCCGCGTCGCGGAAGAACGAGTCGCGCATGCCGAGCGGTTCGAAGATGCGCTCGTGGGCGATGTCGGCCAGGGTCGTGCCACTCGCTGCCGCCACGACCTCCGCGAGCAGCAGGTAGCCCCGGTTCGAGTACCCATAGCGTGATCCCGGCTCGAAGTCGAGGTGATCTACCTGGCGGAGCGCATCGAGCAGATCGGCGTTCCCCCACGCCGGCACACCGGTGACCGGCACGCCGGGCCCTTCCCGAGACCGTTCCTTCACCCCGCCGGTGTGGTGGATGAGGTGACGGATCGTGACGAGCTTCCCCCAGCTCGGCAGTCGTGGCACGTACCGCGAGACCGGGTCGTCGAGGTCGAGTCCGCCGTCGCGCTCGAGGAACGCGATGCACGCAGCGACGAACTGCTTCGCGATCGACCCCACGTAGAAGATCGAGTCGATCGCGAGTCGCTCGTGGCCGGGTGCCTCCGCGCCCACGCTGCTTGCTTCGCCATTCCGCACGATCGAGGCGACCGCACCTCCGGTCGGCACTGGGTCAGCTTTCCCGCAGGGTCTTGCGCTTCTGCTCGGTGCGGCGTTCGGCCTCCAAGCGTTCGAGGTCGACCTCGTCGTAGCTGACGTGGCTGAACGTCTCGCCGATCGCGGGATGCACGTCGGCGATCAGCCGATGCATCGTCTGGGCGACTCGTCGATACACGGGGTGGCCTGCGGGTTGCGACCGGAGCTCAGTGAGGTGCATCGCCTCACGCGCCGTCATCTGCATCACGAACCTGATGCGATAGGCCATCGAGACCGCGTACTGTGCCTGGTCGACGGACCCGGCGTCGATCAGCGCGCGCTCGGTCTCGGCGCTCGCCTGCATCACGCGTTCCCAGACGCTGCGCAGGCCGGCCTCGTCGATCTGTGAGGGCGTCTCGTAGCCGTGCTCCGTGGTGAGTCGCTGCCACTCGATCGTGAGCGGACGGTGTCGCTGCAGGTCGCGGAACGCCCCGTAGTCGCAGAGCACGTCGAAGCGGTAGCTCGTTCGTTCCCAGGCGCGGCCCGGCTTGTGCCGCCGGTTCGACCGGTCGCCCACGCTCGCGTGCAGGATCTCGGCGACCCTTTCGCGAGACATCGAATGAGCAAGCGCGAGCAGCTGGTCGTCGGGCATGTTCGATGACTCGTACAGCACCGCCGCGGCCACTTTTGCCTCGCCCTCGGGATCGTGCTCGACGAGCGTGACTTCGTCGCGGTGCTCTGGCTTGGCGCCGGCCTCGGCGAGCACGCGCGCGGTGAGCTCCTCGACGCGCTCGCGGTTCGCCTGCCAGTAGCGCGACCACGCGACGCCGCGCTTCTCGACGTCGACGCGCTTCAGGAACTCGGGGATGACCTTGCGCAGCTCGGTCTTCATGAGCTCGCCGTAGGAGCGCATCTCGGCGAGTGGATGCACCGCCAGCCGCATGAGCAGCTGTTCGTAGGACTGCCCGGTCGCGTAGATGCCGAGGTTCGACCTCGTTCCCGCAGGAAGCAGCACCCGCAGCGTGTCGCACGTCTTGGCCATGATCGTCTGGCGGTAGACGAAGTCGCTGTCTCCTTCTTGCTTCGGGTAGCGCTCCTTGAACCAGGCTTCCATCGGCTCGTACATTCGGCCGTAGCTCGTGAACGCCTCGTCGAGGAACGCCGCGTAGCGGTCGCCCGCCGGCGTGCCGATCAGCTCGGGGGGAAGCGTCGCCCGCCACGCTCCGCCGGGCCGATCGTCGTAGCGCATGTACCGCGTCGACTGCTCGAGGTAGGCGGCCAGGCGTCCCCACTCCAATGCCTTCGCGAGCAGTTGCGACGATTGCTCGCACGCGAGGTGCACGCCGCCGAGCTGGGCCACGGAGTCGTCGCCGTACTCCACGAACACCGAGTCGTACAGGCGCGCTGCCCGTTCACTGCCGGTCGTCGACGCGCTGCCTTCGGGACCTGCTCCGGAGATGTCGCCCGCGAACTCGTCGAGGAACAATCGCCGCAACGACTTCGTGGAGCGCGAGTAACGGGCGAACATCGCACCCTTGACCGCCTCGGGCAGGTCGATCAGGGCGAAGACCGGCCCGTCGAGGTTCGTGAAGTGCGGTGCGAGCGCCGCCCGCTCGCCGGCGGTGAACCTCTCGGTCACATGGGCGAGCGTCATGGCCTCACGCTACGCCGCGGCTCAGACGTCGCCACCGCCACCGGGGAAGACCGTCACCGTCGACCCCGCCTCGACGGTCTCACCGGCGAGCGGGTCCTGGCCGATGATGCGGTTCGGGTTGGGGCAGTCAGGGGTGGAAGGCTGAGCGTCGCCGACGGCTCGCACGAGGCCCGCCTCTCTCAGGATCTTGTTCGCACCACCGAGCGACAGGCAGCCGGTCGACACGTCGGGCACGATCACCGTCTCAGGCCCGGTGGAGACGAAGACATCGATCGCCCTGCCGGGCTCCACTTCTTCGCCCGATGCTGGCTCGGATCGGATCACTTCTCCTTCAGCGAACTCGATGCTTGCCGCGGGGATCGGCGAACCCAACGTGAGGTCGTTCGTCTCCAGCTCTTGTTGGGCTTCGGATACGGTCATGCCCGCGAGTTCAGGGACTTGCACCGTGTCCGGGGCGACGCCGACGGTGAGTGTTACGGTGCCTTCTCCTCGGTTAAGGGGGGTGCCGGGAGCGGGGGATTGTGCGATCACCGTTCCCACATCCGTCGGGTCGCGGGTCTCTTGGTTCTCGCGAGCGACTTCGAGGTCCAGGTCCTCGATCTGACTCTTGGCATCTACGAAGCGTTCGCCCTCGTAATCGTCGATCTCCACGGTGTCGAGAGTGGTCCCGCCGTTGTCGTCTCCGGTGAGGCTGCTCACGAGCAGGTAGCCACCGCCTGCGAGCAGCGCGAACAGCAGCAGGCCGATCAAGACGCCGAGCCACACCTTCCGGCCGGAACCTTCGGGTTCCTCGGCGGGGGGCAGCACTGCGGTGTGAGACGACGGGCGGCTGATGACCTGGGTCGCGTCGCCGACCAGTGGGGGCATCAGCGGCGTGGCCTCGACTTCCTGGCCGGCGATCACGCGCGCGAGGTCGGCGGAGAACTCATCGGCGCTCTGGTAGCGATTCGAAGGGTTCTTCGACAGCGCCTTCATGACGACGGCGTCCACACGCGCTGGCACCTCCGAGCTCACCGACGATGGCAGCGCGGGCGTCTCGTTCACCTGCTTGTAGGCGACCGCCACCGACGAGTCGCCCGTGAACGGCGGACGTCCGGTGAGCAGCTCGTAGAAGACCGCGCCCAAGCGAGTAGATGTCGGTTCGCGCATCGACCGGTCCGCCCTGGGCCTGCTCGGGGGAGAGGTAGGACGCGGTGCCGAGCACGGCGCTCGTCTGAGGGGCGGTCTCGGGTCCGAGCATGCGCGCGATACCGAAGTCCATCACCTTGACCGTGCCGTCGCGCGTGATCATCACGTTGCCGGGCTTGATGTCTCGGTGGATCACGCCCTGCGCGTGCGCGGCGGCGATCGCGGCGCAGATCTTCTGGGCGATCTCGGCGGCCTGCACGGGGGTGGGCCGGCGCCCCGTCGCCATGAACTCTGCGAGGGTGCGCCCCTCGATGAACTCCATGACGATGTACTGCGTGCCGTCGTCCTCGCCGGTGTCGTAGACGCCCACGATGTTCGGCTGGTTCAAACGGGCGGCCGCCTGCGCCTCGCGGCGGAAGCGGTGCACGAAGCTCGTGTCGCGCGCGAACTGGGGCAGCAGCACCTTGATCGCGACCGTGCGACTCAGCACCGAGTCGAAGCCGCGGAAGACCTCGGCCATACCACCGGCGCCGATGCGCGCCTCGACCTGATACCGCTCACCGAGCTCCGACTTCATCGCGTCATGGCCTCCTCACCCGAGATACGCCTCGATGACGGCCCGGGCGATCGGGCGCTGCCACCTGTCCACCCGTCGCCTCGCTGCCGAGGCTGCCGCCGTCGAGAACGATAACCGCCACGGCGATCTCGGCCTTGTCGCCGGGGCCCGCCGGAGCGAACGCGGTGAACCATGCGTTCGGGTCCCGGTTCTCACCGTTCGTCGCCGTGCCGGTCTTCCCCGCCACGTCGATCGGGAACCCCGAGAAGGCGGTCGAAGCCGTGCCGCCTTGGGTCACGGAGAGCATCATCGCGCGCATCTCCTTCGCGCTCGCGTCGCTGATCGGCTGCCCGTACTGCTCCTCGCTCGAACTCGCGCACGACCTTGCCCGTGTGGTCACGGACGGCGGTGATGAGCCGCGGCTGCATCATCATGCCGCCGTTCGCGATGGCCGCCGCGATCAACGCCATGTGCAACGGGTTGGTGAGCACGTTGTCGAGCCCGATGGCCGAGAACGCGAGCAGCGGCTGGCGCTCGGCGAAGTACGACGGCCCGGGGAACCGCCCGTTGGCCCACGGCAGCAGGAACGGGATCGTCGGTGACTCGCACTCGATCCGCGCCGGCGGGTCGGTCGGACAGAACCCGTAGGCGCGTGCCTGCTCGCTCATCTTTCTGGCGCCGAGGTCCAGCCCGATCTCGGCGAAGGTGACGTTGCACGATTCCTGGAACGCCTCGGCCATCGAGACGGTCTGCGATCCACCGTTGCAGAGCGAGCCGCCGAAGTTCTCGAGCGTGTTGGTCGTCTGGGGCAGGTCGAGCACGCGCGGGTTCGGCCACTGGTCGCCGGGGTCGATCTCGTTCTCGAGCGCTGCCGACGCTGTGATCAGCTTGCCCGTGGAACCCGGAAGGAACAGCTCGTCCTTGGCGAGCGAGATCAGCGGCTGGTCGGGATCCGAGGTGATCGCCTCCCACGCCTGCACGATGTCGTCGTCGGTTCCCGACGAGATCGTGTTCGGGTCGTACGACGGGTTCGCGCATAGAGCGCGAGCACGTCGCCGGTCTCGGGTTCGATCGCGACGACTGCGCCGAGCAGGTCGCCGAGCGCGGGCGCGGCGGCCTCCTGCAGGTCGGTCACGATCGTCGTGTCGATCGCCCCGCCCTTGCGCTCGCGCCCCAGGATCAGGTCGGTGAACGTCGACACCGCGAGCTCGGGAGCGTCGCCGGAGAGGAAGGGGTTCGCCGCCTGCTCGAGCTCGGCGCGGCCGAAGATGCGCGAGTAGTAGCCGGTGAGCCCCGCGTAGAGGGGGCCGTCGGGGTAGACGCGCTGGAACAGCAGCTCTGCGCGCCGCTCCTGGTTGCGGACGCTCTGGGCGAGCACCACCCCGTCGGCCGACAGGATCGGGCCGCGCTCGACCTTGTACTCCGCGATGATCTGGCGCCGGGCGTTCGCGGGCTGCGCCTTGATGTCGTCGGCCGCGAACACCTGCACGTAGGAGAGCTGGGCGAACAGCAGCGCGAACAGCACGACGAGCCCGATGCCGAGCCGGCGGACCTGCGCTCTATCCACGCTGGTAGCGCTCCCATCGGGCCGGCCCGACGACACCGGATCAGCAGCGCGAGCATGATGAACGTCGCGACCCGGCTCGACCCTCCGTAGCTCACGAGCGGCAGCGGCACGCCGGTGAGCGGGATCAGCCGCGTCACGCCGGCCACGATCGCGAACGTCTGCAGCGCGAGGATCGTCGTGAGGCCGGTGGCGAGCAGCTTGCCGAAGGTGTCGGTGCGCTCCATCGCGATGCGCGAGCCCGCGCGCGATCAGGATCAGGTAGAGCAGCAGCAGCGCGACGCGCGCCGATCATGCCGAGCTCCTCGCCGAACGCCGCGAAGATGAAGTCGCTGCCGACGTAGGGGATCAGCGTCGGCGAGCCCTGGCCGAGACCCGGTGCCGACGATGCCGCCGGTCGCCATGCGCGAACCACCCCTGCGCGAGCTGGAAGTAGCCGTGCGCCGTGACCTTGTCGGGGTCGAGCGCGTGCAGCCAGGTGTCGACGCGCGCCTGCACGTGGTCGAACGCGAGGTAGCCGAACCAGGCGCCCGAGCGCGAACAGCACGAGGCCGAGCCACAGGTAGGCCGCGCGGCCGCTCGCGATCCAGAGCATCACGACGAACACGCCGAAGAACAGCAGCGAGGCGCCCATGTCGCGTTCGAGGAACAAGCACCGCGAGCGAGGCGCCCCACGCCAGCAGCAGCGGTCCGAGGTCCTTCGCCCGCGGCAGCCCGAACCGGCCCGAGCCCGCGGCGAGCAGTTCCTGCTTGTCGGTGAGGTAGGCCGCCAGGAAGACGACGATGAAGATCTTGCCGAACTCCGCCGGCTGGAACGAGAACGGTCCGATCTGGGCCCAGAGCCGGGCCCCGTTGATCTCGCGGCCGATGCCGGGCACGACCGGCAGCAACAGCAGCACGACACCGGCGAGCCCGAGCGTGTACGTGTACGCGTTGAGCTGACGGTCGTCGCGGACGAACCAGAGCGTGAGGCAGAACGCCGCGAGACCGACCAGCAGCCATATCGCCTGCTCCCGAGCGATCGTCGATTCCCCGCGCGCGACCATGATGCGGTAGAGCATCGCGATGCCGAGCCCCGCGAGCGCTGTGGCGGTCGGGAACAGCACCGGGTCGGCTCGCGGGGCGGTCCACCGCACCACCAGCCACCCTGCCACGAAGGCCGTGCAAGCACCAGGCCGTAGACGACGAAGTCGCGCGGCGTGCGCCCCTTGAGCCCGAGGCCTGCCATCGCGTAGGCCAGCGAGCGAGATCACGAGCGCGACGACGAGCAGCCAGAGCCCCGTGACCGGTCGGCGGGGTGCGGACGTGTCGTGGGAAGGCGAGGCTCGCTCACCGGCGATGCCCCTCGCCTTCGGCGGCTGCCTGGTCCTCGAGGTCGGTGCGGATCTGCTCGACGATCGGCGAACGCGTCCTGCTCGGCTCTCGGCGCTGATGCCGTCGGCGAGGTCGCGGTAGACCTCGAGCGCGGCGACTTCCTCGGCAGGCAGGTCGTCGGACTGCGTGTCGACGTCGACAGCGAGATGCCGAACGGCCGCGCCGGGATGCCCCGGAACACCGCGACGTGGCCGTCGGCCTCGCCCACGTACCACTGGCGGTCGACGTAGGCGCGCACGGCGAACAGCGCGGCGACGATCACCACGACGACCGACGAGCAGGCCGGCGATCACCCGCTTCAGTGCTCGGGCGCCGCGACAGCTTCGGGCAGCTCGCCCGGGGGCGGGTCGCCTTCCTCGGCGTGGGCGTCGAGGACCAGCACCGTGATGTTGTCGATGCCGCCGGCGCGGTTCGCCGCCTTCACGAGGCGGTCGGCGGCACGTTGCGGGTCGGGCTCCGCCTCGAGGATCGCCTGGATCTGGTCCTCGGCCACCATCGCCGGTGAGGCCGTCGCTGCAGATCAGCAGCCGGTCCTCGTCGAGCAGGGCGATCGTGTCCTCGTCGACCTGCGACGGTCGGCTCGGTGCCGAGCGAGCGCGTGACGACGTTGCGATGGGGATGCACGGCCGCTTCCTCGCGGGTGATCTCGCCGGCCTTGACCATGCGCGCGACGAGCGTGTGGTCGCTCGTGATCTGGCGGAGGTCGCCCGCCCGCAGCAGGTAGGCGCGGCTGTCGCCGACGTGGGCGAGGCGCGCGGTCGCCGTCCTCGATCGATGACGGCGGTGAGCGTCGTGCCCATGCCGCTCACCTTCTGGTCCGGCGACCGAGCGCTCGTGCACGGCCCGGTTCGCCTCGCGCACCTGGTCGGCGAGCGTGCCCTCCCGCTCGCGGAACAGCGTCCTCGACCGTCTCGAGGGCGAGGCTCGACGCGACGTCGCCTCCTCGGTGTCCGCCCATGCCGTCGGCGACCGCGTACAGCGGCGCCTCGACGAGGTAGGAGTCCTCGTTGACCTCGCGGACCCGGCCGATGTCGGTGGCGGCGCCGACCTCGATCCTCATCGCGGAGCTCCAGCACGGTGGTGCCGACCCGCACGCGGTCGCCCGGTTGCACCATGGCCGGCGCGGCGAGGCGCTGGTCGTTCACGAACGTGCCGTTCGTCGAGCCGAGGTCCTCGACGTACCACGAGCCGTTCTTCGCGAAGAGGCGGGCGTGCTGCTGCGAGACGAACGTGTCGTCGAGCGCCAGCTCGCACTCGGGCGCTCGGCCCATCACCATGTTGCCGCTCACCGGCACCGTGCGAGGCTTCGCGCCCTCGGTGTGGATCACGACGGCCGACGGCCCGGGCGGCACGGCGGGCTCGGCGGCGGCGCCGCCCTTCTTCGCGGCGCCGCCGCGACGAACGGGGCGCCGTCTCGACGCTCAGGCCCGCGCACCGCCCAGCGCATCGAACGCCAGATGAACAGCAGCAGCAGCGCGAACAGCCCGTACTTCAGGGCCGACAGCGCGAACGGCGTCACGCTCTGGGCGAGCAGCGCTCGCCGGCATGGCACGTCAGCTCCCCGGCGGAACACGAGCACGGTGGTGCCGATCGTGATGCGGTCGCCGTCGTCGAGCGCCGCGGTCTGCACAGCGTGGCCGTTGACCTCCGTGCCGTTCGTGGAGCCGAGGTCGGTGAGCGTGGCGACGCCGTCCTTCAGGCGGATCTGGGCGTGGCGCCTCGATGCCCCGCGGTCGGCGAGGGCGACCTCGCACTGAGGCAGTCGGCCGATCGTGGCGGTGTCGCCGGTCGAGCGTGATCGTGCGTTCGACGCCGTCTTCGCGGATCACGAGCATCGGTGCCGGCGCGGCCGCGGGCTCGAACCTCTCCGGCCCCTCGACGAGGGTCGCCACGCAGCCGATGTCGCCCTTCTTCAGCCGCTCGTCGACCTCGAACGTCACCTCGGGCGGTCCGACCAGTCCCCACCGCGCTCGCTCGCGTTCTCGAGGATCACCGACCCGAGCTCCTTCGCGATCGCGGTCTCGGCATGCTCGAGACGCTCGTGGTCGTCGGCGGAGAGCGAGAACTCGAAGTGGTTCGGCGCCCAGACCTCGTTGACACCCGACGGTGCGCCCGGCGTCCATCTCCTTGATCAGACGCTTCGCGAGCTCGATCGGCTGCACGCCGGAACGGAACGTCTTGGAGAAGAGGCCCTCCACGAGGCCCCCCAGACGTCGTTCGAAGTCGCGGAGATTGGGCACAGGCGCGCACACGGGGCCTGCGGGAGCCCCGTTCCCGGCGCCTATGTTACGCCCGAGGTTGCGGTGTGTCGGCGCCTGCTCTCCGTCGCGGCCGGCCCGTGCTCGGCGAGCGGGTTCGAGAAGCCGAACCGCTCGTCGGGCGGCAGCTTGCCCCACCGCCACTCGCGCAGCTCCCAGTAGGTGCGGCGGGCGAACACCAGGATCAGCACCGCCAGCAGGAACCGCAGGGTCGCGGGCGGCGAGACGGCGAGGTAGCCGGAGATCACGCCGAACGAGGAGGCCATGACCCACGTCGCAAGCGCGACGAAGCCGATGACGGCCAGCAGCCGCATCAGCTCGTCGAAGTCGAACCGGTGCGAGTGTAGATCGATGCGGTTCGCGTCGTCGCTCATCATGGTTCGGGTATCGGCGGCTACCCCGTTCCGGGTACATCATCCGAAGGGCCGGTTCCTATTGGAGCGCGGCCCCCTCGGAGTGGGGGTAGCTACCGGGGACGGGGTGAGACACGATACCCGACCACGATCAGCGACGACGCGCACCGCATCGATCTACACTCGCACCGGTTCAAATTCGAGCGAGTGATGCCGCTGATACACATGCATCAGCTACCGTACGCCTTACAACATAGGTCCTAGCCTCCTCGTTGGACCCCACAGAGGCATCCTGGCCTGTCTCGACACCAGCAACCCTACGATTCCTGCTCGCCGTGCTAGTCATGGTTTTTCACCCGACGCAGCGTATTAGGAAGATGGCGAGAGTAGGCACCTGGGGGAAAACTGCTCCCGACGAGCGGTTCCGGATTTCTCGAACCCGCTCAGGCCGAGCAGGCGCGCGCGTGGGAGAGAGGTGCCGACGACCCCTCGGGCGTAACATAGGCGCGGGAACAGGGGCCACCCCACCACGCCCCGTGCTGCGCGCCGATGCCCAACCTCGCGACTTCCGACGACGGTGCCTCGGCTGCCCCCCTCGTACGAAGGCCTGCTTCTCCAGACGTTCAGATTTCAGTGTGCGGCCCCGATCGAGCTGGCGAACGCCCCTCATGAGAGGGAGTGGACGCCGGGCGGGACCGTGACTGTGAAGCGAGAGGTGCTCAGCGAGCCCGACCACTTCCGCTTCGCGCTTCTCAGCCGAGGACCACGAGCGCCTGGCGCGGTGCGAGATCGCGAGCAAGGCGGAGGAGGCTCGGCTCGGTCATCCTCGAGACGCGAGCGAGCGAGGCTGGGACTCGTCGGACCACCCGAGGTAACGTCAAGGCCCGACGAGGCTCGCTGGACGGCGATTGTGGCTGTATGGCCTCCGCGGCTAAATCCTCCAGAGCAGCGGCAGCGGCCTGCACGGTCCTGATGGTTGGACGCGAGCGCACGATCACGCTCGATGGCGAGACCTCGATAAGGACGACTTCCTCAGTGCGAGGTCGCGGCTCGCGGACGAAGCGGCATCGAGGCGCCGCGCCCAGGGATTGCCCAGCTGAAGGAGGCGGAGCATCGCGACACAGCTGACGACCCTCGCTCAAAGCGAACGGCGCGGAAGATAAACGGGCGTGGTTGGCAGACCGCATCACTCGATGACGGCGGAGCCGCATCACGATCAGGCGCCACCTGTCACTGTTCTTGCCGGAGGGGGCCTAACATGCAGCGGCCGGGAGCGTGTCCGCAAAGCTGGTGTAACTTGCCCCGTTCGTCCGGCCTGAAGTACGCAGCTGTTGGCGCTCCTCCTGCTTCATGTCAGCGTTCGACGAGCTGGTGCGGTGCGCGGCTGAGCGTCGAGGCCGCCCCGAAGGTCGCGGCAGAGCGCCGGCGAGGGGCCGGGCTCGCCGTTCCCGAAGCCCGCGACACCGCCCCTCGGCCGTCAGCAGTGCATGATCCGCTCGAGGAGCGCGAAACCGCGCCGTGGCGCTGACGGAGCCTGATGGTGATGAACGGCTCCGAGTGAGTTTGTAGCGGGCTCGAGGACACTCCATCTCCCGACACGCCCAGCTGTTCGCGAAGAAACGGCTCGTGGTACGTCAAGGATATTCGGGTACAAAACACAGGCACGTTCGTGAACGACCGGCGCTTCGGGGCGCCGGCCAGGTGGGACCCGGCGACCACGGCGTGCGCGGGCACCGCGACATGGAGCTCCGTGATGAGGATGCAACGTGCGCGCCGCCACCGACCTCGGTGCACCGCGCGAGGTCAACGAAGATTCCTTTAGTTGGTCGAGGCGCCTCTGTATGCGGTTCCCGGCATGGGCGGACACCGTGGTGGCGACGTCGCCGTGCAAGAGCTCGCGCACACGGTGGAGAACATGCACGGGGGAAGGACGCGCTTGCCGACCAGGTGCACGAGGCGAATCGGGTGGTTGTGCGCACGCTGAGCATCCGGACCAGAGGTGAGCGGCATGATCTCGCCGCAGTTGAGATCATCGAACAGCGACCGTGCGCCCCATGTGGCGACAGCCTGTTTGCGGGCCGGCGACCTCCGACAGGATCACGAGCGACCACACGCTGGTCCGCCGCATGGTAGAGGCGGGCAAGATCAGCCGGCGAGGAGGCGGCCGTCGTCCTCACCGCAACGTCAGTGACCGTCCGGGACCGAGCCGACACTGCAGGTCAACGAGGACATGATCGCCTGCTAAAACGGAGGAGCGGTACTGATCTGCAGCGACACTCACCGGCATGGTGGCCGAGGACCAGATCCAAGCGATCCTCAAAGCATCCGATCCACGACGTGTGGCCGGATAACTTGTCGTGAAGGCGGCGAAGCCGCGGGCACATCGAGCACGACGTCACGGTGCTGGTCCTGCAACGGCCCCCACAACGAGGAAGGCGAGGACCCACCGGGCAAGCGCCACGAGCTGTCAGGCGCCCCGACCTGAACAGGGTGAGATCACCGCCTGCTCGCCGGTCTCGTAGTGATCGTCGGCCGCGTTGTTCCCGCCGTGCGTGCCTACGTCGACCGCCCGTGGGGTGGCCGATGGCAACGTGGCCCTGTTTCCGGGCGTACCAGGCGGCAGGACCGTTCGGGGTCTCGATGTGCGACGGGGACCCGCCCTCACAGTTCGACGACCTGCCTGCCGAGGAAGTGGCCGCACGCTGGAGACCTCACCGCGACATCGCCCCAAGAGCATCGGAAGACAAGCAGCAGATAAAGAGTAGGTTAGATCCGGACCAACCTGGAGGACCAGGCAGCCGCCGAACGACGAAGTAGTCGCCGTGGCAAACTTGGCGGCGCAGACGTCCGCGTCCCGCCGACGGTCAGCCGTCTCTGGCTCCTCGTCGTCACGCTCGTGGCCGTCTCGCTCCTGGCCTAGTGCCATGGCAGGCCTCCGGGCTCAACAAGCGCCGCGCCGGCGTAGCTTCGTCGTCTACGGACTGGTGTGTGCACAGCCTTCGTGGGCGGGGTGGCCGAGTCGTGCGGTGGACCGCCCCGCGAGCCGAACCAGGTACTGCTGCCCGACCGCCAGCAGCGCTCGCGGGGCTCAGGGCGTGGCGATGCTCTATGGCATCATGGCGATCGCGGGGTTGGAGACGATGGCTCCGGGACAAGCTGGATGTGGCTGTTGAGTAGAGTCTCGCAGCGTCTCAGCGCTCTGTTCGTCCGGGACACGACGGTCAGCTCAACGCGTGCGCGTACACGCTGCGTCTTCTGGCCGGTGTAGGTGCCTGCTAGCGAGATGGT
>CAWHQA010000030.1:0-23808 GCA_963831325.1 uncultured Actinomycetes bacterium
GCAGACCGAAGACCGTGCCTCGTTCGACCGCCATGTCGATGCCATCGAGCGCGACGACCTCGCCGAAGCGCTTCGACAGGTTCTCCACCAAGTATCGCCGGATCATCCATGCAGGCGAGGCCCTTACAGTTGTCGTCAAGCCGTTGGGCTCTTCCGAGGCGCGGACCGTCGATGCGCCCTGCAGGTGCAGCGACACGTACGGCTCGTCGCCGACCACCCAGCTTTGGCGCCCGGCCGGGATTCGCGAACAAGTCGCCCGGCCCCATCACGAGTCCCGCACCGTTACCACCGGACTCCAGCGCGACCTGAGACCACCATGCCGACGTGCTCAACCTCAAGGACCACGTGGTGCCGCCGATCCATGGCCGACGCGCTCGGACCATCGCCACCCGGGATCGTAGCTCGCGCGTCCGACTCGTCATGCCACTGAGCGACACGAGCTCGAAGCTGCCGAGCGGGAACTCACGCCGTTCGTGCTGCTGGTCGGAGCGTTCGATTGCAAGCTCCATGCGACGGCTCCCTCGTTCAAGCGGTCGCACGAACGTACTTCCAGGATCAACCGGAGTCGGGCTAGGCTCGGCAAGCTTGCTCGACGAAGGGGGACCTGCGATGAGCTTCGACACGTTGACCGTACCTCAACTGGCTTGCAGTGATCGTGGCGGCTCTAGCGGAATCGCTAGCCCATCGGTCTGGAACGCGCCGCCGGGGTTCGGTAGAGCTTGGATGGCGGCCGGCGGCATGACCGTCGAGCCCTGGCGACGGCCCCGGTGCACCCCCCTTCGCGGTGCCGCTGATCGGAAGCGTGCTCTAAGCGATTGCGCTCGGCACGCTTGCGGCGGCCACCAGCACCGACACGTTGAGCGAGGGCCTCGTGCTCGGCGCCGTCGCCGCGATCGGGTTCGCACTCCCCATCTCGCTTGGGACGGGCGACGTTCGAGTCGACCAAGCCAAAGCCGAGCTTGGGGCGGCTGTGGTCGCCGGCTATCACATCGTTGGCGCCTGGGTGGTGAGCGAAAACAACGGCGTGGCAGTAGGCGTCAGGTCTGCGCATTTGCTTCAACCCCCTCGCCAGCTTGCCGCAGGTGGAAGCGGTCACGCCCCGCGATTTTTTCAAACTCGGGGCCGCGTTCGGCGCGCACGCCGGCGCGCGATTGCTCTGCTTTGGGGCTGCGACGCCACATCACCACGTTCGCCTGGCGGAGCCCCGCGAGCGTTCGGCTAGCCTCTCGGACGGGGACTCATTGTCTGGGTGCAGACGTTGCACCCACAGGTCCTGGTCATAGCCGAGCAGCGGCGGGTCGTCCTGGGCGAGGATCCACCGGACGCGCCCGCTCATCACGATCTCCGCATCGACCGCATGGGCGAGGCATCCGAGAACAGACCATTCCCCCGGGGCGGGCGCCGAGTGCCGGCCCGGGCCCGCGAGGTCGGCCATCGTGCGCCATTCTCGGGCGTGGCCTGTTGGACGATGGCGGGATCGTCGTCGCCGAGCAGTCCGAGCAAGTGGCGCTGGAACTAGGGGGTCTGGGGGGGGGGGGGGAGAGCGACGAGCGTCGTTCATCGCTGAACCCTACCCAAGCGGTTGACGGTTCTCCTGTGATCTCGTAGAGGGCTTGCGGGACCTATTGCAGCATTCGGAGGAGGACGCACGGCAACCACCACCGAACGTATCGAACACGTCGGAGAGGCCGCCCTCACCTGGTGGCGGGGCATCGCTGCGGGGGCGATTGCGAAGCCCGTCGCTCGTCACAGCCGGTTCACAGAGTGCCCCCAGCGGCGATCGGGGGTCGCAGGGATCGTGTACGCGATGTACCGGCTTGCCCGGCCGCTCATCAGGGCAATCATGGACGGAGGCGAGGGCGGAGGGCAGGTACTCGTGATGAGCTCCGACTGATTCTGCTGGCGAGGGAGTGCCGCTGGAACAGATCAATAATACGTCCTCCATCGCCGCGGGGCACGACGAGGTCTACACCCATCTCGCCACGGTCGAGGGTCTCCGCATCACCGAAGCCGTCACGACAAGTACCGGCGAGGCGGGCGCCGCCCCCTCGGCGGCTCCCGACGGCGCCGGCGGGTCGTCCGTGACCATGATGGCCGACGCGCCCGCCGGGTCGGAGGCCGCCGCCGAGATGCGCGTGCGCAGCGGAAGGCAAACTGGACACTGCTGCTGGAGTGCGTCGCTGGAGCGGCCGGCCACGGCACCGACCCGGATGCACGATCCTCCAACACGGGCCGCCGATGACGCGGAGCGTGCCGAATACGGGCTCGACGCGATCAAGCCCTGATCGAGCGCAGGTCTGCGCGAGGCCCTGTTCGTCGACGATCCCTCGCACCGGCCCTGAGCCGGATCGGCTAGCGCGAGCGTTTCGCGGGAGCTCGTTCGTAAGGGGGGTGGGGGGGGGGGGGGAAAATGTTTGATGTCCGCTTCTTGGCAGCCGGCCGCTTGGCGGTCGACTTCTTCCTGGCTGTCGCCTTCTTGGCGCCTGACTTCTTGGCGCCTGACTTCTTCGCGGCCGTGTCGCTTGGCGTCTCGTCTTCTTGGCTGCTCGTCGTCTTCTTGGCGCTCGTCTTCTTGGCGCTCGTCTTTTTGGCGCTCGTCTTCTTGGCGCTTCGTCTTCTTGGCGCTCGACGACGAGCGCTTGCGGGTGCGGCCCCCGGCCTTCGCCGCCTTGCCCTTCACGGCGGCGGCGGCATCGTCGGCCTTGTCGACTGCAACTTCTTTGATCTTGTCCACCATCGTCTCCACCACTCCCTGTGCGATGTCGGTGCCGAGCACCTTCTTGCCAACGCGCTTTCCGGCCTTCGCGATCTTCTCCGGCTGTCTCCATGTCGTCTTCTCTTCTTCCAATGGCGTGGTGCTCTTACCCTTCGCTCCGAGGCTCTACCGTCCGGTTTCGACTTGCCCGCGGTTTCGACTCAGCGCTGAGCGGGCACGATCGCCGCATGACCCCACCCTGATGCTTTGCCCACTGCCGTCGTCGACCGGTTCGGCCCCCGTCTCGACGCGGTCGCCCATCGCATCGGGCCCATCGCCGAGCGCCTCGGGACCGGGCCACTGAAGCATCTGTGAGCGGCACGTGGCTCTGGCACCCGCTGCACCCGGTGCTGACCGATTTGACCATCGGCGCATGGATGAGTGCGGCGATGCTCGACGTGGTTGGTGGCAACCGGTCGAACACGCCGCTCGGCGACTCATCGGGCTGGGCGTGCGTCGGCCGGACCGACCGCCTGGCGGGCTGGTCCGACCGGGGCGACACCGAGGGTGACGACAGGCGAGCCGGCGCGGCCCACGCCATCGGTAACACCGTCGCGATCGCCGCGTTCGGTCTCGTGGGCCGCGCGTCGAGGTGGTCATCGAGGCCTCGGCGTCGCCCTGAGCTCCATGGGCATCGGCATCGCGTCGGCGACCGCGTACATAGGTGGCCACCTCGTCTATTCGCGAGGCGTCGGCGTGGACGTCACGGCGTTCGCCGGGCCGTGCGGCCGAACGCCGTGATGTCCGCCGACGACTTGAAGGAAGGCGAACCCACCGTCATCGAGGTCAAGGGCGTGCCGGTGTTCCTGCTCCGCCGTGGCGACCAGATATTCGCCATGATGATCGCTGCACCCATCGGGGGGGGCCGTTGCACAAGGGCAAGCTCGCTGGCGACACGATCGAGTGCCCGTGGCACGGGAGCTGCTTCCGGGTGACGGACGGCGAGCTCACGCGCGGGCCTGCGACTGCTCCGCAACCGGTCTACTCGGCCCGGATCGTCGACGGAAAGGTCGAGGTCAGCCGGGGGTCCTGGAAGCGCACGCAGCGTCTACGACGCGCAGCGTCTACGCATCCTCACGACCCTCAGGCCGAGGGTGACGAGCACCGCCCCGCTCACGAGCTCGACGCGCCGGCGCACCCGATCGCTCCGGAGGAACCCGGCCATGCGGGATGCGATCGCCGAATACGCGAGGAGCGACGCGAGCCCCATCGCGAGGAACAGGCCCGACAAGAACAGGGTCGTCTCGACCACCGGGTCGCCCCGGTCGAGGAACTGCGGCAGCAGCGACATGAACAACAACGCGACTTGGGGTTGAGCACTTGGACCAGAAGCCTCGCCAGAACGGCGACCCAGACATGCGCATCGACGGCAGCCGTCGATCGGCCTCGACCCGAACCTCACGCGGCGGTCGGCGCGCATCGAGGATCGTCCGGATACCGAGATAGAGCAGGAATGCCGACCCGGCCAGCTTCACGACGGTGAACGCCACCGATGACGACATAGCAGCGCCGAGAGGCCGAGCGTGGCCGCCGCCGCGTGAACCAGGATGCCTGCGTTCACACCAAGGGCCGACGTCAAGGCCGGGCGCGCCCGCGACCGAGGGCGTGGGCAGTGACCAGCGCCATGTCGGGACCGGGTGTGATCACCACGATCAGCGCGACCCCGAGGAACCCGAGTGTGTCTGCATCTGCCATTCCGAGGACGACGCTACCCCTGCGGAGCCCTCATCGCTCGAACATTTCCGGTCAGAAGTGTCGATGCTTGCGTGCGTTCGTTCGTCGTGTGGGTGGGCGGCGACGACGGCGCCGCACGAGGGAAGAGGAGGGAACGATGTCAGACTTCGTACTGCTCAACCGGGCGGATCGATGCCCGAGAGCGAAGCCGAACAGGCGGCGGCCATGCAGGAGTGGACGTCGTGGTTCGGCGAGCTGGGCTCGGCCGTCAAGGACGGTGGGAACCCCTTCACTCAGACGGCGAAGTCGATCTCGCCAGACGGGTCGATCAGCGACGTGTCCGCGCAGGGCATCGCCACCGGCTACTCGATCATCGAGGCCGACTCGCAGGACACCGCGGTGACCCTCGCGAAGGGCTGCCCGGTGCTGCGGAACGGCGGCGAGGTGCAGTCTACGAGGCGTTCCCCGCGATGTGAAATCCGGATCGGGAGGGGCTGAGCGCCCCCTCCCCCGGGAACTAGCCGCACCAACCCCGGTCACTCAGGGCGTAGTCGACTTCGAAGGTCGAGGCCGGCGCCGATCCTCGGGCGGAAGGGTCCGCACCTTCCAACGGATCGACTTTGACGGCGATCGTTGATCCGGTTGAACCGGCCCTCCACGTCGCAGCGAGTGACTCGAGCCGAGCGTCCATCCGAGCGGACAAGCCGCGTATCAGGTCGCACTAGCAATCTCTGCCTCCGGTTTGGTCAGCCGCCGTAGCAGAGGAAGTCGACCAGATCCTCGATCGACGAGGTGATATCGCCCGGATCCGCGTCGCCATGATCGTTCCCGGGGCCTCCCAGTACGCGATCTCCGGGCCTGTCGTCGATGCCCGACAGGCAGATTCCGAGCCGGGGCCTCCCAGCACGACATCGCGTTGCTCCTGGCCAACAGCCGTATCGGGCCCCGGTCCTGCGATCACTCGATCGCGCCCTATATCCCCCAAATGTTTTCCGAGCCCGGCCCGCCGACGATCCTGTCCTTGCCGGGACGCCCGTAGACGATGTCGCGCCCGAGCCCGCCGAAGATGCCGTCGTTGCCAGCTCGGGCCAGATGTAGTCGTCGCCGCCCTTGCCACAGATCACGTCGCGGCCGGGAGTGCCGTAGAGCTGCTCATCGGCGCCGTGCCCGTGATGTGCACGCCGGCCTTGCGAAGCAGCGGTCGGCCCCACGGCGAGATCACGGTGAGCACGATCGCGGTGGCGAGCGTCTTGGAAATGCCGTTGAACGCATGGCGCCTCCCCTGGTGGAAACACGGTCACGCTATGCCTGTCCGAGTTGGTTTGCGCACCCACACCGGACAGGCAGAGCGTGACCGCGTGTCCACCAGGGGAGGCGCCAGCGTGCAACAGGCATTTCCAAGACGCTCGCCACCGCGATCGTGCTCACCGTGATCATCGCCGTGGGGCCGACCGCTGCTTCTGCCAGGCCGGCGTGCACGATCACGGGCACCGGCGCCGATGAGCAGCTCTACGGCACTCCCGGCCGCGACGTGATCTGTGGCAAGGGCGGCGACGACTACATCTCGGCCAGAGCTGGCAACGACATCATCTTCGGCGGGCTCGGGCGCGACATCGTCTACGGGCGTCCCGGCAAGGACAGGATCGTCGGCGGGCCGGGCTCGGAAAACCTTTGGGGGGTATAGGGCGCGATCGAGTGATCGCAGGACCGGGGCCCGATACGGCTGTTGGCCAGGAGCAACGCGATGTCGTGCTGGGAGGCCCCGGCTCGGACATCTGCCTGTCGGGCATCGACGACAGGCCCGGAGATCGCGTGCTGGGAGGCCCCGGGAACGATCATGGCGACGCGGATCCGGGCGATATCACCTCGACGATCGAGGATCTGGTCGACTTCCTCTGCTACGGCGCCTGACCAAACCGGAGGCAGAGATTGCTAGTGCGACCTGATACGCGGCTTGTCCGCTCGGATGGATGCTCGGCTCGAGTCACTCGCTGCGACGATGGAGGACCGGTTCAACCGGATCGACGATCGCCGTCAAAGTCGATCCGTTGGAAGGTGCAGACCCTTTCGCCCGACGATCCGGCACCGCGCGCCTCGACCTTCGAAGTCGACTACGCCCCGAGTGACCGGGGTTGGTACGGCTAGATCCCGGGGGAGGGGGCACTCGGCCCCCTCCCGATCCGGGGCTCACATCGCGGGGAACGCCTCGTAGACCTGCACCTCGCCGCCGTTCCGCAGCACCGGGCAGCCCTTCGCGAGGGTCACCGCGGTGTCCTGCGAGTCGGCCTCGATGATCGAGTAGCCGGTGGCGATGCCCTGCGCGGACACGTCGCTGATCGACCCGTCTGGCGAGATCGACTTCGCCGTCTGAGTGAAGGGGTTCCCACCGTCCTTGACGGCCGAGCCCAGCTCGCCGAACCACGACGTCCACTCCTGCATGGCCGCCGCCTGTTCGGCTTCGCTCTCGGGCATCGATCCGCCCCGGTACAGCAGTACGAAGTCTGACATCGTTCCCTCCTCTTCCCTCGTGCGGCGCTCCGTCGTCGCCGCCCACCCACACGACGAACGAACGCACGCAAGCATCGACACTTCTGACCGGAAATGTTCGAGCGATGAGGGCTCCGCAGGGGTAGCGTCGTCGTCGGAATGGCAGATGCAGACACACTCGGGTTCCTCGGGGTCGCGCTGATCGTGGTGATCACACCCGGTCCGGACATGGCGCTGGTCACTGCCCACGCCCTCGGTCGCGGGCGCGCCGCGGCCTTGACGTCGGCCCTTGGTGTGAACGCAGGCATCCTGGTTCACGCGGCGGCGGCCACGCTCGGCCTCTCGGCGCTGCTGATGTCGTCATCGGTGGCGTTCACCGTCGTGAAGCTGGCCGGGTCGGCATTCCTGCTCTATCTCGGTATCCGGACGATCCTCGATGCGCGCCGACCGCCGCGTGAGGTTCGGGTCGAGGCCGATCGACGGCTGCCGTCGATGCGCATGTCTCGGTCGCCGTTCTGGCAAGGCTTCTGGTCCAATGTGCTCAACCCCAAGGTCGCGTTGTTGTTCATGTCGCTGCTGCCGCAGTTCCTCGACCGGGGCGACCCGGTGGTCGAGACGACCCTGTTCTTGTCGGGCCTGTTCCTCGCGATGGGGCTCGCATGGCTCCTCGCGTATGCGGCGATCGCATCCCGCATGGCCGGGTTCCTCCGGAGCGATCGGGTGCGCCGGCGCATCGAGCTCGTGAGCGGGGCGGTGCTCGTCACCCTCGGCCTGAGGGTCGCGGTGCAGGATGCGTAGACGCTGCGCGTCGTAGACGCTGCGTGCGCTTCAGGAACCCCGGCTGACCTCGACCTTTCCGTCGACGATCCGGGCCGAGTAGACCGGTTGCGGAGCAGTCGCAGGCCCGCGCGTGAGCTCGCCGTCCGTCACCCGGAAGCAGCTCCCGTGCCACGGGCACTCGATCGTGTCGCCGGCGAGCTTGCCCTTGTGCAACGGCCCGCCCCGATGGGTGCAGCGATCGTGCATGGCGAATATCTGGTCGCCACGGCGGAGCAGGAACACCGGCACGCCCTTGACCTCGATGACGGTGGGTTCGCCTTCCTTCAAGTCGTCGGCGGACATCACGGCGTTCGGCCGCGCGGGCAGCCGGTCGAACGCCGTGACATCCACGCCGACGCCTCGCGAATAGACGAGGTGGCCACCTATGTACGCGGTCGCCGACGCGATGCCGATGCCCATGGAGCTCAGGGCGACGCCGAGGCCTCGATGACCACCTCGACGCGCGGCCCACGAGAGACCGAACGCGGCGATCGCGACGGTGTTGCCGAGTGCGTGGGCCACGCCGGCTCGCCTGTCGTCACCCTCCGTGTCGGCCCAATCGGACCAGCCGGCCAAGGCGGTCGGTCCGGCCGACAGCACGCCCAGCCCGATCAGTCGCCGTGCGGCGTCGGTCGACCGCTTGCCACCTGCCACGTCGAGCAATGCGGCACTCATCCATGCGCCGATGGTCACATCGGTCAGCACCGGGTGCAGCGGGTGCCCAAGCCAGGTGCCGCTCAGCAGATCCTTCAGTGGCCCGGTCCCGAGGCGCTCGGCGATCGGCCCGATGCGATCGGCGACCGTGTCGAGACGGGGCCCGAACCGGTCGACGACCGCAGTGGGCAAAGCATGCAGGGGTGAGGTCATGCGGCGATCGTGCCCGCTCAGCGCTCAGTCGAAACCAGGCTCAGTCGAAAACAGACGGTTGAGGTTCCGCGCGCCGGGTATGAGCACCACGCCATTCGAAGAGGGGAGAACGACATGCAACAGCCGGAGAAGATCGCGAAGGCCGGAAAGCGCGTTGGCAAAAAGGTGCTCGGCACCGACATCGCACAGGGAGTGGTCGAGGCCGTGGTGGACAAGATCGAAGAAGTTGCGGTCGACAAGGCCGACGATGTCGCCGCCGCCGTGAAGGGGAAGGCGGCGAAGGCCGGGGGCCGCACGCCCAAGCGCTCGTCGTCGAGCGCGAAGAAGACGACGCGCCAAGAAGACAGACGTGCCAAGAAGACGAGCGCCAAGAAGACGAGCGCCAAGAAGACGAGCGCCAAGCGACCGGCCGCGAAGAAGTCAGGCGCCAAGAAGTCAGGCGCCAAGAAGTCAGGCGCCAAGAAGTCAGGCGCCAAGAAGGCGACAGCCAGGAAGAAGTCGACCGCCAAGCGGCCGGCTGCCAAGAAGCGGACGGCGAAGAAGTCGGCCGCGAAGAAGTCGACCGCGAAGAAGCGAACGACTCCCGCGAAACGCTCGCGCTAGCCGATCCGGCTCAGGGCCGGTGCGAGGGGTCGTCGGCGAACGGCGCCTCGCGCAGACCTTCCGCTCGATCGTCCTCGATCGCGTCGAGCCCGGTCTCGGCACGCTCCGCGTCATCGGCAGCCCGCGGTGGAGGATCATCATCCCGGTCGGTCGTGGCCGGCCGCTCCAGCGTCGCAGCCACACGGTCCAGTTCCTGCCGCATACGCACGCGCATCTCGGCGGCGGCCTCCGACCCAGCGGGCGCGTCGGCCATCATGGTCACGGACGACCCGCCGGCGCCGTCGGGAGCCACCACTATCAACGCGCGCCCGCCTCGCCAGTCTGTCGTGACGGCGTCGGTGATGCGGAGACCCTCGACCGTGGCGAGATGGGTGTAGACCTCGTCGTGCCCCGCGGCGATCGAGAGCGTGTCCTCGATCTGTTCCAGCGGCACTCCCTCGCCAGCGGATCCGTCGGAGCTCATCACGAGTACCTGCCCTCCGCCCTCAGCGATCGTTCCTGATTGCCCTGATGAGCGGCCGGGCGAGCCGGTACATCGCGTACACGATCAGCGCGACCCCGATCGCCGCCTCGACCTGGCGCTCTGTGAACCGGCTGTGACGAGCGACGGGCTTCGCGATCGCGCGCCCGGCGATGCCCCGCCACCCGGTGAGGGCGGCCTCTCCGACGTGTTCGATGCGTTCGGTGGTGGTTGCCATGCGTCCTCCTCGAAGTGTGCCGTCGGTCCCGCAAGCCTTCTACCCGCACAGGAGAACCGTCAACCGCTCGGGTAGGGTTCAGCGATGAACGACGGTCGTCGCTCTCCCGACCCGGTCGAGGACCCCCAGGGGTACCAAAGCCACTTGCTCGGACTGCTCGGCGACGACGATCCCGCCATCGTGCAAGCGGCCACGCCTGGAGAATGGCACACGATGGCCGACCTCGCGGGCCAGAACCTGCACTCGGCGCCCGCCCCGGGGGAATGGTCTGTTCTCGGATGCCTCGCCCATGCGGTCGATGCGGAGATCGTGATGAGCGGGCGCTACCGGTGGATCCTCGCCCAGGACGAGCCGCCGCTGCTCGGCTATGACCAGGACCTGTGGGTGCAACGTCTGCACCCCGACAATGAGTCCCCGTCCGAGCTGCTCGCGACGCTCGCGGCGCTCCGCCAGGCGAACGTGGCGATGTGGCGTCGCAGCTCCGAAGCAGAGCGATCGCGCGCCGGCGTGCACGCCGAACGCGGCCCCGAGAGCTATGACCTGTCGTTCCGCATGATCGCGGGGCATGACCGCTTCCACCTGCGGCAAGCTCGCGAGGCGCTTGAAGCGATCGCGCAGACCTGACGCCTACTGCCAGGCGCCGATGACCGCGCTCGCCACCAGCGTGCCGACGATGTGATAGCCGGCGTTCACGGCCCCCCAGAGCATGGGCTTTGGCTTGGTCGACTCGAACGTCGCCGTCACGAGCGAGATGGCCAGTGCGAACCCGATCGCGGCGACGGCGCCGAGCACGAGGCCCTCGCTCAACGTGTCGGTGCTGCTGGCCGCCGCAAGCATGCCGAGCGCGATCGCTGAGAGCACGCTTCCGATCAGGGGCACCGCGAAGATCGCTGCACCGGGGCCGTCGCCGGGCTCGACCGTCATACCGCCGGCCGCCATCCAAGCTCTACCGAACACCGGTGGCGCGTACCAGACCGCTCCGATCGCGAAGTACGCTAGCGCCGCCACGATCACGGCAAGCCAGTTGAGGTCGGTCAACGTGTCGAAGCTCATCGCAGGTTCCCCCTTCGTCGGCGAGCTTGCCGAGCCTAGCCCGACTCCGGTTGATCCTGGAAGTACGCTCGGTCGACCGATGAACGAGGGAGCCGTCGCATGGAGCTTGCCATCGAACGCTTCGACCAGCCCCACGAACGGCGTGAGTTCCCGCTCGGGAGCTTCGAGCTCGTCTCGCTCGGTGGCATGACGGTCGGACGAGCGAGCTACGATCCCGGGTGGAGATGGTCCGAGCACGTGGGCGCAGCCATCGGCGCCACATCGTGTGAGGTGGAGCACGTCGGCATGGTGGTCTCCGGTCGCGCTGCAGTCCGGATGGATGACGGTACGGAGCTCGTGATGGGGCCGGGCGACCTGTTCGCGATCCCGGCGGGGCACGACAGCTGGGTGGTCGGCGACGAGCCGTACGTGTCGCTGCACCTGCAGGGTGCCTCGACATACGCCTCGGAAGAGCCCAACGGCTAGACGACAACTGTGAGGGCCTCGCCTGCATGGAGGATCCGGCGATATCGGTGGAGAACCTGTCGAAGCGCTTCGGCGAGGTCGTCGCGCTCGATGGCATCGATATGGCGGTCGAACGAGGCACGGTCTTCGGTCTGCTGGGTCCGAACGGCGCCGGCAAGACCACGGCCGTGCGCGTGCTGGCGACCATCCTGAAGCCCGACGGCGGGCGAGCCGAGGTGCTGGGGCGTGATGTCATGCGCGAGCCGGCCGCCGTTCGCCGGCGCATCGGGCTGGCAGGCCAGTACGCGGCCGTCGACCCCAACCTCACGGGGCGCGAGAACCTGCGGCTGGTCGGTGTACTCGGGCAGTTGCCGCGCTCTGCGATCGCCCCCCGCGCCGACGAACTGCTCGAGCGACTCTCGCTGACCGACGCGGCCGACCGTCCTCTCCGCACCTACTCGGGTGGCATGCGCAGACGCCTCGACATCGCGGCGTCGCTCGTGCCCAAGCCCCCCGTGCTCTTCCTCGACGAGCCAACGACCGGCCTCGACCTCACCAGCCGCAACGAGCTGTGGGACATGATCCGCGAGCTCGTCGACGATGGCACCACGGTGCTGCTCACCACGCAGTACCTCGAGGAAGCCGACCAACTCGCCGGGCGCATCGCCGTGGTCGACGGCGGGCACGTGCTCGTGAACGACTCACCGGCCCGATTGAAGGCAGAGCTCGCCGATACCGTGGTCGAGATGGACTTCGCCGACGAGGCCATCGCCGAACGGGCATCGGGGCTGCTCGGCGGAGACGACATCGGAAAGGTCGAGCGTGAGCACCGCACCGTCCGGATCGCGTCGACCCACGGAGCACATGTGCTCGTCGAGGTGCTCCGGCGCTTCGACGTCGGTGGCGTGGAGCCCGATACCTTGTCGATCCGCGAGCCGAGCCTCGATGACGTCTTCCTCGCGCTCACCGGGCATCGCGCTGCGAGCGATGAGGCCGAGAGGGGAGACGCAGCATGAGTGCCTCGACCGTTGCACCGTCGTTGGAAGTCTCACTCGACCGCCGCATCCCGATGGGGGTGATGCGCGACACCTTTGCGATCGTGCAGCGCAACCTGATCGCCTATCGGCGCGTGCCGCAGCTGCTCGTCTTCTCCACGATCCAGCCGGTCATCTTCGTGGTGATGTTCCGGTACGTGTTCGGCGGGGCGGTGGCCGGGGCGCTGCCGGCGGGCGTGGACTACGTCGACTTCCTGATGCCCGGCATCTTCGTGCAGACAGTGGTGTTCGGTGCGATCGCCACCTCGATCGGCCTCGCTGCCGATCTCAAGAGCGGTCTGATGGAGCGGTTCCATGCCCTGCCGATGGCGCGGTCGGCCGTGCTCTCCGGTCGCACGCTCGCCGACACGATCCGCAACGCGTTCGTGGTCGTGCTGATGATGGTGGTCGGGTTCCTGGTCGGGTGGCGGATCCACACCGACGTGTGGGGTGTGCTCGCCGGCGCCGGACTCGTGGTGCTGTTCGGGTTCTCGATGTCGTGGATCTTCGCCACCCTCGGTCTCGCCGTGGGAGACCCTGAGGCGGCGCAGGCGGCGGCGTTCCCTGTGCTCGCTCCGCTGGTGTTCGCGTCGTCGGCGTTCGTGCCGACGGAGCAGATGCCCGGGTGGCTGCAGGTGTTCGCCGAACACCAGCCGGTGTCGGCCACCGCCTCGGCAGTGCGAGCACTCACGCTCGGCGGACCGGCCGCAGGCTACGTCATCGCGTCGATCGCGTGGAGCATCGGCATCATCGCCGTGTTCGGCACGATCGCGGTTCGCCTCTACCGCCGCGCGGTCTGAGGCGATGGCTGAACCGGAGATCGTCGAGGTCGCCGACCGCGCCGCCTGGCGGCGGTGGCTGTCGCGGCATCATCGGCGCCCCGATGCCGTCTGGCTCGTCATCCACAAGAAGGCATCGACGAGCGGATTGCTCCGATACGAGGAAGCGGTGCAGGAGGCGCTCTGCTTCGGGTGGATCGATTCCACGGCGAACAAGCTCGACGACGAGCGCTACAAGCTGTGGATGGCGCCACGCAAGCCAAAGAGCGTCTGGTCGGCCGTGAACAAGCGCCGGGTCGAAGACCTGGTCGCCTCGGGGGCCATGACGAGAGCGGGCATGGCCCCGATCGAAGCGGCGAAGACCAATGGCTCATGGGCAGCGTTGGAGCGGAGCGACGCGCTCGAGATCCCCGACGACCTGCTCGATGCGTTCACACGGCATGATGGTTCGAGCGGGAACTTCAACGGCTTCCCGGCGGGGGTTCGCAAGCAGATCCTCCAGTGGATCTACTCGGCCAAGCGCGACGAAACGCGGGCGACGCGCGTCGAGGAGACCGCGAGACTCGCTGCGCGGAACGAACGCGCGAACCAGTGGCGCCCCAAGCCATGAGCTGTCCTCGAAGGTGGGCTGGTTCTCGGCGTGCGAGCTGGGGCATACTCGGCGAGCTCGCGAACCGAGGGAACCGAGGGGATCGAGAGGATCGAGGTCGTGAAGGAGGAAGCATCAGCCCGCCAGGGCTCGACGTCCCAACAGGACCCGGCCTGGGCGGCGACGGTCTCCAGGAAACGAAATCTCATCGTTCTCGGCGTGTCATCGGTGGTGCTGGTGCTGAGCACCGCGGCCGCCGGCGCCGCACTGACAGACGCCGAGGTCGAGGTCTTCCGCGCGGTGAACGATCTGCCGCAGGGCCTCTACACGGTGGTGTGGCCGGTCATGCAGTACGGCACCTTCATCACGATCCCCGCGCTGGCCGTGATCGCGCTGATGTTCCGACGGTTCCGCTTCGCCGCGGCGATGCTCCTGTCCGGGGTTGGCGTCTACCTTCTCGCCATCGTGATCAAGGGCGTAGTGGCGCGTGAGCGACCTGCCGGTCTGCTCGACGTCGTCGAGGGCCGGGAGGTCTTCGCCGAGGGAAGCCTCGGCTTCCCCTCGGGTCATGCCGCAGTGGCCGCCGCGCTGACGGTCGTGGTGGCGGCACATCTTTCGAGGCGGTGGGCGCTGGCTGCGCTCGTACTTGCGATCGCCGTGTGCTTCGGCCGCCTGTACGTGGGGGCGCACCTTCCTCTCGACATCATCGGCGGCGCCGCGCTCGGAGCCGTCGCGGGAAGCATCGTCAACCTGTTGATCCCTGCCCGCCGGCGCTCGGAGAGCTCTCAGCCGGCGGCGTTGCCGTAGCGTTCGCTGAACACATACGACCAGCCCGGGTCGTAGCCGGCGCGCATCTCGTATCCGGCTTCGCCGAGCCGTTCCCAATCGCGGTGCGCGAGGTCGACCCGTGTGCCACCGTCGGCGGTCGCCGTGAACGTCACCTCGACCTCGGTGTAGGGGCGTTGCTCGAAGCTCGGGTTCCAGTCCAGGACGACTCGCGTCGGCGGTTCCCAGGTGGTCACGACTCCCCACTCGGCCTCGATGCCTGTCGACAGCACCTCGTAGACGCGGCCGCCCTTGTGCTCTTCGAACACCAGGCGTTCGGTCTTCTCGCCGGCGTCGTGGTCGGCGAGGCCATGCGACCCCGATTCCAGCGGCCACCATGAACCCATCTCGGCTGTGAACAGCCGGAAGGCATCGTGAGGCGCCCGGCGCACGGTGATGCTCTTGCGGATCGGCTCGATCATGTGGAGCTCCTTCCTTCGTCGAGACGTCGGGAGGTGTTCTCACCCACTTGTGTGTCGGCGGCACTTGCGAAGGCAGTCAGCGCGTCGTCCCACATCTTCTCCAGCTCGTCTCGCAGGGTCTCGAGCCCCGTGCGTCGCACGGAGTAGAGGCGGCGAACGCCCTCGGGTCGGTCGGTCACGAGCTGCGCCTCCTTCAACACCCGCAGGTGCTGCGAGACCGCGGGCCGGCTTACGGGCAGTTCGGTCGCGAGCTCGCCGACCGAGCGCTCACCACCCTGGAGCAGACGGAACACCTGTCGGCGCGTCGGATCACCGAGCGCGTTCCAGACCGAGTCGGCTGCCATGGGCTCCATATCGGTAAGTTATCACTTACCATATGCGAGAGGCAAGTCCTGGGGCAGCAGTCGGGCCCCAGGAAGTCCGAAAACTGCCAGCGGAACGTCGGTTCCACGCGCTATACCAAAGGACGTGGACGGATTCGAGGTCACCTACCGGGCCGTGGAAGCCCGCGAGCGCCGGCTCGACGGGCGCGTGTTCGTGGCCGTGACGTCCACGGGCATCTACTGCCGCCCGGTCTGCCCGGTGCCCATGCCCCGGCGCGAGCACGTCGTGTTCTTCCGTGCCGCTGCTGCGGCCGAGGGCGCCGGGTTTCGGGCGTGCCGCCGCTGTCGGCCGGAAACGAGCCCCGACTCGCCCGACTGGGACGTGCGCGCCAACCTCGTTGGGCGTGGGCTGCGGCTGATCGCCGACGGCATCGTCGACCACGACGGCGTCGACGGTCTGGCCCGCCGGCTGTCGGTGGGAAGCCGCCACCTGCATCGGGCGTTCGTGCAGGAGCTCGGCACGGGGCCGCTCGCGGTCGCGCGGTCACGGCGCGCGGCGCTCGCGAAGCAGCTGCTCGAGGAGACCGACCTGCCGAGCACCGACGTGGCGTTCGCTTCGGGCTTCTCGTCGGTGCGCTCCTACCACGACACCGTGCGCCGGGTGTACGACCGCACGCCGACCGAGATCCGCACGAGGCGCCGCGCCGACGGTGGTCGCGCCGTCGGTGTTCGCGCCGACGCGCCCGAGCTGCGTCTGGCGTTGCGACCACCGCTGGCCGCGAACAGGCTGCTCTCGTTCCTCGGTGCTCGCGCGATCCCCGGCGTCGAGCACGTCGAGGGCGGCCGGTACACGCGCGCGATGCGAACCTCCGCCGGCCTCCCCGTCGTGATCGAGCTCGAGCCCGACCCGTCGGAGCCCGTGGTCGCGCTGCGGGTGAGCGGTGTCGGCGACGACGTGCCGCTGCTCGCGAGCGTCGTGCAGGCGTCGCGGCGGCTGTTCGATCTCGACGCCGACCCCGAGGCGATCGACGACGCCCTCGCGGGCGATCCGGTGCTCTGCCCGGCGGTGCGCTCGGCCCCCGGCACGCGGCTGCCCGGCACCACCGACGGGTTCGAGCTGGCGGTTCGGGCGATCGTCGGCCAGCAAGTGTCGGTGGCAGGCGCGCGCACGACGCTCGGGAGCATCGCCGAGCGCTTCGGCGAGCCGCTGCCTGCGCCCGCCGGGTCGATCGTGCGGCTCTTTCCGACGGCCGAGCGACTGGCCGCTGCGCCGCGCCAGGCCTTCGGCATGCCCGGGGCGCGCGCCGATGCGATCGTGGCGCTCGCCCGCGTGGTCGCCGGTGGCGAACTCGACCTGTCCGGCACCGCCGAACCCGAGCCGACGATCGAGCGCCTGCTGGCGATCGCCGGTGTGGGGGAGTGGACGGTCGCTTACGTCGCGATGCGCGCCCTCCGCGATCCCGACGCCTTCCCGCTGAGCGACCTCGGCGTGCGCCACGGGTTCCAGGCGCTCGGCCTCGCGCACGACCCCGTCGCGATCGGCGCGCACGCCGAGCGGTGGCGACCTTGGCGTGCTTACGCCGCGATGCACCTGTGGCACCTCGAGCGCGGGGTGCGGTGATCCACCGTGGGCAACTACCTCCGGCTGCTTCGTCGGCGTCCCTTCGCGTTGCTGTGGGCGGGCTCGACGGTCTCGGCCATGGGCGATGCGATGACCTGGGTCGCGCTCGTGTGGATCGCCTTCGAGCGCGGCGGGGCCGACCTCGTCTCGGCGCTCGTGGTGGTCTCGACCGCGCCGGTCATCGTGGGCGGGTTCGCGATGGGCCTGCTGCTCGACCGGTTCGATCGGCGGCGCGTGCTCGTGCGCGTGAACCTCGTGCTGGGCCTCGCCGTCGCGAGCGTGCCGCTGTGGTTCGCCCTCGTCGGGCCGCCGCCGACCTGGCTGCTGTTCGTGGTGTCGGGCCTCTACGGCCTGCTGAGGATGGCGAACTGGGCCGGCGTGCCGTCGCTGATCCCCGCCCTCGTCGGCGACGACGACCTCAACACCGCCAACGCCATGGAAGCCTCCACGTTCGGCATCGCCGACGTGGCGGGGCCTGCGATCGCCGGCGCGCTGATCGCACTCATCGGCGCGCACGAGGTCCTCGCGATCGATGCCGTGTCCTACCTCGTCTTCCTCGCCTGCCTGGTCGCGTTGCGAGGGCGGCTTCCCGCGTTCGAGCCGCGCGCCCGACCCACGAGGCGCGACCCTCCCTGCGACCTGCCTTCCGGTTCATGTGGCGTACCCCGGCGGTGCGCGCCACGACGCTGATGTTCATGGCCTACAACGTGGGCGAGGGCATGCTGCTCGTGCTGATGCCGACGTTCTCGCGCGAGGTGCTCGCCGGTGGGCCGGCGACGTACGGCGCGCTGCTGAGCGTGTTCTCGCTCTCGACCCTGACCGGCTCGGTCGCGATCGGCGCGACGACGTGGCGGTGGCCGCTCGGCCGCTCGATCGCGCTCGGGCAGCTGCTCGCAGGGATCGCCTTCCTCGGCCTCGCGGTCACCCACTCGTTCGTGGGCGCCGCCGCGGCCCTCGCGCTCGCGGGCCTGCTCGGTTCGCCGCTCACGATCTGGGCGCAGACGATCCGCATGCGGCTCACGCCGGAAGCGATGCGCGGCAGAGTCTTCGGCGTACTGCGCACGCTGATGCAGTCGACGCCGCCCGCGGGCGGCGCGCTCGCCGGGTTGCTGCTCGGCGGTCCGGCCGTGGCGGTGCCGGTGCTCGTGATGAGCGGGCTCATGGCGGTCCCGGGCGTGATCGGGCTCGTCGCACCGGCGCTCTCAGCAGGGCAGGTGGATCCTCCAGATGCGCCTGTGGGTCGCGCCCGGGAGCTTGGAGCGCACATCGTGGCCTGATATCGGCGATGCACGCGTGGCATCGCCGGGCGCCGTCGATGGACGCCGTCACGTCTCGCCTGGTGGATAGGCTGGTGACCATGCCCGGTGGACGACGAGCCCCGATCGATCGCGCCCTTCGCGAGTACGCACGTGTCCGCCGCCACGTGGGGCCGGGTCGCGAGATCTCGCTCGACGAAGCGGTGCACGTTGCGGAAGGACTTTCGCGGCGTGACTTCCTGAGGCTCGGAGGCGCTGCGGGCGCCGGTGTGCTGCTGGCGGCATGTGAGCGCGGCGAGTCGACCGATCCCACCGTGAGTGCATCGAGCTCCGGCTCGGGACAAGGCGATGACCAGCCTCGAGTCGTGATCGTCGGGGCGGGCCTTGCGGGCATGGCCGCTGCGTATCGGCTGCACCAGGCCGGCGTTCATGCCTCGGTGTACGAGGCGCGCGACCGTGTCGGAGGCCGGTGCTGGAGCGCGCGCGACTTCGAAGGCGGCCAGGTCGCCGAGCATGGCGGCGAGTTCGTCGACACCCGGCACGTGCACATGCGCGTGCTCGTCGAGGAGCTCCACCTCGAGCTCGACGACCTATGGTCGGCATGGGTGCCCGGTTCGACCTGGCTCAGCTTCGTCGACGGCGAGATCGTGAAGCCGAGGCAGGAGTTCGAGCTCATGGCACCCGCGGTCGACGAGATCGTGGCCCTCGCCGCCGCCGGACCGCTCGAGCCAGTCACCGCACCGCCTGAGATCGTGGCGTTCGACGAGATGACGGCTGCGGAGTGGTACTCGGGCGCCGTCGGCCCGGCTTCGACCGGCCTGTATCGGCTCTGGACCCAGCGGCTTTCGGGCTGGTACGGCCTCGACCCGGACAGGCTCGGGGCTGGCAACCTGATCGACTTCTACGCGATCGATTACCCCGGCGGCGACGAGCGATACACCGTACGCGGCGGCAACGACCAAGTGCCCGCGCGGATCCTCGAGGAGCTTCCCGAGGGAACGGTGACGTTCGAGGCCCCGCTCGAGGCCGTTCGGGCTTCCGGTGACACCGTGGAGCTGCGGTTCGCGGGCATCGGCTCGCCTGTCATCGCCGATCGCGTGATCCTGGCGGTGCCGTTCACGACCCTGCGTGCCGTCGATCTTGCCGACGCCGGGTTTTCCGATTCGATGCGTGCGGCGGTCGACGATCTCGGCATGGGAACGAACGCCAAAGTGTTGCTGCAGTTCGACCGGCCCTTCTACACGGGGTTCGGTGATTGGAGCGGCGGGTTGAACCGGGGCGACGAACCGATCCTCGGCACCTGGGAAAGCGGCGGCACCGACGGAGCCGAAGGCCTCGGGCTGCTCACGGTGTTCTCCGGCGGGCATGTCGGCGCGGGCTACGACGTCGCTGAGCCTCACGCGCCAGCGGAGAAGCGGGTCATCGACGAGACGCTCGCTGCGATCGAGCAGGTTGTCCCAGGTGTGGCCGGGGCGTTCAACGGCCGGGCGTGGCTCGACTCGTGGGTGCACGATCCGTGGGTGGGTGGCTCCTATGCCGCGTTCCTGCCGGGCCAGCTCACGAGCTTCTGGGGTGCGACGTCCGAGCCGCAAGGGTCGGTGCACCTGGCCGGAGAACAGACCTCGACCTACAGTCAGGGTTTCCTGAACGGTGGCGTCGAGAGCGGCAGCCGAGCTGCGGCGGAGGTGCTGGAGGCGGTCGGCACACCGCTTCCACCAGGACTCGCGAAGTCGTTCCGGCTCGCGAAGCGGTTCCAGCCCGTCGTGCCGTGGTGAGCACGCCGACCCCGCACCGAGGTTCCGACCAACGGGTGATCCTCGGCAACACGGGGCAGAACGTGCTCGGCCTTGCGATCGGCGCAGTCGCAACCTTCGCCGCGCAGGTGATCATGACCCAGCGCCTGGGCGACCGGGCGTACGGCATCGTGACCGTGACCACGCAGTTCGCGTTCATCGCCGCCGCGGCGACGCGCTTCGGCATGGACGTCGCCAACGTGCGACTGGTGGCCATCCTCGTCGGACGGAACGAGGCCGCGCACAGCCGAGCGCTCGTGCGCCGGGCGCGCCCTGATCGCCACCGGCGTCTCGGTTCCGTTCGCGCTCGTCGCCTTCTCGATCTCGCCGTGGCTCGCGCGCACGTTCTTCGGCGACAACGCGGCCGCGATCCCTGCGTTCCGTGCCGCTGCGGTCACCGTGCCGTTCGCCGCGCTCGCCTTCACCTACATGGGCGCGACGCGCGGCCTGAAGATCATGCGGTACACCCTCTACTCGCAGTGGACCGCGCAGCCCATCGGGTGGATCGTGTTCACGGTCGCCTTCTGGGCGATCTGGTCCGCGACCGCCGGCGTCGCGAGCTGGGCTTTCGGCGCCTCGTGGGCGCTCGCGCTCGCGATCGCCGTCTACGGCTGGCAGAAGGAGCAGCGACGCTTCCCGCACGAGATCGTCGGCGAAGGCATCGCCGAGGAGCACACCGGCGCGCTGCTGCGGTTCGGTGCGCTGCGCGCCCCGGGCACCTTGTTCTCGCAGCTAATCTTCTGGACCGATCTGTTCGTGCTCTCGATCCTGATGAGCGGGCAAGGGGCGGCGAACGAGGCGCAAGTCGGCGTCTACAGCGCCGTGCTGCGTGCGGGACAGGCGCTGTTCCTGTTCCTCACGAGCGTGTCGCTCACGTTCAGCCCATTCGTGGCCGACCTGCACCATCGCGGTGAGCGCCTCCAGCTCGACGACCTCTACAAGCAGGTGACCAGGTGGACCCTGGCTGCCACCATCCCCGTGTTGCTTGTGCTCGCGATCCTTCCCGGGCCTGTGCTGCGCATCTTCGGTGACGAGTTCGTCGAGGGGGAAGCCGCGCTGCGCATCCTCATCGTCGGCATGATCGTGCCCGTCATGGTGGGCACCGTCGGCTTCATCCTGATCATGGCTGGACGCACCGGCTGGGACCTGCTCGTCTACGTCGGCGGATTCACGATCGATGTCGCGCTCGCGCTCTCGCTCGCTCGACCCGAGGCGCTCGGCGTGCGTGGCGCCGCGATCGCACAGGCAACGACGCTCACCCTCAGCGCGATCGCGCGCCTGTTGCTCGTTCGACGGTTCCTCGGCATCTGGCCGTTCGACGGTTCCTATCTGCGACTCGTCGTGCCGACGCTCATCGGTGCCGGCGTGATGGCCGGCGCGCACGCGGTGCTCCCGGAGGCCCGGTGGCTCGTGAGCCTGCTGGTGTCGGCGGCCGTCGGCACGGGCGCGTACGGGGTTGCTGTGCTCTCGTTCGGGTTGAAGCCCGACGAGCGGGCCACGGCCTTGCGGCTCGCCGGCAAGCTCTCCGGCAGAGGCCGCGCGCCCGGCTGAGCTGGAGGTGGGTTCCCGGTCGTGGGTGGTCCCCCCGACGACCCACGACCGGGACAGATGGAGCCCGACGACGTTGCGTACGGCGGTGAGCGGGTAGCCCTCCTCCGCACGACGTGGCGGGGGGGTAGATCCCGCCGCCGCCGAGCTCCGCGGCCGGCCTGCGCTCGAACCCACGACGCGCGTGTAGGCGGCCGCGACGGGGTGGGCGATCGCGAAGCCGGCCACTACGGCTTCGAGGCGGAGGCTACGCCCGCATCGGCTCTAGGGCGATACTGCACAACGGCTAGGACGCAACGGGGATGGGGTTGGAGCACGCCTCAAGGCCCGAGTGCGATGCTGACGGCTTCCCCCGCGGTCTCCACCCTGGCGAGTGGGTCGGAGTCGGTGTCGTCGCGCCGGAGATCCCACGTGCCGAGCCCGACGACCCGCTTGCCCATCTTCAGGGCGAGCGCCATCTCGCTCAAGGTGCCGAATTCGCCGCCGACCGCGATCACCGCGTCGGCGCTCCGAGCGACCAACACGTTGCGACCCTCTCCGAAGCCGGTCGTGACGGCGACCGTCAGGTGCGGGCTCGCGCCCGTGCGGTCGTCTCCGGGAAGGATGCCGACCGATGTGCCACCTTCCGTCGCCGCGCCCGCGGCGGCGGCATTCATCACGCCCCCGAGCCCGCCGCACACGAGCACTGCGCCTGCCCGCGCCAGCCGACGGCCCACGTCTTCGGCCATCGCGAGCTCCCACTCGGTGGCGTCGCTCGCCCCGATCACGGCGACGTAGGTGGCATCGTGGGGGGCCATGGCGCTGAGTATCGCACTGCTAGACTCCCGCGCTCGATGGGCCTCCCGATCCACAGCGTTGTTCGCCGCGCGTTCCGCCCCATGATCGCCGCCTCGCTCGCAGTCGCGGCGCTCACGGCATGCACCGGCGACGGCGACCCCGACCCGACCGATGGACCGCCGCAGACCTCCCCACCGCCGGTCACGAGCACCGACTCCTACGTCTTCACCGACGCTGCGGGTATCGAGGCCCGTGTGACGATCGAAGGCGAAGGCGCGGTCCTCACGGTGACCAACGACACGGGCGCGTCGCTGCCGGAGCCCGGCATCTTCGTGCTGGATGCGCGAGACGGCGTGCGTACCGACTGGCAGGTTCTCGGCGACGGTTCCGTGCCCGAGGGTGAGGCCGAGTTCCAGGTCCGGCGTCCGTCCGTGCCGGAGGCGAAGCACATCGGGCTCGTGGTGCTGTTGCTCGGCGGCGAGGACTACGGCGCGTTCGTGCCGCCGCAACCCGGAGACGAAGCAGCATGAAGCGCCTCGCGCTGTGGTGTGCGGTCGCGACTGCCGTGATCGCGGCGGCTCCGCCCGGGCTCACCCAAGGGCAGGCGCTCCGCGAACGGTTGCAGCGTTCCGCGTGTGCCGTGCCCACCGAGCTGCTCGTGCGCACCTGGCGCGGACACCGCGCCGACCGCGGCGGCGACATCGAGCTCGTTGCCGCAGGAGCCCGACTTCGTGGGTCACGGCGGACTGCCGCACTCGGGGCCGTGGGACTACGTGGCCGAGGTGCCGCTGCTGCTGTACGGGCCCGGTCACATCGAGGCGCAGGGTGCGGTCGATCGGGAGCGTGACGCTCGCCGACATCGCGCCGACCCAAGGTGAGCTCGTCGGGTTCCCGTTCGACGCGCCCGACGGCGCCCCGCTCACCGAGGCGCTCGTCCCCGGGAGGCCGAGCGTCCGAAACTCCTGGTCGTGGTCGTGTGGGACGGGGCGGGGCGCGCCGTGCTCGACGAGTGGCCGAACGCCTGGCCGGAGCTCGAGCGCACGATCGAGCAGGGCACGTGGTACGAGAACGCCGAGGTCGGATCGTCGCCCCCGAGCACCGCGCAGATCCACGCGACGATCGGCACCGGGGCCTTCTCGCACAACCACGGTCTGGTCGCACACACAGCTTCGCATCGGCGACCGGCTCACCGACCCATGGGAGGCCGGGTCCGCGCTACCTCACGGCCGCCGACCTTCGCCGACCTCTACGACCGAGCCGAGGGCAACGTCCGATCGTCGGCACGCTCGCGACCGTCGCGATCCAAATGGGCATGATGGGCCACGGCTCGCTCTGGGGCGGGGGCGACCGCGACATCGCGGTGCTGCGCGAGCGTGAGGGAGCGGCCACGCTCGGCGCCGAGGGCATCAGTTGGAACCTCACGAGCAACGTCGCGCCGTAC
>CAWHQA010000031.1:0-30743 GCA_963831325.1 uncultured Actinomycetes bacterium
CCCGGCTGCCCCTCGCCCTGTTGACCTCCCGGCGTGGTCTCACCCTTGCCGCCGGTGTAGCCCGACAGCAGCTGGATCACGGTCTGACGCACGCGGTTGAGGTCGGCACCGAGCTTCTGCAACACCTGCGCGGCGACGCCTTCGCCCTCGCGGATCAACCCGAGCAGGATGTGCTCGGTGCCGATGTAGTTGTGACCGAGCTGCAGCGCCTCGCGGAGCGAGAGCTCCAGCACCTTCTTCGCGCGGGGGGTGAACGGGATGTGTCCGGTGGGCGCCGCTTGGCCCTGGCCGATGATCTCCTCGACCTGCTGACGCACGGCCTCGAGCGAGATGTTCAGCGACTCGAGCGCCTTGGCGGCGACGCCTTCTCCCTCGTGGATCAACCCCAGCAGGATGTGCTCGGTGCCGATGTAATTGTGGTTGAGCATCCTGGCCTCTTCTTGCGCCAGGACGACGACTCGTCTCGCTCTGTCGGTGAAACGTTCGAACATGTCAGCGTCCTCCGGGCCACGACCCGCATGTTCCAGTTTCCGCTCGGGGATCAACGGACCCCGTCCTACCCCCGAGGCGCCTCGGGCGTCGCCCCCGATGTCCGGTCGCGACGCCCACTGAAGAGAAGTATACCCGTGCCCCTTCGCAAGCCCAGAATCGCACCAGCATCTCCTCTCGAACTTCCTAACGTGTTGTTCGGACGTTCTGGGCCTGAGGATGAGGTGCCTTTCGACTGAGGCCATCATCCTCCGTTCGGACCATGCAATGTCCTCCTTCCGGCCAGTTGTGTGGGGAGGACGGGGGGTCCAGGATGGGCGAGCCCCAAGTGGGCAGGGAAATGGCGTCGCGAGCAGGGGATCCACGTGCAGAACGCCCAGATGCTCGAAGGAGAGATGCGCGTGCGAGTGCTCGTCGTCGATGATCACCCGGCGTTCCGCAAAGCCCTGACATCGGCATTGCGCCTCGTCGGCGACATCGAAGTCGCAGGCGAGGCCGGCGGCGGAGTTGCCGCCTGCGATCAAGCAGAGGCGCTCAAGCCCGATGTGGTGCTCATGGATCTCTCGATGCCCGACCTCTCGGGCATCGACGCCATGAAGAAGATCCACGAGACTCGACCGGGGTTGCCCGTCGTCATCCTCACCGCGCACGCAGATGCAGGTGTCGAACGGGAGGCCCGCGAGGCAGGAGCTCGCGGCTTCCTCGCCAAGGGCACCGGGCTGCACGACCTCGTGATCACGCTGCACGAGGCCGCCGGCGACGAACCGGTGATCTGACGCGCGGCGTGCCGGTCCCCGCGTGTCCTACGCCTACCGGTCGTCGCGGAGACGGCGGATGCGTTCGGACATCGCCACGAGCATGGCCCGCATCATGTCGGGGTTCTCGTCGAGCAGATGGTTGAAGTTCCACGCAGGGATCGCCAGGGTGCGAAGCTCGCCCTTGGCCACCACGGAGGCCGAACGAGGCTTGCCGTCGATCAACGACATCTCACCGAAGTAGTCGCCCGGTCCCATCGTGCTGACGACTGTGCCGCTCTGGCTTGCCTCGGCCTGCCCGGTCAGGATCATGTGGAACCCGACCGCGGACTGGTCCTCTTCGACGACGGCCTTGCCGTCGCGATGCGTGACTTCCTTCGAGATCTCGGCGACTCGCTTCAAGGCACGATCGGACATGCCTTTGAAGAGGGGGACCTGCCTCAGCGTTTCGATGTGCTCGTCCGGCATCGGTGCCCCCCCTTGGTGAGCGTGCGGAGTCGTGTGCCGTGGCTCAACTGGCAGCATATCCCTGTCGTCAGAACGCCGCGAGAGTGCCACCGGCCACCACGGCTGCGATGCCCACCCACCCGAGCCCGCCCGGCCGTTCCCGAGCGATCAACACGGCGAGCACGACCGAGACCTCGCGGAGCGTTGCGACCTGACCGACCGGCGCGAGCCGGAACGCGAGCAACACCATCGCGTACGCGCCCACGCTGCCGATCGCGATGGAGATGGCGGGGCGGATCGACGTGCGCAGGCGCGCCACGTCGAAGCGGGTGGTCGCGGCCATCAGCACTCCCTCTAGACCCAAGGTGCCGGCGAGGTAGGCGAGCGGCGCAGCACCGCCGCGGATCGCCCGCGCGTCGACGACCGAGTAGGTAGCGATCGCCACGCCGACCACGAGGGCCAGCCCGGTCGCAGCCAGCGTGCCGTGGCGATGCGAGCGGAGCGCCAACAGGCCGAGTCCGGCTGCAAGGAGCGCCGCCGCCGCGATCGTGCGTCCGGATGCGGGCTGTCCGACCACAGCCACCGCCGCGATCGTGGCCATCAAGGGAGCCGACCCCCGCCCCACCGGGTACGTGACCGAGAGCTCGCCGCGACGGTAGGCGCCCGCGAGCGCGAGGCCGTACACGGCCTCCGCGGTCCCGCTGATGAGCAACAAGCCCCAGAGTCCGTTGGGCGGATCGAGCACGAGGAACGGAAGCAACACGACGCCTGAGACCACCCCCGACATTGCCATCGCAGCGACGCGGTCTTCGGCCCCGTGCAGACGCACGTTCCACAGCGCGTGCAGCACCCCTGCGGCGAGCACGAGCGCGACTGCCGCAGGGGGCACGAGGGCTACTCAGGACGCTGTGATGGGAACATGATCAGGTCGCGAAGGCTCGGCGCATCGGTCAGCAGCAGCAGCAGACGGTCGACGCCCATGCCGAGCCCGCCGACGGGCGGCATGCCGTGCTCGAGCGCCCGCAGGAAGTCCTCGTCGAACGGGTGAACCTCTTCACCGAGGGTCTCCTTCATCTGTTGCTGCAGCTCGAACTTCGCGCGTTGCTCGATCGGATCGGTCAGTTCGCTGAAGGCCGTCACGAGCTCGACGCCGGCCGCGACCAGGTCGAAGTGCTCGGTGAGCTCCGGATCGTCGCGGTGCGGCCTCGCGAGCGGCGAGACCTCCCGAGGGAAGTCACACACGAACGTCGGTTGCTCGACCGTCGCCTCGACGAGCTTCTCGAAGAGCTCCTGGACGATCTTGCCCGGACCCCAGGCTGGGTCCACGTGAACGTCGTGCAGCTCAGCCACGCGGCGCAGGTTCGGGTGATCGAGTGAGATCGGTTCACCGATCGCCTCGCTCACCGACCCCAGGATCGTCATGCGCGCGAACGGAGGCGTGAGATCGATCTCACGCCCTCGCACGGTCAGACGCAGGTCGTCGCGATCGCGGCCCATGATCGGGTTCACGGCTCGGACGCACTCGATGATCAGCGTCTCGGAGAGCGTCATCATCGTGAAGTAGTCACCGTAGGCCTGGTAGGCCTCGAGCATCGTGAACTCGGGGTTGTGGTCCCGATCGATGCCTTCGTTGCGGAAGTTGCGCCCCAGCTCGTACACGCGCTCGACGCCGCCAACGAGCATGCGCTTGAGGTAAAGCTCGAGCGAGATGCGCAGCTTCACCGCCATGTCGAGCGCCTGGTGGTGCGTTGAGAACGGGCGCGCATTCGCGCCGCCGGCCACCGCCTGCAGCATCGGCCCCTCGAACTCCACGAACCCTTGTTCGTCCAGGACACGGCGCATCGTCTTCAACACAGCCGCACGCGCGAGGAATGATCGGCGCGGCGCATCGTCGGCGATCAGGTGCAGGTACCGCCGGCGCTGCTGCAGGTCGGGATCCTGCAGTCCGTGCCACTTCTCGGGGAGCGGGCGCAGCGACTTCGAGAGCATCGCCCATCGGTCGGCGAACACACTGAGCTCGCCCTTTCGGGTCGTGCCGGCACGCCCCGTGACGCCGATGATGTCGCCGAGGTCGACCTCATCGAGGAGGAAGAAGAGCTCCTCCGGGAGATCTGCTTGGGTCGCGACGACTTGGAGGTCTCCCGTGCGATCGCGAACGACCAGGAACTTCAGCTTCCCGATGTCACGCTTCAGCACGACGCGACCCGCGATCGTCACGACATCGTCGGTGAGGACATCGGCGTCGAGACCTGCGTGGGCGGCGCGGATGTCGCCCGTGGGCGTCGGCGCGGCTTCGCCGAGCGCCAACTCGAGGGTGAGCGCGAAGGGGGGCATGCCCGCGCGCTCCAAGCGCTTGAGCGACTCCCAGCGCGCGGCGAGGATCTCCTCCTCGCGCGTCCCCTCACTCATCAGCGGCCGCGTTCCGGTCGTAGACGAGCCGCAAGCCCTCGAGCGTGAGCCACGGTTCGTGCCTGTCGATCGTGGCGCAGTGCGGGATCACGACGGAGGCGAGCCCCCCGGTCGCGATCGTGGTGGCGCCGGGCATCTCACGGCGGATGCGATCGACGATGCCGTCGACCTCGCCGGCGGTGCCGAAGATGAGCCCGGACTGGATCGCTTCGACCGTGCTCTTGCCCACCACGCCTGGGGGCGCAGAGAGCTCCACTCGTGTGAGGCGTGCGGTGCGCGAGAACAGGCTGGCGGCGCTCGCCTGCAGACCAGGCGCGATCACGCCGCCGACGAACTCGCCCGTGCCGCTCACGACATCGAAGTTGGTGGCGGTGCCGAAATCCACGACGATCGCCGGGCCCCCCGCCAGCGTGAACGCAGCGAGCGCGTTCACCACTCGGTCGGCGCCGACCTCGCGGGGGTTGTCGGTGAGGATCGGCACGCCGGTCTTGACCCCAGGGCCCACGATCACGGGAGCGAACGCGAACGATCGTGCGGTCATCTCACGGATCGTGGCGGTCACGTCGGGCACGACGCTCGCGACCACGAGGCCTGTCACCCCTGACTCGAACGACAGCCCGCGCTGCTCGAGGAAGCCCGCCAGCGCAAGCGTGAGCTCGTCGGCGGTGCGTTCTGGTTGGGTGGAGAGCCGCCAGGTGTGCGCGAGGTCGGAGCCACGGAAGGCCCCGAGCACGATCTCGGTGTTGCCGACGTCAGCTGCCAACAACATCGCCTGCGGTCCTCCTTCCCGACGGCTGGGACGCGGAACGACGGACCATCGTGGCCCACGAGGTCATGCCCCGACAACCATCGCTCACGCCGGCCGAGGAAGTGCCAGGTTGTCGCTCAGGCGCACCGAAGGGAGCTCGGCGGCGACCAGCGCCCTCGCCGGCACTGCGGGATCGAGTCGATCGAGCGGGGCGAACTCGCGCTCGTCGACGACCGCGGCGTAGTCGAGACGAACGAGCGGCGTTGCGCCGACCTCTCGCGCCATCGTTGCCACCAGCAGCCTCGGGTCGCGCTCCCCCCGCCGCGAGAGCGCCGCAGCTTCGGTGAGCGCGAGGAACAGACACGCGGCTCGTTCTCGCTCGTCGAGGGTGAGGCGCGCATTCCTCGATGAAAGCGCCAAGCCATCCGGTGCCCGGACGGTGGGACAGGCGACGACCTCGACGGGGATGGCGGCCGGTGACCATCCGCCGGATCAGGAACAGCTGCTGAGCGTCCTTCTCACCGAAGTAGGCGGAGCAGGGACCGGTCACGGCGAAGAGCCGGTGCACGACGGTGAGCACGCCTTCGAAGTGCCCGGGACGCGAGGCGCCTTCGAACATGCGACCCACCGGACCGGGATCCGGATGCACGAGCTCTGCCCCGGGCGGATACATCTGCTCGATCGGCGGCGCCCACACGACGTCGACGCCGGACGCCTCACACAGGGCAAGGTCATGCGCTTCGTCGCGTGGATACCGCTGCAAGTCGACGGGATCGGCGAACTGGCGGGGGTTCACGAAGATCGACACCACGACGGTCTCGTGCTCGTCGCGGGCGCGCCGGACCAACGACAGGTGACCATCGTGCAAGGCGCCCATCGTGGGGACGAGCGCGACGTCTCGCCCGGTCTCGCGGGCTCCGTCGGTCCGCGCCCGGAGCGCGTCGGCGTCGCGGATCAGGTCCACCGAGCGAGCACCTCGTCGACGCGAGCTCGGCCGTCTTCGGATAGCCGTCCGGCTCGCACCGACATGTCGAGCGCGGCACGCGCCATCTCGGCGTAGGGACCGACCGCCCAGGCGGCCTCGGCAGCGAGCGCGATCGAGGTGCTGTTCGATCGTGCCGGCGTCGCCGCGCACCGCCGGCCCGGTGAGCGCCTCGGACGGTCCGGTGACGGCCACGTTCGCGAGCGTCGCCTGTTGCAACGGTGCCAGCGCGGCATTCGGATCGGGCACGCCGGCGATGGTGAGCAGCTCCTCGGCAACCCATGTTGCTGTCACCAGGTAGTTGGAGGCGAAGACCGCCGCCGCGTGATAGATCGCGCGGTGTTCGTCGGCAAGCCGGAACGGGCGCCCTCCCAGGTCCTCGGCCAACCGCTCCGCGACGAAGAAGCCCTCCTCGTCGTCGGCGCCGACGGCGACCGCACTCCCAGGCAAGCGGTCGAGCGCGGCTTCGACGTCGGGGAACGTCTGCAGAGGATGCACTCCGAGCCGGTGCCCGCCGACCTCGTGCGCGGCGTCGAGCGCCGACAAGGGCGTTGCCCCGGACAGGTGGGCTACCCATCGCCCATCGCCGAAGGTGCCCGCATCGGTCAACGCGCGCACCGTTGGAGCGATGAGGTCGTCGGGAACCCCGACGACCACGAGCTCGGCGTCGCGTGCGGCCTCGGGCGCCTCGAGGACAGGCACCCCAGGCAGGTGCCGAGCCGCGCGCTCGAGGGTGGCATCGCGGCCGGAAACCGCGACGATCCGGTGGCCGGCAAGACGCCACAGCACCGCCAGCGCCGTGCCCGCCCGTCCCGCGCCCACGATAGAGATGTCCATGGGGCGAGTATCGCAAGTGGGCGGCGATGGCCAGCGCTTCCCCGGCCGGTCACCCGAGGCGGAGCGGAGGCGCGTAGACGCGGGCGCCGCCGGCCGCGTCGGGCCCGAGTCGCACGTCGACGAGGCGCGTGCCGTCGGGAAGCACGGGATCGGGTTCGATCTCGAGCAGCGGCATGAGCACGAATGCCCGCTCGCGCAGACGTGGATGCGGCACCACGAGGTCAGGCTCGTCGATCACGCGCTCCGCGATGAGCAACACGTCGATGTCGAGGGTGCGCGGGCCCCACCGGGTGTCACGAACGCGGCCGAGCGCGGCTTCCACACGCTGGCATGCGGCGAGCAGGTCGCGAGGTTGCAGGTCGACATACGCCCGCACAACGACGTTCAAGAAGTCGGGTTGCGGAGGGCCACCTACGGGGTCGGTCTCCCACACGCGCGAGCATCGTGTCAGTTCGACGTGCGGCTCGTCGCCGAGGAGGTCGACCGCGCGTTGCAGCGTGTTCAGACGGTCGTCCAGGTTCGACCCGAGACCGAGGTAGGCGGTCTCGGTCATGGTCGGGGTCGTCGCGAAGCGATCACGGCCGGCTGGGAGCAGGCAGGGTGACGGCCGCGGCCACGCCGTCGATCTCGAGCCGTTTCGCCGCGTTCGGCTTGTGAACGATCGCGGTCGCGCGGGTCACATGGTCGAACGCGAGCACTCGTTCGGCCACGTCGTGGGCCATCACCTCGATCAGATCGTAGGACCCATCGGTGATCACCGCGCGAGCTGCTTCACTGACCCCTCGATAGTCGGCGGTGGCATCGATCGAGTCACGGTCGACCTCGACCTCGAGATCGAGGTCGATCACGAACTCCTGCGGCGCGTCCTTCTCACCCGCGCGGGCGCCATGATGCCCGCTCGCTCTGATGCCCGACAGGAACAGCCGGGCGGTCGTCATGCCCTCGTTCCTCATCGCCTGCTCTCGTCCTGTCGCCCTGCGGGCTCCTCCGGATCGAACCAGTCGTCGGGTTCGTCGTGCTCGAGATCGACCCAGGGAGGGCGTCGCTCGAGCTGCAGCATGACGATCCCCGACGCCGCATCGTCGTGACCATGTGGCGTGTGGGCATAGCGGGCCCGGAGGTACTCCGAGATCATCGGTGCGATCGTCTCGGCCGCTTCCTCAACCAGGAAATGCCCGCAGCCCGGCAGCAGGCCGAGGGTCGACGACGGCATCGCGTCGTTCAGCCGCTCCCCAAGGCTCGAAGGCGAGATCGGGTCGTCCTCGCCCCAGAAGATCAGCACCGGCATATCGATCGCAGCGATGTCCGCAGCGCGATCGGCCGGTCCGGCCCTGTCGAGACCCTCGAGGACCCGCATGAACCGCGCCGGGCCGTCAGCGGTCGCGTATGGGTCGGCATACGCATCGAGCACGTCGTCGGAGAGACGATGCCGCTGGCGGGCACCGATCTCGAACGCCTCGTGGACGAGCTCGCGAACCGATCCCGGCGTCGTCCCGCTCGCGTCCAGACGTTCGCGCATCCGCGCGACGCCCGGTGACGACCACGCGTCGAACGTCTCCGGGCTGAGGAGGACCAGGGCGTCGACGCCGTCCCCGTCGAGGGCGAGGAGCTGCGCCACACCTCCGCCGGCGCCGTGACCCACCACGGCGTATCTCTCGATGCCGAGGTGCACCATGAGCTCGCGCATCGCGGCAGCCTGCGTCTCGAGGTCGAGCGTCGCCCCGTCGGCCGGCGTGGAAGCCCCCGCGCCTACGAGATCGGGCGCGATCACGCGGAAACGAGCCGCAAGCAGAGGCACGAACTCGCGCCACTGCCACGACGACGTTGGGAAGCCGTGCAGAAGGAGCACGGGTGCGCCGTCACCCTCGTCGTGGAACGCCACAACGCCCGCCGTCGTGGTGACCGTGTTCGGGGCGACCCTGGCGGTCGTCACGATGTTGTCTCCCGGGCGACGGCGGATGAACGCGTCACGATGTGGTGCCCCTCGCGATGGCGTCGACGACCCGCACGACCCGAGCCATGGCTCGCACGTCATGCACCCGCACCACATCGACGCCGTGGGAAGCGCACCACGCGACGGTGCCTGCGGTGCCCTCCACGCGCTCGGCCGGATCGTCGACCCCCGTGAGCTCACCGATGAACCGCTTGCGCGAAGCGCCGACGAGCACTGGCGTTCGCAGCTGCTCGAACGCCCCGATCGCGCGGAGCAGTGCCAAGTTGTGCTCGAGCGTCTTGCCGAACCCGAGGCCCGGGTCGACGCACACGCGGTCTCGATGCACCCCCGCGGCGACGGCTGCCCCGATGCGAGCGGCGAGGAAGTCGCGCACCTCCGAGACCACATCGCCGTAGCGGGGATCGTCTTGCATCGTCTTCGGGTCGCCGAGCATGTGCATCAGCACGAGCCCGGCACCGGCCCCACCCACGACGTCGAACATCGCTGGGTCTCTGCCTGCGGTCACGTCGTTCACGATGGCCGCCCCTGCATCGAGCGCGGCCCGAGCGACCTGGGGGCGGCGCGTGTCGACGCTGAGCGCGACGTGTTCGGGCGCCGCCTCGAAGAGGCCCGCGACGACCGGCACGACCCTGGCGAGCTCCTGGTCGACCGGCACGAGGTCGGCGCCCGGGCGGGTCGACTCGCCGCCGACATCGAGGATGTCGGCACCGTCGGCGGCGAGCTGCACACCGTGCGCGACCGCCTCCTCGGTGGTGGCAAGCATGCCGCCGTCGCTGAACGAGTCGGGCGTGACGTTCACGATGCCCATGACGAGGGTTCGCGCTCCGAGCGGGAACGTGTGGTCACGGCATCGCCAGACTGCGTCGCTCACGTCCGGCATCGTAGTGGCCACACGGGGCGCCGGCCGCCGCGGCATCGGCCCTGCCAGAGGGATCAGCGCATGCCGATGTGGTTCATGGCCTCCTGCCGCGTACGGGCGTCGGTACGGAAGAGTCCCCGCACCGCGGAGGTCACCGTGACCGAACCGGGCTTCTTGATGCCGCGCATCGTCATGCAGAGGTGCTCGGCCTCGATGACCACGAAAACGCCGCGAGGCTCGAGCGCCCGTTCGATCGTGTCGGCGATCTCGGTCGTGAGCCGTTCCTGCACCTGCGGCTTCTTGGCGATCACGTCGACGACACGTGCGATCTTCGAGAGCCCGGTGATCTGTCCCGACTTGTTCGGCACGTACGCCACATGCGCCCGTCCGCTGAAGGGAAGCAGGTGGTGCTCGCAGATCGAGTACAACGGGATGTCGCGCACCATGATCATCTCGTCGAAGTCGGCGCCCTCGACGACCGTGACGATGCCGGTCGGATCGTGCCCGACACCGCTCGCGATCTCGCGGTACATGCGCGCGACACGAGCCGGGGTGTCCTTGAGTCCGCCACGGTCGACGTCCTCACCGATGCCCTCGAGGATCAGGCGGACACCGCGCTCGATCTTCTGGTCGTCGAAGCCGGCCATGAACGCGAATGCTACCCGGTCGACGATGCTCGACGGCGTTGGACGCTACCGACCGTCGGGCGTGGTTGCCTGCCAGCAGTCGTACCAGCCATCGGGTGTCTTGCACCAGATCGTGGCCGGTGGCGGCGAGCCAGCCTCGCCGGTGTCCGCCGAGACCAGCATGAGCGTCACCGCCGCGATCATGACGAGCGCGGCCACTGCGGCCACGACCCGTGTGAGGACCGAGACGAGCCGCCATTCGTCGATGGGCTCACGCGGTCGTGGGAGATCGTCGGCTGTGACCCTGGGAGCGTGATCGGCGGGGTTCGCCGAGGCGTGCCGCCCGCGCGAGCTCGCAGCGCCCGTCGGTCGTGGGGCGACGTGCGACGCCACCGGACCCGCCTTCGTCGCACGTTCATGGGCCAGGTGCTCGAGCCACAGTGCCCGATCGTAGGCTGACCGATCGCGCTCGTCGCCGAGCACCTCGTAGGCAGCAGCGACGCGACGGAACCCCTCGGCCATGGCCTCGCCGGGATTCGCGTCGGGGTGGTGCCTGCGCGCCAGCAAGCGGTAGGCGTGGCGGATGTCGTCGTCGGACGCGTCGTCGGTTACGCCCAGCAGCGCGTAGAGGTCCTCGCCGGAAGCGACGGCGCGGCTGACCGGGTCCATAGCTGGAGTGTAGAACGGCGACACCGATCCCATGCCGTGGGGCCCGATGGCAGGCGGACCCGGATCAGATCAGGTCCGGTCCACGATCGTGCTCATGCGGACACGAGCCGATCGAGCGTCGCGAGAAGGTCCGAAAGGTCGGGAAGCGTTGCCGATCGCGGCGCCGTGCTCGACTCATCCAGACGGTCGATCCAAACGGCGGTCAGGCCGAGCTTCGCGCACGGCTCGATGTCGTGGAACAGTGATGCCGCGACATGCACGTGCCGGACGCGCTCGGCCCTCGTCCGCTGGAAGAACACCTCCCAGTGGCCGAAGGCGGGCTTGTACGAACCGATGTCGCTCGCCGCCACGCGCTCGTCGATCTCGACGCCGATCGATGCGATCGAGGCATCGAGCAGGTCGGGGTCGGTGTTCGAAAGGACGGCGAGCTTCCAACCGGCGCTGCGAAGCTCGGTCAGTGCCGAAGGCACTTCGGGGAACACACGCCACGAGGGAAGCGATCTCGCAAGCGCATCAGCCTCGCCCACAGGCACGCTGAGCTCGAGCTCGCGGGCAAGCTCGGCGACGGTCGAGGCCATGACCTCGCGGTATGGGAGACCTCGGCCTTCTTGCAGCGTCGGTTCGATGCGCATGTACGACGCCAGCAGCGCCCCGTCGTCGGCCTGGGGCCAGAGCCGCCCGAGCGTGTGACGAACACCGCCGAGCCAGTCCACCAGAGTGCCGTAGCAGTCGAAGGTCGCCCAGCGCTCTGCCATCGCGCTGTCCTTCGTCAGGCGGGCGAGAGGCCGGGGCCCCCGAGCTTGGGGCGCAGCGTTCCCGGGGTCGATGGCGGCTCCGCCGCCGGTCGATCACGCTCGCGCGACGCCTGCCGCGAGACGGCGAGCCCGACCGACCGTTCGTCGTGGGCGCGAGGCTCTCGCCGCTCGACATCGGCGAAGAACGCGATGACGTCCTCGCGCCCCATCGTCTCGATCTCGATCAGCCGAGCGGCGAGCGCATCGAGCTTGTCGCGGTTCTCAGTGAGGATGTCGAGCGCGACATCGTGGGCTTCGTCGATCAGCTCACGCACCTCGTGGTCGATCTCGAAGGCGACGGCGTCGGAGTAGTCGGGCGTCGAGCCCCAGTCGCGCCCGAGGAAGACCTCGCCCTGCTTCTGACCGAGCGTGCGGGGCCCGATCGAATCGCTCATGCCGTACTCGGTGACCATCTGCCGCGCGATCTTCGTCGCCCGCTCGATATCGTTGCCGGCGCCGGTTGTCACGTCTCCTGCCACGATCTCCTCTGCCACACGGCCGCCCATGAGCATCGCGAGCTCGTCGCGCAGCTGCTCCCGGGTCATCAGAAGCCTGTCCTGCTCGGGGAGCGTGAGGGTGTAGCCGAGCGCCCGGCCGCGAGGGATCACCGTGATCTTGTGCACCTCGTCGGTGTTGGGCAGCACGTGCGCCACCATCGCATGCCCACCTTCGTGGTAGGCGATCAAGCGGCGTTCCTGTTCGTCCATCACCCTGCTCTTGCGCTCGGGACCGGCCATGACGCGGTCGACTGCTTCCTCGACTTCCTTCATCGAGATCGCCGTCTTGTCTCGGCGGGCGGCGAGCAGTGCCGCCTCGTTGATTGCGTTCGCGAGGTCGGCGCCGGTGAATCCAGGCGTGCGACGCGCGAGCACCTCGAGGTCGACCGTTTCGTCGAACGGCTTGCCCCGGGCGTGCACGCGCAGGATCGCCTTGCGCCCCTCGAGGTCGGGGCGGTCGATCACGACCTGCCGGTCGAACCGGCCGGGCCGCAGCAGGGCCGGGTCGAGGATGTCGGGCCTGTTCGTCGCTGCCATCAGGATCACGGTGGTGCGCTGGTCGAACCCGTCCATCTCGACGAGCAGCTGATTCAGCGTCTGCTCGCGCTCGTCGTGACCTCCGCCGAGACCCGCACCGCGCTGCCGCCCGACGGCGTCGATCTCGTCGATGAAGACGATCGCCGGAGCGCTGGCCTTCGCCTGCTCGAACAGATCGCGCACCCGGGCCGCGCCGACGCCCACGAACATCTCGACGAAATCCGACCCCGAGATCGAGAAGAACGGCACCCCTGCCTCGCCGGCGACCGCGCGAGCGAGCAGGGTCTTGCCGGTTCCCGGTGGGCCGAACAGCAGCACGCCTCTGGGGATCTTCGCCCCCATCGCCTGGAACTTCGACGGATGCTGCAGATAGTCCTTGACCTCTTGCAGCTCCTCGATCGCCTCGTCGACACCGGCCACGTCGCCGAACGTGGTCTTCGGCTCGTCCTTGTTGACCGTCTTGTGCTTGCTGCGACCGAACTGCATCACCCGGCCGCCCCCGCCCTGCGACCGATTCATCACGTACAGCAGGATGCCGCCGATCAGCAGCACGGGCAGGATCACGGTGATCAGCGTGCCCAGCAGCGCGTTGGGCTTCTGCGGATCGACCTCGGTCGGCACGCCGGACTTCTTCAGCAGCGCCGTCAGATCGTCGGCGTACTCGGTCGGATAGGTGGTTCGGTACTCGCTGCCGTCGATCAGCTCGCCCGTGACCGATTGGTCTCCGTCGAGCAGCACCGCGTTGGCCACCCTTCCTTCGTCGACCGCAGCCTCGAAGTCGCTCAGCCCCAGCAGTTCGCCCCCCGTTTCCCTGCCCATGAACGAGATGAACAACAGGAAGATCAGCGTGCCCAGCACGATCCAGAGCGTGGGCGTGCGAGCGACCTTCTTCAGCGGGGCCTCAGGCTGCTGGCTCAGTGTGTGCTCCTCGGGGGCCGAACGGGGAAGGCGAACCTGGACCTCGGCTCAACGAGCCTGGGACCGCCTCGAGCGATGGTAGCACCGGCCCTCGGTGGGAATGCACCCGGGCCGCGACGGTCAGCGGATGCCGGTGTCGACCGTCAGCGTGATCTCGACCCATTCGCCCCGGGACACCTTCACCGTCTGGGGCGAGGCGATGGGCAGTCGATCCTGCTCTGCCTCGGGCATGAACACGTACGTGCCCTCATCGAGCGGCGCCTCGAAGCGGCCTCGTTCGTCGGTCTGGACGATGCGAACGACTTCGCCGGCGCTCGTCGCGATGCGCACGGCTCCCTGCCAGGGCTGATCCGGGCACGGAGAGCCTTGGATGACGACCGGACACTGCGGACCCGCGGTGACGACGCCGCGCACCCCCGAGTTGGGAGGATCGTCCATGGCCGGATCCGACCCGCCGCTGCACGCGGCGAGCAGCGCGACCGCCACCAACGAGAGAGCGGCCGCGCGGAGGACGACGCTGGTCTGGTTCTGGGTCTGATCCTTGGTCATGCTCCTGGGACGCCTCGCGCGAACGTCGAGGTTCCCACCGTCTCACGCGCCGCCGTACGCCTCAGGCTTCAGCGTGGCGACATACGGAAGGTTGCGGTAGCGCTCCGCGTAGTCCAAGCCGTAGCCCACGACGAACTCCGGCGGGATCTCGAACCCCACGTAGCGCAGGTCGAGCGGTACCTTCTGTAGGCCGGTCTTCCGCAGCAGTGCAGCCACTTCGAGCGATGCGGGCTTGCGCCCAGCGAGGTTCTTCAGCAGGTACTTGAGCGTGAGGCCCGAATCCACGATGTCCTCGACGAGCAGCACGTCGAGTCCGTCCAGGTCGTGGTCGAGATCCTTCAGGATGCGCACCACGCCGCTGGTCTTGGTCGCGGCTCCGTAGGACGACACCGCCATGAAGTCGAACTCGAGCGGAAGGGCGATGTGTCGCGCGAGATCGGCCATCACCACGAATGCACCCTTCAGCACCCCGACGAGCAGCAGCGACTTTCCCGCGTAGTCCTCGGTGATCCGGGCACCCATCGTCGTGAGGGCCCCCTCGATCTCATCGGTGGAGACGAGGACCTTCTCGATGTCGGGCTCGTAGGCGCTCACGGAAACCCGGAGTGTAGCGGCGGACGCATCGAACCTGAGACTCACGGGCTGTCTCCCTCAGATCGCTCCTTCGCGTGGTCGGCCACGAAGCGCTCGAGGGAAGGGCCGGAACCCCGAACGTACTCCCGGTCGCGGACGATCCGCAACCCGAGCTGCAGGTCACGCGTTCGCCCCGGCATTCCGGCGGCAAGGTCGATCACGGCCTCGATCGTCGCCTCGCTCCACGGGAGATCAGCCAGCTGGAACGCTCGGCGAACGACTCGCGATGCCATCGGTCTCGTCAGCTCGTTGACCGCCGTCGCCGAGATGGCGAAGCGTGTGCTGGTCCTCGTCGCCGGATGTCGCTTCGACGATGTCTGCGGCCAGGTGGCTCGCCTGCTGCCAGAGCATGTCGGCGTCCTCGCGGATCAGACCCGCCGTTCGGGCGAAGGTGTCACGCACCTTGCGCCGCGTCGCTCGTTCGATCGCGGGGATGGCTTCGAGACGGATCGCGTTGCGCAGCAGGCGGGTGTCGTCGTTCGTCGGATCATGCCGAGGCCGAAGCCCGAGCGCCCTGCAGAACGCCTCCACCTCATCACGGGTCACGTCGAGCAACGGACGCACCAGGAAGCCGTTCACCGGTTGGATGCCGCCCATTCCGCTGAGACCCCAGCCCAGGATCAGGGCCATGAGGATCGTCTCTGCTTGGTCGTCGCGCGTGTGCCCGTCGGCTGCTCGCGTCGCCCCGATCTCCATGTGCACATCGGCGGCCGCACTCAGTCGCACGTTCCTCGCCCAGAACTCGACCGACCCCCCCGGCTTCGGCGACTCCTCTGCACGTCGAAGATGGAACGGCAGTCCGAGCCGCCCCGCGAGTCGGCGCACATAGGCGGCATCGGCGGACGAATCGTCTCGCAGCCCGTGATCGAAGTGGAAGACCGCCAATCGGACATTGAACAAGCGGCGGAGGTGCCACAAGGCGTACAGCAGACACACGGAATCCGGACCGCCCGAGACCTCGACCAGCACGAGGTCGCCCGCAAGCAGCATGTCGTGCTCGCGCACGGTGGCGGTGACGCGCTCGAGAACGCGGGCCACCGCGGGTGGACGCCGCGAGGCCACGGCCTACTCGACGACGCGCTCGACCCAGGCGGCGGGGGCATCGATCTCGTCGAGCGTGGGCAGGTGTTCGGGAGCGAGCCACACCCGATTGAGTCCGCCCATGCCAGCTCGCGCGATGACCTCGCGCACGAACACCTCGCCCCGGTCGTACTGCTGGATCTTCTGTTCGAAACCGATGGCGCGCTGAACGCCGCGCTCGAGGCCGGAGCTCTTCCGCCGAGATGCCAACGCACGGCGCATGCGATCGACGTCGGCGACGTGGTCGCGGGAGACCTCGTTCATCACGTACGACGCATGCCCTTCGAGCAACGACATCAGCCCTTGCACACGGGTGAACAGCTCACGCTGCTCGGGCGTGAGCAGCAGGAAGATGCCGCCCATGCGCGCATCGGCACCGCCCAGCGCTTCCTCGACCGCGCGACGCAGCTGCGCGACGAGCTCCTTGCCGTCGAGCGAGACCCCGCCGAGGTAGCTGTCGACCAGACCGCGCAGATGCCCGCGCAGCCACGGCGCCGCGCCGAACTGCACGCGGTGGGTCACCTCGTGGATCGCGACCCACAGGCGGAAGTCGCGCGCCGGCAGGCCGTAGCGCTGTTCCACCTCGGCGACGTTCGGGCCCACGAAGTAGAGCAGCCCCTCGTCGTCGGGCGGCAAGAACACGTCGTACTGGCCGAGCACACGGCGGGCGACGTACCCGAACAGGGCGCCGGCCTGCGCACCCATCGCCTTGCGACGGAACTCAGCGCGCCCAGGCTTGACAGCGAGCACGCGCTCGGCGAGAGGCTCGAGCAGGCGCTGCATGCCGGCGAGGTTCGCTCGGATCCACTCGCTCCGGGCCATGACCCATGCTCTCGACCGGAAGCCTGCGACCGACATGTCGGTTGAGTCCTCGATCAACGATTCCGCGAGCGGCACCAGCTCACCGAAGTCCTCACGCATGCGAGCACGCTCCACCGCGGGCACGGAGATGCCGGGACCGGCGACGCGACGTCCGAGCTGGAGCGCGGTGTCCCAGTCGGCGAGACGGGCCGTGGCCGATCCCATGGACCAATCGACCTCGGTGGCGCTCACGGGGATCCTTCCTTCAGGCGTCGTCGCGACACGCGACCGGCGCGATGGGGTGTCAAGCCTCGCCCGTGGCCTTCTTGCGCGCGGCGATCATGCCGGCCCGCTTCGCCTTCCCCTCCGCGATCCGCCGATCGGTCCCGGCGTCGAGATGCTCCTTGAGCGCGGCTTCGTAGGCCTCTTGATCCATCGTCACCTCGGGTCGCTCCTCAGGGACCGCAGCGGCGGGCGTGACCGGAGGTGCTGCGGCGGCCGCAGCTTCCGCAGGCGCTGCTTCAGCGGGCGCGGCTTCAGCGGGCGCGGCAGCGGCAGGCGCGGCTGCCGTTGCTGGCTCGGACGCCGGGGCTGCGGCTGGGGATGCGGTCGGGGCAGGGGATGCGGTCGCGCCGACCGGAGCGAGCGCAGGTGCAACCGTCGGCAGAGCAGGTGGGGCAACGACGACCGGTGCGGCCTGCGACAGGTCGACGTTGCGTCGGGCAGCTCCCGACCGATGTGCACACGGTCGGCTCGCACGATCTTGAGGTTCTCCTCGTCCTTGGAGAATCGAGGCGCGTACCGCATGTACTTGACGATGATGCGGATGATGACCACGAGCCCGAGCGCGCCCAACGCGATGGCGATCCAGTAGATCCAGCCGCCGTCGTTCCGCTCGGACGCGACCGCCGGGTCGACGATCACTTGAGCGCTCACCGAGCCCGTCTGCACCATCAGCGGGACGACCACAGCCACCAGAGCCGACAGCTTCCGAGGCATGCGCATCGCGGCGGATACTAGCATCAGGCCGTCGACGAGCTGCGGAGGACGGACGCGTCGCCGGCCCGTGCTCCAGGGACGACGCCGGTCACCCTGGCGCCTCGGCCCGGCGCCGATTCCACTCGCAGTGTCCCGCCCAGGGCACCGAGCCGATCGAGCATGTTCGTGAAGCCGGCGCCCAGCCCCTTGCCGCGCACATCGAACCCTTCTCCGTCATCGGAGACGACGAAGACGAGGGATCCCGCTTCCTCTCGGATCTGTACCTCGATCGTGGCGGCTTCTCCCGCGTACTTCCCGGCGTTCTGCAACGCCTCGAGCACGCAGAAGTACACCGTCGCCTCGGCATCGGCGCCGTAGCGCCCGAGGCCGTCCGCGTTCACGGTCACCGGCAGCACCGCGCGGCGAGCTGCCGACGTCAACGCATCGGGGAGTCCCTTGTCGGCGAGCAACGGGGGGTAGATGCCGTGCGCGAGGTCGCGGAGTTCCTGCAACGTATCGTCGACGGCCACCGACAGCGCGTCGATACGCTCGCCGACCTGAGCGGGATCGCGATCGGCGAGCTGCCGCACGAGTTTCAGCTGCACGGCGAGCGCCACGAGATGCTGCTGAGCGCCGTCGTGCAGATTCCGCTCGATCGTGCGCCTGGCCTGGTCGCCGGCGGCCACGATGCGGCCACGGGAGGCCTGCAGCTCGGCGGCCTGGCGGCGGACCTCGTCGAGCGAGGCCTGCAAGGCGGAGTCGAGCTGGGCGTTGTGCAGCGCGACCCCGAGGTGACGCGACACTTCCACCAGGGCCCGCTCCTCATCGGGTGAGAACACCGGAGCCTCCACCGCGCGCTCGACCACGACGACGCCCTGCAGCTCGCCGGCGCTCGCCATGGGCGCGAGTCGCACGTAGGCGTCGTCTCGGCCCTCGAGCATCTGCGGCAGCCACACGTTGAGCCACCCGTGGCCCGACAGACCTGCGTGCACGATCGCCGAGGGCGAGACCGCGTCGAGAGAGACAGGATCCTTGTGCATGCCGGGGTCGCCGAGCCATGGCTGGAGGGCGCCGTCGGCCAGGCGCCAGACCTCCACGGCTCGTGCACGGAGGCCTTCGCGCATGGTCTCTGCCGCCTGCAGCACGAGCTCGTCGAGCGGGATCGATCGAGACATACGCGAGGCGAACCCGCGCGCGAGCGCGTCGGGCGACGTGCGCTCACGGTGGAAGATCGACAGCAAGCTCCGGGCGATCAATGGCTGCAGCCACCTGAGCAGGGCAGCTGCGACGGCGACGCCTGCGAGCGAGCCGAGCAGCGAGGTCCAACGATCGCCTTCGGGCACCTCACCCGTGACCAACACGATCACGACGGCTGCTGCCGCGAGGGCGATCGCGAGGGACACGATCCACCCGAGCAGGAGCACGGATCTGCGCATGTCGTCACCTCACTCCGTGCGAAGGGCCGCCGCCGGCTTCGTGCGACGAGCGACCGCTGCGGGGCCGAGCGCGATCAGGATCGCCGCCACCAGCGTCACCGGCAGCAACAGTGCGGTGGCGCTCCACGCGAGGATCGGCTCGGACACGACCCCGAGCAGCCGGGTCGCGACCACGTGCCAGAGCAGCCTGCCGAGCAGGAGCCCGATCGGTGCCCCGATCGCGAACGCCAGCAGCACCAAGGTCGTCGCCTGCCAGAAGACCGTCAAGGTCAGCTGTCGGCCCCGGAACCCGAGTGTACGCAGGATCGCGAGATCGATCCGGCGACGGCGGGCAGACGTCAGCAACACGTGCACGAGCGAGCCGAGCGCGGCGAACGCGAAGACGATGGCGAGGTACAGAGGCAGCCTCTGGTAACGGCCGGCATCCTCGACCGACGGACTGAGTTCGTTGATGTCGTCAGCGCTCACCTCGGCGCCCATCGTGCGCAGCGTGGGGTTGATGCGCTCGATCACATCGGGGATCGACGCGCCGGGGGCGTAGTTCCCGATGGCCAGCTCGACCGGCGCATCGGGGTGGAAGACGTTCAGGGCCTCCATCGTCATGCCCACACCCTGCCCGAGGCCGGGGCCGAAACCGAAGTCGGGGAACACCGGCACACCGACGACGGTCATGTCGGCGCGCACTCCGCCGACACCGACCGAGACGCGCTCACCGAGGGAGGCGCCGAGCTCGCGGAGCGTGAGCGAGCCGATCGCGATCTCGTCGTCGGCGGTGGGCCACCTTCCTTCGAGCATCGTCGGGGACACGAGCTGGCCCTTCGCTCGGCTGAGGCCCCAGACGTTCACGCCGACCGACGCAACTCGGCGAGCGTACCGAGAGACCGTGCTGGAAGTTGCCGATGGTCAGGTCCGACAGACCGGGTTCAGCCTTGAGCACCGGCACGGCCTTGCGTTCGAAGAGCGGACGGTCACCGAACGGCGAGCCCGAACCGAACGTGAAGTCCACTCCCCAGAGGCGGGGGGTGTCGACGAAGTGCTGCATGCTGGCGGCGAACCCGAGGGCGGCAACCGCGACGGCGGTCGCGATCGCGATGCCGGCGACGGCGCTACGAACCGGCGTCGCGCTACGTCCGTGCCCGGGATCGAGGGCCAGGCGCGTGCCGGCGACGGCGGTGGCTGGGAATCCTGCGCGAGCCAACAGTCCCGGCAGGGCAGCGGGGCGATCCGAGCCTGCGTACTCGATCGTGCCGAGCACACCACCGCGCGCGCGGGCGAGCCGCCATGCAGGCACCAGCGCCACCGCGACGGGGAGCGCGAGCAGCAACACGAGCCCCGGCACCAGCAATCCGGCGTCGATCACGGTCCCCGGATCCGGCTCGATGAGGTCGGCGAGTCCGGTCGACGGCAACCGGGAAGCCGCGACGGCGATCAGCGCCGCCAGCGCGGCGCCGACCGTGCCGACGATCGCGGGTACCGTGAGCGAAGCCCTGAGCACTTGCAACCTGGTCATGCCCAGCGAACGCAGGATCGGAAGGTCGGTCGAACCGAGGGCGACACGCCGCGCGACCGCTTGGCCGATCATGAGCGCGGCTGTCAGAGCCACGGCGACCGCGAACAACCGCAGCACAAGGGCGGGGAACCGCAATGACCTCGCCGCGAAGGCGGCCTCAACCGACGCGTCGAACGAGAGAGCGCCCTCATTGATGCCGGTGACGCCGATCTGGAACTCCTCGAGGTCGTCGAGACCGTGGTCGAGCTGGAACAGACCGATCGCCGCGCCCGCAGCCCCGCCGCCCGGTCCTCGGTCGAACGCCGACGCTGCGACCATGCTCGATGCGTTTCCTGAGAGCTCGCCGTAGGGCACCACGACTCCCACTACCCGCAGATTCAGATCGCGGAGGTAGGCCTCGGGTGGTGGCGCTCCGTCGAAGAACAGCCCGTTTCGCTCGACCCACGCCGAGTCGAGGGCCCTGACGACGATCTCGTCCCCCACCTCGGCACCCACCCCGTCGGTGGTGCTCCAGGCGAGCGCGATCTCGTCGTCGGATCGGGGCAGCCGCCCGGTCACGACCTTCGGCTTCCACCCCCCGTCGGAGAGCACGACGATGTCAGCCTCGGCGGAATCTCGATAGAACAGCGAGGTTTCGCCGTCGGCCGCGAACGCTTCCACGAAGAGGTTCCGCGCCTTCGTGTACGAGCTCACCTCTGGGAGCCGGCCGACCTCGTCGAGGTCGATGGGGGCGCCGAACAATTCCGCATCGAAGACCATCGCCTCGGGAGCGTCGAAACGATCGCGGTATCGGGTATAGGAGCTCTCGATACGCTCGGCCCCGGTCAGGGCGACCATGACGACCCCGCCCGCGATCGCTGTGAGCAGCGCCAACACGACGAGCGAGAACGGCCGGGACCGAAGGTCGGCTCGTGCCCTCATGCCGACCGCGCTCACGCTCGGTCCTCCAGCACCCCGAACACGCCGCCGGTGGCGGCCCGGGCGCGGTCATCGCCGTCGTCCACCCGCCCGTCGCGCATGCGGACGATGCGGTCGGCCACGCCTGCCACGTGGTCGTCGTGCGTCACGAGCACGATGGTCTGGCCACCCGCGTGCAACCGCCGGAAGAGCTCGAGCACTTCCTCGCCGCCGGCGGAATCGAGGGAGCCGGTGGGCTCGTCGGCGAGCAGCAGCGTCGGCTCGTTGGCGAGCGCTCGTGCGATCGACAGCCGCTGCCGCTGCCCTCCCGACAGCACGCCGGGCGCCTTGTCGGACTTGTCGGCGATGCCGAGCAGGTCGAGCAGATCACGAGCGCGGGTCTCGGCGTCCTTGCGCGAACGGCCGGCCACCACCGCCGGCAGGGTCACGTTCTCGAGCGCGCTCATGCCCTCGAGCAGGTTGAAGAACTGGAACACGATGCCCACGTGGCGCCGACGCATCTGCGCGAGGTCGTCCTCGGAGAGTCCCGAGATCGACTCGCCACCGATGCTGATGGTGCCGTCGGTCGGAATGTCGAGCCCCGCGATCAGATTCAGGACGGTTGACTTGCCGCAGCCCGAGGGGCCCATCAAAGCGACGAACTCCCCGTCGCCGACCCGGAGGTCGAAGCCGCGGAGCGCACGTACAGGCACCTGATCCTCGTCGGTCGCGGCGAAGGTCTTGCGAAGGCCCTCGATCTCGAGGATGTCGCTCATCCGGCTGCGCTCCGAAACCCGTTCGTGGACATGACCTGAAACGTATACGCGAAGCTCGCTCGAATCAGCGGCGCGACCACCACTTTCGAGAGTGGGGCTGACACCCCGATCAGGCTCGAAGCGACGGAGCCGGAGATGGGATTTGAACCCATGACCTACCACTTACGAGGCGGTTGCTCTGCCAGGCTGAGCTACTCCGGCGACGGTCGTGGAGTCTATCAATGGGGTACTGCCACCCCGGCGATGCTCAGGAAGGCCGCCCGACGATCCACCGGCCCTCACCCTGGTCGCAAGGGGCCTCGAACCGGCATGATGCGCCCATGAGCGCTGAGGCCACACCCCAGATCGCCGGTCCGATCGATCGCGTCATGGTCGGCACCGACCGTTCCCAGACCGCGGAGCGAGCCGTGCTATGGGCAGCGACGTTCGCCGACGCGTTCGGCGCGGAGCTGCACATCGTGCAAGTCATCATCCCGTCGAGCCCCGCCGACAGCGAATACGGAGCGGCAGAGGCGACCAGGGCACGGGCCGCAGCCGACGACCTGCAGACCTACGCCCGGTCGGTCGCAGGTGACCGTGCACACGGACATGTCGTGATCCACGAAGACCCGGCCATGGCGATCGTGCGAGGCGACCGAGGACCAGGCGATCGACGTGCTCGTGGTCGGCAACGCAGGCATGGCGGGACGCAAGGAGTTCCTTCTCGGCAACGTGCCCAACCGGATCAGTCACAACGCCCGGTGCACCGTGATCATCGTGAACACCGCCGGCGACGGGCAGGTCGTCGCGACCGCGCCCCGCCCAACATCGACGCGGGTGCGCGCGAGCGCGGCCGAGGAGCAGGAGTTCCAGCCGCGACTGACCGCCCGGGGTGGCCACATCGCGGCCGTGTTCGCCAAGCACGGTCTGAAGGAAGCCTTCGGCCGCCCCGACGAGGAAGGCGCGATCGGCCGGCGTCGGCAAGGCAAGCGTCTGCGTGCCGCCCTCGAGGAGCTCGGCCCGACGTTCGCGAAGCTCGGACAGATCCTGTCGACGCGGCCCGACCTGCTTCCACCCGAGTACATCGAGGAGCTCGCCACCCTGCAGGACGACGTGCCGCCACTGAGCGAGGCGCAGGTCGTGCAGGTGATGGAGCAGGAGCTCGGTGTGCCGTGGGAAGACGTGTTCGATCACGTCGACCCCGCGCCATTGGCCGCCGGCACGATCGCCCAGGTGCATCGCGCGACGCTCGCCACCGGCGACGCGGTGGTCGTGAAGGTGCAGCGTCCCGACGCACGCGAGCAGATCGAGCAGGACCTTGCGCTGCTCGAGGTCTTCGCCGAGAAGATCGGCGAGCGCCCCGGCCTGCGCCAGGTGATCGACATGCATGCGGTATTCCAGTACCTCTCGGACTCGCTGCATCGCGAGCTCGACTTCCGCCAGGAAGCGGGAAACATGGCGCGAATGCGCGAGATCGTCGCGCCGTACTCGCGCTTGCAGGTACCCGACGTGTTCGGCGACCTCTCGACGTCGCGCCTGCTCGTGATGCAGGACGTGCAGGGCGGGCCGATCTCGCTGGCGCCCGAAGGGGATGCGCGCACGGAGGCCGCGCGCCAGCTCCTCGAGAGCTTCTACAAGCAGATCATGGTCGACGGGTTCTTCCATGCCGATCCGCACCCGGGCAACCTGATGTGGCGCCCGGCCGACGACACGCTCTACCTGCTCGACCTCGGCATGGTGGGCGAGGTCGGTCCCGAGATGCGCGAGCATCTGATGCTGCTGCTGATGTCGTTCTGGCAGGAAGACGTGCCGTTCCTGACCGACGTCTCGCTCATGCTCGCGGGCGCGATGGACCGTGCCGATCTCGACGTCGACGCGTTCGGCGGCGAGATCGGGGAGATGGTCGCGAAGTACCGTACGGCGTCGCTCAGCGACATCCAGCTCGGACCCATCTTGCAAGAGATGACCGAGATCTCCCTGCGGCACGAGGTGCCGCTCCCCGCGTCGTTGGCCCTGACCGGCAAGGCGCTCGCGCAGATGCAGCTTGCGACGGCCGAGCTCGACCCGGACCTCGATCCCTTCGACGTGGCCGGGTCGTTCCTGATGCGCGCGGTCGTCCGCGACATGACGACGAAGATCGATCCGAAGGCGCTCTTCTATCAAGCCCAGCGGTTCAAGGTTCGCTTCCATCGCGTGGTCGAGGCCGTCGAGCGGTTGATCGGCGCGCGGCCCGGACAGAAGCTCGAGGTGAACTTCCGAGCGGCGATGCTCGAGACGACGATCAGGCGGGCGGGGCGCCGGCTCGCCCTCGCGCTCACCGCGGGCGCGGCGATCCTCGGCACGGCCCTCACCGCGGTCAGCGAGCGGGTGCCCACGTGGCTGCCCGTCACGTTCGGTGTGGCCGCCGGCGCCTTGACGCTGGGCCTCGTGATCGACCTGGCGCGCCGGCAACGGGACTAGTCTGGCTCAGACTAGTTTGAGGCTTCGACATGCCTAGAGGTCGACGTCGACCTCGCCGCCCTTGGCGACGACCGTGGTGGCCTCGTCGCTCGATGGAGGAGCGGCGACGCCCTTCTTCCTCACGGAACGCATCACGAACTTCTCGAGCACGAAGGCCATCACCGCGAACAGCACGCCGATCAACCATCGCTCGAACCGGCGGAAGCCTGTCGGTCGAGCCGTTGCCCGGAGCGTCATGTGACCTCCTCAAGCTTGTCGGAACCTGTCATCGCGACCGGCACCCGGCCCGTCACCGTCGTGCCCGAGCCGTGCCCACTTGCGACCTCGAGATGGCCGTCGAGCGCGCCAAGTCGGTCGGCGATGCCCTGCAGCCCTGTGCCGTAGCCGGTGGCGCTCGTGTCGAACCCCGCGCCGTCGTCGACGACCGTGAACAGAAGTGAACCGTTCGCCCGGCTCAGTGTGACCGTGGCATGCGTCGCCTGAGCGTACTTCGCCGTGTTCTGCAGCGCCTCGAGCGCCGAGAAGTAGACGGCCGCCTCGATCTCCTGCGGGAAACGGTCGATGCCGTGCGCCTCGACCTCGACCGGCACCGGCGACTTGCGTGCCTGCGCGGTGAGCGCGGCTTCCAAACCCTTGTCGGCGAGCAGCGGAGGGTAGATGCCTCTTGCGAGATCGCGCAGATCGTCCAGCGCGGTGCCGGTGTCTGTCTGGATCTGGCCGAGCATCTCCTTGGCCTTCGCCGGATCCCGATCAACGAGCTGCTCCGCGAGTCGCTGCCTCACCTGCAGCGCCACGAGCTGCTGCTGCGCACCGTCGTGGATGTTCCGTTCGAGCCTGCGACGTTCCGCATCGCGGGCTGCGACCAATCGCTTCTGGGCGGCCTGTAGCTCGACCAGACGCGCCTTGAGCAAGGTCGTGAGCCGTTCGTTGCGGAGCACCAGGCCCGCCTGCACAGCGAGATCGCGGACGAGGCGTTCCTTGGAAGGGTTGATCGGATCGTTGAGTGGCATCGCGACCGAGAGCGCTCCGAGCAGCTCTCCTTGTTGGCGCACCTCGACCGTCAGATCGTCATCGCGCTCGGATGTGCCGGAGGCGTCCGGCCACGACGCAACCTGTTCGAGGTCGGCGCCGACCTGCAGCCAGACACACGCCCGATCGGCTCCTACACCCTCGCCGAGGACACGCGCCGTGCGAGCAAGGACGTCGTCTGCCGAGTAGGCGCCCGCGAGCTGATCGCCGAAGCTCGCCATCACCTCGTACGGACTGGCGCGCTCCCCGTAAACGACGCGGTCGGCGAAGCGCCGGGCGGCGGTCCGCACCGGCTGGAAGACGATTGCCACGACGGCTGCTGCGAGCGCCGAGAGCACAGGGCTCTGCGTCGACCCCACCAGGGCACCGACGCCCACAACCAGCCCGACGTACACCGACGCGATGACCGCGGCCATGACCGCGAACACGACGGTCTTTCGGATCACGAAGTCGATGTCGTACAGGCGGTACTTCAACACTGCGATTCCGATCGTGACCGGGATCAGGGCGAACGCACTCGCAGCGATGATCCCGGCCCAGTTCTCCCAATCCTCGGACGCGCCGACGATCTGGGGGAGGAAGGCCAGCACGTACAGAACCGCGATCACGCTGGCGGCCCATGCCAACCACCGGAGCTGCTCCCGCTGCACCGGGTCGCGGGCCCGCCGCATTCGCTGGATGATGGCGACGGCGCCACCGAGGACAGTGAGTGGGGCGAACGCAGCGAGCGCCTGCAGGAAGTTCAGGTCGCCGCGATCACCGAGCGCCTCGATCGCCAACGGGTTCTCGAGATGGGGGAGCTCGTACTCGACGCCGACTTCGGGAAGCAACAGCGACGTTGCGAACAGCATGGCGAGCCCGAGCCCGGAAACGCGAGCGAACCAACGCCACCGAGGAGACGGCAGGTGACCGTCTGGGAACAGCAGAAGGAGGAAGCCCGAGAGCCCGATGAACACGACCCAACCCGGATAGTGGAGCGCTAGCGCGAGGCCGGCGCCGGGCAGATCACCGTCTCTCGCGATCGAGGCATATCGCGCGTACGTCGCGCCAGGGCTGAGGAAGGACAACCCGATGGCGAGCATCAGCCAGCCGAGCGGGTTCCGCGGCCGTTTGGTCGCGAGCAGGATCCCGGCCACCGGGAACGTGAAGTAGATCAAGGCGTCGAGCGGACCTATCTCCAGATCGGAGCGGGCGCCGCCGTTCTGCACATCGAGCCATACCTTGACGAGGTAGCAGGCAAGCGTGAACCCGAAGCCTCCCCATGCGAGCCTCACGGCCCAGCGGGGCCGATCAGCTTCCACGTAGATGCTCGCCTCATCAGACATGAACGCCGATCGCCTCGGGGAGACGTGCTCCATCTGTCTCGGTTTGCACGGGGATGCTTCCCTGCACGGTCGCGCCGCTACCGGGTGCGCTCTCGACCTCGAACACGCCATCGAGCGCTCCGAGACGATCGGCGATGCCTTGCAACCCGGTGCCGTAGCCGGTGGCTCGCGGATCGAATCCGACACCGTCGTCGGTGACCGTGAATCGCACCTCGTCGGGCCGGTGGTCGAGCGAGACTTCCACCGAGGTCGCGCGCGCGTACTTCGCGATGTTCTGCAGGGCCTCGAGCACCGAGAAGTACACGGCTGTCTCGATGGCCTCGGGGTAGCGGCCGAAGCCGTCGGATCGGATCGTGACCGCCGCAGGCGATCGGCGGACTTGCGCATCGAGGGCGGCGACCAGTCCCTTGTCGGCCAGCAGCGGCGGATAGATCCCGCGCGCAAGGTCGCGAAGATCGTCCAGCGCTGTGCCCGTGTCGGTCTGCAGGTCCGCGAGCATCTGCTTGGCCTTCGCGGGGTCACGGTCGATGAGCTGCTCCGCGAGTCGCTGTCGGACCTGCAGCGCCACCAGCTGCTGCTGCGCACCGTCGTGGATGTTCCGCTCGAGCTTCCGCCGTTCCTGGTCCTGGGCCGCGACCAGCCGTTTCTGCGCAGCCTGCAGGTCGGACAGGCGGGCCTTCAGCGCGGACGTCAGGCGTTCGTTGCGGAGTACGAGCCCGGCCTGCGCCGCGAGATCGCGTACGAGCTTCTCCTTGGAAGGGGTCATCGGATCGTTGAGCGGCATCGCGACCGAGAGCGCTCCCAGGATCTCGCCCTGATGACGCACCTCGGTCGTGTAGTCGTCGTCACGGTCGAGCGCGTCGTCGGGCCACGATGCGACCTCGCGGAGGTCGTCGCCAATCGAGAGCCACACGCGCGCTCGTTCGGCGCCGACGCCCTCGCCCAGCACGCGGGCCGTCCGAGACAGCACGTCGCCTGCCGAGTACGTGCCCGCGAGCTGGTCACCGAACGTCGCCATGACCTCGTACGGGGTGGCCCTCCTGCCATACACGACACGGTCGGCGAATCGCCGTGCCCGCGTCCGCACTGGCTGGAAAACGAGCGCCACGACGGCGGCGGCAAGCGCCGAGAGCACCGGGCTCTGCGCCGACCCGACGAGCGCACCGACCCCCACCACCAGCCCCACGTACACCATGGCGATCACCGCCGCCATGAGCGCGAAGACGACGGTCTTGCGGACCACGACGTCGATGTCGTAGAGCCGGTAGCGCAGGATCGCGATCCCCGTCGCGACGGGGATCAGCATGAAGCTCATCGCACCGATCGACTGGATCACGCCGCCCCACCCCTCGTCGTTGCCGAGCCCGGGCAGGAACGACAGCATGAAGAAGGTCGCCATGATCGACGCGGCGTATGCCAGCCAGCGGATCTGGTGCCGCAGCACGTCGTCGGTCGTGCGGCGCATCCGGACCACAAGGGAGACGAACCCGCCGACCACGAGCAGCGGCGCCGACAACAGCAGGAAGCCGAACACGGCCTCGACCGACTTGAGCGCCTCGATTCCGATCGGGTTCTGGATCTCGGGGAAGCCGGAGTCGGCGAAGTCGCCGGGATGGAACCAGATCGTCACGAAGACGATCGCGAGCGCCACCCCGCACGTCCACGCGAACCACCGCCACCGCGGCGACGGCAGGTGCCCGTCGGGGAACAGGAGCAACAGGTAGCCGGAGATCGCGATGAAGGGCACCCACCCGGGCCCACCGAGCGCCAGCGCGAGCGGCCCGAACGGAAGATCGCGCTCCACCGCGTACGCGCCGTAGCCGGTCACGGGGCCGAGGATCGCGGCCCCGGCACCCATGCCCACCATGAGCCACCCCAGACGGGCGTCGGGACGACGACGGAGCACGAAGAACCCGACGACAGGGAACGACAGCAGGAGCACCGTGAAGACAGCCTCGTCGGCGCGCCCGGCAGCCAGCTCAAATCCGAGCGTCGCGACGTTCCCGACGACCACGATCAAGAGGGCGACGCGGGTGAGGCATCGCAACCGCTGCTCGGTGAGCCTCATCGGTCGACTCCGGCGGCCGGGAAGACCTGCGCGGGCGCGCCGTCGTCTCCGCCGTGCGCCTGCATCGGCTCGCCCGCGATCGGGATCACGCCCCGGAGCACCGTGCCTTCGCCCGCCGCGCTCTCGATGGCGATCGAGCCGTCGAGCGCTCCGAGCCGGTCGGCGATTCCTTGAAGCCCCGTCCCGTAGCTACCGACCGAGGGGTCGAAACCCCGGCCATCATCACTGACGGCGAATCGGAAGATGTCGCCGTCGCGCTCAAGCGCGATCCAGGCCCGGTCAGCGTCGGCGTACTTCGCGGTGTTCTGCAGCGCCTCGAGAGCCGAGAAGTAAACCGCCGCCTCGACCGCTCGCGGGAGGCGCTCGACGCCATCGGCGTCCACGGTTACCGGGAATGGGGCGCGACGAGCCTGTGCGGCGAGGGCGGCCGCGAGACCTTGGTCTGCCAGCAGCGGCGGGTAGATGCCGCGCGCGAGATCGCGCAGGTCGTCGAGGGCAGTCGCCGCGTCGGCCTGGAGATCGGTGATCATCGCCGAGGCCTTCGTCGGATCTCGTTCGACGAGCTGTCCGGCGAGGCGCAGGCGAACTTGCAGCGCCACAAGCTGCTGCTGCGCACCGTCGTGGATGTTCCGCTCGAGCCGTCGCCGCTCCTCGTCCTGAGCCGCGACGAGGCGCTTCTGCGCCGCCTTAAGCTCGACGAGGCGTGTCCGGAGCTGGCCGGTCAGCCGCTCGTTGCGCAGGACCAACCCCGCCTGCGACGCGAGGTCGCGCACGAGCTGCTCACGCGGCGGATCGATCGGGTCGCTCGCTGGCATCGAGACGGCGAGCGCACCGAGCAGCTCACCTTGGTGGCGGACCTCGGCGACCAGGGCATCCCTGCCCTCGGGCGCGTCGGGCGGCCAGGTCGCGACGGATCGCATCTCGTCGCCCACCGCCAGCCGTACGTCCGCTCGCTCGGCGCCGACGCCTTCACCCAGCACGCGCGCGGTCCGCTCCAACACGTCGTCGGCGGAGTAGGTCCCCGCGAGCTGATCGCCGAACTCTGCCATCACCTCGTACGGAGTCGAGCGCTCGCCGTAGACGACCCGGTCGGCGAAGCGCCGAGCCCGCGCGCGCACCGGCTGGAACACGATCGCCACCACGGCCGCCGCGAGTGCAGAGAGCAGCGGGCTGCCCCTGGCACCGACGAGCGCCCCGACGCCGACGACGAGTCCGACATACACGAGCGCGATGACAGCCGCCATCACGGCGAAGATCAGGGTCTTCCGGATCACGAAACCGAGGTCGTAGAGGTGGTACCGAAGGATCGCCACACCCATCGCGAGCGGGATCAGCGCGAACGACGCGATCGACGCCGTCTGGAGGACCCGGATCCAGCCGGGGGCGTCGGAGCCGCCGTCCCAGCCACTCACGGTGGACCAGGTCGCCAACAGGGCCGCCGTGTACGTCACGCCCATCACCACGACCGCGGCCGCCACCCACCTGATCTGCTGTCGTTCGTCGGCCTGAGCTCTGCGGAACCGGACGACCAGGCTGACCACAGCACCGATCACGCCGAGCGGCAGCGTGAGGAGACCGATCGACAGGACCTCGAGCGCGGGCACGGCGATCGGGTTGTCGATCCCCGGAAAGCCCTCGAGCTCTCCCGAGGTAAAGACGATGCCGATCGACGCCGCGATCATCCCGATCGCCAGCGTCCAG
>CAWHQA010000032.1:0-4736 GCA_963831325.1 uncultured Actinomycetes bacterium
TCTCCCACGCCATCGACGTCCATCGCGGCGAGGCGATCGATTGGATCGTCGGCCTCGGAGGTGGCAGTGCCATCGACGTCGCGAAGGTACTGAGCGTCGCGCTCGCCGATCGGTCCCGGCAGCCAGGTGGCTGGTTCCCGCCCGACTCCGCGTGGAATGACATCCATCCGATTCCGATGGTCGCAGTCCCGACGACCGCGGGCACCGGCAGCGAGGTGACCCCGTTCGCGACCGTTTGGGACGCAGCCACGAAGCGGAAGCACTCCGTGGGAACGCCCCGGATGTTTGCGAGGGCTGCCGTGATCGACGCGGAGCTCACAGCGTCGCTTCCGTGGGACGTGACGCTGAGTACCGGGCTGGACGCGTACTCGCAGTGCTTCGAGGCCATCGTCAATCGCAATCGGACACCGCTCACCTCGACGATCGCCCAGCACGGTCTGGCGCTCGTTCCCGATGCGCTCCGCACGCTCAGGCAGGATCCCGCATCCCTGCCCGCGCGCTCGGCGATGTCACTGGCCGCGCTGTGCTCGGGACTCGCGATCAGCGTGACGCGTACTGGGCTCGCGCACTCGATGTCCTACCCGATCACGGCACACCTGGGCGTGCCGCACGGGCTGGCGTGCGGCATCTGCCTGCCCCCGGTGCTCCGATTCAACGCCGACCGCGACGAAGGGAGCATGGCGGCTCTGGCGAAGCAGCTGAACCTCGCCGGCCCCGCCGCGGTCGTCGACTCCGTCATGGAGCTGTTCGACGATCTGGATGTTCGAGGGGCCGCGCGCGCCGTGATCGGCGACGGGGCTGCGCTCGGGCCGCTCGCCGCCGAGATGGTGACGGCCGATCGGGCCGGGAACAACCCACGGTCCGCGGGGCCAGATGACCTCTCGGGCCTGATCGACGAGATCGAGGCCTGGCTCAAAGCGGCGACCGCCCCATGAGGATCCCGGGCTTGGGATTCGTCTCCGACCGCAACGCGGTCCGGGCCTTCGAGGACCAGGACGACTCGTGGCGCGACCTCGTCGTGTACTCCGAGGGCAGCGCGGACTGGCCGCATCTCGGACCCATCGTCGAGGCGCTCGTCACGGACGAGGACCACCGGGTCAGCTACCTCACGTCCGAGGCATCGGATGCGGGCATGAGCCTCGACCACCCGAACCTCCACGCGTTCAACATCGGCAACGGAACGGCGAGGACGATCCTCTTCGCACGGATGCAGTGCCGGCGATTCGTGATGACCCTGCCCGATCTCGGCAATCTCTGGCTCAAGCGGTCGGTCCATCCGGTCGAGTACGTGTACGTGTTCCATTCGATGAACAGCACGCACACGTCGTATCGCCGCGGCGCTTTCGACAACTTCGACACGATCCTCTGTGTGGGACCGCACCACGTCGACGAGATCCGAAAGGCCGAAGCGGTCTACGGGCTCCCGGCGAAGCGCCTGGTGGACCACGGGAGCACGAAGCTCGACACGGTCATGGAGGAGCTCAGGGCCCCGGTTCAGAACGCACCGGCAGCCGCGGCTCGCGTGCTGGTCGCGCCGACGTGGGGAGAGAGCTCGATGCTCGAGAAGGATGTCGGCCGCAGGTGCCTCGATGCCCTGCTCTCAGCGGGGTTGCACGTGATCCTTCGACCTCATCCGATGACGTCTCGCCGGATGCCGAGCCTCCTGGACGACCTGCGCCGAACGCATGCCGGCAACCAGAACTTCCGGATCGAGGAGGACATGAGCGCCACCGAGTCCTGGCTGTGGTCCGACCTGATGATCAGTGACTGGTCAGGCGCAGCGACCGAGTACGCCTTCGCGCTCGCACGTCCGGTGATCTACGTCGACACCCCTCCGAAGCTCATGAATCCCGACTGGGGTGCGCTTGACCTGCGGTCCTTCGAGGATCGGCTGCGCTCGGAGATCGGAAGGGTCGTCCGTCCCGACGAGATCGACAGCGTCGCCGAGATGGTGCGTCGCCGGGCCGGCGGGGTCCGCCGCGACTCGCCCGATGTCGCCGCGATCAGGGACCGCCTGATCTTCAATCCGGGGCGGAGCGCATCGGTCGCTGCGAGTTTTCTGGCTACCAGGGCGACGGCCGCTTGACTCGCTCAGATCTGGGGGAGCGAGTCCTCGCCGTCATCCAGCCCGTGATGTTCGCCTGGGCCACGGTCTTCGCGATGGCTACCGACGTCGTCTCCACGCCGGCGGCGCTCGTGCGGCCTTTGCTCGTCAGTGCTCTGATCGCGCTCGTTATCTTCGGCGTACTGCTCACCGTCGCCCGGAGCTGGATGCTGGCGGCACTCTTCGCGAGCGGCATTGTGCTGTTCACCGTGCGACAGCCAGCGTTCGGGCTGGCCCTGATCGCCTTAGCCTTCTGGTGGCTCGTGGTGGTCTTTCTCCGACGCCGGCGCGGCCGTCCATCCCCCCGTCCGGACGTTCCTCGATTCGTCGTCCGGGCGTCAGGATTCTTCAGCATCGCGCTGGCGGCCGTGAGTGGGTGGGGCCTGTACGCAGACGTTTCGGCTGGCGATGCGGCCTGGGAAGCGCCTTCGTACTCCGCCACCGGCTCGGGCGGACCTAACGTCTATGTCCTCCTCGCCGACGGATACCCGCGCGCCGACACGCTGGCCGAGACCTTCGACATCGACAACAGCGAGTTCCTCGCCGACCTCGAGAGCCTCGGGTTCGTCGTCTCCGATGGCGCGCGAGCGAACTACAACAAGACGTGGCTGACGCTCGCGAGCATGCTCAACGGCACCTACATCGACCGAATGCTCACCGCTGACGTCCCGGAAGACGGTTCAATTCAGATCCGCTGGCTTGCCGAGATGATCGATCGAGCGGCGATCTTCGATCCATTCCGAGATCGCGGCTACGTGGTCCGCAGCGTGCCGAGCCCATTCACGTCGACCTCATTGACGTCTGCCGACGATCTCGTCCACATCGGAGGGCTGACGGAGCTCGAGGTCCGGCTGATCAGCAACTCACCCTGGGCACAGCTGTTCCGTGACCCGACGCTCGACTTCCTGGGGAATGAGCAACGCAACGTCGTTCAGGTGGCGCTGGATACGACCGCCCAGCTGGCGGAGCAGCCTGGGGAGGACCCACAACTGGTCATCACGCACATCCACAGCCCGCACACGCCCTTTGTCCTGCACCCGGATGGGACGGAGCCCTTCCCGGCGCCAGCGTGCCAGCCGACCTTTTGTCCGTTCTGGAACGCGACGATCCAGGAGCTCGACATCGACTTCGACGCGTTCCGCGACGGCCTGGAGCTTCAGATCGAGGAGCTGGATCGGCTCATCGTTGCGGCCGTCCAGCGCATCGTCGACGCGGACCCGACCTCGATCGTGATTCTCATGTCGGACCATGGGATCCGGTACTCGCTCGACGATCTCGACGAGCACTACCGGATTCTGCTCGCCGCCCGCGCCCCCGACGGCGACGCCCTCTTCCCCGATGACGAGTCGCCCGTGAATGTCCTCCGGGGGGTTCTTGGCCACCTTGGTGAGCAGATGGCGCCGCTCGACTACGAGCTCTGGGAGTCGGACTGGTTCCGCGTCCTCGAGATGGAGCGCGCCGAGTGATCAGCGATCCGCCGGCACGCTCGTGGGGAGCGGCGACGCAACCGTAACCGGGGCTTCCGCCAGCGGTGGACGTCTGAGCAATCGGGGCAACGCCGCGAGCAAGGCGAAGGCGGCGGGCCACAGGCCTGGCAGGGCGACCAGCATGCCGACGGGCAAGAGCCAGATCCATCGCACGGATGCGAAACAAAGGAGCGCCCCGAGCCCAATCCGCAGCGGCAGCGGCGCGAGGACGTCGATGGTCTGATAGTTCGCCGTGGCTGCCTGCAGCGAATCGATCCATGCGGGCCACATCCCTGATGGCCAGGTGAGGACGACGAGCACGAATGTCGATCCCACCGCAACGAGGAGCTGGCGCCACTCGCGCCGCCCGACGTGATACAGGATCCCGACGCCGGGCGTCACTTTCGTGAGGATGACGCTGGCCCACGTCCACGCTTGACCCCCGACCGCCAGCACGACGGCCACGGCCAGGAACGTGTTGATGTTGCCCCGCACGACGTCATCGAATGCCAGCAGGATCGTCCACGGGCCAAGCCATGCGAGCGCGACGAGGTGCGCCACGGTCCAGATGATCAGGAAGAGCTCCCAAGGCAGCGCGCGTAGGGGGGCGGTGAGCCAGTAGAAGGCGGGGGAGTAGCGATAGTCCGGCGACGAGTACGCGTCGCCGAGCCAATAGTTCCGCGCGTCCCCTGCGACGACGCCCTCGGGCCCGATCGGCCAGCCGGCGAGTCCAGCAATGGCCGCGACGCAGTACACCGCCCCGATCGCGTACAGCATCCAATTGAGAACCGGCCAGAGCCGACGATAGCGGTCGAGCACGGACGGATGGTAAGCGCGCGCCACGGTGCTCGGATGCCGAACCGGTCGGGATCGGGGAGGGCGGACCAGGCGCCCGGTGTAGGGTTTTGGTCGTGCTCGAGACCCTCGCCCGGCGATCCGGCCTCGGGCCGTGGCTCATGGGCGCTGTCGCCGTGGGACTGGTGGTTTCCGTGCGGCTGCGGCTCACCCCTCTCTTCACCGACTTTCCGCTCGGCGACGGTGGTCTCTTCTCGGTGATGGTGCTGGATCTTCGGGGCAACGGGTTCGTCCCACCCGACTTCACGACCTTCAATGCCGGAGACATCCCGTGGATGTACCCGCCCCTCGGGCTCTACCTAACCGGAATG
>CAWHQA010000033.1:0-212030 GCA_963831325.1 uncultured Actinomycetes bacterium
CCGCAGGTGCTCTTCCATCTCGTCGGCTTCGGTGTCGCTCACGACTCCCTCGCCGCCCATGCCAGGGATCGTCATGCCGGGGATCGCCGGTCCGGCCGCGGTTGAACCCTCGTCGCCGGACGCCGCTTCGCGTTCGGTCAACGACGCGTCTGCCCCGACGATCTCGTGCAGCACGCGTCCGGTCGGCCGAACCGCCGCGGGTGCGTCGAGCGCCGCCACCAGCGTCGGGGCCAAGTCGATCAGGGCGGGCGTGCGCTCGAACGGCTTGACCTGGGCCCGACCGCCACGATCACCCCTTCCATGCGGTGGTCGCCGCTCACCCAGTCGGCGTCCTCGATCGCGCTCTTGGCGTGCGTGAGCGAATAGCCCTCGTCCGGCACCATCATGATGTCGGGGGCCTGCGAGGCGAACTTCCCGCCCGGGAAGACGTCCTCGCGCTTGGCGATCGACTTCACCGGCTGACATCCCGGTCTTCGGGTCGACGTAGGACCCGAGCCGATCCATGAGGTCGCCGCGCACCTTCTCGTAGTCGCCCGGGTCCACGATGCCGTCGATGTCGCGCCCCGCGAGGTTGATCGAGACACCCTCGCCCGTGCTCCGGATCGTCGTGAATGCCCGCGTCTTCGCCCAGTTCACCGACTGCGGCAGCGACGACCTTCCCGTGCAGGCCCAGGGTGTCGTAGACCTTGCGCGCCACCGTGCGCACGGGCCCCACTGCATCGGGCCGAACACCGCGTTGCACGCCGAGAACTCGAGGTAGCCGAACTCGTTCAGCAGCGGTCCATGTTGACCGCGCGCGTGCACGACTGGAAGCCGTGGTCGCTGATGAACAGGATGATGTCGTCGTCGCGCGCCCGAGAGACGAACGAGCCGATCGCGTCGTCGGTCTGGCGGAAGATGTCGGCCACCTTCTTGCCGATGCGCGTGTCCTTGTTCGCCGCGTAGTCGGGATGGTCGGGCGCGATGTAGTTGCGACAGGCAGTGCTGCGTGCGGTCGATCGAGACCCAGACCAAGCCATCAGGTCCCAGTCGGTGTTGTCCATCAGCCACTCCGACGCCTTGATGCGCTTGCCCGTGACCTCGAACGCCTCGTCGAGATAGGCGTCGGGCTTGTTGTGGTAGGTCGTCCAGCTCATGCCGTTGATCGGCCACTCGAGCCCGGCCTTCTGCAGCTGCTCGGGCAGGTCCGCCGGCATCGTGAATTGACGGTTCTTCGGCAGCACGCCGCCGGCCGCGAGCGCGCCCTCGATCGCAGGAGGCGGGAACGTGAGCGGCACGTCGAGCAGCAGCTGCTTCTTCTTCGCGGCCGTCAGATCGTCGAGGAACGTGCGCGCCTTGATCGACTTGTAGGTCACCGGGTACTGCTTGTGCGTGCCCGGCACCGTCTCGAGGATGTCGTACACGCCGTGATCCACCGGGTCGACCCCCGTGAGGAAACTCGGCCAGGCCGACCAGCTGTGCGTGGGGACCGTGGAGCGCAGCACGTCGCGCTGCCCCCGGTCGATCAGCGCCTGCAGGTTGGGCAGCGCGCCCTGCTCCAGCAGGGGGTCGAGGATGCGCCAGTCGGCGCCATCCCACGCGATGAGGATCACTCGTGACATCTAAGGAACTCCGTTTCCGCAGGTCAGGATGCCAGCGAGTGTACCGAAGGGTGCGAGAACGGCATTTGGCCGGGGTCAGAGCTGAGGCTCGGAACTCCAGCACGAAGGCGAGGCAAAACTCTTGTCCGGTTCCGGCGCAGGCGCCAGCGGACGTTTCACTGGGGTTTGCGCGCCATCCAGATGTGGTCGCCGGGAAAGTCACGCGCCCACTCGAGGGTCGTATATGTCGTGTAGGTGGTGGTGGCGTCGGACGCTGGCCGCAACTCGATCAAGTCCTCGATGAGCAAGCCCGCGTCGCGGAACACCCTGATCCAGTCGCCGTACCCCAGGTACCACTCGACGCTCGTCCCGGTCTCGTCCGTGATCTCCGAGCGCCCGAGCTCGAAGTACGGGCGATGCAGTGTCCGGTCCGGTGGGTCGTCGTCGTTCGGCCAGCACACAGCGACCCACGGCGTCGCGATGTTGAACCCGAGCCGCCCTCCGGGCCGGAGCACCCGCGCGCACTCGGGGATCGTGACGTGCGGGTCTGTGAACGAGGTCGCGCCGTGATCGCACACGACCAGGTCGAAGCTCTCGTCGGCGAACGGGAGCTCCTCCGCGCTCGCCCGCACCAGCGGGAACCGCTCGGCCAGATCAGCGACGTTGGCGCTTGCAGCCGCGAGCTGGTTCGCCGAGAAGTCGAGCCCGACCACGTTCGCGCCGCTCTTGACGAGGTTGATACCGAACTGTCCGGCGCCGCACCCGAGCTCGAGTGCGTGCAGGCCTGCCACGTCGCCGAGCGCGTGAATCTCGTTCTCTGGAATCGCCCAGGTGCCCCACACCACGCCGTCCCAGCGGTTCAGCTGGGACGCGTTTCTCGCCTGGTAGTCGGCGCTTTCGGCCTCCCAACTCGCGAGAGTCGTGCGGACGTCGTCCCGGCTCATGGAACGGAGCCTACGGCAGCCGAGTCTGAACCCGACGTGCACTCCATGTGTCCCCGTCCAAGACCCGCCCGCTCCGGTGGCCCCTAATGCCGATTCCAGCCCACTCAGTAGCCTGGCGCGGATGCACGCCTGGATGTTCGCCGCGATGGATGCGTCCGCGCATACGGTCGTGCTCGTCGAGGGCGTGAGCGACCAGCGTGCCCTCGAGACCCTCGCCGCGAGGCGCGGGCACGATCTGGCCTCGGCGGGTGTCGCGATCGTTGCGATGGGCGGCTCGAAGAATGTCCGGTACGCCGTCGACCGGTTCGGCCCCGCCGGGCTCGACCTGAGGTTGGCAGGGCTCGTCGACGCGCCCGAGGAAGGCGACTACCGGCGTGCGCTCGAGCGGGCCGGGCTGACGCTCGGTCCGATGCGAGCCGATCTCGAGCGCCTCGGCTTCTTCGTGTGCGAGGCCGACCTCGAGGACGAACTGATCCGAGCCCTCGATCCGGCGCGGGTCGAGGCGATCCTCGAGGCGCGCGGCGATCTCTCGACGTTCCGTACGTTCCAGCGCCAGCCAGCCCAGCGCGGTCGCCCAATCGAGGCCCATCTGCAGCGGTTCATGGGCACGAAGAGCGGGCGGAAGGCGGCGTACGCCGCCTACCTCGTCGGCGCGCTCGACCTCGCGGAGATGCCACGGCCGCTCGACCTCCTGCTCCGCCACGTGACCGAGACCGCCGGCGGCGCCTGATCCGTTGATTGAGAGCTACGTTGGCGAGTTGGGGTCAACAGGACATGCCTGCAGGCCGGAACGATGACGGCGCGGTGAGGCGCCTGCGCATCCTGCGATCGGTGATCGACGCGAACCGCTTCATGACCCTCGCCACTGCCGACGAACAGGGAACCCCCTGGGCGAGCCCTGCGTGGTTCGCGAGACGCGACGAGGGACACTTACTCTGGGTCTCGAGACCGAAGACCCGACACTCACGGAACATCGCAGCCACCGCGACGGAGCTCGAAAGCGAGGATCTCGACGCGGGCATCTTCGCGTTCTCGCGCGAGTCACTGTCGCAAGGCCTGTCCGAGTGGCCGAGGGAGCACGTCACCGGGTCCGCCAGCTTCCGCCTCTATCAGGCGACCGCGACCGCGTGGTTCATCCTCGGTGACGGCCCCGACGAGCGCCTCCGGTACCGCTTCCGTAGCTGCCGGCCGTCGGACGTCGGCGTGAAGCCCTCTGGCTTCGCGTACCGTGAGCGCACCACATGCACATCGCGCGTTTCTGACCGCTCGGGAGGCAGCCATGTCCCAGGTCCGTGTCCACAACTTCGCGATCTCCCTGGACGGGTTCGGCACGGGCGACGGCATCACGTTCGACGCTCCGTTCGGTCACGCCGGCGAACGCCTGCACGAGTGGATGTTCGCCACCCGGTTCTGGCACTCGATGGTCGGCGAAGCCGGCGGCACCGAAGGGGTCGACGGATCCTTCGCCGAACGCCATTCCACCGATATCGGCGCCGAAATCATGGGCCGAGGCAAATTCACCGCGCAGACCGGGCCATGGACCGATGTCGGCACCGACGACGAGTGGCGTGGTTGGTGGGGGCCCGATCCGCCGTTCCACACGCCCGTGTTCGTGATCACGCATCACGCGCGCCCGTCGATCGAGATGGAAGGCGGCACCGTGTTCCACTTCGTCGACGCCAGCCCGCAGGACGCGCTCGACCTCGCGCAGGAAACCGCCGGCGACCTCGACGTGCGCATCGGCGGTGGACCGACCATCGTGCGAGACTTCCTCGCCGCCGGGCTCATCGACACGGCGCACGTCGTGCAGGTGCCGATCCTGCTCGGCCGCGGCGTTCGGCTCTGGGACGGCCTCGAAGGAGTCGAGGAGCGCTACGACATCGAGGCGGTCTCGTCACCGAGCGGGGTCACCCACCTGACCTTCACACGCCGATAACCGAGCCAGCGGCCCGAACCGAACCCCATTGACCGGTGTCGCGCCGCCCCGATACGGTCAGGCCGATGTCCATCCATCGCCGCTTCCTCTGTGTGTCGCTTGTCTGTTTGGCGTCGTTCTCAATCGCCGTGCCTGCGGGGGCCTCGACGTTCAGGGGCGAAGCGGACCGACGCCTCCAAGCGGCCGTCGACCGGCTCGTCGCGCGTCTCGACGGTCCGCCGGGAGCGATCGTGGTGGTGCAGCGCGGGGACACGATGGAGATCTTCCGTGGCGGGGTCGCGAACATCGCAACCGGCGCTCCCATGCAGCCCTGGATGCACATGCGCATCGCGAGCACGGCGAAGGCGTACAGCGGAGGTGTGGCGCTGCAGCTCGTCGACGACGGCATCATGTCGCTCGACGACACCGTGGGTGAGCTCTTGCCCTGGACGAACCCGGACTGGCACGAGGTGACACTCGCTCAGGCGCTGCACCACACGAGCGGAATCCCCGACTTCACGGGCTCACAGGCGTTCGTCGAAGCATTCATCGCCAGCCCCGACGTTGCGCCGAGGCCGCGGAAGCTCCTCAGCTTCGTCGCCCACCGGGATCTTCTCTTCGAGTCCGGCACCGCATACCGATACTCGAACTCCGACAACATCGTCGTGGCGCTCATGGCGGCGGCGGCCGCAGGCGAGCCATACGTGCGCCTGCTGAGTGGCCTCGTGATCCACCCGTTGGGTCTTCGTCACACGAGCCTGCCACGGGGCGTGGACATACCGACCCCGTTCATGCACGGATATCAGTCCGGCGACGGCGAGAAGCTCAACGATGTGAGCGATTCCATCGCTGGTGGGTGGGCCTGGGCATCGGGTGGCGTCGTCTCGACCCCGCTCGACCAGAACCGCTTCATCCGGGCATACGTCGGCCGCGGGCTGTTCGGCGCCTCCACCCAGGATGCGCAGTTCGACTTCGTGGCGGGTGGCTCGGAACCGACGGGTCCTGGCCACAACCGGGCCGGCCTGGCCATCTTCCACTACCGGACCCGCTGCGGGGTCGCATTCGGGCACACGGGCAACACGTTCGGGTTCACACAGTTCTTCGCGGCCAGTCGATCCGGATCCCGTTCGGTGGTGGTCTCGGTGAATCGACAGATCACGCAGACAGCTCAGCCACCCGACCTGTTCCGCGATCTTCGGAGCGTGTTCACCCACGCAGTCTGTTCGGCCCTCGCTCCCTGGTAGCTCACGGAAGTTCCGGAAGCGTTTACTCGGGCATCGGGGCGTCGAGGAACGACGTGACGATCGGCACGAGCAGGTCGGCGCGCGACTTGATCGACACGTGCGACGTGCCGGGCAGCACGGCCAGCTGCGACGCCGGCAAGCCCGGAGGCATGTCACCGAACACACCGCCTCCGCGCAACCGGAACATCTCCACCGCGTGCTCGGGCCGGACAAGGTCGGAATCCCCGAGCACGATCAGCGTCGGGGCTTCGATCGCCTCGATGTCCTCGTCAAGCAGGTCCGTGAACGCGGCGTCCATCTCCGACTTCTTGGCGAAGAGCCTGTCGAAGTCCTCCGGGCGTGGTGCGATGCGCATGTATTCGTCGTGCCATTCAGAGCCGTGCATCATCTCCGGCGTCATCTCGCCCAGGCCCTCCATGAGGCCAGGATGCACGCCGGCGCTCGAGTAGGTCCCCGACATGAACACGAGCTTGCGAACGAGGTCCGGACGTCGGACCGTCACGAGCAGTCCCACGAACGCGCCCATGCTGTAGCCGTAGACATCCACCGCGCCGAGTTCCAGCTGCTCGATCGCGGCCGCCACGTCGTGGGCCATCGCCTCGTAGGTCAGCGGGCGGTCGATGTCGGCCGTGCGCCCGTGCCCCTGCAGCTCGAAGGCGACCACCTTGCGACCGTCGGCCAGTCCCGGGAGGAGATCGCCGAACGATGAGCCGATCGCCGAGAACGCACCGTGCAGCAGCACGAGTGGCTGTCCCTCGCCATGGATCTCGTAGTACATCTCGAGGCCGTTCACCGACACGGCGCCGGTCTCCATGGTCGTCACGGCAGGCCTCCTCCAGATCGACGGCCTCGCCCACACTACTGGGCCTCCGGCACGGCCCTCTCGCCAAGGCCGCCTCCATCCCGTCACGCCTCCACGAGGTGCCAGTACCACCCCGAGTCGCCTGCTCCGTGGATCAAGATGAACGCTGTTGTCCACTCGACGACGCTTACGAGACCGATCGGATCAGCTCAGCGACCTCCGTCGGTGCGCTCATCTGGATCGCGTGATCCCCATCGAGCTCGACCTGCTCGGCGCGAGACGACAAGGCGAGCCAGTACGCCTGGTCCTTGACGTCCGATTGACCGAACGTCGCGGTCACGATGACGACGGGCAGATCACCGAGATCGGGCGGATCCACCGCGAGTCGGTGCTCGAGCTCGACCCAATCCATGTTCTCGGTGTTCGTCTCGGGAGAGACGCCCTGCAGGGTCGGATCGAGATCTCGCTGGGGTCCAGGCACGTCGAGGAGCACGAGACTGGCCATCTCGTCTCGGTATCGGCGCGCGAACTCGATCGACAGGATCCCTCCTCCCGAGTTCCCCGCGAGCACGTAGGGTCCCGGCACCTCGGCTGCCTTCAGCACATGGCGAAGCAGCCGGTTCACGTCGTCGACCGTCCGCTCCTCCTCGGCGGGACGACCGCTCATCCCGGTTCCCGGTCGGTCGTAGGTACACGTCCGGTTCGTGGCGGCCAGGTCGTCGATCAGCTCGGCCGGGAAGTCGGTGCTTCCCTGGCTGTCGCTGCCGGCCTCCAAGACGATCGTCGGCTCGCCCGCGCCCTGGCACTGCACCCAGACCTGCGTCCCGTCCACTTCGATGACCGAAGGTTCCTCGGTCGGCGTCGGCGTGGACGCCGCATCGCGCGTCGGTGTGGTCCCTTCGCCCGCATCCTCACCGCTGGAACAGCCGGTCAACACGACGGCGACTACCAGGCTCACCCAGACGACACCCTGCATCACCCTTCGATCCATCTGCCATCTCCCCCTCACGGGCCGCTTCCCGCACTCTTCAGCGGAGGGCTCGGCCCGCTCGAAGGTGCGGATGTCGATCGCGAATATCGCGTCGCAGTCCTGATCGAACCCCACCAGCCGGTCGAGGCTCCCTCATCCCGACACAGTACGCACGCCCCGGACTATCCTCATCAGCGTCGGGGAAGGAGCTCGCTGTGCTGCATACGCCGCTGTGTGAGCTGTTGGACCTCCGGGTGCCATTGATCCAGGCCGGCATGTCGGTCTACACCTCACCCGGCCTGGTGGCCGCCGTCTCGAACGCGGGGGCGCTCGGCAGCCTCGGCGCCTGGACGCGGCCGGCCGAGGAGCTTGGGAGGAACCTCGCCGAGCTCCGGGAGGCCACGGACCGCCCGTTCGCCGTCAACCACGTCGTTCCGGACCTCGATCCGGTCGCGCTCGAGATCACGCTCGACGCGGCACCGAAGGTCGTCTCGTTCGCACTCGACGATGCCGGTGACCACGTGGGCCGCGTGCACGACGCCGGCAGTCTGGTGATGCAGCAGGTGACCACGGTGGCTCAAGCGGAGACCGCAGCGGCGCACGGGGCGGACGTCATTGTCGCTCAGGGACACGAGGCTGGCGGCTACGGCGGCACGATTACGACGCTGACGCTCGTGCCACAGATCGTGGATGCGGTGGCTCCGGTCCCGGTCGTCGCCGCCGGCGGCATCGCCGACGGTCGTGGCCTCGCCGCCGCGCTGATGCTCGGTGCGACCGGCGCGAACCTCGGGACCCGATTCCTCGCTTCGCGCGAGGCGCCGATCGGTGAGGGCTGGAAGCGCGCGATCGTCGACGCCACGTCCGAGCGATGGACACAGCTCGAGTTCTGGAACGACCTCTTCCCGACTCCCGGTCGGGAAGGGTACGGCACTCGCATGCGAGCCCTGCGGACCGAGTTCGTCGAGCGCTGGCGCGAGCGCCGTGACGACGTGCGCCAGGATCCAGGGGCCGTCCTCGCCGAGCTCGAAGGTGCCGAGGAAGCGGGGAAGCTCGACGAACTTCTCGTCGTGGGAGGCCAGAGTGCGGGACTCGTCGGAGAGATCGTTCCGGCAAGGCAGATCGTAGAGACCATCGAGGCAGAGGCGGCGGCGATCCTCGCCGGGGCGCGAGACCTCATCGACTGACTCTGCGCGGTCGATGGCCGACCGCAAGCCGACCGTCGAGGCTGGACTCCTCATTTCCAGAGCGGAGATACCGCACCGCTCGACCTCTGCTCCGAGCTCGACGGGCAGGCTGAGGGCGACGCAGTGTCCCGCCTCGATCTCGTCCGGAGCGGTGCCGAGCCGCTCCGGGCGACGAGCGGACCGATGAACGAGCCGAACGACTGCGAACCGACCGCGACCGGTGCCGACGGGTTCCTCGCAACCCGCACCACCCGTCGGCGCACTCAACCAATGTCGGGCAGCGCTCTACCGGCAGATCGGGCGCGACGGTACCGTGACCGGGCACACGGAGCTCCTCCTCCACGAGATGCCAGTACCACCCGGAGTCGCCCGCTCCGTGGATCAAGACGAACGTGGTCACAAGCCCCCTTGCATCCGATCGGCTCGACCCCCCAAGCTTCGAGGAACGAGGGAGGATGATGATTATGCCCCTGAGCGGCGAGTACGAACCCAGCCCGAGCGAGTGGGCCCGCAAGCAAGCCGAGCGGTACGAGGCGACGAACGGCCAGAAGGGCAGCGAGCTCCAGGGACGGCCCGTGATCGTGCTGACCTCCGTGGGCGCGAAGACCGGCAAGATCCGCAAGACGCCGCTCATGCGCGTCGAGCACGAGGGCACATATGCGGTCGTCGCATCGCTCGGGGGCGCCCCCGAGCATCCGGTCTGGTACCACAACCTCACGGCCCATCCGCATGTCGAGCTGCAGGATCGCGCGACGAAACGCGACTACACGGCCCGCGAGGTCTTCGGCGACGAGAAGGCCGTCTGGTGGGACCGCGCCGTCGAGACCTGGCCCGACTACGCGAACTACCAGAAGAAGACCGAGCGGCAGATACCCGTGTTCGTTCTCGAGCCGGTGTCGCCGGCCTGAACGGCGGGCAGACCGTCCGTACTGACCTCCACTCGCCGGCTCAGGTGGCAGCTGCCACCGGCACCTGCTGGGTGATGCAGTGCGGACCCCCACCGCCGAACCCGATGGTGCCCGCCTGCACCGCGACCACCTCGCAATCGGGGAACGCCTCGGCGAGCTGTGCGAGGCCTTCCTCGTCGGCCTCTGCCCCCGTCACCGGGGCGATGACCACCCCGTTGGCGACGTAGCAGTTCGCGTACGCGTTGCGGCCGTCGGCTCCCACCAGACGGATCGCCTCGATCGATCGGCCTCGAGCGTCACGGGCCTGCTCCAGCCGGCGCAGGTTCTCCTGACCGAAGGCGTGATCGGCGTCGTCCGGGTCGTCGGGGACCAGCAGCAGGATGAGTCCGGGCGCGACGACGGTCGCGACCCCGTCGACATGGCCATCCGTCGCGTTGAGACCGGTGTCGTCCGCCATGCCGTGTGGAAGCCAGACGACCGTCTCGACGCCCAGGTACTCACACAGGCCACGCTCGATCTCTTCCTTCGACATGTCAGAGTTGCGGTTCGGATGCAGCAGACACATCTCGGTGGTGAACAGCGTGCCGTCGCCGTCGGTGTGGATCGATCCACCTTCGAGAACGAACGGCGCCGAGAACGCTCGCACGCCCAGGTGCTGAGCGACCGCGTACGGCATCGCGTCGTCCTGGTCGGTCGGGGCGAGCCGTCCGCCCCAGCCGTTGAAGCGGAACGAGACCGCCGCGAGCTGACCGTTGCCGTCGCGGACGAAGATGGGGCCCGAGTCGCGCATCCACGAGTCGTCGATCGGGATCGGCAAGACCTCGACGGCGCCGCCGCAATGGTCGCGCACGCTCTTCTCGTGGCCGGGGTTGCAGACCATGATCACCGGCTCGAAGTCCGCCACCGCCCGGGCGACGCCGGCCCACTCCTTCCGCGCGTCCTCGACCCTGCCCTCCCAGTATTCGTTATCCAGCGGCCAGGCCATCAACGTCGCGGCATGCGGTTCCCACTCCGCCGGCATCGAGAACCCTTCAGACTTCGGGGTCGGGACTCGTTCGTCGGACACGGGTCTCCTCTCGTCGTCGCTCCCGCACCTTCTAGGGTATCGAGCGGGCGGGGATGATCTGGTCGGCGACGCGACGGCGGGCCTCGCGATACAGTCACCCGCCGCAACCGAGCGTGCTTGATGCGCGCTCGACCGAAGCGTCGCAGACGACCAGGGGGGACAGCATGCCCACAGACAAGCCGAACATCGTCGTGTTCTGGGGCGACGACATTCGGGATCACGAACCTGAGCTGCTACAGCGACGGGCTCATGGGCTACCGCACGCCCAACATCGACCGCATCGCCGAGGAAGGCACGCGCTTCACCGACGCCTACGGCGAGCAGAGCTGCACCGCCGGCCGCTCCGCCTTCATCACCGGCCAGAGCACGTACCGCACGGGCCTGAGCGAGGTGGGCATCCCCGGCGCCGAGTCCGGCCTGTCGGCCGACGATCCGACGATCGCCGACCTGCTCAAGCCGCTCGGATACGCGACCGGGCAGTTCGGCAAGAACCACCTCGGCGACCGCGACGAGCACCTACCGACGGCGCACGGCTTCGACGAGTTCTTCGGCAACCTCTACCACTTGAACGCCGAGGAGGAGCCCGAGCACCCCGACTATCCGGACCCCGAGGACTTCCCGCACTTCCGGGAGCGCTTCGGTCCACGAGGCGTGCTGCGGTGCACGGTAGGGTCCGACGGCGAGCAGCAGATCGAGGACACCGGCGCGCTGACACGCGAGCGCATGGAGACGATCGACGACGAGATCGTCGAGGGCGCGGTCGACTTCATCGAGCGCAAGCACGGCGACGACACGCCGTTCTTCATCTGGATCAACACCACGCACATGCACTTCCGCACCCACACGAAGCCCGAGAGCGTCGGGCAGGCCGGCCGCTGGCAGTCGAACTACCACGACACGATGCTCGATCACGACCGGCACGTCGGAACGGTGCTCGACACGCTCGACCGGCTCGGCATCGTCGACGACACGATCGTGCTGTACTCGACCGACAACGGTCCGCACCTGAACTCCTGGCCCGACGCGGCCAAGACACCGTTCCGATCAGAGAAGAACACGAACTGGGAGGGCGCGTTCCGCGTGCCGGCGGTGATCCGCTGGCCGGGTCACATCCCTGCCGGCAAGGTCTCGAACGAGATGATCAGCCACCTCGACTGGCTGCCGACCTTCCTCTCGGCGGCGGGCGAGCCCGACATCGCGGGCAAGCTGATCGCGGGGCAGGACGCCGGTGAGCGCCGGTTCAAGGTGCACCTCGACGGCTACGATCAGCTCCCGTTCCTCACGGGCGAGGCGAGCGAGAGCCCGCGCACCTCGTTCTTCTACTTCTCCGACGACGGCGATCTGGTCGCGCTGCGCTACGACAACTGGAAGGTCGTGTTCATGCAGCAGCGCATGCCGGGCACGCTCGCGATCTGGGGCGAGCCGTTCGTGGCCACGCGCATCCCGGCGCTCTTCAATCTGCGGACCGACCCCTTCGAGCGTGCCGACGTCACCTCGAACACCTACTGGGACTGGTACCTCGACCGCGTCTTCCTCCTGCTGCCCGCCCAGGCGTTCGTGGCGGAGTTCCTCGGCACCTTCGTGGAGTTCCCTCCCCGCATGAAAGCCGCGAGCTTCACGATCGACCAGGTGCAGGCCAAGCTCGAGGCCGCGATCTCGTCGGGCCACTGACCGAGGGGTGCCACGGTTGTGCGGGTCCGGCCGGTCGGGAACGCACGGAGTCGCTCGTGTCGCAGGGGAAGGTTCCACATGACGGGTGAGGAGTGGACGCTCGCGGCGGCGGTCGTGTTCGCGGGGCTCTGGTCCGGCCTCCTGGGCATGCTGACCCTCGTGATGCACAAGATGCTCGCAGCGCTGGACGGCCCGGGCTTCCTGGGGTTCATGCGGGCCTTCCTCCCCGTCGGCAGGAAGGCCTGGTTCAACTACGTCTGCGCGATCGGCATGGCCGTCGCGCCGATCACCGCGCTCATCATGCTCTGGGGCGATGCGAGCTCCACCTCGTTCGTGCTCACCGCGATCGGCCTCGGGTTCGTGATCACCGGGGTATACGTCGTCTCCAACATATGGAAGGAGCCCCTCTACGACGTGATCCTGGCGTGGGATCCAGACGCGATGCCGGCGGACTGGGAAGGGGGCAGACGCAAGTACTTCGCAATCAACTGGATCCAACTCGCATCGACCTGGGTAGCGTTCGGGCTCTTCCTCGCCGCGCTGCTCTCGCTCTGAGGACCGCGCCCGAACGGGCGAACAACTGTATGCGTGAAATCGGGCATCCTTATTCTTGTCATTTTCATCGTCTGTAGGTCGCCCTACCCGGCCGTGACGCACGAGAAGGGCTCCCGGGCGATCGCCCGGGAGCCCTCTTCACTGGGTGGAGCGTTTGCTACGCCGAGGCCAGCACGGGCTCGGCGTACGTCCGAACGGCCATCCTCTCCGTGATCGGAGAGGGCCTGAAACCCTTGACGGCGAGGTAGATGCCGAGAGACAGCTCCCACACGAACTCGAAAGCCGTCGCAGCGGCCTGCCAGCCCGATCCTGCGTCGAAGGCGCCGAACAGCACCCCGACGAAGCCGACCGCCAGCAGCGGTCCGCCGATGAGGCCCAACACGGCCATGCGCCGAGGAACGAGGCCGGAGCGATACATCAGGTACCCAAGGATCAGCCCGTTCCCGATGCCGGCGATGAGACCGGGACCGAACAGGAAGGCCCACTCGTACGTCGCCACGAGCGCGGAGCCTGCGCCCAAGATCGAGTCGGCATCCGCCCCGAGGTCTTGGCGCAAGGTCACGACCGACAAGAGGCTGAGCAGACCCACCATGATGAACGCGCACTCCATCACGCGTGCGGTGACGTACCCGACCGCGCCGATCTCGCTCTGTCGCCTGAGGATCGGATAGAGGAACACCGCGGTCGCGATGTTGGTCGCGATGACTCCGAACTCGAGGATCGCGGCGAAGTACATGCTCGTGTCGGAGCCCGCATCAACGTTGAAGCCGAGATCGCTCCACGTTCCGCCGAGACCATCGACGAACAGCAACCGCGCTCCGATCCCCGTGACGAACGTGGCGATGAACAGCCACCCGACGGTCCGTGCGATCTTCTGGATATCCATCTGACTTCCTCCCCTTCTTCTTTCCGTTTGCGTACGCTGTACGCACCGACCGTGCTAAGGTAGCGCGTACGGTGTACGCATGTCAAGCGGAAGGCTCGAGATGATCCAGAGGAGAAGGCGGTGCCGCTGAGCAGGGAACGCATCGTGGCGACCGCCGTCGGGCTCGCCGATGTGGGCGGCATCCAGTCCCTCAGCATGCGCAATATCGCCGAGCACCTTGGCGCCGGCACCATGGCGCTCTATCGGCACGTCGCCAGCAAGGAGGACCTGCTCGACGACATGGTCGACGTCGTCTTCGCCGAGATGTACGTGCCCGCGATCGGCGGCGTCTGGAAGCGGGAGCTCAGCGAGCGCGGCATCTCGGCGCGCACGGCCCTGCGACGCCATCCGTGGGCGGTCGGTCTGATGGAGACGCGCATGCATCCCGGGCCCGCGAGCGCGGCCCACCACAACGCGACGATGGGGTGTCTGCGCGAGGCAGGGTTCCCGTTCAGGGAGGCGGTGCACGCCTATAACCTGCTCGACGCCTACACGTACGGGTTCGCCCTGCAGGAGCAGACGATCCCGTTCGAGACGCCCCAGGAATCGAGCGACATGGCGGCGAGCACCGTGGGCGAGCGCGGCGACGAGTACCCGTACCTGGCCGAGGTCGTGGTCGAGCTGGGGAAGCGTGGCTACGACTACACCGAAGAGTTCGAGTTCGGTCTCGACTTCATCCTCGACGGCCTCGAGCGCCACCGTCGCATGATCCGTGCCGGACGGAGATCACGCTGAGCCGACCCTGCGCAGGACGATGTCGAAGTCGGTCTCGTAGGTCGTGCCGTCCTCGGCGATCTCCCAGCGTCCGGTGATCGTGTTTCCGTCGTCGCTGAAGGTCGCGCTCAGGCGCTGGGAGAATGGTTCGCCCTCCCGCCAGAGCTTCCACTCGCCGTCGTGGACGCTCATCTCGTAGACGCGGCAGACGCCGCGCTCGTCGGAGTACAGATAGGAGTAGGTCCCGTTAGCCGCATCGCATCCGATGATGGAGATGTTGTCGGGCGCCTCGGGAAGCTCGACCGTCGCGCGTTGGACCATGTGAGCCCTCGAGGCCTGCCACTCGAAGGTGACCCGTCCGCCACCAGGCCAGGGCTGCCCATCGGGCCACCTCGCTTCGAGGGTCCATTCGCCGACGAATGGCTCGAGCAGTCGCAACGCGTGCTCTGCGGTCGGTTGGTCCATCGATCAGCTCCTTCGCTCGATGTCACACCGTAGCGGGCAGACATAGCATCGGGTCCGTGGCGTACGACGAGCAACTCGCCGACCGCATCCGAATGCTGCTCGAGGGCGAAGCCGGCTTGACCGAGAAGAAGATGTTCGGGGGGCTCGCGTTCCTCATCGGAGGAAATATGGCAGTCGCCGCGAGCGGTCAGGGCGGGCTGCTGGTACGCAGCGACCCGGCGACCTCCGGCAACCTGGTCAGATCGAAGGGCGTCCGACCCATGGAGATGCGCGGAAAGCAGATGCACGGTTGGCTGCGCGTGGACGACGAGGCCGTGCGCACAAAACGCCAGCTCGAGCAGTGGGTGCGCATCGGCGTCGGCTACGCCCGGACGCTGCCAGCGAAGCAGTAGCTGATCTCATGCGGGAGCTCCGACGACGCGATTGATGCGCCACTGACCCGGCACACCCTTCAGCTCCCGCTCGCCGAGGTCCTCGAACGCGAGACCGGACCCTGCGGTGAGCTCCCGCACCGTCTGCGACACCAGCACTTCTGAAGGGCCAGCCAGCGAGGCGATCCGGGAGCCGATCACGACGGCAAGACCGCCGGCCTTCCCGGCGATCGTCTCGACCTCGCCCGTGTGCAGACCGGCGCGCACGTTGATGCCGAGGGGTTCCATCGATCGCACGATCGCCGACGCACATCGCACCGCGCGACCCGGACCGTCGAACGTCGCGTAGAACCCGTCGCCGGCCGTATCGACCTCGTTCCCACGGAAGCGGCCAAGCAGCGCCCGCACCCTGGAATGATGCTGCTCCACGAGCAGCTTCCATGCGCGGTCACCGAGTGTCGATGCCTGCTCCGTCGACCCGACGATGTCGGTGAACAGCACGGTTGCGAGCACGCGGTCGAAGACCTCCTGCTCCTCTCGGATCGACGACGCGAACCGCTCGACGGCTTCGGCGACCTGTGCCACGTTGCCGAGGTACGGCTCCTCCCCCTCTCCCGGCAACGTGACGACCGACGCACCGGGGATCTGTCCCGCCGTCCAGGTGCTCTCCTCGATCAGCTCAGCCGGCCACGCTCCGCGGACGATCACCGCGGCCGGCACCTGGATCGCGGGCAGCGCACCGCGAGCATCGGTCGAAAGCCAGACCCGGCTGAAGGTCGCGAGATCGCCGGGCGCGGCGCCGTTGCGTTGCAGCCTCACCAGCCAGCTCACGAATCGTGGGTCCCGGCGCAGGTGTTCTCCGTCGACCCAGAACGTCATCGCCACGGACTCTTCGCCCCTGCGAACATCGCCCCAGAGCTCCGCGCGGGCGCGGAGCCGTTCTTCGAAGTCTTCCTCGCGCATCCCCCAGGGGTAGTCGGGAGCCCACGCGAGACGGACAGCGCCACTCCACAGCAGCAACCCGAGCGAACGCTTGGGAGAGGAGGCCGCGAAGAGGGCGGCCAGCGCTCCCCCGTCGCCCACGCCGAACAGCAACGCGCGCTCGGAACCGACGGCATCGAGCACAGCGCGAAGGTCGTCCATGCGCGCTTCGAGGGTCGGGAGTGATGACGAGAGTCGATCCGAGAGCCCGACGCCGCGCTTGTCGAACAAGATGACGCGGGCGAACGAGCTAAGAGATCGGATCAGTTGCTCGAACGAGGGCAACTCCCACATCAACTCGAGATGGGTCACGAACGCATGCACGAAGACGACGTCGACCGGCCCATCACCGACGACCTGGTAGGCGATGTGCACACCGTCCTCGGTGCTGGCGTACCTCGTGTCCGCGACATCCACGCGGCAATCCTGGACCCCGGCCTCGTGCCGAACAAGCCGCTTGACCGGCGCGTTCCAACACCGCTATTATTCAATCAATCGGTTGAATACCCCTTTCCAGAGGAGCTCCCGATGTCGGTCGATCAGCTCAGCGCGACGTTGTCCGCCCTTGCGGACCCCACTCGGCGCGCGCTACTCGAGCACCTAGCCGACGGCGAGGCGAACGTCGGCGAGTTGGCCGAACCGTTCCCGATCAGCCTGCAGGCGGTTTCGAAGCACCTGAAGGTGCTGGAGCGTGCCGGGCTGATCTCGCGGACCCACACGGCACAGTGGCGGCCGTGCCGTCTGCGTCCCGAGCCATTGGGGCAGGTCGTCACCTGGCTCCAGGACCGGCGGTTCTGGGACGAGAGCTTCGACCGTCTCGAGGACCACCTGCGCGTCGCGCAGGCCACCGACCAGGAAGGAGCACAAGATGATTGATCCGACCCCTGCCGAGGGCGTGGTCTCGGCGGCGAGCGACGCCGACGGCATCGTGATCGTCCGCATCTTCGACGCCCCGCGCGAGTTGGTCTTCAAGGCGTGGACCGAGCCTGCTCGATTCGCGACCTGGTTCGGCGAGCACGGGTCGTCGATGCCCGTCGAGGGCGTCTCGATGGATCCGCGGCCGGGCGGCGAGTGGAGCGCACTGATGATCCACGGGCCCGAGCGCATCGAGATCCCGTTCGGCGGCACGTTCAGCGAGGTCATCGAACCCGAAGTCGTCGAGCTCGTGCTCGAGGTGGCGGGTGAGGCAGAGGAAGGACCCCCCGAGGTGTTGCGGGCGGAGTTCCGCGACCTCGGCGACGGCCGCACCGAGATGACGTTCACGCAGCGGGGCACCCTGCCCTCGGACGAGTACTCGCGCGCGATGCGAGGCTCGCTGATCTTCTTCGACCGCCTGGCCGATCACCTCGCCGACGAGCTGAAGTCTCGGCACGACGGTGACACACTGAAAGCGCGACACGACACAGACTGAGACCACAAGAGCCCATGTCGATCGAACGATCCGCGCCGCGACGATGCGCTACACGGTGATGACGACCTTGCCGGCGGCGTGTCCCTGTGCGAGGTAGCGGATCGCGTCGGGTGCCTCGATCAGCGGGTAGGTCCGGTCGATCACCGGCATGACCGAGCCGGCATCGACGAGCCCCTTCAGGGTGACGAGATCCTCCTGCTTGATCTTGGTGGCCAGTCCGCGCAGCCGTTGCCCCACGAACAGCGACACGATGGGCGCTCGGAGCACTCCGCGGAAGAAGCCACCGGTCCAACGTCCGCCGCCGTCGCCGCCCACGATCACGAGAGTGCCCTTGGGTGTGAGGGCGCGCCGTAGCTGTGACAACGGCCGGCGACCCGCGGTGTCGACGATCACGTCCCAGCCCCGCGACCCGTCGGCGAAGTCCTGGCGCGTGTAGTCGATCACGTCGTCGGCGCCGATCGAGCGGACCAGGTCCGCCTTCGCGGTGCTGCACACACCGGTGACCGTCGCGCCGAGCCCTTTCGCGATCTGCACGGCGAGCGACCCCACGCCGCCGGACGCGCCGATGACGAGCACGTGTCTGGCCGGCCTGCACCCTTCCCTCATCGCGCACGGCCCGCAGGGCGGTGATGCCCGAGATCGGAAGGGCGGCGGCCTGCTCGAAACTGAGCCCGGCCGGCTTCGCGACCAGCTTGTCCGTCGGTGTGACCGCGAGCTCGGCGAACGAGCCCTGCTCTGCGGTGCCCATCACCTCGTCGCCGGGCGCGAAGCGGGTGACGTTGGCGCCGACCGCTTCGACCGTGCCTGCGACGTCCCAGCCCCGCACTCCGACCTTGGGTCGACGCAACCCGATCATCGGACGCGCCATGTACGGCATGCCGGCCATCACGTGCCACACGTCAGGGCCGCACCCGGCAGCGCGAACACGGACGAGCACGTCGTCATCCCCGACCACAGGTTCCTCGATGTCTCGGAACTCCAGCACGTCGGTCGAGCCGTAGCGATCCTGCACGATGGCCTTCATACGGTGATCACCACCTTGCCGCGAGAGTGACCTTCCACGACGTATCGGATCGCGTCGGGAGCCTCGATCAGCGGGTAGGTCCGGTCGATCACAGGTGTCACTTTCCCGGCCTCGATGAGCCCGCGTAGTTCATCGAAGTCCTCGCCGAGCTCCTTGGAAGCCAGCATCGTCAGGCGCTGCGAGACGAACATGGAGACCATGCCCGATCGGAGGTTGCGGTCGAATCCACCGAGCCAGTTGCCGCCGCCTTCGCCGCCGACGACTACGAGCGTCCCCTTGGGCGTGAGCGCGCGTCGGAGATCGGACAGCGAACGACGGCCACCGGTGTCGAGGATCAGACCCCAGTGACGCGTGCCATCCGCGAAGTCCTGGTGCGCGTAGTCGATCACGTCGTCCGCACCGAGCGATCGGACGAACTCCATCTTCGCCGTGCTGGAGACGCCGGTGACTTCCGCGCCGAACGCCTTGGCGATCTGCACCGCGAACGAGCCCACGCCGCCGGACGCGCCGACGATCAGGACCCTCTGCCCGGGCTGCACGCTTCCCTTGCGGAGGCCCTGGAGCGCGGTGCCCCCGGAGATCGGGACGACCGCCGCCTGCTCGAACGTGACGTTCTCCGGCTTCAGCGCGAGCCTCGTCTCGGGTGCAGAGGCGTACTCGGCGAAGGAGCCGTCGGCGGTGCCGAACACCTCGTCGCCCGGCTGGAATCGGGTCACGCTCTTCCCGACCGCCTCGACGACACCGGCGACGTCCCTGCCCCGCACGAGCACGTTCGGCTTGCGCAACCCGAAGCCCATGATGCGAAGCAGGTACGGCTTGCCGGCCATGACGTGCCAGGTGCCGATCTCGACGCCGGCCGCCTTGACCTGCAACAACACCTCGTCGTCCCCGATCACCGGGGCGTCGACATCCTTGAACTCCAGCACGTCGGTCGATCCGTAGGTGTCCTGTGTGATCGCCTTCATCTGGATCCCCCTCTGCCTGCGGGCGCACGGTCTGTGTACGCCGTACACTAGGTCATAGGCAGCGTACGTGTACGGCGTACACTTGTCAACCAAGATCAGGGAGGGTGAGCGGATGGGCACCGAGATCGACGCCGACGCTCAGACGAGGGTGCCGCTCACGAGGGCGAGGGTATTGCGCACGGCCGTGGCGCTCGCCGATCAGGGCGGCGTCGAGGCGCTGAGCATGCGGAAGCTCGCGCAGGCCCTCGACGTGGTGCCGATGGCGCTCTACCGCCACGTGGCCAACAAGGACGAGCTACTGAACGGCTTGGTCGACGTCGTCGTCGGCGAGATCGATCCGCCGCTCGACGGAGCCGACTGGAAGACGGCGATGCGGGAGCGGATCCTTTCTGCCCGCCGCGCGCTGCTCCGCCATCCGTGGGCGTCGAAGGTGATGGAGTCGCGCACCACCCCCACCCCGGTCGTGCTCGGCTACATGGACTCGATGATCGGGCTGCTCCGCACCGGAGGCTTCTCGCTCGATCTGACACACCACGTGCTCCACGCGATGGGGAGCCGGACCTTCGGTTTCACCCAGGAGCTGTTCAACGACACCACCGATGTCGACCCGCAGGCCGAAGCAGAGATGTGGGAGGGGTTGGCCGGCGCCTACCCGTTCATCTACGAGATCTTCACGACGATCTCCCACGACGACAGGTCGGTCGTCGGTGCGGGGTGCGACGACCAGTTCGAGTTCGAGTTCGCGCTGGACCTCATGCTCGACGGTATCGAGCGCCTCAAGGACCGACCGTGAGCGCCCGCGACGCTCAGGCTCGGATCAAGCCCTCGCTGTCTACGGAGGAGCGAAACAGCTAGTTGTTCCTCAGAAGCTCGCGGATCGGGCCGAGGACGAGCTCGACCTCACCCTCCGACGAGAAGTGGGTATGGCCGGGCAACGAGAGGAACGTTGCCGTAGGGATCTCGTCTGCAGCCCGGCTCGCAGCATCGTGCATCTCGTCATCCTCCCCAGCGTAGATGAGGCACGGGACGCGCCAATCGGACAGGTCATCGGCGATCGCACCTTCCGCGAAGACCGACGCCCAGGCGGCGCGGATCGCCTCCGGATCGTTCTGCAGCTCGAGCGTTCGGGCGGGCTCCGGGAATCGAACGCCGAGCCCCGCCTCGAACGCGTCGACGAATCCCTCCATGCCTCGGAGGATGGCCGCGTCCGCTGCTGCGGCCACCGCCTTCGCGACCGGCGTCGAGAAGTCCCATCGGAACGGCTGGTTGCCGCACAGCACGAGCGCTCGGACCCTGTCCGGCGCGAACTCGCCGATCGCGAAGCCGAGCCGGGCACCCCAGGAGAAGCCGATCACGTGTGCGCGGTCGATGCCGAGAGCGTCGAGCACCACGACGTGATCTGCGACGCGTAGAGGCAGGGCGTACGCCTCGGAGTCATGGGGCGCGACGGAGCGGCCATGTCCGCGATGATCAGCGAACACCAGCCGGAACTCTTCGCGCAACGCGTGAGCGATCCCCGAAGCCTGTGAGACCTCGATCGGGTCGAGGAAGCCGGTGTACAGGACGACCGGGGCACCTGACCCTCCCCAGTCCTCGAAGTAGATCTGACCGTCATCGATGGGGTTCGAGGCGTAGGGCACGTGAACCTCCTCGGTCAGGCGTTTCCAAGCAGTGATCGTCGTCCCACAGATCGGTGCTCAGGTACTTCATGCCCGAGTCCGCGAGGACGATGACGATCGTCTTCCCTGCGTGCGGGCCCGCGATCAGGCGTTCGGCGGCAGACACGACCGCGCCCGACGAGAAGCCGGCGAAGATGCCTTCCTCCCGCGCGAGCCGTCGCGCCGCGTCGATCGCGTCGGAGTCGGGCACCTTGAGGAAGCCGTCGACCAACGCGGGGTCGAGCAGTGGCAGCGACGGCATCGAGTAGCCACCCCCCTGGATACGGTGGCCCGGCTCGGTGAGCGCCTCGCCGGCCAACACCGCCGCCCCCGCGGGCTCGACCGCATGGCACGCGATCGACGGATCCTGGGTCTTGAGGAACCGAGCCATGCCGGCGAACGTGCCACCGGTGCCGACGAACTCGCAGAACACGTCGACCTCACCGCCGGACTGTTCCCAGATCTCGGCCGCCGTGTCCTCGTGCGCAGCGGGGTTGGCGTCGAGGTGGAACTGATCGGCACGGTAGGCCTGCCGCTCGCGGGCGGTGCGGGCGGCGACCTCCTCGACGAGCGCGAGATCATCGCCCGAGACGTGGCCGTCCTTCGAGCCTTCCCGCTGGTCGACGAGGATGACCTCGGCGCCGAGCGCGCGCATCATCTGACTACGCTCCTCGGAGTTGCCGGCGCTCATCACCGCGACGAAGGGATGGCCCGTCACCGCACAGACGATGGCCAGGCCGGTGCCGGTGTTGCCGCTCGTGAGCTCCACGACCGGTTGGCGGGGTGCGAGGTCGCCGCTCGCTTCGGCATCGCGGATCATGCGCAGTGCGATGCGGTCCTTCTTGGAGCCGCCGGGGTTCAGGTAGTCGAGCTTGGCGAGGATCCTGCCGTCGAGGTCACGGGTGATGCGCGAGAGCTCGACGAGCGGCGTGCCTCCGATCGCGTCGAGCACCGACGACCCGAGCGTGCTCCGGCCTCGGATCACTTCACTTCTCGACATCTGTCCAACCTCGCTCGGCCTCGCGAACCTGGTGCAGCATCGACCATCCCCCGAAGCCTGTCGACCGTCACTTCGGCCCGAACGTCGATGCGATGTCTACACTCACCGCCCATGACCAGCCTCGTACAGGAACCCTGGCCTGATCCTCCTCTCACGGGCGACGACGCTACGTCGATCGTGGCGGCGCTCGAACGCCAGCGCGCAACCCTGTGGTGGAAGTGCGGAGGCCTCGACGCAGACGGCCTGCGGGCGACCACCGCCTCGTCGACGATGACACTAGGAGGACTGCTCAAGCACCTGGCTCTCGTCGAGGACAACACGTTCACAAGAAGGATCGGCGGGCGAGAGATGCCGCCGCCCTGGAACGCGGTGGACTGGGACGCCGAGCCCGACTGGGACTGGCTCTCAGCCGCCGACGACTCGCCCGAACAGCTCTCCGCGCTCTGGCGGGAAGCCGTGGCCCGCTCGCGCGACGCGCTCGACGAGGTGTTGGCCGGCGGCGGCATGGACCAACTCGGTCACGAACATGACGGACGACGAGGGTCGGTCGCCCAGCTTGCGGCGCGTCGTGCTCGACACCCTCGAGGAGTACGCGCGGCACGTCGGCCACGCCGACATCATCCGGGAATCGGTGGACGGGCTGGTGGGCGAGGATCGGCCACACTGACCGTCGCTGGACGCGTGTCGGGTTCCGCTCGTAGGGTCGAACGCATGACAACGACACCGATCATCCTGGTTCCCGGATTCTGGCTCGGCGCGTGGGCGTGGGACGAGGTCGCCGAGACCCTGCGAGCCGACGGCCACGACGTCACCGCGTTGACGCTGCCCGGTCTCGAGTCGGTCGATGCTGACCGTTCCTCGATCACCCTTTCCGATCACGTTCAGGCCATCTGCGACGCGATCAAGGCGGCGGGGGCGCCCGTCGTGCTGGCTGTGCACAGCGGCGCCGCGGTTCCCGGCTACGGGGCGAGTGACCGGGTACCCGAGCTGATCGCGCACATGGTCTACGTCGACACCGCCCCCGCCGACCGCGGCCATGGATCCCGACATCGAGGGCGACGAGTACCCCCTGCCCTCGGCGGAGGATCTCGCGGAGAACGAGAACCTCGACGGCCTCAGCGAGGAGCAGCTCGCGACGTTCCGCAGCCGGGCCGTGCCCGAGCCGGCCGGTGCGCTGCGCGACACACTCGCGCTCACGAACGACGCGCGGCTCGGCCTGCCGAGCACGGTCATCGCCACCGGGTACACATCCGAGGAGTACAAGCAGGCGCTGGCGGAGGGCCAGACTTGGCTCGGCGGTCTCGCCGACCTGCAAGAAGTGACCTGGATCGACCTGCCGACGAGCCACTGGCCGATGTGGTCTCGCCCGAAGGAGCTGGCCGAGATCATCGGCGGCATCGCGGTCACTGGATGATCACCCCTCGTCGTCGACCAAGCCGGTGATCTCCCAGGCTTCGACCGGCCGCGCGCTCCCTTCACCGTGAGCGCACCCCGTTCCTCCGCCTTCACGCGGTCCTTCACGAGGGCGTAGGTGCGGAAACCGCACAGGATCGAGCCGGGTTCGGCCGCGGTCTGCAGACGGGCCGCGACGTTGACCGCGAATCCCACCGCCATGTACGCCCGCATCACCTCACTGCCGAAGACTCCGACGGTGCAGTGCGCGGTGTTGATACCGACCCTGATCTTCAGGTCGGCCGGGATGCCACGCTCCCGGAACGAGACCGCAAGGTCGCGACAGCGACGTTGCATCTCCATCGCCGCCTGCACGGCGGCCCAGGCCTGTTCGGCTTCGGGCATCTCCTTCGGGGCGCCGAAGACGGCCATGACCCCGTCGCCGATCAGGTTGTCGACCGAACCGCCACAGGCGATCACCGCTGCCGTCATCTCGCGGAGGTACGCCGTTCAGCACCTCGGCGAGCTCCTCGGGCTCCAGGCTCTCCGCGAGGTCGGTGAACCCCACCATGTCGGCGAACAGCACCGTGATACGGCGGCGCTCGAAGTCCTCCGTCGCCTGGAGCCGCCTTTGAGCAAGCCGTCGGCGACCTGCCGCGGGAGGAACCGCGCGAGCTCGCCGGTGCGCACGAGCTCGGCCATCTGCTCGTCGATGCGCGCCTCCAGCCGGCGTCGCGTGTGCTCGAGCTCGGTGACGTCGTGGTAGAGGATGTAGAAGCCGCTCGGCTCGTCGTCCTGCTGCTCGCGGATCGCGAGGATCTCGACATCGACGAGCGATCCGTCCTTGCGTGTGCGCCGGCCGATGCGGCGGAATGACGTCGCCCCCCACGCCTCGTCGCTCCACGCGGTCGCCTCGGCGTGGATCGCCGGGTCACTCGCGACCAGCGTCGTCGAGGTTCGCGCCGATCGCCTCCGTCGACCGAGTATCCGAAGAGTCGCTCGGCGCCGGGTTCCACAGGGTCACCTCGATGTCCCGGTTCACCATGATGATCGCAGTCGGACTCGTCTCGACGAGCGACTCGAAGAAGCGACGCTGCCGAACCAGCTCGCCGACGTCCTCGTAGAGGGCGAACGCGCCGACCAGGCGGCCGTCGATCGTGATCGGCACCGACCTGATCGCCACGTCGACGAGCGTGCCGTCCTTCCTGGAGCGACGGGTGACGAGCTCGACCGGGCCGTCGAGGACGCGGTCATTCACTGCCAGCGCCTCGTTCCGGATCGCCTCGTGATTCGCGATCAGATCGTCGATGTGGTGCCCGAGCGCCTCCGTCGCCGTGACCAACCGAACAGCCGCTCGGCGGCGGGGTTCCACTCCGTGACGATGAGCGTGCGGATCGCACGTGACGATCGCCGTCGGACTCGCCTCGACGAGGGTCTCGTAGAAGCGGCCTTGTTCTTCGGGCGTACCCACCCGTTCTTGAGGTGTGATGGACATCGCGCGAAGCCTAGAACCTTCGACCTGCTGTTCGCTAGACGCAACGCGGTCGGTTCTAGGTTCGTCCGACGCGGTAGGTCGCGGAGACGAACTGCCCGTGGCGCTCGACGCTCACTAGCGTCAGGTCCGACGCAAGCAGATCGCCGGGGCAGCAGCGGAGCGCCGGCGCCGAGCGTGACCGGGGCGATGCTGAGCTGGATCTCGTCGAGGAGACCCTGATCGGCGAACTGCCCGACCAGCTCCCCGCCCCCGACGAGCCAGATGTTCTTGCCGTCTGCCGCGTCGACCATCGCCCGATGGATCGGCTCCACGTCGCCTTGCACGAACCGCAGATCGGCCCCGTGGATCGCCGGGAGCTCCCGGTGCGAGAACACCCAGCACGGCGTGTCGCCGTAGTAGCCGCGCCACTTCTCGGGATGCTCGAGCAGCTCGTCGTGCTCGAGCGACCCACTCGTACGTCGTCGACCCCATCGCGATCGCTCCGACGTCGCCGAGGAAGCGAGCGAACCTGATCCTCGTGGCCCACATCGTCGTCGCCGGCAGGCACCTGGAAGAGCCAGTCGAGCGAGTTGTGCTCGTCGGCGATGAACCCGTCGACGCTGGTCGCGGTGTAGTACTGCGTCGTGCCCATCGGGCAAGACTGGCATACAGCGAAGGAGATCTCACATGGCCAAGCTGATCTACTCGGCGATCACGTCGCTCGACGGCTACGTCGCGGACGAGGACGGCAACTTCGACTGGGCCGAGCCGGACGAGGAGGTGCACACCTTCGTCAACGACCTCGAGCGGCCGGTCGGCACCTACCTCTACGGACGCCGGATGTACGAGGTGATGGTCTACTGGGAGACCGCGCACACCGTCGCCGACCAGCCGCCCTTCATCCAGGACTTCGCGGAGATCTGGCGGGCGGCCGACAAGGTCGTGTACTCCACGACGCTGGAGGCGGTCTCCAGCGCCCGGACGCGGATCGAGCGAGACTTCGACCCCGAAGCGGTCCGGCAGATGAAGGCGTCGGCGGGACCGTGACATCAGCGTGGGCGGTCCCGACCTCGCCGCCCAGGCGATCGAAGGCCGGGCTGGTCGACGAGTGCCACCTGTTCGTCGCGCCCATCGTGGTGGGAGGCGGCACGCGGGCCCTCCCCGACGGTGTCCGCCTGGAGCTCGAGCTGCTGGACGAACGCCGTTTCGGCAACGGCGTGGTCTACCTCCACTACCGTGTTGAGCCGCCGGATGGTGCGGACCTGTGAGCGCCCTCAGCTCTTGATGCGGCCCGTCTCGTAGGCCCACATGGCGATCTCGACGCGGTTCCGGGCGCCGAGCTTGGCCATGAGGCTGGCGAGGTGGGTCTTGGCGGTGCTCAGGCTGATATGGAGCTCGTCGGCGATCTCGGCGTTGGTCCGACCGAGGGCCACGGTGACCAGGACCTCCTCTTCGCGGTCGGTCAGCGGTTCGATGGGCTGAGCCGGTGGCGTCCCGCTTCCGTGAGTCCGAGAATGTGGCGAGGAGTCGAGCGCGTCACGCTCGGGGCGATGAGCGCGTCACCGTCGGCGGCGGCGTGGATCGCCTGGATCAGGAGCTCGGGTCCGGCATCCTTGAGCAGGAAACCCCGGGCGCCCGCCTTGAGGGCGCCGTGCACGTACTCGTCGAGGTCGAAGGTGGTGATCACGACGATCGCGAGCGGGTCATCGACGTCGGGTCCGGCGAGCTGCCGGGTGGCCTCGATGCCGTCCATGTCGGGCATGCGGATGTCGAACAGGCACACGTCGGGGCGGAGCTCGCGGGCGATGGCCACCGCTTCGCGCCCGTCGGCAGCCTCACCGATCACCTCGATGTCGGGCTGAGCGTCGAGGATCATCGTGAGCCCGGTGCGGATGATGTGCTGATCATCGGCGACGATCACGCGGATGGTCATAGGGCGGTGCCGTTCCTGGGCAGCATGGCATCGACGGTCCATCCCCGGTCCGGGCTCGGGCCGGCCTCGAGGGTGCCGCCGAGGAGCTTGGCTCGCTCGGTCATACCCGACGATCCCGTAGCCCGACGACGAGCCGGCGCTGAACGGGCCGGCGTCGCCATCGTCGGTGACGGTCAGGCGCACGCTTCGGTCGTCACCGACGACCAAGACGTTGATGCGGGTTGCGTGGCGGGCGTGTCGTATCGCGTTCGTGATCGACTCCTGGGCGAGGCGATAGAGCGCGGCCTCGACCGATGGCGGGAGGTCATCGAGGTCACCCGACAGCTCTCACGTCGACATGCGGCCTGTCTCCGGCGCCGTGCGCGAGCCGCTCGATGTCGGCCACACCCCGTTGCGGGGCGAGGTCGGGCTCTTCACCTCGGCGGAGGGCGCCGACCATGGTGCGCATCTCGGCGAGCGTGCGCGAAGCCTCCTCCTCGATGACCTCGAGGGCATCCACAGCGGCGTCGGGGTGGGCTGCAGCAAGGGTTCGCCCGGCCTGGGCCCGGATGGCTATGGCCGAGACGTGGTGAGCGACGGTGTCGTGCAGCTCGCGCGCCAGCTGCTCGCGCTCGAGGAGCTTGACCTGATCCACCTCGCGGAGCCGGGAGTTGGCCCGGTATCGGACCGAAGCGCCGAGGGCCGCGGGGAACAGCAAGATCACGCTCCCGAGCACCGCGTCGACCGCTCCGGTGTAGTCGCCGGCGATCGAGAGGCCACCGGTGACCAGGATGATCGCCAGTCCGATCACGGCCTCACGACCGCTTCCCCACCGGAAGAGCGAATAGGGGAACAGGAGCACGTACGCGTTGGTGTACAGCCCCACCGGTCCGGCATCACCAAGAGCGCAGCGACATCGACCACGATGATGGCGCCGAATGCGACGGCGACCGCGGCGAGAGGGTTCGTGCGCCGCCACAGGAGCGGGAACACCAGCCCGAGCGCGAGCACGAGCGCGACAGGTCGCCATACCACCTCATCGCGGAGAAGGCCTTCGAGCACCGCCGTCGGCACCAAGACGGCGACGAGCGCCCAGTCCCGCCACACCCGCGTGGGCGGATCCGGCACACGGGGCTCGGCCCACAACGAGTGAACAGCGTTTCGCACCACGACTCCAATGTAGAGAACCGGAGTGGACGGCGTATCGACCGAAAGTACGGCCGGCGCCTCAGCCGAAACGCCAGCGCACATCTGACCGCACTAGCCGATGGGGCAGCCGCTGAGTCTCGTCACGATGAGCACAGGGATCGCCGAGTCGAGGAGGAACAACGTGTCGCATGCTCTGTACCGATTGGGCCGGTTCGCCGCCCGCCGTCCGTGGGTGGTCATCGGCGCATGGCTCGTCATATCCGTGGTCGTGATCGCAGCGTCCGGAGCCTTCGGTCGCGAGCTCGAAGCCGAAGGCTCGGTGCCGGGGCTCGACTCTCAGGAAGCGGTCGACCTGCTGTCGGCCGCCGAGTCGGAGACGGCCGGACTGACCGCACAGCTGGTCATGACGCCGCTCGACGACAACGTGACCTTCTTCGAGTCGGCCGAGCGCAGGCTGCTCTTTCCGAGGTCCAGGGCGGCGTGGCTGCCCTGCCCAACGTGTTGGGCACGAGCGATCCGGCTGGCGCACTGGCCGCGGGTCCCGAGGCCGCCGCGACGAGTGGCTCGGTGTCGCCGGACGGTCGGATCGCCCTCATCCGCGTCCAGTACCCGGTGATCGAGGAACTGAGCCTGGGCGACCTGGAGAACCTCAAGGAGTTCGGTGTCGAGGCCCGAGAGGGTTCGCCGCTGCAGATCGAGATGGGCGGCGACCTGTTCTCTTCGTTCGAGGAGGCTTCGACGGGTAGCGAGATGATCGGGTTGATCGCCGCGATCATCATCCTGCTCCTGGCGTTCGGATCGCTCATCGCCATGGGCCTTCCCCTGGGGATGGCGCTCTTCGGCCTGGCCCTGGGCATCAGCTCGATGTCGCTCATCACCTACCTGGTCGACATCCCCAGCTTCGCTCCTCAGATGGCCAGCATGATCGGCCTCGCCGTGGGTATCGACTACGCCCTGTTCCTGGTCACCCGGCACCGCGAGTTCTTGGCTCGAGGGATGACCATCGAAGAATCGGTCGGCCGCGCTGTCGCGACCGCCGGTCAGGCCGTGGTCTTCGCAGGCGCCACCGTCGTCATCGCGATCCTCGGTCTGGCTGTCGCCGGCATCCCGTTCATGACCGCCGCCGGCATCGCCACATCGGTCATCGTCCTGATCATGGTGGTCGCCTCGGTCACCTTGCTTCCCGCGTTCCTCGGTCTTGCCGGGCACTGGATCAACCGCCTCGGGGTCCGACGGAACCACGCGAAGGACGGCCGCACGGTGGGCTCGGGCTGGCAACGCTGGGGTGAGCACGTGTCCAAGAACGCCTGGTCCTACGCTATCGGCGTCACGATCTTCCTTCTGGCGCTGACAGCGCCGGTGCTGGGTCTTCGTCTGGGCTTCCCCGACGCGGGCACGCTGCCCGATACCCGCACCGAGCGTCGCGCCTACGACCTGGTGGCCGAGGGCTTCGGTCCCGGTATCAACGGCCCGCTGGTCGTCGCCGTCGATATCTCCAAGGATCCGAGCGTGGTCGAACCCCTGCTCGACGCCATCACGGCCGACGAGGGTATCGCCGCCGTTGCGCCCCCTGAGGTGAACGCCGAAGCCGGCGTGGCGACGCTGCTTGCCTTCCCGACCACAGCACCGCAGGACGATGCCACGCTCGACACGATCGAACGTCTCCGGGCGGACGTGTTCCCGCCGGTGCTGGACGAGAGTCCGGCCCGGGCGCATGTCGGTGGCTCGACGGCGAGCTTCGCCGACATCGGCGACCAGGTGAAGGATCGATTGCCGCTCTTCATCGTTGCGGTGATCCTGCTGTCGTTCCTGCTGTTGACCCTGGTGTTCCGATCGATCCTCGTGCCTCTGAAGGCTGCGTTGCTGAACCTGTTGAGCATCGGTGCCGCCTACGGCGTGCTGGTCATGGTGTTCCAGTGGGGGTGGGGCATCGGCCTCATCGGTCTGGACTCGACCGTGCCGATCGTCTCGTTCATCCCCTTGTTCATGTTCGCGGTGCTCTTCGGCCTCTCGATGGACTACGAGGTGTTCCTGCTCTCCCGGGTGCGTGAGGAGTACCTGGTGACGGGCGACAACGACACCTCGGTGATCCACGGCATCGCCAGCTCGGCACGGGTGATCACGTCGGCCGCCCTGATCATGATCTGCGTGTTCCTCGGCTTCGTTCTCGGTGAAGACCCGGCGATCAAGATGGTGGGCCTCGGCCTGGCCACGGCCATCTTCGTCGATGCCACGATCGTGCGGATGGTCCTGGTGCCGGCGACGATGAAGCTCATGGGCGACGCCAACTGGTGGATGCCGCGGCTGGCTCGATCGCCTCCTTCCGACCATCAACATCGAGGGCGAGACCGCCCTACCAGAGCCCGAGATGGAAGTCGATCTCGTTCCCGAGCCCGTCGAAGCCGAGCCCGAGCAAGAGCTCGTTCCGGCCGGCTGACCCAGATCACGAAAGGACCTGGCTGTGACCGCTCAACACAACGACGCCTACGCGGCGCGATTGACAGTCGAGTACCCCGACCGCGACTTGAACCGCCTGTCGACGGGCCTGCGTCTCATCTACCTCATCCCCATCGGGATCGTCCTGGCCCTCCTCGACGGCTCCACATCCGGCTTCGGGTTCGCTGAGAACGGATTCCGATTCGGGGCCACTAGTGCCGGGGTGCTTGCTGCGCCCGTCCTGTTGATGATCGTGTTCCGACAGAAGTACCCGCGGTGGTGGTTCGACTTCAACGTCCAGCTCGCTCGTTTCGCAACCAGGGTGTGCGCGTATCTCGCTCTGATGTCCGACGTGTACCCCTCCACCGATGAAGAGCAGACGGTCCAGCTGGTCATCGACTACCCCAACGTCGAACAGGATCTCAACCGCTGGCTGCCGCTGGTGAAGTGGTTGCTCGCTATCCCCCACTACATCGTGCTCTTCTTCCTGTGCATCGCTGCGGTCGTCGCGGTGGTCGTTGCCTGGTTTGCAGTGCTGTTCACCGGCCGCTACCCGCGGGCCATCTTCGACTTCGTCGAAGGCGTCCTGCGATGGGGGCTTCGTGTCGAGGCATACGCTTGCCTGCTCATCACCGACCGCTACCCACCCTTCTCACTCCACTGACCGGTCACAGCAACTCAACAAGGAGGAATGCAGATGGTTGCGATCGAGATCCATGGATCGTCCAAGCGCTTCGGCGACGTTGCTGGGGTCGACGATCTGAACTTCAGTGCTCGCGCGCGCGATCGCCGTGACTGCGCTGTCTCCGATGGTCGGAATCGGCATCGGCGCTCTCCTGCGGAACCAGACCGTCGCCGTCACCGTCACGCTGGTCTGGATCCTGCTCGTCGAGACCATTCTCGTCGGCTTCGCGCCGGAGTTCGGCCGCTGGCTCCCGGGCGGCGCAGCCAGCTCCTTGAGCGGAGTGGCGACCGCTGAGGGCGGCCTGCTTCCCCTGTGGGGCGCTGCCTTCCTGTTCGCCGGCTATGGACTCGCGTTCGCCGCCGCCGGTACCCGCTTCGTCCTACGACGGGACATCTCGTGATCTCTCTTCAAAAACAGGTGGATCGCGTCGGGGCGCAACGAGGCCATGCCGCTCGTATCATGTGCCGCCACCGCAACGAGGTCGTAGACCTCCTAGTCCGGTGTGGACTAGAGGAATCTAGAGCAGGGAACGGAGCGGACGGCGCGAGGGCCGGGTGATACCCACGCCCTCAGTCCAGCTCGACTCCCATCGTCGCCGTGATCGTGGCGAAGTCCTCGGCCGGCACCTCGAACACCATCGACCCGTTCTGCTCCGTGATTGAGGGTTCCCTCGCCGTCGGTCGAGATGGCGTGATAGAGAGGGGTCCATGAAGGCGATCGTCCAGACCGCCTACGGCGCCCCCGGTGACGTTTTGGAGCTCCGCGAGATCGACCGGCCGGCTATCGGGGACGACGAGGTACTGGTCCGGGTGCGAGCGGCATCCCTGCATCCGGATGTCTGGCACACCGTGCGCGGCGTGCCGTACGTGCTGCGCATCATGGGGGCCGGGCTGCGCGAACCCAAGAACCGCGTGCCGGGCATCGACATCGCGGGACACGTCGAGTCCGTCGGGAAGAGCGTGAAGCGGTTCCGACCGGGTGACGAGGTGTTCGGCGAGATCGTCAAGGGCAACCAGTGGCGCAACGGCGGTGCCTACGCCGAGTACGCCGCCGCGCCTGAAAGCGCCCTGGCGCTGAAGCCGACCAGTATCACCTTCGAGGAAGCCGCGGCCGTGCCCACCTCTGCCCTCATCGCGCACCGGGCGCTCCGCGGCGAGGGACGGCTGAGATCGGGGCAGCAGGTCCTGATCAACGGGGCGGGCGGCGGCGTGGGCACGTTCGCCGTGCAGATCGCCACGGCGTACGGGGCCCACGTGACCGCCGTGGACAGCACCGAGAAGCTGGACATGCTCCGATCGATCGGCGCGAACCGTGTCATCGACTACGCGCAGGAGGACTTCACGAGGAGCGGTGAGCGATACGACCTGATCCTCGACATCGCATCGAACCGCTCATGGCCGGACTGCCGTCGCGCGCTCACCCCCGAGGGGACGTACGTGCTGATCGGGCACGACCATTTCGGGGCATCGAACAACCGATGGATCGGAAGCATGGGTCGCTTCCTCAAGCTGCTGGTGCTGTCACCTTTCGACAGGCGGATCCCGGGCGTGCGGTCGTTCAAGGATCCCGAAGCCGACCCTCTGGCGATCGTGATCGGCATGATCGACGCCGGAGCGATCAGACCCGTCGTCGACAGCACTTTCCCGCTGTCGGAGGTCGTCGAGGCCATCCGCCACATGGAAACAGGCAGCGCACGAGGCAAGATCGTCATCACCGTGTGAAGCGCGGGGTGCTAGCGTCGGCCCGTGACGAGCCACGGTCGGGTCAACGTGATGCTGAAGACCGAGGACGTGACCGCGACCTTGGCCTGGTACGAGCGAGTCGGATTCAAGGTCCGCGGCAGGTTCCCCGATGATCGTGAGCCGACGTGGCTCGAGCTGGAACGCGATGGCGTCGTCCTGCAGTTCCTCGGCGGCGAGACTCCGTGGCCCGGGTCCCCGGCGCTCACCGGCACGATCTACTTCTACCCCCAGAGCGTGTACGAGTTCCACGAGCAGATCCGCGGCGAGATCGAGCCGGCATGGGGGCCCGAAGTCAGGGAGTGGGGCATGGTGGAGATGGGCCTGCAGGATCCGAACGGCTACTTCCTGACGTTCACCGAGCCGGCCGACGGGGCCTGACCTCTCCGCTCCATGCAGACGCTCGAGGACGCGCTCGACCAGGTCGCCGACCGCACCGGGTTTTCCGGCGTCGTGCGCGTGGACCGTTCGGACACCACCGAGCTGGCGAAGGCATTCGGACTCGCAGATCGTGCGCACGGCATCGCCAACACGATCGACACGCGGTTCGCACTCGCGAGCGGCGCCAAAGGCTTCACCGCGCTCACCGTCATGAGCCTGATCGAGGACGGCACGCTCGAGCGCTCGACCACGGCCCGTTCCGTGCTGGGTGGCGACCTTCCGCTGATCGACGGAGCGGTCACGGTCGAGCATCTGTTGGCGCACCGATCCGGCATCGGCGACTACTTGGACGAGCACGCCGTCTCCGACATCACGGATTACGTGATGCCGGTTCCGATGCACCAGCTCGCGACCACCGAGGACTACCTCGCCGTCCTCGACGGACACGAGACCGTCTCCGAGCCGGGTGAGCGGTTCGCCTACAACAACGGGGGGTTCGTGGTGCTCGCACTGATCGCCGAGCGCTCGAGCGGCATCGCCGTTCCACGAGCTGGTGCGGCAGCGCGTCTGCGAGCCGGCGGGTATGGGCGACACGGGTTTCCTTCGCTCCGACGAGCTTCCGGGTGACGCCGCGCTCGGCTACCTCACCGTCGACGGTCCGAGGACGAACGTGTTCCACCTTCCGGTGCTGGGCACCGGCGACGGTGGCATCTACTCGACCGCGGCCGACATGCGCGCCTTCTGGAAGGCGCTGTTCGCCGGCGCGATCGTTCCGCTCGACCGGGTGGCCGAGATGGTGCGCCCTCGCAGCGACTGGCCGGAGGAATCGAGGCGTTACGGACTCGGGTTCCACCTGCACGCCACGAGCGACGTCGTGTGGCTCGAGGGCTACGACGCCGGCGTGTCGTTCTGCAGCACGCACGACCCGACGTCGCACGATCACGTACACCGTCATCTCGAACTGGTCCGAGGGCGCCTGGCCGATCATTACCCTGCTCGACGAGCTGCTCGGCACTGAGCCGAGTGAGAGCAGGATGTGACAACCGTCAACCACGTCGGGACATCCTGGGATGACGAGTACGCGCGCGGACGCTACCGGGATGAGCCGCCGCTTCCGTTCGTCGACGACATCATCACGGCGGTTCACCGACGACGGGTCGCGGACCGCACGGGCCTCTACATCGGGTGTGGCAATGGACGGAACTACCTGCCCCTGGTTGCCCACGGTCTCGATCTGATCGGGCTGGACGTCTCTGGGGTCGCCATCGAACAGCTCTCGGCCCGTGCCGAGAGACCGGATCGACTCGTTCACGGTGACCTCGCTTCGCTTGCCAGTGACGATCGCTACGGCCTCGTCGTCGGCATCCAGGTCTTCCAGCATGGCGATAGGGAGCACGCGCACCGACACATCGTCGATGCGTGCGCAAGGGTCGATACAGATGGGCTGCTCGCGATACGCGTGAACGCCACCGACACCCAGCTGGAGTTGGAGCACGAGGTCATCGAGCGTTCCTCTGACGGTTCGTACACGGTCCGCTACCTGGAAGGGCCGAAGCGAGGGCTCCTGATCCACTTCTTCGCCGAGGATGAGCTTTCCGAGCTCATGGGAGCTTTCGTCGCCGAGCTCCCGTTGCGCCTCGACCGCACGGAACGTGCTGCTCCTGCGCTCGGCCACTGGTCGCAGTGGGAAGCGATCTGGCGTCGCATCGACAACTGATGTGGCTGGAGGCACCGCCACCAACTTCGTGAGGAGGCTAGGAGCCGAGCGCCCTGATGCCGGCTTCCCATGCGGCATCGAGGTCTGCGTCTGAGGGGAAGCGGCCGTCGAGCTCAAGGATGGTCATGCCGTGCGCGAAGGCCCACGTCGCTCGAGCGCGGTGCTCGCCACCGGCGGCCGTGACGACCGGCTCTGCCGCCCACGCCTCGAGTCCCTCGGGAAGCAGCTCGCGCTGCAGCTCGCCCGCCGGTCGCCAGCCGGTACAGGTGTGGATGCGCGACAGCCCATGTGCGGTAGGCCTTCGCGAGCGCCCGCAGTCGTTTCGTTCGCGTCACGCGGGCAGGCAGCGCAGCCATCGCGTCGTGCATCATCTGGCCCCAGTCACGGAACGCCTCGGCGATCAACAGGGCCGTCAGCTCATCCTTGTCGACTACGTGCTTGTAGAGCGACGGCGCCCGCATGTCCATCGCCTCGGCGAGCGATCGCATCGTCAGCCCATCGGGGCCATCGGACTCGAGGATGCGCCTCGCGACATCGACCAGCTGCCGGCGTCGCGCCGACTCGACGACGTCAGTCACACCCGATCCCGCAGCTCGGCCACGCGGGCAGCGAGCGCCGCGTTCACGCGTTCGAACGTCGCGAGCGTGTCGACCTCGATCATCGAGTGCAGGAACGGCACGAGCAGCCCGCGGAACCGCTCCCCTTGCACGAACCGCACCCGGCCCGGCGCGTCCTCGTGGATCTCGAACCGGTGCTCGCCGTCGAACAGTCCGGGCATGAAAAGGCGGCCGAGCCAACGCAGCTCGCGGCCGGGGTCGGCCACCAGCACGGTGGGTCGCATCCGCATCGTGCGATCACCCTTCATCGAGAACGCGATGTCGAGCTTGGCGCCGACCCTGGCCTGGCCCTCGATCGAGGCGAAGCCAGGGTTCCACTCCCCGTACGAGCCGAAGTCCGCGAGCACGCTCCAGACCTCCTCGCCCGTCGCGTCGATCATGGCCTCGCTCCGGATCTCGTTCTTGAACATCATCTCCTGCCTCCTCCGTCGTGGACGGCTAACAACGTTAGCTCACGTTAGGCTAACAGCGTTAGCGTGTCAAGCCTTCGGCAGGCTGTGGCAGGATTCCGTGTGCGGAAGATCAGCGTTGCGGAGCGCCGAGCCCGGCTGGCCCGTCGTCACCGGCTGGCGCCCCACGATCGGGCGGGTGACGTCGTGGAGGCGGCCAAGAGCATGGTCTGCCTGCACGGAACCGATCCCGCAACGGTCTATCTGTCCGCCTGGGTTCGCGTCGAGGGAATGCTGGTGGCAGACCTCGAGCGCGCCCTGTACGACGATCGGTCACTGGTCAAACATCTCGCGATGCGCCGCACCTTGTTCGTCTTCCCGCGCGAGGCCATCAGCGCTGTTCAGGCGGGAGCCAGCAACCGCGTCGCCGACGCCGAGAGGCGCCGACTCATCCGAGAGGTCGAGACGGCAGGGCTGCGTCGCAACGGTGAGCGCTGGCTGTCGCAGGCCTGCAAGCGCGTGCTCGCGGCGCTGTCCGACGGGAGGGAGGCCACGTCGTCCGAACTCCGCGACGAGATCCCGCTGCTCGAAGGCTCGATCGCCTACGGAGAAGGGAAGTCGTGGGGCGGGCAGGTGTCGGTTGGTCCCCGGGTGTTGACCACGATGTCCGCGGCGGGCCAGATCGTGCGGGCGTCGAACGACGGCGCGTGGACCACATCCCGGCCCCGCTGGGCCTCGATGGAGGCCTGGCTCGGGGAGTCGCTCGGATCGATCCCTGAAGCAGAGGGCGTGGCGAAGCTGGTCGAGCAGTGGCTGCGTGTGTTCGGCCCGGGAACAGTGGCCGATATCAAGTGGTGGCTCGGCTCGACCGTCACGGCCGCGCGGAGGGCGCTGACCGACCTCCACGCGCTCGAGGTCGATCTCGGCGGGCAGACCGGATACGTGCTGCCCGACGACCTGGAGGAGACCGATCCGATCGAGCCGTGGGTCGCGCTGCTCCCGCCGCTGGATCCGACCACGATGGGCTGGTTCGAACGGGACTGGTACCTCGGTCCGTACAAGGCCCAGCTGTTCGACACAAACGGCAACGCGGGACCCACCGTATGGTGGGACGGGCGGATCGTAGGCGGCTGGCGCCAGGGCGAGTCCGGCGAGGTCATCGTGCAGATGCTCGGAAATGTCGGCTCCGAAGGGCTTCGCGCCATCGAGCACGAGGCAGCGCGCCTGACCGAGTGGTTCGGGGGCACCCGGGTGCTGCCGAGGTTTCCCTCCCCGCTGTCGAAGGCTGCCGATGAGTTTCGGCGTCCGTCGTCGTCTGATAGGTAGAGGGATTCGACAAGAGGGAGGCGTCATGAACCTGAACAGCATCCTTATCGGATCGGAGGATCCGCAGCGGTTGGCCGACTACTACACCAAGCTCTTCGGCGAGCCCGGCTGGAACGAAGGCGGCTACATCGGATGGCAGGTCGGCTCAGGAGGATTCACGGTCGGACCGCACGATCAGGTACAAGGCAAGAACCCCCAGCCAGGCAGGGTGATCTGGAACATCGAGACCTCGGACGTGAAAGGCGAGTTCGACCGCCTCGTCGCCGCGGGGGCGACGGTGGTCCAGGAGCCGTACGATCCCGGCGAGGGCGGAGACGACATGTCGATCTGTACGTTCGCCGACCCTGACGGCAACTACTTCCAGCTCATGAGCCCGATGGGCTGAGCGCGCCACGAAGCATGCTCGATCACGAGCCCGCGCGAGCAGGTGTTGAGGTGCGTCGAGGCTTCCGCTCCGAGCTCTGCCCAGGCACGCCGTACGTCGCAGTCCATTCTTCCCACGGCGGCACCGGTTCCTTGACGACATACAGGAAGTAGTAAGCACCCGTGTTGCCCAGGAACTTGAAGCGACGAACGACGTCGGACTGTAGCGCGTCGTACGTCGGGAACGACCGCAGGTACTTCTTGAAAGAGCCGTGCTCCCGGGCAAGCTCGAGCATCATGGCGGCGTTCTGCGACGTGGCTTCGATCTTGCGACGGTTGCGGATCAGGCGCGTGTCCTGCACGAGCTCGTCGATTTCGTGGGGGTTGAGGTCCGCGACATGCTCGGGATCGAAGCCCGCGAACGCCTCACGGGTGCCCGGCCACTTCGCGTCGACGACCTTCCAGCTGATGCCCGACTGGAACACCGCCCTCGTCACGACGTCGAGGTAGTCCGCGAGCGACTTCGGGGTGATCTGCGAGGGCGCTTGCACCGGCATGGGTCGACTCCTTCCGCGTGGTCTCGACCTTACGACTAACGGCCTGCGGTGTTCTCGACACGCCTCCGAGCGAACTCGCCCGACTAGCTCCACGGGCGCAGATGCCGGTCGAACCAACCCTGGGTGCGATCGATCGCGTCGAGGGCGTGGGCTCGCTCCAGCGGCACGTGACCCTCGCGCGGATACACCACGAGCTCGACCTCCGTGCCGGTTTCCGCGATCGCGTTGAAGAGCTCTTCGGCCTGGCTGACCGGCGTGCAGCGGTCCTCAGCTCCCTGCAGGATCAGCGTCGGCGTCGTGCACCGATGCGCATGTGTGACCGGTGAGCGGTCGGCGTACTGGCTCGCCGGGTCGAACCAGTCGCCCTCGAGGATCGCGTGGTCGTACCACCACACCTCGGAGGTCAGGTGGAACGACACGTAGTTCGAGACCACCGACATCGCGACCGCCGCTCGGAAACGGTCGGTCTGCCCGACCGCCCGACCCGCCATGTACCCGCCGTAGCTGAGGCCCGAGATACCGAGCCGGTTCGGATCGGTGATGCCTTCGGCGATGCAGTGGTCGACGCCGGCCATGATGTCGCGGAAGTCGATGCCACCACCGTCGCCGATGACGCCCTGCGCGAACGCGTGCCCGCGACCGATGCTCCCGCGTGGGTTCGGCAGCAGGCTCGCATAGCCCGCCGATGCCAGCAACACCGCGTTCGGCTCTGAGTCGCTGAAGTACGCGCCCCAGCTCCACGTCGGCCCACCGTGCACGCAAACGATCGTGGGGAGCGGCCCATCGGCACCGCGCGGCGTCATCAGCACCCCCTCGATCTCGACACCGCCTTCTCCCACCCACCGGATCGTGCGCGACATCGGGGAACATGCGCCCCTCGACGATTTGATCGTTGAACGACGTGCGCCGACGCCACTCGCCCGTCGCGTGATCGAAGTGGCCGAGCTCTGGCGCGACCCCGTGCGCCTGGTGCGTGGTCCACACGTCGGCGGCGTCGTCGGTGATCACGCAGGCAGGTGTGGTGATGGCATCGCCGATGAACGCGTCGTCGCGCCAGCGCTCCTGCTCGCGTCCGTCGAGCCAGATGCGGCCACAGGCGTTCCCGGTGCCGTCGGTGCGCGCGTACCAGAGGGAATCGTCGTCGCACCACGAGGCGCGCCCCACCGTTTGCAGTTCGGGCCACGGGTCGCTCACAGCGCCCGTCGCGAGATCGATCACCATCACGCTGCCGGCGAGCAGGCCGTGGTCGCTCGCGTACCCCTCGACCACCGCGACGTGGGTGCTGCCGGGCGACAGCGCCAGCCCTTCCATCTGCCACTCGGGTTCGTACAGCGTGGTTGCGGTTCGCGCGTCGAGGTCGAGGCTGGCGATCACCCCCTGGTACCAGCCCGAGCCGGAGTGATCACGCGAGACCACCGCGACGGCCACGCCTTCGCCATTCCAGTCGACCTCCCACACGCTGAGGTCCGGCGGCCCGACCTCGTCTGCCTCACCGGACGCCAGGTGGATCAGGAGCAGTCGCCTCCGCGCATCGCCGGGCCGGTGCACGATCGGATCCGGCTCGGGGCCGGCGCCGTTCACCGCCCGCGCACTCCAGTCGATGCCGTACGAACCCGGATCGGCGGCGAGCACGAGGAGCGATCCGCCGTCGCTCGACCATGCGATGCTCTCAGCCGACCCGATCAGGGTCGCGGCGAGCGACGGTTGGCCTCCATCGACGGTCATCGTGTAGGGAAGCTGGTGGCCAGGCGTGGCACGGTCTGACAAGAACGCCAGGCGCGAGCCGTCGGGTGACCACGTAGGCATCGAACCGGCGGAAAGCCGTAGGGGCTCGGCGCCCCGCTCGGTTCCAACGACGTAGACATCGCCCGGCACGAACGACCCCTCATCTGCCACCGTGGCGTGCAGCGCGAACGCGAGTTGAGAGCCGTTGGGCGATAGCGCCAGCTCAGCCGGCGTACGGACGCTCAGCAGCAGCTCCGCCGTCGGGAGTTCGAGTCGTTCGGCTCCGACATCCATCGGCGCATCTTGTCACCACGGTGGGAGTGCACCCGGATGCCCTCGACGATCGATGGATCCGGCGGCTGCATCCGACCACTCGACTTAGGGTGAGGACCATGGTGCACTCAGATCGCGAACTCGAATGGTTGCGTGAACATCGTTCCGCAGCGATGGTCACGATCGGTGGCGACGGATTCCCGAAGGTCGCGAGGGTCGGTGTGGCGCTCGTCGGGAACGAGCTCTGGAGCAGCGGCACCCAGGACCGGGTGCGGACCGCGCGGCTTCGGCGGGATCCCCGATGCACGCTCTTCGTGTTCGAACCTCGTTTCGAGTGGATGGCCCTGGAGACGACCGTGACGATCCTCGACGGGCCCGACGCGCCAGCGCAGAGCCTCGAGCTCTTTCGGATCATGCAGAGCAAGCCCGCCGGGTCGTTGAGCTGGTTCGGAGGCGAGCTCGACGAGTCAGCGTTCCTGCAGGCGATGATCGACGAGCAGCGGCTCATCTACCGCTTCGATGTTCTCCGCACGTACGGCCTCTCCTGATGCCCCCTCGCCGGCGTGATGCTCACTGTTCGGCAAGCGCGTACGTGACATGCACGACGCCGTTCTCGAATGTGCTCGAGCGGATCAGCTGAAACGCCACCTGGGCCGTGCCGTCGGGGAACAAGTGCTCGCCCTTGCCCAACACGATCGGATGCACCAGCAGGTCGCTCGTCGATCAGGCCTTCGTTCAGCAGCCACCGCACGGTTGCGACCGACCCGTCATGCCGATGTCCTTGCCCGACTGTTCCTTGAGCTCGCGGATGTGGCCGGCGACGTCGCCCGAGATCACGGTCGTCCCCCGCCAGTCGGCGTGCTCGAGCGAATCCCGATACGACGTACTTCGGCACGTTGTTGATGTAGTCGGCGAACGGGTCGTCGGCGCGTCGTCCTCCTTCTCGGCTGTGTTGACAGTATCGAGTCCGCGGTATATAACCGCTATGTTCTAGAAGAAGAGGGTTATAGATGTCAGTGGCTGAGATCGAACTCGATGCGGTGTTCGGAGCCCTGGCCGATCCGACGCGCCGCGCGATCCTCACGCGGCTGACGATGGGCGAGGCGTCCGTCGCGGAGCTCACCGCGCCGTTCAGCGTGTCGCAGCCGGCGATCTCGCGGCACCTCAAGGTGCTGGAGCGAGCCGGGCTGATCTCACGCACGCGTCAGGCGACCGCCCGCCTCAGTCACCTCGAGGCCGAGCCGCTGAAGGAGGCGACCGTGTGGCTTGCCGGCTACCGGGAGTACTGGGAGGAAAGCTACGAGCGGCTCGACGGGCTGCTCGCGGCCCTGCAGGAAGAACAGACCGATCGATCGCAGACCCCCGACACCGGGAGCGATCCGACAGGAAGGAGCACGTCATGACCGAGATGGAAGTGACCGCGGAGCCAGGCGTTCCGCAGATCCTGACCGCCCGGGAGTTCGACGCCCCGCGTGATCTCATCTACCGGGCATTCACCGAGCCGGATCTGCTCGTGCAGTGGCTCGGGCCGCGCAAGTACACGATGACGATCGAGCGGTTCGACCTGCGCGACGGGGGCAGCTGGCGCTACATCCACTCCGACGACGCCGGCAACGCGTACGGGTTCCACGGCGTCTTCCACGGTGAGCCCTCGATGGACGGCATGGTACAGACCTTCGAGTTCGAGGGCGCGCCCGGCCACGTCTCGATGGACACGGTCACGTTCGAGGAGCGCGACGGCGGCACGATCGTGCGGTCGAACACCGTCTTCCAGTCGGTCGAGGCCCGCGACGCGATGTACGAGTCCGGCATGGCCGACGGCATGAACCAGGGCTACGAGCGCCTGGACGAGCTGCTGGCAAAGCTGGTCGCGAACAGCTGACTCCACACCCACCACAACACCGAGCACGAGGAGGACACACCGATGCAGAAGATCAGTCCGTTCCTGTGGTTCGACAGCCAGGCCGAAGAGGCCGCGAACCTTCTACGTTTCCCTGTTCGAGGACGCGGAGATCACCGACGTCGCACGCTACCCCGAAGGCACACCCGGCCCCGCCGGCCAGGTGATGACGGTCAGCTTCCGGCTCGCGGGCCAGGAGTTCACGGCCCTGAACGGCGGACCGGAGTTCACGTTCACCGAAGCAACTTCGTTCGTCGTGCGCTGCAAGGACCAGGACGAGGTCGATCACTTCTGGACGCAGCTCACGGAGGGCGGCGAGGAAAGCCAGTGCGGCTGGCTCAAGGACCGGTTCGGCCTGAGCTGGCAGATCGTTCCCGATAGGCTGGGCGAGCTCCTGGGCGACCCCGACCCCGCTCGCTCCCAGGCAGCCATGCAGGCGATGCTGCAGATGAGCAAGATCGAGATCACGACGTTGGAAGACGCGGCGAACGCCGCCTGAGACAAGGGAGCCCGGCACCATGGACCTCAAGCTCGAGCTGCTTCCCGTTCCCGTCACTGACGTGGAACGCGCGAAGGCCTTCTATGCCGACAAGCTCGGCTTCGTGGTCGACGTCGACGACCAGCCCATGGAGAGCATCCGGGTCGTGCAGCTGACGCCGCCGGGTTCGGCCTGCTCGATCATGGTGGGCACGGGCATCACCAGGTCCGAGCCCGGCTCGCTCCAAGGGCCGCAGCTGGTCGTGGACGACATCGAGGCCGCTCGAGAGGAGCTTGCAGGGCGCGGGGTCGACATGAGCCCGGTCCAACATTTCGAGGAGGAAGGACTCGTCGACGGCAAGGGCGGTCCGTGGAATTCGTTCGTCTTCTTCAGCGACCCAGACGGCAACGGTTGGGTCCTTCAGGAACGTCCCGCAGAGAAGTAACGCAGCGCTGCGACATGGCACAGACGCTCACCGCACACCGGTACGTCGAATGTCTGGAGGACCATCGTTCGCCGGTGGAGCTCGAGAAGATCCAGCGCTACTTCAAGTCGGGGACGGGTGAGTACGGCGAGGGCGATGTCTTCATGGGCGTCCGCATGGGAGAGGTCTTCGCTCTCAGCAAGGAGTTCATGGAGATGCCGCCGGGCGAGATCGAGAAACTACTCGAGAGTCCGGTCCACGAGGTGCGAGCCGGCGGGCTCAAGATCATGGCCAAGCAGGCCGCGAGCAAGAAGACGTCGACACCTCGCCGGAAGGAGCTGTTCGAGCTCTACCTGAGGCGCACGGACAGGATCAACAACTGGGACCTGGTCGATGTGAGCGCTCCAGACGTCATCGGCCGTTACCTCATCGACAAGCCACGAGACGTTCTCTACAAGCTGGCGCGCTCGGCGAACCTGTGGGAACGCCGCACCGCCATCGTGAGCACGTGGCCCTTCATCCGCGAAGGTGACCTGGATGACACGTTCCAGATCGCCGAGATGCTGTTGACCGATGATCACGACCTTATCCACAAGGCCACCGGCGGGTGGCTGCGCGAAGCAGGGAAGAGGGACCGCCGACGCCTCCTGGACTTCCTGGACAAGCACGCGGCAACGATGCCTCGTACGACGTTGCGCTACGCAGCCGAGCACTTGGACAAGGAGCTGCGGGCCCACTACCTCGGTCTGAGGGCGTCACCAACTGAGCGGTGAAGCCGGCTCGGCGTCCGCCCCGCTTCGTCGCTCAACTTCGTGCCATTCCCTCTTGGTCGATGATTCTCGCTCGGCAAGGCGGTCTGTGTTGACGGATGACGACCATCGTGGTCTTGCGTGGCCCGATCCACCCGGAGGACATCCCGTCGCTGAGTGAGCGCATGGGGACGCTGCTCCAAGGGGGAAGCGGCGGCTCAGTCGTGTGCGACGTCGGCTCGATCTGCGACCCCGACGCCGTCACGATCGAAGCCCTCGCCCGGCTTCAGCTCTCGGCTCGCGAGCTGGGGTGCCGGCTCCGGCTCGTACATGCCTGCGTCGAGCTCCAGGAACTGGTCGACCTCCTCGGTCTGCGCGATCTGCTTCCGGTTCTCGCGGCCTCAGGCATCGAGATGATCGGGCAACCCGAAGAGTGGGAACAGGTGCGCGGTGTCGAGGAAGAAGCTGATGCCGGCGATGTGGTCGCCTGAGACATCGAGCACCTGCAGCGCCCACGGCTCGTGCCCGCCCTGGGCGCTCGGCTTGTACTGCGCGAACGCCGGCGAGCCGTTCGCCTCGATCGCGATCAGACGCGAGCCCTGACATCCGATGCCCGGGCCGAGGCACCAGGCGGTGATGTCGTCATGTGTCTGCAGCCATAGCCGATACGGCGGCATCGACCATGCGGCGTCCTCACGCAGCAGCGAGGTCAGCGAGGGCATGTCGTATCGCTCGAACGCGTCGACGTAGCGTTCGAGCAGCAGGCGTTGTCCGTCGTCCATCGGGCGTAGAGGCTCAGCGTCGGAGAGCTCGGCGGTCTCCAGCGCGACGTGGGCCCGCTGGAGTGCACTGTTGACCGAAGCGACCGACGTGTCCAGCAACTCCGCGACCTCCGACGCCTTCCAGCGGAACACGTCGCGCAGCACGAGCACAGCTCGTTGCTTCGGCGGCAGGACCTGCAGCGCAGCGACGAAGGCGAGCCGGATCGACTCGCGCGACTCGGCCATTTCGGCAGGATCACCGTTCGTGGGCAACACGCTGGCGTCGGGTACCGGAAGGATCCACGAGGACTCGGCGAGCGGCTCGCCCATGAGCGAGATCTCGGCGTGTTGCGCGGGCCCGAGGTCCATCGGACGGGCGCGGCGCTCCTTCCCGCTCAGCATGTCGAGGCAGACGTTCGTCGTGATGCGATACAGCCACGAGCGCAGCGCCGATCTGCCTTCGAACCCGTCGTAACCACGCCAAGCGCGGAGCATCGCCTCCTGCACGGCGTCCTCGGCCTCGAACGCCGAACCGAGCATGCGGTAGGCGAAGGCGGTGAGTCCGACGATGTTCGTCAAGCCGGAGCATCCAGGTCTTCGGGAGCGCGGACCATGTCGTGTCAGCCACGAGGGCTCACTCCGATCGGGAATGGGACGCCCATGCGATGAGTTCACGCAGGACTACGTCCGTCTCGAGTCGACGATGATCCGACCGACCCGGACGGTAGGAAGATCTGATCGGAGGTCGAGATGTCCGCGAACCGAGAACCTCGAGTCGCCCCGCCACAGGCGACTCGTCGCGAGTGGATCGGGCTCGCGCGTGCTCGCGCTCGCCTGCCTGCTCTACGCGATGGACCTGACGGTGCTGCACCTCGCGGTGCCGTCGCTCAGCGCGGACCTCGAGCCGAGCAGCACCCAGCTGCTCTGGATCGTCGACATCTACGGGTTCATGGTCGCCGGCTTCCTCGTCACGATGGGGACCCTCGGCGACCGCATCGGGCGTCGCCGGCTGCTGATGATCGGCGGCGCCGCGTTCGCCGCCGTCTCGGTGCTCGCCGCGTTCTCCACGAGCCCCGAGATGCTGATCGCCACCCGGGCGCTGCAGGGCATCGCCGGCGCGACGCTCGCGCCCGTCGACGCTGTCGCTGATCTTCAACATGTTCCTCGACCCGAGGCAGCGCACCGATCGCGATCGGGCGTGTGGATCATGGGCTTCTCGGCGGGCGGCGCGGTCGGGCCGGTGCTCGGCGGCGTGCTCCTCGAGAACTTCTGGTGGGGCTCGGTCTTCCTGATGGCGGTGCCGGTGATGGCGCTGCTGCTCGTGCTCGGACCGAGGCTGCTGCCCGAGTACCGCGCCCCGGACGCGGGCCGGCTCGACCTCACGAGCGCGGCGCTGTCGCTGGTCGCGATCCTCGCCGTGATCTTCGGGCTCAAGCAGATCGCGCAGGACGGCATCGGGTGGCTTCCCGCCGCCTCGATGCTCGCCGGCCTCGCGATCGGCGTGGTGTTCGTGCGGCGTCAGCGCGCGCTCGACGACCCGATGATCGACCTCGACCTGTTCCGGATCCGCTCGTTCAACGCGGCCCTCGCCGTCAACATGCTCGGCATCTTCGTCGCGTTCGGCTACTTCCTCTTCGTCGCGCAGTACCTGCAGCTCGTGCTCGGGCTGTCGCCGCTCGAGGCGGGCCTGTGGTCGCTGCCGTCGGCGCTCGGATTCATCGTGGGATCGCAGGTCGCGCCACGGCTGCTGCGGCGGTTCCGGCCCGGCGTACGTGATCGGCGCGGGGCTGGCGATGAGCGCCGTCGGCCTCGCGATGCTGACCCAGCTCGACGGATCGCCCGGCCTCACGATGCTCGTCTGGGCCTCGGTCATCATCTCGCTCGGCCTGGCGCCCGTGTTCACGGCGACGACGGATCTGATCGTCGGATCCGCTCCGCCGGAGCGCGCGGGCGCGGCCTCCGGCATCTCCGAGACAGGGGCGGAGCTCGGCGGCGCGGTCGGCATCGCGATCCTGGGAAGCATCGGCACCGCCGTCTATCGCAGCGAGCTCGCCGATCTGCTGCCGGCGGACGTGCCGGCCGAGGCCGCGGCGGCGGCCCGCGACACCCTCGGCGCCGCCGCCGGCAGCGGCGGAGCAGTTGCCCGCGTCGTTGGGCACGGCGTTGCTCGATGCCTCGCGCGAGGCGTTCATCCAGGGCATGCGCGTGAGCACCGCCGTCGCGACCGTCGTGGCGATCGGCATCTGCGTGCTCTCCGTCACGATGCTTCGCCACGTTGGATCCGGCTCGGAGCGGGAGGTTGTCGACACGGACGCGATAAGCGAGCTGAGTCCGTCGACCGCCCCGATGTGATGGATCGACCACGACCGACCAACAGCTAGTCTGAATAAGACTAGATGCCCACTTGAGGCGAGGGAAGCGGCGCGACACCGAAGCCGGCCGAGAACCGGCGGTCGGCTCCTTCTGATCCGGGACTGGACCAGGGTCACGTGGTCGTGGAGGGCATCTCGTAGCCTGACCCACATGCCGCAACGCTCCCCGACTCACCTCGTGTCGACGATCGCGTCGTGAAAGCGATCGTTCTGCGCCGGTTCGGGCCCCCCGAGGAGCTTCGCCTCGAGGATGTGCCCGATCCTGAGCCTGGGCCGGGCGAGGTGCGCTCGCCGTCGCCGTAGCGGGGACGAATCCGGTCGATGCCGGGAATCGGGCCGATGGTTCGTGGGGGGCATCGAACTTCCCTTCCTGCCCGGATACGACGTGGCGGGGGTCGTCGACGCGTTGGGGCAGACGTCGATGGCTTCGACGTCGGCGACACCGTGATGGCCATGACCGGCTTCCCTCGAGATGCCGGCGGGTACGCCGAGCTGGTCGTCGCCGACTCGGATCTGGTCGCGGAGCTCGGTCCTGAAACCGATCTCGTGCAAGCGGCCGCCGCCCCGCTCGCCGGCGGCACCGCGCTCGAGGTGCTCGAGCGGCTCGCCGTCCCGAGCGGCGGCACGATGCTGGTGCTCGGTGCGAGCGGAGGGGTGGGGCTCTTCCTGGTGCAGCTCGCGAGCCACTCGGGGCTCGAGGTCATCGCGGTCGGAGGTCGCGCCGCACACGAGCGCATGCGCGAGGCCGGCGCCGCCGCCTGCATCGAGTACATGACAGAAGATGTCGCGGCCAGTGCCGCGACGATCGCGGGCGGGCCGGTCGACGCCATCGCCGACCTCGTCGGGGGTGACCACCTCACTCGATCCCTCAGGGTGCTCGCACGCCACGGATCGGCGGCGTCGATCGCGACGCCGGAGCTGGATCTCGACCTCGTGCTCGACCGGAACATCACCTTCCATGGCGTGTTGATCGAGGACGACGGCGACCGCACCCGCCGGCTCGGCGAGCTGATTGCGAACGGTGTGCTCCGGCCCCACGTGATTCACGAGCTGCCTCTGAGGGAAGCTGCCCGAGCACACCACCTCCTCGAGTCGGGACATGCTGGCGGCAAGGTGGTTCTGGTGGTCGACGCTTCCCGAGTCACCGACGACCGATAGGGTCACCCGAGCGATGGAACAGCGCCTCACGATCGTCACGCTCGGAGTGTCCGACGTCTCCGCTTCGCGGGGCTTCTACGAGCGACTGGGCTGGCGCGCCGACCTCGAGGTCGAGGAGACGGCGTTCTTCCGGGTCGGCGGCATCTTCCTCATCTTGTGGAGCCGGGCGAAGCTGGCGGACGACAGCGGCGTCATCGACGGCGGCGGGTGGGGCGGCGTCACCCTGGCACACAACGTCGGCTCGACCGATGAGGTCGACGTCGTGATCGAGCAGGCCCGCGAAGCCGGCGCTCGCATCAGCGTCGAGCCCCGCGACACCTTCTACGGTGGCTACGCTGGCGTCTTCGTGGACCCTGATGGTCACCCCTGGGAGATCGCGTGCAACCCAGGCCTGGACCTCGACGACGACGGCAGAATCAGCCTGCCGACCCCCACCGATCCCGTCAGGCGAGCGACGCGGCGGGCACCTGCTTCTTCGGATCGACGAACGGGATAGCCGCGGTCGTGCCGACGAGGTGGCCGTGCTGTGATTCGACGTCGAGCTTCGTTCCCGCTTCCGAAAGACCGACCGGCACCCACACGTATCCGATGTTCCGCTCGAGGCGAGGCGACCACACCGCGTCGGTGACCTTGCCGACTTCCTTGCCGTCGTGGAACGCGGGCCAGAAGTCGGCCGGGTCGATCTCGAACCCGCCATCTGCCTCGAATTCGATACCGACGAGCTTGTCCTTCACGCCTTCTCGTCGGATGCGCTCGAGCGACTCCTTGCCGATGTAGTCCTGTGGCTGCTTTTCGACGAGCCGCTCCAACCCCATGAGCTGGAAGGGGTTGTTGTCGATCGTCATGTCGGAGCCGTAGTTCATCATGCCGGCCTCGATGCGCTTGGCCATGCTCGGCGCGGCCACAGCGATGCCGAACTCCTCGCCCGCCTCGAGCACCGCGTTCCACAAAGCATCGCCGTGTGAGAAGTCGAGGCAGTTCACCTCGAACCCGGGAGCTGCGGTGAACCCGGTCCGACTGATCACGACCGGCATGCCCGCGATCTCGAACCGACCGCACCAGTAGTACTTCAGGTCGTAGAGCGCGGGCCCAACGAGCTTCTCGAGGGTCTTCGCCGACGACGGACCCTGCACCTGCATCGGGTACACGTCGGGGTGGAACACGTTCACGTCGAGGCCGAGACCGGTCGCGATGCCGAGCGCGTACAGACCCGCGTCGGAGTCTGCGAGCTGCATCCACCACTGGTCCTCGTCGACGTGCAGCAACACGGGGTCGTTCACGATGCCGCCGTCGCGCGCGGTGACGAGCATGTACTTGGCCTGACCCACCGCGCACTTCGTCAGATCACGGCAGGTGATCATGTCGATCAGGCGGTCGGCATCGGGACCGCTGACCTCGATCGTCCACTCGGCGCCGACATCCCACACGACGACCCCGTTCACCAGCAGCTCGTACTCCTTGTTGGGGTCGTCGTAGTAGCCGGGCAACATGGTGTGGTTGTAGATGTCCCACTGCTTGCACCCGGCCCGCACGGTTGCTTCGAAGTACGGCGATCGCCGGTACCATGGTCCGGCGTAGAACGTCGCCTCGGTCAGGTATCGCTCGTCGTTGGCCATCCGCCCCTCCCCTTGGATTAGAATGGGATTCTAGAATGGGCGTGGGAGCGAGCGCAAGCGGAACTGAGCGAGGCCGGGAACGTCGGGAGCGCGTGATGGAAGCCGCGCTCGCCGTCATCGCCGACCGCGGACTCGCGGCGACGCGCATCTCCGACATCGCCGAGCGGGCGGGCATGAGCCCGGGCCACGTCATGTACTACTTCCGCAGCAAGGATCTCGTGCTCATGCACGCTTTGCGTTACGTGGAAGACCGCATGCACGAGGAGGTCGGCGGCGAGCTGGCCTCGATCCCACCTGGGCCGAAGCGTCTGCGCCGGCTGCTGGAGCTGAACATGCCCGATGGGCCGGCCGACCCGGGGTGGGCGCTGTGGCTCGAGGCCTGGACGCTCGCATCGCACGACGAGGTGGTACGCGAGCTCGTCGCAGAGCTCGAGGCGCGGTGGGTGGAGCTGCTCACCGAGGTGGTCCGCTCGGGCATCGAGGTCGAGGCGTTCCGGTGTCGTGCCGTGGAGGGGGCCGTGACCCACATCTACGCGACCGTCAACGGGCTCGCCGTCCAGGTCGTGACCGGCGCCGGCGGCATGACGTTCGACGAAGCGGTCCACGTGTGCATGCGGGCCGCGGGGTCCGAGCTGGGCTTCAAGGCGGCTCGTCCGTCGAAGCGTGCAGGCGGTCGACGGTAGATCGTGGGGCAACGCGCCCCGCTCCGCGTCCCGCAGCGAAGGACGCCGCATCGTGGCTGGTTATTCCGAGCTCCCGCAGACCGACGCTGAAGAAGCCGCAGCTACAGAGGCCGCGATCCGCTCCATCGAAGAGGAATCCTGGTGACCTGCTCGCTCGCGGCGAGATCTACCCCGGGCATCTCGCCGACACGGTAGCCCCACCCTTCTTGCCACTCGAACGGCGTCGCGACGAGCACGTCCAAAGCCACGCCGTGGATCAGGTGATCGAGGCCCAAGCGTGTGGCGGTGTGCCCCACGACGAGGACCCGCGAGCCCCAACCTCGGGACTCGAGATCACGCAGGAACCATCGGATCCGGTTCGCCGCTTGTCGCCAACACTCACCGGAGGGGTAAGGGGATTTCGATGTGTTCGGCTTGCTCGAGCCGTTCTGGTGCGACCCCCGTCATCTGACCGTAGTCGCACTCGCGGAGCCGCCAGTCCATGAGGATCGGCACACGGGATCCGGGAACGCGATCCGCACCGCTTCCACCGCAAGTGCCAAGTCGGACGTGAAGATCGCCTCGATCCCGTCGTTCGCGCGCCGACAGCCCATCTGCTGAGCCTGCTCACGTCCAGCGGCCGACAGGATCCCGGGGCCACCCGGTTGCGATGCCCCGTTTCGTTGTCTTCGGTGGTCGAGTGGGTCTAGAAGATGAGCTCGAGCGGCATCGTGAGAACCTACGCCCTGTGTCGAAGGGTGAGACCATCGCGGCCAGGAAGGGTTGATAGGCTCGCGGCTCATTCTCAGACGGAGGAACCAGAGATGGGCAACTTCGCGGTGATGGTCCGTGGGCGCGCACTCGCCCTCGGCGCGGGCCGGCGGTGTTCGGCCTGAAGGTCAGCACTTCCTTCGCAGTGCACTGATCGCGGCCGAGCTCGTTCGTGACGCAGGCGTCGGCCTCAACGACCACGTGGTGGAGATCGGCGCCGGCGCTGGGCGCCTCACGCTTCCGCTGGCGGAGCACGCGGGCATGGTCTCGGCGATCGAGCTGGACCCTCAGCTCGTCGGGCGCCTCCGGCGAACCTTCCGCGACCGTCCGAACGTGCACATCGTGCACGACGACATCGTGCGAGCTTCGTTCCCGACTGGACGGTGGCGCGCGTTCGGCAACATCCCGTTCTCGCTCACCACGACGATCTTGCGGCGCTTGCTCGACGACCCCGTCGGCGGACCACACCGCGCGGACCTGCTGATCCAGCTCGAGTCGGCGCGGAAACGCTCGGCGGTGCACCCGGCCACGCTGCTCTCCCTCTCGTGGCTGCCCTGGTGGGAACTCGGACTGGTCCGTCGCATCCCTCGGCACGGCTTCGAGCCGCCGCCCTCCGTCGACGCAGGCCTGCTGAAGGTTACCCCTCGGCGCCGTCCGCTCCTGGACCCGCCCCGACGGCCGGGGTACGTGCAGCTGCTCAGGCAGGCGTTCGATCATGGCTCGTGGCCGGTGCGTCGTTCGCTGCGCGGCACGCTGCCGCCGATGACGTGGAAGCGGCTCGCTCGAGAACGTGGGATCAACGTCGACGCACGTCCCGGCGATCTCGACGTGTGGGATTGGGTCGCGGTCTTCCTGCGCCATGAGCGCGGCACTTCTCGTGATACGCGATGAGAACTCAGCCGAGATAACAGCTCCGGTGGAGAATCATGTAAGTCGTCCTACGGAGGATGTATCCCGTGCTACCCGCCTGATCTCGACTGTGATGACGTTGCGGCATCTAACTTCACCGTGACGGGTTCGGACCCTCACGGATTCGACGGCGACAATGATGGCGTCGGCTGCGAGACCGAACTCGCCCGCTCAGCATCCCCGCGAGGTCTACGGACTCGGGCTCGGAGCGAGCGCCCTGGTCGACATCACCCGACGGTCCGCGTCGCGCGAGATGCGGTCGCTGTACGCGAGATAGTGACAGCCTCTGCGATCTTGTCGGCGTCGGGCAGTCCGTCGTAGTCGAGCAGACGTACGGATCGTCACCAAGTGACGGGGCTGCGAGACGGCTACGGTCTCAGCGGAATCGTCAGCTCGCTCGCTCCCGGAGCATCCCCGCAAGGTCGACTGACTCCGCCTCCGCTCAGGCCCCGTGCCTGATGTCACCACTCGTCGGCGTCGCGCGTGGTGGGAGGTGGAAGGTGCCTCCGCCGTGTCAGAGGTTGGACTAGACGCGGGCGAGTTAGAGGTGCAATGAACCAGGAGCAGCACGATCGCCAGAGAAGTCAAAGGTTTCATGCGACCCAGAAGCGCGGGGCAGCCCCGTTGGGACGGCTCACCAGGCAAGAGATATCGGGCACCCCCCATGTCCCATAGATCAACAACCAGTTTGGCCGGTCCGCCTTCGCTGACGCGCTGGATCAGGACCGAGCAAGGCCGCCCGAACTTCGTGTACGCCAGACGGGTCCCGTCGGCTGACCACGCGACGCCTTCCTCCACGACGGGATCGTCGGTCAACTGAACGAGTGATGTGCCTTCCTCATCCATGATGAACACGTCTCGGTGGCTGAAATCACCCGAAGCACTGCCGATGAAGGCGATCCTCCCCTGGAGCGACCACGCAGGTCGCGAGGAGACCCCGTCATAGGTGAGCCGGACTTCATCGGTGCCGTCGATCCCGATGATGAACAGGTCGTTCAGCAGCCGATCACCCTCCGCCCTCTCCCTACTCACGACGAAGCGCGTGCCGTCGGGCGACCATGAGAAGTGCGTGATGTGGTCGTCCTGCGTCACCCGTGTGATCGCTCCATCCGCCAAGGAGATGACATATAGGTCGTGGATGAGGTCGGCTTCAGTTGTCATCCCTGGCGGACTCACCGTCGTGGTGAAAGCGATCCTCGTGCCGTCGGGAGAACCACGAAACATCTCCGAGACCGTTGATCTCACTGGTGTAGCGCGCGGCGGGAGAACATGAGGATCCGTCGATGTCCATCGTCGCGATGGAATAGTCACGCCCCTCGCCGTAGACCGCCAAGGCGAGCCTCGTCCCATCGGGCGAAACCGACACGTCGTCAATGCTGCCTTCCATCGGAGACAGCGGGACCACCTCGCCAGTTCTCGGATGGATCGCCACGACTTGGCTGCGTGACTCGTCGAACGATTCCTCCAGGGAGACGAACAGCCGGTGGGTGCCTGCGGGGCGGACGCTCTTGCTGACGGTCCCTCGTACGACGGACCGCTCGCCGAACTGCCCTAACGAGTAGAAGACTGTTCCTAGGACGAGAGCAGTCACCGCCAAGATCGCGACCGCCAGCAACGGGCGAGGCGAAGAGGATGGTGGGCCGAACGATCCGCTCGCGGTTCCTTGCTCGATCCCTGTCCCAGAGATCAGGAGGCTCCGCCCGCTTGAGGTCCGCAATCCACCGCTTGGGGTTAGTCATCAACACCTCCAAGAACCGTGCGCAACCGGCGACGGGCGCGGTGCAGGTGCACCGATACGGTCGCGGCGCTCATACCGAGGAGGTCGGCGATCGCCTTCGTAGGTCGGTCTTCCAGGTAGAACAGGACGAAGACGGCTCGCCGGTTCATCGAGAGCCGCTTGAGCGCGATCATGACGGCGAGCGCGCTCTCGTCCGTTCGTACGAGGGGCCGTCATCCATCACCGGTCGTCGCCCATCTCGTAGCTCGGCGGTCGCGATCCGGAACGCCACGCGCCAGACCCATCCGACCGGGTCGCGGATCGTCTCGACGGCACTGAGCGCCCTCGCGAACGCTTCGGCGGTCGCGTCGCTTGCGATCTCGCGATCCCCCGTATAGCCGAGCAGTGCCCACCAGAGACGGTCACCGGTTTGCCGGTAGGTCTGCTCGACATCTGAGATTTGCGTCACCTGCACGTCGTCCACTCCGCACAGATAGTGGTCATGGAGGAGCGAAATCTTTACAGGGCCTGCTGGGTAAGGGCGTGATTCGCCTCACGGTTCGGCAAGAACCGGTGCGGTCGTTGATGCGAGAGCGTGAGCCGCCTCGGAGATCTTGTCGACGCCGATCCCCTCGTCGTGGACGAGGTCGGCTCGGCGCGGTGCAGCAGCAGGTCGGCCTACGGGATAGCCTGCATCTGTCTGTCGCAGGAGGAAGGGCGTGGAGTCTGTACTTGCTGCTGCTAGTCGCGTTGGTGATCGGGGTCGCGGGGGCGGCGTTCGGTGTCTCATACGTCATGACCAGTGGTTCCAGGAGCACGCCGTCCGGTCGTTTCAGGGTCGCGGCCGGGATCGTCGCCGTGGCGCTCGTTGCCTGTGGCAACGAGGCAGGTGACACCCCCGAGGTCGTGGAATCGGACACGCCAGCAACGTTGGACACGGACGAGCTAGCAATAACGCTTCAGAACCAGATCGAGACACGGACCGGTAGCAACCTCAGGTCAGTTGACTGCCCTGCCGAAGTCGAGATTGAGATCCGCGGATCGTTCGAATGTGCCGCCGAGGATGAGGCCGGGGTTAGGTTCAAGATTCTTGTCACGCAATCGGACGACCAAGGCAGCGTGACGTGGGAAGCTACCGATGCGAGTCCATAGTCGTCCCTTCACCCGCTTTAAGACCAGGCCTGTGGCTGGGCTGCCTGCCATCGCTGCACATCCGATCGAAGCTACAACCGCCGCGTGCCGACCACCTTCGCAGGGGGCGGGAAGCCGCGGCGCAGGACGAGCTGATGTCAGCGTTGCTTCGTGACACCCAGGAGCGGAGCCATGTCCGCGACGCGCACGTACCCACGCCGGACTGCGGCGAGAACCCTCGCGTGACTCAGGCACCGGTACCCAGGAGCACTGAGGTGACCCTATCCTTTGGGCCACCCGCAGAAGTCCACGATCCTGAGGTAGGTCGTAGTCGATGAGCAGCTCGCCCTCTTCGAGCGCCCTGTACTCGGTCATGGTCAGCCCGAGTCGACCTGCCGTCTGCACCGGGGCCCCGATCCTCGCCCTGGTCGAGCAGGGCATCGAGGAAATCGCGGAGTCGGTTCGGAGGAGCAGGGCCGAAGGTCGGGGGCGGGAGACTGCCGGAGACCGCTTCGAGACCCCTGACTTGACCGGGCGGCGACGGCCAGACTAGCTTCCATCCGGACAACCCTCGTGCCCGCGAGAGGAGCCTTCGGATGCGAAAGATGCTCGCGGCATTGACCACGCTCACCGTCCTCGCGCTCACGATGCCACCGTCGGGGGCCACGTTCCCCGGCGGCAACGGCAAGATCGCCTACACCGACAAGAAGCAGATCCAGGTGATCGATCCCGATGGGTCAGGTGAGGTGCAGCTGACGTTCGGCGACAAACGCAGCAGGTCCCCCGCCTGGTCGCCCGACGGATCCAAGATCGCGTTCATACGTGGTAACAAGCCTTCCTCGTTGTTGATCATGAACGCCGACGGGACGGACAGGACCCTGATCCAGCGTCGGATCTCCAAACACCGCTACTACTTCTTCGATCGCCCGGCGTGGTCACCTGACGGGACGCAGATCGCATTCAGCACCGCCGCCAGGTTCTTCACGTCCTCCAACGACAGGAGGTGGGACCTGAGGCTCTACGTGGTCAACGTCGACGGTTCAGGTTTGACGAGGATCAGCCGTGGTCGTCATCAGGACTCTGGGCCATCGTGGTCCCCGGATGGCAACCGGATCGCCTTCACGACCAGGGAAGGAACGCTGGCAACGATGAACCCCGACGGCTCGAACAGGACGATGCTGGTTCGTGGAGGCAGCGACCCAGACTGGTCGCCTGACGGCTCCCAGATCACCTACGTGCGCGGCGTTGGGGGGTCGGCAACCGACGTGTTCCTGGCCAACAGCGATGGCACCGGCCGGGTCCGCCTCACGAACACTCCCGATCGATGGGACTACACGCCGGTGTTCTCCCCGGATGGCACGAAGATCGCGTTCACCAGCGGGATTTGGCGGAACGAGATCTTCATCATGTCGACAGCCGGAACGGATGTCGTTCCTTTGACCGACACGAAGGTCACCGGCACGGTCCTGAGCTGGCAGGCCACGTAAGAAGGGAGGGAGAAGTGTTGAGAGTCATCTACGGCGAAGTGAGCGAGGGCTACCGGGTCAAGTGGGCAGACGGGCGTGAGACCCTCATCTCGCCCGCTGCGCACCCTCGCAGTCGTCCGGACTTGAACGTCTGGCACGACGGCTCTGTGGTTGCTCCATGAGCCCCCCCGAGCCTCCGATCCACACCCCCCGGCTGCTGGTGGAACACCTTCAAAGGACACCCGGCATGGGGCTTGCTCCGAATCACGGCTAACCGCCTGGCTGGCGGCGGCGGCATTGGAGCCTCCCCTGGCCTGAACCCTGGATGGGGTCCCCGCGAGACTTGAGTGGGCGCGAGCGGTCGCCTGTGACCCGCCACGAGGGGTGACCTAGTCTCGGTGGCCTTGGGATGCTCTTGGTGCATACCCCTCGTCCTTAATCCTTCGCGTCCTTAGGTTGACTCTGGATGTCTACTTCGCGGCGTATCTCGCTGGACAGTTCATCCGACCTGCCGATGAGGTTGGCGGTCACCGTTTCAACCAGCCCAATGACCTTGTCCCGCGCTTCTGATACCCCGCCCATCGCGGCGTTCACGCCGGTGAGCATCTCGATGAGATGGCGCTGGAGTCGTGAAATCTACCGGAAGCGTCACGACGATGGTCGTCCCCCCTGCCTGCTCTGCGGCGTCGCCGCGAAACATCACCCTTCCTCTTCGCATCGTTCCAACCTCCCTACGAGCCGATCGGTGGTGTGTACGAGCCCGCACCCAGAGGTTGGCGCCGAGATGTGAACCGTCCGTGAAGACCGTGCAGAGGAACCGCGATCGACATGCAGGAGAACGCTGGCTAGCTCGAGGGGGTTTCCCGCCCTATCTGGGAGACGGCGATCTCCTCTTCGTGCCGCACACGATCGCGGATCTCGGAGAACTTCGTCGCCTCGAAGACGATGAGCGCGATCATGACGGCGGCGACGATGCCGAGAGCAGCGAGGGCGGGCACCTGGGCGGCGGCGGGGATGAGCACGACCAGCAGCACGGCGACAACCACGCGCTGCACGTTGACGCTCCGCACGTTGCGGAAGCGGAACGCGACGTGCGCGAGCAGGTAGAGCGCGACGCCACCGAACATCGCGACGACCGGTAGTAGCTCGAGCGGATCGCTCAGCTCATGGTGGGTCGAGTCGGCCACGTACTCCATCACCTTCTTGAGGCCAAGGGCCAGCACGATGACCCCGGCGATCATGGGGAAATGGAGGTAGCTGTAGGAGTCGCGAGCCATGCGCGCGCGTTCCTCCCCCTCGGCACGGCGCAGCACACGTTCCGCTACGAGCGCGACGACGTCGAAGTACGCCCACCAGATGCATCCTGCGACCGTGAGCCCGAGCACCCCAGCGGCGATCACGGGCCAGGAGATCGGCTCCTGGCTGACACCCACGCCGATCGCGACGATCGACTCACCGAGAGCAACGATCAGGATCAGGCCGTGGCGTTCGGCGAAGTGACTCGCGGAGTTCAGCCTCCATCCGGAGGCGCCCGCCAAGATGGTACCGGCGTAGTCCACGATCACCACCGCGACCCACGCGAGCGTCTGCGCCCGACCGTCGAGCTGCGAGGCGATGAGCAACACCGCCGTGCTGCCGAGCACCGACGGGGCGAAGCGGAGCAACTGGCCCCGCAACGCGTAGTCGTGCCCGGCGCCCGCCGCGAGCCAGAAGATCGTGAGATGCAGCAGCCGCACGGCGAGGTACGCGAATGCGAGCACGACCGGGCCTTCGAGACCGCCGTCGAAGTCGTCGAATGCCTCGGGCACCGTGAGCGCCATGACGAACATGGCCGCCATGGCGCCGAACATAGCCACACGCCCGACGCCTTCGTCGGCCCGCACGATGTTGCCGAGCCACGCGTAGCCCACCCAGCACCACCACAGAAGAGCGAGCACGAGCAGGCCTCGCACCATGCCTCGGACCGTGAGGTCGTCTGCCATGAGCGCGGTGACCTGCGTCAGCGAGAAGACGAAGACCAGATCGAAGAAGAGCTCGATCGGCGTGACCTTGGCCTCCTCGGAGACCGACTGGATGCGAGGGTGCCTGGCTGCACTCGACACGTTGGGAATCGTCTCACGGCGTGCGAGCAACGATCGTCGATCGAGAGGCTCAGGCGCTGATCGCCATCTCGAGCGCCTCGTGGAACACACCGGGTCGTTCGATGTGGGGCCCGTGACCGCAGTCGTCGATGGGAAACAGGGGCCAGCCCATCCGCTCGGCTGTCCGTTCAGCGATCCGGAACCGCATGAGGCGATCACCCGTGCCCCAGATCATCGCAACCGGCACGAGGATCGCAGCCAGCTGTTCGAGTGGGACCCTGCGGCCGGCGACGCGCCTGAGAAGTTGCCCGGTCGAACGGCTCACGCTCTTGTCCTTCGCCAGGTCGATGTCATATCCCTCGAACGCGGGCCACCGGTCACCCCATTCCCTCGCAACGCGGTCAGGGTTCACCAGAACGTGGCTCATGAGCCGATCGTGGTTCGCATGCGTCGGCCTCGCTCCGAATCGGATCAACGCAGCGAGCACCGCGGGTGCAGGTCGGTTCGGACGCCCGATAGACGCAGCATCCACGAGCACCACTCGGCCGACACGATCGGGGTGCTCGATCGCGAAGCGTGCGGCGATGCCGCCACCCAATGAGTGACCGACCAGGGTAGGCGGCTCGCTGCACGTCTGCTCGATCAGCTCACCCAGCCAGGCAACCACCGAAGCAGCATCGAGGTCGCTGCGCACGACCTTCGACCGGCCGAGGCCCGGCAGATCGGGCACCACAACTCTGTGATCACCGGTGAGCATCGGGATGACGAGGCGCCATTCCTCAGCGAAACCTCCGAGGCCGTGCAGCAAGACGATCGGCGGCCCCTCGCCACCCTCGAGAACAGGAGTGGACACTCCCGCGATCTCCAGTCGGCGATCACCGACCGGAAGGCCTTCCAACAGACGGGTGAGGTGAGGCGAGCAACGGTCCGGGTCCTTGGCGCTACCCAACGCGGACATCGTCCGCGAGTCGGTCGCTCAGTCGGCGTTCTCCCAGAGACCGAGCACGTTGCCTTCGGGATCCTTGAAGTAGCCGAACGCACCCATGTCGGGGATCTCGGTCCTCGGCTGCACGACGACGCCACCGGCTGCCGCGATCTTCCTCATGGAATCGTCGATGGAATCCACACCGATCGTGAGAACCGGTGAAGGCGTGTCCGCAGAGCGCTTCATCATGCCGCCGTTGATGCCGCCCGGCTCCGTCGGCATCTGCGTCTTCTCGTCGACCGGCGTCGTCATCGCGATGGTGTAGTCCATGTCCTCGATCGTCTGGAGCTGCCACCCGAAGCTAGAGCCATAGAACTCCTTGGCCCTCGCCAGATCGTCGGTGGGGATCTCGAAGTGCACGACCTTGTCCATCTCTCTCCCCTTCCTATGACAACGGACTACTGTTCGTTCAACCCTAACGCTCCACCGTGATCGCGTTCTCAGGACAGTTGGCTTCGGCCAACCGCACCTGCGGCTCCAGATCGGGGCCGACCTCGTGCAATTTCACAACGGCGAAGCCGAGCTCGTCAGACTCGAAGACCTCTGGGCACGCAACCACACAACGATTGTGGCCCTGGCATCGCTCTCCGTCGACCCCGACCCGCACCGGCATCACGCGCGGCCGCTCCTTTCGAGCACCAAAGGAAGCGGATCGATGCCGAACCAGGCCGGGTCCGAGCCAGGAGCGAACGAGAAGTCGGGGTAGCGGATCAAGAATTCCTCGAGCGCGACGCGCAGCTCTCGCCGAGCGAGGTTCGACCCCATGCACCGATGGATGCCGGCGCCGAACGCGACGTGGGGGTTCGGTCTGCGATCGATCACGATGCGATCGCCGTCGGGGAACTTCGCCTCGTCGCGGTTGCCCGCTCCGAACACGAGCAACACCCGATCACCGGTGTGCAGCCTGTGCCCGTTGAGATCCACGTCGCGCGTGACGGTCCGCGCCATGGCTTGCACCGACGACAGGCACCGAAGGAACTCTTCCACCGCGGTCTCGACGAGCTCCGGATGCGCGGCGAGCTTCGCTCGGTCCTCTGGATGTTGCGCGAGATGCCAGAGGCCGCTCCGCAGCACCCACGCCGTGGTATCGAGCCCCGCCACCACCAAAATAAATCCGTAGTCGGCGAGCTCCTCGTCGGTCAGACGCCGGCCATCGATCTCGGCCGAGAGTAGCCGACCGAACAGGTCGGCACTGGGCTCCTCTCCTTTCCGGGCTTCGAGGATCGATGAGATGTAGGCCGTGAGCTCGGCGGCGGCGCGGAGGGTGGAGTCGAAGTCGTGGGTACGCACGTAGAAGATGCGGTTGATCCAGTCCTCGAGCTTCTCTGCCTCGTCGGTGGGCAGCCCGGCCATCGCGCAGAACACCTGCATCGGGAACGGCACGGCGTACCGCGCAGCGACGTCGACCTCACGCTCGCTCCCGAGTGCGTCGAGCAGCTCGACCGCAGTGCGACGCACCATGGGCTCGAGCCGATCGATCTGCTGCGGACTGAACGCCGGAAGCATCACCTTTCGATACTTGCCATGCATCGGAGGGTCGATGTCGATCGGCACGCCCGGCCGCACGTTGCCCATGGGCGGCAGCAACATGCCGGGCGAGACGGCGAACGTCTCCGGGTCCTGCTCGATGCGATGGATATCGTCGAACCTCGTGACGAACCAGAAGCCCCCGTACTGCTCGCTGAACCCGACCGGACAACCTTCCCGCAGCTCCCGGTAGACCTCGAACGCGACATCGAGACCTTCGTCGTGATGCCGGAAGTCGCGCGCGATCGCCTTGATGCGTTCGTCCACCATGCGCTGGCAAGGCTACCCTGATGAAGTGGACGACTTCCCGCAGTGTCCGTGCCTGGGGTATCGGGAATGCCCGATGTGCCACGACGTTCGACCCTGCGGGCATTTCGGCAAGAGCCGTTGGTGCCCACCCTGCCAGCGTCTGCGCAAGCAGGGCATGCGTCCACGCGCACAGCGCCGCACCACGATGCCGGCCGGACGCACCTGCGCAGGAGATGCATGCTCGACGCGCCTGAGCGTCTATAACAGCGGCGAGCTCTGCGCGGTCTGCGTGCGAGCGATCGAGCGCGGTGCACGCTCACCTCGACGTGCGACCCACGACTGATCCGCACCGCCTTGAGGCATCGGCGCAATCCCGCCAGGATGGGGTCATGGATCGAGATGCCCCGATGGGACCTCCGCCTTGGTTCTTGATCGTGGCGCTTGCCACCCCTCTCGCCGGGCTCGCCCTCCTGCTCGGGATGCCTTCACTCGACTTCCACTGGGAGCACCATCCCTCACACTTCTGGCTGGTCTTCGGCGTCGCGTTCCTGAACGTCGCGCTCGGATTGATCGTCAGCGAGGTGGCACGCCGCAGCAGCGATGAACGCCTGTTCCTCGTCTCCATGGTGCTCCTGAGCAGCGCGGGATTTCTGGCCTTGCACGCCCTGGCCACGCCCGGCGTGGTGCTGAGCGGACCCAACGGTGGGTTCGTGCTGGCGACACCGATCGGGCTCCTGATCGCCTCCGGGTTCGCGGCACTCTCCTCGATCGAGATGAACGACCGCACCGAAAGCGCCCTCCGCCGCTGGCAGACGCCGATGAGGGTAGGGCTCGTGGTGGTGCTGCTCGTTTGGGCAGCGGCCTCTCTCGCTGGCCTGCCTCCGCTCGACCGGGTGATCGAATCGGAACGAGCACCGTGGCTCTTGGTGCTCCTGCCGTTCGGCGTCGCGGCCTACTCCTTCGCGGCCTGGCGGTACCTGGCCATCTATCGCGAGCGTCGGCGTCCACTGCCTCTGGCGGTGACGGTGGCATTCGTGTTCCTCGCCGAGGCGTTGATCGCGATGGCGTTCGGACGCGCGTGGCAGGCATCGTGGTGGGAATGGCACCTCTTGATGGCGGTCGCCTTCGCGACCATCGTGTTCGCCGCCCGGCATGAGTACCGACGTGGACGGTCATCGTCGGGAACCTTCGGAGGCATCTACTTGGCACGCACCCTCGAACGCCTCGATAGCCGTCAATCGGCGGCGATGGCCGAGCTCGTGCGCGCCGACGCGACCGACACGCTGGGTTCGACCGCAGACGCACTCCGCGATCGAGGCTTCACCGGAGATCAGGTCGCCGTCATGACGGACTCGGCCCGCGAGCTCGCTCGCATGGACGGCCTCCTGCGCCAGTACGTGGGGCCACATCTCGCCGACCGTCTCGGCGCCGACCCAGAGCTCGCTCGGCTGGGGGGACGCGAGCAAGAGGTGACGGTCCTGTTCGCGGACCTGTCGGAGTTCACGACGTTCGCCGAAGGAAGGTCGGCGACGGAAGTGATCGACATGTTGAACGCCTACTGGGGTGCGGTGGTTCCCGTCGTGGTGGATCAAGAAGGTGGGTTCATCGAACGATTCGCCGGCGATGCGATCCTGGCGGTGTTCAACGCGCTGGGTGATCAGCCTGATCATGCAACGCGAGCCGTTCGCGCGGCCATCGCCATGCGCGATCGATCCGCCGATGTGCGGGCATCCGATGACTGGCCGCGGTTCCGTGTGGGAGTGAACACAGGAGCGGTGGTGATCGGGAACGTAGGAGCGGGCGCGCAACGCTCCTTCTCGGCGATCGGCGACACCACGAACGTCGCCGCCCGGTTGCAGGGATTGTCCACGCCCGGCCACATCACGATCGGCGGCACAACGCTCACCGAGGTCACCGCTGAGACCGATGTGATCATCGACGTCCGACCCCTCGGCCCGACCGATCTCAAGGGCAAGACCGAGCCGACGGAAGCCTTCGAGCTGCTCTCGGTGACTGCCCCGAGCGACGGGTCGTAGGAGCTCCGATGCCGTGACCGATCGATCCGACGCACAGGCTGTGCTGTTCACGGGTGTGTATGGCACCGGGAAGACGTCGATGGTCGAGGAGATCGCCGACATCATGGAGGAGCGGGGCGTCCGGTACGGCGCGATCGACCTCGACTGGCTGGCGTGGTTCGACCCAGGGTTCGGCGACCACGATGCGGGCCAGCCTGTCATGATGCAGAACGTCGATGCGGTCGTCGGTAACTACCACGCCGCCGGGATCCGTCGATTCGTGCTCGCAGGAGCGATGTCGTCGGTGGACCAGCTGGACGACCTGCGTGCCGCCCTCTCGATGCCGCTCACCGTCGTGCGCCTCACGGTGCCGATCGACGAGATCGAGCGGCGCCTGGGCGCCTCGGTTACCGCGAGCAGACACGACGACCTCCGCGTGGCGAAGGAATGGATCGCGACCGGGCGAGGGGAAGCGCTCGGGGATCTCGTCCTCGAGAACGACCGGCCGATCCGCGAGGTCGCACTCACGGTAGTGTCCGCGCTCGGTTGGAACGATGAGCGCGAGCGACGATGGGACGTCGACGAGCGTGGTCGAGGCGTCGCGTCTGGCGCCACGTTCACGCCGAACGTCGACGAGCTCATGCAGGCGATGGGTGAGGAGTCCTGGGTTGCCGAAGACGCCGACGCTCATCTCGTGCCACACGTGCGCGAAGCATGCGAAGAGATGGGCTCAAGGGTTTCTCTGCTCGATGCGACCGTGCTCGACGCCGTGCTCGACGTCGAGCTCGCCTGGATCGGCGATGCCTCGCCCCGGCCCGACACGGTGCGCTCCGAGGTGTTCCGGCTCCTGGGTTCGTTCGCGGAACACACGACCCATGTCGTACAACGCTCGACCGACGACGCGGTCGAGTTCGAGATCGCGACGGGCACGACCGCTGGGGAGAGCCCGTACCTCCCCCACGGTCACCTCGTGCGGGTCCGCGTGTCATCGGGGCGGTGAGCGCCGCGCGGTCGAGATTCGGCCGTGAACCTGACTGCAGAGTGATGCTCCTGCGCCAGGCGTCGGAGCGCCGCCAACACAACCTCGAACACAACCGTGCCCACGACAGCGTTCTCGACGGCTCGTTCGCGTTCGAGATCGCCGGGGTTCCGGCTGAGCTCCCACTTCGCCAGCCCGTCGGCCGCCCGCGCATATCGCGTGAAGACCTGGGTGCCGACCTTCCACCCAAGGGATCGAAGCGTCACCAGTGCCGACGCGAGCTCATCGCGATCGGGAGCGTCTCGATCGACCATCCATCCGATGTGGTCCAGGAATCCGTCGACCTCGACTCGGGCCGTCGTCAGCTCGGGAGAGCCTGCGTTCATCGCTCCGCGTTGGGCCAGGGCGTAGTGCGCGACACCCAGCGCCTCGTGCAGCGGCACCGACTCATCGTCGATCGCGCTCAGGATGCGCCTGATCGTCGACAGCGGCAGATCTCCCACCTGGGCAAGCGCGCGGATGAGCCTCGAACGGCGAACATGGGACTCGCCGTACTCAGCCCGCCCCGAATCCGTCACGTCGCCCGGGGCGAGCAGTCCCTCACGCACGTAGTACTTGATCGTCGGGATCGGAAGCCCGGTCTCGAGGCTGAGCTCATTCAGCTGCACCGCGGTGGACCCCCTTGTCGTGGGTTGACAGAGGCAATGGATAGTAGCACTATCCTATATGAGATACCTTCACTATCCCGAACACTTGAAGGAAGCGTGCATGGACACCACGATCACTCTGTCGGACGCAACTCGCTTCACGGCCGGGATCCTCCTCCTCACGATCGTCACGATCGAGTTCGGAGGCACGTACCTGCTCCGTATCGTGCGGGGTGCTGCTCCTGCGACACCGTTCCAGCTCGCCTTCGCGCGGGCGGGCCATGCGCACGCCGGCGTGCTCGTGCTTTTCGCGCTCGTCTGCCAGCTCTACGTCGACGGTGTCGAGCTCACCGGGATCAGCGAGACGATCGCTCGAGATGGTGTTGCGCTCGCAGCCATCCTGATGTCGGCCGGATTCTTCTTGTCGTCGGCAGGCCAGGGTCGCTCGGAGCCCAGTGGTCTGATCGCGCTCGTCTACGCGGGCGCGGCCTCTCTGGCCGCCGGCACGCTGACGCTCGGCTACGCGCTCGTGTCGTCATGACCGCGCGTCCATGCCGTCGCACCCTCACCCCGACTCAGATGAGGAGCGTCGCTCCACGAGGTGAGGAACGAAGCGGCGCTCGAAATCAGGCGAGGAAGCGAGTACTACTCATCGGGGGTTTACGCATGGCTGCGCACAGAAGCACGTTCTGAGGGCAGTGCAACAGTAGTTCGCGCGGTCAGCCCGTCGGGGAGGTGACCTGGCGACGTGACAGCTCCTCCCGTACAACGGGCGCCACCTCGGTACCCAGCAGCTCGATCGAACGCATCAGCTTGTCGTGGGGCAACGACCCGACGCTGAACTGCACCAGGAAACGATCGTGGCCGAAGATCTCGTGCTGGAACAGGATCTTCTCGATGACCTGCTGCGGCGATCCGACGAAGTTCGCCCCACGCAGCTTCGCGCCCGACTCATACTGCTCGAGCGTCATCGGCTGCCACCCGCGCTCGCGGCCGATCGTGTTCATCATCGCCGCCGCATATGGGAACGACTCGCTGGATCGCCTGCTGCGAAGTCTCGGCGATATAGCCGTGGGAATTGATGCTCAACGCCGGCAGCGGGTCGTGCCCCGCTTGGTGCGCCGCGTCGCGGAAGAGCTCGGCGAATGGTGCGAACCGCTCGGGCATGCCGCCGATGATCGCGAGCGCCATCGGCAGGCCGAGGGATCCGGCCCGGAACGCCGACTCGGGCGCACCTCCCACGGCGACCCAGATCGGCAAGGGGTGCTGGACCGGCCGGGGGTAGACGCCGACGCGGCCGTCGAGCGGTGAGCGATGCTTCCCGGACCACTGCACGCGGTCGCCCTCGCGCAGCAGCGATCAGCATCTTGAGCTTCTCCTCGAACAGATCGTCGTAGTCCTCGAGGTCGAAGCCGAACAGCGGGAACGACTCGGTGAACGACCCGCGCCCGGCCATGATCTCGGCGCGCCCGCCGGAGAGCAGGTCGAGGGTCGCGAAGTCCTGGAACACGCGCACCGGGTCGTCTGAACTCAGCACCGTGACAGCGCTGGTGAGGCGGATGCGCGCGGTTCGCGCGGCGGCGGAGGCCAGCACGACGGCGGGCGCCGACACGATCAGGTCAGGGCGATGATGCTCCCCGATGCCGAATACATCGAGCCCGAGTTGGTCGGCGAGCTCGACCTCCTCGATGAGGTTCCGCAGGCGCTGCTCGGGGCTGATCAGCTGCCCGGTCTGCGGGTCCGGGTACAGCTCGGCGAACGTGAAGAGACCGATCTCCATGGTTTCATTTCAACCCTGGCACAGCGCCACTTGTTCCGTCACCGTCCGGTCTCGAGCCTCGCACGGATGCCGGTCGCGTCGAGACCGAGGTCTGCGTCGATCTCGGCCCACGTACCGTAGTCATGCACGAAGCGTCTCGGCACGCCGACGAAATCGTAGGTGGCGGCCACATGACCGAGAGCACGCGTCACCACCGCGGCGACGGTTCCCTCGTACCAGGGCTCGATCGCGATCACATGCGGAGCGGTCGCCCACGATCGCCGCGAGGCCCGCGTCGTCGAACGGCTCGACGCTCGTCGCGTACGCCACGGTGACGTCGAGCCCCTCGGTGGCATGCAGCGTGCGCGTGAGCATCGGGCCGAAGGCGACGACGGTTGCGCCGGCTCCGCGGCGCGCGACCTCGAGCCGCCCCGGGGCGATATCGCGTGGCTCGTCGTTCGTGGCGAGGCTCGTCCGCACGTAGGTGGGCTCGCCGTTCGCGTATGTCGCACGCATCAATGCGTCGACCTCGGCGCCGTGACCGGGAATCGAGTACCTGCATCCGCGGGATCGCGAGCATCGCGGCCACGTCGCCCGCCGCGTGGTGCGTCGCGCCCTCGCTCGCGTAGTCGTACGACCCACCGGATCCGACGAACGTGCCGCCGAGGCCCTGATAACCGAAGTCGAGCTTCAGCTGCTCGAACGGCCGCTCGGCCATGAACGGCGACAAGCGAGTGGGCGATCGGGTGGAACCCTTCCATGGCGAACCCGGCGGCGACGCCAACCATCGTCTGCTCGGCGATGCCGACGTTGACGACGCGGAGCGGATCGTGTCGCCGCGCCTCGTGGAACAGCTGTGTGCTGATCTCGGCGAGCACGATCGCGACGCGCGGATCGTCGACCAGCAGCTCGGTCGCCGTCGCGGCGAACGCCTCGCGCATGGGGCGGGAGGCCAGGGCGTTGCCCGACGCTCGCGTCACCGTCACCACTCCCCCGCCGGCACGTCGGCGACCACGGCGAGCGGTGCGCCGTGCCTCGCGCAGGAACGCCCTGCTCGCAGCGCGTCGTGGTCGTGTCCGTCGACCTCGCGTACGTCCCAGCCGAACGCGCCGAGCCGATCGGACCACGACTTCGGCTCGAACGACGAGCTGTGGTTGTCGACCACGAGCAAGGTCAGGTTCGCGAGCCCGAGATGCGGTGCCAGCGCGATCGCCTCCCAATTGGCACCCTCGTTGAGCTCGGCGTCACCACAGAGCACGACGACGCGTTGATCGGAGAGACCCTTCGCGCGAAGCGCCTGCGCGACTCCGACGGCCATCGGTAGACCGTGGCCGAGCGATCCGGTCGACGCCTCGATGCCCGGGCACGAGCGTGCGGTCGGGGTGCGAGCCGAGCCGCCCGCCGTGTTCCAGGAAGTCGTCGAGCCACGCCTCGGGGAAGAACCCCTTCGCCGCGAGGATCGCGTACAGCGCCACCGGCCCGTGCCCCTTGCTCAGGATGAACCGGTCGCGATCCTCGGCTTCGGGTCGCGAGGGGTCGACACGCAGCACCCGGTCGTACAGCACCCAGAGCGCGTCGAGCGTGCTGGTCGAGCTCTCCTCGTGCTTCTCGTCGCCCGTCGCTCGCGCCATGAGCGTTCGCACGTGCGTGAGCCGGTCGGTCGTGGTATCCATCGTGCGTACGATAGGAGTTCAAGTGCACTTGAAGTCAAGCGTTGTGAGGGTGCCAGTGCGACGAGACGACCTGCTTCCGATCGGCGAGGTGGCTTCACGCAGCGGTCTCGCCACCTCGGCGATCCGCTTCTACGAGGCCGAGGGCTTGATCTCAGCCGAGCGGTCGGCATCAGGCCAGCGCCGGTTCGCCCGACATACGCTGCGACGGCTGGCGTTCATCAGAGCTGCACAGCGGGTCGGACTCTCTCTCGGCGAGGTCGCAGAGTCGCTGCGCACGCTGCCAGCTCGACCGTGCCCCGACCAAGGCGGAGTGGGCACGGGTGTCGCGAGCTTGGCGGCGGCGCCTGGACGAGCGCATCGGCGACCTCGAGCGTCTGCGCGACGACCTCACCGGCTGCATCGGGTGCGGATGTCTCTCGCTCACGTCGTGCCGCCTCTACAACCCCGACGACGCCGCGAGCGCGAACGGCTCGGGCCCGCGGTTCCTTCTCGGCGACGATCCGGATCAGTTCGTCGAGCCGCCTCGATGATCGGGGGATCGAGCCAGCGAGCGCTCGTCATGAGCCGTCGTCGGCGCCGCCCTCACCCGCATCGCCGGCTTCGCCCGCTTCGCCCGAGCCCTCGGCGTCGGCCCCGCTTCCGGTCACCTCGAAGTTCTCGTCGAGCTGGACCTCGACCACGGAGCCGTCATCGAGCAGCACACCGACCTCGTAGGCAGCGCTTCCTTCACCCGCTTCGCTCTCGACGACCCTGACCCCTCCGGTGTGCTCGAGCGCGACCTCGGTGGCGCGAGCGAGCTCGCCTCCCGTGAGTGGCGAGTCTTCTCCACCGGTCGCCACGCTCACGGTCGCAACGGCTCCGGCGACCATGACCGCAGCGCCGGCGGCGAACAGAACCTTGGTCTTCGTGCGCATGGTGCGGCCTCTCGCCCTGGGGGTGAGCCTCAGCGGCGATGCTGCCGCATCGGTCCTGACCCTACGCTGAACCGCGAGATCGGCTCATCGACCGATGTCGAGGCCGCAGGGAACCGCAACTCCACCCGTGCACCGCCTCGCGGACTGTCGGTGAAGGACACGTCGCCCCCGTGCGCCTCGACCACCGCGCGCACGATCGACAGGCCGAGCCCGGCGCCCCCTCCGTCGCGGGTCCTCGCGTCGTCGAGGCGTACGAAACGGTCGAAGACGCGATCGCGATCGGCCTCGGAGATGCCCGGCCCGTCATCGTCGACGGTGAGCACCGTGTGCATACCTGTGTCGCTCACGGCCACCGCGACGACGCTTTCAGCGTGGCGGGCGGCATTCTCCGCGAGGTTGCGCACGACCCGCTGGAGCTCGGCGGAGCGTCCGAGGACCCGGCCCGCTCCGACACCGGTCGTGTCGATGGTGAGCGACGTCGTGCCTCGCAGGCGTGCGGCTTCCGCGAGCACGACGTCGTCGAGATCGACTTGCTCCTCGCCCTCGTGACCGCCCTCGTCGAGACGTGCAAGGAGCAGGAGGTCGTCGACGAGCTGCTCCACGCGGAGGTTCTCGGCATGCACTATCCCCGCCAGGTCGTCGACGGGGGTGTCCTCTGGGTGGGCAAGCGCCACCTCCGCGTGCTGGCGGATAGACGCGACCGGCGAGCGTAGTTCGTGCGCGGCATCGGAGACGAAGCGCCGCTGGCGGGCCTGCGAGGATTCGAGCCGCGCAAGCATGCGGTTCATCGTGGTGGCGAGCCTCGCGATCTCGTCCCCCGTCGCCGGCTCGGGAACACGCCGGTCGAGTCCAGCAGCCGAGATCGCCTCGACCTCGCTGCGTATGGACTCGACCGGCTGGAGCGCGCGGCCCGTGATCCACCACGTCACCCCAGCGACCACGAGCACGAGCAATGGCACACCCGCGGCGAGCAACGGTGTTGCCGCACCCGTGGCTTCGGCGATGTCGTCGAGGTTGCGCCCGACGATGACGATGCGCGATCCATCGAGTGTGGCGGCCCCGGCTGCAACGGCAAGGAACGACCCGTCTTCGAAGGGAACCGAGTCGAGGCGGACGGTCTCGCCAGGTTGAACCCTCGCGAGCGGCGGTTCATCCGCCACGTTCGAACTCGAGTTCACGACGCGTCCCGCCTCATCGACGATCTGCACGAACTCGTCCTCGCGCTCGCCCTCGAGCAGTACCGGCCCACCGTCCTCGAGCGCCATCGCGACCTCGCTCGCCCGAGTCTCCGCCTTGTCGTGCACGTCGGCCGTAAGCGCGCGCCCCAGCAACACCAGCAGGGCAACCGACGCGACCACGAGCGCGAGGCCGACGACGGATGCCGATGCGAGGGTCGTACGAACCCGAACCGACCGCAGACGACTAGGACCGGACACCGCTCACCTTCGGCTCGCAGCCAGACGGTAGCCTGCGCCTCGCACGGTCTCGATCGATTCGCGCCCGAACGGACGATCCAGCTTGTTTCTCAGGTGGCGTACGTACACCTCGACGATGTTCAGGTCGCCGTCGAACCGATCGTCCCAGACATGGTCGAAGATCTCGGTCTTCGACACCACCTCGTCGGCGCGTCGCAACAAGAACTCGAGCAACGAAGCCTCCCGGGCTGTCAAGCGCACCTCGGTCTCCCCGCGCCACGCGCGCCGTGCGCCGGGGTCGAACCGCAGGTCGCCCACTTCGAGCACGTTTGGCCGCTCGGCCGCACCACGACGGATCAGCGCCCGCAACCGCGCCACGAGCGCCACGTACGAGAAGGGCTTCGTGACGTAGTCGTCGGCGCCCGGTATCGAGCGCTTCCGCCTCGTCGTACTCGCCGTCCTTCGCGGTCAGGATCAAGATCGGCGTCCACACCTCGGCCTCTCTGATCGCGGCGCAGACCCGGAACCCGTTGAGCCCGGGCAGCATGATGTCGAGCACGATGGCGTCGTAGGCGTGCTCGAGGGCCATCGACAGACCGTCGATGCCGTCGTGCGCGACATCGGTCGCGAACCCCTCGGCCTCGAGTCCCCGCCGGATCCCTTCGGCCAGTGCGATCTCGTCCTCCACGACCAACACCCGCATGCCCACCCACGCACCTTTCGCGACGCGTCATCTTCCCTCGTCCAGCTGAATCGTGGCTGAAGGTATCTCGACCAGGATTCAGGGTCTCTCAGCGTGTGCGCCGCGCGATGAAGTTCCCTAGGGGGCGCCGCTGACCATGGACTGCGCACGTTCGGATGGAGCCAGCTCGAGCCCGATGCTATGGCCGCCAAGATCCTCGCGCCCGGACTCGGTGCGGTGTACGAGTACACGGTCTCGGGCGGGACCGAGACCGTGGATCTCGTGCGGATGCGTCAGCCGGGGCGTAGACGGGCCCGCTCACCCGCCGGCCGGCGCGAACTCGTCCCAGATCGGATCGGTCTCGGCGTCGTTCTCCGCCAGGCCCCACACCTCGGTGACCTTGCCCTCGGCGACGTGGAACACGTTCACGTAGTTGTACTCGACCCTCGCTCCGCTCGGAGCAGTGACGACCGCGGTGCCCAGCACGACCGTGTGATCGTCGTTCGCGATGATGTCGTGCACTTGCGCCTTCATCGTCTCGGGTGACGAGGCGGCGCCCATCAGTTCCCGCACCTCGTCCTTGCCGCGGCGGACACCGGCGGCGCGGCTGTTGCCGCCCGTGTGCCACACGATGTCGTCGGCGGTGTGGTCCTCCAACCACTGCATGTCGCCTCGTTCCATGGCGGCGAACATCTCCCGGACAAATGCGGCGTTCGGGTGCTCGTCCATGCCGATATCCCCTTTCTCACCGGAGGCTCGGGCGCCTCCCTTTCTGGAACTCCCACGCGAGCGTCGCACGGAGCTCGATCAGCGCGCAACTGGCAGCATCGATCCGATCGTCAGCGCCAGGCCCGTCAGCTGATGTCGCGCCTGATCATCGCTCGTGTTCCCGCTCCCAGCGACAGAAGCGCCCATCCCGCAAGCAGGCCCACGCCGACCAGTGGCCCGACGAAGATGCCGTCGCCCGCCAACATGCCGAGCACTGCGCTGGCGGCGTGCACGGGAAGGAACTGGGCGCCCTGCGGCGCCACGACTTCGACGAGCCCTTCTCCGACCAACAGCCACACGAGCGATCCGACGATCGCCGCGACCTGGTGCGAGACGAACAGTCCCACTCCCACGCCGATCGCGGACCACGCTGTACCGATGGCAACGGCCTTGAGCGTGAGGGCAGCCAGTGATCCGACCCCGACCGTGACGGAGACCCCGCCCGAGGTCAGCCATGCCATCGAGATCGCCGCAGCCAACGCGGTCGCAGCGATCGAAAAGAGCACCGCCGTAGCACCGATCACCACGAGCTTCGCGCCGACCATCTGTCGTCGGTCGGGACTCGCGAGCAAGGTCGGCACGATCGAACCGTGCCTCGCCTCGTCGGTGTACGCCCGGATGCCGAGCACCACCACGAAGACCGGCACGATCATCACGAGCTCGATGAAGACCGGAAGGCTCGTCAGAGCGACGGCTGCGCCGACCTGGATGTTCGCCAGCATGCCCCACGTTGCGAGGCCCGTCAGCGCGAGCAAGCCTGCGAACAGGCCCCACATGCTCCGGGTCGTGCGCAGCTTCCGGTACTCGGATCTGATCTGATGTCTCATCGTTGCCCTCCTTCGGTCATCTCGAGGAATGCTTCCTCGAGGGTCGTCGCCGATGTCGAGAGTTCGCTCAGCACGACACCCGCGTGTAGCGCGATCTCACCGACACGTTCGGGGTCGACACCTGTCACGAGGAAGCGCTGTCCATCGGCCCGAACCTCGAGCCCGGCCGCGATCAAGGCCCTGCCAAGAGCCTCATGCTCCGCCGAAGCCACACGAAGTGTCGCGCTGCCGGCCGTGAGCGCGCCGATCGTGCCTTGACGGAGCAACCTGCCGTGATCGATCACGATCACCTCGTCGGCCATCTGCGCCATCTCCGATAGCAGGTGGCTCGAGACGAGCACAGCGTTGCCACTAGCGGCGAACCACTGCAGGAACTGCCGCAACCACCTGATGCCTTGCGGATCGAGACCGTTCGCGGGCTCGTCGAGGATCAAGATGCGGGGGTCACCGAGCAGGGCACCGGCGAGGCCGAGGCGCTGGCGCATGCCGAGCGAGTATCCGCCCGCCTTGCGCGCGGCCGCTTGGGTGAGGCCGACCTGCTCGAGCACGTCGTCGACCCGCGCATCAGGCAGATCGGATGCCGCCGCGAGCACCCGCAGGTGGTTCCGGCCGGTTCGCAGCGGGTGGAAACTCTGGACCTCGAGCAATGCTCCGACCACCGAGCTCGGCCGGTCGAGGCTCGCGTACGGCAGACCCATCACCGTCGCCGAGCCCAAGGTCGGGCGGACGAGGCCGAGCAACATGCGCATCGTGGTGCTCTTGCCAGCTCCGTTGGGTCCGAGGAACCCCGTCACATGCCCCGGGCGAACTTCGAAGCTCAGATCCTGCACCGCCGTCACCGAGCCAAAGCGCTTGGTCAGCTGCCGCGTCACGATGACCGGTGAGCCCAGCTCGTCGGTCGCGCCGCGTGTGTCCATCAGATCGGTGGTGATCATCGTCGTTTCCTCCTTCACGTGGTCGTTTTCGGTCGAGTTCCACGCTAGGAGGGTGGGGCCGAGGTTGCGTCGGTCGCGGGTACCGTTCGCGCGTCATCCCGTGGGATGACTGCGGGCACCATCGAAGCGAAGCTCAGGCGCCGCGCTGCACGAGGCCGGACTCATAGGCCAGCACAACGGCCTGCGCGCGATCACGCAGCCCCATCTTGTGCAGCACGCGGCCGACATGGGTCTTCACCGTGGTCTCGGCCACGAACAGAGACCCGGCGATCTCGGCGTTCGACAGGCCTCTCGCGATGAGCACGAGTACTTCCCGCTCGCGAGCGGTGAGCTCCTCGAGCGCCGTGGGTGGAGCCGGGGTGCCCGGCCTGCGGGCGAACTCCTCGATCAAACGACGGGTCACCGCGGGCGCGAGCAGCGCGTCGCCGGCTGCCACGACTCGCACCGCGCCGACGAGTTCCTCGGGAGGACGGTCCTTCAACAGGAAGCCGCTCGCCCCCGCCCGCAGGGCGTCGTACACGTACTCGTCGAGGTCGAATGTCGTGAGCATGAGCACCCTGGCCGCCTCGTCGAGCGCGGTGATGCGCCGAGTAGCCTCGATGCCGTCCATCGTCGGCATGCGCACATCCATCACGACGACGTCGGGGCGTAAGCGCTCGAACCCTCGAACGGCATCGGCGCCGTCGATCGCCTCCCCCAGCACCTCGATATCAGTCCTCGGCGTCGAGGATCATGCGGAATCCGCCGCGCATGAGTGCCTGGTCATCGGCGATCAGCACACCGATCGTGCCGTGCGACGACGAGCTCACGTGCGCTGCCTCCCATCGAGCGGAAGCGCCGCTCGCACGACGAATCCTCCCCCGGCCCTCGCACCCGCCTCGAGCGATCCGCCGAAGAGCGCCAGTCGTTCGCGCATGCCGATGAGTCCGTGGCCGATGAGACCCTGCGGCGATGGGCCACCGCCGTCATCGGCGACCTCGATCTCGAGCGTATCGATGCCCCAATGCACGAGGACCCTGGCGTTGGAGCGACCACCATGCTTGATCACGTTCGTCAGTGCTTCCTGCACGACGCGGTACGCGGTGAGGTCGACGCCCGGCGGCACCGCTCTCGGCTGGCCCTGCACGACCGCTTCGACCGGGACCCCTGCGCCGCGGACCGTCTCGAGGAGTGTCTCGAGGTGATCCAGACCCGGCTGTGGACTGAGGTCCGTCTCGGCTTCCTCCTCCTTCAGGATGCCGATCAGGCGACGCATCTCGGTCATGCCCGAGCGTCCGGTTTCTTCGATACGGGCGATCGCGGCCTTCGCCGCCTCGGTATCGCGATCGACTACCGATCGCGCGGCACCGGCTTGCACCACCATCACGCTCATCGCGTGCGCGACCACGTCGTGAAGCTCCCGAGCGATGCGTGCTCGTTCGGCGACGACGGCATCGATCGCAGCTCGCGCCCTCTCTCCGGCGATACGACGGCGCCGGTTGAAGCCGATGCGCCCGAAGATCATCGGCAGGCCGACGGTGAACGTCGCTCCCACCGCCACCTCGACCCAGTTCGTGCGCGGGTACGCCGCGACGAGGCTCACGACCCCCGCCGAGAAGGCGATCGGGATCACGAGCCGCTGGAACTGCGCGCGCTCCACGTGCCCCGCAGCGGTGAACGAGGCGATCGCGAGGGCAAGCGCCAGGTCTGTTTCGAGATCTCGCAGCGCCCCCGTCGCCGCCACGGCGCCGACGAGGCTCAGCACGCCGATCGGCCATCGGCGCCGGAATGCGAGCGGCGCGCAGCCGAGCACGAGCAGGGCGTACACCTCTGGGCCCGGGGCCGGCCGGGGCGTTCCGTCAGGGCTCCCGCCGAGGATCGCACCGAGGATCGACGCAACGAGGATCGTCCCGGCGAGCAGGGAGTCCCAGATCACCGGGTCGACGCGCCGAAGGCGCTCCCACAGCGTCGGACCGTCCATCTCCTGACGGTAGCCCGGTCGAACCGGGTTCGACGTCATCCTCGAGGAGGATGGTGCCCGATGCCGAGGAGGAATGACCGAGGGTCGTGTTCAGGTTTGCGGGCACCCAGAGCGCTCACTAGCGTCACTCGCATGCGGCGTGCTGCGATCGTTTCGTCCGTCATCGCGTGCCTCGCGGGCTTCGCACCCGTCTCCCTCTCGCACACCGCGGTCGCGGCGGCGCCGCCGATCCGCATCAAGGTGATGTCGTTCAACATCCAGTACGGCGCGTACTACTCCACGCTCGAGGCCGTCGTGGACGCGATCGTGGCGGCCGATGCCGACGTCGTCGGCCTGCAAGAGGCGTTCGGCAAGACGCGGAAGATCGCCCGCATGCTCGGCTGGTACGCGTCGCCGCGACTGCACCTCGTGAGCCGCTACCCACTCGCGCACCCCGGCGGCAGCCGCGTCGACGGCACCCCGGGCGGCCGCATCCCCGAAGGCGCCTGGGCGTACTTGCTCCTCGGCAACGGTGCGGTTGCCGCGATCGCGCAGACCCACACCCCCTGGTGGCCGAGCGGGATGTACGCGATGTTGCAGGGCGAGGACGAAGCCGAGGTGCTCGCTCGCGAACAGGGCAAGCTCGATTGGCTCCAGCCGCATCTCGACGCGGTCGCAGATCCGGTGGCCGCGGGGGTGCCGACGTTCTTCGTCGGCGATCTCAACACGCCATCGCACCTCGACTGGACGCAGGCAGCGGTTGACGCGCTCGGGTGGCAGCCGCCGACGCTCGACCCCCCAGGTGAACGCTACGTCGTTCAGTGGCCTGTGACCGTGGAGATGGAGTCAGCCGGGTTCTCCGACACCTACCGCGAGGCGAAGCCGGATCCCGTCGCCGAACCGGGCTTCACCTACTGTGCCGATCTCTACCCGGCGTGCGGGAAGTGGGACACGTGGGACCGCATCGACTACGTGTATTCCGCAGGTCCGATCTCGGTGGTGGACAGCGAGGTCGTCGGTGAAGGGGGCCCGTACACCGACATCCGGAGCCGGCCGTGGCCCACCGACCATCGTGCAGTCGTCTCGACCGTCGACGTCACCCCGGTGCTTCCCGATCCATGGGCCGCCCCACTCGACGAGCGGGTGTTCCTCGGGCGCCCGGTGCAGGTGGCGTTCCTCGACCCGGCATCGCCCGGACGGATGATCGGAATCTGGCCGCTCGGTGCAGATCCGGCAGCCGACCCCGCCGCAGCGTCGGAGCCGGTAGATGACGCCACGAACGAAGCCACGGTGCCGCTCGACACCGACGGCCTGAGCGCCGGTGATTACACCGTGGCGCTGGTCGACGGAGGCGGGGTGGTCGCGTCGTCGTCGGTAGCCCTGGTCGAGCGGACCGCTCCTGCCACGATCACGACTTCGGCTCGTCGATATGTGCGGGGGGAGCCGATCCGGGTCGAGTGGACCGGGGGGCCGGGCAACAGGTACGACTGGCTGAGCCTCAATCGCGACTGCTTCGACCCGAGCGCATGCCCGCTGCGGCAGTGGCGCTACGTCGACGGCCGGGTGTCCGGCGCCGCACGCTTCACGAGAGGCTCCGAGGGAATCTGGCCCCTGCGCACGGGCCGATACGCGGTCTCACTCTGCATCGACGACAACTACCGCTGCGTCGCCACGAGTGAAGTCTTCCGCATCGTGCGACGCTAGGCCGCATGCAGACGTGGGACGCGATCCGGTCGCGGCGGAACGTTCGCTCGTTCACCGATGCGACGATCGAGCCGGGCCATCTCGATCGCATCCTCGAGGCCGCTCGGCGCACCCCTTCATCCATGAATCAACAGGCCTGGGATTTCGTCGCCGTCACCGACCGCGACGCCCTCGTGCAGCTGGCTCGGGTCTGGCGGTACGCAGAGCATGTCTCGGCCTCAGCAGCGACGATCGCCCTGATCGCACCGGCGACGCACGAGCACGACGAACGCGAGACCGTCCAGTTCGACCTCGGGCAGGTCTCGATGAGCATCATGCTCACCGCAGCCGACCTCGGCATCGGAAGCTGCCACGCAGCGATCGGCGATCAGCTGCTGGCGAGAGAGTTGCTGGGGCTGCCAGACGAACGGGAATGTATGTGGCTCATCTCGCTGGGGTGGCCCGCTGGGCGTCAGCTCGCACCGATCGGCCATCCGGAGCGGCGACCGCTCGACGACGTCGTGCACCGCGAGCGCTGGTAGCCGCGCGTCAGCTCCCGAGCGGCAGGGGCTTGTCGTGGATAGCTTCGAGCTGCTCGGCCGGCATGGGGTGAGCGAACCAGAACCCCTGGGCGAGCCTGCACCCGTTCGAACGCAGGAATACGTACTCGGCTTCAGTCTCGACGCCCTCGGCGAGGGGCACCATATCGAGGGACTGCGCGACCTGGATCATCGCTCGCACCATCCCGGCCAGCCGCACGTCCTTGTCGACGTGACGGATGAACTCGCGGTCGATCTTCAGCACTTCGACCGGCATGTGCTTCAGACGCGAGAGCGACGAGTAGCCGGTTCCGAAGTCGTCGAGCGCGAGCCGCAAGCCCCACGCATGCAGCTCACGCAGTGTGCGCTGGGTTCGATCGGGATCGGCCATAGCCGTCGACTCGGTGATCTCGGCCTGCACCGTCGATGGGTCGACGCCGGCATCTCGGAGCTTCGCGATCAGCCGGTCGGCGAGGCGCGGGGTCCACAGCTGGCGTGGTGAAAGATTGAACGACAGCTCGAGCTCGAGTCCTGCGTCCCGCCACGCGCGCTGCTGACCGGCGACCTGGTCGACCACCCAGTCACCGATCGCCTCGATCAATCCGAGCTCCTCCGCCACGGGGATGAACTCCCCCGGGGGAACGATGCCGTGGGCGTCCTTCCAACGGATGAGGGCTTCGGCGCCGACGATGCGCCGGTCGGCGAGGTCGACCACCGGCTGATAGTGCAGCACCCAGCTCTGCTGCTCGACCGCCTGTCGGAGCCGCTGCTCGAACGACAAGCGCAGCGTCGCGTCGTCTCCCTCGGCGGAGAAGAAGGCATGGCCACCGGGTTCGACGCGCTTGGCGCGATACATCGCGATATCGGCGTTCTTCAGCAACGTCTCCGCATCGAGCGCGTCACGGGGGAAGAGGCTGATGCCGATCGACCCCCGGGCATGGAAGTCGGTGCCATGCAGCCCGAAGGGCTTCGCGAGCGCCTCGACGACACGACCGGCTACCCGTACAGCCGCAGCCTCGACCGCCTCGGGCTCGAGATCGGCGAGCAGCATCAGGAACTCGTCACCGCCCTGGCGCGCGACCAGGTCGGTCTCGCGTGTGCACGTTGAGAGGCGTTCCGCGAGCTCGGTGAGGAGCAGGTCGCCGGCGTGGTGACCGAGCGAGTCATTCACGAGCTTGAAGTTGTCGAGATCGAGGAAGACCACCGCGATCGCCTTGTCATCACGCTTCGCGCGTTCCACGGCGAGGATCAGCGTCTGTTCGAAGAGCTGGCGGTTGGCCAAGGATGTCAGGCCGTCGTGGTACGCCATGTGCGCGACGCGCTCTTCGGCTTCCTTCAGCTCCGTGACATCGAACATGATGCCGTGCTCGAACACGGCCCTGCCTTCATCGTCGCGATGAGCGAACGCGCGGTCTCGCACCCACACGACGCGCCCGTCAGGACGCACCATTCGGTAGTCCTCGAGGTCGGCTCCCTCACCAGAGATGAACGCCTCGCTTTGCGCCTGCACCCGCTCGCGATCGTCGGAGTGCACCATGCGCAGCCACATGCCGGGGTCAGCCTGGTAGGCATCCGGCGTGACCCCCAAGATCTCCTCGATCTGCGGATTGACGTAGCTCGTGACTTCACCATCATCTGCGTAGACCACCGCCGGGATCTGCTCGACGAGGCTGCGATAGCGAGCCTCCGCCTCGATCAAGGCGACGGACGCCTCCCGGCCGGCGATCAGCTCGCGGGCGTCCCGCACCGACACCACAGACCGCCCGTCGTCGAGCGGCCTGACCCGGACCTCCACGGCAAGGGTCGAGCCCTCGGAACAGCGCAGCGCTGCTTCGAAGGGCACCGTGGCCGAGGTGCCTTCGCGCCAGCCGTAGATCGCCTCACGCACATCGGCGCCGGTTGGATCCTGGCCCAAGAGCTCGACGAGGCGATCGTTCACGACCTCGATGCGCCCCGAGCGCAGCACGAGCAGCGCTTCGGGGGAAGCCTGGAACAGGCGCCCTGCTTCGAAGCCCAATCCGAGCGGAGTCGACCCTTCGTGCGACACGATGAGGAAGACATCGACCGGATCTGGTGGCAACCTGAGCCCTCGAGGCCCGTAGAGCCTGATGCCGCGGCGGTGGAACGCTAGATAGCGCGCATGCGGTTGTTGCGAGCGTTGTGCTCGACCTCGGCGAACCCCATGGCTTCGAGCACGGGCGGTACGTAGTTCCCGAACCGGCCTCGCAACCCCTTCTTCAAGCCGTACCACCCCTGCACCGGGTTGTCGGGATCACGAGCCCATGCCTCGACAGTGCCCTCCTTGGCGGGCTTCTGCTCGTCTGCGTTGCCGAGCGGCATCCAGTCGCCGTGCTCTTTGAGCATCGCGTGCAGATCCTCGATCGCCCGGAGGTGGTAGCGGAGCTCGGTCGAGCCCACGGTGCAGACCAGCGCCGGTGGGTCGGCGTCGGGGTCACGCGCCATCTGGAACTCCGACTGCAGGCTCGGAGTCTGCAGTGTCCATGGATCGTCGGGTGTCCCGCTTCCTTTCACGTTCGCGCTCATGCGACGATGCTACTCCGCTTGGCGGGATCGAGGTCCGGCTCAGACTCGCTCCGGCCTCAGCTGCTCCACGGTGCAGGTCAAGGGGTCGCGGTCGGGAAGCCATCGAACGAACTCCGCAGCATGCCGGAACACGCTGCCTCTCAATCGGTCGAACCTCACCTCGCAGACGAGATGTGGAAGCACGTCGACCCACTCCGTCGCCACGGAAGTGACCGATCCTCGCTCCCCTTCTCGTGTGACGCCGGCGAGCACGGTGGCGGCCGCGCGGCGAGCAGGCGCCCGTTGCATCGTGACCGTTCGCCCCACGTCGATCAGCCGACCACGCTCGTACATGCCGAGCCGGATCGCCCCGAGCCCTCCGGACCCCGATCGCCGGAAGCCGGTCGCGACACATGCTGCCGTCCGGATGCGCCTCACCCGCACCCAACGCCGACCGTCAGCATGGCGAGCGATCAGTCCGTCTCGTCCGGCTGCATCGAGATCCAGCAGCCACGCTCTCGCCACCGCGCGATCGAAGGTCTGTGGGGTCAGCAGGGTCGGACGGCCAGGCCAGATGTGCCGCAGGTTCGGGAGCGCTACCGATATATCGAGTCCGTCGGCGAGGCGCTCGAGCTGCTGGCGACGGACCTCGATCGGCGCCGCACGGAGATCGATGGCGCCGCTGAGGACGATGTCGGTGAGTACGAGCGTGGCCGGCGTGGCGGAAGAAAGGAACGCGACCCGGATCGGTGAAGGGTGCAATCGTCGGCGGACCGACGCGAACTCGAGTCCATGCCTCCCCACGACCACGAGCGAACCACGTACGACGATCTCGTGAACAGGCAGGGCGACGATGGAGGCGGCGACCTCGGGGAAGAACCGGTCGAACCCGCGCCCGCGATCGGAGACGAGTCGATCCACCCCCGAACCGAGGCGCACGGTCACTCGCAATCCATCCCAGTCGGGCTCGAATCGCCAGTCGACACCCTCAGGAAGGAAATCGACGACCTCCCCTATCTGCCACGACTCGGCGATCGACACGACGTCGCGCGCGAGGTCGACGACGTTCTCCCTCCGCTCGCGGCGCATGCCACGACACTCGCACCCGAAGCGGCCCGCCACATCGGGAACACGGCGGAGATGTACTAGGCCGAACGGCGGAACTTCCGTCAGCCTGCGACGCGCGCTCGCGCTCCCACGTCAAACGCACGGCCGGGCCCCGGCTCGGCGTTGCCCTCGCGGTTACGCGGTAGGCGAGACCGTGAGCGCCGGATCGATCGTGCTCGGCGAGACCGAGGCCGAGGGTGTCGGAAGCACGCTCGGCGAGATCGAGGGCGAGAGCGTCGGGCTCGCAGACGGCACGGTCTCCTCGAGCAGCACGTCGGTCGGCTCCGACTCAACGAACCGCACCACGCCCGCGCCGAGCGGCGGCACGGACAGCACGGTGCACCCGGGGCCGCTCGAGCCCGCCGGCGAGCACGAGGCGACCGAGCGCTCGCCGATCGTCACCAGCACGCTCATGTATCGGGCGCCGCGATCGAGGGCCATGGTCTCGCTCACCAGCACCCGTCCGGCGGAATCGCCGGTCGCGGTCACCCGTCCGATGAGCACGCCTTGCGCCTCTTCCGCTGAGTACTGCCGGGTCTCGACCGTGACGAGGTCGTCGGTGGCGATGTCGCGCCCGTCGAGCTGCACGGTGGCGGTCACGACACGGCTTCCCGCTGCGAATGTGACGATCGGCGCCGGCACCGGCGGCTCGGCGTCGAGCACGGGTGGCACGATCGCCGAGGCGAGCGCGACCGTGAACAGACCCGCCGAGATCATCGACGAGGCGGCGAACAGCTGCATGCGGCTCGCATAGTGCCGGCGCAACACGAACGTGTCGTTCGCGTTGCCCTCCGTGTCGCTGCGCCCGAAAAGGCTGATCGAGCCCACCGCGAACGCGGCGATGCCGAGGGTCACGGCGAAACCGAGCCACCCCGGCGTCTCGCGCACCGCCTGCGCGAGCGCGCCCGACGCCCACGCGAGCGCGACCACGAACGCGGCGATGGCCATCTCGGTCACGAGCACGAACCGAAGGCGCCGTTCGGCCCGCCAACTCGGAGCGGGGGGTGCGAGGTCGGCGCTCGCAGCGTCCTCGAGCGCGAGATCCCAGCCCACGGCGGGCGTGCCGAGCACCTCGGCGGGCTCGTGGTCGCCCAGGCCCGTGAACACCACGCGGTGCTGCAGAGGCGGATCCCCGACCGGAGTGGGGCACTCGATGACCACGCGCCAGGGACCGGTGCGCTCGGCGACGGGCGTACCCATCGCCGGCGCGTTGCGGATCGCGTGGATGATGGATGTCTCGTCCGGCTGGGCATCGGCGATGCGAGCAGAGAGCTCCATCACCCCGAAGACGCCCTGCGGCAGGACCCGAGCCTGCTGCACCTGCTCGAGCTGGGTCGCCGTCAACGTCTCGGACGACGGAAACGATTCGCCGACGGCCGGACCGGGTTCTCCGTCGGTCAACACGACCACATCGTCGACCCCCGGAGTGGCATCGAGGCGCCGGTCGAGCAATGCCGCGATCGAAGGGTCGGTCCGCCGGAGTTCGTCCATCTCGTAGAGGCCCGGCACACGTTCACCCGGCTCGTGTCCGAGAGACCGAGCAGCAAGCACAACCGGCGCGTCGATCGGGGCCGTCGTGCCGGTCAGGATGCGTCGCACCTGCACGATCCGGTCGACCGGATCGCTGGTGTCCAGCGCGGCCACCCGGGCGATCACGTCGTCGGTCGATGCAAGATATGAAGACTCGCGAGGCAGGAACTCGCGCTCGAGCCTGACCTGGGCGGTGACATCGACCGCCTGGGCGCGGCCCTTCCGCTCGTGACCGGGGTGGGCGCAGAGGTATCGGGTCATGTGAGTTTCTCCTTCTTTCCGGCGGCGCTCGATGCGACGGGGCTCGCCCGATCGCGCCACCGGTCCCGCCGTACGCTACACGGGGGAGAGGGCTCAGGAATAGCCCCCTTGTGTGCCTGTCGGGCGATATCGAGACCTTCGGCTTAGGGCGAGAGGCTGAGACCCTCCAGCCTCACCGAGATACGAGCTTCCTGGCGCACGCGCTGTAGTCTGCGCGCCGATATGTCCGCAGAACTCGACGTGCTGCAGCGCATCAATGCATACCTCGATGCCGCACCGAAGACCGGCGCGCGCGCCGAGGCGATCGGCCCGTTCACGTTGTTCTTGAACGAAGGTCACGGGTGGCGCTACTACGCGAGGCCCACGCCCGGTGCGAACGGCTTCTCGGTCGAGGCGGTGCGCGCCGTGCGGGCGCGCCAACGCGCCCTCGCCCAGCCCGAAACGTTCGAGTGGATAGATGAGCTCGCGCACGACGTCGGGACGGCCGCAAGAGCCGACGGCATGCGCGTCGTACTCCATCCATTGATGGTGCTCGCAGCCGACCGATTCGCGGCTTCCCCTCCGCCCGATGGGGTCGATGTCGGCATCGTCGGCCCCGACGAGGACCTCTCGTCGCTCAGTGCGGTCGCCGAAGTTGGGTTCGCCACCCCGGGGACCGATCCCGGAGAGGCCGGCGTCGTCGAGGCCGCGGCGGCGGCGAAGACCCAGAACCCTGACACGATCGCCTTCCAGCGCGGTCGCATGCTCGCGGGCCTTACCGTCGCTGCCGCCGCTCGCGTGTCGGGTACGGTCGCGGCGGTGGGGTGGCATCAGCCCCTCGAAGGAGCGACCGAGCTCGTCGGTGTGGCGACGCTTCCTTCGTTCAGGCGCCGGGGCATGGCCGCCTCGGTCACCGGTACGCTCGTGGCCGACGCGCTGGAGCGGGGCGTGGAGACCGTGTTCCTGTCCGCCGACGACGACGACGTGGCGAGGGTCTACGAGCGGGTCGGGTTCCGGCGCATGGGAACTGCTGGTGCCGCGTCGGCGCCGATCAGCTGATTCAGGCCCGAAGGAACACGGCGCGCCACGCGCGAACGGCGCCGGCCTCGAGGTTCGTCTCGAAGGCCGCCGGTTTGATCTCTCTCACGTGCCAGCCGACCGAGAACGTCGTCCGAAGCTCCGCTTCGCTCACGCGGCGAGGTCCCCACCCCGGCGACTCGGCGTCGCTGAAGCAGAGCACGTGCAGCGCGCCTCCCGGCTCGAGCGCGCCGTGCAGGCTCGCCGCGTAGACGGGCCGCTCGTGATCGTCGAGTACATGGAACAGCCCGCAGTCCAAGGCCGAGGCGAACCTGCGACCCAGCCCTGCGACCCCGAAGACGTCGGCGACGAGGAACGTGGCGCCGGTCAGGTTCCGCTCTCGCGCCTTGTCCATCGCCGTGCCGATCGCCCGCGGTGCCGCGTCGATGCCCAGCACTTCATGGCCTCGCTCGGCCAGCGCGAGCGCATTCTCCCCGGTCCCACACCCGAGATCGACGACCGGGGATCGGAACGATCCGGCGTCTGCCAGCGCGAGCACCTCGCGCTGCGGACGTCCGATATCCCATGTTGGGACGCCGATGTAGGCGTCGTCGAACCTCAACCCGCCGGGTGCGCCGTAGGGTTCGACTGGTGGTTGCAGGGCCATGGGTCGCCAACCCTACTCTGCCGATCGCCACGGAGCGATACGGTTGGCGCTCCATGAGGCAGACGGGATCCCCGACGATGAGCCCGCGTGTGCCATGCCGGTGATCGAGATCTCCATGCTTGCACCGGCGGCAGCGATCGACGTGACCGCTGCACTCGGGAAGGTAACCACGGAGGTCGCCGCGTTCCTCGGCGAGGAGCCTCGCGGCACATGGGCGATCTTCCGACCGATCGCGCCCGGTCACTACGCGGAAGGCAACGTCGCCCCATCCACGCAGCCTGCCGGTACCCACCCGGCGATCGTGCAGGTGTTCGCAGACCGACCGCCCAAGGAAGTTGCCGCGCTGCTGGAGGTGGTGGGGACCGGAGTGGTACGGGCATTCGGGCTCGAGGAGGGCAACGTCTTCGTGCGGTTCGAGCCCGCCGATCCCGACCGTCTGTTCTGGGGCTGAGCAGCACTATCCTGGAGATATGAGCTTGCTACGGCTGCGTGAAGACCTGCCGATGCTCCGCGCGCCCGTGCTCGTCGCGGCCTTCGACGGCTGGATCGACGCCGGCAGCGCCGCCTCGGCGGCTGCCGCCATGCTCGCTCACGACGCCGACGCCCTCGCGACAACCGACTCCGATGCACTCTTCGACTACCGCTCGCGCCGCCCGGTGCTCGACGTCGTCGACGGCACGCTCTCCGAGCTCGACTGGCCCACGATCTCGATCGTCCGAAAGGCCGAAGGTGGCCGCGATCTGCTCGTGCTGCACGGGCCGGAGCCGGACTTCCGGTGGAAAGAGCTCGGCGAACAGGTGATGGAAACCGCCGTGCGACTCGGCGTGGTGCAGTGGGTGAGCCTCGGCGCGATCCCTGCGGCCGTCCCGCATACGAGGCCGGTGCACGTGTTCGGCACCGCATCGCAGCCCGGCTTGTTGCGCGACGATGTCGAGCAGGGTCCGCAAGGGTTGCTCCGGGTTCCAGCAGCCACCCTCTCGGTGATCGAGATGGCGGTCGCAGGCGCAGGCATACCGACTGTCGGCTTCTATGCCCAGGTCCCTCACTACGTCGGTGGTCAGTTCGCGGCCGGTGCGATCGCGCTGCTCGAGCAGGTAGGACGCCACCTCGGCGTCGACCTCTCGCTCGGCGGTCTCCCCGACGAGGCTCTGTCCCAGCGCCAACGTCTCGATACGGCGGTGGGCTCGGATGACGACGCTCGCGAGTACCTGGAACGCCTGGAAACGCTCGCCGGCGAGGAGCATGTGCCGTCGGGAGACGAGCTCGCATCCGAGATCGAACGATTCCTGCAGGGGGAAGCCGGCGACGATGGGCCTCGGCTCGGGCCCTGAATGCCACGAGGATCATGCCCGCCGTTCAGTGGGTCACGAAGACGGCAACCCCCGCGAGCACGACCGAGACTTCGACGAGCTGGTTCGCGGCGCCGAGCTGGTCGCCGTTGACGCCGCCGACCTTCTTACGGATGATCGCGAACGCGGCGAGCGTTGCTAGGGCGGCGGCTGCGACCGGCAGCCACGCGTGTCGCCCGAAGCCGGCCAACGACAGCGCGCACGCGGGGACGGCCAGCATCCAGCCCGCGGTCGAGGGCGGCCCGGCGAGCGTGGCAAGGCTGCCGGGCGCCGGCGCGATGAAGCGCATCAGCACGAGCGATGAGGCGCGCCCGAGCACCATCGCAGGCACGAGCGTCTTCGCGAACACGCCGAGGCTCATCGGAACGAGCGCCGCGAGCTTCGTGGCGAACAGGAGCACGAGCGCCACCGTTCCGTAGGTCCCCAGCCGGCTGTCGCGCATGATACGGAGCCGCTCCTCGGGCGTGCGCCCTCCCCATAGGCCGTCGGCCGCGTCGGCGAACCCGTCCTCGTGGAAGGCACCCGTCGTGAGCACCATCGCAGTCAACGCTCCGATCGTTGCGATCGGAGCGCCGAGCCACGGCTCGAGCAACCAACGCACTCCGACGCCGATCGTCGCCACGAGTGCGCCCACCAGCGGGAAGACGCCCACCGCCCGCTGCACGTCGCCCGGCTCGAAACGAACGCGCACAGGGACACGCGTGAGGAACTGGACCGCCACGCCGATGAGCCGAGCCCACTCGCGTGGGCGACCCGTGACCCCTGCGACGCTCACGCCAGCCCCCATTCCTCGAAGGTCGCGACGTCGGTCACCGCGGCAGCCGCGAGGCGCACGATCGGTACGGCCACCAGCGCGCCACTCGCCTCACCGAGTCGAAGCTCGAGGTCGACGAGCGGATCGAGGCCGAGGCGCTCGAGCAACACTCCGTGCCCTGGCTCCGCCGACCGATGGCCGGCCAGACAATGGTCGAGAGCGCCCGGCCGAGCGACGAGCAGCGACGCCACCGCAGCCACCACGACGAACCCGTCGAGCACGACGGGGATGGAGCGGCGGCGGGCCTCGACTACGGCAGCAGCGATCGCGACGAGCTCGGCTCCACCCGCCTCGCGGAGCACCTCGAGCGGTGCAAGCTCGAGACCGCGGGCGCGGGTCGTCGCGGCGTGGACGGCGGCGACCTTGCGCGAGAGTCCGTCGTCGTCGACGCCGGTGCCGCGCCCCGTCCAGTCCCGGGCATCGCCTCCGAACAGCGTTGCGCACACCGCCGCAGCAACCGCCGTGTTCCCGATGCCCATCTCACCGAGCACGAGCAGGTCGGCGCCCTCGCTCGCCGCCCGCGCGACTGCGGCGCACCCTGCCTCCACGCACACCTCGAACCGTTCAGGCGTCAGCGCGGCTTCGACCCTGATGTCACCGGTCGGCTCGCCCACACCGACGTCGATCGCTCGCATGCGTCCTCCAAGCGAACGCGACATCGCGGCGGCGGTGGCGACGCCCGCGTCGAACGCCACCAGCATCGCCTTGGTGACATCCGCCGGATACGCGCTCACCCCAGCGCGAGCCACGCCGTGATCGGCCACGAACACGAGGGTCGACACCTGTTCCACTGACGGGCGGCTCGTTCGCTGCCACCCCGCGAGCCAGATCGCGACCTCGTCGAGCCGCGCGAGCGCGCCGGACGGGCGGAGCACCGAGTCGGCCCGAGCTCGCACCGCGGTTCGCGCGTCCTCGTCGGGATCGGGCAGTTCGGCGAGCAGGCTCTCGAGCGGATTCATGCGGACGGTCCGGGCTCGGCGCTCAAGTTGGACCTTTCCAGCAAGTGGGTGTGATCGGGAGCAACCAGGGGCATCACCCGCCCCGCCACGACGAGCCACGCGCGCTCGGCTCGATCTGCGAATGCGCCGTTCACGTCACCGAGCAGGTCTCGATACGCGCGAGCCAGGTCATTCACGGGCACGATGCCCCACCCGACCTCGTTCGTCACGACGACGGTGGGAGCACGGCGCGCAGCCGCGACCGCCGCCGTCGCCCGGGCCTGGTCGAGGATGGCCGCGGGCCCATCGCCCGCCCCGAGCCGGTTCGACGTCCACAGCGTCAGACAGTCGACGATCGCGAATACGTCCTCAGCAAGCGCACCCAAGCCGCCGGCCACGTCGAGCGGCTCTTCACGCACACGCCACGACGCGGAGCGTGCCGCCCGGTGCCGCTCGATCCGTGCACGCATCTCGTCGTCGAGCCCCTCGGCCGTCGCGATGACTTCGACCGGACCCTGCCATCTCGACGCGAGCTGGGCGGCCAATCGAGACTTGCCGCTCGCGACGGGACCGGTGAGCAGCGTAAGCGCCATCAGAAGTCGATGCCCCGCTTGGCAAGGATCCCCGCCTCGAAGGCGTGCTTCACGTTGCGCATCTCCGTGACCGTGTCGGCGACCTCGACGAGCGCGGCAGGGGCGTCTCGGCCGGTTGCGATCACGCTCACGCTCTCATGCCGACCGGCGATCGCGGCCACCACGGCCTCTGAGTCGATCCACCCCCACGTCATGGGGTACGTGACCTCGTCGAGTACGACGACCTCGTGCGTGCCCCCGGCGAGCGCCGCGGCGGCAGCAGCCCACGCCTCTCGAGCACGCTCGGCGCTCGCCTCCAGGTCCTCGGAGTCCCAGCTGAATCCGTCGCCCACCGCGCGCCAGTCGGCGCCGAGGCGCTGCAGCATCTCTTGCTCGCCCGATCGCCAGTCCCCGGACTTCACGAACTGCACGACCAGAACACGCCACCCGCGGGCGAGCGCGCGCAGCGCAACCCCCATCGCCGACGTGCTCTTGCCCTTGCCGTGCCCGGTGTGCACGAGCACGAGCGATCGGGCGTGCGCAAGCGAAGCGGTGTCAGGAGCGGCTGCGGGCGGCTCGACCATCACGTGCGCTCGAGCCGCGGTGTCGACGCCGGCGGCGCGTCGTGATCGGCACGAGCACATGCCCAGATCCGTCGATGGGCACGAGGCGTACCGAGGCGCCGAAGAACTCCCGCACCCTCTGCTCCGTCAGAACCTCGCTCGGCGCGCCCTTCGGCGACCTGGTCGCCCTCATGGAGCAGCGAGCAGTCGATCGGCGAACTGCCCGGCGAGCGAGAGGTCGTGCAGGGCGGAGACGACCGTGACGCCCCGATCGCGGCGAAGGATCTCGATGAGCTCGAGCACGTCCTGCTGACGACCGACGTCGAGCGAGGTGGTGGGCTCGTCGAGCAGCAGCATCGCGGGTTCCTGCGCGAGGGCCCTCGCGACGAACACCCGCTGGGCCTCGCCGCCGGAAAGGGACGCGACCGGCCGCGACGCCACCGCGGCCAGGTCGAGCGCGGCGAGCACCTCCTCCACGACCTCGCGATCGCGCCGGCCGATCGATCCGAAGTAGCGGATGTGCGGCGTACGGCCGAGCAGCACGTAATCCATGCCACCGTGGCACCCTCGGGAACCGTCGGCTTCTGTGCCACGACCGCGATCCGCAGTGCGAGCTCGCGCCGGCGCATGGTGGCGGCGTCGCGCCCATCCAACCGCACCCGGCCCCGATGCTCGACGAGACCGGCGATCGCGCGCAGCAGCGTGGACTTGCCGGCGCCGTTGGGTCCGAGAACGCCGAGCCAGCCGCCGGTCGGCAGCGCGAACGACACGTGCGCGCACGACCTCACGACGCCCGAGGTGCACACCGACGTCGCGAGCTCGAGGTTCATGCCGGCTTCCCTGCACGACGCAGGAGCAACGCGAAGAAGGGCGCACCGATCACGGCGGTGACGACGCCGATCGGCAGCTCGCCCGGCGCGACGACCGTGCGAGCGGCCAGGTCGGCGAGCACGAGGAACGCGGCGCCGCACAACGCCGACAGCGGCACGACCCAGCGGTTCGATGAGCCGACGACCATGCGCACGGCGTGCGGCACGATGATGCCCACGAACCCGATCAGCCCGGCGACCGCGACGGCCGCGGCCGTCGCGAGCGACGCGGCGACGATGACCGCAATCGCGAACGCGCGCCGGCCGGAGCCCCAGGCTCTCGGCCTCGTCGTCGCCGAGCCCCAGCACGTCGAGCAGCCGCCCGTGCAGCAGCAGCACGGCGATGCTCACGACCGCGTACGGCAGGATCAGCACGACGTCGCTCCAGCCCGCGGTCGCCAGCCGCCCGAGGATCCACGTGTAGACCTCGCGCAGCGTGTCGGAGTTCTGCTGCTGCACGAACGTCTGCACCGCCGTGAGGAACGACGCCACGGCGACGCCGGCCAGCACGAGCCCGGTCGTGGTGCGCCCGCCCATCGACCCTCCGACCGCAGTAGGCGAGCGCGACGCCGACGAGCGCACCGACGAACGACGCGAGGGGCAGGAGCGGGGTGCCGGCGGCGAACGATCCGGCGGCTCCGGAGACCAGAGCGAGGGTCGCGCCGAGCCCGGCGCCCGCGGCGGCGCCCAGCAGGTACGGATCGGCGAGCGGGTTGCGGAACGCGCCCTGGTAGGCCGCACCCGACACCGCGAGGCAGGCGCCCGACGATGCACGCGAGCGCGACCCGTGGCGCGCGGAGCTGCCACAGGATCGTTGCCTGCTGCGTCGTCGAGCCCGCCGTCTCCACGAACGGAAGCCAGCCGAACAGCTCGCCGAGGACGCCGGAAGTGCCGAGGCGCACCGGCCCGACGAGCAGCCCGACCATGGCGGCGAGCCGCCGACCATCGACGGATGCGTGCCGTGATGACGGCGACACTCCGCCTGCCGCCGGCCGCCGGAGTTCAGCCACGTCACGCCGCAGACCCCCGGAGGCCCTCGGCCACCGCGCGCATGAACTCCACCACGCGCGGGCCCCACCGCGACGCGACGTCGTCGTCGATCTCGACTCACCGACGCCCTCGGTCGACGGCCGTCAGGTCGCCCCATCCGGGGCGGGCCGCGACCGTGGCCGCGACTCTGGCCGCAGCACTCGCCGTCGGCGAGCACGATCAGGCTCGGGTCGCGATCGACGATGTACTCCGACGAGAGCTGCGGATAGCCGCGAGCCGGCGCCCTTCGCCTCGTCGGCGATGTTCTCGACCCCGAACATCTAGTAGACCTGACCGATGAACGTGTCGGACGTGACGCTGTAGTAGGTGTCGTCGAGCTCGTGGTAGACGGCCGTGCCGGCGCCGTCGGGCGCCGACGCCGACGATCTGCTCGACCTCGGCGCGCATCGCGATCGACCGCGGCCGTCGCCTCCTCGGCGTGCCCCGTCGGCGGCGCCGAGCTGGCGTCGATCTGCGCGTAGGTGTCGTCGATCGAGCGCCGCGGCCGGCTGCAGCAGCACGGGCACGCCGAGCTTGCCGAGCCCCTTCACGACGCCGCCGATGTCGTTCGCGAGCACGACGAGATCGGGTGCGTACGCCAGCGATCGCCTCGATGTTCGGCTCGAATCCCGAGAGGTCGGTGGTGGGAGCATCCGCAGGGAAGTCGGACTGGTCGTCGACCGCCTCGACCTGATCGCCGGCGCCGACCGCGAACAGCATCTCTGTGGCCGTCGGCGAGAGCGACACGATCGCGGAGGGCTGCTCCTCGATCGTGAGCTGCCCGTCCGGCGTGTCGATCGTGACCGGGAACGCCGCCGCCTTGGCGGCGGACGGACTCGGGTCGACGTTCGGCGGGTCGTCAGACCCGCACGCGGCAAGGCTGCACACCAGCACCCCTGCACAGAAGAGAGAAGAGAACCTCTTCCTCATGACACATCCTCCCTTTCCGGAGGATGAGGAATGACGTTCGGCGCCGGGGCCGAACGGACCGCTCCTCATCGCGAGAACGATTCCGTCGGCACGGGTCAGGCGACCTGGCTCGTCCCCTCGAAGGGGCATCACAGCTGCGCGACAGCACCGGACTCTCACCGGACTTCGCTGATCACCGTGCCACCCGGGCAGAACTCCCGAGCGAGAGCACGATAGCACCGGGGGCTGGGCTGATGCGAGCCGCCCGAGGAGGCGACCTCGGCACGGGTAGCATCTGGGCCATGTCGCAGGCCCCGAGCGAGCGAACCCGCGTGCACCGCCACCCCGAGCGGGCCGACTACGAGCACGCGACGGTCTACGACGTGATCGACGAGGCGCTGCTCTGCACCGTCTCGTGGGTCGATGAGGAATGCCACCCGCGAGCCCTGCCCACGATCCAGGCGCGCATCGGCGACATCCTCTACCTCCACGGGTCCCGAGGCGCGCGGGCGTGGAAGGCGGTTGCCGCCGGGGCCGAGGTCTGCGTCGTTGCGACGATCGTCGACGAGCTCGTACTGGCCCGAACCTCGCCCGCGCACTCCATGAACTACCGGAGCGCCGTTGTGTTCGGGCACGGCCGCGAAGTGACCGACCCTGATGAGCTGTACGCGGCCGCCAAAGCGATCACGCATCACGTGCTGCCCGGACGCGAGCGCGACGCGGCCGAGCCCGACGACGACGACTGGCGTCAGACCCTGATCTTCGCCATGCCGATCGCCGAGGCGAGCGCGAAGGTCCGCACCGGGCCCCCGAAGGACGACGACGAGGATCTCGCCCTCGCGGTGTGGGCAGGCACATTGCCTCTGCGGCTCGTGGTCGGCGCACCCATGGCGTCTCCGGACCTTCGACCGGGGATCGTCGAGCCTTCATACTTCCCACCGCTCGGAGAGGAGCTGCCACGACCGTGAGCACCCAAGCCCCGACTCCTCGCACCCGGGTCCGCCGCCTGCCCGAGCTGGGCGTCTACGAGCGAGAGCGCGTGCACGCCATCATCGACGAGGCCCTGTATTGCCACCTCGCCTGGGTCGGTGCCGATGGCGATCCTCGCGTGATCCCCACGATCCATGCACGCATCGACGACACGCTCTACGTACACGGCTCGTCGGCGTCGAGCACCCTACGCTCCATCAAGCAGGGCTTGCCCGTGGCCATCGCCGTCACGATCGTCGACGGCATCAGGTTCGCTCGGTCGATGTTCGAGCACTCCATGAACTACCGCACCGTGATCGTGTACGGCACCGTCGAGGAAGTCACCGACCGCGAGGAGCTCGAGCAGGTGTTCGACGTGATCACCGACCACGTCGCGCCCGGCCGAAGCGCCGACGCGAGGAAACCGAACGACGCCGAGCTGCGCCAGACGACCTTCGTGAAGCTGGGGCTCGACGAGTGCAGCGCGAAGGTCAGCGAGGGGTTCCCCGAGGAGCCCGAGGACGACCTCGCACTCGACGTGTGGGCCGGCATCCTGCCGCTGCGCGCAGAGCCGGGCGAGCCGGTCGCCGATCCACTGCTCCGGGAGAGCATCGAGACACCCGCCTACGTCGCCGGCTGGCGCCGACCCGGTCAGGCCTGACGCACTATTCCAGCGGCTGCGTTCGGCGCGTATCCAGCCGCTGCGATAGACGCGCTATTCCAGCGGCTGCGCTAGGCGCACCACGAACCTCTCGAGGGCGGCGGCGGTCTCGAGGACGGTGAGCTCGCCCGTGGCGGCGACGGCCACGACCGCGATCAACTCGTCCCCGTCGGCCTGCAGATCGAGGCCGTTGCGGTTCAGGAACACGGTCGTCGCGAGCAGCGAGACCCTCGCGTTAGCTCTGGCGAACGGGCGCAGTCGCAACATGGCGAGCAGCAAGGCAGCGGCCTTGGGCATCACCCCTGGGTAGACGTCGACGCCTTCCTCACGTCGCACGGGCTCAGCGACAGCCTCGGCGAGACGACCGTGATCAGGAAGCGCATCGTCGCCCAGCTCTGTCCGTGCGATCGTCACGACGTCGTCGGCGCTGAGGAAGCGATGCGGGTCTACAGGTCCCCCAGCCGATCGAGGATGTCTCGCAGTCGGTCGCGAGCACGATCGGTGAACGCGCTGACCTCGGCATCACGCCCTGAGGTTTCGAGGTAGCCCCGTACGGCCCGGCGAAGATGCTCCTCCTCGCCGACCCCCGTGACGGTTGCCAGTAGGCGTAGTTGCTGCGTGACCTCATCCGAGATCTTGATCGTTCGTTGCAAGCGGGCAGACACCTCCGTACACGTCGTGTTCGATCCCATCTTCATCCGCATGGATGCCCGGGTCGAGCACCGGCACCGGATCGCGATGGCGAGTTGACGGATAGCCGTCAAGACGGTACATATATCGAACCGATATATCGTCTCACCCTATCGGCGATACCCTCGCCACACGGCGGATCAGTCGACCCACACCGAAGGGACAAGTTCTCCTGATGCTCGAGCTCGCGATCCTCGGTCTTTTGAAGCAGCAACCCATGCACGGGTACCAGCTCTCCCGAGAGCTCGGTGGTTCTCTTGGCGGTTTTTGGCGGGTCTCCTACGGGTCCCTGTACCCAACGCTGCGCCGTCTCGAACGCGACGGCCTCGTCTCGCCTGTGCAGGGGGAGAACACCGGTGGGCGCCGTAAGACGGTGTTCGGTATCACCGAGCCCGGTGAACGAGCCTTCCTCGAATTGCTGCAGGAAACGCCGAACGACAGCTCGACCGAGGACACGAGGTTCCGGGTGCGGCTCGCGTTCTTCCGGTACCTACCGCCTGAGACACGCATCAGGCTGCTCGAACGCAGGCGGGGCTACCTCACCGAGCGCTTGGATACGATCGACGACTCGCTGCGCACCACGCGGGAGGGCGCCGACGACTACACCCTCTCGCTGATCGAGCACGGCCGCAGCGCCACCAGGTCCGACATCGAGTGGCTCGACGGACTGATCCAGAACGAGCGCACCAACACGAAGACCAGAGACATCGAACGAGGGGGCGCGAGGAGCCGTCGCACGGCGGTCCTCAGCAGGAAGGAGCACACCTCATGAGCACCGTCCGGATCGCGATCGTCGGCGTGGGCAACTGCGCGTCGTCGCTCGTGCAAGGCCTGACCTATTACCGGGACGCCGACCCTGCCGAGGACGTTCCCGGCCTCATGCACGTGGATCTCGGCGGGTATCACGTGCGCGACGTGGAGGTCGTCGCCGCCTTCGACGTCGACGCGATGAAGGTGGGCAAGGACGTTGCGGATGCGATCTTCACCGAGCCCAACAACACGATCCGGTTCAGCGACGTTGCCCCGCTCGGCGTGACCGTCTCGCGCGGGCGCACGCTCGACGGCCTCGGTACCTACTACCGCGAGATCGTGACCGAGTCCGACGAGCCCGAGGTCGACGTCGTGCAGGTGTTGCGCGACACCGCTGCCGATGTGCTCGTGGCGTACCTGCCGGTGGGATCCGAGGAGGCTGATCGCTTCTACGCCCAGTGCGCGATCGACGCCGGGGTCGGGTTCGTCAACGCGTTGCCCGTGTTCCTCGCGAGCGACCCAACGTGGGCGAGGAAGTTCGCCGACGCCGGCGTGCCGATCGTCGGCGACGACATCAAGAGTCAGGTCGGCGCCACGATCACGCACAGGGTGCTCGCGAAGCTCTTCGAGGACCGTGGCGTCTCGCTCGACCGCACCTATCAGCTCAACTTCGGCGGCAACATGGACTTCAAGAACATGCTCGAGCGCGAGCGCCTGGTCTCGAAGAAGATCTCGAAGACCCAGTCGGTGCAGAGCCAGCTCGACGTGCCGCTCGACAAGGACGACATCCATATCGGGCCGAGCGACCACGTGCCGTGGCTCGAAGATCGCAAGTGGGCCATGATCCGCCTCGAAGGGCGCAACTTCGGCGACGTGCCTCTCACGATCGAGATGAAGCTCGAGGTGTGGGACTCACCCAACTCGGCCGGAGTGATCATCGACGCTGTGCGATGCGCGAAGATCGCCAAGGACCGAGGCATCGGTGGTCCGATCATCGGGCCGAGCGCCTACTTCATGAAGAGCCCGCCGGTCCAGTTCAGCGACGAGATGGCCAGAGAGATGGTCGAGCAGTTCATCATCGGCACCGACGAGGGCGCCAACGCCGACTGGAGCGCGTTCTTCGACGCCACGCAGGCCTAGAGGGGGACGTCCGGGCTCGGCTCCGGCGCACGCCCTCAGTTGGACGGGGCCGGGTCCTGATACGGACCCGGCCCCGACGCCGTCCGGGGGGAACGGACGTCTCGAGATCTAGGCGATCGTGATCGAGAGCGGGGGCGACCAGGCTGAGGCCGACCCGTTCGAAGGCTTGCGGAGCCGGGCCTTGAAGGAATAGTTGCCCGCGCCGGCATCGGGGGTGAACACGCTGGAGCCGACCTGCATGTTCGACCGCCAGGTGGTCCACTTCCTCGCGCCGGGTCGCAGGATCTGCACGTCGACGACGTAGGCAGCCGGCACGCTCGTGAGACGCGACCAGGCGAGCGCGATCTGCGACGAGGTCGTTCCGCTCGTCACCGACGCACTCATCGGCACCGTCACGCTTCCGGTCATCTTGCGATGGTCGGTGCAACGGAACGCATACGTGCCGGCACTGAGGTAGCGATAGGCGAACGAGGCTCCCGCTCCCGCGCTCGTCGAAGCGAAGAGTCCGAGCGAGCTCGAGTCGGTGACGTCGTGCGCGCTCGGTCCGGCGAAGTCCCACACCACCTTGGTGCCGGCGGGCACGGTCAGGGTCGAAGGCGAGAAGACGTTGTCACCAACGGTGACATGAACGTCGGGGGGTGGGGGCGGCGTCGAAGGTGCGGGCGCTGTCGTGAGCACCGTCGAGTTCGTTCCCCAGCTCGGGTTGAGGTCGTCGGCGGACGACGATGCGATCGGCGTCGCCATGCCGGTCACGAGGTCCACGACCTCGATCTCGAAGCCGGCGGCAGCGACCGCGGTGTCGTTGCCGACGAGGAGCTTCGAGCCGTCGGGCGAGAAGACCGGCGTGTAGACGAACGTGGCGTCCGCGGCTGCATACGCGAGCGAGGTATCGCTGCCGTCGGCGCGTGCAACGAAGACTTCCGTCGGAGCAGCGAACAGATCGCTGGCTCCGCGGAACGCGATCCGGTTCCCATCGGGCGACCATGAGGGCTCACCGACCAGGGAGGAAGGCACCGTGCCGGTGAGCGCCATCCGTGTCTGGCCTGAGCCATCGGGTGCCATCGTGAACAGCTGAGAGGAACCGGTACGGGTCGACACGAACAGGATCCGTATCCCGTCGGGCGACCAGTCCGGCGCCCAGTCGGCGTCGGCTCCCGAGGTGAGCTGGGTGGCCGCGCCGCCGGATGCCGGAACGCTGTAGATGTGCTTCACGCCACCGCCTCGGGTGCTCGCGAAGGCGATCGTGGAACCGTCGGGCGACCATGTGGGACCCGAGTCCGCGACACCCGACGTGGCTGCTGTGAGCGCGGTCGCACCCGTGCCGTCGGCGTTCATCACCCAGATCGCCCGGCATTGGTTGGTGCATGTGCCCCCACGCTGGAATGCGATGTGCCTGCCGTCGGGAGACCACACCGGATCGGCGTCGAGCACGGTGTTGTCGGTGAGCTTCGTCGGGGCCGAGCCGTCGGCGTTCGACACCCAGATCTCGAAGTCGCCGTCGCGATCGGACTGGAACGCGATCTGTCCGGCGGGGCCGGCGACGACCGCCCAAGCGTGTCCGACGGGCGCGAGCAGAAGTCCGGCCACGAGCGTCACGAGCAGAAGCGCTGATGCAGGAAGGGGGTGACGGTGCATGTCGCCAGAGTGGCCCACACGCCGTGTCCCCCGCTACCGCCGACGGGCCGACACGACGCCGCCGATGGTCGCGACCCGTGCGGCGTCGGCCGCCTAGTCCGAACGGCTCGCTGGCTCAGGTCGGAAGGACCGACGAACGGCGAGGGCTACCCGCGAAGGTCCATCAGGCGCTCGACGGGTGAGAGGTCGAACCCCGCCCCGTTCTTCGCGCCGAGGCCGACGACCAGATGCTGGGCGCCCACGTCGGTGAAGGCTTCGGCCTGATCCACCTCGTCGGTGTCGATCAGCACCGTGCGCTCGATCTCGCCGGGGTCGCGGCCGATGCGCTCGCACCACTCGTCGAGCACCGCGCTCTTCGCCGCGAACGTCTCAGGCGGGCCGAAGCTGTTCCATGCGGTGGCATGCTCGGCGACCAGGCGCAGCGTGACCTTCTCACCGCTTCCGCCGATCAAGATCGGCATGGGCGAGCGGACCGGCGGCGGATCCAGCCTCGCGAGGCGAGCCTCGATGCGCGGCAGCGCCCCCTCGAGGGCGTGCAGACGGTCGATGGCCGTGCCGAACTCGTACCCGTACTCGTCGTAGTCGCGCTCGAACCACCCGGCGCCGAGGCCGAGGATCAGGCGTCCACCGCTCAGATGGTCGACGGTGCGCGCCATGTCGGCGAGCAGCTCGGGGTTGCGGTAGGAGTTGCAGGTCACGAGCATGCCGAACTCGGCCCGTTCGGTGTCGCAGGCGATCGCGGCGAGCAGCGTCCACCCCTCGAAGTGATGACCGTCGGGCCCGTCGTACAGCGGGAAGAAGTGATCCCACGTCCAGATGGAATCGACGCCCATCGCGTCGGCCTCACGCCACCCTCGGCGAAGGGTCTCCATCGTGGTCAGCTGCGGATGGAACTGGGCTCCCACCTTGAATCGAGCCACGGCTTCTCCCCCGTCGTGTCGGTGGCCCGCTGACGAGCCGTCGCATCGACGCTACCGCAGGCGGCGAGGAACAGGGCCAGCGGTCGGGCGGACCATCAGCCAACGCGGATCGAGCTCGCCGTCGACCAGCGCGAGGCTCGACCGAGTCCGACATCGCGCAGGCGCGCCCGGAACCGATAGCGGCCCTTCCCGGCCCTTGAGGTGAAGTCGTCGGTTCGCGCTGTGATGCCCCTGCGCCAGGACGTCCAGGTCGCGCCCGGGCGTCGGACCTGCACGTCGTAGACGTAGTCGCCGGTTGCCTCCGCCGAAGCCCACACGACGGTGAACCTCGTGCGTACACCGCCCGAAGCCGGCGCCGCACGCACCGGAACCGAGACGCGTCCGCCCATGCCCGCATGCGGCGTGCAGACGAACGAGTAGATGCCGGCAGCCTCGAACGTGAACCACATGCTCGGCCCGTCCGGGGCCACCGGCCCCGAGTCGTAGAGCGCGAGCCCGGAGCTGTCGGTCGCCGTGTGGTGCACCCCTCCCACGAAGTCGAAGACGACCGTGCCGCCTCGGCGGACCGGCACCGTCGCCGGGTCGAAGTAGAAGTCTTCCACGGCGACATGCACGCCGTCGGGAGGCGCGGTCGGCGTGGGCGAGCTCGTGGGAGAGGTGGAAGGAGTCGGACTCGCCGAGACGGTCGGACTGGCGGCGGCGACCGGTTGCCAGCTCGGATTGCGCTCATCGGCCGAGCTCGAAGCCACGGTGGTGGCAACGCCAGTACTCGGATCCACGATCCGGATCTGGAGGTTGGTCGCGCCGCCCGCGTCGACCGCGAGCACGATCCGCGTGCCGTCGGGAGACCACGACGGCATGTAGACGGGGTGGTCGGCCGGGTTGTACACGATCTGCGAACCCGAGCCGTCGGTGCTCGCGACGTACAGGTCTGGTGGGGTCGCCACCAGCACCGACGAACCGGTGAACGCGAGGCGGTCGTCGCCGGGCGCCCACGACGGGTCCTTTGCGAACTTCGTCGGCACCTGGGCGCCGGCAAGTGCGACCACCGACTGAGATGCCCCGCTCGACGTCATGGTGTACAAGCGACCGGTTCCGTCGCGGTCCGAAGCGAAAACGATCGACGCCCCGTCGGGCGAGACATCGGGGACATAGCTCGCCGCGCTGGTCTCGGTGAGCTGGGTGGAAACCCCTCCCGTGGCCGGTATCGACCAGATCTCCTTGGGTTGAAGTCCGCCACCCGAGACACGGGTGCTCGTGTAGAGCATGGTCGTCATCGAGAGCCAGGTTGGCGCTGAGTCCTGGATCGCGTTCGACCATGGCGTGAGCGCCGTCGCATCGGTTCCGTCAGCGTCCATCACCCAGATCGCCTTGCATGGCGCGTCGCACACCCCCGTGCGCACGTACGCGATCCGAGACCCGTCGGGCGACCACGCTGGATCGTCGTCGTCAGTCGTGTCGTTCGTGAGCTTCACGAGTCCCATGCCGTCGGGCCGGATCGAGAAGATCTCGAAGTCCCCGTCTCGGTCCGACGCGAACGCGATACGTCCGTTCGTCGCGCTCACGACCGCAGCAGCGGGCACGCCGGCGCCGGTCACGAGGAAGCAGGCCAACAGCGCAAGGACGGGCAACCCGAGGAGCATCCTTCTCACCGTCGGGGTATCGGCCCGCAGACGGGTGGAACTACAGCGCACCTACGATGACCCGGATGAGCCCACGGACCCAACCCCGCATCGGCAGTCCCCGTGATGCGCTTCGCCATGTCGACTTCCGGAAGCTGTTCGCGATGCGGATGGTGAGCCAGTCCGCGGATGGGTTGATCCAAGCAGCGCTCGTCGCCTCGCTCGTCTTCTCGCCCGAGCGCGCGACCACGGCGTCGAGCTTCGCGCTGGCATCGGCGATCGTCATCGTGCCCTTCTCGGTGATCGGACCTTTCGTGGGGGTCTTCATCGATCGCTGGTCACGCCGACGCATCATGATCGTCGCCCCGCTGGTGCGTGCTGCGCCGGTCTTCCTCGTGCTCGCGAGCCCGACACGTCAACCGGCCCTGTACTACGGGAGCGCGCTGTTCGTGACATCGGTGAACCGGTTCTTCCTCGCGACCGCGCAAGCCGTGGTGCCGCGACTCGTGCCGACCGAGAACCTGCTCGTCGCCAACTCGATCGCGACCGTCGGTGGCACGGTCGCTCTGCTCGCAGGGGTCTTCGCAGGGGGCCTCGTCGCCGACGCGTTCGGGACGTTCGCCATCGTCGCGACCGCCGCGACGATGTGGGTCAGCGCGTCGTTCCTCGCGCGCAGCATCACGACCGACCTTCGTCCCCTGCAACTCCCCGAGTCAGCCGAGCTGCTCCGACACCAGCTTCGGCGGGTCGGCGTCGAGCTCACCGGTGGGCTGCGCCACATCGTGCAGACCCCGCGGGCCGTCGGCCCGATCACCTCGATCGGCCTCGATCAGATCGGGCAAGGACTGATGCTGGTGCTCGCGCTCGTCGTGTTCCGCGAGCGATTCGACCAAGGCGTCGGATCGTTCTCGTGGTTGATCGGCGCCGGCGGCGCCGGGGTGTTCGCCGGCCTGGCGTCGATCGGTGCGCTCGACCGCCGGTTCGCACGCGAGCGCATCATCTCCGGCGCCTTCGCCGTCGGGGGCGTTGCCGTGCTGCTCGTGAGCCTGCTCGTTGCTCCATGGACCCTGCTGCTCGCCAGCTTCTTCGTCGGGCTGACCTTCGCGTGGAAGAAGGTGCCCGTCGACACCATGGTGCAGGAAGCCGTGCCCGACGGCTTGCGCGGGCGCGTGTTCGCCGCGTACGACGTGGTGTACAACGTGGCGCGCCTTGCCGCCGCGGTGCTCGCGATCCCTCTGTTGCCGACGTTCGGCGTGCAGGGGTCGGCCGCGCTCGTCGGCATCGCATTCCTGTTGTGGGTACCGGTGCTACCACGCTGGCTCGCGAAGGCGCCCGAGATCCGGCTGCGGTTCGCCGAAGGCGCGAAGGCGAAGGAGTGGCCGCGAGCGGTGATCTGGGGCGGTGTCGAAGAACCGGTCGAGGTCGTGCGCTCGGCCCTCGACGAACGCGACGGCGTGCTCACCCGTCGGTTCCGGCTGTCACTCGCCGACGGTACCGTGCTCGATGTGAGCCGCGACGAGCCCGAGGGCGATTGGCGCATCGACCGGGAGGTGGTCTGAGTAGCGCGACCGTGGTCGGGGCACACTAATTTCCCTTACGGTTATGTACGTAGCTCTACTTACTTAGGCCGAGGTAGCTAGTTTCCCTCTCTGGCGGGTATCGACCTCCGGGTTGCGTGGGCGCACCATGTGCTCCGCACGACGGGATCGAACGGCCCACATCAACGAAGAGTGCGGAAGACGGAAGGATCGGACGGATGAGCGAACACAAGGAGCTCTCGGCCGGCATGGTGAGCGGTTGCCGCCAGTGCATGAGGATCGCGCACGAGCCCAGCTGGTACGCCACGCTCCTCAGCTTCTCGCGCATCAACAAGACCGCGCGGATCGGCGCAGCTCAGATCGTCAGTACGTAGCCCGGGATCCCCCTCGCGGGCTCACGGAGGCCGGAGCCGGCCGGGAACGCGCCTCATGAAGGCGACTCCCGCGCCGCCTCCGGCCTTACCCTTTGCCCGGCGAGCACGGGAACGGCGGCCCGGCGCCCGCGGGCTGCGAGCAGGGCGAGGCCGAGCCCGCCGGCCACCACTCCGCTGATCACGAACCCCACCCGGGGACCGAGATGCTCGCCGATCACGCCTGCGATCGGCGCTCCGATCGGCGTCGAGCCGAGGAAGACGATGCCGTACAACGCCATCACGCGGCCCCGAGCCTCGGGACGGGCGTTGAGCTGCAACATCGTGTTGCCTGTGATCATGAACGCCATGATCGTGAAGCCCATCGGGATCATCGCCGCCCCCGCGAGCCACAGCGTGGGCGCGAGTCCCGAGAGCACGAGCGAGACGCCGGTCGCGACCGACCACAGCGCGAGGTCGCGCATGCGCGGAACGGGCACGCGGCTCGCCATGACGATCGCCCCGAGGAACGACCCGACTCCCGCGAGCGCCGAGAGCGCGCCGAACGTGCCGGCGTCACCATGGAACGTGCGATCGGCAAGCAGGGGCACGAACACCGCGAAGTTGAACGACACGGTGAACACCACGGCCATCGCGAGCAGCGGGCGTCGCAGTTCGTCGGTCGCCCAGACGTACCGCAGCCCAGCGCTGAGATGACCGCGCTCACGCGTCGACCGCTTCTGCGCGTGCATCTCCGCCGGACGCATCGCGAACAGCGCGATGAGCACGGCTGCGTACGAGAAGCCATCGATCAGGAAGCACGTGGCGATGCCCACGGTCGCGATCAACACGCCCGCGATCGCCGGCCCGATCACGCGCGAGCCGGTGAACGCCGCGCTGTTGAGACTCACGGCGTTGCGCACGTGTTCCTCGCCGACCATCTCGATGTAGAAGCTCTGCCTCGAGGGGTTGTCGATGGCCGTGACGATGCCGGAGGCGAGCGAGAGCCCATAGACCATCCAGAGCTCGACGAGACCGGTTGCCACGAGCCCCCAGAGCGCGAGCGCGACCACGCCGTACGAGGCCTGCGTCATCATCAGGATGTGGCGCTTGTCGAATCGATCCGCCAGCACCCCGCCGTACGCCCCGAGCAGCAAGACCGGCAAGAAGTAGAGCGCGATGTTGGCTCCCAGCGCCGTGCCGCTGTCGGTGAGCGTGAGCACGAGCCATGCGCTCGCCGTGAAGTTCATCCACGTGCCGATCGCGGAGACCGTGTTCCCGGTCAGGTAGAGGCGGAAGTTTCGCGAGGTGCGCACCGACGAGAACGTTCGGCCGATCACAGCGGTCACTCGGGGGCTCACGATGCGGGCTCCGTGACACGGTCGAGGATGCCGGCGGCGCGCTCGAGCGTTGCGACGTCCTCGGGGTCGAGTCGCCGCAGGCGCTGCGCGAGATATCGGTCGGACCGGCGTCGGACCGCTCGCATCAGCGCGCGCCCGGCAGGCGTGAGCTGCACCCAGGAAACACGTCGATCGACCGGGTCGGGCGTGCGCTCGACGAATCCTTCGGCGACGAGGGCCGCCAGGATGCGGGTCACCGTGGGCTTGCGCACCTGCTCGTGCGTAGCTAGGTCACCCGGCCTCATCGGTCCATGCCGCTCGATCGTGGACAGTGCCGCGAGGAGCGTGGGCGAGACCCCGGCCTGGCTCTCGCGCCGAAGCGTGCGGGAGGCGCGGAAGACCGACAGTCGCAGGTGCGACGCAAGGGCGGCAAGGTCGGTGGCAGGTGAGACGATCGGCATGCATCCAGGATAGTTCACAACGCTAACTAACGACACATCGAGGTCGAGGCCGTCGAGACCTCGTTTCGCCTCGCCTACGCTTGCCCGGTGACACGCGACTGGAACGCTGCCGCGTACGACCGGCTGCCCATCCCCATGACGCAGTGGGGCGAGACCGTGCTCGGCTGGCTGGAGCTCACCGGCGACGAGCGTGTGCTCGACGCCGGGTGCGGCACCGGCAAGGTGACCGAGAAGCTTCGAGCGAGGCTCCCACGTGGGGAGGTCGTGGCGCTCGATGGTTCCGACTCGATGATCGAGCGGGCGCGGGAGCGGTTGGGTGATGATCGCGCGACGTACGTCGTCGCAGATCTGCGACGACCGCTTGCGATCGGTGAGCCGGTCGACGCGGTGCTGTCGACGGCCACCTTCCATTGGGTGCTCGACCACGACGCGCTGTTCCAGAACCTCGCGGCGGTCATGCGGCCCGGTGCGCAGTTGGTCGCACAATGCGGCGGCGAAGGGAACATCGCGTCGATCGAGGCGGCACTCCATGCCATGGGGGAGGACTTCGCCGGGCGCAAACACTACGCCGGCGCCGAGCGCACACGCGAGCGCCTCGAGGCTTCAGGGTTCACCGACGTCGAGACGTGGCTGCACGACGAGCCATCACCGATCCCTGCGAGCGAGCTCGAGGCATACCTCGAGACGATCTGCCTCGGCGACCACGTCGAGGGCATGGGTGACGACGAGCGGGCGAGGTTCGTGCGCGAGGTCGCCCAGCGCATGCCCGAGCCTGTGATCGACTATGTACGCCTGAACATCAGAGCCCGACGGGCTGACTCACCGTTCCAGTAGTCCGTACCAGACTAGTCCGAGGAGCGCGCTCGTCGCGATCACCGGCAGCACGTTCCACTTGAAGCGCCAGAGACCCACGAAGGCGACGGCTGCCACCGCGGCGGCGAAGAGATCGACGCTCGACCACACCGGGCTCGGCACATCGAACCGGCCGAGCAAGCGCGCTCCGCCGACCCGATCGAACAGTGTCCCGATCGCGAACGTCACGGCGAGGTTCGCGATCACGCCCACGACAGCGGCGGTCACGGTCTCGAGCGCTGCCGCGAGGCGCCGGTTCCCCCGCAGGCTCTCGATGTACGGCGCGCCGAGGAAGATCCAGAGGAAGCAGGGCGCGAACGTTGCCCATACCGCGACGAGGGCGCCGAGGGTGCCGGCGACGAGCGGATCGAGCCCGCCGGGGTTCTGATACGCGCCGACGAACCCGACGAACTCGAGCACCATGATGAGCGGGCCCGGAGTGCTTTCCGCGAGGCCGAGTCCGACGACCATCTGGCCGGGGAGCAGCCAGCCGTAGGTCTGGACCGCCGCGACGTTCACGTAGGCGAGCACCGCGTAGGCGCCCCCGAACGTGACGAGCGAGGCGCGTGAGAAGAACCAGCCCATGTCGGTGAGGGTGTCGCCGCCGCCTCGCCACGCGGCGATGAGCGCGATCGGCACGATCCAGACGACGAGGCCGAGGATCAGCGTGCGCGCTGCCCGGGCCCTCGACGGCATCGTGTGCGCGGCCCGCGGCGCATCGTCGGCGAGGGCGACGCGTTCCTGTTCCTCGAGCTCGTGGGCGACGCCGACCTGGAACAGGTCCGGGCGAGCAGCGCCGCCGACGAACCCGATCACGAGCGCAGCCAGGACGATCAGCGGGAACGGCACGTGCAGCACGAAGATCGCGACGAACGAGGCAACGGCGACGGCGAGCATCACCACGTTCGCGAGCGCCTTCTTGCCGATGCGGATCGTCGCCGCTACCACGATCGCGATCACCGCCGGGGCGAGCCCCGCGAAGATCGCGTCGACCCAGGAGACGTCACCTTGCGAGGCGTACAGCCACGAGAGTCCGAACATCAAGAAGACGCTCGGCAGCACGAACATCACACCGGCGACGAGTCCGCCCTTGACGCGGTGCAGGAGCCACCCGAGGTAGATCGCGAGCTGCTGTGCCTCGGGGCCCGGCAACAACGTGCAGTAGTTCAGCGCGTGCAGGAACCGTCAGTTCGAGACCCACCGTCGCCGCTCCACGATCTCGTCGTGCATCAGCGCGATCTGCCCGGCCGGCCCTCCGAAGTTGATGAAACCGAGCTTCACCCAGAAGCGCGCAGCCTCACGGAACGACACCCCATGCTGCGGCTGATCGCTCACCGCGCGAGTGTACGGGCGACCTTTCCCGGGCCGCCGGCGCCGTCAGGGCGCCGGTCCCGCCCGATATCTGACCCCGTTCGGGCGGAACCATCGGACGGTCGCGTCGGGATCGAGCCTGAGCCGCCAGCCACCCTCGTGCACGAGCCTGTGGTGGAACCCGCAGACCAGCACTAGGTTGCCGAGATCGTTGGCGCCACCCCGCGACCAAAACCTGACGTGATGGGCGTTGGTGAACCGCCTCCTGCCGCACCCCGGGAAGCGGCACTTCTTGTCTCGGTAGCGGAGCGCCCTCACCATGGCGGCTGACGGTGTGCGGGTGATGCGCCCGAGCGAGAGCGGCTGACCGTGAGGGTCTTCGGCCATCACCTGGATCCGTGCGTCACACGCCAGGCGCTGGGCTGTGGCGGGATCGAGAACCGGACCGTGCTCGATCTCGGCGTTGGGTGCACCGGGTGCACCCAGCAAGGTCTCGAGCCTGGTGTGCACCACCAGGGTGGCCCGATCCTGGTCCGGATCGGAGGCGATCGCGCCCGAGCACACCATGACGAGCGCATCCGCACGTCGTGCGTCTGCCGGGGAGGGGTGATCGGTGTCAGGGGTGAGCGGGATCGTCTGGGCCAGACGTGAAAGCGCCTTGGCGACCACCGCTCCCTGGTCGGCAGGCAGCTCCGCGTCGAGACCGAACCGGGTGCCGTCGTCGGAGTACCACCAGCGCAGGGACCGCTCACGCTCTGCGGAGAGGTCACTTCACGCTCACGGCGTCGTTCGAGGTTCCCGCGGTGCCTGATCGCACCTGCGGCTCGCTCCTTCGCCCATCCGATCAGCCCTGCTTCGGACTCGGGGGTGGCGAACCGGGTGAGCTCCACGACCTTGTCGATGCCGAGCAGGCCTGAGGTGAAAGCTCGAGCCACCAGGGGCAGCGTCTCCAGGGCCTCGGCAGCAGCCACCCAGCGCTCGGCCTTCCAGGCGGATATGCCGTAGCGGATCGAGACCCAGTGCGCGAGGCTCTGGGCGCCATCGGCCCTCCAGGCCTCACGGCGGTCGATCTCGCGCAGCAGGGAGAAGAGCTCACGCTGGGCTCTGCTCACGGTCGCGTTCGCCTCATCTGCTTGGGCGAGGAGCGAGTCGTCGCTCAGCACGGGCGAACCCTGCCCTACGGTCTGTCTCAGCTCGAACATGTGTCCGAACCTACCCGTGACTCACGAACGGTTCAGTGACGTGCGTCACATCTCAAGTGGGTTTGCCAATAGTTCCTCGAGAGGTTCCTGAGGTTCCCGAGTGCTCTAGTGCACCCGGACGCAGCGGCGCAGAGACGAGCACGAACCGATCCTTCCTGATCGACGAGGACGTGGCTGATGTACAACGTGGCCAGCAGCGCTGTTCGGCCGAGAGATCGCACGCTCGAACCAAAGGGCCCGGGCCGAGGCGACCTCGCACCGGGCGCCGCGGTCAGATGAACAGCGACACAGCCGCGTCGCGCATCTCGGCGATCGCGGTCGCCGCGCCGATGGGCTCCTCGAGGCCCTCGAGAAGATCGGAGCGCTTCAACCCCAGCAGGTCCATCGTCATCTGGCACGGGATGAGCCGCACACCCAACTCCTGCGCGGTCGCGATCAGCTCCTCAGGCTTGGCGACGTGCCGGTCGCCGGCGAGCTTCTTGAACATGGCCGGCCCGGCCCCGGCGAAGTTGTAGTGCGACAGCTTCGCCTTCTGCGCCGAGCCCGGATTCATCGCGCTCATCATCTTCTGCATCCAGTTGTCGCCGGTGATGCGCACGCCGGGCTTCACGATCGCGAACAGGCCCCAGAACGTGAAGAACACGTTCGACTCCATGCCGCTCGCGGCCGCGGTCGTCGCAAGGATCGTCGTGGGCCAGATGCGATCGAGGTCGCCGCCCCACGCGATGATCGTCAGCTTGTTCGTCTTCCTGACGGCGCCGTGCGACGCGGCTTCCAGGGTCTCGATGCGCTGCCAGCAGGTCGGCGTACGAGGGCGCGCTCACGAGCTCCTCGGTCCCGAGAGTCTCGACGGCCATGTCAGACCTTCCTGATCAGGAATCGGAACTCGCCGGCGGACTCGCTCGACTCGAGCAGCTCGTTGCCGCTGATCGCTGCCCAGCTCGGCAGGTCGGATCGCGAGCCCGGGTCGGTGGCCAGCAGTTCGAAGAGGTCGCCCTCGCGGCTTCCTTCAGCGCCTTGGCGAGCGAGACGAGCGGTCCCGGGCAGGACTGGCCCCTGGCGTCGACGATGACCGTAGAACTCGTGGAAAGTGTCGAGGACACGGGTGCACCTCCGGTGCGAGTGGTGGGACGAACGATGGTGAAGCGCGGCGCTAGGCCGTCCCTGCTCAGGAGGAACAGCAGATGCGATCGGGGATCATGGCCCCCACGATGCCGGCTTCTCGCGTGCAGATCATTTGCAGGTGCAACAGCGTAGTCCAGACGAGTGTTCCCCAACAAGGCGGACAGCCGAAGGTTTCAGCACATATGCGAGCGGGCATCGCAGGTCACAGTCGATGCTAAGGAGGCCCGATGGTGCCGGTCGGTCTGTACGTGCCACTGAAGGCGAAGCCGGGCAAGGAAGCCGAGGTGGAGGCCTTCCTCGAAGGTGGCCTCGCGCTGGTCAACGAGGAACCGGCCACCACCGCATGGTTCGCGATGCGCCTCTCGGAGTCGGACTTCGCGATCGTGGACTTCTTCCCCGACGACTCGGGGCGCCAGGCTCACCTGTCCGGGAAGGTGGCCGAAGCCTTGATGGCGCGGGCCGACGACCTGTTCTCGGTGCCGCCTGACATCCAGCAGGCCGACGTGATCGCGGCGAAGCTCCCCGGCTGACCGGGCGGGCCGAATCCATCGTTCACCGCCGTCGCCTTCGCGCCTCGCGCGGGGTCAAGCTACGGTGCGGCTGGAGTCGTCAGGCAGCCTTCGGACAGGCCGACGCGACGCAGGCCCTCGACGTCGCCGGGACCGAAGTCGGCGACCCCGCCCCCTGAGGGATGCATGAGCTGGCCCGACTCCTCCACGTGGTCCAGTCCCATCACGTGACCCCATTCGTGCAGCACGATAGGGCCTTGGGCGTCTGGTGAGCCGAACCCGGGTTGGTTCGGATCTGCGGCGTTGAGTGCGATCCAGCCGCTGACGATCACATCGCTCCCCGGCGCGGAGTACGGTGCCGCGACGCCGGCCGCGATGTGGTCATCGCTGTCGAACGAGACCGCCGACGTATCGGGGTCGACCCACGTCACGAGCACCGGAGCCCATCCGGCGCCGTAGCGGTCGGTCTGCACCATCTCGCGCCGACGCTGCAGCACCTCGTCGGTGAGTCCGTCGAAGGTGAACATGATGCCGGTGGCCCCCGAGATCCGGCGAACGGCTTCCTGCACGTCGCCGATCGAGCCTGGCGGGGCCTGGGAGACGTTCACCACATAGTGCACCGGCTCGCAGGGGTTCCATCGCACGGGGTCGCCGCCGAAGCCCTCTGCGATGAAGGCGTACTCGTCGCGATGCTCCGAAGGGTCGTACCGGACGATGAACGACGTGGCGAGCCCGCCGATCATCAACACGACAGTGAGGATGGCGGAGCCGATCACCCACTTCGGGAACCGTCGCCTCGGAGCCTCCAGCGGCACCCGAAGCGGCGGCCACGCTTGCGTCGCGAGGTCGGGTCGGGGTGGGACCGGGGGAAGCGTTGGGGCCAGCGGAGGCTCCTCGTCGATGTCACGTGCTACCCATGCATCGTAGGACAGGTGCCGCTTCTTGAGGTCGGGGTCTCTTCGCAGCGTCGGTAGCATCTCGCCGTGAGGACCTTCCGTCTGATGCGCCCGGGCGCCCTGGTGATGGCGGCGCTGCTCATCGCCATCGGAGCGCCGTGGGCACAGGCGGCCTCCTCGACGCTGGTGGTCGACACGTCAGACGACTCGTTCGACGGGTCGTGCTCCGACGGCGACTGTTCGCTGCGCGACGCTGTGAAGAGCGCTCCGAGGGGGCACGCGTGCTGGTGCCGCCGGGGTTCTACCCGCTCTCGATCACCGGTGCGCGGCGGCGTCGGCGAGGGAACGATCGAGCTTCGCCGCCAGATCGAGATCGTCGGCGACGGGCGAGACCGGCGCCTTCATCGACGCAACCACGCTCGGGCGCGCCGGCCTTCACGGTCGTGCCGAGGAGCAGACGCCGAGGTCCGGACGACGATCGAAAACCTCACCGTCTTCGGAGCTCGCGATGCTTCGCTGTCGGGCGGGGCGCTCCGCGTGGAAGGCGGCCGGCTCCATCTGGTCGGCGTGACCATCGGCGGCGGGCTCGCCGAGCGAGGAGGCGGCATCGCGGTCGCTGCTGGTGCCCGGCTGCGCCTCGTCGAGACGCTCGTGATCGGGAACGAGGCCGCACGACCGGCGGCGGCATCTGGAACGCCGGCGTGGTCACCGTGGTCGGTTCCGCGATCGTGGGCAATCTCTCGGACGACGGCGGCGGCATCTGGTCAGACGTCGGGATCCGCCACCTCGATCGAGACCGCGACGATCGCCGGGAACACGGCGACCGGCGAAGGGGGCGGACTTTTGCTCGCCGGAGCTGCCGAGATCGTCGCTTCGACGATCGGAGAGAACGAGGCGGCACGAGGCGGCGGCATCACGGTCGGCGACCCGGTCGCGTCGGGGTCGGGCGTCGATCGTCGCGGGCAACCGGGCCGACCGCGCCCGTCAATGCGACGGTGACGCTCCGGAGCCTCGGCGGCAACGTGGGCCAGGGACACGGATGCGGGTTCGACGCGACCGGACGATCTCGAGGACGTCGATCCGCAGCTACGGCGGCTCGGTCCCAACGGCGGTCCGACCCCGACGATGGCGCTGTCCGACCAGCCCGGCGATCGGGATGCGGGCGAGTGCTGGCGGCGCGACCAGCGGGGCGCACCGCGTGACCGGCGGTGCGATGCCGGCGCCTACGAGCTCGTGCGATGCCTCGGCAAGCCCGTGAACATCGTGGGCACGCCCGGCGACGACGAGCTCAGCGGCGGCCGCGGGCCCGACGTCTTCCTCGGCATGGGTGGGGACGACGAGTTCCAGGGTTCGATCGGGAAGGACCGTGCGTGCGGCGGTCCGGGCAACGACCTGCTGATCGCGGGGCCGGGTGACGACCGGTTCGACGGCGAGGTGGGGAACGACCGCGTGAGGGGTGAGTCCGGCGGCGACTTGGTCTAGGGGCGGAGCCGGCCGCGACCGTCTCGTCGGAGGGCCCGGCGACGACCAGTGCCAGGCCGAGGGGCGCGACCGAGACCGCGCGGGTGCGAGAAGTCCTCGGATGCGCGGTGGCCCGGCGAAGGCCGCTACCTGACCCGTCGCCGCCGTTCGGGCGGCCAGTACACGAGCAGCACCTTCGCCTTCAGCGCGTCGGCGCGCACCGGTCCGAACTGCCGGGAGTCGGTCGAGGCCGGCTCGTAGTCGCCCTCGACCCAGAACTCGTCGTCACCGAGCACGCGGTCGCCGACCTGGTCGCCGGGCACGCCGACGAGTGCGTTTCACCATCTCGTAGCCGGGACGCCCTGGGTGCTCGACCACGACGACGTCGCCGCGCTCGTAGCGCGACGGGCGCGCGACCAGCGCCCAGTCCCCGGGCGCGAGCGTCGGCGCCATCGACCCGCCCTCGATCTCGACGCGGCACGGCTTCCAGCGCAGGCACGCCCACGCGACCCCGCGCCGCCGCGAGGGCGGTCGCGCCGACGCCGGCGACCCGTTTCCGACCGCGGTGATAGGTTTCAGCGAAGCGGAACCGGAGACCGTTGCGACATCGCCGCCGGCATCGGCGGAACGATCGGTTCCATCAGAAGGAGGGGGATCCATGCTGGAAGCATTCCTCAAGCCGCGCCGCGCGTCCACGCCCACTGCGACGTGCCGTGCGGCGTCTACGACCCCGCCCAGGCCCGCATCGAGGCCGAGTCGGTGAAGGCGATCCAGGAGCGTTGCAGGACCGGAGGGCAAGAAGTCGGCGACCGAGACCGCCGAGGAGTTCCGCGAGCGCTGCATGTTCGATCAAGGAGGAGCGCGCCGACCTGGTGAAGCACCACCTGTGGGTGCTGTGGACCGACTACTTCAAGCCCGAGCACCTCGAGAAGTACTCGGACCTGCACGACAAGTTCTGGAACGCCACGAAGCTCGCCGGCGCGTCGAAGAAGTCGAGCGACCCTGCGCAGGGCCAGAAGCTGCTCGACGCGATCGACGAGATCGGCAAGATCTTCTGGGAGACCAAGAGCTAGGGCCGAGCTGGACCGAGAGCTAGGAGAGCCGGCGGGCCGGGGCCGTCGGATCCCCGGCCCGCCGGACGATGCGCCCCTCGCACATCTTCGCCAGACCTCGATCGAACCCCCGTCCGGCCCCCCGGCGTGCTCGCGCCCGGAAACGGACCTGGCGGAACGGAGTGGGTCTGGCGGCACCCCGCCCCGCCCGGTCTCCCCAGGAGCATCGGTTCTCGAGGCCGTTGCGGCGCATGGGACCAAGGTCGGTTCGTGTGGACCGAAGGGCCGAAGCACATCGGCCGCGAGCGAGGGCCGTGCAGGCGCTCTGACCATCTCGACCGGCGCCTGCAGCCCCCTGCTAGGCTCGCCGACCGTGAAGGACGTCGGCCTGGTCGGGGTGCCCTACAGTGGGAAGTCCACGCTGTTCACGGCGCTCACGCGCGCCGGATCGCACGGCGGCCAGGCCAACGTCGCGGTCGTCTCGGTGCCCGACGACGCGCCTGCAGGTGCTCACCGACATGGAGCGCTCGGCCAAGACCGTCGCGGCGCAGGTGCGGTTCGTCGACGTGCCCGGCGGCGTGTCGAGCGCCCAGGGCATCGCGAAGCTCCGGGAGGTCGACGCGCTCGCGGTCGTGCTGCGATGCTTCGGCGCCGACGCAGCACCGGCCGACGAGCTCGCGTCCGTTCGCGCCGAGCTGCTGCTCGCCGACCTGGCCGTGATCGAGAGCGCGCTCGAGAAAGCCGAGAAGAAGTCGCGGCGGAAGCCGGGCGCCGAGGTCGACGCGCTGCGCCGCGCGAAGGAGGCGCTCGACGCCGAGACCCCGTTGCGCGACGCCAAGCTGCGAGGACGACGACGTGGCGCTGTTCCGAGGCATCGCCCCCCTGACACTGAAGCCCGAGGTCGTCGTGGCGAACCTCGAGGAAGGTCTCGACGTGCCCGCCGAGCTTGCCGACGCGGCGCCGTCGGCGTGTACGCGTCGATCGAGGCCGAGACCGCCGAGATGGACGCCGACGAGGCGCGCGCGCTGCTCGAGGAGTTCGGCGTGTCGCAACCCGGCCTCGAGACCGTGATCGAGGCCTGCTACCGCGCGCTCGACCTCATCACCTTCCTCACGACCGGCGAGGACGAGACCCGCGCGTGGGAGGTTCGCCGCGGCGCCAAGGCCCCCGAGGCCGCCGGCGTGATCCACACCGACCTCGAGCGCGGGTTCATCCGCGCCGAGGTGATCGGCTACGACGAACTGGTCGCCGCCGGTTCCATGGAAGCCGCCAAGTCGGCCGGCAAGCTCCGCGTCGAAGGCAAGGACTACGAGGTGCGGAAGGCGACATCCTGCACGTGCGCTTCGCCGTCTGAGGCTGCCGGACCAACGAGCGCGATCGCGTTGGAGCGGATAGACGCCTGTGGTGCGCACACGGCTACATGCGCCACGCGAGTCGCGGCGGTGGCGGTGGCACATCATCAATCCCTGTCGGAGAACACGCCGCTTCGAGAACTATGCTCTGGGGGAAGGCGGACGCACACGTAACGCATACGGTCAGCCAGCTGCCAGATGACGGTGAAGTCGTCCTCGTCACGCCCGTGCTTCATCCACGCCACCCTGAAGGCCCACAGGTGCCGGCGAGCTGGGGCGCGGTGCTCGATCGGCGCTCAGCGCGTGGCCCAGCCCTCGAGCGTTCCTCAGGCTTGCCAGGAGCTCGTCGAGCAGCCGTGCGTCCGACGGTCGGATGGACCGCACATGGCCGATCACTGGGTGCATCAGGCGTTCCAGCTCACTCGACACCTCGCCTCTCACCGCTGCCTTGGTCGGCCTCGCGGGACATCTCGCTACGACCGGCGAGGCCGCCAGGCTGCGAGGATGGACGAACTCACCGACCCACGGAGCCGTCAGCAGCCAGGGCACGGTAGATGCAGAGATGGACACCCGGGTAGTCCTCCCCCGACCACGACACCGTGAACGTGGCGGCAAGATCGTCGGGTTTCCGCGGTTGACGGGCCGGGGACGACTTCCGAGAAGACGTACGCTGCGGGATCCGCGTCGGACGCGGCGCTCGCTCGTCGATCGCGCGCACCTTCACCGGGTGATCATCTGCGTTGCGTGCGCGGTTCGCACCTCACACGACGACAGAGCGCCGAGCGGGCCAAGCGTTTGCACGAGACGACTCAGGCAGGGATCGAGGCAGGCTGAGCGAGGGCGGTCGCGCTCTCGAGTTCCACTCGCACGTCGAGACCGGTGCGGATAACGGTCGTCTCGACCGCGCACCTGAGGTGCTCGGCGACGAGAGCCACCGCGGCCTCAGGTGTGGCGGCGTCGGCCATCATCATGAATTCCACGGAACCCGAGCTCATGGTCGCGCCGGCATCCGGATCGATCAGGTTTCGCACGAGCAGGAGCACATCGAGCACCTCGTCTGTGACGCGATCCAGAGCATCGCGATCGGCGGGCCCGTCGGCGGTCAGGATGGTCCCGCTGATCGTCACCAAGAACCGGCTCATCACGACCTCCAACATGGTTCTGCGACGGAACCAGGCCCGCGTGTTGCGACCGTAGTTCGGGTCGCTCGGCGTCAGATGGATCGACCGCTTGTGTCGTTCGGTACACGGACAGTATGCCTTCCAGTACCCCTTCATACGGAACACGATCCGCCAGCCTGCACGCTCGCTCCCTGCCGATGAGTTCGATCTCCTGCCCTGATGTCGTCGGCGCGGCATGAGACCGTCGCTGACGACTCCCTCCTGAGACGTCGGTGACGACCGTCACGTTCGGGTGACTATGGCTGCCCGCGGAGTCATCGGAGGTGAAGACCCTCGTTCCTCAGGCACCTCGGTAGTCGACACGTGAGAAGGGCCAATCGGAGTCGAGCCAGTCCGAGACCCCGCGCCAGAGCGCCGTGTCGAGCTCGGCACGCGAGGCGCGGACCCACGACTCGACCCGTGCGTCGTGATGTTCGTCCTTCGACGGGTAGATGTAGACGCAGCCGATCACCTCGTCGGTGTCGGGGTCGAGCACGGAATACGTGAAGCCTCGCCGGGCCGCGAAGTCGGCCGCGTGGCGCTGCAGATCGCCGAGGTTCTCCTCGAGCGACATCGGGCGGGGCCACGGGTGCACGCCGTCTCGTGGGTGTCGCTCTCCCGGAAGCCGGGAGTGGCTCGGATGTGATCGATGCTCGAGGACCAGGCCTCGTGGTCTCGCTCGTTGTGCTCGGGACCGAGGGGCTCCAGGCGCATCCCGGGAAGCAACAACCCCGAGGGTGCCTCGAAGTCATCGGGGACGAAGGGTTCGGCCATGCCCCGAGTGTGGCAGGTCGGTCGGGTCGCATACTCAGCCAGTGAGTACCGACGCGGGATCCGGCGCCACCACCACGACCTGGTTCAACCCGGGCGTGCGGTCGATCGGGCTCGCGAGCTTCCTGTCCGATGTGGGGCACGAGATCCCGACGGCGCTGCTGCCGAGCTTCCTCACCGTGACCCTGGGTGCGCCTGCGTCTGCCTTGGGGTTGATCGAAGGCGTCGCCGACGGCGCGGCGGGCGTAGCGAAACTGGCCGGCGGGGCGCTCGCCGACGACCCGCAGCGCCGCGCGAAGGTCGCGGTCGGCGGCTACGTGACGACCGCGGTGCTCTCGAGCAGCATCGGTCTCGCGACCGCGCCATGGCAGGTGTTCGTGCTGCGAACCGGCGCCTGGGCTGCGCGCGGGGTGCGCGGGCCGAGCCGCAATGCGATCCTCGCCGACGTGGTGCCGCCCGAGGCGTACGGACGGGCCTACGGGTTCGAGCGCGCCGCGGACAACCTCGGGGCGATCGTGGGACCGCTGCTCGCGATCGCGCTGATCGCGATGTTCGACGTGCGCACGGCGATGCTCGTCTCGATCGTGCCCGGACTGCTCGCGGCCGTCGCGATGCTCGCCGCCGTGCGGCGCGTGCGGCGACCGAGCGCGCGGGAGCGTCGGCCGATCCGCCTGCAGGTGCGCCCGGTGCTGCGGGGCGGGCTCGGGCGCCTGTTCGCCGGCATGGGGGCGTTCGAGCTCGGCAACTGCGCCGCCACGCTGCTCATCCTGCGCGCCACCGAACTGCTCGAGCCGGGCCGTGGACAGGACCGAGCGGCGAGCATCGCCGTGCTGCTCTACGTGGCATACAACGTGGCCGCGACGCTCACGAGCCTGCCGGCCGGCCATCTCGGCGATCGCCAGGGGACGCGGCTCGTGCTGCTGGCGGGAGCGATGTCGTTCCTCGCCGCCTACGTGGTGTTCGCGGGCGCCGGAGCCAGCGTGGCGGTGCTCGCAGCGGGGTTCGTGCTCGCCGGCGTCGGCATCGGCGCGGCCGAGACCGCGGAACACGCGGCCGTCGCGGCGCGGGCTCCCGAGCCGATCCGCGGCAGCGCGTTCGGCGTGCTCGCCGCGATGCAGAGCGCCGGCAACCTCGCGGCGAGCGCCGTCGCCGGGGTCCTGTGGACGGCGTTCTCCCCCGGCGCCGCGTTCGTCTGGCTCGCCGCGTGGATGCTCGCAGCCGTGGTCGCATTCGCGCTGATGCCCGACGACGGCGCGACAGGGGTAGCCTGCCGATGCGATGACCGGCGCCTACCGCATCGGCGAAGCTGCCAAGACGCTGGGGGTCCGCGTCGAGACCCTCCGTCGTTGGGAACGCGAGGGCAAGCTGCGCGTCGAGCGCACGTCGGGCGGCCAGCGAACCGTGGCGGCCACTGAGGTCGCGCGCCTGCTCGCCGAGCGGCGCCACGACGAGCCGATCGCGGCGGCGAGCGCCCGGAACCGCTTCCCGGGAGTCATCACCGAGGTCAAGCGCGACGGGCTCGCCGCGACCGTGGAGATCCAGGCCGGGCCGCATCGGGTGCTCGCCTTCATCACCCGGGAAGCCGCCGACCAGCTCGGCCTCGAACCGGGCATGGAAGCCGTCGCCACCGTGAAGGCGACGAGCGTCATGGTGAACCTTCCTGAGGAATAGGCCTCCCGCCGGTCGTTGTTTCCTAGGTCCTCTTTACTATGAAATAGCAGCATTATCGCCAGCTATCTCTCGGTATACATGACCGTGAACCAATATGCTGCGCCTCCCAGCATCCGAGGAGGCTCCGTGGGACGATTGATCGTCGGCTTGTGTGCTCTTTCACTCGTGCTCGGCGCGTGCTCATCTGGCGACACGAACGACACGTCCGACGGCGAGAGCCCTGCGACCGAGCCCACCGAGCTTACGGTGTTCGCAGGGTCGTCACTGACGGCCGCATTCAGCGACGCGATCGGTCCCGATTTCGAGGCGCAGAACGACGGCACCACGGTCGTCTTCAACTTCGGCGCGTCGGACTCGCTCGCCGGGCAGATCCAGAGCGAAGGGTCGACCGACGTCTTCGCCAGCGCCAGCGGCACATGGATGGATGCCGTGGAGGAAGACCCCGGCGTCAGCGACCGCACCGACTTCGTGCAGAATCGTCTCGTCATCATCACGCCGCCCGACAACCCGGCCGGCATCGCGTCGATCGACGACCTCGCGACCTCTGGGGTGCAGCTCGTGCTCGCCGCCGAAGGCGTTCCCGTCGGCGACTATTCGCGCGAAGCACTCGGCAACGCGAACATCCTCGACGAAGCCGAAGCCAACGTCGTGTCGAACGAGGAAGACAACGCGAGCGTGGTCGCCAAGATCGTCGCCGGCGAGGCCGACGCCGCCATCGTGTACGAATCCGACATCTCGGCCGCGGCCGGCAACGACGTCAACGCGGTCGAGATCCCTGAGAACGTGAACGTCATCGCGACGTACCCGATCGCAGTCGTCACCGGGGCGCCGAACGCGGAGCTGGCGGCAGCGTTCGTCGCCTACGTCACGGGTCCCGACGGCCAGGCGACCCTGACGGAGTACGGGTTCGAAGCGGCGGCCTGACCTCGCACATGCGCTGGCGCATCCCGCTCCCCTTCTCGATCCTGGCCGTCGCGGGCGCCGTGTTCGTCGCACTTCCCCTGGTCGCCCTGCTGATCAGAGCTCCCTGGGGCGATCTGGTCAGCTCGCTCAGCGGCGTCGGCGCGGGCACCGCACTCCGACTGTCGATCGTCGTGTCCCTGGTCGCCACCGGACTCTCGGTGCTGCTCGGCGTGCCGCTGGCGTGGGTCCTTGCTCGCGCGCCGATCCCCGGCCGCTCGGTGCTGCGGGCGATCGTCGTCCTTCCGGTCGTGCTTCCCCCCGTGGTGGGCGGCATCGGATTACTCATGGCTCTCGGACGCGGGGGCGTGATCGGTCGCTTGCTTTACGACGGTCTCGGCATCCAGCTCACGTTCACCACCTGGGGTGCCATCGCCGCCACGACGTTCGTCTCGATGCCGCTCATGGTGCTGGCCACAGAGTCCGGTCTGCGCTCGATCGATCAGCGGTACGAACGCGCGGCGGCAGCGCTCGGGGCGAGCCCCCGGTACGCGATCCGGCGCGTCGTGCTGCCGATGCTCGGGCCGCAGCTGGCGGCCGGCGCGGTGTTGGCGTGGGCGCGAGCCTTGGGCGAGTTCGGCGCCACGATCACGTTCGCCGGAAACTTCGAGGGTCGCACGCAGACGTTGCCGCTCGCGGTCTACCAGGCTCGGAACACCGACCCCGGCGGCGCGATCTTCCTGTCGCTAATCCTGGTCGCGCTCTCGGTCGCCGTGCTCGTGGCGATGCGCGACCGCATCACCCAAGCCCGCTGATCCCTGCCAGGATGCCGCCATGGGCCTGCATGCGGACTTCGTCGCTCGGCGAGAAGATTTCGAGGTCGCCGTCACGCTCGACGTGGCCGACGGCGAGACCCTCGCGCTGCTCGGTCCGAACGGGGCCGGCAAGTCCACGGTCGTGGACGCCCTCACGGGCACGGTGGAGCTGGCCGAGGGCACCATCGAGCTCGACGGCGAACGGATCGACCATCTTCCGCCCGAGCGGCGGGCGATCGGCGTGTGCTTCCAGGACGACCTGTTGTTCCCGCGGCTCTCGGTCCTGGAGAACGTGGCCTTTCCGCTGCGCGCCCAGAAGATCGCGAAGGGAACCGCTCGTGCGCGCGCCACGGAGCTGATCCTGCGGCTGGCGCCGGAGGTCGACCCTTCCACGAAGCCCGCCTCGCTCTCGGGGGGCGAGCGGCAGCGCATCGCTCTGGCGCGCGCGCTCGCGCCCGCAACCGCGCCTGCTGCTGCTCGACGAACCCTTCTCCAATGTCGACGTGTCGGCGCGGCCGGGCCTGCGCGCGCTCGTTCGAGATGTGGCCCGCACGTTCGGTGGTGCCACCGTGTTGATCGCGCACGAACCGCTCGACGCGCTCTCCTTGGCCGACCGCGTCACGCTGCTCGAGGCCGGTCGTCAGACGCAGACCGGCACCCCCGATCAGATCAGAGCGGCGCCTGGATCGGCGTACGCGGCCGACCTCGTGGGGGTGAACCTGTTCACCGGCGTGCTGGTGCCACTCGAGGACGGAGCGGCGATCCTGCGCACCGGTGACGGCGAGATCATCGTCGCGCCTGATGGCCCCATCGCACATGGGGCGCGCGCTCTGGCGAGCCTCAAGCCCATCGACGTGTCGCTGCACTCGTCCGAGCCTGAAGGGTCCGCGCGCAACGTCTTCCGAGGACGCATCGGCGAGATCGCGGTCGACGGCGAGCGCGCCAGGGTCCGGATCGACACCCGACCGCCGCTGACCGCGGAGGTCACCGGCGGGATCGGTGTCGCGGATGGACCTGCGCGTCGGCACCGAGATCTGGGCGAGCTTCAAGGCCGTGGAGGTCTCGCTGCGGATCGAGAGCACCGACGGCGCAACGTCCTCAGCCGGTACCCTTGCTCGGTGAAGACCACCGAACGCGACACCCTCGAAGCGCCCGAGCCCCAGAAGGACGACCCGAAGAGCCACAAGAAGCACCGGAACCCGCTCGTGCAGTTCGTCGGCGAGCTGCCCGGACTGATCATCATGGCGTTCGTGCTGGCGCTGGTGATCAAGACCTTCCTGGTGCAGGCGTTCTTCATCCCGTCCGGATCGATGGAGCCGACGCTCGTGCCGGGCGACCGCGTGTTCGTGTTGAAGGTCCCGTACTACTTCGGCGACCCGGACCGCGGCGACATCATCGTGTTCGAGGACCCCGATCCGAGCGGGCAGCCCGACCGTGGGGTCGTCGGCGGATTCTTCCACTGGATGTTCGAGGGCCTCGGGGTGCAGCGGCCCGACAGCGAGGACTTCATCAAGCGTGTGATCGGCACGCCGGGCGACGTGGTCTACGGGCGCGACGGACAGGTGTTCGTGAACGACGAGCCGATCGACGAGCCGTACCTGACACAACCCACCGACAGGTTCCCCAAGTTCAAGGTGCCCGACGGGGAGCTGTTCGTGATGGGCGACAACCGAGGGAACTCGCTCGACTCCCGCTTCTCGCTGGGGTTCGTGCCGATCGACAAGGTGATCGGCAAGGCCGAGATCGTGATCTGGCCTCCGAGCGATCTCAGCCTCATCTAGTCTCGCTAGGACTACTCGACCGGGTCGGTCCGAGCACGGCTCCCGAGCCCGCCGAACAGCGGGTCGCGTGCGCGTGGACCGACCGGCTGTTCGCCGGGCACGAACAGCCGCGCGAACGACCACACGATCGCCGCGATGCCGAACCCGGCCAGCCACACGATCGAGCGGCGGATCGTCGAGCGCGAAGAACGTCTGGCTCGGCCCCCACGACATCGCGACCACGAACAGCCCCGCCATCGACCAGATCAGCGCGAGGCGGGCGCGCGTGAGCGGCGCCGCGAGGATCGTGAGCACCGAGGAACCCGATCCACGTGAGCACCATGAGCCGCGGTCGTCTGCGCCTGCACGAGCGTGACGCCCGGTTCCTTCGCGCGCGAGGCGTGTACGCGAGCAGGGTCGCGATCGCCGCGAGCGTGCCCGTCGGGATCGCGAACCGGAGCACCCGGCGCACGAACCCAGGGCGGAACCGGTCGGCGTTCGGCGCGAGCGCCAGGAAGAACGACGGGATGCCGATCGTGACCGCCCCGATCAGCGTCAGGTGCCGGGGCAGGAACGGGAACGACGAACCCGAGCACGCCGGTCGCGAGCGAGATCAGCATCGCGTAGACGGTCTTGGTCAGGTAGAGCCCGCTCGTGCGCTCGATGTTGCCGAGCACGCGGCGGCCCTCGGCGACCACCGGCGGCAGCGAGTCGAACGTCGAGTCGAGCAGCACGAGCTGGGCGACGGCCCGGGTGGCGTCGCTGCCCGAGCCCATCGCCACCCCGATGTCGGCGTCCTTCAGCGCGAGCGCGTCGTTCACGCCGTCGCCGGTCATCGCGACCGTGTGCCCGTGCGACTGCAGCGCCTGCACCATCGCGCGCTTCTGCTGCGGGCGTCACGCGGCCGAACACCGAGTGCGACTCGAGCACGCCCGGCGAGCTCGTCGTCGTCGTCGGGGAGCTCGCGCGCGTCGACCGGCTCGTCGGCGCCGTCGAGGCCGAGCCGGACCGGCGATCGCACCCGACCGTGCGCGGGATCGTCGCCCGAGATCACCTTCACGGTGACGCCCTGCTCCGCGAAGTACCGGAGCGTGTCGGCGGCGTCGGGACGCGGGCGGTCGCCGAGCACCACGAGCCCGGCCGGCTCGAGGTCGGCCGGGAGCTGCTCGTCGGTGAGCGCCGGCGCCGTCGCGACGAGCAGCACGCGGTGGCCTTCGTCGGCGAGCTCACGGCACGCCGGCTCGGCGTCGATGCGGTCGCTGCCGCGCCCGTCGACCGATCGAGGGCAGCATCACGTCGGGGGCGCCGAGGAACCAGGCGCCCTGCTCGTCGAAGGCCGAGCGCGCTCCACTTCCGCGCCGACGAGAACGGCACGCCGCCGCTGACCCGCCAGTCCGGCGCGTCGGGGAAGCGCTCGGCGATCGCGTTCGTGGTGGCGTTGGGCGACGGATCGGCGGCGGCCAGCGCGGCGAGCACCGGCCGAACGCGGGCTCGTCGCCGTCGAGCGGCTCGACCTGCTGCACCGCGAGCTTGCCCTCGGTGAGCGTGCCGGTCTTGTCGATGCAGAGCACGTCGACGCGCGCCAGACCCTCGACGGCCGGGAGCTCCTGCACGAGCACGCGCTGCTGGGCGAGCCGCACGACGGCGACGGCGAACGCGAGCGAGGTGAGCAGCACGAGCCCCTCGGGCACCATCGCGACGGTGCCGGCCACCGCGCCCGACAGCGCCTCGCGCCAGTCGTCGCGCGCCCGCATCTGGCTGAAGAACAGCAGCGCGGCCGTCGGCACGATCGCCCACGTCACGTAGGTGAGGATCGTGTCGATGCCCGACCGCAGCTCGGATCGGGTGAGGGTGAACCGGCGGGCGTCCTCGGCCAGCCGCACCGCGTAGGCCTCGGCGCCGACGCGGGTCGCCGCGGTAGCGACCGGCGCCCGCCGCGACGAACGACCCGCTCAGCACCTCGTCGCCGTCGACTTGCCGACGGCGTCGGATTCACCGGTCAGCAGCGACTCGTCGACCTCGAGCCCGGACGAGTGCAGCACCTCGCCGTCGACGACGATCTCCGATCCGGCGCCGACGTCGAGCACGTCGTCGAGCACGACGTCGCCGACCGCGACCTCGTGCACCTCGCCGTCGCGGACGACGCGGGCCTTCGGCGCGGTGAGCACGCGTGAGCCGATCGAGGGTGCGCTTGGCGCGCAGCTCCTGCACGATGCCGATGGCCGCGTTCGCGATCAGCACGAGGCCGAACAGCGCGTCCTGCAGCGGCCCGACCACGAGGATGATCGCGAGCATCGCGCCGAGGATCGCGTTGAACCGGGTGAACACGTTGGCGCGCACGATCTGGGCGACCGTGCGCGTCGGCGCCGCGGGTACGTCGTTGACCTGCCCGCGCGCGACGCGCTCGGCGACCTCGGCCGGCGCTGAGCCCCCGCTCTGGATCGACGTGTGGCGTCTCGGTGGCGGTGGTCGCGGACATGTCCGCGGAGCGTAGCGGGCTAGGCTGGCAGGATGCGGGGGCTCCTGATCGCGCTCGGCATCGTCGTGACCATCTGGGTGGTGGCGATCGCCGCGCTCTGGTTCTTCGGCAGGAAGATCGCAGCGAAGCAGCTCGCACGTGCGATCCCCGATCTGGTCGCGCTCTGCCGCGGGCTCGTGTCCGATCCGCGGGTGCCCCTCGGATCGAAGCTGCTCGTCGGCGGCGCGCTCGTGTGGGTGCTCTCACCCATCGATCTCGTGCCGGAGTTCATCCCGCTGCTCGGACCGCTCGACGACGTGATCGTGGTCGGGCTCGTGCTGCGCCATCTCATCAAGCGAGCCGGTGTCGGGGTCGTGCAGGAACACTGGCGAGGTGACGCGCGGGTGCTCCACACGGCATTGCGGGTCGCCGGGATGCGACTCCCAACGGAGTCGGCGCCCTGAGCCCCGCGGCGATCGAACCAGGGCAGGAGCGTCAGCAGGCGGTCGACCTGTTCAACGAGGTATGGGAGTTGCTGGACACGGGCGACCGCTCCGCCGCACAGAGCGAGCGCATGCTGCACGCCGCGCACGCCTCACGTCTGCATTGGGAAGCCGTCGGCACCGCGGAGAACGTCGCGGTCGGCGATTGGCTGCTGTCGCGCGTGTACGCCGTGCTCGGCCGTGGCGAGCCCGCGATGTATCACGCAAGGTGGTGCCTCGAGCGCGCCGAGCGTGCAGCGCTTCCCGGATGGGTCCGGGCCGAGGGGCACGAGGCCATCGCTCGTGCACACGCCGTGCTCGGTGAGCTCGACGAGGCACGACGTCACGCCGAGGAGGCCCGGGCGATCTGCGACTCGATCGACGACTCGGAAGATCGTGACGTCGTGCTCGGCGATCTCGCGACGCTTCCGCTCGCATGATCGCGTCCGAGCGCGGCGCGCGCACCGCGGGGGGCGTTCGGACGTGACGAGACGAGACTGGATCCGCCCGGCTCCGATGCGCGAGTTCGACGTCGGCGGAGCGGCGGAGCACCTGGCTCGAGCTCTTCTTCGACCTGTGCTTCGCGGCGGCGGTCGCGACGCTCGCCGACGGGCTGCACTCCGACCCGACCGTGCGATCGGCTGCTGCGCATTCGCGGCGCTGTTCGTGCCCGTGTGGTGGGCGTGGACGCAGTTCACGTGGTTCGCTACCGCGTGGGACAACGACGACCTGCTCCACCGCCTCGGCATGTTCGCCGCGATGCTGCTCGTGATCGTGCTCGCGGCAAGCATCCCCCGGGTGCTCCGGGGCAACGACCAGGTCTTCGTGCTGGCGTACGTCGGCATGCAGGTGCTGCTCGTGGCGATGTTCGCCCGTGTGCTGCCGCCACGCAGGGCCGGCACGACGGCTTCGTGCGCCACTCCGTCGTCGGCACGTGATCGGTGCGCTGATCATGCTCGCGTCGCTGTGGTCGATGCGCCGCTGCGCTACTGGATATGGGCGCTCGCAGTGCTGGTGCTCATGGTGGCGCCGGTCTTCGCCGTGCGCGCGTACGAGGGGCAGCCATTCGACTCGCAGCACCTGCCCGAGCGCTACGGACTGTTCACGATCATCGTGCTCGGCGAGAGCGTGGTGGCCGTCGGCGTCGGCCTCGGCGAAGTGCGGCTCGACGGTGGTGCGGTCGCCTCGGCCGCTGCTGGGGTTCGGCATCGCGGCGGCGATCTGGTGGAGCTACTTCGAGACCGTCTCGTCGTCGTCGCTGTCCCGCGAGCGCATCTGGGCGTCGTTCGTCTGGGGGTACGGACACCTGTTCGGCTACGCAGGTATCGCGGCGACCGCCGATCGGCGTCGAGCTCGCGATCGAGGCCGGCGCCGCGGCTGACCATGGCCTGTCCCTTGCGGCACGGCTGATGCTCTGCGGCGGCGTGGCGGCGTTCCTCGTGTCGCTCGTGGCCGTGCACGCGGCCGAGATCGGTTGGAGGGGCGCCGGCATGGTGCAGCGATGGGCGACGATCGTCGCGTTGCTCGTGATCGCGTTCGTCGGCTCGCGGCTGGCCACCCGCTCTGGTGGTCGGCGCGTCGTTCGTGGTGCTGGTCGATCACGGTCGTCCTCGACGTGGCGAACGTCGGACGGCAAGGGTCTGGCCGCCGACCATCTTCCCGACGACGAAGGAGCGCCACCGACGCCGAGTAGCCTCAGTCCTCGACGTGCGCGTTCGCGTTGCCCACTCGTCGAGCAGCTCGTACGCCTCGTCTTCGGGGATGGGGCCGCGTTCCATGCGGAGCTCCATCAGGAACTCGAGGGCTTCTCCGACGGCGGGACCGGGGTCGAGGCCGAGGTGGTCCATCACCTGCTTCCCGTCGAGGGGTGGACGCAGGGCGTCGAGGTTCTCCTGCTCGGCGAGGCGCGCGATGCGCTCCTCGAGGTCGTCCTGCAGGGCCTGGAACTTCGCCGCCCGCCGCTCGTTGCGCGTGGTCACGTCGGCGCGCGTGAGCTGGTTCAGCTTGTCGAGCAGCGGGCCTGCGTCGCGCACGTAGCGTCGCACGGCCGCGTCGCTCCAGCCGTCGCCGTACCCGTGGAAGCGCAGGTGCATCTCGACGAGCTTGCGCACGTCGTCGATCGACATGGTTGGGGTAGCGCAGCTCGCGCAGGCGCTTGTCGGCCATGCGCGCGCCGACGACCTCGTGATGGTGGAACTGCACGCCCTCGGGCGTGATCTGGCGGGTCGCCGGCTTGCCGATGTCGTGCAGGAGCGCCGCGAGTCGCAGGACCTGGTCGGGCTCGCAGTGCTCGACGACCGCGTAGGTGTGGCGCAGCACGTCCTTGTGCTGATGCACCGGGTCCTGCTCGAGCTCGAGCGCTGCGAGCTCGGGCAGGAAGGTGTCGGCGAGCCCGGTCGAGACGAGCAGTCGAGAGCCCTCGCGTGACGTGCTCGCCCACCAGCAGCTTCGCGAGCTCGTCGCGCGATGCGCTCGGCCGAGACGATGTCGAGTCGCTCGCTCATCGCGTTCGATCGCGGCCGACGACGCGCGCGGCGCGGGCTCGACGCTCGAGCTGCGACACGAACCGGGCGGCCCGCAGCATGCGGAGCGGATCGTCGGCGAACGACACCTCGGGCTCCAGCGGTGTGTCGAGCACTCTCCGGCGAGGTGGCGCACGCCGCCGTAGGGATCGACGAGTCCGCCGTCGGGAAGGCCCACCGCCATGGCGTTGATCGTGAAGTCACGTCGGGACAGATCCGTCTCGATGTCGTCGCCGAACGTGACCGCCGGCTTGCGATGCTCCTCGGCGTAGACCTCGTGACGGAACGTCGTGATCTCGAGGCGCTGCGCCGTCCTTCAACGCGCCGACCGTGCCGAACTTCACGCCGACCAGGTAGCGGCGCTCGGCCCAGCCCCGCAGGACGCGCGTCGTCTGATCGGGACGGGCGCCGGTTGCGAAGTCGAGGTCGCGGCTCGTGCGCCCCAGCATCATGTCGCGGACGCTGCCTCCCACGAGGTAGAGCTCGTGGCCTGCGTCGGCGAACCGCACGCCGAGCTCCTTGGCGATCGAGGGCACGTCGAGCACGGCGCCGGAGGGGGTCTGGTCTGCCATGACTGTGCGAGCTTACCCGTGCACTGGCCCGGCTCTTCGTCACGGCCACCGGCGTTACCGTAGGCGCGATGCCCATCTGGCTCGGCTTCATCTGGACGCTGCCGAATACCCTGCTCGGCCTCGTGCTCGGGCTGTTCACCTTCCAGTGGCCGACGGTTCGTGACGGGGCGCTGATCTTCGACAAGACCCCCCGAGGCCTCACGTGGTTGATGCCGCGCCTGCACCGTTCGGCATTGACCGTCGGGTTCGTGATCCTGTCGGCCGAACCGGTGACCGGGCGGCTGCTCGCGCACGAGCGCTGGCACGTCAAGCAGTTCAGTGCGTGGGGACCACTGTTCATCCCGGTCTACTTCTTGCTCGCGATCGGGTTCGGATACCGGCGGCACCCTTTGGAGATCAGGGCGCAGCTCGCAGCTGGGGAACGTGCCCCCACGGCCCTGGACCGACCGGTCGACCCCTAGAAGGGAAGTCCCTCGGCGTCGCCCGCCGACATCCGGTCGAGCACCCCGCGCATCTGAGGTCGAAGTCGTGCGGGTTCGTCGCCGCCCGCCGCGCTTCGTCCTCGGTGACGAGGCCTTCCTTCGTGAGCTGCACGAGCGACTGGTCGAAGGTCTGCATGCCGTAGAAGTCGCCCTCGGCGATCACGTCGATGATCTGGTCGGTGGTCGCCGGGTCCACGATCCGATCGAAGACGCGGCCGGTGTTGATCAGCACCTCGACGGCGGGCACGCGGCCCTTCCCGTCGGCCTTGGCCACCAGCCGCTGCGACACGATGCCGCGCAGCGACCCCGCGAACGACGTGCGCACTTCACGCTGCTGCTGGGGCGGGAACAGGTCGAGGATGCGGTTGATCGTTTCCATGCAGTCGATCGTGTGCAGCGTGGAGATCACGAGATGGCCCGTCTCGGCAGCCTGGATCGCCGACATCGCCGAGTCGCCGTCGCGGATCTCACCGACGAAGATCACGTCAGGGTCCTGGCGGATCACGTGCCGCAGCGCGCTCGCGTACGAGTCGGTATCGATGCCGATCTCGCGCTGCTGCACGATCGAGAGCACGTCGTCGTGCATCACCTCGATCGGATCCTCGATCGTGACGATGTGTGCTCGGCGGGTGCGGTTGATGTGACCGATCATCGACGCGATGGTCGTGGTCTTGCCGGTGCCGGTCGGGCCGGTGACGAGCACGAGGCCGCGCGGCGAATCGGCCAGGCTGGACATGACCCGGGGCAGCCGCAGCTCCTCGAACGTCGGCACCTCGCTCCGCACGCGCCTGATCGCGAGGCCCACGACGCCGCGCTGGCGGAACACGTTCACCCGGAAGCGCCCGACGCCCGGCAACGTGTATCCGAGGTCGGCCTCGCTCGGTCTCGGTGAACTCACGCTTCTTGTGGTCGGACATCAGCGACGCGGCGGCCGCCTCCGTGTCGGTGGCGGTCAGCACGTCGAACTCGCAGGGCATCAGCTGACCGTCGACGCGCACGAAGGGCACGTTGCCGACCTTCAGATGCAGGTCGCTGGCGCCCCGTTCCACCGTGTGGCGCAGCAGCGCGTTGACATCCATCGCGGACTGACGCCTCCGTTCGGCCCACGACCGTCGCAGGTCACGTGGTTCCATCGGCCCTCACCCGGGCGCACCTGAGCGCTGCGACTAGGATTCTCGCGGGTGACCGACGAGCCCGCCCCCGAGGGGCGAACCCCGCGCGCCCAAGAGGCGCCGACGAAAGGGACGAACACGACGACCGGCACCCGCGGCGGCGGTCGCCAGCAGCCGGCACGGAGAAGCGAAGGCGCGGCGGTGACAGAACGGCGAGAGAAGGGAAGGCTCGCGCCAAGAAGAAGTCGCGCCCCGCCGTCGACGGAGTTCACCGGTCCAGCGCGAGGTCTCGGCCGGGGGGGTCGTCTACCGGCGCGACGGGGACGACATCGAAGTGGTGCTCGCTTCGCGTCGGACCCGCCGGGGAGACCTCGCATGGGGGCTGGCGAAAGGTGGCATCGAGCCGGGCGAGTCCCACGAAGTCGCCGCGGTCCGTGAGGTCCTCGAGGAGACGGGATACACCGCCGAGATCGAGGCCTCGCTCGGCGACACGAGGTACTTCTACGTCTGGGAGGAAGCCCGCATCCGCAAGACCGTGCACTTCTTCCTGATGCGGTGCACGGGAGGCGACCCCGAGGACCGCGACGACGAGATGGAGGAGGTTCGCTGGTTCCCCCTGGATCGTGCGTTGAAGCGCGCCGCATACCGAGGGGAACGCGAGGTGCTCGGTCGCGCGGCTGAGCTGCTCAGATGATGGACGGGGCGCGATGACCCCTCTCGAGATCGCGCTCGGCATCGTGATCGGCTTCGTGTCGGGGGTGCTCTCGGGCCTGTTCGGTGTCGGGGGCGGCATCGTGATGACGCCCGGCCTGCAGGTGCTGCTCGGCGCCGCGCCGATCGTGGCGCTCGCGACGCCGCTGCCGGTGATCCTTCCGACCGCGCTGACGGGAGCCCTCACCTACCGCGTGCCGGCGAGCTCGACGAACGGGCGGCCGCATGGATGATCGGCCCCGGCGTGCTCGCGTCGATCCTCGGCGCCCTGCTCACGACGGTTCGTCGACACCCACGTGCTGCTGGTCGGTCACGGCGGCGCTGCTCGCCTACCAGGCGGTGGGCATCCTGCGCGGTCCTCGGTCACCGACGAGGGCCGCCAGTTCCAGGCGACCCCCTCGATGTTCGTCGGCATCGGGCTCGTTGGCGGGATTCGTGAGCGGACTGCTCGGCATCGGCGGCGGCCTCGTGATGGTGCCGATGCTCGCGGGGTGGCTCGGCATGCCGCTCAAGCGCGCGCTCGGCACGTCACTGCTCGCGATCGTGGTCCTCGTGATCCCCGGGCACGATCACCCACGCCGCGCTCGGCCACATCGACTGGGCGCTGGTCGCTGGTCGTGACGATCGGCGCGGTGCCCGGAGCGCTGATCGGCGCGACGGTGGCGCTGGGCACCCGCGAACGCACCCTGCGGATCTCGTCGGCAGCTTCCTGCTCGTCGTGGCCATCGCGTACGGCATCTCCGAGGCGTCGAGGTGCTGGCGCGCTGACCGGGCGGCTCCGGGGCGCCGACCCCCGGGGCTACGATGAGGAGCCGCCATGAGGATCCTCCGCGCGCTCGGCGCGCTCCTGCCGCTCGCGCTCATCGCACGGCTCCGTGCTCGTGGCGACACCGCCCGCCGGTGCCCAGGAGTCGACCGTGACGCTGACGCTCAGGGCCCAGACCCCGTTCACCACGCTCGACGAGCCCGAGGTCACGATCACGTTCCGCGCCGAGAACCTCGGTGATGAAGCGCTCGGTGAGCTGTCGGTCGGGTTCATCATCGGCCCCGCGATCAGGTCGCGCGTCGAGATACGAGTCCTCGCTCGTCGACGGGCCGGGCGGCACGCTCATCTACGGCGACACCTTCGCGCAGACCGGCACGCTCGAAGCCGGCGCGACCCGGGAGTTCACCGTCTCGGTCGACCTGGGTGAGCTCGACGGGGTGAGCGACGTCGACTCGCTCGTCTACCCCGCGCGGGTCGACCTCCGGAGCGCCGGCATACAGGTGGCCGCATCGACACGCCGCTGGTGCACCTCGTGCGAGACGCCGGAGGTGCCGATCGAGCTCGCGTGGTGGGCGGAGTTCGATGCGCCCGATCGCGATGGACCCACAGGGCATGGCTCGCCGACGCCGCCTTCGAGGCCGCGATCGCGCCCGAAGGGGGGCTCGGCGCAGCAGGTCGAGGCCCTCCGCACCGCCGTCGGACGCGACGACGGCATGTGGCGGTCGACCTCGTGATCGTGCCGGCGGTGATCGACCAGCTCGCTCGCATGGCCGACGGGTACGAGCGAGCAGCGGGCGACCCCGTGCCCGCCGACGAGCGCCCCGCCACCGACGCCGCGGCGCTGCTCGCGAAGCTGCGACAACTGGTGACCGACGACGACGTGCAGCTCGTCGTCGCTCCGTTCTCCGCGCCGCTGCTGCCAAGCCTGGCCTCCGGTGGCCTCTCCGGCGATCTCGATCGACAGCAGGATCTGGGCGAGGCGATCGTCGCCGAGCATCTCGGCCACGAGCCGGCTGCGTCGACCGTGCGGCCTCCGCAGGGGGCGCTCGACGAGCCGAGCCTCCAGTGGCTCGCCGATCGGGGCGCGACCACGGTGCTCGCCCAGGCCGACACCGTTGATCGGCCGGCCCAACCCAACGACTTCACGCTGCTTCCCACCGCCAACGTCACGACCGAAGGCGGCACGACCCTCGATCTCGTGCTTCCCGACCCGGGCGTGCAGGGCCTGCTGGGCGACCCGCTCCTGCTGGGCGACCCGGTGCGGGCGAGCCAGGCAGTGCTCGGCGAGCTGGCGACCATCTGGCGCGAGCAGCCGGTTCCTGGCCCACAGCTCGACGGCACCGAGACCGTGCGCGGGGTCGCGTTGTCGCTCCCCGCGTCGCTGCCTGCCGGCGTCTGGGCGCCTCTTCTGCGGCGGCTGACCCGAGCCCCGTTCCTTCGGCCGACCCACGCGAGCTCGTTCGCCGAGCGCGTCCATCCGGTGCAGGAAGGCGCAGTGATCACTCCGTCGCTCGAGCGCTTCCCTCGGGAGTACGTCGACGACATCCGTGAGCAACGTCGCAACGTCGGCGCGTACCGGTCGATGCTCGACGACCGCCCGAGCCCGCTGCCGGCGCGACTCGAACGCAACCTGCTGTTCGCGGAAGCCGGCGAGTACGTGCGCGACCCGCTCGCCGGACGAGGCTGGTACGACCAGGTGAGCGACGCCACCGGCGCAATCTTCCAAGGCGTGCTGCCCGACGTGCAGCAGGAGTTCCTGTTGACCTCGAGCGAGGGCTCGATCCCGCTGCGCATGGGCGATCCGGGACCCACGCCGCTCACCGTGCAGGTCGTGCTGCGGTCGGCGTCGTTCGAGTTCCCCGACGGCGTACAGCAGACGATCACGCTCGAAGGGCCCGACGAGATCGTCACGATCGACGTGGTGGCGAAGGCGGGCGGCCCGCAGACGATCAGGGTGAAGACCAGGGCTCCCTCGGGCCGCGACCTCGGGGAGGACCAGAACCTCGCCGTGCGCACGACGGCGGTGAACAGCGTGGCGCTGTGGATCACGATCGGCGCCGGCGTGGTGTTGGTGCTGCTCTGGTCGAGGAGGTTGGTCCGACGACCGAGACTGACCCGATCCCGAGCCGGTGGAGGGCATCCCCCGACACCACGGCGCCTACGTGCGGAACACGGCGCTCATGACGGTCGGCACGACCCTGTCGCGCCTGACCGGCTACGTGCGCATCGCCGCGCAGACCGCGGCCCTCGGCGTGACGATCGGCCCGCTCGGCAACGTCTACATGCAGGCCAACACCACGCCCAACATCGTCTACGAGCTGATCCTCGGGGGCATCCTGACCTCGGTCTTCGTGCCGGTGTTCGTCGACCACCAGCGCACGGCACGGGCGCGACGCCGCGTTCGACCTGGGCTGCCGTGTCCTCACCCTGGCGCTGGTGGTGCTGTCTGCCGTGGCGATCGCTCGGGATCGTCTTCGCGCCGCAGATCATGCGCCTGTACCTCGTCGCCTCCGAGGCCGCCGATCGTGAGGCGCAGATCGAGCTCGGCGTGTTCCTGCTGCGTTGGTTCATGCCGCAGGTCGTCTTCTACGGCATCGGCGCGATCGCCGGCGGGCTGCTTGAACGCCGAGCGCCGCTTCGCCGCGCCGATGTTCGCGCCGATCCTCAACAACCTCGTCGCGATCGCAGCGTTCGTCGGCTACGCGATGCTGCGTGCAGGCGCCGCGCCGTCGGTCGACGACATCACGTGGCTGGAGAAGACGGTGCTCGGCGCCGGCACGACCCTGGGCGTCGTCGCGATGACGGTCAGCGCTCTGGCCGTCGTTGCGCAGCGTCGGATTCCGGTGGCGCCTCGCCGGCGGATGGGGCCATCCCGGCATCCGCCGCATCGTGCGGCTCTCGGGTTGGGTGTTCCTCTACGTCGCCGCGAACCAGGCCGCGTACCTCGCGATCATCATGCTCGCCGGCGGTATACGGCGTGGCCCGGTTCCAGATCTACGCCACGGCATTCATCATCTTCCTGCTGCCCCACTCGATCTTCGCCGTCTCGATCTTCACCGCGTTGCTGCCGGCGATGGCAGAGCGATGGGGCGACGGCGACATCGACGGCGTGCGAGAGCGCTTCTCGCTCGGGCTCGGGACACGGTGGTCGTCATGATGCCAGCTGCCCTCGCGTTCATCGTGCTCGCCGAGCCCGATCACGTCGCTCCTGCTGGAACACGGAGCCGCCGACGCCGTCGACACACAACTGATCGGACGCACGCTACAGGGATTCGCGGTCGGCCTTCCGTTCTTCTCCGCGTTCCAACTCATCACGCGCACCTTCTACGCAACCCAGGACAGCCGGACCCCGGCCCTCATCAACGTCGCGGCGGCGGTCGTCACCGTCACGGTCGACATCGTGCTCGTGCGCGTCTTCGGGTGGGACGTTCCGGGCCTCGCGCTCGGCCATGCGGCGTCGTACATGTTCGCGACGGCCGTGGGCCTCTCGTTGCTTCGCTCGAGGCTCGGCTCGCTCGACGGACAGCGCATCGGCAGCACCATCATGCGAGCCCTTCCCGCGTCGATCGTGACGGCGCTCGTCGCGTGGCTGATCGCCGCCGGCGTCTCGGAAGTCGTGGACACGCAGACCGTCATCTGGCGACTCGTGCAGGTGGGGCTTGCGGTCGTGGCGGGGGTCGTCGTGTATCTGGGGGTGGCGCTCAGGTTGGGCTTGCAAGAGGTCGATGACGTGGTGGGCGCGGTGCGCCGGAGGTTCCGTGGATGAATGAGAGACAACGGTTGCACGGCCAGGAAGGCATGGTCGGCAAGTCGGCGGCGGTGTGGCTCTTGCTCGCTGCCCTCATCGTCGTGGCCGGACTCGATGTCGTCTCGATCGGGCGCAGCACGTTCCGCCTGTCCGAGGTCGCGTCGGAGGCCGCGAGCACCGGAGCGACGGTCTTCCGCAGCGAAGGACGGAGCGAAACCAAGGCGTGTGAAGCAGCAGCCATCAGTGTGGAGACGATCGCCCCCGCGCTCAAGCTCGGGCGCAACGGCTGCCGGGTCGACGGGGAGACCGGGCGTGTGACGGTCACGCTGAAGGACACCGCCGACACGATCCTCGCCGGTCGCTTCGGACCTACCTCGGACTACGCCGAGGTCGTTGTGACGGAGACCGCCGGCACCTCCAACGTGTAGCGTTCGAGGCCGTGACCGAGCCCGAGCGCGACGAGGAGCTCGTCCGGCGCTTCCGAGCAGGCGAGGTCGAAGCCTTCACTGCCCTGGTGCAACGGCACCAGCAACGCGTCTACTCCCTCTGCGCGAGGGTCCTGGGTGACACCGACGCCGCGGCCGATGTCGCGCAGGATACGTTCCTCACGGTGCTTCGCAAGATCGACGGGTTCCGTGGCGAAGCGGCATTCACGACCTGGCTCCATCGGGTCGCAGTGAATGCGTGCTACGACGAGCTTCGCCGCAAGCAACGTCGTCCGATGCTGCACGTCGTGGCCGATGACGGTCGCGAACACGAGCCTGGGCCGCCTGTGCCCGACCATGCCGACGAGGTCGCCGGCGCGCGCGACGTCGCATGGGCGCTCACTCGCATCCCCGAGGAGTTCCGGATCGCACTCGTGCTCGCCGACGTGCACGACATGGCGTACGAGCAGATCGCCCAGGTGCTCGACGTGCCGATCGGCACCGTGAAGTCCAGGGTGCACCGGGGCCGACTCGCCCTCGGAAAGGCCATGAACCTCGGACTGGGCGGCCGGGAACCCGATGCCGGCTCGAGAGCGTCGGAGCGGGAACCGTGACCCATCCTCTCGAACAGCTCGCAGATGCCGTCGACGGCACCCTCTCACCCGCCGAACGCGCCGCGCTCGAGGATCACCTTCGATCGTGCGCGTCGTGCCGTGACGAGATCGCCGTGGCGGCCGCCGCCCGCAACGCCCTCGACGCCATGCCTGTGCCTGCGCTCCCTGTCCCCGACCTCGCGACGCGGTTCACGCCCGATCGCATCGCGGCGCTCACCACCGCGTCGACGACACCGCGATCGCCCTGGTCCAAGGTGGCGCCTGCGCTCGCGGCAGCCGCCGTCATCGCCCTCGTCGCCCTCGTGGTGCCTCGCCTCGGCTCATCGTCGAACGACGAGAACGTGGCAGCCAGCGGGCCGGAAGCGCTGGAGCTCGCGACCGAAGGCCCCGTACGACTGCAGCTCGACGAGACCGACTACGACGCGTCGGCTGTCCAGGGATTCGCGACCGCGCTCACCGCCTCGCTCACCGCAGGTGCAGCAGATGCTGCCGGCCCGGCCGAAGTGGGCGCCGAGGCTTCTTCGGCCGGCGCGCCCAACGGGGCCAGGTTCGCGCCGGGGAGAACACGGATGGCGGTCGCGTGCCTGCGGAAGGCGTTCCCCGGCTTCCCCGGCGAGATCGTGCAGGTGAGACAGACGGCGTTCGAAGGGGAGCCGGCGTTCCTCGGCGTCGTGCTCGAGAGCCCTGAACGCGGCATGCCCCCCACCCTGTTGTCGATCTGGGTCGCGGCGATCGAGGACTGCTCGGTCCTGTCGGTTGCGTCCGATCGCGTGTAGGGCTGGGTCTCCCGTGCGGGACCCTCTCCGCCGCTCATGCTCGGGAATGCCCGCGCGTTCAAGCCTGTGGGAGGATTTGCGCAACCATGACTGACGAACGCAACGTGATCGTGATCGGGTCGGGTCCGGCCGGGTACACGGCCGCGCTCTACGCGGCACGGGCGAACCTCGCTCCCCTGGTGCTCAAGGGGCTCGACGCCGGCGGCCAGCTGATGCTGACGACCGACGTGGAGAACTATCCGGGGTTCCCCGACGGCTTGCTGGGGCCGGAGATGATGGACCGATTCGAGAAGCAGGCAGGCCGCTTCGGGGCCGAGATCCTGCCCGTGCACGTGACCGAGGTCGATCTGTCCAACCGTCCCTTCCTCGTGAAAGCCGGCGACCAAGAATGGCGAGGGCTGACCGTGATCGTGTCGACCGGCGCGAGCGCGCGTTGGCTGGGCGTGCCGGGCGAAGAGCAGCTGCGAGGCCGGGGCGTCAGCGCCTGCGCGACGTGCGACGGCTTCTTCTTCCGCGACCGCGAGCTCGTCGTCGTCGGCGGCGGTGATACCGCGATGGAGGAGGCGACCTTCCTCACGAAGTTCGCTTCGAAGGTCACGATCGTGCACAGGCGCCACGAGTTCCGCGCCTCGAAGATCATGCAGGAGCGCACGCTCGCGAACCCGAAGATCGAGGTGATCTGGAACACGGTCGTGAGCGAGATCCTCGGTGAAGGCGCCGTCACCGGTGTCCGGCTCGCCGACACCGCCACGGGCGAGGAGCGAGAGCTGGCGACCGACGGCGTGTTCATGGCGATCGGGCACGACCCCAATACGTCACTGTTCACCGGACAGCTGGAGCTCGACGAGAACGGGTATCTGCTCGTGCAGGAGCCGCGCACCTTCACGAACGTGCCGGGCGTGTTCGCGGCAGGCGACGTGACCGACACGATCTACCGCCAGGCTGTGACGGCTGCCGGCCAAGGCTGCAAGGCGGCGATCGACGCCGAGCATTTCCTCGAAGAACAGGCGCATGCGAACGCCTGATGGTGGGAATCACCGATGGTGATCGAGCGTTGCATCGGCAAGGGCCGTGCTGGGCACAGCCGCCTTCTGCGGATCGAGCGCACCACGGATGACGAGTCGAAGGACGAGGAGAAGATGACCACAATGGCGAACGTGAACAGCGTGACTGACCAGGAGTTCCAGGCTTCGGTGCTGGACTCCGAGACCCCCGTACTCGTGGACTTCTGGGCGGAGTGGTGCGTGCCGTGCCACATGGTCTCGCCGGTGGTCGACGAGATCGGTCAGGACAAGGGCGAAGCGCTGAAGGTCGTGAAACTCAACATCGACGAGAATCCCAACGCCACTCGTACCTATGGTGTGATGAGTATCCCGAGTCTGATCCTCTTCAAGGGCGGGCAGGAGGTCGCGCGCGTGATCGGCGCGAAGCCGAAGGACGCGATCTTGCGCGACATCGAGCCGCACCTGGCCTGAGCGGTTCGCCTCAGCGGTTCGCCTCAGCGGTTGGCCTCAGCGGTTCGCCTGGGAGGTTGCCGCAACGCGCGAGAGCAGTCCAGACTCATCTCGTGCGCATCTACCGCCTCGGCGACGAAGGCCGCGAGGTCGGCGACATCCAGGAGCGACTGACTGGGCTCGACCTTCCGATCGATGACGAGGAGCTCGGAGGACGCTTCGGGTCGACCACCGACGCTGCCGTGCGGGTGTTTCAAGCCCGGCGCAGCCTTCGAGTCGATGGCCTCGTGGGGTCCGACACTTGGGGCCAGCTCGTCGAGGCCGCGTACCGGCTCGGCGACCGAACGCTCTACCTGCACTCCCCATTCTTCCGGGGCGATGATGTTCGTGCTCTGCAGCGCAAGCTCAACGCGCTCGGCTTCGACGCAGGCCGCGAAGACGGCATGTTCGGCGTGAACACCGACCGCGCCATGCGGGAATTCCAGCGCAATGTGGGCGACGAGCCCGACGGCATCGTGGGACCGCATACGATCGAGACGCTCGAGCGCATGCGCCCGCTCGAGTCGGCGCCGAGCCGAGCCTTGGTCCGCGAAGCCGAAGAGCTCCGCGACACGCGCCCCTCGATCGAGTCCCAAGTCCTCGCGATCGACCCCGGGGATCCTGCCGATCCGGGTGGAGCCTGCACGTACTCGGTCGCTGAAGTCTTGCGCGACGAACTCCTCGCGATGGGTGCCAAACCATCACTACTTCGAGAGCGCGACGAGCGGCTCGCTCCCGCCGCACGTGCTCGCCTGGCAAATGAGATGGGTGCGGCGATGTGCGTCTCGATCGGACTCGCCACCGGCCTGCCACGGGCGTCGGGTCCGACGGTGTCGTACTTCGGCAGCGAACACACTCACTCGCCGGCAGGCATGCTGCTCGCCCAGCTGATCCTCGAGGAGGTCGAGGCCACGCTCGCGACTCGAGGCCGATTGCAGCGTCTCGCGATCTCGATACTCCGTGAGACCCGCATGCCTGCGGTGCAGATCGAGCCGGCTTTCCTCACGAACACGCGCGAAGCCTCGCTCATCGGTGACCCGCGGTTCGCCGATCGCGTGGGAAGGGCGGTGGCGGCGGGCGTCAGACGGTTCTTCGCCGGCTGACCAGTCGAAGGAACGCGCCCAGCGCGACACCGAGCATCGCTGCCCTCATCGCTCGTTCGAGCTCGTTCGACGACGCTTCCCTCGGGGGGTTCGACATCGCGGGCTATGCTACGCGCCGATGCGTTTCTGCCTCATGCTCGAAGGACAGGAAGGCGTCTCATGGCCCGACTGGCTCGGTGCGGCTCGAACCGCAGAGCGACTCGGCTTCGACGCGATCTTCACCTCGGACCACTACCTGTCCGTGATGCCTGACGGGGGTCGCGACTCCGTGTGGCATGACGTGGGTCGCGGCTCATCCGACGCTTGGACGATGTTGTCGGCGATCGCTGCGTCGACACGAACGATCCGGATCGGCACGTTGGTCTCGCCGGTCACGTTCCGCCATCCCGCCGTGCTCGCCAAGGCGGCGGTGACGGTTGACCACGTCAGCGGCGGGCGGGCGGAGATCGGCATGGGGGCAGGGTGGTGGGAGGAGGAGCACCGCACGCACGGCTTCGACTTCCCCGACACGCCGACGCGATTCGACATGCTCGAGGAACAGCTCGAGATCGTGCATGGGTTGCTGACGATCGACCGGTTCTCGTTCACGGGTCGGCACTATCGGCTCGATGGCGTGCCTTTCGAACCCAAGGGCGTGCAAGCGCCCCACCCCCGATCGTGGTCGGCGGCGATGGCGGGCCTCGGCTCGCGGCTCTCGTTTCGCGTTGGGGCGACGAGTTCAATACCGTCGGTCCGTCGCCCCAGCAGGCGCGAGAACGGTTCGGCCGAGTACGCGACCGACTCGACGCAGATGGACGCGACCAGCGCAGCCTGACCACCTCGGTCATGACGTGGTGCTACGTGGGCGAGACCGAGAGCGACTCGATGCGCCTGATCGGAAGGGCCCGAGCCAGGGCGATGCGGGCCGCGCGATTCGAAGACGAACTCGAGGAACTCAGAGCACACTGCCTCGTCGGCTCGGTGGACCAGGCGGTCGAGCGCTTGAACGAGTACGCCGAAGCGGGGGTTCAGAGGATCATGCTCAATCATGAGCTCTTCGACGATCTCGAGATGCTCGACGTCTTGGCCGAGCGGGTATTTCCGCAGGTGGCGACCTCGCAGGGGCTGTCGTGAGCAACGAGTCGAAGGTGGTACTGATCACGGGGGGAGCAGGCGGCATGGGTCGCTCGATCGGCGCGCGGTTCTCCCGCGACGGCGCGACGGTAGTGCTCGCAGACCTCGCGGCAGACACGCTCGACGGGATCTCGCGCGAGGTGCCGGGCACCGACACGATCGTGGCAGACGTCAGCTCGGTGGCCGAGTGCGAGAGCATGGTCGCGACGGCCGTGGAACGTCATGGTCGTCTCGATGTGCTCGTCACTGCGGCGGGCGTCTGGGTCGAAGGACCCAGCACCGAGATGACCGAGGCGCAGTGGAACCGGACGGTCGACGTGAACCTCAAGGGCACGTTCTTCGCATGCCGGTCGGCGATCCCGGCCCTGGTCGCGGATGCCGGATGCATCGTGGCGATCTCGAGCGACTACGGGCTCGTGGGTGGGCCCGGCGCCGCGATCTACTGCGCTTCGAAGTTCGGAGTGAACGGACTCGTGCGCTCGCTGGCGCTCGAGCTTGCACCGCAAGGGGTTCGAGTCAACAGTGTCTGCCCGGCAGACGTCGACACGCCGATGCTCGCAGGACAGGCTCGAGACTTCTCACATGGCGACGAGACCGGCTACCTGGCCATGCTGCTGGCAACACTGCCCCAGGGCGACCGGGCCAGGTTCATACGTCCCGACGAGATCGCGTCGGTAGTCGCATTCCTCGCGTCGGACGAAGCGGCGCCTATCACTGGCCTCTGCATGCCCGTGGAATGGGGCGTCACCGCCGGCTATTGACCCCCGGCTCTTGACTCCTCCGGCCTGGGCGCTCGAGTGCCCCTGCTAGCCTTGGCGTCTTCCCATGACCGAGCTCTCGATCGACCGATTCGTCGACCTGTACGCGCATCGCACGTCGGGCATGTCCGCCTCGGAGGTGCGGGCGTTGTTCGCGGTGGCGTCGCGTCCCGAGGTGGTCTCGCTCGCGGGCGGCATGCCTTTCGTGAAGGCGTTGCCGACCGACGACGTGCTCGACGCCGTGCGCGCTGTGCTCGACGAGCATGGCACCACATCGCTGCAGTACGGGAGCGGCCAGGGCCACCCCTTGCTCCGCGAGCGGCTCGCGCAGCTGATGGCGGCGGAGGGAGTCGTCGCCGACCCCGAAGACCTGGTCGTCACGGCGGGCGCCCAACAGGCGCTGGACCTCATCGGCAAGATCTTCATCGACGCGAGCGATCAGATCGCGGTCGAGGCGCCGGCCTACGTCGGGGCGCTCACCGCGTTCGGCGCGTACGAGCCTCGATACCTGCAGATCGACATCGATGAGGACGGCATGATCGTCGATCAGCTGGAAGATGCCCTCATCCGCGGGGATCGGCCGAAGCTCGTCTACACCTGCCCGAACTTCGGGAATCCCAGCGGTATGACCTTATCATACGCCAGGCGAGAGCAGCTTGTTGCCCTCTGCCGCGAGGCGGGTATCCCGATCGTTGAAGACAACCCGTACGGCATGCTCCGGTTCGAAGGTGACCCGCTGCCGGCACTGCGAACCCTCGACCCTGACAACGTGATCTATCTGGGCACCGTCTCGAAGGTCTTCTCCCCCGGAGTCAGAGTCGGATGGGCGCTCGCAGAGCAGTCGGTCGTGCAGCGCCTCGTGCTCGCGAAGGAAGCCGCCGACCTCTGCGGTTCCTCGTTCACCATGCTCATGACCGAGCGCTACTTCTCGGATGAGGAGCGCTGGCGAGGAAACCTCGCGACCTTGAACGAGGTCTATCGTTCGCGACGCGACGCGATGCTGGAAGCGATCGCCGAGCACTTCCCCGAGCAGGTCACGTGCACGAACCCGGCAGGCGGCTTCTACGTGTGGGTGACCCTCCCCTCATGGGTCGACGCGCGGGCGCTCCTCGCGGCGGCGGTCGAACGGAGGGTCGCATACGTTCCCGGCACCGCCTTCTACCCCGACGGCCGTGGAAGCAACCAGATGCGGCTCGCGTTCTGTTACCCCCCGGCTGAACGGATCCGAGAGGGCATCGCACGACTCGGGAGCCTGCTCGAGGATGAGCAGGCCCTCTATCGGAGCCTGAACCCGTGAATATCGCGGTGCTCGCAGGCGGCAGGACACCTGAGCGCGACGTTTCGCTCCGCGGGGGGCACAGGGTCCTGGGCGCCCTGCAGGAGCTCGGTCACGACGTCAGGCTGCTCGACCCGGCGGAGGTACCTCTCGCCGAGTCGGTGCAAGAGCTCGCTCCCGACCTCTGCTACCTCACGTTGCACGGCAAGGAAGGGGAAGACGGCACGATCCAGCGATTGCTCGACCTCCTCGGTATCGACCACACCGGCTCTGCGGCCTTCGATTGCGAGGTCGCGTTCGACAAACTGCTCGCAAAGGACGCGCTTTCGCGCGCCGGGGTGCGGACGCCCGCGTGGGCGCCCATCGAGGGATCTGCGCTCAGGGATCTCGGCGCAGGATCAGCCCTGGCGAAGGCGACAGCCCGCGTGGGCCTGCCGTGCATCGTCAAGCCGTCGAGGAGCGGGTCGGCTCTCGGGGTGAGCACCGTCTCGCGCGAGGCCGACCTTCCCGCCGCGGTGATGGCCGCCCTGTCGTTCAGCGGAGCAGCGATCGTCGAGACGGCGATCATCGGGACGGAAGTGGCCATCGGCGTGATCGGGACGCCCGGAGACGCCCTCCCGGCCGTCGAGATCGTTCCCAAGGGTGGGAACTTCGACTATGCGGCAAGGTACACCGCCGGCGCGACCGACTACTTCGCGCCTGCACGCCTCGAGGATGCGGTCGCGACCACCTGTCGCGACCTCGCCATGCAAGCATGGACAGCGCTTCGGCTGCGCGATGTGACGCGCGTCGATATGATCGTCGACGCGGCCGGCGTGCCCTGGGTGTTGGAGGTCAACGTCTCCCCCGGCATGACTGACACGAGCCTGCTCCCCATGGGAGCGGGAGCCGCAGGCATGGCGCTGACCGATCTGTGTGACGAGGTCACTCGCTCAGCACTCGGTCGCCGGACCTAAGCCTCATCCGGCCGGCCGAGTCACTCAGGGGACAGACCCGGCCCGGATCCCACGATCTCCGACACGATCCGATCGAGGTCGTCGATCGACCCGAACTCGATGACGACTCGCCCCCGCTTCTTGCTGTATTGGATCTGCACTCGCGTGGCCAGCTGTTCAGAGAGGATCTCCTCGACCTCTGCCATGCCGGTGTCGCTGGGCTGCGCCTTGACGTTGTCATCGACCTGATGGGCAGGTGCGGGCTCCAGGTAGCGACGGACCAGATCCTCGGTCTCCCGAACGGACAGATCCTCGGCGGCTACGCGGAGAGCCAGTGTGTTGACTGCATCGGCGTCACCGAGTGAAAGCAGCGCCCTGGCGTGGCCAGCCTGGATCTTCTCGTCGGCGAGGAGCTGCTGCGTCTCGAGAGGAAGCTGCAGCAGCCGTATCGTGTTGGCGATGTGTGACCTCGACACACCGACCCGATCTGCGAGAGCCTCCTGCTTCAGTCCCAAGTCTTCCAGGAGTTGACGGAAAGCTTCTGCGAGCTCGATCGGTCCGAGGTCCTGCCGATGGATGTTCTCGATCAGCGCCTCCCTCAAGAGGTCGGCATCGCCGGTGTCGCGGAGCACGACCGGAACGGTCGCGAGACCGGCGACCTTCGCGGCGCGCAGTCGTCGCTCGCCGGCGACCAGCTCGTACCCATCGTCGCCCGACCGCCGAACGACGATCGGCTGCAGGATGCCGACTTCCCGGATCGAGTCGGCCAGGGACTGGATCTCGTCCGAGTCCCAGCGCGTGCGCGGCTGCTTCGGGTTGGGCGCGACGGCGTTCACCGGCACCTCGAGCAGCCCTCCTGACAGGCCATCCCCGGTCTCAGGCGCACCGGGAATGAGGGCCGAGAGCCCGCGCCCGAGACCACCTCTCTTCGACATCATTCGCCTCCCTTGCGGAACAGCCTCCAGCGGCGTTTCCGCGGGCCATCGACCTCGCTCAGGGTGGCCCCGATCTCGGCCACGGAGTGCGCCGGGGGCGCCTCCGCCTCCGCCTCTGGATCGCCACCCTGACCTGGGCGCGGAGGCATCGCCGCGCGTTCCGCATCCTCGTCGATGACCACCACACGACGTTCGGGCAAGTGACCGACCGGGGGCGGCACGCTGGGGGGCCTCACGCGATGGCGTTCGGACTCCGGTTCCGGCTCTTCCCACATGTCGTCATCCTCACCGACTTGTTCCACCGACGAAGTGCTGATCTCCGTGGTCGCCTGCTCGACCGGAAGCACCCCCGTCGAGGGTTCGGCCACTTGGCTCGATGCCGAGGCCGAGGCCTCAGATCCCGACGCTGGCTCTGCCTTGGGCTTTGGCTCTGGCTCAGTGCCTGTAGGAGCTGCTGCTTCCTCGGGCTTCACCAGGTCTGCCACCGTCGGAACATCTCCGAGCTCATCCTCATCGGGCGACACCTGGGGGGCAGGCGAGGAGTCGATCGGCGGCACAACTACCGTCGGGAGGTCTTCGTAGACAGGCATCGGCTCGGAGGGAGGAGGCCGAAGGGCCACTTCACGAGCCAGCTCCCGGTAGCACGCGGCACCCTTGGATCTGGGGTCATACACCGTGATCGGTTGACCGAATCCAGGTGCTTCCGACAGTCGCACCGTTCTCGGGATGATGATGTCGTACACCACCGGTCCGAAGTATCGACGTACCTCTTCCACCACCTGTTCGGAGAGCTTCGTCCGCGGGTCGAACATGGTCATGACGATCCCGGAAAGACGCAGCCCCGGATTGATGTTCTGCTGAACCAGTGAAACGTTGCGCAAGAGCTGGCCCAAACCTTCAAGTGCGTAGTACTCGCACTGGATCGGCACGATCAACTCCTCGGCGGCCGTCAAAGCATTGATAGTCAACAAGCCAAGGGACGGCGGGCAATCGACGAGGATGAAGTCATAGACGCCCTCTCGGATGCCCGCAAGCGCCTTCTTGAGACGGGTCTCCCGCGAGAACTGGCTGACGAGCTCGATCTCGGCACCGGCTAGGTCGATCGTCGAAGGGATGGCCGACAGGTGTTCCACCGGCGTCTGAACGATCGCGTCGCCGACCGAGGCTTCCGCCACGATCACGTCGTATACGGTGATGTCGCGAGCCTCATGGCGGATGCCCATGCCGGTCGAGGCGTTCCCTTGGGGGTCGAGATCGATCACGAGGACGCGGTATCCAAGGTCCGCGAGCGAAGCGCCTAGGCTGACCGCCGTGGTGCTCTTGCCCACCCCCCCTTTCTGGTTCGCGATCGCGATGATCCGCGCAACGCCGGGGGTATCCGGCGGGACTGGCACGGGCTTCCCGTTCTCCGCAGCCGACGGCTGGGGCTTCGACTTGGAAGGGGATGCGGTGGATGAACCGCCCACGGAACTAGAGCGGATGGAAGTGCCCGGGGCGGCGCCGACGCCGGCAGGAGCCTTCGTCACTAACGAGCCATGATAACCAGAGGGCCGGACCGTGCAAGTCCCGCCGACTCGAAATGGGTCGATCCAACGCCGTCGGGGAGGTCAGCAGTCGCGTCGAAGGTCACGCCGGCCCAATAGATCAAGGAACCGGAAGGATGGAGGAGCCGAGAAGCCGCGGCCCATGACGCGCTCGGTGAGCCGAATGCTCGAGCCGTGCACACGTCTGCTTTCTCTCGGAACGTCTCGAGCCTGCGGGGATACACCTCGACATCGACCAGGCCCAGCTCCGCAACAACTTCTTGCAAGAAGGAAGCCCTGTTGCGCCTTACTTCGACCAACACGGCGCGAAGCTCGGGCCGTGCGATCGCCAGCACGATGCCAGGGAGTCCTGCGCCTGAACCCATGTCGCACAAGAGGCCCGAGGCTGGCAGAAAAGGAGACGCCCGAAGACTGTCGAGAAGGTGGCGCTCATGGATGCGGAGGGCATCCGACCTCGCGATCATGCCTGCTCGGATAGCTCGTTCACCGAGTATCTGTTCGAACCGCTCAAGCCGAACGCGGGCGACGTCATCGAGCACGACTCCTGGTTGGAGCTCGGCGTGCCTCCAACCCTCATGTTTCACGTGAAACATCGTCCGAACGTATGCGTTGGAGTTCGCCGACAAGCTGCGGGCGGACGACGCTTGGGCCAGCGGCGCCACCGAGACCTCGGCTAGGCCCGGCGGATGACGACATACCGATCGGGGTCGACACCCCGGGACTCCGTCTCGATGCCATCGAGGTCGGAGACGGCGTCGTGTACGAGTTTCCGCTCGTAGGAGTTCATCGGTGAAAGCTCCTCCTCGGCACCGCTCTGAAGGACTCGCTCGGCCAGCTCCTGAGCGTGTTCGGCTAGGCTGGCCTCGCGTCGCTTCCGATGGTCATCGACGTCGACGATCACCCGTACACGTTGGTCCAATCGCCGACCGACCACCATGCGAGTGAGCTCCTGGATGGCCTCGAGGGTCTGCCCATCGTGCCCGATCAGGAGTGACATGTCCTCGTCCGGCCCGTCGACGATGTCGACGTACATGTGGCCCTCTTGCGGATTGGGCTCGGCTATCGCGTCGATGTCCATGCGAACGAGGAGCTCGTCGATGAAGTCTGCCGCCGCGTCAGCCTGCTCCTCGAGCTCGTCCAGGCTCGGAGCTTTCGTCGGATCAGGTGCCACTGGCCCCCCCCGATCCGGGCCGTTTGGGCTTCCTCTGTTGTGATGATCCCTTTCCGGGCGGCTTCTGGGTCGGTTTCCGGGACGAGGGTGGCTTCTGGGACGAGGACGACTTCTGAGCCTGCCCGCGGTCCTTTCGCTCCCGGTCGGCGCGCTCCATCATCGACGCCATGAATCCCTTCTTCTCGGGCTTCCCGGCCTGGGCGGCCAATTTCGCCTTCTGCTCCACCATACGCTTCTCGAGGGCATCGGGCCCGATATGACCCGCGCGCAGCAGCAAGGTCTGCTGGCCGATCATGAAGATATTGGAGACGGTCCAGTACAGGACCAGCCCCGCCGGGAAGCTGAATCCGATGAAGCCGAAGAACAACGGCATGATGCGGAGGATCATCTGCTGCTGTGAGGATGCGGCTCCCTGGGGGCTCGCCCGCTGGGTCTGAAGCGTCTGGTAGAACGACGTCGCGATCATCAAGCCCAGCAAGAGCACGTACCCGACCTTCGAAGTGAGGCCGTCGACTCCGCACGGCAACACCGGCCGAGACTGGAACGAGTCGAGCGCCACCCCTTCGTCGTTTTGCAGCGGCACACCCTCCTCGACTACGTTGCCTTCGGAGTCCTTGATGGTGCTTGCTTCGACGCTTCCGGCCTGAGCGGCGGAACACTGCAGATTCAAACCGATGAAGCCGGTTCCCTCATGGGTGACGACGCTAGCGAACAGGTCACTGTCGGTCGGCAGATGGTTGTTCGTGATGCGGTAGGCGCTCACCTGACCATCACTCGAAACAGGCTCGTACCCAGGAGCCCTGATCACGGCGTACATCGCTATCAACAGCGGGAACTGTGCGAGGACGGGCAGGCAGCCCCCGAGCGGATTCACTCCGGCTTCCTTGTAGAGGCGCATCGTCTCTTCCTGCGCCTTCGGCTTGTTGTTCTTGTACTTCTTCTGTATCTCCTTAATCTTCGGCTGCAGTGCCTGCATCGATTGCATCGACTTGATCTGCTTCATGCCGAGCGGAAACAACAGGAAGCGGAGCACCAACGTCAGCACGATGATCGCAAGCCCGTAGTTAGGGATGACGTCATACAGCCAAGCGAGAACCCAGCCGATGGCGTCAAGCAATCCTTGGAAGATCGGAGAGATGACGGGGATCTCTGCCAGCATCTAGGCGCGAGCCTCCCCGCCATGTCGTAGGACACCATCATACTCATCACCATGGGCGGCGGGGACCGGGTCGAGACCACCTCGGCTGTACGGGTTGCAACGAGCCAGGCGCCAGGTCGCGAGCCGCAGGCCTCTCACGGCTCCATGCTCGCGGATCGCCCCCTCCGCGTAGTGGGAACAAGTCGGAGAGAAGCGACACTGGCCGCCGAGCCACCCCGAGAGCGTCGCTCGGTAGACGAGGATGAAGGCGATCAACACTGAGCGCACAGGTGTGCCAGAGCGCCAGGCGAGGTTACGCAGGCCCATCGCGATCCTTCCGTCGTGGCAGCAACTCGGTCATCTCGCTCACCAGATCTTGGGTCGTGGCGCCCCGGATCGCCGGACGAGCAACCAGGACGGCGTCGAATTCGCCTGTGACCTGCGACGATACCTGTCGCCAGGCCTCGCGCAGGATGCGCTTGGCCCGGTTCCGCTCCACGGCGCCGCCTACGCGACGTGCGGCGACGACCGCCCAGAGACCGGAGCCGGGCGCAAGGAACAGTACCACCCGTGTTCCGTGGCACGGGCGGGCCATGTCGAAGACCCTGTGCACGTCGCGAGCGCGCACGAGTCGTCCTCTTCAGGCGGTGAGCCGGGCGCGGCCCTTGCGGCGGCGTGCGGCGATGATCGATCGGCCTGCGCGGGTGCGCATGCGCAAGCGGAACCCGTGCCGGCGTGCCCGGCGGCGAACGTTCGGCTGATACGTGCGCTTGCCCTTGGCCATCGGAAACGTCGGTCCTTCGTTCGGGGATCACGGTGGGTCACTCGTCGAGCGCGGGACGAGTATACGGGCCAACATCTGCGGGCGGCATCGACATCTTGGCAGGGCAGAGCGCTTGAAAGGAGAAAGAGTGTCAAGACCCCCTCGGCGACCGGCGCCGCGCGAGAACGGTGTGCTAACGTGCGCCCCGCCTTCCCCCCGGCGAACCGAGCCTTCATCGGCACGGGCGTCACGACGAACGTTCCCGGTTTTCCACCGGTGTGGAAAGGTGTTGTGGATTCGCGATGGCAGTAGCGTCCCCTGAGCACGAGGCTCACGACGCGTGGGCCCACGTGCTGGACCGCGCACGCGATGAACTGCCCGAGACCACCGTCGTCATGTGGTTCTCCGAGGTCCGGCCTCTGGGCCTCGACGACGACACGATCTCCCTTGCCGTGCCGAGCCCGCTTGTCCGCGAAAGGCTGCAGCACAACCATCTTCCGCTGATCGAGAAGGCGACCCACGAGGCCATCGGTCGACCGATGAAGGTCGAGTTCTCGATCGACGAGGCGCTGCGGGAACACGCTCCCGGCGCGGACCCCGGTGCCGTCGGGGCTCGTGAGCGTCCGCCGCCCGCTGCCTACGCTGCGATCGGGGCGCCCGCACGGACCCCGGCTCAGTCCACTCCGCAGTCTCCTGTTCAGTCTCCCGCCAGATCATCGGCCCCGTCCTCCGACACGTCGCCGCCGGGTGCGCCGGGTCCTTCCGCAGCCCAGCCGCTCCTCGGAGCGCCCGGCTTGCCCTTCCCGAGCTACACGTTCGATGCATTCGTGCCCGGTCCGAGCAACCGATTCGCACACGCCGCAGCCATGGCCGTCGCAGAGGCGCCGCCGTCGACCGCGTACAACCCCCTGTTCATCTACGGGGGAGTGGGACTCGGGAAGACGCACCTGTTGATCGCGGTCGGCCACCACATGTACAGGCTCGCGCCTGCCCTGCGCGTGAAGTACGTGACGTCGGAGCAGTTCGTGACCGAGTTCATCAAGGCGGTGCGCGAGCGCCAGGGGGGCGATGCCTTCCGGCAACGCTACAGAGAGGTCGACGTACTCCTGGTCGACGACATCCAGTTCCTCGCCAAGCGCGAGGAGACCCAGACCGAGTTCTTCCACACGTTCAACCATCTGCACGCGGCAGGCAAGCAGATCGTCATCGCGTCGGATCGTCCGCCCCACGAGCTCTCGGGTCTCGAAGAACGCCTGGTCAACCGCTTCCGGTGGGGGCTCTGCGTGGATGTGCAGCCGCCCGATCTCGAGACCCGCATCGCGATCCTGCAACTGAAGGCCGAACGTGAGCACATCACGGTGCCGCCGGACGTGATCGAGTTCGTCGCGTCCAAATTCGACCAGTCGGTGCGTGAGCTCGAGGGGGCACTCGTTCGCGTGGTCGCGTGGAGCGAGCTCACCGGCCAGCCCATCGATACCGCGCTCGGCGAGCGAGCCCTCGAAGACCTCATCCCTCAGACCCAGAACGAGATCCCGCCGCCGCTCATCCTCGACGAGACGGCGAAGTACTTCTCTCTGTCCCCTGCGGATCTCATGTCGAAGTCGAGGTCCCGCCCGCTCACCCAAGCCCGCCACATCGCGATGTATCTCACCCGTGAGTGCACGGGGCTCTCGCTGCTCAAGATCGGCGAGATCTTCGGCGGGCGCGACCACACGACCGTGTTACACGGCATCCGCAAGGTCGAGGACGAGATGCGTGCGCGCGACGCGACGTTCCGCCAGGTGCAGGATCTCACCCGCATCATCAGGGGCCGGGTGCGTGCAGCATGACGCTGTCCGAGGGGCCCCAGCGGTGCACCCGTCCGTGGATAACCCAGCCGATACCTGTGGGTTCCGCGGCCCCAGCGCAGGCGTTCTGCCGAAGCGACACGTTTTCCCCACGGGTTTCCCACATGTCTCACGGCGCCGCTACGCTGCGCCGATGGCCCCTCTCTGCAGGTTTCCACAGGGCCTACTACCGCAGCTCTTCTCCTTTCCTTAGATCAGTAGATGCAGGGGGTGGACCGAATGAAGTTCCGGTGTGACCGAGACGCGCTGTCCGAGGCGTTACAGACCGTGCAACGCGGAGTGTCGTCGAGGCCGGGTATCCCAGCGCTCACCGGCGTGCTGATCGAGGCGAGCGATGGGCGACTCACGCTAACCACCACTGACCTCGAAGTGAGTGCGCGCTTCGCGACCGATGCACAGGTCAGTGAGCCCGGCGTCGCCCTCGTGCCGGCTCGGCTGCTCGGCGACACCGTGAAGTCCTTGTCCGATGCGCCGGTCGATATCGAGACCGATCAATCGCAGGCTCATATCCGATGCGCCGCGTACGAGGGAACGTTGCGGCTGCTGCCCGCGGAGGACTTCCCGGGGTTGCAAGACCCCAGCGGCACGAAGATCACGGCCGACGCCGGCGCGTTCGCTGAGGCGGTGCATCAGGTGGCACGAGGGGCCTCTCGCGACGAGGCCCGACCGGTGCTCACCGGCGTGTTGATCGAGGTCAGCCGAGAAGGTGTCGTCATGGTCGCGACCGACTCGTACCGGCTGGCGGTGCGAGATCTCCTTGCGACCGCCGACGGCGAGGGGAAGGCGATCGTGCCCGAGCGGGCGTTGAGCGAGGCGGGCCGTGCCGCGTCCACCGACGAGAAGGCCTCGCTCGAGGTGTTCCTCGACGAGTCGCAGGTCGCATTCCGCATCGGTGAACTCACGCTCACGTCGCGCCTGATCGAGGGCGAGTTCCCGAACTACCGTCAGCTGCTTCCGGAGCAGCACGAGAGCCGGCTCACGATCTCACGCCAGCAGCTGCTCGATGCCGTCGGCCGCGTGGGACTGCTCGCGCGCGACACGACGCCGGTTCGCATGGAGCTCAACGCGCTCGGCGTGAAGCTGTCGTCATCGAGCCCCGATCTGGGTCAAGCGGTCGAGACCGTCGAGGCCCGCTACGAAGGCGACGATCTCACGGTGGCGTTCAATCCGCAGTACCTGGCCGATGGGCTGCGTGCCGCCAACGGCGAAAGCATCAGGCTCGACGTGCGTGACGGTTTGAAGCCAGGGGTCGTCCGCGGCGACGGCGACGAGTTCACGTACCTCGTGATGCCCGTTCGCCTGCCGGCCGCGGTCGCCTGACCCGCAGCCCGCGGCGCCGGGTTCGGCGATGCGTCTGACCTGGGTCGAGCTGCGGCGATTCCGCAACCACGAGCACACGCACCTCGAGCAGCTGCCAGATGGACTCTCCGTGTTCGTAGGTCCCAACGGCGAAGGGAAGACGAACCTGCTCGAAGGCATCCATGTGCTGTACGCGCTCGGATCGCCGCGCATCTCGGCGAACGCGATGCTGGTGCAGGAGGGGCACGAAGCTGCGTACGCGAGAGGTGAGTTCGAGACGGCTGCCGGCAAGGCACTCGTGGAGGTCGAGATCCCGAGCAAGGGAGCGATCCGTGTGAAGGTCGACAGATCGCCGGTTCGCCGCAAGCGTGACCTGCGACGCCGGGTGCGAGCGGTGCTGTTCGGTCCGTTCGACCTTCCGATCGTGATAGGCGACCCATCGAAGCGCCGAGGGTTCCTCGACGAGGCCGTGATCGCCCTGTGGCCCCTGAAGGAAGGCCTGTTCACCGCCTACGACAAGGCCCTTCGCCAGCGGAACCGGCTCCTCAAGGAATGGGACCGCCCGGGCGTGCCGATCGGCTTGGAAGTCTGGGACGAGGAGCTCACGAAGGCCGGCGCCGCGGTGGCCGGGGTTCGTCATGAGGCCGTCGCGCGGCTCGCCCCGCACGCCGCCGCAGAGTTCGCCCATCTCGCCGGCTACGAGCTGCACGTGCGCTATCAGCCGAACATCTGGCCGAGCCCCCCGCCGGCCGTGTGGCAGACGAGCGACATCGAAGAGGCCATCCGCACGCGCATCGCGGAGCGGCGTGGGGACGAGCTGGCACGGCGCACATCGCTCGTCGGGCCGCACCGAGATGACCTGAGTCTCGATGTACGTGAGCTGGGCGCGCGATCCGCAGGCTCTCACGGTGAGACGTGGGCAACGGCGCTCTGTCTGCGCGTGGGTCTCGCCGCGGCCGTGACCGAGGAGCTCGGCGAGCCTCCGGTGCTGCTGGTCGACGATCCATTCAGCGCCCTCGATCCCGTGCGCCGGGACCGGTTCCTGGAGCGCCTCGCGGATCTCGGCGGACAGGTGTTCGTGTCGGTTGCCGACGAAGCGGACGTCCCGGCGCTCGCCTCAGCGGTGTGCGATGTCCGTGCGGCGTGCGCCGTGACGCCGAGGGCGGAACCGTGACGCCGAGCGAAGGGTGGTCGTGATGCCGGAGTCGAAAGGGTTCGACAAGGGACCAGACGGCCGCAAGCGGGCGCGTTCCGGTGAGGCGGCCTCGCTGGGGGAGATCGTGGACGGACTGATGCGCGAGAAGGTGTTCAGCCGCGGCATGCCGGTGGCCGAGCTCGCCTCGAGGTGGCCCGAGATAGTGGGGGAACGCCTGGCGGGCGAGACCGCCCCGGCCGCATTCGACAACGGCATCCTGACCATCGAGGTGTCGAGTGGGCCATGGGGAGCGCAGGCGAAGTTCTTACTCGCAGAGATCAGGCGGAAGGCCGACGAAGCGCTCGAGGGCGAACGAGTCGAGCGGGTGCGGATCAGAGTGCGAAATCGCAGGTAGATGGCCGTTTTGACGACCCGAAACGGGGTCGAGGGTCGGTCCTCTGAGGTAAGATGACGGTTGTCCGTGCGACCTTCCCCCGCACGCTCCCCGCACGCCGCGCGTGGTTCTGCGCGGGCGTGTTCGGCGAGGTCTGAAGCACCATCGATCGGAGGTCCGTTGGCAGCCAGGAGCCAAGAAGAGCACGAGCTACGACGCCGGTGACATCCAGGTGCTCGAGGGACTCGAGCCGGTTCGCAAACGACCGGGCATGTACATCGGCACCACGAGTTCGCGCGGTCTACACCACCTCGTCACCGAGGTCGTCGACAACGCGATCGACGAGGCCATGGCGGGCTTCGCCGACAAGATCGCGGTCACGGTGCACGCCGACGGTTCGGTGAGCGTGCTCGACAACGGGCGCGGCATCCCGGTGAAGCCGATCCCCGGGGCCAAGGACCGTCGCCCCGCCGTCGAGGTCGTGCTCACCGTGCTGCACGCCGGCGGCAAGTTCGGTGGCGGCGGCTACGCGATCTCCGGGGGCCTGCACGGCGTCGGCGTCTCCGTCGTCAACGCCCTCAGCGAGAAGCTCGAGGTCGAGGTCATGCGCGACGGCTTCTCGTGGACCCAGTCATACGAGCGCGGCAAGCGCCTCGCCGCCCTCAAGAAGGGCAAGGCCGTCACGAAGACCGGCACACGGGTGCGGTTCTGGCCCGACCCCGAGATCTTCGTCGAGACCCTCGAGTTCAAGCGCGAGATCCTCGCCGAGCGGCTGCGCGAGCTGGCATTCCTCAACAAGGGCACCGAGATCAAGCTCGTCGACGAGCGCGAGACCCCCAAGCACGAGCAGGTCTTCAGGGCCAACGGCGGCCTCGTCGACTTCGTGAAATACCTCGGCGAGGGCAAAGAGGCGGTCGACCGCATCATCGCGGTCGAGACCGGCCCCACCGACGACGGTGAGGTCGAGCTCGCGATGCAGTGGAACACCGGCTACACCGAGTCTCTGTACTCGTTCGCGAACACGATCAACACACACGAGGGCGGCATGCACGAGGAAGGCCTCAAGAAGGCCCTCACGAACGTGCTGAACCGGCACGCCCGGGCCAAGGGCTTGCTAAAGGAGAAGGACGACAACCTCATCGGCGAGGACGTGCGCGAGGGACTCATCGCGATCATCTCGGTGAAGCTGCGCGATCCGCAGTTCGAGGGCCAGACGAAGACCAAGCTCGGCAACGCGTCGATGCGCTCGCTCGTCGAGACCACCGTGAACGCCGAGTTCGCGTCGTGGCTCGAGGAGCACCCGGCCGACGCCAAGCGCATCTTCGCGAAGGCCTCGAGCGCAGCGAAGGCGCGGCTCGCGGCCCGCCAGGCGCGCGATCTCACGCGTCGCAAGTCGTTCCTCGAAAGTCGGTTCGTTGCCGGGCAAGCTCGCCGACTGCCAGCTCACCGATCCGGCGTCGTGCGAGCTGTACATCGTCGAGGGAGACTCGGCCGGCGGCTCCGCGAAGAGCGCGCGCGATCGCGCCACACAAGCGATCCTGCCCATCCGCGGCAAGATCCTGAACGTCGAGAAGGCACGGCTGCACAAGATCCTGGAGAACAACGAGATCCAAGCGCTCATCACCGCGATCGGCACGGGCATCGAAGACGAGTTCGATCTCGAGAAGGCGCGTTACCACCGCATCGTGCTCATGGCCGACGCCGACGTCGACGGCGCACACATCCGCACACTGCTGCTCACGTACTTCTTCCGGTACATGCGTCAGCTGATCGAGGCCGGCTACGTCTACCTCGCCCAGCCACCTCTGTACTTGCTCAAGCAGGGCAAGGAAGAGCACTACTTCTACACGGAACGTCAGTGGGACGAGTTCCGCAAGAACGCGAACGGGCAAGGTTCCAACAAGAGGATCGGTGACCCGCAGCGGTTCAAGGGACTCGGAGAGATGGACGCGATCCAACTCTGGGACACGACGATGGATCCCGAGCACCGCACCCTGCTCCAGGTCACGCTCGAAGACGCCGTCACGGCTGATCGGTTGTTCAGCGTGCTGATGGGCGACGACGTTCCGTCGCGCAAGCACTTCATCGAATCCAACGCCAAGTACGTCCAGAACCTCGACGTCTAGGGAGCTGATCAGACACAGTGGCACGTCACTCGAGTCGTCGAAGGCGTCGCGCATGAGTCAGGAAGGCCTCTTCGCCGGCAACGTCGAGCAGGTGCAGCTCGAAGACGAGATCCAACGCTCGTACCTCGACTACGCGATGTCGGTCATCGTCGGGCGCGCGCTGCCCGACGTGCGCGACGGTCTGAAGCCGGTGCACAAGCGCATCCTCTGGGCGATGCTCGAGGCCGGGTACTCGTCCCGACCGCCCGCACCGCAAGTGCGCGGCCGTGATCGGCGACGTGCTGAAGAAGTACCACCCGCACGGCGACCAGTCGGTCTACGACGCCCTCGTGCGCATGGCCCAGGACTGGTCGCTGCGGTATCCGCTCGTCGACGGCCACGGCAACTTCGGCTCGGTCGACGGCGACCCGGCGGCCGCATACCGATACACCGAGGCGCGGCTCGCGCCGATGGCGATGGAGCTGCTGCGCGACATCGAGTCCGAGACCGTCGACTTCGTGCCGAACTTCGACGGGTACGAGCAGCAGCCCACGGTGCTGCCGGCGCGGTTCCCGAACCTGCTCGTGAACGGCGCCGGCGGCATCGCGGTCGGCATGGCGACGAACATCCCGCCGCACAACCTCAACGAGGTGATCGACGGGGTCGTGCACTACCTCGACAACCCCGAGGCGACGCCGTCCGAGCTCATGAAGTTCATCAAGGCGCCCGACTTCCCGACGGGCGCCACGATCATGGGCCGCCAGGGCATCCGCGACGCCTACGAGACGGGCCGCGGGTCGCTGAAGGTGCGCGCGGTGACCGAGATCGAGGAGGGCTCGAACGGCAAGAACAAGATCGTCGTCACCGAGCTCCCGTACCAGGTGAACAAGGCCCGGCTCGCCGAGAAGATCGCCGAGCTCGTGAAGACGCAGAAGATCAAGGACATCGCCGACCTGAAGGACGAGTCCAACCGCGAGGGCATGCGCCTCGTGATCGAGACCAAGCGGGGCGCGAACCCGCACGTGGTGCTGAATCAGCTCTACAAGCACACCCAGCTGCAGGAGAGCTTCGGCATCATCATGCTGGCCCTCGTCGACGGCGTGCCGCGCACGCTGAACCTCGTCGGAGATGGTCGGCTACTACGTCGATCACCAGGTCGACGTCGTCACGCGCCGCATCGCGATTCGATCTTCGCAAGGCCGAGGAGCGCGATCACATCGTGCTCGGCCTGTTGATCGCGCTCGACCACCTCGACGAGGTGATCAAGATCATCCGGGCGTCAGCCGACGCCGACGCCGCTCGCAAGAAGCTGATGAGCACGTTCACACTCAGCGAGATCCAGGCGAACCACATCCTCGACATGCCGCTGCGCCGGCTCACGAGGCTCGCGCGCACCGAGCTCGAGAAGGAGCACACGGATCTGCTGGAGCGCATCGCCTACTTCACGACGCTGCTGGAGGACCCCGTCAAGCTCCGCGAGGTGATCAAGGGACGAGCTGCTCGAGATCAAGCGCAAGCACGGCGACGGCCGCCGCACCACCGTCAGGGCCGACGAGGGTGACTTCGACGTCGAAGACCTGATCGCCGAGGAAGACGTGATCATCTCGGTCAGTCGAGCCGGGTACGTGAAGCGGCTCCCGGTCGACGCATTCAAGAAGCAGAACCGCGGCGGCAAGGGTGTGCGAGGCCAGAACCTCAAGGAGGAAGACGTCGTGAAGCACGTCTTCACGACCACCACCCACCACTGGATGCTCTTCTTCACCACCAAGGGCCGCGTGTACCGCGTGAAGGCTCACGAGATCCCCGAGTCGGGACGCACCGCTCGCGGCATGTACGCCGCGAACCTTCCAGGCGTCGCGCTCGACGGCGACGAGAAGATCAGCGCCGTGATCGACCTCAAGGAGTACGCCGATGGGCGGTTCCTGCTGTTCGCCACCCGCAACGGCATCGTGAAGAAGACCAAGCTGCCCGAGTACGACTCTGCACGCAGCGGTCTCATCGCCGTCAAGCTCAGGGGCGACGACGAGCTCATCGACGTGCGGCTCACCGACGGCGACGACGAGGTGTTCCTCGTGTCGCGTAGGGGCCAGGCGATCAGGTTCAAGGAGTCGTTCGTTCGGTCCATGGGGCGCGACGCCGGCGGGGTGATCGGCATGCGACTTGCCGACGACGACCGCGTGCTCGCGGTCGGCCTCGCTCTCCGATGGCGAGGAGATGATCAGCGTGACCGAGCAGGGGTACGGCAAGCGATCGAAGCTCGCCAACTATCCGCTCAAGGGCCGGGGAGGCAAGGGCGTGATCGGGCACCAGCTCACCACGAAGACTGGCCCGCTCGCCGGCGCATACGTCGGCTCGAAGGACATCGACATGTTCGTGATCTCCTCAAGCGGCCAGGTCGTGCGGGTCGGCGCGGGTGATATCAGGCGCGTTGGCCGCTCGAGCCAGGGCGTGCGAACGATGCGGGTCGAGGACGACGCGAACGTCGTAGCCCTCGCCCCGGTCATCACCCAGATGGACGACGAAGAGTAGGCCTCAGCAGACCGCGGCGAGGTACATGAACGGATCCACGGCTGCACCGTCGCCGGGGTGCCACTCGAAGTGGTTGTGCGGCGCCGTCGCGTTGCCCGTCATGCCGACGTAGCCGATGACATCGCCAACGTTCACGGTGCCCAGCTTGCCGTACGCGGACAGGTGCGCGTTGTACACGTACCCACCGGCACCGTAGACCTTGACCTGCATACCTCCCAGGTCGCTCGACGAGGCCACAGCACTCCCGTCGAAGGGTGCCACGATCGGCGTGCCCGTCGGCGCCGCGATGTCATTGCCCTGGTGCACGTGCCGTGGTGTGCCGGGCATCTCGCGGATCACTCCGAAGTTGTCGGCAGGCGAGACGCTTCCGAAAACCGGGCAACGCTGGAAGGGGAGCGACTCGATCCACGACGCGAGCTGGTTCCGCGTGCTCCGCACGGCGCGCACGCGAGCGCGGATCGACTTCACCAACTGGCGCTCCTGCGCTCGGAGCTCGGCGATGCGCTCGAGCTGCTGCTCGCGGAACCTGCGGTACCGTTCGCGATCGCCGATCGTTGCGACACCCGGAGCGTCATGAAGCCCGGCCTGCGTGACGCGGATACGTTGGTGGATGGCGACGCGTCGCACGCGCCGGGTCTCCTGCATCTGGCCGATCCGCTCGCGCAGGTCGCGCTTCTGCTGCAGGGCCACCTGCACAGAAGACTCCGCGTTGGCGGCAGCAACCAGCCCTGCAAGGGTGAGACTTCCCACCAATGCGACCGCTGTGACCCGACGTGACGATAGTGCCTTCATGAACGAACCCCCCACATTCTTCTCCCGCAGCTTCCGTAGTTCTGGTGGGGTATCGGCGGGTGGGTGTCGATGTCTTGAGCTCTGGGCTCGAGTACTACGTAGTCATCTGCCGCGCTCGCGTCGGCGACACGTACGCCATGCGCCACAGCATGAAGGGGGCGTTCGGAGGTGTCGCAACGCTCGCAGCGTCAGAACACGGTTGTTCCTCGGTTCCCGGGGCGGATCTCGAACATGAGGGTTCCGGGTACTTGCTTCGACCAGGGCGTACCCTTACAACTTCGAGTCTGCACCACCGAGGAGCTGATAAAGACGGCGGACCAACCCACACCGCGGCGATCGACCACGTCGTCGTCAGATGAGGACTCGGCGACCCCGGCCAGGGGTCGCCTCGCGACCGCAGTCGATTCGGCTCCGCCGGCGCCATCCGCGCCGAGCGCATCTCCACCCTCCCCGGCGGTTCCCACTCCCGCTCCGGCGGGTGCGAGCCGCTCGGAGCGCCCGGCGCGCCCGAGCAGGATCCCCCGGCTCCGGTCCACGTCGCCGCGCCGGACCCGAGTGGTCGTGCGGAAGGTCGGGCCGCTCTCGGTATTCAAGTTCTCGCTGCTCTTCTACCTGTGCCTGATGCTGATCGTGTTGTTCGCGATGACGATCGTGTACGGGGTGCTCTCGGCGGCGGGCGCGGTGGATTCCTTCGAAAAGGTCCTTGGATACGTCTTCGGTACGGGTCGTACGAGCACCGGTGGTGCCGAGCCGATCGAGATCAACGGCGGCACGGTCTTTGCCTGGAGCCTCGTCGGCGGGTTGGTGTTGGTGGCGATCTGGTCCCTGATCAACGTCTTCGTGGCGCTGCTGTACAACCTGATCACCGACATCATCGGCGGGGTCGAGATCACGCTGACCGACAAGCCCCAGCGCTGAGTTCGCCGGCCGATCGTTTGACAGGTGTTTCGCCCGGTGGCTACGCTGCGCCAAGGGCCTCAAGCAGCGAAGCGGTAGGCTCCCAGGTACGAGGGGGCCTGTAGCTCAGCCCGGTTAGAGCGCTTCCCTGATAAGGAAGAGGTCGATGGTTCAAGTCCATCCAGGCCCACACCTAAACCCCCTCGTCAGAGGGGGTTTCTTCTTGTCTCGGGCAATGGTTGTATCGTCAGCGCCCCAGTAATGGTCAACACAGGTCAACACGAATCGGACCTGGGGTGATGCTCATGGCCAAGCAGAAGGCGATTCCGGCGCAAGCAGCGCGTTATCGCCGAGACCGGCATCTACCGCAAGTCGAACGGGAAGTACCTCGCCCAGTTTCGCGATCCGGGCCGAAAGCAGAACTGGAAGGAGTTCAAGACCCTCGCCGAAGCTCGAAGGTGGAGGGCCTCGGCGATCCGAGATCCGAGCTCGGTCGCATCGGGGAAGCGGCCGCTAAAGCAGGTCTGGGAGACGTACCTCGCCCACCACGGTGACGGCCTGAAGCGCACCACGAGAGCGAACTGGGAGCAGGAGTGGCGAGCTCACATCGCCCCCGCCCTGGGCGAGTGGCCTGTGGAAGATCACGGTCCTCGCGGTCAAGGACTTCATGGCGGCGCTCGAGAAGCGCGGCGTCGGTTCGGCCACCCGACAGAAGTGCAGAAGCATCCTGCAACGGGTTCTCCAGGAAGCCGTCGAGAACGGCGAGATCGCCGCGAACCCCGCGTCGGCTCCTGGAACGAGGGTCAAGCTCCCGCAGCCCAAGAAGGCACGCCAACTCACCCCCGAGGAGCTGGCGAGGCTCGTCGAGGCGGCGAGCGAGGTGGTGAGGGCCCGGCGTCGGAGGCCGGTTCTCGCAGGACTTCGAGCGCGAGGGCGTGGTCGCGATCGGCGGCGGGACGTTCGGGTCATGGCCTTCCAATTTGCGCGGAACGAAACAGGAAGGTAGCGTTGCTTTCCGTTCCGCTTGAACTGCCCGCAGCCTACGTAGCCCGCGAAGGAGGGGCCACGCCATGGCGCGTGCACGACGTAGCTTCGCACAGCCCGTTCGCTATCTCATCGTGGTCGCGACGAGCATCTCCGTCCTGATTCTGGGCGTCGCGTGGGCGGGAACCCCGGTCCCCGTGGTGGATACTCCGAGAGCGCTCGAGCAGAACTCCGCAGCCTCTCAGGGCTACTTCGCGTGGGCACGGGTGTCCGCGCACAACGCAGATGCCTTCGTCAAGCCCGACGGGGCGCCCAAGATCCGGATGAATCGCCCCAACACCGACAGCTTCGCCGTGGCGATCGACGACACGACGGCTGTCTACGACGTCTTCGCGGAATCCGTAGGGAACGTCAACCTGAAGATGTTCGACGTCCTCACGCAGACCAGGAGCAACCCGCCGACAGGGGTCAACACCTCCCAGCACGAGTACAGGCCCTCGATCTCAGGGGACTGGCTGTTGTTCACGCGCGACAACTTCCGGCCGGCCCTCGAAGACACCTTCCGTCGTCCGCGTGATCCTGTTCAACACCTCGACGAGCGAGCAACGCGTGCTCGTGAATCTCCGAGGCCGGAATCACTATCTGAGCAGTAATCAGGTGAACGGAGATTGGGCGACCTACGAGTCCTGCGACTTCAAGCGCGACGACTACAGCAACTGCCAGGTATCCCTCTACCAGATCAGCACGGACACGCTCACGCAGATCCCGAACCCCAACAGGCAGCAGTACTCATCCTCTGTGACCGGTGACGGTACGGTCTACTTCGGCCGTGGACGCAGCCGGGAGCATTGGGTCTGCGGAAAGGGCGCTCAGATCGTCCGTTTGCCCAACGGCGGTAGCGAGGACATCATCGCGACGATGCCGCGCGGCAAGGACGTGTTCTCCACGTTCGCGTTGGAGGAGTCCGACGCCTCCACCACTCTGTTCCTGGGCCGGAATCCCTGCAGGCAAGGCCGGATCCCGAGAGGAGGGATCTTCGAGATCCCGAACGCCGACACCACTACGTGAGCTCGATCACGAGACCTTCACGGCTGGTCGTTTGTGGGCCCAGGGCGTGCCATTTAGAGAGGGTCTGCATCCTGCAGGTGCCGCGACCGCTCAGCGCCCAACCGTACCCGCAGGTCACACCAGTCTTCCAGGGAGGCTTCTTCGCTGGCGACCCGGGTGAGTCGGTCATGCCTGGAGCCGGCGGAGGTGGCGGGGTGTCGACATGCCCGTCTCCTGACACTCGGTTCAGGGCATCCTTCTTGGGAGGGTGGCCCGAAACTACGGCCTCCGGTCGCGTCCTCGTTCGCTCTGCTCGAGACTCATCCTGAAGGGGGAAGAGGTCACCTCACAATCACAGGTCATGAGTCCTTTCCCGACGCCGGTACACGCAGGGTAAACAGGTCTACGTCCCTGCGCCGCGAGCAGCGGGCCGCGCCGACCCCCGCTCCTGGACCCCTCGAACGATCGGGTCGACGACCTTGGCGGCCAAGGGCCCTAGCACCGCCATTAACAACACGTACGCCCCGGCCAGCGACGCGAGTTCGGGCTCGACGCCGCCTGCCGTGCCGATGCCGGCGATCGCGACCGAGAACTCGCCCCGCGCCACTAGTGCCACGCCGGCACGAAAGCGCCCTCGTGTGCGGATGCCCTCGCGGCGCGTGCTCCACCACCCGGTCAGCACCTTGGTGGCGGCCGTGACGATGCCGAGCAGCAGGGCCATGCCGATGACCGGCGGGATCGTCGCGGGGTCGATCGACAGGCCGAAAAACACGAAGAAGATGGCCGCGAACAGATCACGCAGGGGCTCGAGCAGGTCATGGGCTCGTTCTGCCGCCGGCCCCGACAGCATCAGTCCGACCAGGAACGCACCCACCGCTGCGGAGATGCCGACCTGCTCGGAGATACCCGCCATGAGAAACGTGATACCGAGCACCGTGAGTACGAGCGTCTGGTCCGATCGATGGAAGACGGCGTCGCTCACGACGTGGCCCCAGCGCTGCGCGATCATCAGGAGCGCCGCCACCCCGCTCAGGGCGACGACCAGTGTGATCGCGCCTCGCGCAGGCCCCACTCCGCTCACGAGCACGGCGATCAACGACAGGTAGCCGGCCATCACCAGGTCCTCGATCACGAGGATTGAGATCACGATCGGCGTTTCCTTGTTCCCGACCCATCGCAGGTCGTCCAGCAGGCGGGCGACGATGCCTGAGGAGGAGATGTAGGTGATGCCGCCGAGGAAGACGGCCGCCACCAGGCCCCAGCCGAGCAACAGCCCGCTCACGAAGCCCGGAGTGAAGTTCAGAGCGAGGTCGACGACGCCGGCCGGAGCGTGACGGCGCAGCCCCGCGGTCAGCTCTTCCGCCGAGTACTCGAGACCAAGCATGAACAGCAGCAGGATCACGCCGATCTCGGCCCCGAGCTCGATGAATTCGCCGGCGGTGATCACGGGCAGCACGCCGCCCCGACCGAACGCGAGACCAGCGAGCAGGAAGAGCGGCGATGCCGGAAGCCGCCAGCGCGCGGCGAGCCGCGCCAGCACGGCTAGCCCCAGAACGATCCCGCCGAGCTCCAGCAGGAACGCCGGTTCGACCACCGGTCAGCCCGTCCGCAGGATCACGGCGAGGTCTTCGATGCCCCGCGGGGTACCGACGACGACCAAGGTGTCACCGGCATCCAGACCCTGCTCGGGTCCAGGAGCCGGGATCGGGTCCTCGCCGCGCACCAGCGCAACGACGGACACGCCGGTGCGCGTGCGGGCCTCGGTGTCGCCGATCGTGCGGCCCGCGAAGGGCGAGCGCGTCGTCGAGCGGTAGCCAGTCGATCGCGAGACCCTCGATGCGCTGGCGCAGTCGTCCGAGGTCCTCGATAACCCTTGATGAGCCGAGTAGCTCAGCGAGGGTGCGTGCTTCCTCGTCGTCCAGCGAGATCGACTCGATCACCGTGTCGGGGTCGCTCGGGTCGTACACGAGCAGGTCGATCCGGCCAGCCGGCCGCTGCAGCACGCCCAGGCGGGCGCCGGCCTTCGTCTCGAACTCGAACCGCACCCCGAGCCCGGGAAGCAGAGTTTCACTCACCGTTCCCATATGGGCCCATCTTGGCAGGCAGCGTCCGACGCGCGGGAGCGACACGCCCAACCGAAGGAGCTCACGGCAGTCTTCGATCTCGTGGCCCTTGGAGCCTTCTTGGCTAGTGCGCTGCTTAGCGAGTCGCAACTGAGCGAAGGCGCTGCGTCTGACATCCTCCCGCTGACTGACATTTTCACCGGCTCTCTTCGCGTCGTGGGGATGTTGCTCGATTCGGAGATCCCGCGCGCCTCGTATGTTCCCGAGCTCATTTGCGTCGCTCTTCGAAGGCGTCCAAGCATCCCCGGAAGGTCGGCTCGCGGTACTCCTCGAAACTTTGGAAGGTGGCTATCGCATAGGCTTGGGCAATGGAGCTGGGGTCGTTGGAATCGCCCCCGAACACCTCGGCGGTGCCAGCGATTCCGGAGAGGCTACATTCAGAGTATGCGGACTTGTAAGCGAATCGGTCGAACGGATCGCTGTACCTGGAAAGGTTCGGATATGTGGCTGCGTCCAAAGGCGAAGGGGAGGAGGTCACAGCCGGAGATGGTGTGGCGCTTCCGCTCCGGGGGGTTGGGCTAGGAGACGACGTACTCGCTTCTGGGACGCAACCACCAACCGCGAGGAGCGCTGCCGTGCATGCGGCCGCCACCCACGCACGCTGAAACCCAATCCACCCAGCCCGATGCCTTGCTTTCATCTGCTTGTCCCCGCCCATTTCTTTTGGTTTCCATACGTCCTCAGTCGAATGCCCGCGTGCCGTAGCCCCTGAGGAATGGGCCACGCCGACCTAAGCTTCAGGCCCCACGAGCGCGTCGACGCCGCGGGAAGAAGTTCGACGGCGGCTCGGACTGAGTGAGGGTGCGTGCCGGCCTGACCCTTGTCAGCGACCTAGCTGAGGCGGAAGCGCCTTTTGACTATGGCGTGCAGGAAACAATCCGCCGCGTTCTCGTCGCTGTGGAGCAGCTGCTCAAGCTTCACCAACACATCGTTGGTCGGATCTACGCGGAAGACAACGAGTGGGCGATGCTCGCTCTCGCGGCCTCGCCCCATCTCGTCATGCAGGCGCCGGAGCAGCTCCCTCCGCTCGGCCAGATCATCGGTCGCGTGAACCTGCTCCAAGAGGCGCTGGTATTGGAAGTCCAGGAAGACCATTCCCTTCGGACGACGTTGCCAGCGTCTAAGAGACCTCGGCACGAGGAGACCAGATTGATCCATTACGGAGGCAGCTGAGCGACGACGTCACTCAGGAACTGGTGGGCCATGCCGAGATGCGCGTCCTTGGGGGCGTCTTGCAACCGAGCATCAACACGCTGTCTGGCCAACACCGCCGGAAGCCGCCGTTGCCCGCAGCACTCGAGCAGCTCACTAACCGCCTGTCGTCGCTCCGTGCCGGTCGACGCCAGAGACATCGCACGTTCGAACATTTCGTCAGAAGCCGTCATCACATTCCCTCTCACGGCTGCCAAGCAGCAGCCTGCCTCACTCTTCAGGTGGGGGGAGACTCGGCTGCTCAGTACCTGCGAGCCAACCGACGGTCTCAGTGACTAGCCGTCAGCGCCGGGGGTCCACGCTGAGGAACGACTGAGGGAAGGCCTCTCGTGTGTCGGGTGGGCACCGCCACCTCTGGACTTGAGGCCCCGTCGAAGGATCGGTCGAGATCGGGAACCGAAACAAGGTTAATCACCCGATCGTCGTTCCGGGGGATCAGTCGCGCTTCGACCGTTCGTCCCAACGATGTCATGTCGATCACTGCAATATGGCGCACGTACCCGTCTCGCGTTGTTGCGACCGCCAGCTCGGGCGGATCGAAAGCGCCGGCGAAGTAAGCGATTGCAGCGATGGCCAGCGCACACGTCCACCCCCTCACGGGGCGACGCGATGACACTTCATGCTGATCCATGAGCTCAGCCTAGGGTGTTCGACGACCGCCCGCAAAGTTCGTAGAGGCAAGGAGGTCGAGTGAGCAGCACCGCGCCGCCGCGCCGTCAGTGAATTGCTTTTGCTCATTCCGCTGATCCTCCAAGGTCGCCTGGGGGTTCACTCGGTCGAGCGCCTCGTTGGCGTCATGAGGACAACCAGCGTCTGCACAACACTGGCTTGACGAATCACTGATGGCTGTACGGGTCGACCACACGATCCTGCCTACGTCCGTCGGCCAATTTGACATGGAGCTAGGGACCGCAGAAGGATGCTTGGCACGACTACTTCCTATGAGGGGGGGCACCATGCACGCGAGAGTCGCCCATACGACTGTCGACCCGGACCAGTATGAGACCGCCCGCAAGGTTCTGGAAACCGAAGTCCTCCCCCGAGTTCGGCAGGTCCCAGGTGTGGTGGCGGGATATTGGTTGGAGCCAGTCGACGGCAAGGGCATGAACATCATCGTCTGCGAGAGCAGCGAAGTGGCAGCGATGCCTGTGCCAAACGCGCAGCCTGGCGAAAGTCCAGCCCCGGGTGTGACCGTCGAGAGCGTCGAGATTCGAGAGGTGATTGGCCAGATCTGAGCGGGTGGCCGAACAACCTAGCGAGCAAAGAGAGTCGTCCCCCGTTCACGTCAGGTCGGGGCACGTATGCACTGCCGCCTCCAAGAACCCAGCGGTACTGAACGACACAGTGCTAAGCAGCTCAACGCCCTGACCCAGCATGTGGCGGCGCAGATGAAGGCTCGAGCCGAGGGATCGGCAACACCTGGTCAAGTGGCCGACCGAACTGGACCGAATCTGACGGGACTCGTATGCCCTCAAGATGCGCGCTGACCAGCGAAGATGCTGGAGGAGAGGTGCGCGGACCTTCGTTCACACGGATGTGGTCACGCCCCTCCCGGGGCCGGTTGGTCCCAGCTATCGACGTAGCAAGAGTCGCCTGGAGGGGACGACTCTCTCTCCAGACTGGCAGGTCAGAGCCGTCCCCAAGGGCTTGCATAGCGACTGCATAACGCCCGCGGGGCGACGCATGGCCTACATGCGGAACACCAGATGACCCGCCGCCGGAAGGTAGGAGCTAAGGCCGTTCATGAAAGGCTGGCCCGATGAGTCGGGCAGACTGGGCGCTCGTCGTGTCGGGGCTCGCCTTGGGCGTTCAGGCACACGAGCCCACGACGCCCCAGGGTCGAACATGGTGGAGGACGGCAGCTGCTCCTGTTGCGCGGTTGAACGGTGGCTCATCGACACCGTCCGATGCTTGATGAGCGCGATCGTCGATCGCACCCGCCGATGCCCCGCACGCAGGGGTGCCACGCGGATCATGACTTTGCCCTCTCCATGCATGCACACCTCTGGCATTGGGTATGGCGCGAGTGATCCGATTCTTGGGAGGTGAAGAGCATGGCCAAAGGCAAGGTCTACACAGTCTCGAAGAGGAAGAAGGGCGGCTGGAAGGCCGAGGAGTCAAGTCTCGGCGTGTTCGCGAAGGGTGAGACAAAAGAGCAAGTCGTCCAGGCCGCCACGAGCGTGGCGAATCTTCAGAAGAAGGCGACCCTTCGAATCGAAAGGGAAGACGGGCAGGTGGTGGGGTATCGGCGGGTGCAGGAGGAGCGTTCGTACCCTCGCGCTGCTGGGTCAAGCTCGGCCTAGCTCGCTCCAAGCAAGGGGCTTCATCTGACGCGCGATGGAGGATGGACGCCTGAATCGTGGTCACGACCCTGGGGGGCATTCGGCTACTCTGAGGTGATCCGGTCGAGCGTGTCTTCCTCGCCAGCGTTCGGTTCGTTCCTTCGGGAGCGGCGATCGGGGTGACGCAGCGGCCTAGCAGTCGCGACCGTCAGCTTGCTCGACTCTCATTTCCCAATCTGGTCAACACCTAGTCAAGGAGCCGACCGAATCCAGAGGGAACTTGAAGGGACTCACCGGATAGCCAAGAGCGGTCCTCACCTGCGAAGATGCAGGTTACGGGGATGCAGCTACTATCCCTGATAAGGAAGAGGTCGATGGTTCAAGTCCATCCAGGCCCACTCCCGGAAGGAGGGCTTACCCATGACTGATGAAGCCACCGTGACGGTCGAGGCCGTCGAGGAGAAGAAGGGCGGATTCTTGAAGAAGCTCATGAAGCTCGCCGCTATCGGCGCCATCGTCGCCGCGATCATGGCGTTCGTGAAGCGTCGCCGCGGCGACGATCTCGATGATGTCGAATGGCAGGAACTGCCGCCACCAGCCGGCGGTTGACCTGCTGAAGCGATCATGATCACGCCGGCGCCGCCCGGCGAAACCGCATCACCCGGAGAGCCCGCCCTCATCGGCGGGCTTTCCGCTTCCAGCGATCCAGCGGCGAGGCCGAGGCTCCTGCGCGACGCGACTAGACTCCGCCGCGATGAGCGGCTCGGCGTGGCAACTCGCGCATGACGCGGCGGCCGTCTGTGGCGTGACGCTGCGGGCGCTCACCTCCCTCGACGACGCCGACGCGATCGTTCGGGTGATGCTCGCCACGTGGGGAGAGGAGATCCCGCGCGAGACGATCCGAGCTCTCGCCGGCTCTGGCAACGTGCCGTGGGGTGCGGTCGAGGGCGACGAACTGGTCGGATACGTGCTCGGCTGGGCCGCGGTCGACGCTTCCGAGGGACTGCACGAGCACTCGCACATGCTCGCGGCGCTCCCCGACCGCCGTCATCGAGGTGTCGGGTTCGCACTGAAGCTTGCACAGCGCGCTTCGTGCCTCGACCGTGGCATCCACCGAGTGCGATGGACCTTCGACCCGCTCGTCGCGCGCAACGCGCATCTGAACATCAACAAGCTCGGCGCCCGATGCGACCGGTTCTATCGCGACTATTACGGCCTCATGCCCGACTCGATCAACGCAGGCGACAGGAGCGATCGCCTCGTCGTGCGCTGGGATCTGGACCCGTCGCCGGGCGCTCCCTCAGCGCCGGGTGATGCCAAGCTCGTGGTGCGAAGCGATGGGTCGACGGACGCCCCGACGCCCGTCCCGGTGGCCGACCCCGCGGACGAACGCGTGGTGGGCATCCAGGTACCACGCGATCACGCGACATTGCGAGCCGAGGATCCAGCGCTCGGCGCGGAATGGCGCGAGGTCGTCGGGGCAGCGCTGGGATCGTGTGTCGCGCAGGGGCGCTCAGTGGTCGCGTTCGATCCAGATCGGCATGGTGGGCGCCCCACATACTTCTTGGCGAAGGAGTCCTCGTCGTGAGCAGCGTGCGCGCGATCGAGCTGCGGCTGATCGGGCTGCCGCTGGTGCACCCGTTCCGCACCAGCTTCGGTACCTCGACGGAGAAGGTCTGCGTCCTCGTGCGGCTCGAGACCGACGACGCCGAGGGCTGGGGGGAGTGCGTGGCCGACATCGAGCCGGGCTACAGCGAGGAGTTCAACGACGGCGCGTGGCTCGTGCTCCGCGACCATCTCGGCGCCCGCCCTGTCTCGGGCCGGCGACATCGACGATCGACGGACCTCGAAGCGTGCTCGCGCATCGTCCGCGGGAACCCGATGGCGAAGGCGGCGCTGATCGACGCGTTCGTCGACGCCGAGCTCCGCGCTCGAAGCGTGTCCCTGGCGACCTGGCTCGGCGGGGTTCGCGCTCGGGTCGCCTGCGGTGTGTCGATCGGCATCGCCGACACTACCGAGGCGCTGCTCGAGCAGGTCGACGGCTATCTCGATCAGGGGTACCAGCGGATCAAGCTCAAGATCGAGCCGGGCACTCGACGTCGAGCGTGTGCGCGGCTGTGCGCGCCGCCTACCCCGACATCGCGCTCAGCGTCGACGCGAACGCCGCGTACACGATCGACGACGTCGACGTGTTCCGGGCCCTCGACGGCTACGAGCTGCTGATGATCGAGCAGCCGCTGCATCACGACGACCTCGTGCGCCACGCGGCAGCTGCAGCGGCCGATCTCGACCGACGTCTGCCTCGACGAGTCGATCCGCTCGGCTGCCGATGCCGCCGCCGCGCATCGAGCTCGGGAGCTGCCGCATCGTGAACATCAAGCAGGGACGGGTCGGGCGGCGTGCCGGAGGCGCAAGCGCGTGCACGACGTCTGCCTGGCCGCCGGCGTTCCCGTGTGGTGCGGCGGCATGCTGGAGACTGGCATCGGCCGGGCGCAGAACCTCGCACTGGCCGCATTGCCGGGCTTCACGCTTCCGGGCGACACGAGCGCGAGCGCGCGCTACTTCCCCGACGACCTCACCGAGCCGTTCGTGATGGCGCGCTGACGGCACGATGGCGGTGCCACCGGGCCCGGGCATCGGGGTCGACGCCGCGACCTGATCGACTGGACGCGAGACGACGCGTCCGAGTCGAGTCGATCGTGCCGGCCTGAGCGTCGCGAAGAAAGAGTGACAAGAACCCGCGTCCTGGATTTGACGTGCGGTCGCGACGACACCTGTATGGTGCGTCGTGAGAGACCGTTGGGGCCCCCGGGTTCCGGCGGTCTCTCACTTCTCTGTCGCCCGTCTCGGTGTCACCCCACGTGCTTGAGCCGGGCCCTCCCGGGCGACGATACCAGGCGTCTCCGTGTGACTCGCGTCATCGGCTCCGGCGGCGTCCGGGTCCACCGTGCATCGAGCCGCGCGATGCGGAGCGGGGAGGAGATGAAGAAGCGAGTCGTGCAAGCAGGAGAGTTCGAAGTCGTCGACGACGACGGGCGCGTGCGCGTGCGGATCGGCCTGTCCAACGACGACGAGCCGTTCTTCTCGCTCCTTGCGCCCGACGGTCAGGTGCGCATGCGATTCGGACTCGTCGGCCGACGGCGCCGCCGGACTTGCGGTCGGCGACGAGAACGGCAAGGTGCGCGCGACGGTGGGGCTGTCGAGCGACGGCAGCGCGAGCCTCGCCTTCGGCGACAAGAACGGACGCATCCGGGCGAAGTTCGGACTGGCGCCCGAGGCGTCACCGACCATGGGCATGCAGGTCACCGAAGGCGAGCTGTCACAGGTGTACTCGCTGGCTGAGCAGGGGTCTCCGACGCTCGGGCTCTATGATCACGCAGGCAAGGTGCGCGTGCGGCTGGGACTCGCGGCCGAGGGCTCGCCCGTGCTGCGCCTACTCGATCGCAACGGTGAGCTCAGAGCGATCGTGGGCCTGGCGGGCGACGGCTCGCCGTTCGTGCAGTTCCTCGACGAAGCGAAGCTACCGAGCTGGACGATGCGATGACCGGCCGAGCAGCGACAGGACACGTGCGACCGGAAATGAGCGACCGGAGATGAGCGATTGGTGGGTCGTGGCCTTCGTGGTGCTGTGGCTGCTCGTTGTCGTGCTCTGCATCGTGGTGATCGCACTCGCACGCCAAGTCGGCACTCTGCACCTGCGTCTCGGCCCGCGCGGAGCGCTCGAGGTCGACGACGAGGGGCCCGCCCTGGGCGAGCCACTACGAACCGTGGCCGCTGTCGCAGCCGACGGCTCGACGATCACGCTGGGGGGGTCCGGATCTCCGCGGCTCGTGCTGTTCGCCTCGCCGACGTGTGCGATCTGTCGCGAGGTGTCGCCCGGGCTTCCCGCTGCCGCTGCCGCCGGCCGGCTCGAGCCGATCGTCGTGCACGATAGGGACGCCGAGGACGCATATGGGGTTCCGGGCACCCCATTCGTGCTCGTGCTCGATCAGCATGGCATCGTGCGCTCGAAGGGCACCGTGAACAACCTCGAGCAGGTGGAAGGTCTCGTCGACACCGCCGATCGACGCATCACGGAGGATCGTCGGCAGTGGGCAAGCTGACAACGTTCGAACGAGCGGAGCGTTCACTCGCCACGCGTACCAGCCGCCGAAGCTTCCTTGGGCGTGTGGGACGAGGCGTGGTCGCGCTCGCGGGGGGTGGTCTCGTCGCGACCACGCTCGCGCCGGATCGGGCGCAGGCGTACCACGTCTGCGGTCATACGTACACGACGGGCTCGTGCCCCCACCCGTATGCGCCGTTGTCGCGCACCGACCTGTACGGCTACCCGATGCACCCGAAGTTCGGCTACGCGGTCGACGACACCGGCGACAAGTACGTCGATCCCTCGGATCAGACCCGCAGCAAGACGTGCGAGCAGACGGTGCCCGACGAGTACCCATTCACAGGTTCGCCTCGGTACGGCGGCGGATGGACCCGATGTTGCCAAGGGCGCCTGCGCAACATCCAAGATTGCTGCTCGCGGTCCGACATCCGCATCAACGGCGACTACGCGGTACGCGGCTACTGTCCCCGCCCGCTCAAGGTCTTCTGCATCACCTACCGGGAGCTCAACAAGACGTGCTGACCGCATGGCGGGACGCGTCGCTGTCTGCGACGTCGAGCGGTTCCTTCGCCGCTTCCTTGGGTGGCGATGAGATCGCCGTGGCCCTGTTGCTGGTGCTGGTGACCGCCTCGGCTCTCGCCGGGTGGTCTGCGCTCTACGGGCCCTGAGGCCTGTCGATGGTCGAGACCATCACTCCCGTCGTGTACGGGGGACGCACCCGGTGGGCCGCGGCTCTCACCCTGCACGTTGTAGGTGCGACGACGACCGCAGCGCTCTTCGGGGCGGCGTTGGGCGCCATCGGCATGGTGCTCGAGGCGCCCTGGGGCAGAGCTGGCCTGGTCGCCCTTGCGGCGGTGGCCGTCGTGTACACCCTCGGCGAGCTGCCTGGGGTCACCGCGGCCGTGCCGCAGCTTCGACGGCAGGTGCCCGACTGGTGGCGCGCGTTCTTCTCGTGGCCCATCGCGGCCGCGCTCTACGGCGCCGGGCTCGGCGTCGGTTTCTTCACGTTCCTCTCGCACGGCACCCTCGTCGTCGTGGCCTTCGCGGCGCTCGCGTCGGGCGACCCGCTGTTCGGCGCTGCGGTGGTCGGAGCGTTCGGGCTAGCGCGAGGCCTCTCCGCTGCTCGCGGGGCGCGGATCAGAACACAGGAAGATTCCCAGCGTCTGGTCGACCGTCTCGCGGCGCTGCCCGAGCGCCCGCGGGAGATCGCCAATGGCGCGATGTCCGCCTGCGTTGCGGCGCTCGCTCTGGTGCTCGGCGTTCGTGCTGACGACGGATGGTCCTCGTTGGCGACGGCCGCGCTCGCGCTCGTGTTCGCATGGGCTGCCGGGTCGAAGGCGGTTGATGTGCCCGCATGGCGGCGCACGCTCGCTGCGCATGGGCTTCCGCAGAACATCGAGAAGAGTGCAACGATCGCCGTTCCGGTGGCTGAGGCCCTCGTGCCGCTGCTGGTCGTCATGGGCCAGACCGAGGCCGCGGGTGTGTGGGCTTTGGCACTGACAGCGGTCTTCACCGCGGAAGCGCTCCGCGCCTGGCGTCGATCCGGTCCGCAGGTGCCGTGTGGATGCTTCGGCGGACGCGAGCCCGTCGCACCGCCGGCTCTGCTGCTCCGCAACGCCGGGCTCGCTGCCGTCGCCATCGTGGTGGCGCTCCGCCCGGCCCTCGAGCCGAGGCTGTCATGGCCCGCATCACCGGTTCACGGCGACCTGCTGCCGATGGTGTTGGCCCTGGCCGGGCTCGCCGTGGCAGGCTTCACGGCATGGGGGGCGATCCGATGGTTGAGTCGGAGCGCACGATCACGGGCTCCACACGCATGACGGCGGTCTCCTCGTCACGGGCCGCGGTTGCCGGCCGCTCCGCCGTGCCGTTCCTCGTCGCCGGCGTGCTCGTGCTCGCGACGGTCATCGCCGTCGCGGCGCCCGGCTTCCACAGTGACATCGGCGACCCGAACGACACCAGGGGAGTGCTCGACGTGCGGCGCGTCCGACTCGATCATGAGGGCGGCACAGAGGTCACGATGATCACGTTCGCAGCGTGGACTCCCGCCTCGATCTGGGATCGCGGCAACGCCTACGTCTTCCTCGACACCGAAGCTGACGACGCCGCTGAGTACTTCGTGGTCGTGCGCAGCACGGGCCCCGATCTGCAGGCGTCGCTCTGGCGAGACCGGCGGGACCGGCGGGACCTCTACCTCCGCAACGTCAAGGTTCGCCGGAAGTCTTCCGATGGCGTGTCGGTCGCCTTGCCTATCAAGTCGCTGAAGTTCGGTCCATCGCGCGAGTCGTACTTCTGGTGGGCGACGACGAGCTTCACCGGAAGGCTGTGTCGGCGCACGTGTCTCGATCGCGCTCCCGACGGCGGGTCCGTCGAGCAGTGGCGCCCCGGCATGTCGCCGAGCGTGACGCCCCCGCCCAGTCCTTCACCGAGCGTGGCGGGGCAATAGCGTCTCCTGATCGGCCTTCGCGACGAGCTCGAAGATCGAAGTGACGCGTACCATTGCGGGTCCGCCGGGGAACTCGCTGAAGCCGAATCCTGCCGGCCCACATGGCGCCGACGGTCCTAAGTCGGCGCCTGCGATCGATGCGTCCGCATCGGCGTCACGGTAGTCGTGGATCGCGTACCACTCCCGGGCACCGGCGAACGTGATGCCTGTCGTGTGGACGCCGGTAACGGTGATCAGCGGTTGCAGGAGCGGTCGGAAGAACCGGTCCTCGATGTCGATCCAGTACTTCGACATGCGCAGCCGATGTGGCCGCATCGCCAGCAGCCGAGACGCCAGGCCTGCGACGCGGGGTTGCAGCACAAGATGGATCGGTCCCGCCTCCGCGACGATGGCACCCCCGGCCCCTCGTTCGATCTTCACGGCCTCGATCCGCACCTCGTCGAACGCGTAGTGGCGAGCGACGAAGTCTCCCGCATGCTCGTTCGGTGCGAACAGCACGCGGTGGCCGTCCCCACGGCACCACATGACGTCGGCGAAGGGTCCGAGCGGGGAGCGGGTCCATCGGCCTGCAACGAAGCGGTCGCCCGACATGAACGACGCCCCGATGATGTGGCCGTCGAACTGCACACAGCCAGCGTGGCACCATCTTGGGGGGAGCGGGGCATCGTAGGCTTCGCATCCGGGTCCTGGTCTTCGAGCTTCCGCAGCCACTCAGCGGGCCATGAGACGAGGGCGTTCGAGTGTTCCCAGGCCACGCGGAGCCCACCCTCATCGACCGACACGACGGCGCCTCGTTCCGCCGTCGTGGGCCAACCCTGCACGAGCGCCGTCGGTCCGAGGAACGAGACGAGGTCTCCGGCGCGAAGGGCTCCCATACTCTGCGTATCGGTACCTCGTGTCGGCCAGTTGAGTGATACTCGGGTCCCCCTATCGACCGACAACGGGTCCTGCGGGGGGCCTCGTATCCCTTCGGCCGAAAGCTGCGCGCGGCGCCGGTCAGCACGGCGAGGCCGATGATGACGGGCAGGGCAGGTCCGAGCAGGTCCTCGGCCGCCCACCCCGGCTGGTTCGCGAGCGCGGCTTCCTCGCCGACCTCGTAGGGATCGTTGAGGTAGAACTCCTCGGTGGTCCGCCGAAGTCGTGTCTATTGGCGGGGATCCGCTGGCCCGAGCCGGCTGGCGCGCTGAGGCGTCACGCAGAGAGAGAGGAAGTGTCGTGGGGGGCCATAGCACCGAACTGATCGCAACGATCGCGATCGGACTCGGGGCAGCGTTCCTGTGTGGCTTCGTGGCCCGCCGCCTCCGGCTGCCATCGATCGTGGGCTACCTGCTTGCAGGGGTCGCCGTCGGGCCCTTCACGCCGGGAATCGTCGCGGATCCCGACATCGCCGTCGAGCTGGCTGAGATCGGGGTCGCGCTACTGATGTTCGGCGTCGGGCTGCACTTCAGCCTCCGCGACCTGATGGCGGTGCGCGGCGTCGCGGTGCCCGGCGCACTCGCCCAGATCGCGGTTGCGACGGCTCTCGGGTGCATCGTGGGAGTGGCGTTCGGCTGGAAGGTCGAGTCGGGGCTCGTGCTCGGCCTCGCGATCTCGGTCGCGAGCACGGTCGTCCTGCTCCGCTCGCTCTCCCAACGAGACATGCTGCACTCGGACCCGGGCAGGATCGCCGTGGGCTGGCTGATCGTCGAGGATATGTTCACCGTCATCGCCCTGGTGCTGCTCCCCATCCTGGCGACGGCTACCGGCACGCAGGAAGCTGCCGAGCCACAGACGCCGGCCGATGTGCTGCTCGCGGTGGGTTCGGCCCTCGGGAAGGCGGCGCTGCTCACCGGGCTCATGTTGATCGTCGGCGCGAGGGTGCTTCCGTGGCTCCTCACGCACGTGGAGGGAGACGGCTCTCGCGAGCTGTTCACGCTCGCGGTCGTCGCGATCGCCCTCGGTGTCGCGTTCACCGCCACCGTGCTGTTCGACGTCTCTCTGGCCCTCGGCGCCTTCCTCGCAGGAGCGGTGCTGAGCGAGTCACACGTCAGCGAGCGAGCCGCTGCCGAGGTGCTGCCGCTCACCGACGTGTTCACGGTGCTGTTCTTCGTCTCGGTCGGCATGCTCCTCGATCCCGCGATCCTGCTCAGTGAGCCGCTCGCGATCGTGACGGTCCTCGCGGTGATCGTGGTGGGCAAGTCGATCGCTGCGATCGCCATCGTCCGGTTGCTCAGGCGTCCGTTCGAGACGGGCCTCGTCATCGCCGCCGCGCTTGCGCAGATCGGCGAGTTCTCGTTCATCGTCGCGACGGCATCGGTGAACCTCGGGCTGCTCCCCGAGGGCGGTTTCCAGCTGGTGGTCGCGGCGGCGCTGATCTCGATCACCCTCAACCCCTTCCTCTTCGCAGGGCTCGAGCTTTGGAAGACCTCGCGAGTGGGGCAGTGATGACCCGTGCTCAGGAAGCCACAGGCTGACGGATAGCGGTCTTCAATCGATCGGGGGCCGCCCGGCGTGGATCGCCGAGGTAGATCTCGTGGTGTTTGCCGCTGAGCGAATAGCCCTGCTCGACGATGAATCCGTGCAGCCGCTCGATGGTCGGACCTTCAGCAGAATACTGACCAACGTGCATGATCTGCGCACAGAGCCCCTCATCGAATCGCTGGAAGACGAGTCCATCCAGGGCGGGGAGATCCTTCTTGCGAGCCGACTCGGCGATCGCCTCGCCGACGAGGCCGGCGGTCACGACCGGGGGTTGAGCGATCATCATCGTCCACTTCCACCCTTCCCGCCGCCCCTGTGTGAAGTCGGACATCCGATCGCTCCACCACAGCCCCTCCAGCGGCATCACCTTGAAGTCGACGCTCCCGCTCCGCTTGACCGCGAACTTCACTTCGTAGGAGACCGCGTACAGGGCGTTGAGGGCCTTCGCATACTCGGGTGTGGTGTTCGGATCGCCTTGGCCGTCGACCATCAGGAAGGACATCTCGGGCACGTCGACGAGAACGGGCTCCTTCACCGATGGCCGATACAGGTCTCGGCGTTCCTTCACGAGGTCGAGCTTGTAGACCATCGTCTCCATGCTCCCAGCTAGGTCGGTGCATCGATACTCGCGATCCGCCGTTGCTCCGGTGAGCAGCGCGCCCCATCGACGTCGCCGATCGAGCTCGCCCTCGACAAGCGGACCGGTGTGCCGGCGACTAGTTTCGCGGGCCGGCAATCTCCTGTGGGTCCAGGATGAGCTCCGTGCCGACGAGATCGAACACGCGACGTGTTCGCGAGCTCGCCCCGACACACGCCAGTCGCTGGCCTCTCTCGGTGGCGCGATCCCTGGCTTGAAGAAGCGCGTGGATCCCTGACGAATCGATGAAGGTCAGGTCCCGTAGGTCAAGCCTGATCGAATCGACCCCGTCGCCTTCGAAGAACGCCAAGCTAGCTTCCAGGACTGAAACGCTCGCCATGTCGAGCTCGCCGCTGAGGGAGATGCTGCCGACGTCATCGTTCGAGTCGATGAAGGTTGTGAACTGCGGTGCGAGCCCCATGACGTCACCCCCAGCAGTTGTACCGGCAATGACGCCGGTCCTATCAGGTGACCGTGGGTCGGGGTCCGAGCGGCTCGAACCATTGAGCTAGGGTTCGGCTTGCCGAGCTTACTCCCTTTCGCCTACGGGGTAAAATGAACAGTGGCGCCGGCGACAGGCACGGATCGTGGTCGCGGCAGACAACACGCGAAGATCCTGCCTGAAGCGTTCATCGTTGCAGCACGCCTAGGGCCATCTAGAGGCGCCGCATCGCCAGCAGATTCCGAGATCTCACCGTCCCGAGCGGCAGCGAGAGCCGCTCGGAGATCTGGGACTGGGTGAGCCCGCCGAAGTACATGAGCTCGACGATCTGCCGCTGAGCGGGGGGCAGGTCACTGAGGGCCTGATGGACCGCCCCCTGTTCGTCCGCCACAACGCTCTGCACCACCACCATATCGGCCGGGTCCGCCGCCACCCTGTCGGTGACAGCCGTCGTTGCGGCCTCGCCTGCGCGCGTTCGATGGGACTCCTCGCGTCGCACCAGGACAACTGCTCGGTGGTGCACAGTGGACATCAGCCACGACTGAACGGTTCCGAGGTCTGTGAGGTATCGATCCGGGTGATGCCACACGGCAAGGAATGCGTCCTGAACGGCCTCCTCTGCAAGGCGGGGTCGGCGGAGGATCTTCTGGGCCAGCGCCATCGCATTCGGGGCGTATCGCTCGAAAAGCTGGACGAAGGCATCGAGCTCGCCTTGGGCTATCCCCTCCATCAGGGAGGAGTCACTGACCCCCTCGAGGTCCAGGCTCGACACTGACGATCTCCAGCCCGGGCTTGTCGGGGCGGACTGGGGGACGACGGCCTCAATCATCGGACGCCGATCGGCGAGCTTCACGATTCTCGGGTGGCCGTGATCTAGGGCCTCGCTGCGCGAACCGAGGGCTGGGGTTCGGCTCGTGGGCTCTTCCCTGATCGCCTGCCGCGCAAACAGGAGCAGGCCTACATCCCGCAACTGGGCGCGTCGGTTCCAGCGGTGACGATCGGTCCGGCGCGATGCTCTACCGCTAGACTCGAACCGAAGGGGCAACGGATCGCAGGGCGTCTGTGTGTCCCGGGGGCGGGGACGTAGCTCAATTGGTAGAGCGCCGGCTTTGCAAGCCGGAGGTCGCCGGTTCGATCCCGGTCGTCTCCACGGTCGACCCCGCGTTCGGCACGGCGCACGTCTCTCGTCGCTCGTCGCTTGTAGCCCGCCGGGACGGCTACGCTGAGACGATGATGCGCCGGATCGTTGCGCTCTCACTGCTCACCGCCGCGATCGCGGTGTGGGGCTCACCTGCCCGAGCCGGAGCGCCCGAGTACGAGTCGAGCATCACGCCCATCGGACCCGCGACGCGCGAGCTCATGACGGGGCGCTCGTGGCGCCCGGGGTGTCCCGTGGGCTTCGACAACCTGCGTCTCGTGAGCATGTCCTACTGGGGGTTCGACCGAGAGGCGCACACCGGACACATGGTCGTGCACCGCTGGTACGCGGACGACATCTCTCGAGTGTTCCGCCGGCTCTACGACGATCGATTCCCCATCCGGCGCATGCGGCTCGTCGACCACTACGGCGCCGACGACATGCGATCGATGGAAGCGAACAATACCTCGGCTTTCAACTGCCGGTGGCGGGCCGGCGTGTGCTGTCGCTGGTCGCAGCACGCATACGGGCGCGCGCTCGACCTAAACCCGGTGCAGAACCCGTACGTGTGGAGCGGCGGCGTCTCGCCCCCGGCGGGCAGAGACTTCCTCGATCGATCGGATCACCGGCGGGGCATGGTGCACCACCACGATCGCATCTGGTGGGCTTTCCACGCGGTGGGGTGGGAATGGGGCGGCGACTGGACGACCGAGAAGGACTACCAGCACTTCTCTGTCAACGGCCGCTAGTCCAGCACGGACTAGTCGCGACGTCGTCAGCCGCAGCTGACTGAGAGGTACGGATACGGGTCGACCGCGCTGCCACCGTAGGGGTGCCATTCGAGATGGTCGTGCGCGGTCGTCGCGTCACCGGTCGCGCCCACGTAGCCGATCACCGTGCCGGCTCGCACGTATCCGAGCGCGCCGTACGAGGACAGATGCGCGTTGTAAACGTACCCGCGCGACCCGGTCACCCGCACCTCGAGTCCTCCGAGCTCGCTCGAGCTCGCCGAGGCGTACCCGTCGAACGGCGCCACGATGGGGGTGCCGGAGTAGGCGGCGATGTCGCTTCCTGTGTGCCGATGCACGGGCACGTCGGGCAGTCGTACGGTGATGCCGAAGTTGTCGGCGATCGAGTGCCACCCCCGGATCGGGCAGTACCGGAAGATGCCCCAGGTCGCGAGCCACGAGTCGATCGAGCGCCGCCGGGCCTGCAACGCGCGTACGCGCCGCTCGACGCCGCGACCGGATCGCTCGATGCGGTGCGTCGCCCGCCGCCGTTCGTGCAGGAGCGTTCGTCGCAAGTGCGTGAACCGTTCGGGGTTGGTTATGGACCCTCGACCGGAGAGGCGCTGCAAGCGGTTCGTGGAGCGAGCGACCACCCGACGCAGCTCCACCACCGTTCGGGCACGATCGTCTCGGAGTCGGGAGATGGTGCGCTCGACCGTGGCTCGTTCCGCCACGTAGTCCTCGAGCACGGTGCGACCGCGAGCGGGCGTGGCAGCGCCGATCGTGGCCGTCAACATCGCGACGACCATGGCGACACGGCGGAACGATCGGGGGGATCTCATGGATCGGCATTCCCTCGGCTTGTGCTTCGGTCGGATATCGGAGCGAGGAGTCCGAAGCTTGAATGGCCTGAGGGCGGCGGCGCGGTGACCGACGTCACACTGAAGGGACGGTCGCGGGTGCGAGGCGTTGAAGGATCGGTCGGAAACGACCGATGATGCTTCCCGTGAGGCAGATCAAGAGGGTGATCGCGCGTTGGTGGAGGAAGCCCACCTCGCTGGCCGCGGGGGACGCTGCAGAGCGACCCGGTGCCGATCCCTCCTCGAGCGATCAGGACCTTCAAGCCGCGTTAGTGGAAACCGCGCACGAACGCGACGTCTCGATCGCCCGAGCATCGCAGGCGGAGGCCCGCGAGCTCCTGGCCCGTGAACGATTGAGATCGCTCGCCTCGCTCGAGCATCGGGTCAAGGTCGCGGAACGCCGAGCGCTCGACGCGGAGCGACGTCTCGAGGAGATCAACGAACGGGTGAACGGTCCGAGCGAGCCTTCCGACGCATCGACCGACACCGAGGGCGTACCGCCGGCCACTCCGGTGGGGCCGGGCGCCGAGCTGCGAGCGCGTCTGACCCGCGCCGCCGCTCGCAAGCATCCTCACCGGGAGCCCCGGTAGCGTCACACTGCGAGCGCGTCGACGGCATAGGTGTCGCGGAGATGTTGCTCGACCTCGCCGGCGGGAAGCAGCAACCGAGGATGCACGCCGTGGCGCTCTGCGACCGCCAAGTGGTTCCCACAGAGCGGCATGAGCTCGTCGCGGGGGAACCATCCCACGTGTTCGGGAGCGGGCCTCCTCACGCCTGATTTCCAGAAGCAGAACTGGCAGAGCAGCCGCAGCCGCTGCGGGTAGGCGAACCGGGCTCGGTAGCCGTGCTCATGCTCTATCACGCGTCCCCAGAGCGCGACGCGTCCCAGCACCGCTGGGCACCTGGTCTTGCGAAGCACCTCGAGACCGTGGGTTCCGTGCAACCCACAGGTGCAGTCGGGGTCGGGCGCCTCGTGCCACCTTGCCGTGCGGCATGATGCCTCGACGACCTCGCGTGGTTGCCAGGTGCGAGCGCGTTTGGCAACCGGGCGCAGCAGCAGGTTCGTTCCGTCGCCGTGGCCCGTGAGGGCCCAGGCTCGCCACGCCACGATCGGCTCCGTGGCGATACAGGTCCCGAGATCGCCGAGCGTCGAAGCCGAACTGCTCACGGCCGGCGCTGCTCGGGAACAGCCGGTGCTGGCTCTCGATCGGGCTGGCGGGAGGGTTCCGTCTCGGGCTCGACCTCACCGGGCACCGGCAACGTGGCCGGCTCGATCTCGATGATGCGCTTGGGCTTCCCGATGTCCATCGGTCACCTCTTTCCAGGTGAGGGTACTCCCACTCTGCGTTCCGGGTCGAGTTGTCACGCCGCTCTCAGCCGATAGATGGAGCTGTTGTCGCTGAAGTAGATGCTGCCGTTCGGACCGACTTCCATGGACAGGATCGAGCCGCCGGGTGCGTCGAGCATCGTTACCGGACCGCCGGTCACATCGTCACGACCCGCGTCGAGCGTCACGCGGCGCAGGATGCCGCCGTCGCAGCAGGCGCCGAAGAGCAGGTCGCCCTCGCGTCCCGCAAGCCCGCATCCGTTGCAGAACGCGGCACCGGTGATGCCGATCGTGCTCGGGAAGTTGACCTCGGGCGAGCGACGCGGCGCCGGCCCGTCCCTGTTCGTGTCGGGACAGCTCTGGTTCGATCCCCACGCGTAGTTGTCGCCTCGCAGCACGAGGTTGATCTCGTCGTTGCACTCGGGACCGTTCTCGGTCTCCCACAGATCACCGGTCTCGGGGTCGAACGTGAATCCGAAAGAGTTGCGGATGCCGAAGGCGAAGATGCGGCTCCGCCGGCCGTCGATCGTCGGGTTCGTGGCGGGCACCGAACCGTCGGGGTTCATGCGCAGGATCTTCCCGCGGAGGTTGCCGGTGAGATCTTGCGCGTTGCTTGCGGAATGCCCGTCGCCGACGATCGCGTAGAGCTTGCCGTCGGGGCCGAACGCGATGCGCCCGCCGTTGTGATACGGGCTCGAGCTGGCAGGTGTCGACAGGATCGTGGTGAGCCCCACGCCTTTCCCGTTGCGCTCGCGGATGCGCACGACCTGGTTGCGGAGGTTCCCGTTGACCCTGCGGGTGACGAAGACGAAGACGAACGGCTTGCGCGGCCAGCGCGGATGCAGGGCCACGCCCAGAGCGCCGCGCTCGCCGTCGCCGTTCACACCCTTGATGTCGAAGAACCGCCGGTCGAAGTCGGTCTTCAGGTTGCGCACGCGCACCTGGCCCGTTGCGCGTTCGAGGTAGACGATCGTGCCGTTCGGCGCGAACGTGAACGCGGCGGAACCGTTCAGCCCACCGGCGACCTTGACGGCGCGAGCCCCGCCGCCGGCGGACGCCGAGCTCACCGTGATCGCCGTGATGAGCGAGGTGGCCAAGGCGATCGTGAGCGAGCGGGTGATGGTGCGAAGGGTCGTGTGTGCCATGTGGTCGATCTCCTCGTGTCTCATACGGGTGCCAGCCGGTAGATGCCTCGCCCGTCGCTGAAGTAGATGCGGCCGTCGGGAGCGACTTCCATTGAATACACCGGTCCGTCGTAGTTCGTCAGCCGAACCTGGGCCGGCGGCGCCGAGAGGGACCAGCGGCCGGCGTCGAGCACTGCATGCATCACCGGGCCGACCGTGTCCTTGCACGTACCGTTCGCGCAACCCGCGAAGAGATCGCCGTCGTAGGAGCCGCCCAGCCCGCATCCGTCGCAGAAGGCGACGCCGGTGATGGCCACGGTCTCGGCGAACGTGAACCTGGGAAGCCGCTTCGGATCGGGGCCGTCACGGTTGGTGTCGTCGGGCAGCGCGGGTGAGCCGCAGGCCCGCGTGGGGCCCCAAGCGAAGTTGCCACCTTCGACGACCCGGTTCAGCTCGTCGTTGCATTCCGGACCGTTCTCGCTCTCCCAGAGGCGCCCGGTGACGGGGTCGAACGCGAAGCCGATCGAGTTGCGGTGACCGAACGACCAGACGAACGATCCGAAGGGATTCGACGCTGGCACGGAGCCGTCGGGGTTCAGGCGCAGGATCTTCCCCCGTGGCTCATCGGTGAGCGTCTGCGCGGTTCCCGGGTCCTCGCCGCCGTCGCCGATGACGACATAGAGCTTGCGGTCGGGCCCGAAGGCGACGCGTCCGCCGTTGTGGTTGGCGCGGTTCCCGATCCGAGAACGCAGGAGCACGTTCTGCTGGGTCGCCCTTCCGTCTCGGATGCGCAAGCGTATGAGCTGGTTCTGGAGCGCGCGGCCCGCCGGCGCGCGCGAGACGTACACGTAGACGAACGGCACGAGCGGCCACCGTGGGTGGAGTGCCACGCCGAGGGCTCCCCGCTCGCCGTCGGCGTTGACGCCGGTGAAGGAGTGCCACAGGCGGTCGCGCCCCGAACTCGGATCGAGCAGGCGCAGCTCGCCGGTCGCGCGCTCCAGGTAGACGATGCGTCCGCTCGGCGCGAACGTGAACCCGACGGGCTGGTTCAATTCGGCGATCGTGACGACCCGGACAGGTGGGGCGGCTCCCCCGGCGAGCCCGGTCGAGGCGAGCGCGATGCTCGCGCCCGCGGCGAGCGCCAGGGAGATGAGATAGCGCCTGCCGTGCATCTCGATCGTGGTTCCCCTCCTTGAGCGTCTTCCTGTCTGGCGCTACCGCTTCGCTCCTTGAGCGCCGTGGGAGCATGGCTCCCGTGACGACGCTGCCTCCCTCGACCTGCGGCGTGTCGGCTCTGCGTTCTGAAGACCCGCGGTTCCTCACCGGCCGGGCTCGTTACGTCGAGAACCTGCCGATCGAGGGTGCGCTGCGAGCCGTGTTCGTTCGTTCCATCATGCCGCATGCCTGCCTGAACGCGGTGCATGCCGAGGTCGCGCAGACGATGCCCGGCGTCGCCGGCGTCTTCACGGCGCCGGATCTCGATCTCCCGCGCATGCCTCCGAGCGGCAACGTGGAAGGCGCCACCGGCACCCTCGACGGGCCGTTCGGTCGAGAGGTGCTGGCACGCGACGTCGTCCGGTTCGTCGGCGAGCCGATCGCGATCGTCGTGGGCGACTCCCTTTCCCATGCCGAAGACGCCGCCGAGGTGGTGACCGGCGACTATGACCAGCTTCCCGCCGTCATCGACGTGGAAGCGGCGCTCGCCGACGACGCTCCCCAGTTGTGGCCCGGGCACGGCTCGAACGTCGCCAGCTCGTTCTCGACGAGCTGGGACGACGACGTGCTCGCCGGTGCCGACGTGGTCGCGCGGGGACGGTTCGTGAACCAGCGGCTCGCGCCCGTGCCCATGGAAGGCAACGCGATCGCGGTGCAACCGCACGGCGACGGCACGTTCACGGCGTGGGTGTCGACGCAGATCCCGTTCGACGTGCGCGACGACCTCGCCGAGGCGCTCGCCGTCGACAAGCGGGCCGTGCGCACGATCGCGCACGATGTCGGCGGCGGGTTCGGTGCGAAGCTGCAGGTCTACCCCGAGTACCTGGCGGTCGCGGCGGCCGCGGCGCGACTCGGACAGCCGGTTCGGTGGATCGAGTCGCGCTCGGAAGGCATGCTCGCGCTCACGCACGGCCGCGCGCAGGTGCAGCACGTCGAGATCGGCGCGCGCCGCGACGGCACGATCGTCGGCCTGCGCGCCGATCTCGTCGCCGACATGGGCGCGTACCCGATCGGGGCGTTCCTGCCGAACACGACCCAGGAGATGCTCTCGGGCGTCTATTCGATCCCGCGTATCGCGTCGAGAGGCCGAAGCGTCGTCACGAACGCGACGCCGGTGGCGCCCTATCGAGGGGCGGGAAGGCCCGAGGCAACCGCTCTGATCGAGCGTGCCATCGACCTGGTGGCCGCCGAGCTCGGCATGGATCCGGTCGAGGTTCGTCGCCAGAACCTGATCCCTCCCGAGGCGTTCCCCTACCGGACGGTGTCGGGCACCGTCTACGACGTCGGCGACTACGAGCGCGCGTTGGGGGAGGCGCTGCGGCTCGCCGGGTACGACGCCCTTCGCGCCGGGCAAGCCGCCCGCAGGCAACGGGGCGACCACCTCGCGCTCGGCATCGGCGTTGCCACCTACGTCGAGATCACGTCGTTCAACTCGAAGGAGTTCGCATCGGCCGAGGTCCGTGCGGACGGCGGGGTGACCGTGGTGACGGGCACGTCGCCGCACGGGCAGGGGCACGAGACGGCGTTCGCGCAGCTCGCATCGGGTGTGCTCGGTGTGCCCTTCGAAGTCATCCGGGTCGTGCATTCCGACACGGGCCTGGTGAAGCGCGGCGCGGGCACGTGGGGGTCGAGGTCGCTGCAAGCAGGAGGCTCATCGGTGTTCGAGCGCTGCGGCGAGGTGCTCGAGAAAGCGAGAACGCTCGCAGCCCACCTGCTCGAGGCCGACGCAGCCGACCTGGAGCTCACCGGCGGTGGAGGGTTCGCCGTTCGCGGCGCGCCGGAGCGCGCGATCGCGCTCGCAGAACTCGCGGTCGTTGCGGCCGACCCGTCTCGGTTGCCGCCCGGCATGGAACCCGGGCTGCGCGCCGAGGGTGTCTACCGGGAGCCGGGCTCCACGTTTCCCTTCGGGGCGCACGTGGCCGTTGTCGAGGTCGACACCGAGACCGGCGAGGTGCGCCTCGTGCGCCACGTGGCTGTGGACGACTGCGGCCGCGTGTTGAACCCGGCGCTCGTCGAGGGCCAGGTGCACGGCGGCCTCGCCCAGGGCATCGCGCAGGCCCTGTTCGAAGAGGTGCGCTACGACGACGACGGCAATCCGATCACGTCGACACTCACGACTTACGCCATGCCGACGGCGACCGAGTTCCCGAACTTCGAGACGATGCGCACCGAGACCCCGACGCCCGTGAACCCCCTGGGCGCGAAGGGTATCGGCGAGTCCGCCACCATCGGTTCGACCCCCGCCGTGCAGAACGCCGTGATCGATGCGCTGTCGCCGTGGGGCATCAGACATCTCGATCTTCCGCTGACGGCCGAGCGTGTTTGGAACGCGCTCCGTGAGACACGTGACGGTGCTGCCGAGAGAAGCCCGATAGGCTCAGAGTCATGAGCGATCACTTGCCTGCGTGGGAGCGCCGCTTCCGCGCTACGAACGTGTCGTTGCCTCGCTGGGCTCGGCAGTCGCCCGAGCGCCTCGTCTTCTGGAGCACCGAGAGCGGGGTGTATCAGATCCACGTCTGGGACCGCGAGACCGGGGAGCGCCGCCAGGTCACCGATCATCCGGTCGGCGTGGTCTCGGGCGCGCTCGCGCTCGACGGCGAGCGCGTGCTCTTCTGGCAGGACGAGACCGGCAGCGAGGCCGGGCAGTGGCATGCGGAGCCCTTCTCGGGCGGGCCGGCCGAGCCCTTCCTCACCGGCGTCGCTCAGGGGTGGAACCAGGGCCTCGCGCAGGCTCCCGGCGTCGTCGCCGCGGGCATCAGCGATGCCGACGGCTTCGCGGTCTACGTCTCGGGCGACGGCGAGCCGGCCAAGGAGATCTGGCGCAGCACCGAGGCGATCTCGATCGGCGGCGCCGAGCACGGGCGCGACGATCTCGGCGGTCTCTCCGCCGACGGAGCGATGCTCGCCCTGGAACACGCGGAGCACGGCGATGCGATGCACCCCGCGCTGCGGGTCGTCGACCCCCGCACGGGGTCGGTGATCGCCGAGCAGGTCGACGAGGGCATGGCGCTGTACGCCGCCTGCTGGTCGCCCGGTGGCGGGCGATCATCGGCTCGCGGTGATCCACGAGCGCGCGGGCGACGAGTGGCCCGCGATCTGGAACGTGGCGACCGGCGCGTGGACCGATCTCGAGCTCGGACTCACGGGGCCGGTCGAGGCCGCCGCGTGGTGGCCCGACGCCTCGGCGCTGCTCATCTCGCACAACGAGGAAGGCCGAGACCGCCTCTACCGGTACGACCTCGAGACGGCCACGCTCACCCCCATCGAGCACGGTGCGGGCTCGATCGGGGCCGCCCGGGTCCGGCCCGACGGCGACGTGTGGTTCCGGCTCGAGAGCGGCGAGCGCCCTCCCGTCACGCGCGATGACGCCGGCGCCGACGTGGTGCGCGCGCACGGAGATCGCGCGCCGGCCGGCCGGCCCTTCCACTCGTGGCACTTCGACAACGGCGAGGGCGACCGCGTGCACGGCTTCTACGTGATGCCCCAGGGCGACGGGCCTTTCCCGGTGATGATGTTCGTGCACGGCGGTCCGACCGGCCAGGACACCGACTCGTGGGAGCCCGAGGTGCTCGCCTACGTCGACATGGGGTTCGCCGTCGGAAAGGTGAACTACCGCGGGTCGACCGGCTACGGTCGCGAGTGGCGCGATCGACTCATCGGCGATATCGGTGGGCCCGAGCTCGTCGACGTCAACGCAGGGCTCGCCGACCTCGTCGCCCGCGGCGTTGCCGACCCGGCTCGCGCGGTCGTCGGCGGATGGTCCTGGGGCGGTTACGTCACCCTGATGGAGCTCGGCAAGCATCCTGACCTCTGGCTCGCCGGCGTGGCGGGCGTGCCCGTCGGCGACTACGCGATGGGGTATGAGGACCTCTCGCCGGAGCTGCAGGCCTACGATCGCGCGCTGCTCGGCGGCACGCCCGATCAGGTGCCCGAGCTGATGCGCGACCGCAGCCCGATCAACTTCGTCGACAGGGTCACGGCGCCGGTGATCTTCCTCATCGGGGAGAACGACTCGAGGTGTCCGTTCCGCCAGGCGATGGCATTCGTCGACAAGCTCCGTGAGCGGAAGCATCCGCACGAGGTCGTAGTATTCGGCACCGGCCACGGCTCCTACGACATCGACGAGGAAGTCGGTCAGATGCGCTCGATCCTCACGTTCCTCGCGGCGCACGTGCCCGGCGTCACGGTGCCATAGCCGGCCGGGCTCGCGCATAGGTTCACGGCGGTTCGAAGTATCAACCCTTGGGTAGCTTCGATCCATGACGATCTTGGTGACCGGCGCGACGGGCGCCATCGGCGGACGCCTCGTCGACCGCCTGGTGGCTGCAGGCGAGATGCCGCGCCTCGCTTCGCGTGAGCCGGCCAAGCTCCACCAACGATGGCCGGACCTCGATGCCGTCGAACTCGATGTGCTGCGTCCAGCGACGATCGGGCCCGCGCTCGAAGGGGTGAGCGCCGCCTACTACCTGGTCCACTCGATGGAGACCGCCGCGCAAGGTGACTTCCGCAAGCGCGACGCTGAAGGCGCGACCTTGTTCGGCGAGGCAGCAGACGATGCGGGAGTCAAACGCCTGATCTATCTCGGGGGCCTCGGCGACGACGATGACGATCTCTCGGAGCATCTGGAAAGCCGGCATGAAACCGGCCGCATCCTCGGCGAGACTGGACCGCCACTGCTCGAGTTCCGGGCGTCGATGGTCGTGAGCTCCGACAGCGCGTCATTCACCATGCTCACCGATCTCGTGACGCGTCTGCCGGCGATGGTCGTGCCTCGATGGGTCGACACCCCGTCGCAGCCGATCGCGATCGATGACGTGCTCAGCTACCTCGTCGCGGGCCTCGACACGCCGCTGGAGCCCGGCCGGACGATCGTCGAGATCGGCGGCCCCGATGTGACGACCTACCGCAGGATGATCGAGACGGTTGCGGCCGAGCGCGGGCGCGATCCTCTGATCGTCGGGGTGCCGTTGCTTTCGCCGAGCCTCTCCTCGCGCTGGGTCGGCCTCGTCACGTCGGTCTCGGCCGCGCTCGCGAGGCCGCTGATCGAAGGCATGACGACCCCCATGGTCGTTCGCGACGACGAGGCCCGGCGGCGTTTCCCTGAGATCGAGCCCATGCCGTTCGTCGACGCTCTGCGCCGAGCCCTCGCCGAGGCGTGATGCGCTGCGGGGCAGGCCCCCCGCCATCGTGTCAGGGGGGTTCCGCTCGCCGGAGCGGCGTGTCAGGATTGAGCCGAATCGATCCGGATCCAGCCGACTGGGGGCGCATACCTCGTGGGTGAATACGTACGGCGGCTGATGGCCGACGTCACGGCCAAGAACGCGAACGAGCCGGAGTTCCTGCAGGCGGTGAGAGAGGCGGCCGGCTCGCTCGAGCTCTGCCTCGACCGTCATCCCGAGTACCGCGAGGCAAAAGTGCTCGAACGCTTCGTGGAACCCGAGCGCGTCGTGACGTTCCGCATCGCGTGGGTCGACGATCGCGGCGAGGTACGTGTGAACCGAGGCCATCGCGTGGAGATGTCGAGTGCCATCGGTCCGTACAAGGGTGGCCTGCGGTTCCATCCGACGGTGTATCTGGGCATGCTGAAGTTCCTCGCGTTCGAGCAGGTGTTCAAGAACGCGCTGACGACGCTGCCGCTCGGTGCAGGCAAGGGAGGCGCCGACTTCGACCCCAAGGGCAAGAGCGAGCAGGAAGTCATGCGCTTCTGCCAGGCGTTCATGACCGAGCTGCATCGCCACATCGGCTCCCACACCGACGTGCCGGCGGGCGACATCGGGGTCGGCGGACGCGAGATCGGCTACCTGTTCGGGCAGTACAAGCGCATCACGAACGAATTCACGGGAGCGATCACCGGCAAGGGCTTGGAGTGGGGCGGCTCCCTGATCCGACCGGAGGCGACCGGCTACGGCGCCGTCTACTTCGCCCAGGAGATGCTCTCGACGCGCGATGACTCACTCGAGGGCAAGACGTGCATCGTCAGCGGATCGGGCAACGTCGCGCAGTACACCGTCGAGAAACTGCTGCATCTCGGTGCGAAGCCGGTCACCCTGTCGGACTCGGGTGGGTTCGTGCACGATCCCGACGGCATCGACGAGGAGAAGCTCGCCTGGGTGATGGACCTGAAGAACGCGCAGCGCGGTCGCATCATGGCGTACGCCGCCCGGTTCCCGCGGGCGACCTTCACCCCGGCCGACCCTTCCGATGACCGGAACCCGTTGTGGGAGGTGCCGGCCGAGTGCGCGTTCCCGAGTGCGACGCAGAACGAGATCAATGGCAAGGACGCCGCGAACCTGATCTCCAACGGGGTGTTCGTGGTGAGCGAGGGCGCGAACATGCCGACGGTGCCCGAGGGCATCGATCAGTTCGTGACCGCCGGTGTGCTCTACGGGCCCGGCAAGGCCGCGAACGCCGGAGGCGTGGCGGTGAGCGGGCTCGAGATGTCGCAGAACGCGATGCGCCTGTCGTGGACGCGGGAAGGCGTCGACGAGCGGCTGCGCGAGATCATGCGTCGCATCCACGAGCAGTGCCGCAACACGTCCGAGGAATTCGGGGAACCCGGCAACTACGTGCATGGCGCGAACATCGCCGGCTTCCGCAAGGTGGCCGACGCGATGCTCGCCCAAGGCGTGATCTAGCGCTGCGGGGCGAGCTGCGCCTCGTGCTGCGTTGACCGCTGTTAGCGTGGGTTCGTGCCCGACTGGTTGCTTGTCATCACGGCGGTCCTTGTCGGTGCGTTGATCTGGCGCATCGGCATCGCGTCGTTGCGCGTGTTCTCGCCGGATCCGGGGGTCGAACCCGCGCCCGCCGAGGCTGAGGATGTCGAGGCGCTCGACGTTTACTTCGTGTGCGGGGAATGCGGCACGGAGTTCAAGGTGTCCCGCCTCGGCGAGATGCAGGTGCCCCGGCATTGCGGCGAGAAGATGCAGGTCGTCCGCCGGCCCGCCGGCATCTGAACCACTCAGGTTTTCCACCGCCGCGGGGCAGTCATCCACCGTTTCCCACGGTTTTCCACGTGCTTGCCCTCATGGTCGTGAGCGATCGAGCAACCCCGGGGGAAGGTCAGTCGTTGTCCACACGGTGGAGAACCGCGGTGGAAGATCACAGCCGTGTGATTCGAACTCTGCCGGATCAGTACCAGAAGCTCGTGCCCACGAAGCCTGCACCGAGCAAGCCGAGTCCGACCCAGAGCCAGACCGACGAGGCCGTGCCGTCGGTGCCGGGGACCAAGCCCATGTAGTTCGCGACGATCACGATCACCCCGAGCGCCATGAGACCGATCAGCAGCGGGCCGTACCAGCGCGGGCTCGATCTATGACGCTTCTTGGCCTGCTGCGGCGCGGCGCGATAGCGAGGGGTGGTCCTCTTCTGACGGCCCTTGGACTTCGGCATCAGCCGGAGATGCTACCCGGCACGAGGCGCATCTCGGCGACGGTCGCCGCCTCGACCGCCGCGCGCGAGAACGGCAAGGGGTGCGTCTGGCCGGCGAGCCACAGCGGCGCCTGGTCGTTCCACTGCTCGCTGGCAGGGTTGCCGCTGTTCCCGGCGGGAAGCACCCCGACGCTCTGGTCGAGGTCGCCCAGGTCGTACACCGCTCGCCACGACGGGATCACCGCCGCAGGGAAACCGTGCCGCGCGTCGACGCCCGTCTGCATCACGGTCTGGTCATCACCGCCCACGCCTGCCTCGAGCGCGACGAACATCGACTCGAACCCCGGGATCGACGCGAGTGGATGCGCCAGCGTGACGCGGTGCAGATCGCCCCAGCGCCAGCGCGACATGTCATCACCGAGCGCCTCGCGCAGCTCGGTGAGGGCGGCGTCGAGGGCGGCCTCGAGCGTCTCGCGTTCGAGCTCGCCGGCACGCAGCATGGGTGCGAGCGCGCCGCACTGGAACGGCTCCCGCCAGGCGTGGTAGCGCTCGAACAACTGGTCGCCGAGGGTCGGCGCGAGCGCCAGTCGCGCGATGTGTGCGCACCACACCTGATAGACGGCGGTCACCGCGGAATCGGCGGTCATGGCGGCATCCCACGAGGACAGGAGTGCGAGCGCGCGCTGCCGACCGGGGCGCTCGCCAGGGTCGGTCCGCTCGAGCAGCAGGGGCACGTTCTCGCGAGCGGCGAGCGAGACCACATCGGTCTGCAGAACGGCCATCGAACGGATGTCGTGGTCGTCGCGGGCCGCGAGCACTTCCGCGATCCGCCGTGCCCGGAACGGCGTGTGGAAGTCGCGACCGATCAGGTGCGGATAGGTCTCGTCGTGCATGCGGTGGTTCGCGGTCACGAGGAAGCCTCGCGACGGGTCGACACCCCACGGCAACTCGTGCGACGGCACCCAACCGGTCCACCCTTGCCCGTCTGTCCAGCCGGGCACGGGCGCGGCGCCGTCCCCGCCGGCGCGCACCGGATACCGGCCCGTGCACGCGTACCCGATCGTGCCGTCGACATCTGCGTAGACCACGTTCTGGCCTGGGCAGGCGAGGCCGTCGAGCGCGGCTTCCCTGAACGCATCGAACGACGACGCCTCGGCAACGTCGAGCACGAGAGAAGGCCGGATCCCGTGATCGAGACCGACCCACGACAGCGCGTAGACCGGTTCCTCAGGAAGCGGGATGTGCTCGGGGCGGAGCTGACCGGACACGAACGACTGGAGCACGGGACCGTGACGTGACTCCCGCACCTCGACCACGCGAGGCTCGTCGTCGCCACGAACGACGATCTCCTCACGGTGGACCGTGAGTGGTTCCCATCGGCCGTCGTTCTCGGCAGCGGTGCCGCCTTCGTTCAGGTGTTCGACGAACACATCCTGTACGTCGCCGCTGACGTTGGTGACGCCCCAGGCGTGGTGCTCGGTGCACCCGAGCAGCACGCCCGGTGAGAACGTCAGGGCGACTCCGCGCGCCCGGTAGCCGGGCGCCGAGAGGTGACACTCGAGCCAGACCCCCGGGTGGGTGGCGAGGAGGTGCGGGTCGTTCGCGAGCAGGGGGGCGCCCGTCGATGTGCGCGACCCTGCGACCACCCACGCGTTCGAGCCCTGGCCTTTCGCGCGGGGGACGGCGTCGAACAGTGCCCCGGCCAGAGCGCCCGGCACCACCTGGGGCGGGTCCGCGGGAAGCGGGGGCAGCAGTCGCGCGACGAGCTCGTCGTCGCCCGCCTCGGCGATCCAGGCTCGGAGCAGCTCGGTATCCCAGTTGCCCGACAGTCCCCACGCGAGCAGCACGAACGCCGCCGCCCACACGGCTACGTCGTCGGGCACCCATGGCGTCGTATCGAGCAGCGTGTACTCGAGTGGGGCGGCCGGCATGGCGTCGACCCAGGCTCGCACGCCCGCCCGGAACCGCTCGTGCATGCGTCGCGAGCGCTCGTCCCACCCGGCAGCGATGCGCGCGCCGGCCCGATGGAAGCCGACCGTGCGCGCCAGCCGGTCGTCGTCGAGCGTGCGTTCACCGAACAGCTCGCTCAGGCGCCCGTTCGCCGCGCGGAGCGTGAGATCGAGCTGGAACAGCCGCTCTCCGGCCGTGACCACGCCGTGCGCGAACCAGAGATCGTCGAGCGAGGCCGCCTCGATGTATGGCACCCCCCACGCATCGCGTCGCACGGTGACCGGCTGCTGCAGGCCATCGATCGAGAGCGCCCCGTCGACCGGGAAGAGTGCAGCCCCAGCCATCGCCCGCAAGCCGCCGAGCGGATCGTCGGTCACGCCCCGTCGCTCCCGAGCTGGGTGTTGCCGAGCCAGCTCTCGATACAGCCCGGCGTACACGCCGCCCAGCGCTACGAGCTCGGCGTGCGCGCCACGTTCCACGATCTCGCCGCGGTCGAAGACGAACACGTGATCGGCGTGCTCGGCGGTGCTGAGCCGGTGCGCGATCGTCACGGTCGTGCGTCCGGCGCTCAGGCGCCGCAGCGCCTCGGTGATGTGCGCCTCGGTCGCCGGATCGACCGCGCTCGTGGCCTCGTCGAGGATCAGCAGCCCAGGGTCGGCGATCTGGGCGCGCACGAGCGCGATCAGCTGGCGCTCGCCGACCGAGAGTTGCTCGCCGCGCTCGCCGGCGCGCGTGTCCAGTCCGTCCTGCAGCGAACGGACCCACTCGCCGAGCCCGAGCTCCTCGAAAGCCGATTCGACCTCGCGGTCGGTGGCGCCGTCGCGGCCGACCTTCACGTTCTCGCGCACGGTCCAGTCGAACAGGAATCCGTCCTGGGGCACCATGCGGATCGCGACCCGCCGCGACGCCGGGTCGACCTCCCGCAGGTCGACGCCTCCCACGGCGATCGCGCCTTCGGCCGGATCGGCCAGACGCGTCAGCAGCTTCGCGAACGTGGTCTTGCCGCTTCCGGTCTCGCCCACGATCGCCACGTGCGACCCGGCCGCGATCTCGACCTCGATGTCGCGCAGCACGGCTGGCCCCTCCCGGTAGCCGAACGTGAGGTCGTTGACCGCCACATCGAGAGCGCCATGGGTGGGCAGCCGCACGCCGTCGGCCGGCTCCTCGATCTCGACCGGAAGGTCCAGCACCGCCAGGATCTTCCGCCACCCCGCGATCGCGGTCTGCGTCTCGGAGTAGATCTCGGGAAGGTCCTCGAACACGCTCAGGAACACGTCGCCGAGGAACAGGAACGCGGTGACCGTGCCGAACGTGAGTCCCCACTCGGGGCCGAAGATCGCGCCGACCGCGATCACGACCGAGAGGGTGAGCGCGTAGAACACGCTCGACATCGGCCAGAGCGTCGCCGCTCGCAGGTGCGCCAAGACCTCGGCGTCGTAGCGTCGCCCGATCGCACCGGTCACCCGGGCGTGGGTCGAGTCGTCGAGCCCATAGGCGCGAACGACCGCGGCGCCCATGACGCTCTCGCTCACCTCGCTGAGCATCTCGCCGACGCGGGTGCGCGCGGCGTCGAACGCCGCCGACAGCCGTGCCTGCATCGAGCCCATGATCGCGACGAGCGGCACCATGAGGAGCACGACGACGATCGCGAGCTGCCAGCTGTAGAAGAGCATCAGGCCGAGCGCGCCGAACGCCTGCACGAACGAGATGAGCCACGCGATGCCGCCCCACTCGGTGAACTGCTGCAGCGAGTCGGCGTCGGCGGTGACTCGCGCCACGAAGACGCCGCGCTTCTCCTCGCTCTGCTCGGCGATCGACAGCCTGTGGATGTGCGCGAACGTGCGCACGCGCAGGTTCATGAGGGCTTCCTCCGAGGCGCGCACGAGCCGGCGACCGGCCGACCGAGCCGCGAGGAAGGCCACGATCACGAGCACGAAGGCGAGCGCGCAGATGCCGAACACGAACCGGGGCTTGAACTCGGGCGTGAATCCGTGGTCGAACACCTGCTGCACGAGCACCGGCGTGACGAGCGAGACCACCGTGATGCCGAGCGAGACGATCAGCGTGAACCCGAGTCCCTTGCGAAGCTCGGGGCTCTCGCGCACGCCTCGGCGCAGCACCGCGAACGAGCCCTTCAGCTCCTCGGGCACGGGCAGCTCGCCGTCATCGCCGCGCAGTCGTGCGAGCTCGGCGCTCATCGCTCACCTCGCTCGTACGCCTTGATGATCGACCCGTACCCGGGCTGGGTCGCGAGCAGCTCGTCGTGCGATCCGGTCGCCTCGACCTTTCCGCCGCGAAGGAAGATCACCCGATCGGCGAGCCGGATCGTCGACAGGCGATAGGCGACGACCACGAGCGTCGTCGAGAGCTCCTTGCGGAGCGCTCCCAGGATCTCGGCCTCGATCGATGGGTCGACGGCGCTCGTCGCGTCGTCGAGGATCAGCAGGCGCGGCGTGCGCACGAGCGCGCGCGCGAGCGCCACGCGCTGACGCTCGCCGCCCGAGAGCGTGAGCCCGCGCTCGCCGACGATGGTGTCGTAGCCGTGCGGCAGCGCCCTGATGAACCGGTCGCACGACGCGATCTCCGCCGCATGCACGACCTCGTCGTCGGTCGCGCCCGAGTCGAGCGCGATGTTCGAGCGCACGCTCTCCGCGAACAGGAAGCTCTCCTGGAACACGACCGCGACCGACGAGCGCAGCGAGGCCACGTCGACCGTGCGCAGGTCGACGCCGCCGATCTCCACATGGCCCTCGTCGGGGTCGACGAGTCGCACCATGAGCTGGGTGAGCGTGCTCTTGCCCACGCCGGTCGGCCCGACGATCGCGACCGACTCGCCGGGCATCGACCTCGAAGGTCACGCCCTCGAGCACCGGCGACTGCTGCTCGTACAGCAGGTGCAGCTCGTGCACGTGCAGCCCTAGCGGTCCGTCGGGAAGCGGCACGCCCTGTCGCGGCGGCGTCACGGTGACCGGCTCGGCGAAGACCTCCTCGAGCCGGTCGTAGCCGACGACCGCGCGAGGCAGCTCGGCGAGGATCCATCCGATGAACCGCATCGGCCACGACAGCAGTTGGAACAGCGCCACGAACCCGATGAGGTCGCCGAGGGTGATCGCACCGCTCGACACGCGCCAGGCTCCGACCGCGAGCAGCAATGCGATCGCCATCGTCGGCAGCGCGTCGAGCGCGGCCTCGAACGACGCCCGCACCACGCCGGCGCGCACCCGCTCGTCGCGCAGCGCCCTCGCCTTCTCGAGCAGACGCTGGGTCTCGGCATACTCACGGCCCAGGGTCTTCACGACCAGCGCGCCGTCGATCGATTCGTGCGCGACCGCGCTGACGTCGCCGATGCGCTCCTGGGCGAGACGCGAGGGTTCCTCGATGCGCCTGGCGAAGATGCGGTTCATGATCGCGAGCGACGGGAACACGACGAGACCCACGAGCGCGAGCACCGGGTCGGTCACGAACAGGGCGACCAGGGCGAGCAGCGTCAGCACGATCACGCCCATCGCGAACGGCACCGGCCAGAACACGTCGACCGCGGCCTTCACGTCGGCCTCCATGTGTGCGAGCAGCTCGCCGGTCGGGGTCTCGCGATGGAAGCGCAACGACAGCTCGCGGTAGCGCTCGGCCACCCGGGTGCGGAGCGTCGCCATCACGCGCTCGCCCGCCACGCCCGAGTAGTAGCGGCGCAGCATGATGCCGAGCGCCCGTCCAACACCACCGAGCATGAGCGCGCCGACGGCGAGCCAGACGTCGCGTGACTCGACCTCACCCTCGAACGCGGGTCGCAGCACGTCGTCGGTGGCGCGTCCGAGCGCCTCGGTCAGCCAGAGCGATGCGAACGCGAAGAGCACGGCACCGGCCACCGAGGCCGCGAACGGCTTCGGGTGCATGCGCACGTACGACGCGACCAGTCGCATGCCGCGCCGGAAGATCGCGCGGTCGACCGTGGGAGCCGTCGTCGTCGCCTGCATGGAAGTGCCTTTCGAAGAACGCGGCCGGCGAGTTGGCGCGCTGCATGCCGGCCTTGCATCGTACGGAGTCGGGGCGTCGGGCCGTCGCGCGCGGGGGAGCACGTGCGCGAACCGATGTCGGTGAAGCGGTTCCCGCGGCGCTCGCCGCGGCCTCAGATCCCTGGCGGGAAGAGGGTCAGGTCACCGGACCTGTCACCACCGCAGCCGAGGTGAGGGGGGCGCCGTTCGAGCCACCGGTATCGCCGACGATCGCCGACGATCCGAGTCGTGCCTTCTCGTTCATCTATGAGCCTCCCCTCGGGTGGTGCCGGAAGGGACCATCGTCGCACCGGCCGGGACCGGTCGCAACCCAGATCCGATTCCTTTCGCTTGGCTCTGTGTCGTCGAAGGATCGCTCAGTGTGGTCTCCATGATGGATGTGAACGGGCAGCGAGTCGGTCGAGCGTCGGCCGCGGACGCCCATTGGACGCGTGGATCACGGACGTGCGAGGATGAAATAGGCCACTAGCTCGAACCGAACGATCGGACGGCGAGGCTCAGTTGAGCGGTGAGATCGCAGGCCGCGAACGAGAGCTGGAGGCGATCGCACGTTCCCTCGCGTCGGTTCCTTCGGGCGCTCACGCCCTGCTCATAGGTGGTCCACCGGGCATCGGGAAGAGCACCGTGTGGCGATCGGGCCTCGCGATCGCGGAGTCGCTCGGTTATCACGTCTTGGTCACGAGATCCGCCGAGGCAGAGGCCAAGCTGTCCTACGTGGGGCTCGGTGACCTGTTGGCCGACGCACTCGATGAGCTCGATCCGCTCCCCGAGCCCCAACGCCGCGCGCTCGACGTCGCTCTCTTGAGGGAGGTGCCGAGCAGAGGCGTGGACCGACGTGCCGTGTCGGTGGCGACGTTCGGCGCGATCAAGCGACTTGCCGAGAACGGACCGGTCGTCTTGGCGGTCGACGACGTGCAGTGGATCGACGACGCGTCGGCGTCGGCTCTGTCGTTCGCGCTCCGTCGCCTCGGCGACGAGCCGATCGGAGTGCTGGGCACGCTCCGTCAGGCGCCCGGCCTGAGCGATGCCCTCGACGTCGAAGGCGCCTTTGGATCTCGCGCGGAGCGCCTCATGCTTGCGCCCATCCCGATGGATGCACTCGCGAGGATCGTGCGGATGAGCACCGGGGCGGACCTGCCACGGCCGACGCTCGTCCGTGTGCACGAGGCCTCAGGGGGGAACCCGCTGTTCGCACTCGAGATCGTCAGGGCCCTGCGTCATGAGGGGCGAGCGCCAGAGCCCGGTGAACCTCTCCCGGCTCCGGACGACCTCGATGCGCTGCTGCGGGGTCGCATCCGAGGTGTGCCCGAGCGTACCCGAGAAGCCCTACTGCTCGCCTCGGCGGCGAGGCGTCCGACGTCGACCCTGGTGCGGGCCGCCTCATCACGCAGAGGCGTCGACGCGCTCGGGCCTGCCGAGGAAGCGGACATCATTCGCATCGAGCGAGACCTGGTGAGCTTTACCCACCCGCTCCTGGCGTCCATCGTGTACCGAAGCGCCGCATCGTCGCGCAGGAGGGCGGCCCACCGTCGCCTGGCAGACGTTGTTGACGACCCGGAGGAGCGGGCACGTCACCTCGCGCTCGCCTCCTCGGACTCCGATCCGGAGGTGGCGGCGGCACTCGAAGATGCCGCGGGTCACGCCAACCGGCGCGGCGCCCCCGGGACTGCTGCCGAGCTCTCCGAGCTCGCTCGTCGGGTCACCCCGTCGGTTGACGTCGAGGACATGCGTCGTCGCGCGATGAAGTCGGCCGAGTATCGATTCGTGGCGGGCGATGCGGGCGCGGCCCTCGCCATCACCGAAGAGCTCCTCAGTACTTCAACGCCTGGGCTCTCTCGGGCTGAGGTCCGCTCCTTGATCTCGGAGTTCTGCTGGAACGACGTCGCCCGCCTTCGCCCGCTACTCGAGGCAGTACTCGACGAGGTGGAGGAGCCGTCGAGCTTGGGCGCATCGGCGTTCGCCGATCTCGCCTGGGTGGAGATCCTCGGAGGCGATCTTCGGTCCGCCTCTTCGAGGGCGCGTCGAGCGATCGAGCTCGCGGAGCCTCTCGACGATCCCGGCCCGCTCGCACTCGGGCTCGTCACAGCCGCCTACGCCGGCTTCATGCGGGGTCACGACGTCTCTGAACTGTTGTCGCGGGCACTCGCGCTCGAGTCCGAGCACGAAGAGCCTGCTCCCGTCGCCTACTCCCTCGTCAGCGCTCGGAACACCTTGGGCGCGCAACTCATGTGGTCGGGCGACCTCGACGGCGGGCGTCGCGAGCTCGAGCTCCACGCTCGTTTCCTGGCCGATCGGGGCCAGTATCTCCCCATGTGGGAGGGCCTCACCTACCTTTCCGAGCTCGAGTCACGAGCGGGGCACTTCGAGCGTGCCCTTGCCTATGCCGAGGAGCTGCTCGAGACGATGACCGAAGGAGGGTACGAGCAGGCGAAGGAGACTGGGCTGTGGGTGCGGGCACTCGCCGAAGCCCACCTGGGGCTGGTGGAGAATTCCCGATCCGATGCGACAGCAGGGCTCGCACTGGCCGAGCGCCACGGTGACGCGTTCCACGTGATCACGAACCGATCGGTCCTCGGCTTCCTCGAGCTTTCCCTTGGACACCATGAGGGGGCCAACCGCTGGCTCGAACCGCTTCCTGATCTGCTCGACTCACGCGGCATCGTGGAACCAGGCGTCTATCCATTCGTTCCAGACGCGGTGGAGGTGCTCGTCGGCCTCGGCCTGCTCGATCGAGCAGACGAGGTGCTCGGCCCGTTCGAGAGGCAGGGTGTCGCGCTCGGCCGGTCGCTTGCGCTCGCGACGTCGGCTCGGTGCCGTGGGCTGATCGAGGCGGCACGGGGCGATCTCGGTCGTGCGATCGACGTGCTCGAGTCGTCCATGGCCCTGCATGCGACCCTCGCACAGCCGTTCGAGGTCGCACGGTTCCAGCTCGTGCTCGGTGAGGTGCGGCGGCGCGCGAAGCAGAAGCGCGCCACCCGCGAAGCACTCGAGTCCGCCCTCCGGATCTTCGATGAGTTGGGAACACCTCTGTGGTCCGCACGGGCGCGCCGCTCCCTTGCCCGGATCAGCGGACGCAAGGCTCCGCACGAGCTCACCGAGACGGAACGTCAGGTCGCCAGTCTCGTCGTCGAGGGAATGACCAACCGGGAAGTCGCCGAGGCGCTGTTCGTGAGCGTGAGGACGATCGAGTCGAACCTCTCGCGGATCTACGCGAAGCTCGGGATCAGATCCCGACGCGAGCTCCGTGCCGAGGTGCTGGAACGAACCAGGGCCGGCTGAGGGCGACGCGCTCGGCTCCTCGCCCACTCGCGGTGTGGTGGCGGCACCATTCGTGTGGTCGAACACCGATTCCTTGTCCTCGCCCACCTCCTACGTTGGCATCGACGGCGGAGAAGGGAGGAAAGGATGCAAGCGACGAAGCAAGGAGCGGTCTCGGTCCCGCAACGGGCGATGAGGCGATCGGTGGCGGTGACCATCGCGACACTGGTCGTCGCGGTGATGCTCTCGGCGCTTGCTGTCTGGCGCCTGGCAGGTGTCGACGAGCTCCAGGGTCGAGTCGAACCTCGAAACGCGGTAGCGGTTGTCGAGCGGGATCTTCCGATCGCGGGACTGCACCGACCTGGTCGGCTGCCGAAGCGAGCCGGATCTGAATCCCCGATGACTGGACCGCATCCCCAGGGCGGCCAGCCGAAGAGCGGATGACGGCCGATGCCCAACCTTCCGGCGCGCGATGTCGCGCGCGGCAGAGTCGCTGGCCCCCTCAAGGGGAACTGGAACGGAGGAGGAGGAAGATACCCATGGGATCCAGGCTCAAGGTCGGAGCAGTCGTCACGTGTCTGCTGGCGGTCGGAGGCATGACACTCGCCTCAGCCGGCTCACGAGATGCCGATGAGGGAGGGTCCGTCGAGACCCTGCATCTTGTTGCGAAGGAGGTCGATTCGACCTTCCTCGATCTCGGCGACGCTGATTTCAGCTTGGGTGATCAGTTCGCCTTCACCAACGACCTCTTCCGAAACGGTGTGAAGGTCGGCGAGGACGGAGGCTTGTGTGTCGTCACACGCCTCACCCCGAACGGGGCATCGACCTGGAAGTGCGTCGGCAGCAACGTGCTTCCGGGGGGGCAGATCACGGTCCAGGGCCTCGTCACATACGGGCCCGGTGAGGAGATCAACCCCGACCCGTACCTGTTCGCCATCACCGGCGGTACGGGCAAGTACAAGAACGCTCGTGGCGAGGTGAAGATCGAGGAAGTGAGCGGGGTGAAGCTCCGCGCCACGTTCCGGATCATCGGCTAGCAACGAGCGGCGAGCTTGGATGCAGGCGCCCGATGGGCGCCTGCATCCATTCGTCTGGATCACCGGCGGATGGGGCTGCGGGGTCGGCCACGCCAGCGTCCCGGAGAGCTTCCCCTGTCCGGGATGTCCGCGAGGAGGAGATCCGATATCGCGGAGATGACCCGCGGCCCCAGACGCCTTGTTCCTTGGACCTCTGCCTCCACGCCCACGAACGGTCGGGCCGCGCATCTCTTTCGACAGTTCCAGAGCCAGCTGTGAGTTGCGGCAGCAACGTCACCCGGGGATGATGCGCCCCATGACTGACCACCGCTCGTGGTTCGCTTCCTATCCGCCGGACGTGCCGCACTCGCTTGAGCCGTATCCGAAGGAGTCGGTGTTCGCGCTGCTGCGCAACGCCGTGGCCGGCTTCCCTGACAAGCCGGCGCTCGCGTTCTTCGGTGCTCACATGACGTACTCGAAGCTGCTGTCGGAGGTCGAGCGGTTCTCTGCGGTGCTCGCGGGCCTCGGGGTGCGTCGGGGCGACCGGGTCGGCATGGTCCTGCCGAACTGCCCGGAGTACGTCATCGCGTTCTTCGCGTGCCAGCGCCTCGGCGCCGTCGCGGTCGGCAACAACCCGCTCTACACCGAGCGCGAGCTGCAGCACCAGATCACCGACTCGGGCGCGAAGGTCATGATCGTGCTCGACCAGATCTACCACCGGTTCGGCAAGATCCGCGACGCAGCTCGGGGTGCAGGAGGTCATCGCGGTCAAGCTGAACCACTACATGCCGGTGCCGATCCGCTGGCTCGCGCCGTTGAAGTTCAAGGGCGACGCTCGCAAGCACGGCACGCCGCTTCCGTTCGTGCCTGCCGGTCATCGCGTGCGGTGGTGGGCCGACGTGATGAAGCAGGCCAGTGCGACGCCGCCCGAGGCCGCGATCGAGGACCCCGACGACCGAGCTCGCGGCGCTCGTCTACACGGGAGGCACGACCGGGCTGTCGAAGGGGGCGATGCTCTCGCATTCGAACCTGGTCGCGAACGCGCGTCAGGCCTCGGCGTGGCTGAACGTCGTGCGCCAGGGCCAGGACGGCATCGTGGCGGCGCTTCCCTTCTTCCACTCGTTCGGCACGCTCGTGATGGACTTCGCGATCACGAAGGCCGCGAAGCTCGTGCTGCTGCCGCGGTTCGAGATCGACATGGCGCTGAAGGCGATGTCGAAGGAGAAGCCGTCGCTGTTCCCGGGCGTGCCTCGCATGTACATCGCGCTGAACCAGGATCCGCGCACCCCCAAGCACGACCTCGCGTCGCTGAAGGCGTGCATCTCGGGGGCGGCGCCGCTTCCTATGGCGGTGGCGAAACGGTTCGAGGAGATCACGGGCGGCGCGAAGGTCGTCGAGGGCTACGGCTTGACGCGAGTGCTCGCCGGTGACGCACGCGAACCCGCTCGTCGGTGAGCGCAAGGAAGGCTCGATCGGCATGCCGCTTCCCGACACCGACGTGCGGCTCGTCGACCTCGAGGAGCCCGACCGCGAGGTCGCGCAGGGTGAGCGCGGTGAGATGTGCATCAAGGGACCGCAGGTGATGCTCGGGTACTGGAACCGCCCCGACGAGAGCGGCCTGATGATCCGTGACGGGTGGCTGCACACAGGCGACGTCGCGATCATGGACGAGCAGGGCTACTTCTCGATCGTCGACCGCATCAAGGACATGATCCTGGTGTCGGGGTTCAACGTGTATCCCACGGAGATCGAGGCGGTGCTGTACGGCCACCCCAAGATCCTGAAGTGCGCGGTGGTCGGCGTCCCCGACGACACGACCGGCGAGCGCATGAAGGCGTTCATCGTGCTGAAGCCCGGGGAGTCCGCGACCGCCGACGAGATCGTCGCGTGGTGCCGCGATCCCGAGCAGGGCCTCACCGGGTATCGCGTGCCGAAGTAGATCGAGTTCCGCGACGAGCTTCCCGAGACGCTGATCGGCAAGGTGCTGCGTCGCGTGCTGCAGGACGAGGAGCGCGAAAGGGTGAAGCCGCCGGGGGCGCGCCGGCGTCGTGAGCGCCGGCGACCCGCTGCCGATCGATCTCGGCGACGGCGCCATGGTGCGCCGGTACATGATGGACGATCTCGACGCTATCTGGGCGGTGGCATCGGGCGAGCGTGAGCGCCTCGGCGAGTGGATGCCCTGGGTCGAGGGCACGACCTCGATCGACGTGCAGCGTGAATGGCTCGAGCAAGGTCGTGGACGATCCGGACATGCTCGAGGGCTGCGGCGTCTTCGTCGACGGCGAGCTCGCCGGCAGGTGTCGGGCTCTCGTGGGACCCGTACCGGATCGCCGGCGAGATCGGCTACTGGATCCGAGCTGCAGTTCGAGGGCCGAGGCCTGATCACGCGGGCTGCTCGGGAGTTCACACGCCTCGCGTTCGAGCACGTGGGGCTGAACCGGGTCGTGATCAGGGCGGGCGTCGGGAACGTGCGGAGCCGGGCCGTTCCCGAGCGTCTCGGCTACACGCAGGAAGGCATCGAGCGAGGAAGCGGCCGCGGCCTCGGCGGCTTCTACGACATCGTCGTCTACGCGATGCTCGCCGACGAGTGGCGATCCGTGCAGTCGGTAGTCTAGTCCAGATTAGCGTAGACCGCGGTCAGCGCTGGGTCGGCGATCACTTCGCGGCCCTGTAGCGATGCCGGTGCAGGAGCGCCGCCACGCCGCCCGCCGGCAGCGGCAGCCAGAACGACACCAGCCGATACGCGAGCACCGACAGCACGGCGTCACCGGCCGAGACCCCCGCGAGCGCGAGCAGACCGGTGAGGCCCGCTTCCACGAAGCCGAGGCCGCCCGGCGTGATCGGGATCATCGCGAGCACCATCGATGCCGAGTATGCGAGCAGCACCAGGGTCGGGCGCGGCGTCGACCCGACAGCCGTGATCGCCGCGAGCAGCGCGAGGTAGTCGAACAGCCAGTTGCCGAGCGCGAACAGCAGGGCCTTCCACCATGCGTCGCCGAGCCGGCTGACGATCGCGTTGCGCTGCACGAACGAGCCGCTCGGGAAGGTCGGTCACGACCGGGGCCCCCCGCGCGAGCCGGTTGCGCAGCCGCTGGACGCCGCGGCCGAGCGAGCGAAGCGCGTCGTCGCGTGTGATCAGCAATCGCCCGACGCAGGAACCCGACGACGAACACCGCGCCGCCGAGCCACGCGGCCTGCGCGAGTCCGCCGGGCACGGGCTGGCCGAACAAGGCAGCAGGCACCGTGAGCAGGGGCAGCATGAACAGGGTGCCCGTGCTGATGAGCGATGCGGCCGTGAGCCCAGTCGCAACCTGGGCGCCGTCGGCTCCCGAATCCGTCAGCATGCGCCACTGCAGGGCGCCGCCGGCAGCCGCACCGCCTGGCACCACGCGGCTGAAGGCGTTCGCGGCGAGCTGCGCGGTCGCGACGCCGAACCACCGCTCGGTGCGAAGCGCGATGCGTTGCAGGCCCCAGATGCACCCGAAGCTCAGGGCCTCGAGCGCGAGCATCGCGACGAACCACCCCGGGTTCAGGTCGAGCAGTTCGGGCCACGTCTCGAACACCGTCAACAGGCTCGGCCACAAGATGTAGAGGGCGATCACCGAAGCGAGCAGCAGCACGATCCGCAGCACGATCGCGCCGCGCTTCGACTCGACAGCCACCTGCACCTGGCCGGTTGCCTCCTGCGCGGTACGCGCGCCCGAGGTCGAGACCGGCGCGACGTTCGGCGTGTGCGGATGGCGGTGCTGGGGTTCCACAGCTGTCGAGCCTACGACGGGACCATCAGAGGCTCGCCCGGGATCAGGCGCGCGTACTCCTCGTTCACTCGGGCGTAGCACTCACATGCTTGTTCCGCGAGCCCCGCAGCGTCGAGCACGGTCGTGCCGCCGCGGCGAGTGTTGACCAGGCCCATCTCTTGCAACTCCCCGAGAGCCACAGTCACCGACGCTCGCCGCACGTGCAGGATGTGAGCGAGGAACTCGTGCGTGAGCCTCACGTCGTCGCTCGTCACCCGGTCGCTCGTATGCAGGAGCCACCGCGCGAGCCGTTCCCTGACGGAGTGGGCGGCGATGCAGGCAACGCTCTGTGAGACGTGGATCAGCAGCGCTCGCAGGTACGACTCGATGGTGCCGGCCAGCAACGCATTCCGCCGTAGCTGATCGCGGAACACCTCGGCGTCCACACGGAACAGGCGTCCACCCATCTGGATCACCGCGCGTCCGTTGGGGTTGCGGTCGTCGCCGAGCGCCTGGAACGTGCCCACCATTCCCTCTCGGCCGATGGTGGCGGTCTCCACCGCTGAACCGTCGTTGAGCACCGTCATGATCGATACGACGCATGACACGGGGAAGAACACCCACGGCGCCGGCCGACCCGCTTCGTAGAGCACGCCGCCCGGAACCACCTCGAGCAGCAGGGCTTGCGACAGCAGGCGTTCCTGCCCCTCTGGGGACAGCGCTGCGAGCATACGGTTCGCGTCGGCCCCGGCGAGGCGCGGCGCGACGGGTGCGGCACTGAGCGTCGCCATGATCTTGCAAGCCTACTCATGCCGGGCCGAATGGCGCCCGTCGGCACGCAGGAAAGTATCGCCCACCGGGTTTGGTCGAAAGGAACGGTGGAAAGACTCGTGTCGCTACAACCCGCGCGCGCGAGAGCGCGCTGAGATGGGGAGGGACCCATGTTGCAGACTGGACTTGCGCTCCTCGCGCAGAACGGCGGTAAGGAAGGCACGACCGACACGATCCTGTGGATCATCGCAGCGGTGCTGGTGATCGCGGGCATCTTCGCCATCGTCCGCGGCGCGCTGCTGTGGGGCATCGTGCTCATCATCGGCGGGCTGCTCGTCGGACCCGGGGGCGTCAGCATCCTCGACTGACCGTCCGACGATCCGACCCAGAGCTCACTCCAAAGGAAAGAGGGAATCATGCTGGCACAAGTTGATATCGAAGGGGGTCTCGAGGAAGCCTGGGCAGACGTCGTGACGTTCGCCCCGAAACTGTTGGGCTTCTTCGTGATCCTGCTGATCGGGTTCTTCATCGCGAAGGCCCTGTCGAAGGTCGCCGGGGCGTTGCTCGAACGGGTCGGGTTCGACGCGCTCGTCGAGCGGGGCGCCATGCGCCAGGCGTTCGAGCGGAGCAAGACCGACGCATCCGACGTGATCGGCGTCGTCGTCTTCTGGCTCGTATTCCTGGTCGCGCTGCAGCTTGCGTTCGGGATCTGGGGGCCGAACCCGATCAGCGAGCTGCTGGAGGGTTTGATCACCTATCTCCCGAACGTGATCGTCGCGGTCGTGATCCTCGTGATCGCCGCGGTGCTCGCCAAGGCGCTGACCGACGTGCTCGAGCCGACGCTCGGTGCCGTTCGTGGCGGTTCTTTCATCGCGAAGGGCGCGGGTATGGCGATCCTGGTCGTGGGCGTGTTCGCCGCGCTCGACCAACTGCAGGTCGCGCCGAACATCGTGAACGGCCTCTTCTACGCCCTGCTCGTCATGGTGGTTGGCTCAGCGGTCGTCGCATTCGGCGTCGGCGGGATCCCCATCGCTCGCAGGTACTTGGAGCGGTGGAGCTCCAGTGCCGAGAGCACCGTGCAGGACGTGAAGCAGAACGCCGACCCCGAAGCGGGGAAGCGTGCAGCCCAGCAACAGGTGGTTGAGCAGCGCGCCGCGATGCCGACGCCACCGATGACCGAAGGGAGCTCGTGATGGGCGAAGAGTTCGATAAGGCCAAGGGAACGGTCAAGGAGAACGTCGGTGACGCCACCGGCAACGAGGATCTCGAACGTGAGGGCAAGATGGATCGGAAGGGCGCAGAGGTCAAGGAGAAGGTCGGCGACGCAGTCGACACCGTGAAGGACAAGGTCGGCGACATGACCGATCGCGACCGCTGATCGCGCCAGTTGGAACCTGAGCTCGCCTGTTTACCGCCGGCGGGTTCTCGAAGGTCCGCCCGGCGCCCGCGCCGGGCGGACCTTCATATGTGTCGGGGCTTGGTTTGGTCGGTGCCACCGATGGACATCAATCGGGTTGCATGGAGCGACGCGCGAGAGTGCGCCGGACGCGAGGGAGGAACAAGGCATGCAGACGACGACCACGATGTATACCGAGACACCGGGCACCGACGACCGGCCTGAGGAGCTTCCGGAGAACGAGCGTCCCGAGGAGATCCCACAAGGCGGCGAGCAGCCACCGGAGGTTCCCGAGATCGAGCCGGGCGCGCAGCCCAACGAGGTAGAGCCTTCGGTCGAGCCGGAAAGTCCGGAGATCGGGCAGCCGATGCCGGGGCCGGGCCCCGATCAGGGCGCCGACCAGGTTGCTTCGGTCCTGTGCGACGTCGAAGAAGACCTGGTGGCGTCGCACCCACGTCGCACCGTCGGTGCATGGCGCCAGTCCCTGCGCACGCGTGACCGTCATGTGCGAACGCGAGGGGTATCGGCGTCGGTCGCCTGAAGCACCCCGTGAACCGGTCCTGGTCATGAAGAAGCCCCCCGACGCCGAGGCGCCGGGGGGCTTCGGTGTCTCCGAGCGTTCCTGTCAGGCGTCGACGCCCGTCGGCAGGTTCCCCTGTGTCCTGTTCATGAGCGACCGTGCCTTCTCCATGATCTGGTCGTAGCGTTCCCGACCGGCACGGGTTCCGAGCAGGTAGGCGCCTCCCCCGATCACCAGGGTGCGCAGCATGCGACCGCGCCGCGGGGTCTTGACCGTGACCGGCTCGTTGCGCTTGTTCAGCGCTTCGAGCGCGTGCTCCAGCGAGCTGCGCTCTTCCTGGAGGTCTTCGCGCAGGAGCCGCACCTCGCTCTTCAACCGGTCGTTCTCGCGGTCGAACTTGTCCAACCGCGACTCCATCATGCGCTCCCGGGCACGGTCCCCGAGGTCGCTTACCTTGTCAGCCATGCGACTCGCCATCTGATTCCTCCCCTTCTCGGTGGGCCGGGCGTGAGTCACCCAGCCTATCCATTCCACCAGTGATGACTACCCACGCACCGATGTGTCTACACGCGGTCGAAGCGTCGGTGCGTGGAGCGTGACCACCTCGCCGACCACCAAGGTGGCGGGAGGACCGATGTTCACGGCAGCCGCGAGCGTCGCGATGTCGCCGAGGGTGCCGATCACGATGCGTTGATCGTCGGTCCATGCCCACTGCACGACGGCGGCTGGGGTGGTCGCCGGCCTTCCCGCGAGCACCAAGGTCGCACACGTCTCGGGCAGCTTCCCGGCGGCCATCAGCACGACGAGCGTGTCGGTGGCGGTGGCCATGCGCGAGATGTCGACGGTGTCCTCCGCGTGAGCGGTCGATGCGGTGACGACGGCGAACGATCGTGCGATACCCCTGTGCGTGAGCGGGATGCCGGCGGCGGCGGGCGCGGCGACGGCGCTCGACACGCCCGGCACGACCTCGACCGGCACGCCGGCCTCGGCGCACGCGAGCAGCTCTTCACCCCCCCGCCCGAAGACGAACGGGTCGCCACCCTTGAGCCGCACGACCGTTCGCCCCGCGAGCGCTTCACGAACGATGAGCGCGTCGATCTCGCCTTGACGCATCGCGACCCTGCCCGGCTCCTTGCCGACGTAGATGCGCTCTGCATGGCTGGGCGCGAGGTCGAGGAGCGAGGGCGCCGCCAGCCGGTCGTAGACGACGACGTCGGCCTCGGCGAGCGCCCTGGCGCCTCTCACAGTGATCAGCTCCCGATCGCCGGGACCTGCGCCCACGAGCACGACGCGTCCGGTCATCGGACGCCCTCTGCGTCCGGCGTCACCGCTGAGCGTTCTTCCCGGCCCGTTGTTCGGCCGGGGACCAGTCGCTCGTGGAGTCGCCTGGCGAGCTCGTCGCTCCTGCCCTCGCGCACGAGCTCGGTGGCCTCGTCGAGGTCGAGGGCCTCGCTCCAGCGCTGAGCCCTGGTGGCGAAGTCGGGCAGCGAGGGCATCGTGAGCTCTCGGACCGACCGCAGCACGGCGAGCACCTCGGACCATTCCTCGCCGAATGACGACGATAGCTGCACGCGCAGCTTCTTCGCCAGCGCGGGAGAGGCGCCGCCGGTCGCGATCGCGAGTACGAGCTCGCCTCGGCGCACGACGCTCGGCGCCGACCAGTCGCAGTTGGGGATGTCGTCCATGACGTTCACGAGCACTCGGCGGCACGTGCCTCTCGGGCGATCGCGTCGCGTTCGCCCGCGTCGCGGCTCGCCGCCACGACCAGGAAGGCGCCGTTGAGGTCGTCGGCGCGCCATGAGCGGCGTTCGACGGTGACGCCGTCGATCCCATCGAGCTCGTCGAGGCGGTGGCCGGGCCGGTCGCGACGACCAGCACGTCGTCTGCGCCCGCGGCGAGCAAGCCCTCGACCTTGCCCTCGCGTACCGCATCGGCGCCGATCACCACGCACCGTCGGCCGGCCAGCTCGAGCATCACGGGATAGCCGAACGGCATCAGGGGGCCTCCTGCTTCTCGCGATCGCTCATCGAGCCGGCGAGCTCCACGCTGCAGTGGATGCCGCATTCCTTCGCGGTGTCGTGCTCCCACCACCATCGACCGGCGCGCTCGGGTTCGCCCGGCTGCACCGGACGCGTGCACGGCGCGCATCCGATCGAGGTGTACCCGTGGTCGAAGAGCTCGTGGGAAGGCACCTCGTGCTTGCGCACGTAGTCCCAGACCTCGTCGAGGGTCCAGTCGGCGAGCGGGTTCAGCTTCACGATGCCGCCGTGGTCGCGGTCGAGCTCGACCTTGGCGATGTTGCGTCGCGACGCCCACTGCTCACGGCGGAGGCCGGCGATCCACGCGTCGAGGGTGGCGAGCTTGCGCCGCAGCGGCTCGACCTTGCGCACGGTGCAGCACGCGAGCCGCAGGTCGACGCCGCGGTACATGAGGTTCGGGCCCTCGCGGTTCACGAGCGAGGCCACCGACGGTCGTGTCGGGGTACTCGAACTCGACGGCGATGCCGTAGCGCTCCCGGACCTCCTCGAAGAGCGTGTAGGTCTCGGGTGGCAGGCGCCCCGTGTCGAGGGTGAACACGCGCACGGCGGGGTTCAGCCGCCACGCCATGTCGATCAGCACCATGCCGTCGACGCCGCCCGCCGCGCTGATCGCGAGCTTCGGGTGGAAGCTGTCGAGCGCCCATCCGAGCAGCTCCTCGGCCCGGGAGTGCTCGAACCGCTCGGCGGCGTCGTGCACCCACGCGGCTTCCTCGTCGAGCACCGGCATCGCCGGCTCGTGCCAGGGTGCCCGCGGATCGGCGTCGGCCATCAGCCCCCACCTCCCACGGTGATCGCCGTGAGCTCGAAGCCGCGCTCGCACGACTCGCAGCGCCAGGCCGCCGCGGCGGCGTCGTCGGGCCGGATGTCCTGCTCGCCGCAGAACGGGCAGTAGAAGGGCACCGCGCGCACGCCGTCATCGCAGCTCCCCGTGGGCTGCCGGCGGCTCGGCGAACCGCGCCAGCGCATCGGCGTCGAGGCCGTTCACGAACGACGAGAACGTGTCGCCGTCGGCCCGCTGGCTGCCGTAGCGGCGCAGCAGCAGCTCGAGGTAGTCGGCGGTGTCCTCGGCGTAGATCTTCACGCCGCGGACCTTGCGGCCGAACGCCGCGCCGTCGCCCATCGTGCCGCCGAGATGCACGAGGAACGCGTCGCTCTTCGTGCCGTCGGGTCGCGCGCGCAGCGCCGACATCAGCCCGATGTCCGCGACCTGGAACCGTGCGCACGAGTTCGGGCACCCGTTCACGTGGATCCGCACATCCTCGTCGAAGTCGCGGCATCCGGGCCTCGAGCTCGCTCGTGATCCAGGCCGCCCGGCCCTTCGTCTCACCGATCGCGAGCTTGCAGAACTCGATGCCCGTGCACGCCATCGTCGACCGACGGAACGACGCTGCCGCGGGCTCGCAGGTCGAGCCCGTCGAGGTCGGCGACGAGCTCGTCGGCCCGGGCTGCCTCGACGTCGACGATCACGAGCTTCTGCTGCGCGGTCGCTCGCACCGATCCCGCTGCCGAACGTGTCGGCCAGGTCGGCGACGAGGCGCAGTTGGTGTCCGGCGACGCGACCCGCCCGAGGGGCGAACCCCACCGACACCCGGCCGTCGCGTTGCGGCATGACCCCGAGGTGCTCACGGGCGCCCATCGGCGCCGGCGGGGGTGGGGGCCCGTCGGCCAGGGGCCCGCGTTCGAGGAACTCCCTCTCCAGCACCTCGCGCACGCGTTCGGCGCCCCAGTCCTTCACGAGGAACTTCAGGCGGGCGTGGTTGCGCGAGCGCCGGTACCCGTACTCGCGGAACAGACGCCGTGACGCCCGCCCAGACCTCCGGGACGCGCTCGCGGGGCACGAACGCGCCGAGACGCTGCGCGAACATCGGGTTCGTCGAGAGGCCGCCGCCCACCTGCAGGTCGTATCCGAGCTCGCCGCCGGGGCCGGCCACGCCCACGAAGGAGACGTCGTTGATCTCGTGGTTCGTGCATCCGGCGACGGCACCCGCTGATCGAGGTCTTGTACTTGCGCGGCAGGTTCGAGAACGCCGGGTCGCCGACGAACCGCTCGGCGACCGCCCGGATGTCGGGGGTCGCGTCGAACACCTCGTCGGCGGTGACGCCCGCGAGCGGGCAGCCGAGGATCACGCGCGGCGTGTCGCCGCAGGCTTCCTGCGTCGACAGGCCGACCGACTCGATGCGCTCCCAGATCGCGGGCACGTCCTCGATGCGGATCCAGTGCAGCTGCACGTTCTGGCGATCGGTGACGTCGGCGACGTCGCGCCCGTACCGCTCGCTCGCCCACGCGATCGCGCGGAGCTGCTCGGTGGTCATCGCGCCGCCGTCGATGCGGATGCGCATCATGAAGAACTCGTCCTCGAGCTCCTCGGGCTCGGCGCTGCCGGTGCGCTCGCCCGGCACGCCCTGCGTGCGCTGCGTGTACAGACCCCACCACCGCATGCGGCTGCGCAGGTCCTGCTTGCCGATCGAGCGGAAGCCGCCCGGCGGCGAAGATGCGTCTCGATGCGCTCGCGCACGTTGAGCCCGTCGTCTTCCTTCTTGATCTGCTCGGCCGGGTTCAGCGGCTCGTGGTAGCCGAGGCCCCACTGCCCCTCGCCGCGCCGGCGGGGGGTGCGTGGTGCGGGGGTGGTCGTGTCGGTCATGAGAGCAAGACCAACCTGAAGTCGAAGAACAGGCAAAGC
>CAWHQA010000034.1:0-118264 GCA_963831325.1 uncultured Actinomycetes bacterium
AAACGGCGTCATTTACGACAAATGGCTGCCGAAGGGCGTGGGCGCCGATTTCGAGTTCTCCCCCACACTTGCGGGCCTGCAGCCGTTTCGAGACAAGGTGACCGTTGTCACGGGCCTCTTCATGGACCTGGCAGAGGCGCTGGGAGACGGCGGCGGCGATCATTCCCGCGCGTGCGGTGGGTATCTGAACGGCGTGCATGTCAAGAAATCGGATACCGTCGTCGAAGCCGGGATTTCGATGGACCAGATTGCGGCCAGGGCGTTCGAGCGCGAGACCCAGCTCTCGTCGCTTCAGCTGCAAATGGACGACAACAGCCTCGTCGGCTCGTGCGACGTCGGGTACAGCTGTGCGTACAGCAGCACGATCTCGTGGCTCACGCCGACGCTGCCGCTGATGACCGAGAATAACCCGCGCGTGGTGTTCGAGCGGCTGTTCGGCGCCAGCGACAGCACAGACCCGAAGGTCCGCGCGGCTCGTCTGCGCCAGGACCGCAGCATCCTCGATGCTGTGACGGATCGCGTCAAGCAGCTGCAGCGGGAGCTCGGCGCCGCGGACAACCGGAAAGTGAACGACTACCTGACCTCCCTGCGCGATGTGGAGCGGCGGATCCAGCTGACGGAGGAGCAGAGCGCCAAAGAAGTACCTGACGTGGCGCGGCCTGCGGGCATTCCAGATAGCTTCGACGACCACGCGCATTTGCTCTACGACCTGCAGCTTCTGGCGTATCAGTCAGACATCACGCGTGTCAGCACGTTCATGTACGGCCGCGAGCAGAGTCCGCGGCCCTATCCACAGATCGGCGTTCCGGAGCCGCATCACCCGGTGACGCATCACCAGAATGATCCGGAGAAAATGGAGAAGTGCGTCAAAATTCAGCAGTATCACCTGAAACTCTTCACCGATTATCTGGAGAAGCTTCGAAACACGCCGGACGGCGACGGATCCCTGCTCGATCACGTGATGATTCTTTACGGTGCTGCCATCAGCAACAGCGATCGCCATAGCCACGGGCCGCTCCCGACGCTGCTCGTCGGCGGAGGCTCGGGCACGCTCAAGGGCGGCCGCCATCTCGTATATCCAGAACACACGCCGCTGACCAACCTGCAGCTCACGATGCTGAACCTCCTCGGCGTGCCGATGGAGAAGCTGGGCGACAGCGAGAGTTCTACGTCGGATCGCTGGGCCTCGAGGTCCTGATGGAAGAACCGGGATACCTTCGGGTCGGCGGGAGTGGCGGGTTCCACCTCGGCATCGAGGAAGGCGACCCTGCGCGTGTCGGCGCGCTCGGCATCGAGATCGCCATCGAGGTCGACGACGTCGAGCGGCGATACCGAGAGATGGTTGCGGTCGGAGTGTCATTCGACGGACCGCCAGAGGCGCAGTCGTGGGGAGCCCGTCACGCATGGTTTCGTGATCCTGACGGGTACCGTCTGTCGATCTTCACGGCGGCGATGTGATCCGGTTGCACAGATGATGGACGCCGTCATACCCTCCCCCGATGCCCGACGAGGCGCGAGCTCGCATGTGGCAGACCGGGGGCCGATTCGTCGCCCGCGTGCTCGATGTGCCTGCCTACATCGAGGTCACGGGCATCAGCCGCCATGAGTGCCTCACCGAGTTGCGGAAGGTCACCGGTGACGGTGTGACGCTCACGATCGAGGTCTTGCCCGATGTCGTGGGGGTCGCGGAGGCAGCCGAGATCATGGGCTGGGACAAGCGTCGTGTCGTCACCTACATCGATCGTGGCTCGTTCCCAGAGCCGATCACTGCGCTCGCGTCGGGTCGAATCTGGCTCAGGGAAGACGTGCAGACCTACGCCGATCAGTGGCGAGCGCGCCGAGCGGAGAAGGGTGCCACCCCAGGGGTGGCATCGGCGACATGACCGATCGGCGCCTGTACGTGATCCGCCACGCCCGCCCGGACTACGACTCGGCCGACCACACGGACACGGCGCACGGTCGACAGTACGACCCTCCGCTCGGTGAGATCGGCCTCGAGCAGGCCGCTCGCCTCGCCGCCAGGCTCGAGCTGTTGGCCCGCCCGGCCGCCATCTACTCCTCCACGCTGGCTCGCGCGCGCCAGACCGCGAACGTGTACGCCGATCGCATCGGCATGCCCGTGAACGAGCGCGAGGACCTCTGCGAGTGGTTCGGCGGCGAATGGGAGGCCAAGGACTTCGAGCAGATATTCCTGGAGCACCCCGAGGCGATCGACCTGTTCCGGAACCAGAACCCCGCGTGGCATCTCGCGCCTGGCAGCGAGCGGGCAGACGACTTCCAGCGGCGATGCATCGATGCCGTCGAGGCGATCATCGATGCCGAGCCCCACGGCGACGTCGTGGTCGTTGCACACGGCGGCGTCATCAACGCGTACTTCAGCCACATCCTCGGCATCCGCGACCAGGACATGTTCTTCCTGCCAGAGAACACGAGCCTGAACACGGTGGTGATCCGTGGCGACGAGCGGCTCGCGTGGTTCCTCTCCGACGCGTCGCATCTGACCGACCCGGGGTGGTTCGAGCCGCGCGACGGGGAGCGCGACCTCGCAGAAGGAAGCTGACCGGCCCCTCATATACTCGCCTCGGACCGTCCGGCACCGGGACGCCGACCAGCCCAAGGAGACGACCGCCGATGTCCGTCAAGTTCCTGTCCACCGAGTGGGCTGATGCCGTCAAGGCACAGCTCAACGCCAACGATGACTTCCGCAACGCCTCCGCCGGCCAGAAGGCCACGATCCAGCAGGTCATCGCGGCGAGCGGCGGCGATGGCGATACCCACTACTGGATCGAGATCGCCGACGGCGCGATTGACATGGGGGTGGGTCGCGCCGATGCTCCCGACGCCACGATCACCCAGGCCTACGAGACGGCCGTGAAACTCGCGAAGAGCGAGTTGTCGGTCGTCACTGCGTTCATGACGGGAAAGGTGAAGGTTTCCGGCAACATGGGGTTGCTCATGTCGCTGCAGGGGGCGTTGTCGCAGCTTCCCGAGGCCATGCAGGCGGTCGACACCGACTACTGATCGACCACTGCTCCTTCGATCGGCGGCGACACCGCGATCGTCACCTGCGCACGGGCGACCACCACCCCCCCCGCGTCGGTCACGTCCGCCTCCGCAAACGCGATGCGCCGGCCCATGCGTAGCACCCGGCCCGTCGCGAGCAACGTGCCCATGGTCGCCGGCGCCAGGTACTGCACGTCGAGGTTGACGCTGACGTGGCGGCTGCCGGGCGGGATCGCGGAGCGCACGGCCAGCCCGGCGGCGGTGTCGGCAGCGTGGCGAGCACGCCCCCGTGCACCGTGCCATGCAGGTTCACGTGGCCGGGCCCTGCGTCGAGCCGCAGGTCGACCGAGCCGTCGGCGCACCTGCTCCACCGTGATGCCGATCGAGGCATGGAACGACGACGCCGCGACGCCGCTAGCGGATCTCGTCCTCGGTCGAGCGTTCGCCTTTGCTCCGCATCCCGTGCCTCCTCCGGCTGCGTAGTCTCCCACGGGGTCGCTCGTTTGACGGTCTGAGGAACCCGAGGAGACAATCCACGGCGGATCGCGCTCGCGCGATCCGGAGATCCGACAGAGCGAAGGGGAGGGGAAGCATGCGAACGAAATGGCGCGCGCAGATGATCGCGAGCCGCTCGTTGCGCGTCGGTAGTTGCTACCGCGTGTGGCAGTGATGAGCCGGCGGATACGCGTGCGAGGTGCACCGAGGAGCGGTGAATCCCGATGGCGTCTCGCGTGGGGGTCGCGTTCGACATCGGCGGCATCGGCGACAAGGTCTTCAACGACCAGTCGAAGGCCGGCTTGGACCAGGCGGTCGATGAGGGCCTCATCAGCGAGTGCGACACGGACTGCCTCGAGCCGGACTCCGATCGGGCTCGAACCGTGGACGAGAACCTGCTCGTCGCTGGCCGACGACGGGTACGACCTCGTGTTCGGCGATCGGCTTCGCCTTCTCGCCGGCGGTGAACGAGAACGCGCCGAACTACCCGGATCAGCCTCGTTCGGCATGATCGACGGGTATGCCACCTGCGGCACCGCGTGCGGTGCTCGGACAACGACGCCGACGCCGATCCCCAACGTCACCGACCTCACGTTCGAGGAGGAGCAAGGTTCCTATCTGGTCGGAGTGGCCGCGGCGCTCAAGGCGCAGGAGACGGCTGCGACACGGTCGGGTTCCTCGGCGGGCAGACCGGGCCCTGATCGGGAAGTTCGAGGCCGGTTACGCCGCCGGCGTCGGCCGCATCGACCCGGACATGAACGTGCTCGTCGAGTACATCGGCGACACGACGAAGGCCTTCGACGACCCTGCGGGGCGAGGTCTGGCCAACAAGATGTACGACGACGGCGCGTGCATCATGTACCACGCCGCCGGCGACGTCGGGGAACGGCTTGTTCACGGCGGCGGCCGAAGCAGCAGAAGATCGCGATCGGCGTCGACTCGGACCAGTACGAGATCGTCTCCGCCGACCAGGCGCAGTGGATCATGACCTCGATGATCAAGCGGGTCGACACGGCCGTCTACGACACGATCGCGGCGGTGGCCGACGGCTCGTTCGAAGGTGGCGGCCAGGTGTTCGGCCTCGCCGAGGACGGCATCTCCTACGCGACGTCCAACCCCGACCTGATGGGCAGGACATCGTCGACGCGGTCGAGGAAGCCAAGGCGGCAGATCCTCGACGGCCGATCATCGAGCCTCCGACGAAGCCGTAGGCGAGGTCGAGAGCGATCCCGATGGTCGACGAGCGACGACGGGGCGGGGCGCGCAGGCGCCTCGCCCTCGTCGTGCATGGAGCACGTCTCGAAGCGGTTCCCGGGTGTGCTCGCGAACGACGACGTCACGCTCGATCTGCGCGCCGGCGAAGTGCACGCGATCATCGGTGAGAACGGCGCCGGCAAGTCCACGCTGATGCGGGTGCTCTACGGCCTGTACCCACCCGATGGGGGCGCGATCACCGTCCGCGGCGAAGAGGTGAGGATCTCGCTCGCCTCGCGACGCGATCGCGCTCGGCATCGGCATGGTCCACCAGCACTTCGTGCTGGTGGACCCGTTCACGGTGGCCGAGAACGTCACCCTCGGCGACGAGGGGGGGCCGATCCTGCGACGCGAGGACGCGGAGCAGCGGGTGAAGATCCTCGCTGATTCGTACGGCTTCAAGATCGACCCGACCGCCGTGGTCGAGGATCTGTCGGTGGGCGAGGAGCAGCGGGTCGAGATCTTGAAGGCGCTGTACCGGGGCGTCGACGATCCTGATCCTCGACGAGCCGACGGCGGTGCTGACGCCGGCGGAGACGCAGGACCTGTTCGAGAACCTGCGCCGGCTGCGCGACGACGGCAAGACGATCGTGTTCATCACCCACAAGCTCGACGAGGTGCTCGAGATCGCCGATCGCATCACGGTGCTGCGTCGGGGCGCGGTGGTCGGTGAGACGCACCCGCCGAGACGACCAAGGCGCAAGCTCGCGGAGATGATGGTCGGCCGGCCCGTGCTGTTCCGGCTCGAGAAGCCGCAGGTGCGATGGGCGAGCTCGTCCTGCGTGTCGAGGACCTCGCGGCGGGGGCCTGCAGGGTGTCGGCTCGAAGTGCGCGCGGGCGAGATCGTCGGTGTCGCTGGCGTCGAGGGCAACGGCCAGCGTGAGCTCGCGGAAGCGATCATGGGCCTGCGACCGCTCGACGGCGGTCACATCATGCTCGGCGATCGCGACATGGCCGGGTATCGCGCCGAGGAGATCCGCAACGCCGGAGTCGCCTTCGTCCCGGAAGATCGCCACGAGCAAGGGCTCGTGCTGGACATGACGCTCTGGGAGAACGCGGTGCTGGGTCGTCACGACGACGCGGCGTTCTCGGGCGCGGCGGCGTGCTGCTCATCAAGCAAGATCAAGGAGCTCGCGCGCCGGCTGATCGAGAGTGTTCGACGTGCGGACCCGAAGCATCGACGTCGACCGCGCGCACGCTGTCGGGCGGCAACCAGCAGAAGCTGATCCTCGCCCGCGAGCTCGAGACCGATCCCGAGCTGCTCTTGGCCGCGCAGCCGACGCGAGGACTCGACGTCGGCGCGATCGAGTTCGTGTGGCGACAGATCCTGCAGCAGAAGGCCGGGGGGCGGGCGGTGCTGTTGATCTCAGCCGAGCTCGACGAGATCTACGCGCTGTCCGATCGCATCGTGACCCTGTACGAAGGCCGGATCACGGGCGAGTTCTCGCCCGACGCACCCGCCGGAGGGGATCGGCCGGCGATGCTCGGCGGCGCCGGCGGAGACGGAGCAGCCTGATGGCGCCGCGGCGGACGGCGCCGACGCGCGAGAACCGGCCGCCGTGGCTCGACGCCGCGGCGTGCAGCGGTCGCTCTGCTCGTCGCGGTAGGCGATCGCGCTGGTTGCCGGCGCGTTGATCGCCGCCGGCTACGGAGCGAACCCGCTCGATGTGTACGGCGCGATCCTCGAGTACTCGTTCGACGATGCAACGGGCTTCGGCGTACGTTCTCGCCAAGGCGACGCCACTGATCTTCTCGGCGCTCGCCCTCGCCGTGTGCTTCAAGGCCGGCCTGTTCAACATCGGCGTCGAGGGCCAGTTCATGTTCGCGATGGTGATCGCGGCTGCGGCGAGCCTTGTGGCTTGACTTCCTCCCGGGCGCCGCTGCTGTGCTCGCGGTGCTCGTGGCGGCGATGCTCGGCGGCATGGCGTTCGCCGCGGTGCCCGCGGTGCTGAAGGTGAAGACCGGGGCGCACGAGGTCGTCACGACGATCATGATGAACGGGATCGCGGTGAGCTTCGTCGCCTAGGCGATCAACGGCCCGCTGAAGCTGAGGACACCGCGCGGGCACCAACGTCAATCTGCGGAGCGACATCTCCGAGCAGAGCGCGCTCGTCCGCAGCTCGGTGGATTCCTCGGCATCGGGTCCGCGCAACTGTCGTGGCTGTTCCCGCTCGCGCTCGTCGTTGCAGTGGCGTGTGTGGTTCCTGATCCGGCGCATGCGACTCGGGTACGAGGCTCGCGCGGTCGGCGCCTCGCCGGGCTCGGCGCAAGCGGGCGGCATCTGGATCGGCGCCGTGCAGGTCAAGGTGTTCCTGATCATCGGCGTGCTCGCCGGCCTGGTCGGCATGCAGCAGCTGCTGGTTGAGCGCGGGGTTCTCGTGCGGAACTACCAGGCGCTGCTCGGATTCACCGGGCATCGCAGTGGCGTTCCTCGCCCGCAACAACCCGATCGGGATCGTCGTCGCCGCGATCGTGTGGTCGATCTCGTCGCGCGGCGACACGGCGGTGCAGCTCCAGGCGGGCTGCCGCGTGAATTCGTCATCATCCTGCAGGGCATCCTGATTCTGTCTGTCGTCATCGTGTACGAGATCGCGGAGCGCCGGCTGACCCACGTCAGCTCCAACGGGCAGCCGCTCGAGGACGATGCGGTCGGACGCGGATGCCCCGGTCGACGTCGCGCGACATCACGAGGAGACGATCTGATCGTTCGGCGACCTCGGGGCCGCGATCCAGATCGCCCTCACGTATTTCACGATCATGTACCTGACCGGGCTGGGGGGACTGTTCAGCGAACGCTCTGGCATCGTGAACATCGGGCTCGAAGGGCATGATGGTGATCGGGACAGTCACGGGCGCGTTCGGGGCCGCGTACTTCACCGACGACCTCGGGCTCGGCGTGCCCTGGGGTCCGACCTCGGCGCTGCTGTTCGGCATGCTGTGCGGGACCGCTGTTCGCGTCGGTGCACGCGCTCGCGACGATCACGTTCCGGGTGGACCACATCGTGTCGGGCGTGGTGATCAACCTCGTAGCGATCGGGCTGGCCCGCTTCCTGTCGTCCGTCTTCTTCGGCCAGGCGACCCAGTCCGATCCGGGAGGCCCCACCTCACCCTGCTCGACCTGCCCCTGCTCTCTTCGTTGCCGGCCGGCCTCGGAAGGGCGTTCCAGGACCTCTCGCCGATGGTACTGGTCGCTGCCCTCGCCGTGGTGCCCGCCACCTTCGTGTTGAACCGGACGCGCTGGGGGCTCCGTCTGCGCTCCGCCGGCGAGAATCCTGAGGCCACCCGGTCGCTGGGCGTGAGGGTCGCGCCGCTTCGCTGGCGAAGGGGTGCTGATCTCGGGTGCGCTCGCGGGTCTGGCGGGGGCATACCTTTCCGTCGAGGTCGTCAACAACTGGCGAGAAGGTCAGACGCTCGGCCTTGGCTTCATCGCGCTCGCCGCCCTCATCTTGTCGAACTGGAACCCTGTCAGGTTGATCGGGGCGGCGTTCCTCTTCGGATTCGCTCAAGCGATCCCGCGGCGCCTCGCGGACCTTCCTGGATCATCGAGCTCCTCCCGCCTCAGATCATCCGCATGACCCCCTTCGTGGTCACGATCGTGGTGCTAGCCGGTTTCGTTGGCAAGGTTCGCCCACCCGCAGCGGCCGGTCGCGCGTACGAGGGTTCCGGGGGGATCTAGTCCAGCGTGGACTAGTCGCCAGCCGTGCCGTAGAGACGGTCGCCGAAGTCGCCGAGCCCCGGCAGGATGTACGCCTTCGCGTTGAGCTGTCGGTCGAGGGCCGCGGCGACGATCGGCACGTCGGGGTGCACGGCCTGCAGGTGTGCAAGACCCTCGGGCGCAGCCACGACGCACACGAACGTGATGTCATCGGCACCAGCGTCTTTCACGTAGCCCACGGCGGCGCTGCCGCTGCCGCCGGTCGCGAGCATGGGGTCGACCACGAGCGCCTTCCGCTTCGCGAAGTCGGGGAGCTTCGCGTAGTAGTCGCGCGGCAGGTGGGTGTGCTCGTCACGTTCCATGCCCAGGTAGCCAACGACCGCGTCGGGGTACAGGTCGGTGACTGCCTCGAGCAGGCCGAGTCCTGCGCGGAGCACCGGCACCGCCACCACTCGCTTGGCGACCCTGGTGCCCTCGAACGGTTCCAGCGGTGTATCGATCCTGCGAAGCTCGGTTGCAAGGTCGCGCGTCGCCTCGGCGACGAGCAGCAGTCCCAAGCGCCGCGTGATCGCCCGGTACTCGGCGGGGCCGGTCTCACGGTCGCGGAGACGTGTCAGCAGGTCACCCGCGAGCGGATGGTCGATCACGGTGAACGCCGCTGCTGACATCGAGCCGAATCCTACGGGTGTCCGCGCTCGCTCGCTTGTCACACGTACGCGGGTCGTTCATCATGGCAGCGTCATGCAGGGCTTCCGCGGCTTCTGGTTTGCCTATCTCGGGCGCGACCTGGGGTAGTCGCTAGCAGCCACTGAGCGACTCACAGCCCCGGGCCGGCACCCGGGGCTTTCTCGTCCCGGCGTTCGTGCCCGGCGAGGATGCCCCGGCTCATGCCAGCCGACAAGAAGGGAAACGGAGCGACATGGTCGTCGTCATGAAGCACGACGCGACGGACTCGGACATCGAGGTCGTCAGCGAGAAGGTCCGCAGTGCGGGCGGTGAGGCGTTCGTATCCCGCGGCGCCGTGCACACGGTGATCGGCCTCGTCGGTGACACGGCCCGGTTCCAGGCGATCCCGTTCGCACAGCTCGCGGGCGTCGATCACGTGATCCAGATCGGCAAGCCGTACAAGATGGTCGCGCGCGACCTGCACCCCGAAGCGACTACCGTGATGGTAGGCGCGACCCCGGTGGGGCGTGGCACGTTCACGATCATCGCCGGCCCGTGCGCGGTCGAGAGCGAAGAGCAGGCCAAGATCGCGACCCGCGCCGCGAAAGCCGCCGGCGCGACGGTGCTGAGGGGCGACGTCTACAAGCCGAGGACGTCACCCTACTCCTTCCAGGGGCTTGGCGAGCGAGGTCTCGAGATCCTCGTCGAATGCCGTCGCGACACGGGGCTGCCGATCATCGTCGAAGTCATGGACGTGTCGATGGTCGGGCGGGTGGCCGGCATCGCCGACTGCATCCGGGTTGGCACGCGCAACGCGCAGAACTTCGAGCTGCTGAGGGAAGTCGGCCTCACGAACAAGCCGGTGATGCTGAAGCGTGGGTTGGCGATGACGATCGACGAGTGGCTGCAGGCCGCGGAGTACATCGCGCAGCGAGGTAACTCGGAGATCATCTTATGTGAGCGCGGCATCCGCACGTTCGAACCCGCCACGCGGAATACCCTCGACCTCGCCGGCATGGCGGTCGCCCAGCACGAGTCGCACCTTCCTGTGATCGTCGATCCTTCACACGCGGTGGGCAAGAAGCATCTCGTGGCGCCGATGGCGAGGGCGGCTGTTGCGGCCGGCGCCGACGCGGTGATGATCGACGTGCACCACGACCCGGAGACCGCGCTGTGTGACGGACCGCAGGCGCTGCTTCCAGAGGAGATGGAGTCGCTCGGCAAGGAGCTCACGATGCTCGCCGAGGTCATGGGGCGCCCCGTCAACCGCCCGTCGTACTGAGGCACCGGTAACGTCGCGACTGCCAGCCGTCGACCTGGCGCACCTCGAAGCCGCGCCTGCAGAAACCATGATGGGCGAGGTGCGTTCCCGATGGAGCCCTCATCGGCGCGTCGACCCAGACAGGTCCGGGGGGCGGGGTCGAGCTGGGATCGCCGGTGGTCACACCACTTCGTCCACTCGCGATGCCCATCACCAACACCCCTCCGATGATCAGACCAGCTACGAACCGAGCCATGCGTTCCCCCTTCGCTTCCGGCCGCTCGAGATCCTCGTGATCACGGGTAGAGCGGGGTGATCGTGTGCCGATCGTGGTCTTCGAGCGTTCGGGTGAATGTCTCGCCCCAGGAGACACCGTTGGCCAGGCACATGGTCGCCGCGCCACCCCCGGCCGGACACGTTCCCGCCATACCGTCGAGGTGGTCGATGCCGAGGACGTGGCCACCCTCGTGTGAGGCGACCGATTGGAGATCGACCTGGCATGCCGGCTGACCTGTGCCACCACACGCAGGCGGGTTGATGCCGGCCGGGTCAGGTCCGGTGTACCAGTACGCTCGCTTGTCGATGCCCATCTCGAACGACACGATGTTGCCCGAGGCGCCCTCGCACACCATCACCGCTCCTGCGGCGGTCGTGCCGATGTTCTCGTAGTGGATCTCGTTGTTGTTGGGGCAGACGAAGTCGACGAGTGAGTTCGCGCGCTTCGCTCCCTGGGTGAGCGTGATGTCCATGACAACCGAGTCCCAAGTCTCGATGCCGCGCTTGATCGCGCCGGCATGGCCCGTCGGAACCTCCTGCGTGAAGTGATAGTCGACGTCGGGATGAGCCCCACCCCAGAAGTCGGCTGCATTGCCCGAGAACGGATTCACATACACATCGGGGTTGTGGGCCCAGGCGATGCCGCCGATGGCGAGCACCGTCTCGACCTCACATTCCCGGATCGCATGGGTGACGAACCCCGCGTGGGTCTGTTCGACCACGAGCGTGTCGTACCCGCCGAGGTCGGTCTCGCCCTCGTCGATGTCGGCCGGGAGCTCGACGCCGCTGTCGAACTCGACGACCGCGTCTTCGGCGGCTGCTTCCGGCGTGGCGAATCCCACATGCCTTGGATAGGTGATGAACAGCGTGCCGCACGCCGTCGGCACCTCTGCGAGCGATGTGCCCATTCCCAACGCCGCCATCGTGACCACGAGCCCTGCGAAGGCTGCCTTCTTGCGCATGGTTCCCCCTTGACCAGTCGTTCGACACCGGTGAGGGGGCCCCGTCGGATCCGTTCGCCCGGACGAGGTATAGAGGGATTCATACTCCGAGGGACCGACACGCGAGCGGGAGGGCATGCTAGGGTCGACGTCTCGCCACTCGACGTGGCCCGACCGAGAAAGGGGGAAGCGATGATCTTTGCCAGTGTGATCATCGTGTCGCGCCCCGCTTCCGGTCGTTTCGGCTTCTCCTGAACGACGGCAGCCTCAGGGCGCGACGGCGTATCCCACCGTGCCTTCTTGGAGGTTGTCCGATGTCTCACGATCAACGCCGCGGTGCGCGGCGCCAGAGCCGGGGGCAGAGTTCGTTCCGCTGCGGTCATTGCCGCTTGGATGTCTCGACCCTCGCCGTCGGCACCGCTCACCGCAATCACTGCCCGAACTGCCTGTGGAGCCGTCACCTGGACGACAACCCCGGCGATCGGGCGGCGCAGTGCGACTCGCTCATGGAACCGATCGCTATCACCGTGCGCGGCGACGGAGAGTGGATCCTCGTTCACCGATGCAACGGCTGTGACGTGGTCCATCTGAACCGATCGGCCGGCGACGACAACCCGTTGATGCTGCTGCAGGTCGCGGTCAGGCCTCTCGCCCAACCGCCCTTCCCGATCGAGCGGATCGGCCAGCTGTGACGCGACCCGCCTTCGACGCTCAGGCGGGAACGTTCGGCGTGAGCTCGACGATGTCACATGAGCCGCGCCACTTCGCGATGTTCTCCGCCGGTGAGCCGACGCGACTCTTGCGCTTGTCGGCGAGCAGCCCGGCGGCGGCTTCCCACTCCGCGCCCTCGAGCAGACGCTGTGCGGCCCGAGAACTCTTCGAGCGACGTGTCGCGGAGCTTGCGGCGGGTGATCACCACCAGCTTCTGCGCCTCGGGCACGCCGGGCACGGACTGCTCCTCGGGCCCCGGCTCGCGCTTGAGATCACGTAGATCTTGCCGTTCTTGTAGGCGAACCAGACCGGCGCGGTCCGTCGACGGCCGCCGCGCTCGAAGCCCACCCAGATCACATCCGACTTCTTCAGTCCGTCCTCGGTCTCCTTGGGGAGCTTCTCGGCCGAGATCTGCACGAACACCGGGATCTCGATCTCACCCACGATCACGTCGTCGATGATGAACGAGGCAACGTAGGTGCCGGTCTCGTCGAACACGGCGCCCTCGACACGGTCGAGCTCCGTCGTGACGTCCATCGCGCCCGCCATGCGCCTGGCCTCGGGTCCCCACCGGTAGAGGGTTCGCCCCGACGGACCGATCAGCCGGATCTCCTCGCTCACGACGCCCACGGGCACTTTCCATGCGCGGAAGATCATGAACGGGAGGGCGGGGCCCGGCTGGCCCACGAGGTACACGCCGTCGTTCGCCTCGGCGCCGTGCGCGTTCCAGACGCGTTCGTCGACGACCGCCGCCGCGACAAGCTCCCCGACCGGTTCCATCGAGCGGAGAGGATACCCGACGCGCCCGCTCAGACGGTTCGGGCCAGCCAGAGCCTGGGCTCTGCGACTTCCGGCAGTGAGGGCATCGCCTCGGCTGACTCCCACATGCGCGCCAACGTGGCCTCGTCGGTGAGCTCCACGACCGTGTCGCAGAAGGCTCTTCCCGACTCGTACTGCTCGCGCTTCATCTCCACGCCGAGCAGGCGCTCGAACACCGGGTCGCCGGCCTCGCCCTCGCGGTAGCGGCGCATCGCTTCCTCGATACGGCCGTACGAGGGCAGCAGCTCGGATCCGAGCGCGTGCATCACGTGGTCGCCGTAGCCCTCGGCGGCCGACATGAATGCCTGGATGCGGGCCAGCTTGAGCTGCTGCTCGTCGTCGAGCTCGGCACCGAACAACCCCTCGTCGCTCTCGAACGCCTGTTGCAGAGCCGCCGGGTCGCTGGCGTCGAGAGAGGCGAGCCGCTCCTGCATCCCCTCGAGATCGATGCGAAGCGTCGACAGGAAGTCGTCGAGCAGCGCACCGAACCGCTCCTGCGCCCATGGCTGGGCGAACTCGAACCGGTGGGTCACCTCGTGGATCGCGACGAACGTGCGGAAGTCGGTGGCCTCGAGCGACCAGTCGCTCTCGAACCGTCGCACGTTCGCCACGACGAACATCACGACGCCGGGTCCCGAACGCGGCACGGCGACGTCGAACTGTCCCAACACGCGCTGGGCCAAGAAGCCGAGCACCTGCCCGACCTGCGCGCCCATCAGCAAGGGGGAAAGCTGCGACAGCATGCTTCCCATCGCCTGCATCTCCGGCGGAAGCGTCTCGCGTTGCGCGAGGTCCATCGATTCGCCGATGCGACGCGCGGCCGGCTCGAGCAAGCCCGCGAGGCTCTCGGTGTTCGCGCCGATCCACTCGGCGCGGCGCACCGCACGCACCTCGGCGACGTCGGTCGGGGCTTCCAGTCCGGTGAACCGGGCGACGTGCAGCTCTGCGACGCGCACCGATTCCTCGAAGCCGTGGCGCTCGTCGTCGGTGGCCTCCCTGTCGTCGCCCCCCTCGGCGGCGCCCGCGACTGCCACCTGGCGCGCGAGCTCCCAGTTCACAGGTCCCGACGATGCCGACATCACCCGCTGCATCTCCTGGAACAACGGCGCGTCGCGCAGCGACTCGGGATCCATGCCGAACGGGAACCCGAGGCCGCCGCTTCCCTGGTCGCTCATAGGGCCATCGTACGACCCCTCGGTCGTTGGACCTTGGTTACGATGGCCCGATGCCCGACCCCCTCGCACCGAGCCGTGTGCTGACCCGCGTGCAGGAAGACCCGCTCTCGCTCGACGAGGTAGCCCGCGCGGTCGCCGACCCGGCCGCCGGGGCGGTCTGCATCTTCACAGGCACGGTTCGCGACCATTCCGATGCGGGAAGCGTCACGGGGCTCAGCTACGAGGCCTGGAACGACCTCGCAGAACGGCGGCTCGCCGAGCTGGCGGACGAGATCCTCGAGCGTTGGTCCACCCGAGGTGTGGCGATCGTGCACCGCGTCGGTGAGCTCGCTGTCGGCGAGGCGAGCGTGATCGTGGCCGTCTCCGCGCCGCACCGAGCCGAGGCGTTCGAGGCATGCCGCCACGGCATCGAGCGGCTGAAGCAGGACGTACCCATCTGGAAGAAGGAAGGCCTCGTTTCCGGCGACGCGCACTGGGTCATGGGCAGCTAGATGAGGCCGATCCGAAGGGGCCGACAGTAGATGGGCCGCGACCTCGCCATCGACCTCGGTACCGCCAACAGTCTCGTGTACCGCCAGGGCGACGGTGTGGTCTTCGACGAACCTGCGGTCGTCGCCGTTCGGTCCGACACAGGCGAGGTACTCGCGATGGGCGAGGAAGCCTGGCAGATGCTGGGCGGTGACTCGGGCAACGTGGTCGCCGTGCGTCCGCTGCGCCAGGGCACCATGACCGAGTTCGACACGACCCAACGCATGATCGAGGTGGTGATCAAACGCGCCATGACCGTGCGGTTCCCTCGGCCTCGGGTGCTGGTCGCGGTGCCGTCGATGAGCTCCGAGGTCGAGCGCCGAGCGATCGAGGACGCAGTTAAGAGCGTCGGTGTGCGACAGGTGACCCTGGTCGAGGAACCGCTCGCGGCTGCGATCGGGGCCGGGCTTCCCGTGCAGGAACCGGTGGGCCATCTCGTCGTCGACGTCGGCGGCGGGCGATCGGAGATGGCGGTCGTCTCGATGGGCGGGGTCGTGAGCGGTCGTTCGGTCTCGATCGGCGGGTTCGACATCGACGCCGCAGTGCAACGGCACATCCGTGACGAGTTCGGGGTGGCGATAGGTGAGAAAGCGGCCGAGGAGATCAAGGTCGCGATCGGGTCGGCCTTCCCGACCCCAACAGGCAAGGCTGCCGTGGTGATCGGACGTGACCTCGCCACCGGCAACACCGTGGAAGTGAAGATCACGGAGGATGAGGTCCGCAAGGCGATCGGTGAGCCCGTGCGAGCCATCGTGGAAGCCGCCCGCCTCACGCTTGCCGAGGCGCCGCCGGAGCTTACCCACGACGTGCTCGAGACCGGCATGTTCCTCACCGGTGGCGGGGCACTGCTGCGAGGCTTCGACATGCTGCTCGCGCAGGAGTGCGAGGTGCCCGTGCACGTGGTGGATCAACCTCTGCAGACGGTCGCCGTGGGGGCCGGTCGCATGCTCGAGCACCTCGAGGATTACCGATCGGCGTTCCAGCTCGTGCGTCGACGCTGAAGCTCGCCTCAGGCGGCCGGAGGGGCGTCCGACATCAGGCGCGCCACGAGGGAGACGAGGGCCCACAGCGACAGCGCCAGCCCGATCGCACCGATCGCCACCGCGATCACGAGCCCCATGGCGCCGCCGAGCCGTGCGTGCCACGAGGTGGCGCTCGCACCGACGGGGATGTACCCCTCGGGCGCATCGGGACGGAGCTCGGGCGATGTCGCGAGGCGGCGCCTGGTCGGGACGGCGCCGGCTTCACCCCCCGGCTCGTCGATGACCTCGCCACCGGCCCACATCTCGCTCTCGCCCTCGAGGTGCGGCTGGGCGGAGTGCGGTCCTTCCGGGCTCGGCGACGGGTCACCGCCCGCCGTGAGCCGGTACACGAGCACGCCCACCGCGACGCCGATCGCCACGACCAAGAGCAATCCGGATTCCACGACCGTCTGCGTCCTTCCACTCGCCCGCACGAGCGTACTTCGCACGCATCCCTCCCGTGAACCACGTCCGCCCGTACGATTGACCGCCTATGAAGCGAGTCGTCCGCGTGGCTGCCCTCGTCGCCCTGTTCGCGATCGCGTTCGCCGCAGCATGGGTCCGGCTGCCGTACTACGCGGTCGGACCGGGACCCGCCGACGAAGTCGGGCCGCTGATCGACGTGCGAGGTGTCGAGCGGTATGCGTCACGGGGCAAGTTCATCATGACCACGGTGAGCTGGACGCAGGTCACGGCGCTGCAATCGCTCGTCGCCTGGATCGACGAGACGCAGTTCGTCGTCTCCGAAGACAAGATCTACCCACCCGGGGTCGACCCCGATCAGGAGCAGCAACGGGCCATCTCTGAGATGGACACGAGTAAGATCGCGGCGTCGGCCGTGGTGTTGCAGGAGCTCTTCGATTACCCCGATGAGCACGGCAGGGGGGCCTTGATCGCCCAGGTGGGGGGCGACTGTCCGGCCGAAGGCGAGCTCTTCGTTGGCGACCTCGTGGTCTCGATCGACGGCCGGCCGGTCGCTTCCCGCAACGACGCGCAACGGGCGATCGACGGGGTGCCGACCGACGAGGTGGTCGCATTCCGCGTTCGCGCCGGGGGCCAGGTACACGACGTCGAGCTGATCCGCGGATCGTGTCAAGACGCCGAGCGACCGCTCGTCGGCATCAACATGATCGACTCATTCCCGTTCGACATCGAGATCGCGAGCGGAAACGTCGGCGGTCCCTCGGCGGGGCTGATGTTCTCGCTCGGCCTGTATGACGCGCTGACGCCGGGCGACCTCACCGGCGGTCACACGATCGCCGGCACGGGCACGATCACGTCCGAGGGGGATATCGGCGGCATCGGCGGCATCGCAGACAAGGTGATCGGAGCCGAGCGGGCGGGGGCCACAGTCCTGCTCGTGCCATCGGAGAACATGGCAGAGCTGGCCGGCGTCGACACCGGCGACATGCAGCTCATCTCGGTGGCCACGTTCGACGACGCTGTGGAAGCGCTCGAAGCGCTCTGACGTCCGTCGCTCGCGACCGCATGCGTTAGGCTCGCGATGGCCATGTCGACCGTCCGCATCCCCACACCTCAGCGACGCTGGCCTGTGATTCTGATCGGAGCGGTGGTCGTGTTCGCCGTCGTGTTCACGGTGATGTCGACCTTCTACGTCGACCTGCTGTGGTTCCGCGAGGTCGGGCTCACGAGTGTCTTCTGGACGGAGCTTCGCACCAAGGTGGCGCTCGGCATGGTGTTCGGCATGCTCTTCTTCGCCCTTCTCTACGTGAACCTGCTCGTCACCAGGCGGCTCGCGCCGCCGCCCGTGCGGTTCCTCACGCCCGAGCAGGAAGCCGTGGAACGCATCCGCATGGCGGTCGAGCCGTTCCTCGCGTGGCTGTTGCCGCTCGGCGCGCTCGCGCTCGCGCTCCTCGTAGGCATCGGCGTCTCGCGGCAGTGGCAGGTCTTCCTGCTGTGGAGGAACTCGAGCGATGTCGTCTTCGGTGACCTCGATCCGCTGTTCGATCGCGACCCCGGCTTCTACATCTTCTCGCTCCCCTGGATGAAGTTCCTGCAGGGCTGGTTGTTCTCATCGCTCGTCGGGGTGACCTTCCTCACTGCGATCGCGCACTTCTTCTGGGGTGGGATCCGCCCGCAAGCGCGTACGTGGGGCGACCGCGTGCTGCCCGCCACGCGCGCGCACCTCTCGGTGCTGCTCGGGCTGATCATGCTCTCCAAGGCTTGGGGCTACTACCTCGGACGCTTCGATCTGCTGACCTCGCGGCGCGGGGTGGTGCAGGGCGCGTCGTACACCGACATCAACGCCCAGCTCCCGGCGCTCAACTTCTTGATCATCGCAGCGGTGATCTGTGCGGCGCTCTTCTTCGCGAACATCGTCCGCCAGCGGTGGGCGCTGCCGATCATCGCGGTGATCGTGCTGGCCGCCGTTTCCGTGCTGCTCGGCACGGCATACCCCGCGTTCGTGCAGCGGTTCCGGGTCGCGCCGCAGGAGTTCCAGCGCGAAGAGGAGTACATCGGGGACAACCTCGAGGCGACGAGGCGAGCCTTCGGCATCGACGACATCGACCTTCCGCAGGACCGCACCTATGAGCCCACCGTGCTTGCCTCGGACATCGAACCCAACGCCACGACGATCGAGAACATCCGCCTGTGGCGCCCGGCGGTACTGAACGAGAACTTCCAGTCGCTGCAGCGCATCCGCTCCTACTACGAGTTCCGCGACGTCGACGTCGACCGCTATGAGCTCGACGGCGAGCAACGGGTGCTGATGGTCTCAGGGCGTGAGGTCTCGCAGGCCGGGATCGAGGGCCAGACGTGGCAGAACGAGCACCTGGTGTTCACGCACGGGTTCGGTGCAGTCGCCGCCAAGGTGAACACCCAGAACTCCGAAGGTGCGCCGGTGCTCGTGCTGGCAGATGTGCCCACCCGCGCTATCGGCGACGCCCCGGAGCTCACCGAGCCTCGCATCTACTTCGGAGAAGGCGACCCCACGGACGCGCAGTTCGTCATCGCCAGATCGGGTACCCCGGAACTCGACTATGACGGCGCTCCTCCCGGCTACGAGTACACCGGATCGGGTGGCATCGAGATCGGCAACGCGGTGCAACGAGCGCTGTTCGCATGGCGGTTCCGCGACGTGAACCTGTTGATATCGGGCCAGATCAACGATCGACAGCCGCATCATGATCTACCGCGACCTCGCGTCGCGGGTGCCGAAGCCCGTGCCGTTCCTGTCGTTCGACCGCGATCCGTACCTCGCGATCGTCGAGGGCGGACTCACATGGATCTGGGACGCGTACACGACGACGAACGAGTATCCCTACTCGGAGTCCATCAACCTGCAGGACGCGACCGAGAACCCCGAAGTGCCGTCGGAGCTCGTGAACTACATGCGGAACTCGGTCAAGGTGACGGTCGACGCCTACGACGGCACGATGAAGTACTACGCGGACTTGAACGATCCGATCATCGAGGTGTGGGATCGCGTGTACCCGGACCTGTTCACGCCGATCGCCGAGGCCCCTGCCGAACTCCGCTCGCACTTCCGGTACCCGGAGAACCTCTTCCAGGTGCAGGCGACGCAGTACGCCACCTACCACGTGACCGATCCGGAGGTCTTCTACCAGAGGCAGGACCGCTGGGAGATCGCCGCCGACCCGACTCAGCAGATGCCCCGGAGCTCGGCACGACGACCGCATCGTCGCTCGCCGCCGCCCCGAGGCTGCGTCCGTACTACCTGCTGATGAGGGCGCCGGGCGAGAGAAGCGAACAGTTCCAGCTGGTGTTGCCGTTCATCCCGGAAGGTCGCCAGAACATGGTGGCGTGGCTCGCCGCGAGCTCGGACCCCGAGACCTACGGGCGTTTGCTCTCGCTCGAGCTTCCCGCGGAGGAGAACGTGCCGGGTCCCTCGATCGTGTTCTCGCGCATCAATCAGGATCAGCAGTTCTCAGCGGAGCGTACGTTGCTCGGACAGGGCGGTTCGGCGGTGCTCTTCGGCGATCTGTTGGTGATCCCGATCGAGAACTCGTTCCTCTACGTGCAGCCTGTCTACGTGAAGGCCAATCAGTCGGCATCGGTACCGGAGCTCAAGCGAGTCGTCGTCGTGAACGGCGACGCGGTCGCGGTGGGGGGCACGCTCGAGGATGCACTCGCCGGAGCGGTCGAGGGGCAGACTGAGCCCGACGGCGGTGGCGGTGGGCCCGATGGCGGTGGGGTCGATCGGACGGTCGCCGAGCTGCTGGCGGAGGCTGCCGACCATTTCGAAGCAGCCGATGCAGCGCTGCGTGCCGGCGATCTCGCGACCTACGAGCTCGAGGTCGAGGCCGCGCAGGATCTCGTGGCTCAGGCGCTCGAGCTGTCGGGCGCGACGCCGCCCGTCGAAAGCAGCACGTCGCCGTCACCGGCGGCCTAGGCAGCGATCGAGTCACTCCGGAAGACGGAACTCCAGATCTGCTTCGATGTCGGCGACGTCCATCTGTGCCTTCTGCAGGTGGCCCGAGTAGTCCCAGTTCATCGCCTGCCAGCGCGTGAACTGGTCGAGCACCCAGATGCCCGACTGGCGCGAGCCGTTGCCGCTGCGCCCGTTGCCTCCGAACGGGAGGTGCGCTTCCGCTCCAGAGGTCGAGTTGTTGACGCTCACCATGCCGGCGGCGACCTGCTCACGGAAGCGGAACACGCTGAGCGGATCGGTGGTGTAGATGCTGCCTGACAGGCCGTACCCGTGTCCGTTGGCGAGCGCCATCGCCTCGTCGAATGTCTCGAAGGTGGCGACGCCGACGAGTGGCCCGAACGTCTCGGTGGAGTACAGGTCGTCGCCCGGCCCCACGCCGTCGACGATCGTCGGGTGGTAAAAGAAGCCGTCGTCGGGGTCTCCCACGAACCCGTCGCGCGGGTTCGCGACCGTGATGCGTCCGGTGCTCGTTGAACCGAGCACGGTGTGATGCGGCTGCACGAGATCGAGCCACGCCTCGAATCGCTCGCAGAACCGCGAGGAGATCATCGGCCCGTACAGCACGTCGGTGGTCGGGTCGCCGATCGCCGCCTGCGCGGTCGCCTTCGAGAACCGCTCGAGGAAGTCGTCGTGCACATCGGCGTGCACGATCACCGTTCCGAGCGACGTGCACCGTTGGCCGGCCGTGCCGAACCCGCTGAACAGCGCGCCCTCGACCGCCAGGTCGAGATCGGCGTCCGGCATCACCACGAGCGGGTTCTTGCCGCCGAGCTCGAGGCACGGCGTCTGCAGGTGACGTCCGGCGAGCTCGCCGATGCGACGTCCCACCTCGGTCGAGCCCGTGAAGCCGATCTTGTCGACGAGGTGCTCGTCGAGCGCCCGCTCGAGCCCTGCGAACGCCGAAGGGCCGTCGGCGAGCACCATCGAGAACACCCCGACGGGGAAGCCGGCGTGGAGCAGAAGTTGGGCGAACGCCTCCGCGGTCGCTGGCGTGTACTCGGCTGGTTTCCACACGACCGCGTTGCCGCAGACGAGCGCCGGCACGATGTACCAGCTCGGCACCGCCACCGGGAAGTTCCCCGCCGTCACGATCGCTGCGACCCCGACCGGCGTGCGGAAGGTGAAGAGCTGCTTGTCCGGCATCTCGCTCGGCACGGTCTGCCCGTAGAGCCGGCGCCCCTCCGACAGGAAGAAGTTGCAGGTATCGACGACCTCCTGCACCTCGCCGCGCGACTCGCGGATCGGCTTGCCGATCTCGCGCGTGATGAGCTGTGCCAGGGCTTCAGCATTGTCCTCGACGAGTCGGCCGAACTGTTGCACCACCCGGCCGCGGGTCGGCGCAGGAGTCGCGGCCCACGCACGCTGAGCGCCGCGCGCCACGCGGCACGCGTCGACCATCGTGGTCGCGTCGCCGAGCGCGGCTTCAGCCAACGTGTCGTCGAGCCGCGCAGGGTTCGAGATCGTCAGTGTGCCGCCGGGCGCGCCGTCGACCGGCGTGCCAGCCACCAGAGAGCGGATCGTCGGCATACGCGATGCTACGACGCGCCACGCGGACGCGTGGAGCCCCGATCAGCCTCCAGATCCTCTGGTCGACGACCTCGGAACGCTGGGGTCGCACGACCGCGACGCCGTATCCCGACCGGCAGTCGCAGGCAACGTGAGACTACTCAGCGAAAGCGGGGAGCTGTTGGACGCTCCAGGCATTGCCGTCCGGATCACTGAAGAAGACGAACGAGCCCCACGGAAACACCTGCACCTCGCTCACCTCGACGCCACCATCGACGAGCTCGGCTCGGGCGCCCTCGATGTCGTCGACGACCAACTGCATGCCGGCGACCGATCCCGGCTCGGCCTCTGAGAGCCCCGTGCCGATCGCGATCGAGCATGCCGACCCGGGAGGCGTCAGCTGGACGAAGCGGATCTCGTCACTCACGGTGTGGTCGTGGTCGAGGTGGAAACCGACCTTGTCCGCATAGAACGCCTTCGCGCGGTCGACATCGGAGACAGGCACGTTCACGAGCTCGAGCTTGAAGTTCATCATCGGGGAAGCGTACCCGGGACCGGCTACGATCCCCCATGAGGAGAGGCTGTGCAGCAGGCGGACCGTGTCTTGGTGACGCAGATGCTCACCGCGGCGGGCTGCGTCGAAGCTCGAGAGGAAGCCGACGAGCTCATACAGGCCGCTGCCGGTGACAGGAGCGTGCTCGATGACCTGGTGTCTCGTCGAACCAACGGCGAGCCGATCGCATGGCTGACTGGTGCGGTCACGTTCTGCGGCGTCCGGTTGTTCGTCGCACCGGGCGTCTACGTGCCGCGATCGCAGACCGAGCCGTTGGCGCGACGAGCGGCGACGCTCCTGCCGCCAGCGGGAGTGGCCGTAGATCTCTGCACGGGTGCGGGCGCGATCGCGGCCGTGCTTGCCGCGGCCGTGCCAACGGCATCGGTGCTTGCGACCGAGCTCGACGAGAATGCGGTGCGATGTGCCAGACGCAATGGCGTCGAGGTGTTCGAGGGCTTCCTGGATGATCCGCTGCCGCGAGGGTTGGAGCGCCGCGTCGATGTGTTAACTGCTGTCGTGCCGTACGTGCCGACGGAGTCGCTCCGCTTGCTCCCGCGCGACGTCCAGGCGTTCGAGCCTCGCCTCGCGCTCGACGGCGGACCCGATGGCATGGACCTTCTGGTCGAGGTCGTGCGACGAAGCCAAGGTTGGTTGAGCCCCGGTGGATGGCTCATGTTGGAGCTGGGTGGTGACCAAGCCGACTCGATCGGCGACCTGCTCCATGACTCCGGCTTTTCGGAGTTCGACGTCATGTCCGACGAGGAAGGCGATCCTCGCGCGATCTGCGCCCGCCTCGGCGAGGACCGACTTCCCATCGCGTCTATGCCGTGAGGATCGCAGCGGCATCGGATCCAGCGCGCCATAGCCCGAACATCAGGGTCCCTGCCACACCACACAGACCCACAACGCGAGCGATCGTGAGTGAACGATTCGGCCAGTCTCCGATCTGAGCCGCCCACAGCGTGAGCGTGCCCACCGCGGTCATGACCACGAACAGAGATGCGACGATCGGCGCGTCGCAGTCGCACGAAGGGGAGAAGAGCAGCGACGGCATGCCAAGGAGTGCGATCGCAACGCCCACGCCTGTGATCGCTCCGTACGCCACGCGGGCGCCCCCATGGCTTTCGTCCGAAGGAGGGAGCCGGCGGTCGACGACGCCGACCATGAGGTCCATCACGAAGCCGAATCCGAGGAAGAGCAGCACGATCATCGTCACGTTCAGCTGCCGGTTCTGCAGGATCGTGAAGTCCACGTTGTCAGGGTTGAGCACGTCCGAGGTGGCGCTGGTCACCGCGAAGAGAACCATCCCGAACGCAAGACCCCGCAAGTGCCCTGTCCATGCGAGCCATGGGCGGAACGTCGCATAGAAGACCGCAGCGAAGACCCCGGTGCCGATGCCGACGAAGACGACGAGCCCCATGGTGCCCTCGAACGTCATGGCACCGATGGTCGCCCCGGCCTCGGTGGTCGCCCCCTGCGCCCCAGCACCCGCAGCGGCAGCCGAGATCCGCATGAAGAGCCGGGAGCCGATGCCTCCGACCGCGATTCCGGTGAGCAGCCCGGAGATCCCCACCACGGCGATGGATCGAGCGAGCTCGGCTCCTGTCCTGAGCGGGACCGGTTCCGCGGTCGATGTGAGCCTTGATCCCAGCAACTGAGTCTCCCGAGTCCAGTGGTGGCGGCACTCAGCCGGAGTCTAGGGCCCCCTGCGCGGTTGATTGACACATCGCTTCGGTACCGACGATGGCCCGTCGGACCCCAAGCTCGGCAGCGATGAGAGCCTCACACTCGATGCAGGGGTCCCGGCGCGCCAACGAGCGCGAATGGCCGACCGATCGCAGCCGAGAGGCTCTCATTCCGGGGATCGCGCAAAGACGAAAGGCTCGGGGCGACGAGATCGATCGCAGGCACGGCCTCAGGCTGCGCGCGTTCCGTAGCGGCCGCGGCTTCCTCGACGACCACGACGTGGCGATCCTCGAGCAGCTGACGCAGCCACTAGACCGCTTCGCGTCGGAACTCCGAGAGCTCGTCGAGGAAGAGAGCACCCGTGATGCGCGAGTGTTCGGGAATGTCACCTGACGAGAAGCGGGGTGGTCTACGACGTGTGCACGGGATAGCGAAGATGCGTGACTCCCACGCCGGTGACGACCGTCGGATCCCCGAGGACGACCGGTGTGTTCGCGAGGTGGTCGAACAGCGGCACTCCTGCGCCTAGCAATGCGGCTGCCAGATCGATGTGGATCTCGTCGAGCAGCCCGGCGTTCAGGCACTGCTGGATCGTGTCGGCGCCGTGCACAGCCACGGACTTCCTTCCGACAGCCGACTTGGCTCGCGCAACGGCGCTCTCGATGCCTTCGGTGACGAACTGGACCGTCGAGCCGGGCCGTGGCCAGCCGTCGGGCACGTTGTGGGTGACGACTAAGGCTGGCACATCCCACGGGTACTGGCCGTCCCAGCCGTTGGCGACCTCGAACGTGCGCCGACCGGTCAGGAAGGCGCCGACTTCGACCATCAAGCCCCTCACGTGTTCTGCGCTCGGCTCCGAGACGCGGAACGTCATGTCTGATCCCTTGCTCGCCATGGAGACCTCGACGTCGCCCAAGAAGTACCAGTCGAAAACCTCGGCGACCTCGTCGTTCGCGTCGGCGACGTACCCATCGAGAGACATCGACATGATCGCGACCACCCTGGCGCATGGTCCAGCTCCTTTCGCGACAAGGGCGCGCTGAATGTAGAAGCGGCGGCCGCTCGATCCGACGCGGATGACGCCGTTGCCGTAGACGTGGATGAAGATTGCGGTCGTCGCGCCTGTGGCGAACGTTTGGGGCGCCGCTTGCCCGTGCCCCTATCTCCTATCCCGCATTCCCGCTTGGGCGTTCACGGGGCGTTTGCTAGCATCGTCGTGCGGGGTGGAGCAGTCCGGTAGCTCGCTGGGCTCATAACCCAGAGGTCACAGGTTCAAATCCTGTCCCCGCGACGATCGCAGGGGCGCGGAAGGCGCCCCTGCTGCGTTGCCGGCTTGACGACGTACCCCGCCTAGCGCTGAATGTGAGCCTCCACCTAGCCGACCCGGTGTGGTGCGGATGGGGGTAAAGAACCCCGCCTTTCGGACCGATACTCGGACGGTGTTCCGTGCTCGTTCTCGGCGACGCCTGCGACACCCGGCCTGGCTCGCGCTGATGGCCACCTCAGCCATAACCTTCGTGCAGCCCTGGTCCGTGTTGCCTGCGGGTGCAGGCGCACCCGTCGTGAGGACACCTGCCGGGGCGAGCTACGACTTCCATCTGCGGGCCGGGCCGACGGGCAAGTCCTGGAGGGGTGATGGATCGATCTCGTTCACCAACGTCGGCGCCGTCCCGCTGACCGAGGTGTACCTGCGGGTGTGGTCCAACGGCGTGCTGGGGTGTGGTGCCAACTCCATCGTCGTGTCGAACCTCGGTGGCGGCACCCTCGCCGATGAACGCCTCGACTGCACCGAGCTCGAGGTAACGCTGGATGATCCGATCGCCATGGGGGAGAGGACCGCGATCACGTTCGAGCTGCACATCCGGCTTCCGCGCGAGGACGACCGGTTCGGATTCCATCGTGGACTGGCACTCGTGGGGACCGCACTGCCGACGCTGTCTGTGTTCGACGATGCCGGATGGCACCGCGCGCCCTTCGAGAACCTCGGCGAGAGCTTCTACTCACTCGCCTCCGACTACGAGGTCACGTTCGTGACCCCGCGTGTGCTCGACACGGTCGCCACGGGAACGATGACCGAGCGCACCGAGGTGGGCGGGGGCCGGTGGCGAACGACCTTCTCGGCGACGCAGGTGCGCGATTTCGCGTGGGGCGGCCGGACGGCTCCGGCGCGTGGTGCGATCCGTACGTGGCACCGATGTGGTCGTTTCCTACCAGCCCGGTGCGGTCGGGGCGGGGCAGGCACGCCGCATGGCCGGCGACGCCGTGGATGTGGTGAAGACGTTGGGCTCCGCGTTCGGCGACTACCAGTATCCGGAGGTCGATGTGGTGCTGGCGGGGCACGCGAGGTTCGGTGGCATGGAGTACCCGACCATCGTGTTCTCGGGAACCTCCCGCATCACGATGGCCCACGAGCTCGCGCACCAATGGTTCTACGGGATCGTCGGCAACGATCAGTACGCCGAGCCCTGGCTCGACGAATCGTTCGCGACCTGGGCGATGCGACTGCCGTTCGATCCGCGCAAGGGATGTCGCGGCATCTCGTGGCCGAGTGCCGAGGCATCGTTCACGAACGACATGGCCTACTGGACAACGCATCGCAGCCAGTACGGGCTCGTCTATTGCGGCGGCGCCTGCATGTTGGCGAACCTGTCGAAGCGGTTCGGCCAGGAGCGATTCGTCAACATCGTCGGCCGCTACGTCGCTCGGCACCATCTCGACGTCGCCCGGACGGAAGACTTCATGGCTGCGATCGAGGTCGCAGCCGCGAGGCACCTTCCCGCTCTCGACGTCGCCGCTTACTGGAACCACTGGCGGGTCGTCCCTTCCTGACGATCGCCCATCGGGCCACACGGCCGCGGCCAACGCGGCTAGGATGACGCGGTCGCATCCGAACGAAGGGGGAACTGGCGTGACCAAGCGTGACGTGGTGGGGCAGCTCTCTCGTGTGCCTCTGTTCTCCGGCTGTTCCCGAAAGGATCTGCAGACGATCGCCCGCGTCGTGAAGGACATCGACCACGCTTCCGGCGTGGTGATCGCTCGTGAGGGTGAACCCGGCGTGGGTCTGTTCGTCATCGTCGACGGCACCGCCGACGTCACGATCGGCGGCAAGAAGAAGGCCGCGCTCGGCCCCGGGGACTTCTTCGGTGAGATCGCGCTGCTCGACGGTGGACCACGCACCGCAACCGTCACTTCGACGTCCGACATCCAGATGCTCGGCCTCACCGAATGGGTGTTCCGTGGCCTGATGCAGGAGCACCCCTCGATCGCGGTGAAGACCTTGCAGCAGATGGCGGCCAGGCTGCGCAACGCAACCAAGGCAGCTACCGCCTAACCGGCGGTTCCAAGGCGTCGATGACCGACGCTCCGACGCCGGAAGTGATCGCGATCGCCGAAGCTCGCGCCGCGGCGCGCTCCAGGCGAGACTTCGAGACGGCAGACGCCATCCGCGCGGAGCTCGACGCCTCAGGCTGGACGGTCATCGACGAACCGGCTGGCGGCTGGCGCCTCGAGCCGGCATCGCCCGCTCCCGATCCCGTTCCGGTGCGCCCGAGCGACGTGCGATCTCGCCTCGGGGAACCTCCCACTGACGACGTGAGCGTGCATTGGGTGTGCGAGGGGTGGCCCGGCGATGTCGCGCGTGCGGTTGCCTCGATCCGATCGAACCGAGGCGATCGACGTGTGGCATGTGTCGTCGCCGACATCACCGGCGCCGCCCGCGGGGCGTTCGGCGACGACGTCGAGGTCGTTCCACTCGTCGCCGGCACCGGGTGGGCTGCCGCGGCGAACGCGGGACTCCGCCGGGCCACTGGGCGCATGGTGGTAGCGATGGACCCCTCTCTCGAGGCGACCGGTGAGTTCATCGGCCCGCTCGAGGCCGCGTTGCAGGACCTCGAGATCGGCATCGCCGGGCCCTTCGGCATCGTGACGAACGATCTCCGCGAGTTCTCTGAAGCGCCCGGTCCCGGTCCGTGCGATGCGATCGAGGGCTACTGCATGGCGATGCGTCGCGACGTGCTCGCCGAGCTCGGCGGGTTCGACGAGAGGTTCCGCTGGTACCGCACGGCCGACATCGAACTGTCGTTCCGGGTCAAGGACCGGGGGCTGCGCACCGACGTCGTACCGGCGAGCGTCGTCAGGCACCAGCACCGCATGTGGTTCGAGACCGATCCGGCCGACCGCGCGAAGTGGTCGAAGGGGAACTTCTACCGGTTCCTCGACCGATGGCGTGACCGTTGGGACCTGGTGCTCGATCCCCGCCCGCCCCGTGACGTTCGCTAGCGCCGGGCGGCTCTAGTCCACGGTGGGCATGGGCGGTGCGGGTGGCATGGCGATCTGCGGGCCCCGCGATGTTTCGCGCTCCCGCTCCTTCGCCACGACCGCCGCCGCAGCCGCCGACTCGCGCTGCTTCGCCTCTTCGTGCTGCCGAAGCTCGTCGGCGTTGGGGATGGGCTTGGTGCCACCCGTGTAGGCCTCGAGGTCCTCGCCATCGATCGTCTCGGTCACGATCAGCAGCGCCGCGAGCCTGTCGAGCATATCCCGATGCTCGACGAGGATGCGCTCGGCCCGATCGTGCGCCTCGCTCAACAATCGCGAGACCTCCTTGTCGATCCTCTCGGCGGTCGCGCCGGACACCTTGGGCCCATTGAAGAACGCGTTCGGGTCCTCGTGACCCAGCGAGAGGGGACCGATATCCTCGCTCATGCCGTACTGCGTGACCATCGCTCGGGCGATCTGCGTCGCCTTCTCGAGGTCGTTCTGTGCGCCGGTCGAGATCTCCCCGTACACGATCTCCTCGGCGACCTGACCGCCCATGGCGTAGGCCAGCGTCTCCTTCAGCTCCGGCTCGGTGGCGAGGAACCGATCCTCGAGCGGACGGGTCATCGTGAGGCCGAGCGCGGCCGTGCCTCGCGGGATGATCGTGATCCGGTGCACCGGGTCGAGGTTGTCGCAGTAGTGAGCCACGAGCGCGTGACCCATCTCGTGGGAGGCCACCCGCGACTTCTCCTTGTCGTTCATGACCCGCGACTTGCGCTCGAGGCCCATCGACGCGCGGTCGATCGCCTCTTCGAGCTCGTCCATGGTGACGGAGTTCTTCTCACGTCGCGCGGCGAGCAACGCGGCCTCGTTCACCACGTTCTCGAGGTCGGCGCCGGTGAAGCCCGGCGTGCGCGCGGCGATCGTGCGGAGCTCGACGGCGGGGGAGAGCGCCACGCCTCGAGCGTGTACGCGCAGGATCTCTTCGCGACCCGTCAGGTCGGGCCGGTCCACGACCACCTGACGATCGAACCGGCCCGGGCGCACCAGCGCCGGGTCGAGCACGTCCGGGCGGTTCGTGGCCGCCATGATGATGACGCCCTTCGACGCATCGAAGCCGTCCATCTCGACCAGAAGCTGGTTCAACGTCTGCTCGCGCTCGTCGTGCGCGCCGAGCCCTGCACCACCGACGCCGCCTCGGCCCTTGCCGATGGTGTCGATCTCGTCGAGGAAGACGAGCGCAGGGGCCTTCTCCTTCGCCTGCTGGAACAGCTCGCGCACCCGCGCGGCGCCGAGTCCCACGAACATCTCGACGAACTCCGAGCCGCTCATGAAGAAGAACGGCACGTTGGCTTCGCCGGCCACGGCGCGGGCGAGCAGGGTCTTGCCGCACCCGGGAGGCCCCAGGAGGAGCACCCCCTTGGGGATGCGGCCACCGAGGCGTTGGTACTTCTTGGGGTTCGACAGGAACTCGACGATCTCGCGGAGCTCGTCCTTCGCCTCGTCGACCCCGGCCACGTCGGCGAACGTTGTCTTCATCTCTTTGCGGTCGTAGATCTTCACCTTGTTCTTGCCCATGTTCAGGGCGCCGGTCGCCCCGGCGCCCATGCGCCGGAAAACGAACCAGTAGATGCCGATCATGATCAGCGCGAAGGGCAAGATGTTCACGAGCAACGACAGCAACACGCTCGGCTGCTCGAACTCGTAGACGACGCCGTTCTCGTCGAGGAAGTCAGTGAAGGGCTTGTCGATCGTGACGTTCGGCGACAGCTTCGTCGTGAAGTCCTGGGGTCCTTCGTCGGTGAGCAGGGCGCCGCTGATACCGGAATCGGAGATCTTCACGGTGGTCTCGGGGTCGATGCGGCCTTCCTCGACCGCGGTCACGAACTCGCTGTACGCGATCGGCTCGGTCCCGGTGCCGGAGAGCAGGCTGTTGAACACGAGCAACGCGACCAGCAGGATCGGCACGATCAGCCAGGGAGCGAACCGAGGTTTCGGCGCGCCGCTCCCACCGCTGTCACCGCTACTGCGGCGTGAGAACGGGTTTCGATCGTCGTTTTCAGGCATCGTGCTTCCTATCCTCCCATCGTCGCCGAGATATGCCAGGTTCCCGGGTCGATGAGGTTGAGAGCGTCACGGCTCCTCCACACCCCCATCGGCAGGGTCGGGCCCGGGCTGGATGCGCGATACTGACCGGCCATGGCCCAGACCGCTGCCGCAGAAGACCCCGCACTGCGCGAGCGCTTCGAGCGCGACGTGTTGCCGCTGCTGCCCAACCTGTATGCAGCGGCGCTCCGCATGACCCGCAATCCGTCCGACGCCGAGGATGTGGTGCAAGACACCTACTTGCGCGCGTACAGGGGTTTCGCCACCTTCAAAGAAGGAACCAATCTCAAGGCGTGGCTCTACCGCATCCTCACCAACAGCTACATCAACACCTACCGGAAGAAGCAGCGCGAGCCCCAGACGGTCGAAGGCCCCGACGATATCGATGAGTGGTACCTCTACGACCGACTCGGCGGACGCAACGTGGAGCTGTCGGCAGAGACCGAAGTGATCGACCGTATCCCCGACCAGGCCGTGAAGCAGGCGTTGGAGTCGTTGCCAGAGAACTTCCGCATGCCGGTGCTGCTCGCCGACGTCGAAGGATTCAGCTACCAGGAGATCGCCGACATCATGCAGACGCCGATCGGCACGGTGATGTCGCGGCTGCATCGGGGAAGGAAAGCGCTGCAGAAGGCGTTGTGGGACACGGCGAAAGAGCGAGGACTGGTCGACGATGACGACGCCTGACTGCGGGCCGAACTGCGAAGAGACGCTCAAAGAGATCGAGTCGTTCCTCGACGGTGAGCTCGATGTGACCGTGCATGACCAGATCCAGGTGCACCTGTCCGATTGCAACCCGTGCATGCAGCGCGCTGAGTTCCGACGACACGTGAAGGTCGTGATCCGATCGAAGTGCACGGGCGACGATGTACCGCCGGCGCTCGAGCACCGCATCAGATCGCTGCTCGACGAGCCTCCTTCGGTGTCCTGACCGCAGCTATGCACGACCTCGGCACCGTGCTCGGCGTGTGGGCCCACCCCGACGACGACATCTACCTGTCGTCGGGACTCATGGCCCTCGCCGCCGCGGCGGGCAGCACCGTCGTCGACGTCACCGCGACCCGAGGTGAGGGCGGCTCCATGGACGAGGAGCGGTGGCCGAGCGAGCACATGGCCGACGTGCGCACCGAGGAGATGCGGCGGAGCCTCGAGATCCTCGGGGTCGAGGACCATCGGTTCCTTGATGGGCTCGTCGACGTCGACATGCAGACCTCGCTCGACCCGTCGGGCGCCTCGCAGGTGCTCGACGTGATGCGCGAGGTGCAGCCCGACACCGTGCTGACGTTCGGACCCGACGGCATGACCGGACATGAAGGGCACAAGAGCGTGTCCGCCTGGGCCGGCGAGGCGTTCGAGCAGGCCGCGAAGCCCGGCGCCCGGCTGTATCACGCGACTGCGACCCCCGAGTGGGCCGAGACGTGGCTTCCCCGTCTCGAGCCGTTCGACATCTTCCTGCCGGGCACGCCGCCGATCGTGGCTCGTGAGGAGCTCGCGATCGACTACTCGCTGCCCGCCGACGTGCTTGACCTGAAGTTCCGGGCGATCCAGGCGCACGAGAGTCAGGTGGAAGGCCTGGTCCAGGTCTTCGGCGATCACATGCGGGAATGGATGGCAGTGGAGTACTTCCGACTCGCCGCGGAGAAGCAGGGATGAGGCCGGCGCGCCCGGAGCCAGTCCGTGATCTCGACTGGGAACCGTCGCGCGCCCGGGCGTTCGTCGACGGCGTTGCCGACATCTACGAGGAGTTGCTCACGCGGCTTCCCGACCTTCCCGTCGCGGTCGATCAAGGCGTCGACGAGGTGCGTGCCGGCGTCGTCGTGGAGGTACCCGATGCGCCGACCCCCGAGCCGGAGCTCATCGACTACCTGCGCCGCATGACGTTCGAGCATTCGGCGCTCCTCGGGCATCCGAGGTTCTACGCCTACGTCTCCGGCGCGGGGACGGTGCCCGGCGCCGCTGCCGATCTGCTCGCGTCGGGCATCAACATGAACGCAGGCGGCTGGCGGCTCGCACCGTCGGCCGTCGAGATCGAGATGGCCCTCACGCGGTGGTTCGCCCAAGGCATGTTCGGCATGCCCGACGGGTCGGGCGGCGCCCTGACGTCCGGCGGGGCCCTCGCCAACCTGATCGCCCTGAAGATCGCCCGCGACGCCCGCGCCGGCTGGGATGTCAGGGCGGAAGGAGTCTCGGTCGGGCCACCGCTCGGCTTCTACTTCTCGAGTGAGACGCACGTCGTCTCAGATCGGGCGGCTGACATGCTCGGCGTCGGCGCGGCCAATGTGCGACATGTTCCGGTCGACGAGAGCTACCGAATGCGGGTCGGTGAGCTGCGAACGATGATCGACCTCGACCGCGCCGCCGGCGTGAGGCCGATCGCGGTGGTCGCCAACGCCGGCACGGTCTCGACCGGCGCGATCGACGATCTCGTCGCGGTCGCCGACGTCTGCCGCGACGAAGACCTGTGGATGCACGTCGATGCCGCCTATGGCGGCGCTGCGATGCTCGCCGACGACCTTCGGCCGCTGTTCGACGGCATCGAGCGGGCCGACTCGATCGCGTTCGATCCTCACAAGTGGCTCTACACACCGCACTCAGGTGGGTGCGTGCTCGTCCGCGACATGGAGCTCATGCGCCGCGCGTTCGACCTCGAGTACGTGGCCTACATCGTGAAGGACGAGGAGCACACCGACTGGGGCATCGACCTCGGTCGGCACTCGCCGAACTTCAGCCGCGGCTTCTGGTCGCTCAGGGTGTGGGTCTCACTGCTCGCCCACGGCCGCGACGCCTACGCCCGTCGCATCTCGCACGACGCCGCGCTCGCCCGCTACCTCGGCGCGATCGTTGAGGAGCGCGAGGACTTCGAGCTGATGACGCCGGTCGAGCTGTCGATCACGTGCTTCCGATACGTGCCGGGCGATCTCGGGCGCGATGACACGGACGGCAGTGAGGAGTACCTCGACCGCCTGAACCAACGCCTGATGACCGAGCTCCAGCTCGGAGGGCGCGCCTACTGTTCCAACGCGGTGCTCGGCGGGCGATTCTGTCTGCGATCGTGCATCGTGAACTACCGCACCGAAGCCGAGGACGTCGAGGCGTTGGTCGAGATCGCCGCGGAGCTCGGCGCGAAGCTCGACGCCGAGCTGAGGCCCGTGACGCTCTCGTAGTCTGAGCTCGTCATGGCGGCCCGCCCGAAGCTCACGCGTACCTCACCCATCGACAAGCGTGCGCCGGTGCTCATCCGGCGCCTCGAGGAGACCTACCCCGACGCCCACGTCGCGCTCAACTTCACGAATCCGCTGGAGTGCCTGATCGCAACGATCCTCTCGGCGCAGTGCACGGATGAGAAGGTGAACGAGGTCACCGCCACGCTCTTCAGGAAGTACCGCAGCGCCGCGGACTACGTCGCTGTGCCTGAGGAAGAGCTGAAGGCAGACATCAAGCCAACGGGGTTCTTCAACCAGAAGGCGGCTTCGCTCCGCGCCGCGTGCGAGCGCATCGTCACCGTGTACGAGGGCGAGGTGCCCGACACCATGGAAGAGCTCATCACGCTTCGAGGGGTCGCGCGGAAGACGGCCAACATCGTGCTCGGCAATTCGTTCGGCAGGGTGGAGGGCATCGCCGTCGACACACATGTGCGGCGGCTCTCGAACCGACTCGGGTTCAGTGAGCGATCCGACGCCGACAAGATCGAGCACGATCTGATGAGGCTCGTCCCACGGGAGAAATGGTTCGGCTTCAGCTACGTGCTGATCGACCACGGGCGCGCGATCTGCCGGGCAAAGAAGCCTCGATGCGTCGAGTGTCCCGTCGAGGACCTGTGCCCCTCGAGTCAGGTGTGAGCGGGCCTCAGCCGACGCCGACGAGTGCGTCGCCCGAGCGGTTCGGCTCGGCGCCGACCGTCGTCGCGCTCGAGGGCGTGGCGGCGGCTTCTCGCCGGCGCGCCCGGCGGATCTCCCGGCGATCTTCCTCGCCGAGGCCGCCCCACACGCCCGCATCCTGGCACGTGTCGAGCGCCCACTCCAGGCATTCCGCGCGCACGGGGCAGAGGTTGCAGATCTCTATCGCCCTGGCGGCCTGCTCGATGGCCGGCCCGGTGGTGCCGACAGGGAAGAAGAGCTCAGGGTCTTCCCCGATGCAGCGAGAGCTCTCGATCCACCACGTCTCGCTCGGGTCCCGTTTGAACGTCGGTTCAATCATCGGTCCACATCGACCCCGATCGCGGTGCCGATCCCCCTCGAGTTCGTCTCGCCGAGACGCCATCGTAGTATCTGAACGGTCGTTCAGTCAATGGCGGATGGGAGGAGCATGAGCCTCTTCAGGCGCAAGCGTCTGCCCGGCGAACTGGAAGCTCCACACGCGTCCTTCGAGCTGGTGCTGGCCGAGATCGAACCGGCGAAGGAAGCTCTCACCGACGTGATGCCGACCACACGCCTGCCCGGTCGCCCGATCCCCGATGCCATCGCGGAATTCGAGAGCCGCCTCGAGCGGGCTCGGGAGCTGATGCCGGGGTGGCGGCGCAACGAGACCGAGTCCGTGTGGGCGATGTGCGATGAGGGCATCGCCGAGGCCCTCGTGCGGGCGCAACAGATGCGGGAGGACCCACCCGATCTCGGTGGATTCGAGGGTCTGATCTGGGCCGTGGAGACGTTGCTCGTCCCGCTCGAGCCCTTCCGGGATGCGGCCGAGCGGTTCCGTTCGCTCCGGGTGGTCGCGGGATGAACGACGCAGCCGACCGGCCCGAGTCGCGGCTCCCCGTCGGCGATGCGGTCGATGCGAGCCCGGCTCTGCTCCCGCCCGCTGCAGTGATCGAGGGCCGCTTCGTGCGACTCGAGCCTCTCGATCCCGAAGCCCACGCGGTCTCCCTCTACGACCGCTCGCACGCATCGCCGAGTGACGCCGAGATCTGGACGTACATGACGTACGGCCCCTTCGATGGGCTCGACGAGATGAGCACGTGGCTCGCGGCGAGCGCCGCCTCGTCCGATCCGGCGTTCTTCACCGTGGTCGAGTCCTCCACGGGCGAGCCCGCCGGTGTCGTGAGCCTCATGAACATCGATGCGGCGATGCGGCGCCTCGAGCTGGGTCACATCTGGTACGTGCGGTCCGCGCAACGAGGTCGGGCGAATACCGAGGCCGCGTTCCTGTTGCTGCGCGCGGCGTTCGAGTCGTGGGGCTACCGCAGGGCCGAGTGGAAATGCGACGCGCTCAACGCTCGTTCGCGGGCGGCTGCGGAGCGGCTCGGGTTCACCTTCGAAGGGGTCTTCCGGTCGCACATGATCGTGAAGGGACGCAACCGCGACACCGCGTGGTTCTCGATGCTCGAGGAAGAGTGGCCCTCACGGCGAGACGCCATGCAACGGTGGCTCGCCGCCGAGCCGGGTGCGTCGTCGCTCCGCGCGCTGATGGCCGGCGTGACCGGCGCCTCCTGACGACCGGGCGGGCCCCGAGCCCGCTCGGTCCGTATCGTGGTGCGGTGACCGTCATCAGCCTCGTCAACGTCGAGAAGTCTTATGGCTCCTGGCCGGTCCTGCAGGGGCTCGACCTCGAGGTGCCCGAGGGCGCCCGCATCGGCATCGTTGGACCCAACGGCGCTGGCAAATCGACGATGCTCCGCATCCTGGAAGGGAACGAGCCGCCGACCACCGGCGAGGTTGTGCGCCGCAAGGATCTCGTGATCACCTACCTCGAGCAGCATGTCGACGGTGACGAGCGCACCGCCGAACAGACGGTGCTCGCCGCTCGTCCCGATATCGCGGAGCTCGACGCCGAGATGCGTGGCGTGGAAGCCGAGCTCGGCCGGCCCGACGTGGTCTCCGATCTCGCCCGCATGGACCGGGTGCTTACACGCCAGCAGGCGCTGCTCGATCGGTGGGTGGAAGCCGGTGGCGCGGGCTTGGCGGGGGAGGCACGTGCGATGCTGGTCTCGCTCGGTTTCGCCGACGGCGACCTCGCTTTGCCGACGTCGGCGCTCTCCGGCGGGCAGCGCAAGCTCGTCGCTTTGGCCGCGTGCCTCATCCGCCAGCCCGACCTGCTGCTGCTCGACGAGCCGGAGACCCACCTCGACGCCGACCGGCGCGCTCGACTGGAGTCGATCGTCGCGGAGCTCCCGGGCGCCGTGGTCACGGTCTCGCACGATCGATACCTGCTCGACGAGACCGTCTCGCGCATCGCGGAGCTCGACGGCGGACGCGTCACGATGTGGCCCGGCAACTACTCGGCGTACGCGGTCGCCAAAGAGATCGCGCTCAAGCGCCAGCAGCAGCTCTACGTCACCCAACAGAAGGAGATCGCCCGGCTCGAGGAGGCGATCCGCCGCTTCGAGAACTGGGCTCGCATCGTCGTGAACAAGCGGCACATCACCCAAGCCCACAACAAGCAGCGTCAGATCGACCGCATGGACAAGGTCGACCGACCGGTCTTCGAGCGCCGCAAGATCGCCCTCGAGATGCGCAGCGCCGAGCGTGGCGGCTCCAAGGTCGTGACGCTCAGCGACGTCACGGTGGCGTTCGACGGAGACCCGGTGTTGATCGGGTGCGACATGCAGATCTTCCGCGGTGAACGCATCGGCATGATCGGAGCGAACGGCGCCGGCAAGTCCGTGCTCGGCACGGTGCTCGCCGGTCTGCGCGAGCCCGACGACGGCACCCGCTGGGCCGGGCCGTCGGTGCAGATCGGTTACCTCGCCCAGGGCCACGAGACCGAACCTCCCGATCGCACGCCGATCCAGTTCGTCCGTGACATGAAGCCCATGTACGAGGAAGACGCGGTCGCCCTGCTCGGGCGGTTCCTCTTCCGCTACGACCAGATGCGACTGCCGGTGGGAACGCTCTCGGGTGGGGAGCGCACCCGCCTGCAGCTCTGCCTGCTCATGCTCTCGGGCGCGAACTGCCTGCTGCTCGACGAACCCACGAACCACCTCGACATCGACTCGATGGAGGTCTTGGAGGCAGCCCTCGAGTCCTACGACGGCACGGTGATCGTGATCAGCCACGACCGCTACCTGCTCGACCGCATCCCCGACCGCATCGTCGAGGTTCGGGATGGGCAGGCCTTCTCGTCGCCCGGCGGATACGACGACTGGCTCGACGCGCGCGGCCGGGTCTCGGCATGAGCTCGTCGGCGCTGGCGGCGATCGAACACGAAGTGATCGCCTGCCGCGCGTGCCCCCGGTTGGTGCAGTGGCGGGAACGCGTCGCTCGCGAGAAGGTCGCTCGGTTCGCCGACCAGACCTACTGGGCGCGGCCGGTGCCCGGGTTCGGCGACCCCGATGCAAGGGTGCTGGTGGTCGGGCTCGCTCCGGCCGCGCACGGGGGCAACCGCACCGGCCGCATCTTCACCGGCGATCGGTCGGGAGACTTCCTGTTTGCCTCGATGCATCGCACGGGGCTCGCCAACCAGCCGACGAGCGAAGCTCGTGGGGACGGGCTGGCGCTTCAGGGCGCCCACGTCACCGCGGTGAACCGCTGCGCGCCGCCGGCCAACAAGCCGACGTCCGAGGAACGCGACCGGTGCCTGCCGTTCCTCGTGCGCGAGATCGAGACGCTGGGACAGCTGCGGGTCATCGTGGCGCTCGGCGTCTACGCCTGGGACGGCGCGCTGCGAGCGCTGGCCTCGCTCGGACATGCCACCCACCCAAAGCCTCGATTCGGGCATGCGGCCGAGGCCCGGGTGGGTCCGTACGCGCTGCTCGGATGCTTCCACCCGAGCCAGCAGAACACCTTCACCGGCAAGCTCACGTCACCGATGATGGACGCGGTGATGGATCGGGCGGCCTCGCTCGCGCGGGAATAGTCTCCGCTCCTCGGTCGTATCCTCGGTACATGGGTCGACATGGAGGCTTCTTCGCTGTGCGTCCGGTCGACGAGGAACAGCGCCCGGTCGACCGGGCCACCGTACGACGTGTCGTCGACACCTTCCGGCCGTACAAGCGCACGGTCGGGCTGGTCGCCATCGCGATCGCGCTCACCTCGGGGCTGGGGGTCATCAACCCGCTCTTGATCGCCGTGGTGTTCAACAACGCGTTGTTCGGCGAAGGCGGTTCATGTGCCGGGGAAGTCTGCCCCAACCTTCCACTGTTGTACCGCCTCGTCGCGCTCATGATCGCCGTGCCGGTGGTGACGAGCGTGATCGGGATCGGACAGACCTATTGGGCGAACCAGGTCGGGCTCAAGGTGATGCAGGACTTGCGAAACGCCCTGTACGCGCACCTGCAGCATATGCCTCTGCGCTTCTTCACCAATACCCGGACGGGGGAGATCCAGTCGCGCCTGTCGAACGACGTGGGCGGGGTGCAGTCGGTCGTGACAGATACGGCTTCGAACGTGCTCGCCAACGTCGTGACGATCGCAAGCACGCTGATCGCGATGCTCTTGCTCTCGGTGCCGCTCACGATCCTCTCGCTTGCCCTGCTGCCGGTGTTCCTCTGGCTCACGGTCAAGGTCGGCAGGGCTCGGCGCGAGGTGTCGTCGAGCACGCAGAAGACGCTCGCCGACCTCACCGCGATTACCGAGGAGACGCTTTCGGTCAGCGGCATCCTTCTCTCGAAGTCGTTCGGCCGCCAACGGCACGAGATCGGACGGTTCCGAGACGAGAACGTCAGGCTCACGGGCCTGCAGATCCGCCAGACAATGATCGGGCGGTCGTTCTTCGCGATCGTCGGCACGTTCTTCTCGATCACCCCTGCGCTGGTGTACCTGGTCAGCGGATGGGTGCTCTCGAACGGTGACCCGGTCAATGCCGGCGACATCGTCGCCTTCACCACGCTGCAGTCCCGGCTGTTCTTCCCGATCGGATCGATGCTGCAGGTCTCGACCGAGGTGCACTCCTCGCTGGCACTGTTCGACCGCATCTTCGAGTACCTCGATCTGCGCAACGACATCGAGGACGCGCCGAACGCCGTCACATTGCAGCCCGCCGGTGTGCGAGGAGCGGTAGAGCTGCGCGACGTGCGGTTCCGCTACGACGACCCCGATGAACGAATGACACCGACGTCGCCGAGCGATCTGCCCAGCGATCCGGTGGATGCGAACGAGGCGCCGCGTGAGTGGACGCTCGACGGCGTGTCGATGCGCATCGAGCCCGGCCAGCTCGCGGCGCTCGTCGGCCCGAGCGGGGCCGGCAAGACGACGATCACGTACCTCGTGCCCCGCCTCTACGACGTGCAGCGGGGTGCGGTGACGATCGACGGGCACGACGTTCGCGGTATCACACTCGAGTCGCTCGGCGAGAACATCGGTGTCGTGACCCAGGAGACCTACCTGTTCCACACGACCATCCGTCGCAACCTGCTCTACGGCCGGCCCGACGCCTCGCACGAGGAGCTCGAGAGCGCGGCCAGAGCCGCCTATATCCACGACCGCATCGCGGAGCTTCCCGACGGCTACGACACCGTCGTCGGCGAGCGCGGCTACAAGCTGTCCGGCGGCGAGAAGCAACGCCTGGCCATCGCTCGCGTGATCTTGAAGGACCCGCGCATCCTGATCCTCGACGAGGCGACGTCGTCGCTCGATACGACGAGCGAAAGGCTCGTACAGGCGGCGCTTGAGCCATTGATGGAAGACCGCACGACGATCGCCATCGCCCATCGTTTGTCGACGATCCTCAAGGCCGACGTGATCTTCGTGATCGACCGGGGCCGACTCGTGGAACTGGGCACCCACGACGAGCTGTCGGCGCGAGGCGGGCTGTACGCGCAGCTCTATGAACAGCAGTTCCGCGGCGGGCTCGTGCAGGCCGAGTGCGAGGACGGCGTGATCCTCGCGAGCGGCGAAGTGGTCCGTACCGCGAGCGGCGCGTGACGACGGTCCGCTCGCACCCGGCTAGTCCAGGACGGACTAGCCACAGTGATCATCCGACGACGCTGACTCCGAGCGCCAGGCCGATGAGGTAGGTGACCGCTGCGGCGGATGCGCCGATCGCCAGCATGCGCAGTCCAGACATCACCGGTGAACGACCGGTGAGACGGGCGGTGAGCGCGCCGACGCCGAGCAAGGCGGTCCCCGTGATCACGGCACTCGCGATCACGCCGACACCGCCGTGCATGAACAGGAACGGCACGAGAGGAACGAGGGCGCCGATCGCGAACGTGACGAACGACGACAGGGCCGCCGCTCGCGGGGATCCGAGTCCTTCGTCCGGATCGATGCCGAGCTCTTCCCTCGCGTGCGTGTCGAGTGCGGTGGCCGGATCCTTCGTGAGCTCGGTGGCGAGCGAACGGGCGAGATCAGCCGGCACACCCTTTCGCTCGTAGATCTCGGCCAGCTCGGCGAGCTCGCCCTCAGGGTCGCTGGCGAGCTCATGAGCCTCGAGGTGCAGCATGCGTTCGAGCACCTCTCGCTGGACCCGCATCGACACGTACTCGCCGGCCGCCATCGAGAAGGCCCCGGCGAGCAATCCCGAGATGCCCGCGAGCAGTATCAGCGTGCGGGGCTGGTCGGCACCTGCGAAGCCCATGATGAGTGCGACGTTGGACACGAGACCGTCGTTGACCCCGAAGATCGCCGCCCTGAGCGTTCCGGTCTTCCCGGCGCCGGTGGCCTGCTCCTCATGGCCCGGACCGTGGTGATCCTCGGTCGGGCCTCGATGAGGCACGAGCGACTCGCTCCGCTGACGCATGCGGCGCCGGGTCGCCAGCAGCTCGGGGAGGAGGCTCTTGGTGCGGAGATCCTCGGCGGGCATCGTCGGCTCGGTCACGACGCCGAGCATAGTGGCCAAGGGTGTTCGCCAGCAGGGCTCCGCGCAGCTAGCGGATCGCGAGCGCCGGTCGGTCGACCCGGAACGCCGACCGGTCGAACTGCGGTTCGGAGCCCATGGCCAGGTCGGCGAGCGCGCGACCGAACAGCGGGACGAACTTGAAGCCGTGACCGCTGCACGGAGACGCCACGACGAGTTGACCCACCCGATCCAGTACGAAGTCCTCGTCGGGGGTGATCGTGTAGAGGCAGGTGTCGGTCCGCCCTGTCGTGTGCGCTGCCGGAACGTGCGACTCCACGTAGTCGATCGCGCGGGCCACCCGTGCCGGGTCCGGGTCGAACGTGCGCGTGTCGGCCTCGGTCGGCGGTCCGGCACGGTGCAGGCCGACCTTGAACGAGCCGGGCTCCCACGGGTCCGGCACGACGTAGGGAGGTTGCTCGGCATGCTCCAGCCAGTCGATGACCGTCGGGAGCGCCCCGCCGGGATCCTCGAGCATGAAATAGGTCGACTGCTCGAGGTTCGGGCTGAGCGAGATCTCGATCCCGACGCGGGCGAGCAGTGGGCCCGCCCACGCCCCGGCGGCGACGATCGCGACGGGTGCGACGAAGGTCTTTCCGCTCTCCGTTCGAACCTCGACCCCGTCGCGGCGGGTGACGATATCGATGACCGTGGTCTCGGTGCGCATCGTCGCTCCTGCCTCGGCCGCGAGACGCGCTTGTGCCATCACGGTCGGGGCGGCGTGCAACACCCCACCTTGAGGCTGGAAGAGGACGTCGGCCTCGGCCGGGAGCCGCAGCGCGGGCCAGCGCTCTCGTGCGTCGGCACCGACGAGGCGTTCGACGGGGACGCCGGCACGATCGAGCAGGTCCGCACGCTGCATCGCTTGAGGACCGACATCGATGCCCCCGGTCTCCCGCATGAGCTGCTCGCCGGCGGCGGCCTCGAGCTCGTGCCAGGACTCGCGCGCCGCGATCGCGAGCCGCACGTACTCCTCGCGGTGGTAGGCGAACCGGAAGATGCGCGTCGGTCCGCCCGAGCTGCCGTTGGCATGTCCCGGCGTGAACCGCTCGAGCACGATCGTCTCACGGCCGCGACCGGCGAGCTCTCGGGCCGCGGCCGTGCCCATGGCGCCGCCCCCGATCACGATCGCATCGAACCGTTCCACGTTCGAACGTTAGCGCAGCGGGTGCGTTGGAGCGGCGCGCCGCTAGGAGTCCGTGCGTCTCGTCATGATGTCGGCGGTATCTCGGTGATGCGACCCTGATGGTCGGCGAAGTCCCAGACGTCGATACCCGGCGGTTCCACGCCGAGCGTCGTGAGTGCGGTGCAGATCTGGCTCCGATGATCCGTGCCATGATGCAGCGCCTGCGCGAGCCGGATGCCCATCGACACATGCGTCTCGGACCCGTCGTGGCGTCGCCTCACGACGACGGCGTCCGGATCGAGGTCCTGAGCCAAGAGCCGCGACCAGGCGGTGCCGTGACCCTCCATCGCGGCCCGGAGATCCGGTAGGTCCATCCGATCCTCGTCGATGAGGGGGCTGGTCCCGCCGCTGGTGACGAACAGGTACGAGGCGTCGGCCCCGACGAGGTGGCGCTGGGTCTCGATGATCGAGCCGTAGGTCCCGGGCACGGTGGTCGCCAGCTGATCCGGGCTGAGTGCGAGGCACGTATCGATCGATCGCAGCGTCGCCCACACGTGGTGTGCGAACGCATCTCCAAGCATGGACCTCATCGTGCGGCCACCGTAGCAGGCGCACCCAGAGCAGGCCGCCGAGATGCCGGCGAGTAGCATGGGCCCAACATGCCCGAGCTTCCGGAGGCCACAGGCAAGACCGGCGTGCCGAGTCCTGCGCGCCGCAAACCCGAGCGTCCCCGCGACCGACTCGGCCGTCCGCTCGACTGGGGGGCGGTCAACGAGCTGGAGCTCGAGGACTACGACTCCATGACCCTCGAGCAGAACCACGAGCTCGGGCGAGAGCACGTGCGGGCCGGGCGATACTTCCCCGCGCACGAGGCGTGGGAGACCGCGTGGAAGCAGGCTCGCGGAACCGGTGACGCCGAGTTCTTCAAAGGTCTGTCGCAGTTGGGGGCCGGCTACGTGCACCTGCTCAGGGGCAACGCCCACGGCACGAAGACGCTGCTGCGCCGTGCGTCTCGCAGGATCAAGGAGTACCCCGACGGGCATCGCGGCATCGCAACGGCCGCGCTGCACGACAAGCTCGAAGCCGATGCCGCGGCCGTGGAACGTGGGGACCTCGTGCCCGGAGGCGACGTGACTTTCGACCCCCCTGTCACCTAGCGGCCCCTCGCGGCCCCGTGTAGCCTGGGCGACCAGATGACGCAGGTCGAGACGAGCGAGATCGAGTGGCGGGGCCGCACCGGGCCGTTCTCGTTGCTCGTGCGGCCCGGCGTCTTCAGCCCGACGAGCACGAGCAGGACGCTCGCCGACGCGCTCGAGATCGGCCCCGACGACGTCGTGATCGACGTGGGGTGCGGCAGCGGCGTGCTGGCCTTCGTGGCCGCGAAGCTCGGTGCGAAGAAGGTGTACGGCTGCGACCTCTCGGCGCCGGCGGTCGAGATGGCCGTGCGCAACGCCGAGCGGCTCGGACTCAGCGAGGTGTGCGAGTTCCGCCATGGCGACCTGCTCGAACCGATGCGTGACCTGCGCGCCACCGTCGTGATCGGAGATGTCTCAGGCATTCCCGATGATCTCGCAGCCGTCAGCGGATGGTTCCAGGACGTGCCGGCCGGTGGACCGACGGGGGCAGAGCTGCCACGCAAGCTGCTCGAGACGATCGGCGACACGCTCGAACCGGGTGGGCGCTTCTACCTGCCGACGGGCACGCTGCAGGACGAGAACGCGATCCTCGCAGCTGCTCGCAGGGTGTTCGGCGACAACATCGAGACGGTGCTCGAGCGCACGTTCCCGCTTCCCGACCTCGTCGCCAAGGCAACCGCCACCGCACGTCTCATGAAGGAGGGTCTGCTCAAGCTGCACCAGCGAGGGAGCCGCCTGGTCTGGGACCTGCGCATCTGGCGCTGCGTGCGCGCCTGAGCCTTATCTCCCGCGGGCCGGGCTAGCCGCGGCTCTCCCGAGCCAGCCCCACGACCGCCCACACGACCATCGCGACGCCGACGGGGAGCAGCAGCAGCCCGTAGACGAGCGAGGCGCCCGTCACGATCACACCCAGCACCAGGAACACCGGCCAGGCGGTGCCCACCGGGAACGAGCCGAGCGACTCGCCCTCCGAGGACGTCGGGCCGGCGTCCGGGTCGTCGGCCGCCCGCAACGCCGGCGAGGCGCCGTGGCTGAGCCACCAGAGCGCGACGATCGCCGGCATGAGGCCGAGGGCCCACAGCGCGATCGAGCCGACCCATTCCTGGGTCAGGACGTAGTAGATGGTGCCGAGCCCGAGCCCGAAGGCCGCGTACACGCACAGGGAGCGGATCGCGATCCTCATCGCCGCTCCCCCGACGACGCAGCTGGATCCGACGCTGCGAGCTCGGGATGGCGCATGTCGAACGCGGGACGCTCCGATCTGATGCGCGGGAGCGCCGTGAAGTTGTGCTCGGGCGGGGGCGACGTCGTCGCCCACTCGAGCGAGTGTCCACCCCACGGATCATCTCCCGCCGGCACGTGCCGCCGCCGCGAGATCAGGGCGTCGACGAGGAACAGCGCCACGCCGATCGAGAGCACGACGACACCGAGCGAGGAGACCAGGTTGGGGGTCTCCCAGCCGAGCCCGGGCGCGTAGTCCACGATGCGACGAGGCATGCCGCGGAGCCCTACAACGAACTGGGGCCAGAACGTGAGGTTGAACCCGATGAACATCAGCGCGAAGACGCCGCGGCCGAGCCGCTCGGACAGCCGGTACCCGAACGCCTTCGGCCACCAGAAGTAGATTGCGGCGAAGATGCCGAAGACCGACCCGCCCATCATCGTGTAGTGGAAGTGCGACACGAGGAAGTAGGAGTCGGACACCTGGAAGTCGATCGGAGGGCTCGCGAGCATCACCCCGGTGACACCGCCGATCAAGAAGTTGAGCAGGAACCCGATCGAGAACAGCATCGGGACGCGGAACGAGATCTTGCCGCCCCACATCGTGCCGATCCAGTTGAAGAACTTCACGCCGGTCGGCACGGCGATCGTGAAGGTCATGGCCGAGAAGAACGGGTTGTCGACGACACCGGTCGTGAACATGTGGTGGGCCCACACCCCCGTCGACAGCGCCCCGATCGCGAGCGTGGCCAGGATGAATCCCGTGTAGCCGAACAGAAGCTTGCGGCTGCACACGGGGATGATCTCGGTGATCACGCCGAAGAACGGCAGGATCAGGATGTAGACCTCCGGGTGGCCGAGGAACCAGAACAGGTGCTGGTACACGATCGGGTCGCCGCCCCCGAGGGGGTCGAAGGCCTGGCCACCGAGCTGCCGGTCGAACAGCAGCAGCACGAAGGCCGCGACGGCGGGCGGGAACGCCACGAGCCCGAGGAGCGCGGTGACGACCGCGTTCCACGTGAACACGGGAAGGCGCCACATCGTCATGCCCGGCGCCCGCATGAGGAACGTCGTCGTGATCACGTTGACGCCGGACATCAGCGTCGAGATCGCGACGAGCGCCAGGCCGAGGATCAGCAGGTCGGCACCGGCGCCCGGGGAGTACCGCGGCCCCGACAACGGCGGGTAGAGGTACCAGCCCGTCGCCACACCTCCGGCATCGGTCGCGAACGAGCTCAAGAGCACGAGCAGCCCGCCGCCCGCGAAGAACCAGAACGACATGGCGTTCAGCCTCGGGAACGCCATGTCGGGCGCGCCGATCTGCAGCGGCACCAGGTAGTTCGCGAGACCCACGCCGAACGGCGCGACGAACAGGAAGATCATGATGATGCCGTGCACCGTGAACAGCGTGTTGTACGCCTGGGGGCCGACGAGCTGACTCCCGGTGTCGGCGAGCTCCGCCCGTATCGCGCCCGCGAGCGCTCCACCGATCAGGAAGAAGGCGAACGCCGTGCCGCAGTAGAGCAGGCCGATCTTCTTGTGGTCGGTGGTGGTGAGCCACGCGACCGGTCCACGCGCGGCCGGTCGGCGGGCGGGGGCGTCGCGGTGCGGGCGTCGGACCGTGATGCTCATGCGGCTCCCTGCGGTGGGCGACTCGGGCGCGCTTCGCGCTATCCACGCGTCGAATGCGCCGGCTCGACCACACGCACGGTGAACGTCATGTACGCGTGATGCAGCCCGCAGAACTCCGAGCAGACGCCGTGGTACGTGCCGAGCTCGGTCGGGGTCACGTCGAACAGGTTCGTGCGACCGGGCAGCGCGTCGCGCTTGTACAGGAAGTCGGGCACCCAGAACGCGTGGATCACGTCGTTCGAGGTCAGCACGATGCGCGTGGTCTGTCCGAGGGGCAACAAGATCTCGGGCCCCGGCACACCCTCGGCGCTCGGTTGGCTCACGACCTCGACGCCTCGATCGGGGAAGCCGAACCGCCAGCCCCACGAGAACGCCTCGGCTCGAGGGTCACGTCGGGCGTCGGCGAGACCGACGAGGCGTGGTCTCGGTACGGTAGGAGAGCGTGAACAGCACGATCACGATCACGACCGGGATCGCCGTGTAGACGATCTCGAGCGGTACGTTCGCGTGGAACCGCCGGCCGAGCTCGGTCTCGTCGTGGCGGCGTCGGCGATACCTGAGGAGCGACCAGCCGATCAGGCCGTACACGATCGCGGCCACGCCGATGCCGGCCCAGAAGAAGACCTGCCACAGGCCGAAGATGTCCTCGCCCTGCTCGGTGCTTCCGCGCGGCATGCCGAACGACGAGGAGCATGACGGCTCCGAGGAGCGACGATCGTGGTCGAGCCGCTGCTGAGCCTGCGTCTCATGGTGCTTCTCGTCGAACCTCCGTCGGCGTTGCGGCGGATCTCGGCCCGCGCCGGATGTCGCGATCGGCGCTGCGCCACGGGCGCCGCAGGTCGCGGCAGATCCACCACGTGATCGCACCCGTGATCGCCGGCACCACGAACAGCAGCACCTTCAGCACGCCGTTCAGCGTGTCGACCTCGACCTGCAGGTACTTCGCGAGCACGTCGTTGGACCCGGCGAGCATCAGCAGCACGAAGAACGCGATGCCCGCGGCGCCGATGCCCGCTGCGGACCGGTTCCTCGCGCGGGCGCTGGGCGTCGTGGTGCATCGCCGTGTCGCGCGTCGCGCGTGCCTCGATGAACGGCCACAGCGCCAGCACGGTGAAGATGATGCCGGGGATCACGACGGCCGGCAGGAACAGCTCGCCGATCGTGTGCCCGAACAGGTGGAACTCCCAGTTCGGCCAGAGCCGAAGGATGCCCTCGAGCCATCCGGCGTAGAAGTCGGGCTGGGCCGGCGAGGGTGCCGAGTAGGGCACGAACGGGCCGTAGAGCCAGACCGGGTTGATCTGGACGAGCCCGCCGAGCCCGCCAGCACGGCGAAGGTCATGAACGCGAGGCCCACGGACTTCAATGCGAACTTCGGCCAGACGGGGGTGCCGGTGACGGTTCCTTCGGCGGTGCCCTCGGGGCGGAACTGGGTGTGCGTCTGGTGCCACACGAGCGCGAGATGGGCCGAGAGCGAGCCTGCGATCAGCGCCGGGATCAACAGGATGTGCATCACGAACAGCCGCGACAAGAGCTCCGGCGCCGGGAACTCACCGCCGAAGAAGAGGTACGCCAGCCACGTGCCGACGAGCGGGATCGAGAGCACCGCGGAGTAGATGATGCGCAGCCCCGTTCCCGAGAGCAGGTCGTCGGGGAGCGAGTAGCCGGTGAACCCGGCGCCGATGCCGAGCGACGAGCAGCGTCACGCCGAGGATCCAGCTGAGCTCGCGCGGCTTGCGGAACGCGCCGGTGAAGAAGACGCGGACAAGGTGTGCCGTCATCGAGGCCATGAACACCAGCGCCGCCCAGTGGTGTGTCTGGCGCATCACGAGCCCGGCGCGCACCTCGAACGAGAGCCGCAGCACCGACTCGTAGGCCAGCGAGACCTCGCGTCCCTGCATCGGCAGGTACGGCCCTCGGTAGATCGTCTCGGCTGGCGAGGCCACGAAGAACAGGCTGAGGAAGATGCCGGTGAGCAGCAACATCACGAAGCTGTAGAGCGCGAGCTCGCCCAGCATGAACGACCAGTGGTCGGGGAAGACCTTCCGGAGGTTGTGCTTGATGAACGACGTGGCGTCGAGCCGTTCGTCGATCCCGTCGACCAGCCGGCGCACGATCATGGCTGCTCCCAGAAGCTCGGGCCGACCGGATCGGTGAAATCACCCGTCGCGCGGAGTCCGCCGTCGTCGTCGATCTCGATCGGCAAGCTGAGGAAGCGGCTTCGGGCGCCGGGCCGTAGACGGGGCGGGCGCCGTCGAGCACGTCGAACGTCGACTGGTGGCAGGGGCAGCGCAGCTCGTGGGTGGCTGCCAGGTAGAGTCCGAGCGGACAGCCGGCGTGCGTGCAGATCTTCGAGTAGGCGACGAGGCCCGACGGGCGCGCCGGCGCTGCGCTCGGGCGGAAGCTGCAGCAGCCCGGGTTCCGACACTGATCAGCACCGCTTGCGAGTCGGCCGAGCCCTCGAACCCCTCGGGGAACACCGTCGTGAACGACCCGACCTCGAGGGTCGACGTCGTGACCGGCGTGCCGTCGGCGGTGACGAGACGGGCACCCGGCGTCCACTTCGTCCGTAGGAGTGAGTCGCCGGGCGAACGGCCGAGCGAGCGGATCGGGATGAGCGCGGCGAGCCCGAGCGCGCCCGCAGCGCCCACCAGCAGACGGGACAGGAAGCGCCGGCGCCGGATCTCCTCGACGCCCGCTTCCACCGTCTCGGCAGCCGCCTCACGATCGGCGTCGCTGGCGGCAGCGTGGCTCCGTGGCTGCGTCTCGTCGTGGATGTGGGGCATCAATCGTTTCGCCCACAGCAGCAGGCCGGCCCCGATCCCGCCGAGCGCCAGGGCGAGCAGGGCGCCTTCCGCTTGCGGGTTCCCACCCTCGACGTAGACGACGAACAGGGCGAGCGCTGCGGCGATCGCGACGACGAAGGCGACCGCGACCAGCCGCTCGGCGCGCTTCACCGCTTCGCTCCCGTGAGGCGCAGCACGAGGATCAAGATGCCCAGTCCGACGACGACCGCGACGAGTCCTTCGGCGACCGCCCCGGCGCGGCCGAGCTGGAGCCCGCCCTCGTCACCGTTGTCGCGCAGCCAGAGCAGGTAGGCCGCGAGAGAGTCGAGGTCGGCTTGGTCGATCGTCTCCGGGCCGAAGTTCGGCATCACGCCCGGTCCGATGCGCACTGCCTCGCCGATCTCGGTCGGGTCTGCCGGGTAGAGCGACGGCGCGATCTGCCCGCCGCCGACGGAGTCGCCTGACGCGCCGGCACCGTGACAGCTGGCGCAGTTGTCAGGAAGACCTGTGCCCCGAGTGCGAGGTCGCCTGCCGCCGCGTCGACGGTCGGGATCGGTTCCCCGCCCGGAGCGATCGACGCGATGTAGGCGATCAACGCGTCGATCTGCTCAGGCGTGAACTTCGGATCCCCGCGCTCGGGCTGGTCGGCGGGGTTCGCGAGCGGCATGCGGCCGGTGCGCAGCATGAAGTCGACCGACTGCGGGACCCGACTCGAGCAATGACGGGCCGTTGGCCGTGCCGCTCGCGTCGAGGGCATGGCACGTCGAGCAGTTCGCCTCGTAGAGCGCTCGGCCCTCGTCCTCGAGCTCGCGACTGCGCGCTCGGGGCATCGCGGGCGGAACGACCACGCGATCTGTCCGAGCACGGCGAGCGCGAGACCGACGCGCAGGAGCCTCGAGAGCAGACGGGCCTCGGCGTGGGCGGGACCAGCACACGTCAGCGCACCAGGAACAGCGTCGCGAACAGGCCGATCCACACGACGTCGACGAAGTGCCAGTAGTAGCCGACGGCGTGGAGGCCGATCGATCTGCCCTGCCGCGTACGCGCCCTGCACCGACCGGCCGAGCACCACGAGCATGAGCACGAGGCCGGCGAGCGACGTGCAAGCCGTGCAGTCCCGTCATCGCGAAGTACATCGTGCCGTACGCGTGGCTCGACACCTCGAACGAGAGCCTCGAGTAGTCGAACACCTGGATGCCCAGGAAGACCGCCCCGAGCGTGAGCGTCACGCCGATCCAGCGTCGAAGCCCGGCGATGCGACCGCGTGCGGCGTCGCGGATGCCGAGATGGAAGGTGCCGCTCGACAGCACCAAGAGTGCGGTCGCGACGGCTGCGAGAAGGGTATCGAGCTCGACCCCGTCGGGAGGCCATGGCGAGGTCCGGGCTCGCAAGGCGAAGTAGGCGCCGAACAATCCACCGAAGAACAAGAGCTCCGACGCCAGGAACAAGATCGTGCCGAACAGCAGGGGCGAGGCCCCGGGGTGTTCGTGCGCGGTCGAGGTGGACAGGGCCATCTGGCCCCAGTTGTATCCGCCAGGCGTCCGCTCGGCAACGCAGCCTGGTGGCGGCCCGCCTGCGACCATGTCGGCATGGTGGCAACGACCCTGCCGCAGGATCCGTGGTCGGCGATGGGGAGGTGGGTCTTCGACCCCGTCACGGTGGCGATGCTGCTGGCGATCGGCTCGGCGTATCTGGCCGGACTCGTGCGCATGGGACGCACGGGACGGTCGTTCCCGGCCGGCAGGAGGGTCAGCGTTCGCTTCGGGGTGGCTCGTGCTCGTGCTCGCTCTGGTGTCGCCGGTGGATGCGTACGCCGAAGTCTCGTTCTCCGTGCACATGGTGCAGCACCTGCTGCTGAGCGTGGTCGCGCCTGGGCTGCTCGCGATCGGAGCTCCGATCACGCTCGCATTGAGAACTCTTCCCGCTCCCGCGGCCGGAGCACTTGCGGCGGTGATGCGGTCACGCGCCGTCAGCATCCTCGCCAACCCGATCGTCGGATGGAGCCTGTTCGTCGGCGTGCCGATCTTCGTGCATACGAGCCGGCTGTTCGATCGGGCACTGACCTCGTCGGCATGGCACGCCCTCGAGCACGGGCTCTGGATCGCCGCGGCGCTCATCTACTGGTGGCCTATCGTCGGCGTGGATCCCAGTCCACATCGCATGGGCCACGGAGCGCGGCTGCTCTCGTTGGCGCTCGCGATGCCGTTCATGTCCTTCCTCGCGCTCGCCATCTACACCGCCGACGTGCCGCTGTATCCCGCCTACGCCTCGCTTCCCCCTCCGTGGGGGCCCGGCGCGCTCGCAGATCAGCGGAACGCTGCCGCCATGATGTGGGTTGCGGGCAACCTGACGCTCGTGGTCGCCATGCTGCTCGTCGCCGCCTCGTGGAAGCGCCATGACGACGAGCGGCAGCGCCGTCTCGAGATGCGTGAAGACGCCCGCTTGGAGATCGGCTCGGTTGGGTATGGGAGGCACGGACCCAACGGTCTGGGCGACCAACGAGAGGAGGAGCCATGATCTTCGGGATCTTGGCGGTGATCGGACTGATCGCCGTGCTCGTGTGGATCTTCTGATCCGGTACGGATCTCGGTCGATGTGACCTTGGTCAACCGTCTTCAGGCGGCGTGAGCACGGCGACAGCGACAACGTCGTACCCCGACTCCCGGAGGTGTTGCGCGCCTCCGCGGTCGATGGCGAGCACGATGCGCTCGACCGTGACGCCTGTTCCGGTCAGCACCTCAGCGGCGCGACGAACCTGATGGCCGGTGGTGCTCACATCCTCGATCAAGCAGGCGCGCGCACCAGTTGGCGCGTGCCCTTCGACCTGCGACATCGTGCCGTAGGTCTTCGGCTCCTTACGCACCACAGCTGCGGGCAACCCGGTCTCGAGCGAGACCGCGGCCAGGAGCAGCGTCGCAGCCCCCTCGGGGGCCGCAAGATGGTCGACCCCCGCCGGCAGCAACGTCGCCACCTCGGCAGCCAGCTCGCGGAGCAGGTCGGGTCTGGTGAGGAAAAGGAACTTGTCGAAGTAGACGCTCGAGCGCGTGCCCGACGATAGCTCGAAGTCTCCGTGCAGCTCGGACGCCTTCACGAGGCGTGCGACCAGGTCTCCCGAGTGGGCCGGAAACAGAGGCGAGGTGTCGGACATGCCCGGCATGATGGCATGATGGAACCATGGCGGCCCAGCGGGTGCGATGGTTCCCTGCGATCGGTCGTCCTCTCTTCTTCTCGCTGCCGCCGGAGGCAGCTCACCGTCTCGCGAACGCGCTCCTGGAGATCTCGGCGCCGTGGACTCGGATCGGCGGCGCGCGTCACGTCCCCTCGCTCAGGACCGACCTCGCCGGTCTCGCCCTTCGCAACCCGATCGGGCTCGCTGCCGGATTCGACAAGTCGTGCCGCCACCTCGCGGCCCTCGGGAGGCTCGGGTTCGGCTACGTCGTCGGAGGAACGATCACCCGGGCGGCTCGGGCAGGCAATGAGACGCCACGCATCGCTCGATCGAGCAGGCATCGTTCGATGGTCAACGCGATGGGCCTGCCCAATCCGGGCGCCGAGGTGGTGGCGGCGACGCTGCGCTCTCGCGCTCGCGGTCCGGCGCCGAGGCTCGTGAGCCTCGCCGACGAAGCGCTGCCGGACGCGGTCTCGTCGTTCGAGCTCCTCGAGCCCCTCGTCGACGGCGTTGAGCTGAACGCCAGCTGCCCCAACGTCTCGTGGGGGCGCGACCGCGACAACGAGGCGCACATGCGCGAGCTCGTCACGGCGTTCCGAGAGCGTTCCCCGAAGCCCCTGTTCGTCAAGCTTCCCCCGTTCGTAACTCCCACGGAGCGCGACGTCGTGCTCGCACTTGCCCGCATCACGAAGGAAGCCGGCGCCGACGGCCTGACGTGCTCGAACACGCGCCGGGTCGACGATCCGCGCCTGGCCGTCGGCCGGGGCGGGCTGTCCGGCCGCGCGCTATGGCCGCACACACCGCGCATCGTCGCCGAGGTGCGTGCGGCGGTCGGCGACGACCTCGCTATCAACGCGTGCGGGGGCATCTTCTCGGGCGACGATGTCGCCACCTGTCTCGAGGCAGGGGCAACGACCGTGCAGATCTATACCGCGCTCATCTACGAAGGGCCGGGGGTGATCGGCGATCTCACCGCGGGCCTCGCCGAGCGCACAACCGTGTTGCGGGGTTCGTGATCCGCGGTCAAGATGTGCGGGTTCGAGGGAGGTCCACGTGTTGGGGGGGTGCGAGTGAGCGACGTTGCTGTGGCCGCCCGCGGCGCTGATTCAGTCGATGCCGGCGTTGCGGTTCGGCTCGAGGGCGTCGTCAAACGCTTCGGCGACGTCGTCGCTGTCGACGGGGTCGACCTCGACGTCCGGGAGGGAGAGTTCTTCTCGATGCTTGGCCCGTCGGGCTCGGGCAAGACCACGTGTCTACGCATGATCGCCGGTTTCGAGCGTCCGACCGGGGGCCGGGTGCTGCTCGGCGGCATCGATGTCGGCGACCTCCCGCCGTACGAGCGCGACGTGAACACCGTCTTCCAGGACTACGCCTTGTTCCCGCACATGACCGTCGCCGAGAACGTGGGCTACGGCCTCATGGTTGCGAAGGTCGACAAAGGCGAACGCACACGCCGCGCGGCCGAGGCGCTCGACATGGTTCGGCTCGCTGGGCTCGGCGATCGCAAACCCGGGCAGCTCTCCGGCGGGCAACGGCAGCGGGTGGCGCTCGCCAGGGCGCTCGTCCTGCGGCCCAAGGTGCTGCTACTCGACGAGCCACTCGGTGCGCTCGACCTCAAGCTGCGCCAGCAGATGCAGATCGAGCTCAAGCAGATCCAGCAGGACGTGGGACTGACGTTCATCTACGTCACGCACGATCAGGAAGAGGCGCTCACCATGAGCGATCGCCTGGCCGTCTTCAACCACGGTCGCATCGAGCAGGTTGGTTCGCCTGCTGATGTCTACGAACGGCCCGCCACCGCCTTCGTTGCCGGATTCGTCGGGGTTTCCAACGTGCTCGACGGCGACGCCGCTCTCGCCCTCACCGGCACCAAGCATGCGTTCACGATCCGGCCGGAGAAGATCGCGATCGTCGGACCGGACGACGATGTTCCCGCCGATGACTGCACGGCAACCGGTACCGTTCGCGAGGTTGTCTACCTCGGCGCGGTGACTCGGTACATCGTCGACCTCGAGGCGGAGGGGTCTCTGGTCGTGATGCAGCAGAACCTGACCACATCCTCGATGGAGGCGCTGCAGGTGCACGGAAACGCCGTGCGGCTGGTGTGGCGCCGGAGCAACAATCGCCCGGTGGAGGATCCCGCCGGTGCGTCTCGAGGGGTCCACGGACCAGGAAGAGGGGGAACCATGAAGAAGCGTTTCCGGTTACTCGCCGCGCTGTGGGCGGTGGTGCTCGTCGCCGCTGCGTGCGGGAGTGACGAGGGCGGTGGCACGGGGGATGCGGGTGAGACGCCGAGCGAAGGTCCCGCGGTCATCGATGCGATCGGTGAAACCGAGGGGGAGCTCAATCTGATCGCGTGGGTCGGGTACGTGGAGGATGGGACGACCGAAGGCTACGAGACCTACGATTGGGTCACGCCGTTCGAGGACTCGACTGGCTGTCAGGTCTCGGTGAAGTATGCGGATAGCTCCGACGAGATGTTCAACCTGATGACTCAGCAGGGCGGCGCATACGACGGAGTGTCGGCGTCCGGAGACTCTTCGAACCGCTTGATCGCGAGTGGTGCGGTCTCGGCGGTCGACCCTGCGCTGTTCCCCGACTTCGCGGCCGTGATCGACCCGCTCCAGCCCGAGACGGGCACGAACAACAGCCACTACGTGGTCGACGGATCTGTGTTCGGCACTCCCTACATGTACGGGCCGAACTTCCTCATGTACAACACGGAAGAGGTGAAGCCTGCCCCGACGAGTTGGGACGTGGTGTTCGAATCCGAACTCGATGGCCAGCCAAACCCCTACGCGGGCAAGGTCACGGCGTATGACTTCCCGATCTACATCGCCGACGCTGCCCTCTACCTGCAGACCCATCAGCCGGACCTCGGCATCACCGATCCGTACGAGTTGACCGAGGAGCAGCTCAACGCAGCGGTGGAGCTGTTGAAGGGTCAGAGTTCTCTCGTCGACAAGTACTGGGCTGCGTACACGACGGAGATCGATGGCTTCGTGGACGGCAGCATGGTCGCCGGCACGGCGTGGCCGGTCAACCTGAGTTACGCGGAGATCGACGCGCCAGTCGCTCCGGCCGAGCCCACCGAAGGCATGACGGGATGGGCTGACACGTGGATGATCTCGTCCGAGGCAGCGAACCCGAACTGCATGCTCGAGTGGATGAAGTGGACCATGACGCCCGACGTGCAGGCTGAGGTCGCCGACTACTACGGGGCCGCAGGTAGCAACGCCGACTCGTGCGCGGTCTTGAAGAAGCGGCTCGACAAAGCCTACGGGAAGGGCTCGGCCGATCTCGCCGACACGGTTCGGTACGGGTACTGCGGTGACGCCGCATTCCTCGACTCACTGGCCCTGTGGAAGACACCGGTGACCGATTGTGGCGATGATCGCGGTGCCGTGTGCCAGGACTACTCGGTCTGGTCGCAGAAGTGGACGGAGATCAGGGGATCGTAGCGCTCCCGGGGAGGGCCGGACGCCGTCGAGGCGCCCGGCCCTCACCACGTCCGATGGTTGACGTCGACGCGACCCGATCGCCGCCCGAGCACGCGCTCGGAGCGACCTTGCATCGCCATCCGAGGGTGCGGCTGGCCCTGACCCTGTTGCCGCCCCTCGGGTGGCTGGCGGTGTTCTACCTCGGGGCGCTCGTCCTCCTGCTGGTGAACGCCTTCTGGACCGTCGACTCCCTGACCGCCCAGATCGTCAAGGATTGGAGCTTCCAGAACTTCCAAACGCTCTGGTCCTCGCCGGTGTACCGAACGATCACGCTGCGAACGGTCTGGCTCGCATCCGCGGTGACGGTGACCGACATCGCCCTTGCCCTGCCCGTCGGCTACTTCGCTGCGCGTGTGGCGTCACCGCGGGTGCGGTCCGCGCTGCTCGTCGCTGTCGTCATGCCCCTGTGGACCAGCTACCTGATCCGCGCGTTCGCGTGGCAGACGATAACGTCTCCCAGCGGACTCCTCGAGTCGATCCTGGACGCCGTCGGGATCCCGTCGCCGGGCATCGGCAATTCCTTGTGGTCGATGTGGTTGACGTTCACCTACCTCTGGCTGCCGTTCGTCGTGCTGCCGGTGTATGCCGCGCTCGAGCGGGTGCCGGAGTCCTACCTCGAGGCGTCGGGCGACCTCGGAGCGAAGGGATGGACCACTTTGCGCAAGGTGGTCTGGCCGCTTGCGCTGCCGGGCATCGTTGCCGGCTCGATCTTCTCGTTCTCTCTGACGCTCGGCGACTACGTCGCGCCCCTTCTCGTCGGCAACACGAAGCTCATCGGCAACGTGATCTACGACAGCGTCGGCGTGGCGAACAATCTCCCGTTCGCGGCGGCGTTCGCCATGGTGCCGATCGCGATCATGGCCATCTACCTCATCGTTGCGCGCAAGCTCGGCGCGTTCGAGGCGCTCTAGATGGCGTGGTCGGTCGAGACCCGTGGCACGAGGTTCGCCGTCCGGTTCGGCACGCTGGTGACACTCATATTCCTGTACGTGCCGCTCGCCGTGGTCGTGATCTACGCATTCAACGACAGCGTGGCCCAAGCGTGGCCGCCGCAAGGGATTCACGACGAAGTGGTTCGAGCTCGCGATCGCCGATGAGGCGATGCGCTCGGCGCTGTGGAACTCGGTCAAGGTGGCGGCGGTGGCAACGGCGATCGCGCTGGTGCTCGGGAGCGCCGCGTCGTTCGCCGTGCATCGCTTCGCGTTCTTCGGTCGCCAGGCGGTGTCGTTCCTCTTGGTGCTGCCGATCGCCCTGCCGGGCATCATCACCGGCATGGCGCTCCGCACCGGCATCAATACGTTCGAGATCCCGTTCAGCCTCTGGACGATCATGATCGGGCACTCGACCTTCTGCATCGTCGTCGTGTTCAACAACGTCGTCGCCCGGCTGCGGCGAACGCCGACATCGCTGGTGGAAGCGTCGATGGATCTCGGAGCCGATGGTTGGCAGACCTTCCGCTACGTCACGCTGCCGGCGATCGGCACGGCCCTCATCGCGGGCGGGTTGCTCGCGTTCGCCCTCTCGTTCGACGAGATCATCGTCACCAACTTCACATCCGGATCCGAGCTCACGCTGCCGAAGTGGATCTTCAACGCGATCCGTCTCCCCAGGAACCGGCCGGAAGCCAATGCCGTCGCCGCGCTCGTCATGTTGCTGTCGCTCGTTCCGGTGCTACCTCGCGCAGCGGCTCAGCGGCGCCGCGGAAGGCGTGGTCGGGGCGCGCCGCTCGCTCGGTGACGAAAGCATCGACGGCCGACGCGCGCTGACGGTCGTTCCGAGCTAGAGGTACTGGCCGCTGCGCGGCGGACCCGTCGGGCGCCTGGCCGTCGCCGGCTTGATTTCCCGGCGAGGGGGGTTCTGGCTCACGAGGCCGCGTCGGCGGAGCTCCTCGAACTGCTGGCGAGCGGCCGCCTGCTGGGCGAACATCGCCGCCTGGATGCCGTGGAACAAGCCCTCGAGCCAGCCCGACGAGCTGTGCCTGCGCCACGCGGATCTCGGACTCGCTCGGCACCCCTTCGAGCGGCGGCGCCAGGTCGCCGAGCTCCTCCTGCAGGTCGGGGGAGAGCACCTCGCTGAGCTCGCCGACGGCTCGCTGGTAGACGTCGGCGAGGCGTGTGCGGCCGGCCTCGTCCAGCGAGGCCTGCCTCGTCTCGTCGAGCAGCTCGCGCACCATGCTCGCGATGCGGAGCAGCTTGGCGGGCTCGGTGATCGTCTCCGCCGTCGGCGGTTCCGCTCGTCGTTCGGAACGCCGGGGTCGCTGGCCCTCGACGGGCACGGCCTCGACCACGACGGGTTCGGCGCTCGGCTCGATATGGCGGTCGTGATCGTCGCTCATGCGTCCCAACCTAGCAGCGGGGACGGCGAAGGGTGGCGCGCGACCAAGGTGCAGCGGCCGTCATGAGTGACCTCGGCTCAGGAACGGATGGCGGCGCCCAGGTTGCGGATGAACAGGGCCTCGGCGAGCACGAGCCGCTCGAGGTCGGCGAGGTCGACGCTCTCGTCGAGCGAGTGGTAGTTCGAGCGCTCGTCGCCGGCGCCCCACGATCAGCACGGCCATGCCCGGGAAGGTCTCGGCAAGCATCGGGACGATCGGCACCGAGCCGCCGCTGCCCATCTCGACCACCTCGTGATCGAACGCCTCGGCGAGCGCGGCCTTCGCCGCCGCGTACGCCGGGGTGCGTCGTATCGACCAGGTAGCCCATGCCCGCCTCGTCGGCCTCGATCTCGACCTGCACGCCCCAGGGCGCCGCCGCGCGCAGGTGCGCGACGAGGGCGTCGCGAGCTCGCTCGGGATCGTCGCCGGGCGCGAGCCGCAGCGACACCCGCGCCGACGCCTCCGGCACGATCTGGTTCGACGAGCCTGCGACCGCGGGGGCGTCGAATCCAAGCACGGCGACGGCGGGCTTGGCGAACAGGCGGTCGGCGATCGTGCCCGACCCGATCAGCTCGACCGTGTCGAACACGCGCGACTCCTCGCGGAGCGATGCCTCGGTGACTGGGGCGCCCGCCCACTCGAACCGGTGCAGACCCTCGATCGCGACCTCGCCGCGGTCGTCGTGGAGGGTCGGCGATCATGCGGCACAGCGCCGTGATCGCGTCGGGGATCGGGCCGCCGTAGGCGCCGCTGTGCTGGGCGATCGGCAGCACCCGCACGGTGACGCGGCAGTCGGTGATGCCCCGCACGCTCGTGCCGATCGTGGGCACGCCCGTGCGCTCGTTCCCGCCGTCGGCGACCACCGCCACGTCGGCTCGCAGCAGGTCGGCGTGTCCCTGCACCAGCTCGGGCAGGTGCTCGGTGGAGCATTCCTCCTCGCCCTCGACCACGATCCGTACCGTGACGGGGAGCGCGGCGACCCTCGGGCACGCCGAGCGCCCGCAGCGCGGCCGCGTGCACGACGATGCCGCTCTTGTCGTCGGCGGCTCCGCGCCCGTACAGGCGGCCGTCGCGCACGACCGGCTCGAAGGGAGGGCTCTGCCACTCGTCGGCGGAGCCTTCGGGCTGCACGTCGTGATGGGCGTAGAGCAGCACGGTCGGCGCACTCGGGCGGCCCCGGCGACCTCGCCGTACACGGCCGGGTGACCGCCGTCGAGCTCGAGCAGCCGCGCGTCGCCCACGCCGGCCGATCGCAGGATCTCGGCCGTCGCCTCGGCGCTCGTCCCGCACGTGCGACGGGTCGTAGCCGGGGGAGCCGATCGAGGGGATGCGCACGAGCCGTTCGAGGTCGGCGATCGTCTGGGGCATGCCGTCTGCGACGGCGCCGCGAAGTGCATCGGTCGACGCGCCGCCTGCTGACTCCATGGCTGTCGTGTCCATGGTCCGCGAGCCTAGCCGCTCCCGGCCGACGGATGCTCGAGAACGGCGGCCGTCAGGGGGCCAGGCGATCGATGCGCCAGCCCGTTCCGGCCGCGTCCGCCGTGTAGAGGAAGCGGTCGTGCAACCGGTGGCGGCGTCCCTGCCAGAGCTCGACGGTGTCTGCCGACACGAGGTACCCGCCCCAGTGGGCGGCCTGGGTACCTCGGTGGGGAAGCGGTCGGACATCGCCTCCATGCGCGCGTCGAGCACGTCGTGCGACGGTGATCACCGTGCTCTGATCCGATGCCCAAGCGCCGAGCTGTGCTTCGCGGGGGCGCGTGGCGAAGTATGCGTCGGACTCCTCGTCGCCGAGCGCGCTCACCGGTCCGCAGACGTGCACCTGCCGGTCGAGCTCCTTCCACAGGAAGACCAGCCCTGCCCACGGGTTCTCGGCGAGCTGGTGACCCTTGCGACTCTCGAGGTTCGTGAAGAACTGGAAGCCGCGCTCGTCCACGCCTCGCAGCAGCACGTGACGCACGCTCGGGCGCCCCCGCGCGTCGGCGGTCGCGAGCGCCATCGCGTTCGGCAGGGGGACCCCGGCGGCCTCGGCATCGCCGAGCCAGCGGCGGAACTGCTCGATGGGATCGTCGAGGATATCGCGGCGGCGGAGCGGGTGGTCCTCATGGAAGCCGGAGGGCGCGTGCATGGTGCGTGGATCACTCATCGCCGCCATGGTACGGCCCTCGGTGTCCACAGCAGTTGGTGCCCCCGGCAGGATTCGAACCTGCGCTTCCGGCTCCGGAGGCCGGCGCTCTATCCCCTGAGCTACGGGGGCGACGCGGCGAGTCTAGCAACCGGCCGTTGCACCTCTGACGCGGCCGCCGCGAAGGCCTCGGTATCCTCGTTCGATGCCAGCGACCGAACCACACGTTCTCGTCGTCGACGACGACCCCTTGATCGTTCGGTTGCTCGAGCTGAACTTCCGGCTCGCGGGGTTCCGGGTCTCGACCGCGACACGGGGAGACCGGGCGGTCGAGCGAGCGATGGAGGTGGCGCCCGATGCGATCGTGCTCGACGTCACGATGCCGGGCATCGACGGCTACGAGGTGTGCCGTCGCCTCCGCGAGGAACACGGCCTGGCTCACGTGCCGGTGGTGCTGCTCACCGCCCACGGCCACGACGAGAACCAGACTCGTGCCGGCGTGCTCGGCGTCGCGGGGTACGTGACGAAGCCCTTCGACCCCGAAGTGCTCGTCGCCACGGTTCGCTCCGCTCTCGTCGCCGAGGATGCGTGATGATCGAACGACGGCTCGTTGCGCTCATCGAGCAGGCGCTCGAGGCGGCGGCGCCGTCTCTCGGGATCGAAGGCGAGCTGCCGAGGCCCGAGTTGCTGGCTCCGAAGCAACGCGAGCACGGCGACTTCGCGACGAACGTTGCGTTGGGCCTCGCGAAACGCGCCGGCCGCCCGCCTCGCGAGGTCGCGCAGGCGATCGCCGATGCGCTGCCTCCGGCGCCCTTCCTCGAGAAGGCCGAGGTGGCGGGTCCCGGCTTCCTCAACCTGTTCACGACCGACGAGTGGCTGCATGACGCCTTGCGTGACGTGGTGGCGAGCGGCGACGCGTACGGTCGTGGGCAGCCGCACGGGCGACGTGTGCAGGTCGAATTCGTGAGCGCGAATCCGACCGGTCCGCTCACGCTCGGGCACGCGCGGAACGCTGCGATCGGCGACGCGCTCGCACGGCTGCTCGAAGCAACGGGATGGTCGGTGCAACGCGAGTACTACTTCAACGACGCGGGCGGGCAGATGGACCGCTTCGGATCGTCGATCGAGGCGCGGTTCCTGCAGCTCGTCGGCCGTGACGTCGAAGTGCCCGACGACGGCTACCACGGCGCGTATGTCGAGGATCTCGCCCGTGACATCCTCGCGACCGAGGGTCCGGATATCGCAGATCTCGCCGGCGACGAACGATTCCTGCGCATGCGCGCGGAAGGCGTCGCTCGCGTGCTGCCGGGGATCGAGGCGACGCTCGAACGCTTCGGCGTGCGATTCGATTCCTTCTTCCGGGAATCGGAGCTCGCCGCGAAAGGTGAGATCGAGCTTGCCGTCCAGCGCCTGCGCGAAGCGGGGGCGACCTACGAGAACGAAGGTGCGGTGTGGTTCCGCTCGACGGCGTTCGGCGACGACAAGGATCGCGTGATCGTGCGCTCCAACGGACACCACACCTATTTCGGCGCAGATGTCGCGTACATCATCGACAAGTTCTCGCGGGGGTTCGACCATCTCATCTATGTGCTCGGCGCCGATCATCACGGCGACGTGGCCCGGATGAAGGGCGGGGCGCGTGCCGTGGGGTATGACCCTGATGTTCTCGAGCTCCTGATCTATCAGTGGGTCTCGTTCATGCGCGACGGCGAGCCGGTGCCGATGAGCAAGCGCTCGGGGAACTTCATCTCGCTCGACCAACTGCTCGACGAGGTCGGCGTCGACGCGACGCGTTTCCATCTGCTGCTCTTCTCGAACGACGCGACGATCAACTTCGACATCGAGGCTGTGAAGCGCCGATCGATGGACAACCCCGTCTACTACGTGCAGTACGGGCATGCCAGGATCGCCTCGATCCTTGCCAAGGCCTCGCGTGAAGGCATCTCGCTGCTGCCGATCGAGCAGGCCGACTTGACGCTGCTCGACACCGACGCAGAGACGGACCTGCTCCGGGGGCTCGTGGAGGTACCTGGGCTGATCGCGTACGCGGCGGAGCTGCGGGCACCACATCGTGTCGCACACGCGGCCCAGGATCTCGCGGCGCGGTTCCACCGCTTCTACACCGACTGCCGGGTCGTCTCCGACGATGTCGCACTGACCCAGGCGCGGCTCTGGCTCGCCGCCGGGACGAAGCAGGTGCTGGCCAATCTGCTCGACCTGCTCGGCGTGAGCGCGCCCGATTCGATGGAGCGCGCCGACGACGATGACTGAAGCGTGGGGCGGCCCCTGGCCGCAGCACGCGACCTTCGGCGACCGGGGGTTCGTGATGGCCGGTGTCCTGGCCGCCGATCTCGCCGAGCGATCGAGCACGCCGCTGATCGTCTTCGACGAGCAGGAGGTCCGCACGCGCTGTCGTCGTGCGCGTGCCGCGTTCCCTCGCGTGTGCTACGCCGTGAAGGCGTTCACCGCGCATCCGATGCTCCGGATCGTGCTCGACGAGGGACTCGATCTCCTCGCGGCCACGGGGGGCGAGGTGCAGGCTTGTCTGGCAGCGGGCGCGCCGGCATCGCGCGTGGTGTTTCACGGCAACGCCAAGAGCGACGCCGAGCTGACGCTCGCGGTCGACTCAGGTGTCGGACTGGTCATCGCCGACGGCCTCGATGAGATGCGTCGGCTCGACGCGCTCGCTAGAGCTGCAGGACTGGTGCAGCCGGTCTTGCTGCGCGCCGTACCCGAGGTCGAGGTCGAGACCCACGAGGCGATCGCGACCGGTCACGAGGCGTCGAAGTTCGGCACGCCGCTCGCGGCCGTTCCCGACGCGCTTCGCTGTGCCGGGAAGATGGCGGGGTTGCGCGTGGACGGACTGCACGCCCACGTCGGATCACAGATCCTTGATGCAGAGCCCTACCTGCGCACCGTCGACGCGCTCGTCGACGTCGCGGCTCGGGTGCACGACGACGCGGGGATGCGTATGCGCACGATCGACGTCGGCGGCGGCTTCGGGGTCCGATACGTCGACGAGACCCCACCTGCGATCGAGTCGCTCGCCAGGCTGCTGCGCGGTCGACTCAGCGCCGCCGGCCCGCGGGTGGGCGGTGTAGCGCCCACGCTCGTCGTCGAGCCGGGTAGGTGGCTCGTCGCGAACGCCGGCGTGACGCTCTACCGGGTCCTGGCGGCGAAGACGGTGGCCGGCGACCGGCGGGTCCTCGCGGTCGACGGGGGCATGAGCGACAACGTTCGGCCGGCGCTCTACGACGCCCAGCACACCGTGGCGCTCGCATCGCCCCCGATCGCACCCGCACCGCCGGACGACGCGACGTTCACGGTGGTCGGCCGCCATTGCGAGTCGGGCGACACGCTTGCCGAGCACGTGAGCCTGCCGTCGACGGCCGGGCCCGGCGATCTGCTCGCGTTCGCCGCCACGGGCGCCTACACCTACTCGCTCGCCAGCACGTACAACCGGATCGGACGACCCGCCGTCGTCTCGGTGCGCGAAGGGTCGGTCACCCCGTGGCTGCGTCGGGAGGACGCCGCCGACCTCGACCGCTTCGAGGTCGGCATCGCTCGGACCCCCGCGCCGCAGACGATCGAGGGCATCGTGGTGAGACGAGCTCGTCCGCTCGACGCTCGTTCCTACCTCGCGTTCTGGACCGCGATCGTCGAGGAAGGGGGACACGTTCGCACCGAGAGAGTCGCCGGCACGGTCCGCTCGTATCGTCGCCGGTTCCGCCATCCGTGGACCGATCGCGAGGCGCAGATCGTGGCAGTCGACACCGCCGCGCGCGTCGTCGGTCATCTGTACATCGAGCGTGAGGCCCATCCGGTCACTGCCCACGTCGCTTCGCTCGGCATCGCGGTCTCGGCCGATGCTCGGGGCCGCGGCATCGGCACGGCCCTCATGTCCGAGGCGCGTGCGATGGGCGCGTTCGGTGGGCGTCGACAAGATCGTGCTCTCGGTCTATCCGCACAACGCCGAGGCGATCGCTCTCTACCGCAAGTTCGGATTCGTGCAGGAAGGAAGGCTCGCTCGGCACTCCCGCAAGTCCTACGGTGACGAGGACGAGATACTGATGGCGGCGTGGATCGCCGACGACGACGGCCACGGCGCGGGCGGCACGAGAGCCGGCGACCGAGCGACGGGGGACGAGGCATGAGCGAGCGCACCATCGGGATCGGCATGCTGGGGTGCGGCACCGTCGGCGCCGCGACGATCCGGCTGCTGCACGATCACGCCGACGACATCGCGATGCGCGCCGGTTGCCGCGTCGCAGGTGACGAGGGTCGCCGTGCGAGATCCGGAGCGCGAGCGTGACGTACCGCTGTCCGCCGGACGTGTTCACCACCGACGGTGTCTCGATCGTCGACGACCCCGAGATCGACGTCGTCTGCGAGGTGATCGGAGGGGTCGAGCCCGCCAAGGTCTTGCTGCTGCGGGCCCTCTCGAACGGGAAGTCGGTGGTCACCGCCAACAAGGAGCTGCTCGCCACCGAGGGCAAGGACCTCTTCGACGCCGCCGACGCCGCCGGCCTCGACCTGTTGTTCGAGGCCTCGGTCGCGGGCGGCATCCCGCTGATCCGACCGCTGAAGGAATCGCTCGCCGGCGAACGCGTGGGCCGCATGCTCGGCATCGTGAACGGCACGACGAACTACATCCTGACGCAGATGAGCGAGCACGGTTCGTCGTTCGACGAGGCGCTCGCCGAGGCCCAGCGCCTCGGGTACGCCGAGGCGGACCCGACCGCCGACGTCGAGGGATTCGACGCCGCGGCGAAGTGCGCGATCCTCGCCTCGATCGCCTTCAACTCTCGCGTGGTCGCGAGCGACGTCTACCGCGAAGGCATCACGGGGGTCACGTCGCGTCGACATCGCGGACGCCCGCCGCATGGGCTACGTGGTGAAGCTGCTCGCGATCGCCGAGCTCGACGACGGCGAGATCTCCGCCCGCGTGCACCCGGCGATGATCCCCGCAGCGCACCCGCTGGCGGCGGTTCGCGACGCGTTCAACGCCGTCTTCGTCGAGGGCGAGAAGGTCGGCCAGCTGATGTTCTACGGACCCGGCGCGGGCGGGGATCCCACGCGCGACCGCCGTGGTCGGCGACCTCGTGACGGCTGCGCGCAACCGTGTGACCGGCGGCCGCGCGATGGGGTGCACGTGCGCGCTCGAGCGCCGCATCCGGCCGATGGACGACACCCGGGGGCAGTACTACCTGAACCTTCACGTCGCCGATCGTCCCGGCGTGCTCGCCGAGATCGCGGGCGACTTCGGTCACAACGGTGTCTCGATCGAGCGGGTGTGGCAGGAGGGCGCCGGCGACGAGGCAACGCTCGTGTTCATCACCCACCGAGCGCAGGAAGGCGCATTGCAGAAGACGCTGCAAGAGCTGCGCGAGTCCCCGGCGGTCCGGTCGGTCGCGAGCGTGTTGCGCGTCGAAGGCGAGGAGCCATGACCGGTTCGGGCGCGCATCAGTGGCGGGGCTGATCGAGGAGTATCGCGACCGGCTTCCGGTCTCCGACGCGACCCCCGTGGTCACGCTGCGAGAGGGCGGCACCCCGCTCGTCCGTTCGGCGCCGCTCAGCGACGAGACCGGGTGCGAGGTCTGGCTCAAGTACGACGGAGCCAACCCGACCGGGTCCTTCAAGGACCGGGGCATGACGCTGGCGATCTCGAAGGCGCTCGAGGAGGGCGCCAAGGCCGTCGTCTGCGCCTCGACGGGCAACACGAGCGCATCGGCCGCCGCCTATGCCTCGGCAGGCCGGGCTCACGTGCGCGGTGCTCGTGCCGAGAGGCAAGGTCGCGATCGGCAAGATGGCCCAGACGCTCGTGCACGGCGCTCGGGTGCTCGAGGTCGAGGGCAACTTCGACGACTCGCTCGAGCTCGCGAAGGACCTCGCCGAACGCTTCCCGGTCACGCTCGTGAACAGCGTCAATCCCTATCGCCTGCAGGGACAGAAGACGTGCGCGTTCGAGATCGTCGACGCGCTCGGGAGGGCACCCGACCTGCACTGCGTGCCGGTCGGCAACGCGGGCAACATCTCGAGTCACTGGATCGGATACTCGGAGTATCTCGCCGACGGGGTGATCGCCGAGCCGCCGCAGCTGATGGGGTTCCAGGCCCAGGGTGCGGCGCCTATCGTGCGAGGAGAGCCGGTGAAGGATCCGCAGACGATCGCCACCGCGATCCGCATCGGCAACCCGGCGTCGTGGGGTCATGGCCGTCGCGGCAGCCACCGAGTCCGAAGGTGCGATCGGCGCGGTGACCGACCGGGAGATCCTCGCCGCCTATCGACGGGTGGCGCACGAGGGACTCTTCGCCGAGCCCGCGAGCGCTGCGAGCGTCGCCGGACTGCTGCATCTCCACGCCGAGGGCCGGCTCCCACGGGGTGCCACGGTCGTCTGCATCTTGACCGGCCACGGACTGAAGGATCCGGAGTGGGCGATCTCCGGGGCGGCGCAGCCGGTCGCGGTCGCGCCCGATGCCGACGCCGTCGCGTCGGAGCTGGGGCTCTAGCCGACGTGCGCGTCACGGTTCGGGTGCCAGCGACCTCGGCGAACCTCGGCCCGGGCTTCGATTGCTTCGGACTCGCGCTCGAACTGTGCAACGAGGTGACGCTCGACACCGACGGTGAGCCTGGCGTCGAGTGGCGAGGAGAAGGGGAGGGCGAGCTTCCCAGCGATGGGACCGACCTGATCAGCCGAACCATCGCGCACGTCGCGTCGCTGGGTGACCTTCGGCCGCCGCCGATGCGACTGATCGGGCGCAACCTCATCCCGCTCGAGCGAGGACTGGGTTCGTCGTCGGCCGCTGCTGTGGCCGGTGCAGTCCTCGGCTCGATCCTGCTCGATCCAGCCCTCGATCTTCGCGGCGGAGCCGGCGCCGAGGCACTCTCGGTGTTCGCACTCGCCGCCGAGGTCGAAGGCCACCCCGACAATGCCGCGCCGGCGACCTTCGGGGGATTCACCATCGCGGTGCCGGACGGCCCGGTGCGCAGGCTCGACCCGCACCCTGACCTTCGTCCCGTCGCCCTGGTGCCAGCGAAGCTGCGCCTGGCCACCGGCGCGGCTCGCGCGGCGCTGCCGGGAGTTGTCTCTCGCGACGATGCGATCTTCAACGCGGCCCATGCGGCCCTCATGGTGCACGCCATGACCCAGGAGCCGTCGCTGCTCGTTGCGGCGATGCAGGACAGGCTTCATCAGGACTTGCGCCTGTCGCTGGTTCCCGAGGTCAAGGAGGTGTTCGAGGCCGTACGCGCCGAGGGCTTCGCGGTCTGCGTGTCGGGTTCAGGCCCAGCCCTCCTGGCCTTCGAGACCGAGCGTCGCCTCCTTCCCGAGCTGGGCGACGACTGGGTCGTGCTGCGCGTGAGCGCGCGATCCGCTGGATTCGAGGTGACCGGCTCCTAGCATCGGTCAACTCGCGCAGGGGCCGGTGTCGACCTCGCCAGCGAGTGATCGCGCTCGGTCGACGATCGGCGCGATCTCGTGCGAGACGATCGCGTATCCGACGTCGGCGAGGTCGGCGGAACTTGCGAACACGAGGCCCGCCACCCGGCCGTTCGCCAGCACGAACGGCCCTCCGCTGTTGCCGAGCTCGATGACGGTCTGCAGCTCGTAGATGCGCCGCCGAACCTCACCCTCGCCGTAGATGTCGACTCCGACCGGTTCGATCACCGCTCGCACGGCGGCGTCGTCGGGCCGTAGCGACCCACCGCCGGGGTATCCGAGGACCACACCGACGTCGCCACGTGCGGCCTCGCCCTGCAACAGCGGCAGGGCCTCCAGGTCGAGACCGGGCACGCGCAGCACGGCCACGTCGAGCTCAGGGTCGAACGCCACAACGAAGGCGGTCCAGGCGTCGCTTCGCAACGATACGGTCTGCTCATCGGTGCCCGCGACAACGTGCGCGTTCGTCACGACCAGCTCGTCGCCGACCACGAATCCCGTACCCTGGTTCACGAATCCAACGACGCACCCTCTCCCTACCACCTCGACCGTCGAGCTCCGTGCGGCTTCGGTCGCCACCCGGGCCTGCTCGGTCGTCGGAGGCTCGACCGGTCCGGCGGGCTCGCCCGGCAGATCCACCGAACCGTCGGGCATGCCGAGCAACGGCAAGAGGTGGTTGGCTTCGTCGACGATCGATGGCGGGGCGGGGAAGGTGGCCTCGAGAGTGCGGACGATCCGCGATTCGCGAAGCCCCCTCGACAGCATCGGGAACGGCCCCTCTGCGAGATTGAGCGTGAGGAACCATGTCGCCAGCACCAGGGCAACCCCTGAGACGACCGATCCGCCGAGCGCGTCGGCTCTGCGCAGCTGAGTCTCGTGGGTGCGCCGGCGCAAGCGGCTTCCGACGATCCAGCCAAGCATGTTGCCGATCGCCCCCGCCACGAGGGCGGTGCCCAGCACCAATGCAACGGCCGCCGGCTGCGAACCAGCGAGCTCGGCGACGCGCGGAGCCAACATCACTCCCACGACGACGCCGAGTGACAGGCCGATGATGCCCATCAGCTGCAGCACGGCGCCGCGCCGATACCCCGAGTACATCGACACGGCGAGAAGGAGTACCAGTGCCGCGTCGAGCCACGTCATCGCGTCACGTATCGTCCCACGCCCGCGGTGGAGGAGTTTCAGGCGTTAGCACAGGTCCCACGCGAGAAAGCGCTGCCCTACTAGACTGATGCCACCCGTGGTTACGATCGCACACATCTCGGATCCGCACGTTGGCTCGCAGTTCTTCGTGCCCAACCTCATGAACCGGGTGATCGCAGAGCTCAACGAGATGCGACCCGATGTCGTCGTCGTGAGCGGCGACCTCACCGCGGAGGGCTACCGGCAGGAGTACAAGAACTGGGTCGCCTACGCCGAGCGCATCCAAGCCCCGATGCTCACCGTGCCGGGCAACCACGACTCGCGCAACGTCGGTTACCTCCATTTCGAGGACCTGATCGGGCCGCGCATGTGGTCTCACGATGTCGAGGGTGTTCGCATCGTCGGCATCGACTCGAGTGAGCCCGACCTCAACGAGGGGAAGGTCGGCCGGGTCCACTACGACTGGATACGGCGTCAGTTCGAGGAACCGGCCCTTCTCAAGGTGTTCGTGCTGCATCATCACCTGCTGCCGATCCCGGGCACCGGGCGTGAACGCAGCACGGTGATGGACGCCGGCGATCTGCTCGAGGTCCTGATCCACGCGGGGGTGCAGGTCGTCCTCTCGGGGCACAAGCATGTGCCCTACGTGTGGCGGCTCGAGAACATGTACGTCGCGAACGCCGGCACCGTGTCGTCGCTGCGGGTGCGCGGCTACACCAAACCCTGCTACAACGTGCTGGAGTTCGACGACGGCCAAGTCCGGATCCTGCGCCGGTTCCCCTTCGGCGAGAGCCACGTCATGACCCACTTCTCGCTGGCAGGCGACCAGTTCCACAGGGAGCATGAGCAGCCGGTGCAGGAACGCACGGTGCCTGTCGGCGACTAGCCGGAGCCGCCCGACACCGGCTGGCCGCGCTCGACGCCTTACCCACGCTTCGCCCAGGAAGGATCCTGACACATGCGAACCGTCGTGCTCGTGGATGGCGAGCACTACCCACCTGTGACGCGCTGGGCTGTCGAGATAGCTTCCGAACGCGGTCACGAGGTCGTGGGAGCGGTGTTCGTCGGGGGTATCGAGAAGATCGATCCGGGCTCGCTGCCCGATATCGGCGTGCCGACCCTCGCCGCCGGCGACGATCGCATGGCGGCCCTCGCAGAGGCGATCGGGTCATGGCACCCGGATGTCGTGCTCGATCTATCGGACGAGCCGGTGCTCGGGTATCGGGAGCGCATGGAGCTCGCCGCGGTCGCGCTGACGCGCGGGGTGCGCTACGCGGGCGCCGACTTCGAGCTTGTGCCACCCGTCGATGGCCCGCCGATCGGAGCTCCCGCGCTCGCCGTCATCGGTACCGGCAAGCGCACAGGAAAGACGGCGATCAGCGGCGAAGTCGCCAGGATCGCGGCTCGCCGTGGCCTCGCCCCGATCGTCGTGGCAATGGGTCGAGGTGGCCCCGCCGAGCCCCAGGTTGCCGAGGCGGGAAGCGTGACCATCGATCGCCTGGTCGAGCTGGTTCGCGACGGCCAGCACGCGGCTTCCGACTACTTGGAAGATGCCCTCACGACGGGTGTGACCACGATCGGCGCACGACGGGCGGGCGGCGGTCTCGCCGGGGCGCCATATGCCACCAACGTTCGCGAGGCGGCCGAGCTGGCTGCGGCGCGTCGCCCTGGCCTGGTCGTGCTCGAGGGCAGCGGCGCGGCCATACCGCCCGTGCCATGGGATGCAGGTGTGCTCGTGGTGCCGGTCGGAGCGCCGGCCGAGTACGTCGGGGGCTACCTCGGCCCCTATCGGCTGTTGCGGTCTGACCTGGTGGTTGTTACCATGGTTGCCGGCCCGCTCGCCGGGTCCGAGAATCTTTCCGCACTGCGATCCCACGTCCTCCGGTACCTCGATGAGTCGCAGCTGTTGATCACCGACTTCGTCCCGGTTCCGCTGGCCGATGTAGGGGATTCGCGCGTGTTCTTCGCCACAACCGCCCCAGGCGGTGTTGCCGCTCGTCAGGTCGAGCACCTGCGGGAGGTCTCCCGGTGTGTGGTGGTCGGGTGGAGCACACGATTGGCCGATCGGGCCGGGTTCGCGGAGGACCTCGATGCAGCCCAGGAGTACGACGTCCTCCTCACGGAGTTGAAGGCCGCCGCCGTCGATATCGGCGTCGGGCGGGCTCTCGACCGGGGGGCGGAGGTCGTGTTCATGGACAACCGCGCAGTGGTCGTCGAAGGGTCGACCGACCTCGATACGGCCCTGGGTGACGTGATCGACCTTGCGACCCAACGAGGAACCAATCGGGGGCGAGCCCGAGAGTGAGCCGATGAATCCACCAGATACTCAGCCAGAGAATCAGCGGGAGTCCAGGACGCCCCACATCGTCATCACGGACCGTGAGCCGGGCCTGCCGTTCTCCAAGGGATTGATGGCGTCACAGGTGATGGTGACGGGCCTGTCTCCCTACCGCGCGTATCAGGTCGCCGAGGCGATCGAAGATCGGCTTCGCGAACAGGGCCTCGCGTCGGTGACCTCCGACCAGATCGCCGAGCTCGCGCTTTCGGTCATCGGAGAGCTCGCGGGGGCACGCTACGCCAAGAACTTCCTGCGCTGGCGGGAGGTGGAGCGGCTCGACGTGCCGCTCGTGATCCTCATCGGTGGCTCGACGGGCGTGGGCAAGTCGACGATCGCGACACAGCTTGCAGCACGGCTGGGCATCGTGCGAGTCGTCGCCACCGATGCGATCCGCGAGGTCATGCGCTCGATGCTCTCATCGGAGCTCATGCCGACCCTGCACACATCGTCGTACCACGCCGACCAGGCGCTGCGAGAGCCGCCGGGCACGACGTCCGACGCCTTGCTGCTCGGCTTCCGCGAGCAGACCGCAGCGGTCGCCGTCGGTATCAACGCCCTGATCGAACGCGCAGCGACCGAGGGCACGAGCATCGTGATCGAGGGTGCGCACATCGTGCCGGGCTTCGTCGACCTCGAATCGCTGCAGGACCGTATCCTCGCGGTGCCGTTCATCCTCGGCGTGGAAGACGAGGGGCGCCACCTGTCGCATTTCGCGACCCGTGAGGATGCCGTCGCATCGCGCCCGGCCGAGCGATACACGGCCGGGTTCGAGAACATCCGCCGGCTGCAACGGTATGTGAAGAGCCAGGCGCTCTCACACGGCGTGCCGGTGTTGCCCAACTACAGCTTCGACCAGGCGATCGCCGCGGTGATGGACCTGGTGATGGAACGCACGACGCAACGAGCGGCTGAGATCCATGAGGCCGCGGCCGCATTGGACCGGAACCATCGAGGCACAGATACAACCGCCGACTCCGCCAAGGAGACATCAGGAGGCACGTTCGCATGAGGCTGTTCCTCGACACCGCCGACATCGAGGAGATCCGCGAGATCAGCCGGTGGGGCGTGCTCTCCGGCGTCACGACCAACCCGTCGCTCGTGGCCAAGCAGGGCCAGGATCCAGACGTGGTCTGGAAGGAGATCCTCGAGACCGTTCCGGGCGACATCTCGCTCGAGACCACCGAACCCGAGGCGGAAGCGATGTACGAGCAAGGCGTCGATCTGTCGCAGAAGGCGCCGAACGCCGTCGTGAAAGTTCCGATGACGCCCGACGGGCTGGCGGCGGGCAAGCGGCTCACCGATGACGGGATCAGGGTCAACGTCACGCTCGTGTTCTCGCCTGCCCAGGCTATCCTTGCGGCCGAGATCGGGGCGTACATCGTGTCGCCGTTCATCGGGCGTATCGACGACGTCGCAAGCGACGGCATGGGCGCGCTTCGCGCGATCACCGATATCTACGCCGTGCAGGGATATGAGACCAACGTGCTGGCTGCATCCCTTCGCCATCCGATGCACGTCGTCGAGGCGGCCGAGGCCGGTGCAGACATCGCCACCATGCCCGTCGACGTGTTCCGCAAGCTCGTCAAGCACCCACTCACCGACCTCGGCCTCGAGAAGTTCATGGCCGACTGGCAGACGCTCGAGCACGACCTGAAGGGAGAGGCATAGCCTCATGGAGAACACCACGACCGATCGCGGCGCCCTCGAACAGAAGCTCATCCCCGAGCTGCAACGCATCGCCCAGGAGATGGGCATCGAGGGCACCCAGCGCTTGCGCAAGTCCGGACTGATCGACGCCATCGTGAACAACGGCGGGAACGGTGCGGGGGAGGATCCGACTCCGCCGATCGCCGCCGCAGCCGTCGCCGTGGCAGAGCGGCCAGACGCACGCGTATCCGAGGAGCCTGGCGAAGCGACCAGCCAGGAAGGCGGGCGTGACCGACCCGACCAGCAGGGCGGCGATGGTACGTCCGACCGTGGCGGCGAGCGAGATCGCGAACGCAAGCCCGACCGAGGCCGTGATCGCAATCGGAGTGACCGGAACCAGGGCGGCCAGGAACGGAACCAGGGCGGCCAGGACCGGAACCGAGGCGGCAATCAGGAGCGCGCCCAAGGAGGCGAGGGCGGTCCAGGCGGCAACCAGGGCGGCGATCGCAATCAGGGCGGTGCCCAGGATCGAGAACCGCCGCCAGCGCCCCTCCCGTGAGGACCGGCGCCGGCATGCGCGAGGAGCGCCGGCTGCGCGAGGAGCAGGAGCGGGCCGAGGAGATGGCCAACGCTCCCACGCACACGGGGATCCTCGACCTGCTGCCCGACGGGTACGGGTTCCTGCGCACGTCGGGCTACGCGCCGGGGTCCGAAGACATCTACGTGTCGGTCTCGCAGGTGCGCAAGGCGTCGCTGCGCAAGGGCGACGTCGTCGCCGGCAAGGTCGCGCCGTCCCGCGCGACAACGAGAAGTACCTGGCCCTGCTCGACGTCGAGACCGTCAACGGCATGGACCCCGAGTCGGCGAAGGATCGCACGAACTTCGACAAGCTCACGCCGCTGTTCCCCGATGAGCGGTTCCGGCTCGAGTCGGGCCCGCTGGCCGTGACTGAGCGCATCATCGACATGATCGCGCCGATCGGCAAAGGTCAGCGCGGCATGCTCGTCGCGCCGCCCAAGGCGGGCAAGACGACGATCCTCAAGCAGATCGCGAACGGGATCATCGCCTCGAACCCCGAGGTGCACCTGATCGTGCTGCTCGTCGACGAGCGACCCGAGGAGGTCACCGACTGGCAGCGCACGGTCACGGCGGCCGAGGTCGTCTACTCGACGTTCGACAAGCCGACCGACCAGCACATCCAGGTCACCGAGCTCGTGCTCGAGCGCGCGAAGCGGCTCGCGGAGTCGAAGCAGGACGTCGTGATCATCCTCGACTCGCTCACGCGACTCGCGCGCGCCTACAACCTCGGCGATGCCGGCCAGCGGCAAGATCCTGTCGGGCGGCATCGACGCCTCGGCGCTCTACCCGCCTCGGCGGTTCTTCGGCGCGGCGCGCAACATCGAGGAGGGCGGTTCGACTCACGATCATCGCGAGCGCGCTCGTCGAGACCGGCTCGCGCATGGACGAGGGCATCTTCGAGGAGTTCAAGGGCACGGGAACATGGAGCTGCGACTCGACCGCCAGCTCTCGGAGAAGCGGCTGTTCCCGGCGATCAACGTCGATGCCTCGGGCACCCGGAAGGAGGAGCTGCTGCTGCCGCCCGAGGAGCTCGCGCTCGTGATCAAGCTGCGCCGGGTCCTGCACGCCCTCGAGCCGGGGGCGGCGCTCGAGCTGCTCACCGACAAGATCCGGGCGACGAAGTCCAACGAGCAGTTCCTGAAGGAGATCGCCAAGGCGCCGAGCGGCAGCTGAGGCACGAAGGCGTTCCCGTTCACGGGAATAGCGGGCGTTGGAACCGGTGCAAGGTACCCTCGGCGGGTCAGCGAAGGAGACGCGGACACCATGAAGCAGGGCATCCACCCCGACTACCAGATCGCGAACGTCCACTGCTCGTGCGGGAACACGTTCCAGACCCGATCGACCGTCAGTGAGATCCGGGCCGAGATCTGCTCGAACTGCCACCCCTTCTACACGGGCAAGCAGAAGCTCGTCGACACCGGCGGCCGGGTCGAGCGGTTCCAGCGGCGCTACGCGAAGACTCAAGCCGCGCAGCAGGCAGCGCAGAAGAGCTAGCCGCGCGTGGCCGACGACCCGGCGGCCTCGCCCTCGCCCGCACCGCACCTCTACGGCGGCCAGGCCGTCGTCGAGGGCGTCATGATGCGTGGCGCCCGCCACTGGGCGGTCGCGGTGCGTCGACCCGCCGGTGACATCCACCTGGAGTCGCACGACATCGAGTCGGTGGCCGACCGCCATCCGATCCTCCGCAAGCCACTGCTGCGCGGGGTGATCGTGCTCGGGCAGTCGCTCGCGATCGGCATGCGAGCGCTGATGATCGCCGCGAACCAGTCGGTCGACGACGACGAGCAGCTCACCTCGAGGCAGATCGGCGTCTCGCTCGCGATCGCGATGCTGCTGTTCATCGGCGTGTTCATCCTCGGCCCGACCACCCTGTTCACGTGGGTGGAGGGCAGGGTCGGCGAAGGTGTGCCCCTGCTGATCGGCGAGGGCGTGTTCCGGGTGCTGCTGTTCGTCGGCTACCTCTGGCTGATCGGTCGCACGAAGGACATCCACCGCGTCTTCGAGTACCACGGCGCCGAGCACAAGACGATCGCCGCCTACGAGCACGGCGACGAGCTCGTGCCCGAGCAGGGTCGACCGCTACCCGAAGGAGCACGTCCGCTGCGGCACGAACTTCCTGATCATCGTGATGATCATCACGATCTTCGTGTTCACGCTGTTCGGGACACCCGGGCTTGCTCTGGCGGATCGTCTCGCGGATCGTCGCGATCCCGATCATCGCCGGCGTCGCGTACGAGGCCCTGCGGCTGGGGGCGCGGTTCCACGGCTCGCTCGTGATGCGTGCGCTGATGGCGCCCGGGCATCTGGCTGCAGAAGATCACCACCCAGCAGCCCGACGACTCCCAGATCGAGGTCGCGATCGCATCGTTCGACGAGGTGCTGCGTCGCGAGGACGAGGCCGCCGGCGCCGCGGGATGAGCTGCTTCCGCGGACCCGAGCGGCGAGTCGATGTCGTTGCAACAGCGCGGGCAGTTCCGCAAGATGCTTCTGCAGGAGGTGCCGTGAACTCGACGGAAGACCGGAGTCCCCGCTCGTGGCAGGCGGGGAGCAGATCCGGCAGCGGGAGTTCGCGACGGTCCGTCGCGGGTACGACCCCGACCAGGTCCGCGCGTACCTGACGCCGTCGCCGCCCACGTCGATGCGCTCGAGCGCTCCGCTCGCCGAGGCGCGCGCGCGGGTCGCCGAGCTCGAGGCCAAGCCGGGCGCACTCGAAGCCGAGCCGCCCGCCGACGACGCCTACGAGCAGCTGTCGAAACGGTTCGCCGGCGTGCTGGCCACGGCCGACACCGAGGCGGAGCAGATCGTCGAGCAGGCACGTGACGAGGCCGACCGCATCAAGGCCGAGGCCGAGCGCTCGAGCCGAGGAGGTCCGCATCCGGGGCTCGCAGTCGTTGATCGCGGCCCAGGAGGAGTCCGATCGCATGCTCGCCAACCTCGCGGAGCGCCGGGAGGCCATGCTCGGGCAGCTGCACGAGATGCAGTCGCGGCTGCTCTCGGTCGCCGACGGATCTCGAGGTCGGCCGCTCCCGGACCGCCTGCGTCGGTCGAGTCGACACGGCGCCGTGCCGCGTCGCAGTACACGCAGGCGACTGCATCGCAGACCGAGCGTCGCCGACTCGAGGCTGTGGGTCGATCGGGCCGACCCTGCCGACGCCGGACTCGCCGGGCTGTTCGACGACCGGCGACCGAGGACGCCCGACCTCCCCATCTGAGCGACCTCGACCTCGACTCATCGACGAGCCGGAGCGCGCGTACCACGTCCGACGCGGGTCGGGCGATCGGCCACCCCCTGGGATGATCGACAGCGTGAGCGACGACCTCGATCACCGGCTCGAGGAGATCCAGGCCCGTCACGACGCGCATCTCCGCCGAGATGGCCGAGCCCGGCGTCGCCGCGGACCCCGATCGGCTCCGCTCGCTCGGCAAGGCGTACGCGGAGCTCGAGGAGATCGTGGCGCCCTACCGCGAGTACCGCGAGGCGGTGCAGCAGGCGGCCGATGCTCGCGAGCTCGCCGCGCTCGAGAGCGATCCCGAGATGGTCGCGTTCCTCGAGGACGAGGCCGACGAAGGCGGAGGCAGCGTGCCGCCGAGATCCGGGCTCGGCTCGGAGTCGCTGCTCGTGCCCAAGGACCCCAACGACGGCAAGGACGTGATCGTCGAGATCCGAGCGGGAGCCGGCGGGCAGGAGGCGGCGCTGTGGGCAGGCGAGCTCTACGAGATGTACCGGCGACTCGCCGAGCGGCATCGCTGGAAGACCGACATGCTCTCGAGCTCTCCGAGCGACCTCGGCGGGTTCAAGGACGCCGTCCTCGAGGTGCGCGGTCGCGATGCGTACGGGCGGCTCAAGCACGAGTCCGGGCGTGCATCGCGTGCAGCGGGTGCCGGTCACGGAGTCGTCGGGACGCATCCACACCTCGACCGCGACGATCGCCGTGCTGCCCGAGGCCGAGGAGGTCGAGGTCGAGATCCGTCCCGAGGACCTCGTGATCGACGTCTACCGATCGAGCGGGCCGGGAGGGCAGTCGGTCAACACGACCGACTCGGCGGTGCGCATCGTGCACGTGCCGACCGGCATCAAGATCGAGTGTCAGGAAGAGCGATCCCAGCTGCAGAACCGCGAGAAGGCGATGCGTTACCTGCGCGCCCGGCTGCTGCAGCGGGCGCAGGACGAGGCGGCGGCCAAGGAGGCGGCGGCCCGCCGGTCTCAGCTCGGCTCCGGCGACCGCTCCGAGAAGATCCGCACCTACAACTTCCCCGACGGCAGGGTGACCGATCACCGCATCAAGCACACCTCGCACCAGCTCGCCGACGTGCTCGCCGGCGGCGAAGAGCTCGACGGCTTCATCGATCGACTCAACGCGGCGGAACGATCCCAGCAGCTCGCCGAGGGGCGCGAGGGGGAGCTCGACGTGAGGCCCGCGCAGGTCGTGCGGCGAGCCGCCGACTACCTCGAGCGACACGACGTCGATGCGCCGCTGTCGACGGCCGAGCAGCTGCTCGCGAGCGTGCTCGGCACCGACCGAGCGGGCCTATACGCGCGAGCGAGCCGCTGGGCGGCGCCGAGGCGAAGGCGTTCGGCACGCGTGCTCTGCCGTCGGTGCGCGGGTACCCCGACCCAGCACCTGACCGGCGAGGCCGGGTTCCGGCACCTGTCCTGGTCACGGTGCGACCCGGCGTGTTCGTTCCCCGTCCCGAGACCGAGATCGTCGTCGACGCGGCGCTCGAAGTCGTGCGCGACGTCGACTCGCCGCGTGATCGTCGACGTCGGCACCGGGACGCGGCGTCGATCGCCCTGGCGATCAAGCAGGAGCGCGCCGATGCCACGGTCTGGGCGATCGACCGTCTCGTCCGAGGCGGTCGCGCTCGCGCGGGAGAATGCTGTCCGCAACGGTCTCGACATCGAGGTCGTGCGACGGCGACATGCTCGACGTTTCCTCGATCCGCTCAAGAGATCGACCCGACATGGTCGTAGCAACCCGCCGTACATCGAGCCGGAGGAGTACGGGGCGCTTCCTCGCGAGGTGCGGGCGGATCCCGTGCGAGGCGCTCGTTGGCGGCGTCGCGGTGTACGAGCGCTGTTCGCGCAGGCGCGTGCACTGGCTCCGCCCCGGCGGGTCGGTGGTCGTCGAGATCGGCGACGGAACAGGCCGAGTCGGTCGGCGACGTCGCGACCGACGACGGGGCGATCGAAGTCTCCGTGCATCCCTGACCTCGCGGGACGCGACCGAGTGGTCGTCGCGACGTGGCCGTGACGACGCGATCCCGGTCGATGACGCGTCACGGCGGCGCGCGAGGGCCGGCTCGTGGTGTTCCCGACCGACACGGTGTACGGGCTCGCCACCCGTCCCGACGATGCCGACGCGACCGCGAGGCTGTTCGCGGCGAAGGGACGTGCCCGGGACCTGACGCTGCCGGTGCTCGTCCCTGCGCTCGCGACCGCGCGCGAGGTCGCCGCGCTCGACGAGCGCGCCGAGACGCTCGCGGCGGCCTTCTGGCCGGGTGCGCTGACCCTCGTGCTGCCGCGAATTCGCCGGTGAGTCGCGCCGTGGGACCTCGGCGGCGACGCACGCACCGTCGGCGTCGCGTGCCCGCGCATCCGCTCGCGCGCGCCGTGCTGGCGGCGGCCGGGCCCGCTCGCGGTCACGAGCGCGAATCGGTCCGGCGAGGCGCCCGGCCACGACGTGCGACGAGCTCCGCGCGGCGTTCGGCGATCTCGTCGACCGTCTACCTGTGCGAGGAGGTCCCGCTCGACGGGCGTTGCGTCGACCGTGCGTCGATCTGGCGCACGGTGCGGCTCCGCGTGCTTGCGGGCCGGCGACCTCGCGCCGAGGCGATCGCGCGGCTCCTGCCGGCCGGGGAGGCACTGCTAGACTCGCGCCCCTCGCCATGACCTCGATCCTGGTCGTCTGCACCGGCAACATCTGCCGTTCCCCCATCGCCGAGGGGCTGTTGCGTGACGCCCTGACGGCGCGGTTCGGTGACGGCCGCCCCGACGGTCTCGTCGGCCGGCACATCGGGGGTCGAGGGGTCGGCGCGCCACCGCCGAGGCGGTCACGGCGGCGGCCGAGCGGGGCGTCGACATCGCGGGCGCACGTGCCCGCCGCCTCTCGCGGACCGCGTCGACCGAGGCCGCGATCTCATGGTCGCGATGGCGGGCGAGCATCGCGAGCGCGCTCGACCGACGAGCACGAGCGCTGGCGGACCGCGCGTTCACGCTGAAGGAGCTCGTGCGGCTGCTCGAGTCGTTGCCGCCGGCGCCGCCCGGAGCCGGTCCCGACGCCTTGACCGACCGCGTGAGCCAGGCGGCCCGAGGCCAGGCGGGACGGGTTCCCGGGCAACCCGCTCGACGAAGACGTGGCCGACCCGCTCGGCCTGCCGCTTGCAGAGCTACCGAGCGATCGCGTGGGAGCTCGACGAGTGGATCGACCGGCTCGTCGACGGGCTGTACGGCGCCGAGCCGGTGCCGGCGGCGAGCGAGGGCTGAGACGATGCGCATCGCGATGGGTAGCGATCACGCCGGGTTCCTCCTCAAGGAGGACATCAAGGCGTTCCTCGCCGAGCGAAGGGCACGAGGTGTCCGACTACGGCACCGATTCGGAGCGATCCCGTGGACTATCCGGCGTTCATCGCCGCCGCGGCCCACGCCGTGGGCAACGGCGAGTGCGAGCGAGGCATCGTGATGGGCGGCTCGGGCCAGGGTGAGCAGATCGCGGCGAACAAGGTGCACGGGGTGCGGGCGGCGCTGTGCCACGACCTGTTCCTCGCGGAGCTGTCGCGCAGGCACAACGATGCCAACGTGCTGAGCATGGGTGGAAGGGTCGTGGCGCCCGCCTACGCTCGCGAGATCGTGCGGGTGTGGCTGGCCACGGAGTTCGAAGGCGGGCGTCACGTGCCGCGACTGGAGCAGATCGCATCGATCGAACGAGGGGAGCTGTAGCGATGGGTGCAGGGTAGCGAAGGAGCGGGAGTATGCGGCCGACTGGGAGGCGCTGAAGGCGACCGACCCCGAGGTCGCCGCGGCGATCGCCGGCGAGCTGCGAGCGCGAGCGAACCGAGCTGCGCCTGATCGCGTCGGAGAACTACGCGAGCCCGGCCGTGCTCGCCGCGATCGGCTCGACGATGAACAACAAGTACGCCGAGGGCTACCCCGGGCCGCCGCTACTACGGGGGATGCGAGTTCGTCGACGTCACCGAGCAGCTCGCGATCGACCGGGCCAAGGAGCTGTTCGGCGCCGACCACGCGAACGCCCAGCCGCACGCGGGCGCCCAGGCCAACATGGCCGTCTTCGGCGCGTTCCTCACGCCCGAACGACCCGAACGAGAAGGTGCTCGGCATGGTGCTCGCCCACGGAGGGCACCTCACGCACGGCTCGCCTGTGAACGTCAGCGGCATGTGGTTCAACTTCGTCGGCTACGAGGTCGATCGCGAGACCGAGCAGCTCGACATGGACCGCATCCGCGACCTCGCGAAGGAGCACCGGCCGAAGATCGTGCTGGCCGGGTACACCGCGTATCCGCGCGAGATCGACTTCGCGGCGTTCCGCGAGATCGCCGACGAGGTCGGCGCGCTGCTGTGGGTCGACGCGAGCCACTTCATCGGGCTCGTCGCGGGCGGCGCGTATCCGTCGCCGGTGCCCCACGCCGACGTCGTGACGTTCACCACGCACAAGGCCCTCCGCGGACCGCGCGGCGCGATGATCGTCTGCCGCGAGGAGCACGCCAAGGCGATCGACAAGGCGGTCTTCCCGATGATGCAGGGCGGGCCGCTCGAGCACTGCATCGCCGGCAAGGCCGTGGCCCTCAAGGAGGCGTCGACGCCCGAGTTCCGCGACTACGCGGAGCGCACCGTGCGCGACGCGCGCGCGCTCGCCGCCGGGCTCACCGACGAGGGACTGCGCATCGTCTCGGGCGGCACCGACTCGCACCTGCTGCTGGCCGACCTGCGTCCGCTCGGCATCGACGGCAAGGCCGCCGAGGCGGTCTGCGACGAGGTGGGCATCGCCCTCAACAAGAACCAGATCCCGTTCGACCCGAACCCGCCCTCGACGCCCTCGGGCATCCGGGTGGGCACGCCCGGTCCGTCGACGCTCGGCATGGACGAGCCGGAGATGCGCGAGATCGCGAGCATCATGGCCGACGTGCTGAAGGCGCCCGACGACGCGGGCGTCAAGGAGAAGGCGAGGGGCCGGGTCCGCGACCTGATGCAGCGCTTCCCCGTCTACCCGTAGCGTGAGCGCGTGGGCGCGATACCTGACCATCTTCCTCGCGAGCGCGGGGACGACGTTCGTGGCCACGCCGATCGTGCGCCGCCTCGTCGTGCGCATCGGGGCGATCTCCCAACCGAACGACCGCACGGTGCACGCCGTGCCCACCCCGACGATGGGCGGGCTGGCGATGTACGCAGGGTTCCTGGTCGGCATGGGCATCGCCTTCGTGCTGCCGTTCTTCGACGAGGTGCGCCGCGGCAGCCCGATCCCGCTCGCCGCGGTCGTGACGTGCACCCTGATGGTCGGGCTGGGCTTGATCGACGATCGCCGCGGCATGAGCGCGCTCGCGAAGTTCACCGCGCAGGTGTTCATCGCAGGTGTGTTCGTACTGATGGGGGCCGCGCTCGCCTTCATCTGGATCCCCGGGGTCGGCGTGGTGTCGCTGTCCCAGGACGTCGCGGTGCCCCTCACGATCCTGTGGGTCGTCGCGATCGCGAACGCGGTGAACCTCGTCGACGGACTCGACGGACTCGCCGCCGGCATGATCGCGATCGCCGCGTCGGCCTTCTTCGTGTACATGATCCGCACACCGAGCACGTTCGGCGACGCCTCTGCCGCAGCGATGCTCTCGGCGATCGCCGTCGGCATGTGCCTCGGCTTCTTGCCGTGGAACTTCTACCCCGCCAAGATCTTCATGGGCGACTCGGGCGCGTTGCTGCTCGGCATGCTGCTCTCGATCGCGACGATCGACGGCGTCGGACGCAATCCGTTCGAACCCAGCGGTGGCGACATCGCTGCCATCGCCGGAGTTCTCGTGGTGCCGCTGCTCGTGCTCTTCATCCCGTTCCTCGACGTTGTGCTGGCGATCGTGCGACGCACATGGCGCGGCCAAGGCATCGGTCACGCCGACAAGGAGCACATCCATCATCGGCTGATGGATATCGGGCACAGTCAGACGAGGGCCGTGCTGCTGATGTACCTGTGGAGCGCGTTGATCAGCGCCAGCGCGCTGGCGGTCGGCTTGATCGACGGTCGTACCACCGTGGGGCTGATCCTGCTGGGCGCCCTGGCGCTCTTCTTGGTGACGGCCCTGCCGGCGCTCGACCGGTGGCGCCGCCGCGGCGGTGAGCCTCCCGAGGCGAGCCCACGGGCGCCGGCGCCGTCGACCTCGGAGCCGTCGGGATGACCCATGCCGTCCCTGCCCCTTGTCCGTTCCGTACAAGTGGTCGATGATGCATCTCCGAACCCGAGGGTTCCTGACTGCGTACTGACAGGTGATGATGCCCGACGTGCTCGACGTACCGCGTGCGGGCCGGGGTGATGAGGGGAGCGCACGTGCCGAACGAGATCGACGTTCGTCTTGAACGGGTGACGAAGATGTTCGGCGACGTCGCGGCGGTCGACGACCTGTCGCTGGACATCGCCGAAGGCGAGTTCTTCTCGATGCTCGGGCCCTCTGGCTGCGGCAAGACCACGACCCTCCGCATGATCGGTGGCTTCGAGGATCCCTCGTACGGCACGGTGTACCTGGGAGGGCGAGATGTGACCGACCTGCCGCCGTACAAGCGCGACGTGAACACGGTCTTCCAGTCCTACGCATTGTTCCCGCACCTCGATGTGTACGAGAACGTGGCGTTCGGGCTGCGGCGCAAGAAGGTCGACAAGGGCGAGTTGGAGAGCCGGGTCGCCGACACGATGAAGCTCGTCGATCTCACAGGATTCGAGAAACGCAAGCCCCCACAGATGTCGGGCGGTCAGCAGCAGCGTGTCGCGCTCGCCAGAGCGCTGGTCAACCATCCTCAGGTGCTGCTGCTCGACGAGCCTCTCGGGGCCCTCGACATGAAGCTCCGCAAGCAGATGCAGCTCTATCTGAAGCGCATCCAGCAGGAAGTCGGCATCACCTTCATCTACGTGACGCACGACCAAGAAGAGGCGATGACGATGTCGGACAGGTTGGCCGTCATGCGTCTCGGCAAGATCGAGCAGCTCGGCGAGCCGGCCGAGGTCTACGAGAACCCGAACACCGAGTTCGTGGCAGGATTCCTCGGGGCGTCCAACATGCTCGAAGGCGAGCTCAAGGAAGGGGCTAACGGCGTCGCGACAGTGACGCTCGCCGCCGGCGGATCGGTGAAACTGCCGAGCAGCAGAGTTCCGCCTGACCTCCACGGCACCGTGAAGGTCGGGGTACGGCCCGAGAAGCTCACGATCTCCCGGGGCGATGATGCGTCGGTCCCCACGGATCTCAACCACGTCTCCGGACGGGTCACGATGACGACCTACATCGGAGTCAGCCACCAATACAAGATCGAATCGATCGGCGGCACCACAATGACCGCGTACGTCCAGAACCTCGGCCTCGATGATGCGCCGAGGCAGGGCGACACGGTGACCGTTTCGTGGCAGCCGGAACATACCTTCGCGGTTGCGCCCCAGGAAGGATTGATCATGGAGGAGGACGACGAATGACCGAGCACCGCAAACAGGTGGACCCCGCGTTGGCAGCATCGCTGATGCGAGGCATGACGCAGCGTCGGGTGTCCCGACGCGACCTGATCAAGTACGGCGGCGCGACAGTGGGCACCCTGAGCCTCGCATCGATCCTCGCGGCTTGCGGCGGCGACCCGGCGCCGAGTGGCGGCGAGGCCCCAGCCGGGGATTCGGTCGACTTCGGGGCTGAGCCGGGCACCGAGATCAACTTCGCTAACTGGCCCCTCTACATCGACTCGGCCAAGGACCCCGAGACGGGGGAGCGTATCCACCCATCGCTGGAGGAGTTCAAAGGTGAGACCGGGATCACGGTCAACTACAACGACGAGATCCAAGCGAACGCATCGTTCTTCGCTGAGCTGCTGCCGCAGCTGCAGGGGGGGCAAGACACGGGCCGCGACATCATCGTGATCACGAACGGGCGTCAGTTCACTGCGCTCACCCAGAAGGGGTGGATCACAGAGCTCGACCCGACCCTTCGTCCGAACTTCGACGCTAATTCGGCTTCGTGGGCCAAGGATCCCGACTACGACCCCGGGAACAAGTTCTCCATGGCGTGGCAGTCAGGCCTAACCGGGGTCGGGTGGAATACCGACAAGGTGAGCCAGCCGCTCACCAAGTTCGACGATCTGATGAACCCCGACATCGTCGGCACCAACTCGGTCGGCATGATCACGGGTGACATGCCAGACGTGGTCATGATCAACCTCGGCATCACTCCCAGCGAATCCGGGCCAGCAGAATGGCAGGAAGCCGCGGATTGGATCCAGATGCTCAAGGACTCCGGCACGCTCCGCAAGTTCTACGACCAGGGCTACATCGACGACTTCACGGCCGGCAACATCGCGGCCACCATGGCATGGTCGGGCGACGTGCTCTACTACAAGATCTGGGAGAACTCACCGTACGAGTTCATCGTGCCCGAAGGCGGGGCGCTCCTGTGGATCGACAACATGATGATCCCGGCGAACTCGGCCAATCCCCAGGGCTCGTACAAGTTGATGGACTATGTCTACCAGCCGGAGATCGCGCAGCTGATCACCGAATGGGTCGCTTACATGTCCCCGGTTCCCGCTGTCCAGGACCTCATCGCCACACACGCGACCGAGGAGAAGGGCGCGTACGCCGAGGACCTGCAAGCGATGGCGGACAGCACGCTCCTATGGCCCGACGACGCGCTGCTGTCGAAGACGCCGTTCGGCCGGAACCTCACCACCGATGAGGAGACCGACGAATGGGACGCGATCTTCGAACCGCTCACGAAGAGCTAGGCGCGTGACGACCCGCGACGAGGCCCGCGAGTCAACCCTAGCGGCCGCGACCGCGGCGGCGCAGGGCGGCGAGCCTCCGAAGCGGGCGGATCAATATCTCGCCCGGCGGCGGCGGAGGGTTGCCTATGGCATCCTCGGCCCGGGCGTGATCTATCTCCTGATCGCCTTCATCGTGCCACTCGCCCTCGTGGTCTATACATCGCTGCAGTCCGGCGGCCTGCTGTCGGGCTACCGGTTCGACTGGGCTTTCGAGAACTACGCCAACGCGTTCTCCGGGAACAAGACCTTCTTCGCCCGGGCACTCGTGTACTCCGGGCTGGCGACGCTCTTGAGCATCCTGCTCGCGTACCCGATGGCGTACTGGATCGCGTTCTACGCCGGGCGGTGGAAGTCAACCCTCTTCTTCCTGATCCTCGTGCCGTTCTTCGTCTCGTTCGTGATCCGCACCGTGCAGTGGAACTTCATCCTTGCCGATGATGGCGTGCTCTTCGGACCTCTGAAGAGCATAGGGATCCTTCCGGACGATTTCAGGGTGCTGACGACGCCCGTCGCTGTGGTGGCTGGAATCACCTACAACTTCCTGCCGTTCACGGCACTGCCTCTCTACGTGGCGTTGGACCGCATCGACAAGCGGTTGATCGAGGCGGCCAAGGACCTGTACGCGTCGAGGTTCGAGGCGTTCAGGAAGATCGTGCTGCCTCTGTCATTCCCCGGCTTGTTCGCGGCGCTGATCCTCACGTTCGTGCCGGCCACCGGCGACTATGTCAACTCAGACGTCCTCGGCTCGAATCGAACGTTCATGGTGGGCCAGGCGATCCAGCGGAAGTTCCTGGAAGAGGCGGACTACCCTGAGGCTGCAGCGCTCTCGGTGATACTGATGCTCGGCATGCTCATCATCGCCTTGGCATATGCGAGGGTCCTCGGCACCGAGGATTCGACACTTGCGGCGGGTGCGGCGTGAGCGAGGTCGTGGTCGACCGTGTTGGGGTGACCCAGCGACCGCCGATGCGAACGAAGCGCAAGCGGTGGACCGCATACATCCTGCCGGTCTTCACCGTCGCGACGATCATCTATTTGGCAAGCCCGGTCTTCATCATGATCTTGTTCTCGTTCAACAAGCTGCTCGGGGAGCGGCAGATCGCCAAGTTCACGTGTTGCACGCTCGATTGGTGGACCGACATGTTCGCGATCCCGGCGTTGAACGAGGCGCTGCGACTCTCGATCCTGGTGGCGATCCCGGCTGCCCTCCTGGCGACCGTTCTCGGCTCGCTGATCGGTCTCGTGCTCGGGCGATATGCCTTCCGAGGACGCGGCCCCACCAACTTCGTCATCTTCCTCGCCATCGCGATCCCCGAGATCGTGCTCGCGTCGTCTCTCCTCTCGATGTTCGTGTTGGCGAAGACACCACTCGGGTACGGCTCGATCCTGTTCAGCCACATCGGATTCTCGATCGCGTTCGTGGCGATCACGGTCCGGGCTCGCGTGCAAGGTCTCGATCGGTCGCTCGAGAACGCCGCCCAGGACCTGTTCGCCACGCCGCTTCAGGCGTTCATGAAGGTCACCTTCCCCTTGATCATGCCTGGAGTCATGGCGGGGTTCCTCCTGTCCTTCGTGCTCTCGCTCGATGACTTCGTGATCACGCAATTCGTGGCGGGCGCGAAGAACACGTTCCCGACGTGGGTCTACGGCGCCTCGCGCATCGGCGTCCCCCCGCAGGTGAACGTCTGGGGAACGATCCTGTTCGCAGCCGGTCTGACCTTCGCAGGGCTCAACCTGGTGGCGAGCTTCCGCTCGAGCCGCAAGGCGGACAGCACTTCGCGTGCCGCCCCAGCGCTCGGCGCCAGCCGTTGACCTCAGCGCGTCGCGCGCCACCGTCGATCCGGTCGGCCAGAACTTCGTGAAATCTTTCACAAGCTCGGCCGGAAACAGGCTGTGACCTGCGGAAACGCTGCTTTGACGCCCGCGAGAACCACTGCCTATACTGATGCGCCCATGACGGCCAGACCGCAACGCAACGAGGCTTGGGGCGGCATGGGAACCGGGTGGTCGATCACGTCGACGATGATTGGGGGCATCGCCGTCTGGGGCGGACTGGGGTATCTGGCCGATCGATGGCTCGGCACCGATGGCATCATCTTCGCGGTCGGCACGATCCTCGGCGCGGTCGGTGCGACGTACCTGGTGTGGCTCCGATACGGAAGGGGAGACGGTGGCGACGGTTGAGCCAGAACGCGAGCTGATCCGACGTATCACGCCGTTCGCGCTTCCCGCCGCATCCCTCGCCTTCGCCATCGGAGCGATCGTTGCCGATCCCAACGCCGGCTGGTCGGCGGCGATCGGCATCGCGGTGGTCTCCGCGAACTTCGTCGCCCACGGCCTCTCCACGGCGTGGGCTGCGACCATCTCGCCCGTGTTGCTCTACGCGGTGGGACTCTGCGGGTTCGTGATCCGACTAGGTGTGATCCTCGCGATCATCGCGCTGCTCGACCAGACCGCGTGGTTCTCGGTCTTCGCCTTCATCGCGGCCGTGGTGCCGTCGACGATCCTGCTCCTGGGCGCCGAGATGAAGCTGCTCTCCGGGCGCATGCAGGCCGACATGTGGGCCTTCCCGGGCGCCGGCTCGGGTGCCGGAGGTGCACACCGATGATCGCAAGCCTGGCGGCCGTGCTCGCTCAGTTCCACCCGCCGACCACCAAGGACTTCGTGTGGGACTGCTGGGGGCCCTCGCTCAACCTCGGAAGCCTCTCGTTCTGCATGAACTTCATCAATTTCTTGGTGCTACTAGGGTTCGTATGCTTCCTCGCCTTCTTCTACTTCGGCCTTCGGAAGCCTTCCGTCGTTCCCGGCAAGATGCAGAGCCTCGCCGAGAGCGGCATCCAGTTCGTCCGCGAGAACATCGCCGTGCCGATGCTCGGCTCCGACAGCGCCCGATTCATGCCGCTGCTCGCGACCCTGTTCTTCGCCATCTTCTTCTGGAACATCTTCGAGGTCGTTCCCGGCGTGAACTTCTCGTCGAACAGCCGCATCGCGTTCCCGCTCCTCATGGCGGTCGTCGCGTGGGTCACGTACAACGTAGTGGGCGTCAAGAAGCACGGCTTCGCCGGCTACCTGAAACATGTCTGCGTACCACCGGGCGCGCCTGCGGTCCTCTACGTGCTCCTGGTGCCCATCGAGTTCATCACGCAGATCATCATCAGGCCGATCACCCTGTCGGTCCGACTCTGGGCCAACTTCGTTGCGGGGCACTTCCTGCTCGCGGTGTTCTTCTTGGGCACGATCGCGATGCTGCAGGGTGGCTTCGAGGCGGTCTTCGCTCCGTTCTCGTTCGCCATGGCCGTCGTGCTGGTTGGCTTCGAGATCTTCGTATCCGGACTCCAAGCATTCATCTTCGCCATCCTCACCGCCTCGTACATCGGCGGCGCGATGGCCGAAGAACACTGACCAAGGAGGAAGCATGTTGGCACTGCTCGCGCAGCTCACCGGGGACCTCGAGGGCCTGGCGACGATCGGCCGGGGTCTCGTCATCGGTCTCGCCGCGATCGGGCCCGGTATCGGGCTCGGGGTCCTGATCGGCAAGTCCGTCGAGGCCATGGCTCGCCAGCCCGAGTACGCGGGGCAGGTGCGCGCCACGATGTTCATCGGCATCGGACTGATCGAGGCGCTCGCCCTGTTCGGCATCGCGTTCTCGTTCATCATCTAGGCCGAGGGGAGCCGAACCATGGTTGCATCGATCCTCGCCTTCATCGTGGCCGCCGAGGAAGCCGCCGAAGAGACCAACGAGGCGTCCGACCTCTACCCCCACTGGGAAGAGCTCGTCGTCGGCGCGATCGCGTTCGGGATCCTCTTCTTCTTCATGTGGAAGTGGGTCCTGCCGCGCATCAATGCGCTCCTCGACGAGCGCCGGCAGAAGATCCAGGGCGAGCTCGAACAGGCCGAGACCACGCGCGGCGAGGCCGACACGCTCTTGGCCGACTACCGGTCGCAACTCGCCGACGCGCGCGAGGAGGCCAACCGCATCATCGAGGAAGCCCGCCGCACCGCCGATCAGGTCAGGGGAGACCTGCAATCGAAGGCCGAGCAGGAAGCGCAAGCCACCGTGGCTCGAGCCCAGGAAGAGATCCGCGCCGAGCGTGACCGCGTCTTCCAGGAGTTGCGTGTGCAGGTCGGCGAGATCGCCGTCGAGCTCGCCGGACGCGTGGTGGGCGAGTCCCTCGACCCGAGTACCCACGAGCGCCTGATCGACGAGTACATCGATCAGGTCGCTGGCGGCGGCACCCAGGATTGAGCTGCTGCTGATCATGGCTCGCGATGACCTGATCGATGCGTACGCCGAGGCGTTGTTCTCCGTAGCCCGGGCCGAGGACGCGCTCCCCGCGGTCGAGGACGAGCTCTACGCTTTCGCGAAGGCGCTCGAGCAGAACACGCCGTTGCGCGAGGCACTGACCGACGCCACGCTCCCCGCCGAGAACAAGAAGAGTCGTGGTCGTCGATGTCTTGGGCGAGCGGGCGAACCCGCTCACGTTCTCGCTGCTCGGGTTCGTCGTCGACGCGGGAAGAGCCCGGGAGATCCCCAAGATCGTGCAGCGTCTCGTCGAGGTGGCGGCGGGTGATCGAGACCACACGTTGGCCGAGGTCCGTTCCGCGGTGGAGCTCTCCGAGGCGCAGCGCGACCGCATCGCCACAGCGCTGTCAACGGCGACCGGCCGGACGGTCGACGTGAAGGTCGTGGTCGACCCGAGCGTGGTGGGCGGCGTCGTCGCGCGCGTGGGCGACGAGATCTTCGACGGCACGGTGGCGACCCGGCTCGTCGATGCCCAGCAGAAACTGGCAAGCAGCGACTAGGGAGCGTGTGACGACATGGCAGTGAACATCGACCCCGCCAGCATCGCAGAGGCACTCCGCAAGAACGTCGAGAGCTGGCGTCCGAGCGTCGACCGCGAGGAGGTCGGACGCGTGATCGAGGTCGGCGACGGCATCGCACGCGTGTCGGGGCTCCCGAAAGCCATGGCGAACGAGCTGCTCGAGTTCCCCGGTGGCCTGCTCGGCATGGCCTTCAACCTCGACGAGAACGAGATCGGTTGCATCGTCTTCGGCGATTCCGCCGGCATCGAGGAAGGCGACTCCGTCACGCAGACCGGACGCATCCTGTCGGTCCCGGTCGGTGACGGCTTCCTCGGCCGCGTCGTCGATGGCCTGGGGCGTCCGATCGACGATCGCGGCCCGATCCAGTCCGAGGAGACGCGCAACCTCGAGGTGCAGGCGCCCAACGTGGTCTCGCGCCAGCCCGTCAAGGAGCCGTTGTACACGGGCATCATCGCGATCGACGCCATGACCGCGATCGGGCGGGGCCAGCGACAGCTGATCATCGGCGACCGACAGACGGGCAAGACAGCCGTGGCGCTCGACACGATCATCGCCCAGAAGCAGTACTGGGGCAGCGACCAGGCAGTGAAGTGCATCTACGTCGCGATCGGCCAGAAGGCGTCGACCGTGGCCGAGGTGGTCGAGACACTGCGGGAGCAGGGCGCCCTGGAGTACACGACGGTGGTGAACGCGGCGGCGTCCGATCCGGCTCCGTTCCAGTACGTGGCGCCTTACTCAGGTGCGGCCATCGGCGCCTACTGGATGAACAACGGCGACGCCGTGCTGATCGTCTTCGATGACCTGTCCAAGCAGGCCGTGGCCTACCGCGAGATCTCGCTGCTGCTCCGTCGTCCCCCGGGCCGCGAGGCGTACCCGGGCGATGTCTTCTACCTACACTCGCGACTGCTCGAGCGCGCGGCGAAGCTCTCGGACGAGCTCGGCGGCGGCTCCATGACCGCGCTGCCGATCATCGAGACCAAGGGCGGCGACATCTCCGCGTACATCCCGACCAACGTCATCTCGATCACCGACGGTCAGCTCTTCCTCGAGTCCGAGCTGTTCTTCTCGGGTGTTCGCCCCGCCATCAACGTGGGTGTGTCGGTCTCGCGCGTGGGCGGCGCCGCGCAGACCAAGGCGATGAAGAAGGTCGCAGGCCGTCTGCGCCTGGACCTGGCGCAGTTCCGGGCGCTCGAGGCGTTCGCGCAGTTCGGCTCCGAGCTCGACAAGGCGTCGCAGCAGCAGCTCGCCCGCGGCGCGCGCGTCGTCGAGATCTTGAAGCAGCCGCAGTACGAGCCGCGGCCGGTCGAGCGTCAGGTGGTGGCGATCTACTCCGTCACCGGGGGTCATCTGGACGACTTCCCGGTCGAGGATGCGAAGCGCTTCGCTGAGGAGTTCGCGAGCTATCTCGAGACCCGCAGTCCCGAGGTCTTCTCGACGATCCGCGACTCAGGCGAGCTCTCAGAGGAGACCGAAGGAACGCTGAAGGCCGCACTCGAGGGGTTCAAGGAGACGTTCCAGGCAACCGGCGGAGCTGCGGGCTCCGCGGCGGCACTCGGTGACACCACGCCGCCGGACGAGGTGAAGCCCGACGTCGGCTGGGACCGGATGTCGTCGGCCGACGATGACGACGACTCGGCGACCGAGGCGCCGGCGAGTGCCGCGATCGACGAGACCGGCGACGAGCCGAGCGCGTAGTCGATGGGCGCACAGCTCCGCGTCGTTCGCCGGCGCATCCGATCGGTCCAGTCGACGAAGAAGATCACTCGCGCCATGGAGCTGATCGCGTCCTCGCGCATCGTCAAGGCGCAGCAACGGGTGGAAGCTGCTCGCCCTTATGCGATCCAGCTCACCGCCGCCATGGAGGACCTCGCACGCAACGCCGGCGCCCTCTCGCACCCGCTGCTCGAAGAGCGCGAGAACCCTTCGAAGGCAGGAGTGCTCGTGTGCACGTCCGATCGCGGGCTCGCGGGCGCTTACAGCGCCAACGTGATCAAGATCGCCGAGCGCACCATGGCGAAGGTGCGCGAGCGCGGGCTCGAGCCCGTGCTGTACGTGAGCGGCAAGAAAGGGGCCGGGTATTTCCGGTTCCGGGGCGCGACGATCCGTGAGGACTGGCAGGGCCACACCGAGGTGCCGCCGTACGAGGTGGCGCGCGCGATCGGCACCCGTCTCATCGAGGACTTCGCTGCGGGGGAGTTCGACGAGCTCTTCTGCGCCTACACCGACTTCCGGTCGGCGTTCACGCTGCGCGCGACCGTCAAGCGCTTCCTGCCGATCGCACCTGAGGAGGTGAGCGGCGCCGGCGACACCGTGCCACCCGAGTATCTGTTCGAGCCCGAGCCCGAGCGAATCCTCGACCACCTGCTTCCGGAGTACCTGATCACGAAGGTCTACGCGGCGCTGCTCGAATCAGCGGCGTCGGAGAACGCCGCACGCCGGCGGGCCATGAAGGCCGCCACCGACAACGCGGACGAGCTGATGAAGATCCTCACCCGGCAGGCCAACCGCGCCCGCCAGGACGAGATCACGACCGAGATCATGGAGATCGTCGGCGGGGCCGAGGCCCTTTCCGGCGCAACGGAGGAGTGACGATGGCTGATACGAAGGAGCGGGCGAGTGGTCGCATCACGCGCGTGATCGGACCGGTGGTCGATGTCGAGTTCCCACCGTCGGAGCTGCCCGAGATCAACACTGCCCTGACCCTCGACATCGAGCTCGGCGGTACCACCACCACGATCACGTGCGAGGTGGCCCAGCACATCGGCGACTCCGTGGTCCGCGCGATCGCGCTGAAGCCGACCGACGGCGTGGTGCGCGGTTCTCCGGTGCAGAACACGGGCTCGCCGATCACGGTGCCCGTCGGTGAGGGAGTGCTCGGTCACGTGTACAACGTGCTCGGCGATCCGCTCGACACCGACGCTTCGAACATCGATGCCGACACCCGGTGGCCCATCCACCGCGACCCCCCGCCGTTCGCCGACCTCGAGCCGAAGAAGGTCATGCTCGAGACCGGCATCAAGGTCATCGATCTGCTCGAGCCCTACGTGCAGGGCGGCAAGATCGGCATGTTCGGCGGCGCCGGGGTGGGCAAGACCGTGATCATCCAGGAGATGATCCGCCGCCAAGCCGAGCAGCACGGAGGCGTGTCGGTCTTCGCGGGCGTCGGCGAGCGCACCCGCGAGGGCAACGACCTGTTCCTGGAGATGACCGAGTCGGGCGTGATCGAGAAGACCGCGCTCGTGTTCGGTCAGATGGACGAGCCACCCGGCGTGCGCCTGCGCGTGGCGCTCAGCGCGCTGACGATGGCCGAATACTTCCGCGACGAGAAGCACCTCGACGTGCTGCTGTTCGTCGACAACATCTTCCGGTTCACCCAGGCCGGCTCCGAGGTCTCGACGCTGCTCGGACGCATGCCGTCGTCGGTCGGCTACCAGCCGAACCTCGCGAGCGAGATGGGCGACCTGCAGGAGCGCATCACCTCGGCCGGCGGGCGCTCGATCACGTCGCTGCAGGCGATCTACGTGCCGGCCGACGACATCACCGACCCTGCGCCGCACGCCGCCTTCGCCCACCTCGACGCCACGACGGTGCTGAGCCGAGACATCGCCTCGCTCGGCATCTACCCCGCGGTCGACCCTCTCGACTCTTCGTCGCGCATCCTCGACCCGCGCTACGTGGGCGAGGAGCACTACGCGGTGGCGCGGCGGGTGCAGGAGATCCTGCAGCGATACAAGGATCTGCAGGACATCATCGCGATCCTCGGCATCGACGAGCTGAGCGAGGAGGACAAGGTCATCGTCTCGCGGGCCCGCAAGATCCAGCGGTTCCTGTCGCAGCCGTTCTTCGTGGCCGAGCAGTTCACCGGCCTGCCCGGCAAGTACACGCCGATCGACGAAACGATCGCCTCGTTCAAGGGCCTCACCGAGGGCGAGTACGATCATCTCCCCGAGCAGGCGTTCTTCCTCGTCGGCGGCATCGAGGAAGCCGTCGAGCAGGCCACGCAGATGGAAGCCGCCTAGTGGTGGCGCGATGAGCTCGGTCGAGGTCCATGTCGTCACCGCCGAGCGGGAGGTCTGGGCCGGCGAGGCAGAGAGTGTGATCGCGCACGGCGTTGACGGCGAGGTTGGCATCCTCACCGGTCACGCCCCGATGATGGTGCAACTTTCGATCGGCCCGCTGCGCATCCTGCGCGAAGGCGAACCCGAGCTGCGCGTCGTGGTCGACGGCGGCTTCATGCACGTGACGAGCGCCGCCGCGGCCGAAGGCAAAGACCGGGAGGAGATGTCGGGCACTCGGGTCGACGTGCTCGCCTCGAGCGCCGAGCTCGCCGACGACATCGACGTCGAGGCCGCCCGCACACGCGCAGCCGACCTCGAGGAACGGCTGACTTCGGGACGCGACACCGACCGCACAGATGCCGAGGCGGCGTCGATCAAGGCTGAGCACGAGAAGGCGCTCGCGCGGATCAACCTCGCGGGTTGAGCGCGGATCGCCTCGCTCGGCCCTACACTGATTCCCCCATGGAACGACTCCTCGTCACGGGAGGGGCCCGCTGCACCGGCACCGTCCGGGTCGCCGGCGCCAAGAACTCCGCGCTGAAGCTCATGGCTGCGGCGTTGCTTTCGCCCGGTCGCACCGTGCTGCACAACGTGCCGCACATCCAGGACTGCCTCACGATGGGTGAGCTGCTCGATCGCTTGGGCGCGGGCGTCGCCTGGCACCGTGGCTCCGTCACGATCGACGCCACGGAGCTGACCTCGGTCGAGGCGCCCTACGACCTCGTGCGTCGCATGCGTGCCTCGACCGCGGTGCTGGGCTCGCTGCTCGCCCGTGCAGGCCGCGCTCGTGTGGCGATGCCGGGGGGAGATGCGATCGGGTCGCGCCCGATCGACCTGCACGTACAGGGCCTTCGGAAGATGGGCGTCGACATCGCCTCGGAGCACGGCTTCCTGGTGGCATCGACACGCGGGCTCCGCGGGGCCGCTATCACCCTCGACTACCCGAGCGTCGGCGCGACCGAGAACCTGATGATGGCAGCGGTGCTCGCGCGGGGAACCACGATGATCGACAATGCCGCGCGCGAGCCCGAGATCGCCGACATCGCCGCGTTCCTCGAGGCTATGGGCGCGCGAATCGGGGGTGCAGGTACCAGCACCATCGAGATCGACGGGGTCGATGCGCTCGAGCCGGCTGATCACGTCACGATCCCCGATCGCATCGAGACCGGCACGTGGGCGGCAGTCACGGTGGCGACGCGTGGTGACGTGACTCTCGAGAACGCGAGACCCGATCACCTCGACCTGTTCCTGCAGAAGCTCACCGACGCGGGCGCCGATGTGGTCATGACCGAGGGCGGATTGCGCATCTCCCAGGCGGACCATGCGCGCGCGATCGATTTCGTGACACTGCCCTACCCGGGGGTCGCGACCGACTTCCAACCGATCCTGATGGCGATGCTCGCGACGGCCGTTGGCACGAGCATCGCGACCGAGAACGTGTTCGAGAGCCGCTTCCTCTACGTCGACGAGCTGCGGCGCATGGGCGCAGACATCAGGACCGAGGGCCACCATGCAGTGATCCGCGGTGTCGAGCGCTTGTCGGCTGCCCCCGTCAGGGCGCTCGACATCAGGGCTGGGGCAGCGATGGCGATCGCCGCGCTCGCAGCCGACGGCGTAACCGAGATCTCCGAGCTGCACCACCTCGACCGAGGGTACGAGGGCTTCGTCGACAAGATGCGAGCGCTCGGCGTCGAGGTGCAACGGGTCGAGGAGCCGGCGATCCGGCTCTCGTAGGTCGCCCGACCATGCCCCAGCCCCAGCAGCCCCCGCCGCGTCCGGACCTGCGTGCCGACGGCTCGTCGATCGGTGTCGAGCCGATCCCCGTCGCGATCGGATCGACAGAGGGGTTCCTCCCCGACGGCCGGCCGAAGGTCACGTGGCGGTGGTGGCACGCGCTGGTGGCCTTCTTCGTCACGAACGTCGTCATCGCACAGGCGCTGGTCGGTGGGCTCATCGTCGCGCTCACGGGGATGGAGGTGACCCCGGGGGCAGCGGGTTCTGGGGTGCTCGGGCTGACGATCGTGACGAACGCGGTGGGGCTTGCGGGGCTGATCGTGTGGCTCGAGCGCCGGCACCGAGGCTGGCGCGAAATGATTCGCCTCGTTCCCGCGACGCGACGGATCCGTGAGCTCGTTGTGAGCTTCGCCCTCGGGCTGGGCCTGTACCCGGCCGTAGCGATCGGTGCTGGGTTGATCGTCACGTCGATCTTGCAGGTGATCACCAACCAGACGGTGAGGCCTCCAGATCAGATCGCGACCGATCTCTCGGTGGCCGGCAAGCTGCTCGCCGTCGTCGTGGCGCTGTGCGCCGCACCCGTCGCCGAGGAGTTCTTCTTCCGCGGTGTGCTCTTCCGAAGCATCCGTGACCGGCACGGGTTCTGGGTGGGTGCCCTGTCGTCCTCGCTGCTGTTCGGACTCGTGCATTACGTTGCAGCGCCCTGGGCCGATGCGGTCTTCCTGCAGATCGTGATGGTGTTCACGGGGGTGGGGTTGTGCCTGATATACGAGTGGCGCAAGAGCCTGATGTCGAGCGTCGTCGCCCACATCGCGTTCAACTCCATCGGCATCGTCCTCATCCTGACGACCGGCTAGCGTTCGGCGTTTCGCCCGGCCGAGCTCCACCTCCGTATGCTGTGGAGCGGCAGCGAGGAGGATCCATGTTCGAGTTCCCACGTGACGAATGGTTCCACGCGCTGGCCGGGAGGATCGCCGATTCGCACGCCTACCGTGAGGCAGCCTCCGACTGGGAGGGCGACATCGCCTTCGTCATCGAGGCCGATCCCGAGCGTGGCGTGCCCAACGATGTCTGGGGCCATCTCGATCTGTGGCACGGAACCTGCCGCAGTGGCACTGTGGTCACACCCGAGCGAGGCGCCGACGCCGAGTTCGTGATCTCGGCCACCTTCCGCCGCTGGAAGGACGTCGTGCGCGGTGAGCTCGATCCCGTTCGAGCGATGATGCAGGGCAAGCTCAGGGTGCGAGGCGACCTCCCGAAGATCCTGCGCTACGTGCAGGCGGCGCACGAACTCGTGGTGATCTGCGGCACGGTGCCCACCAGGTTCCCTGACGAGGCGTGATGCGAGCGGTCGTGTTCGCCGAGCCCGGGCGGGTCGAGGTGGCCGAGGTGGCCGACCCGGTCGTGCGCGAGCCGACCGATGCACTCGTGCGGGTCACGCGCGCGGCGATCTGCGGCTCCGATCTGCACTTCCTGCACGGCAAGACCCCGACCGCCCGAGGCGGCGTGCTCGGCCACGAGGCGGTCGGAATCGTCGAGGCGGTCGGCGACGGGGTGGGATCCGTCCGGCCGGGAGAGCGGGTCGTGCTCTCGTTCGCCGTGGCGTGTGGGCGCTGCTGGTTCTGCGAGCGGGGTGAGACCAACCTCTGTGAGCACGCTGCGGTCTTCGGCGCCGGGCCGTTCGGCGGCGATCTTCCGGGCACGCATGCCGAGATGGTTCGGGTGCCGTGGGCCGACGTGAACCTGCTCGCCGTGCCCGCGGGGGTCGACGACGACCGAGCCGTGTTCGTGGGCGACGTGCTCACCACGGGGTTCCACGCGGCATCGCTCGCAGAGGCGTCATCGGGCGATGTGGTGGCGGTGTTCGGCGCCGGCCCGGTGGGTTGGTGTGCCGCCCTGTCGCTGCGTGCTCTCGGGGTCGAGCAGGTGTTCCTGCTCGACCGGGAACCCGCGAGGCTGGCGCTGGCCGCTGAGGCGGGCGCCGTGCCGGTGCACGTCGGGGAGCAGAGTGCGGAGAGCGTCCTGGCCGAGGTGACGGATGACCGCGGTGCCGACGTGGCGATCGACGCGGTGGGCGCCGCCGACGCGTATCGTGGCGGCCACCACGCTCGTGCGCCGAGGGGGGCGGGTCGTCGTCGCCGGCGTGTACGCAGGTGAGTCGGTGGAGTTGCAACTCGGGGTGGCATGGGCGAGGGCCCTCGATGTCCGGTTCACAGGCGTCTGTCCCGTGCATCGGAGCTGGCGACAGGTGATGCAGCAGGTGGAGGACGGCGCGGTCGACCCGCTGCCGTTCGTGAGCGACCGCGTTCCGCTCGAAGAGGCGCCGCGCGGATACGAGCTGTTCGACCGGCATGAGGCGACGAAGGTGTTGATCGAACCGTGAGTGACTCGGTGGTGGAGCTCGACGGTGAGGATCCCAGCGGGCTCGCGGAGCTCCTCGCGGGCCTGCTCGAGCAGAACCTGGCCCGGGAACCGGCACGTGCTGCTCACCTGCAGCCGTCGCGGGTGGTTCTCGTCGCGTCTGATGCCGCTGTGGCGGTGACGGTTCGCCTCGCGCCCGCGAGTGTGCGCGTGGCCGACGGAGTTGCGCCCGACGCCCACCTGCGGATCGTCGGCGACGCCGACCAGTTGCTCGCGCTCGCGTCAGCCCCGCTGCGGGCCGGCCTTCCCGATCTGATGCATCGGGAAGGCCGGGCGGCGATCGCCAACATCGTGACCGGGCGCGTGCGCGTGCACGGGCTGGTGCGCCACCCCGTGCGGCTCGCGCGGTTCACCTTGCTCCTCTCGGTGCACGAGCCCGATGACGGGGATCCCCGTGGACGGGGGGAAGCCCGGCCGTGAGTCACGAGACGCCGCTGCGTCCGGATGCGTCGGCGGCGATGCGCCGTGCCAGGTCCCCTCGCCGGTGGTTGCCCGCCATCGCGGTGCTAGCCATCGTGCTCGCGACGACGTTCGGAGGCTTCGTGGTGTCCGCCGTTTCGTCGGAGTCGACCGGCCCGCCGGTCTCCATCGACGGTGTCGTCTCGGTGCAGCCCCTCAGCGGTTGGGAGCCGGCTGAGGTGGGCTCCCTCGCGGACCGTCCCACGGTGGGACTCACCCGCGGGAGCGGCACGCTCGCTGTGCTCTCGTGGGGACCCTCCATCGGTGGCTCTGAGGGGTTGGCGGTCGAGGTCGGCAAGACGCTGCCCGGGTCGCTCGATCAGCTCACGGTCTCGGAGCTCCTCACGCCGGTCGCGATCGACCAGGGGCTCAGCGGACACCGCTTCACGTTCGTCGGCATCGATCGTTCGTCGGGCGCTGCGCTCGAAGGCGAGGTCACGACGATCGTCACGGCCGGCGGTGACGGCGTGGTCTTCGTGGGCCTTGCGCCCGAGGGGCTGCTCGCGTTCGTGGACGGCGACCTGCACACGATGATCGCGGCGGCCGCGGTGGGCTCGGGCAGGTGACGGCCGACGGAGCCCGTCGCGGCCGTCGCATGCACCATGCCCGATTCGTGCAGCCACGTCAGCCGGCGTTCTGGCTCTTCGTGCTCGTCGTCGGCCTCACGGGAGCCGTCGCGATCGCCGAGCAGAGCCTGTATCGGAGCATCTCGCCGGCCGGTTGGGCGCTGTCATGGCTGCTGCTCGCGCTCTACGGCGTTCCCGTAGCACTCGTCGTCTACCTGCTCGACCTGTACGAGCGCGAGCCCGTCCCGTTACTCGCCGCAGCCTTCGTCTGGGGTGCCGTCGCGGCCACGACACTGTCCGCCATCGGCAACGCCGGATGGGGCCTCACGGTCGCCCGACTCGGGGGACCGGAGTTCGCCGCCAGATGGACCGCCGCTCTCACCGCGCCGTTCGTGGAGGAGCTCCTCAAGGGGTGCGGCGTGGTGCTGATCTACTTGATCGCGCGCGATGAGGTCGACGACGTGATGGACGGGTTCGCGTACGGCGCCATCTGTGGCCTGGGGTTCGCGATCGTCGAGGACGTCGTCTATTTCATGGCGGTGTTCGGTGGGCAGCCCGGTGACGTGCTCCAGGGCTTCTGGTTGCGGGTGGTCGCGAGTGGCCTCTATGGACATGTCCTGTACACAGGCTTGGTGGGGATGGCGGTAGGTATCGTCGTCTCGCGCCGGGCCACCGAACGGCTGCGTCGCCGGCTCTGGGTGGCGGCCGGGTTGTGCGTGCTGGCGGCGTTCGCGCATTTCCTATGGAACTCGCCCTTGCTCACCCTGTTCCCGACCGAGCCGTGGACGGGCCTCGACTACCTGTTCGTCGTGTTCGCCATCGCGGTGAAGGGGCTGCCGCTGCTTGCGTTCGTTGCGATCGCGGTGAGGCTCGCCCGCGGTCGAGAGCGCCGCTGGCTGCGACAAGCGCTCGCCGGCGAGATCGGTCTCGACGGTATCTCTGCCGAGGAACTGCACCTGCTTGAGAGCCCACGCCGCCGGCGCGCGGCACGTGGCTCCATGCGGCGGCGGGCCGGCGCTCGAGCGGCGGGCCTGCTGCAACGGCTCCAACGCGAACAGGTGAACCTGGCGATGGTGGCGACGCGCGTCGCCGACGCCGACGATCCGGCGCTCACCCGGCAACGCGCGTACTGCGCGTCGCTGCGCGATGCGTTGAGGGCGATCCCGGGCGCCGCGCCGGCCTCCGGCGAGGCGGGCATCGGTGCCGGGTAACCTGGCCGCCATGGACGTCGACGCGTTGGTGCGCGGGGTACTGGCGGGCGATCGACGGGCTGTCGCCCGTGCGATCAGTGCGGTCGAAGACGGAGCCGACGACCTCGAGGCGCTCTCGGAAGGCCTCTTCCCGAGCACTGGCCGGGCCGCGACGATCGGGCTCACCGGGGCGCCGGGCGTCGGCAAGTCGACGCTCGCCGCGGGCCTCGTGCGTGTGGGCCGGGCACGCGACCTGCGTGCGGCGGTGCTCGCCGTCGATCCGACCTCGCCCTACACGGGCGGCGCGCTGCTCGGCGACAGGGTGCGCATGCAGGAACACGCCACCGATCCCAGCGTGTTCATCCGATCCATGGCCACGCGCGGTCACCTTGGTGGCATGGCGCTCGCGGCGCCCGAGGCGGTCCGCATCCTCGATGCGGCCGGCTATGACCGGGTCGTGGTCGAGACGGTCGGTGTCGGGCAGGCCGAGGTCGACGTTGCGGCGGCCACCGACACCGCGGTCGTGGTGCTCGCGCCGGGCATGGGTGACGCGGTCCAGATGGCCAAGGCCGGCATCCTCGAGGTCGCCGACGTCTTCGTCGTGAACAAGTCCGATCGCGAGGGCGCGTCCGACGTCGTGCGCGAGCTCCACCAGATGCTGCACCTTGGCGCAGCCAGAGACTGGGATCCACCGGTGCTCGCAGCTTCCGCGATCGACAGCGACGGCATCGAGGAGGTCTGGGACGCGATCGAGACACACAGGGCGCACCTGGACGCGAGCGGCGCCTTGGGCGACAAGCGTCGGGCACGCCTGCTTCGCGAGGTCGAGGCGCTCGCCGCCGCCCGGTTCCGCGTCGAGGTCGCGAAGGCGCTCGATGCAGACCCCGCCCTCGCCGACGACCTCGCCGAGCGGCGAACGGACCCGTACCGGGCCGCGGCTATGCTGGTCGGGCGAGCCACGGGCGAGCGACCACGCCGGCCCGGTCAGGAGACCTCGTGAACGATCCCAACCGACCGACCGAGGCCCCGAGCCAGGATCGTTCCCACACGTCGTTGTCCGGCGAGCCGGTGCCGGCGCTCGTCGGGCCCGGTGATGCGCCCGATCGTGATCCGGCGGCCGCCCTCGGCATGCCGGGCTCGCCCCCGTACACGCGCGGCGTCTACCCTTCGATGTACCGGGGCCGCCTGTGGACCATGCGGCAGTTCGCCGGGTTCGGAACGGCCGCTGAGACGAACGCCCGCTACCGCTTCCTGCTCGATCAGGGACAGGGCGGGCTCAGCGTCGCGTTCGACATGCCGACGCTGATGGGGCTCGACTCCGACGACCCGCGGAGCGAGGGTGAGGTCGGTCGCTGCGGAGTCGCGACCGACTCCCTCGACGATTTCGAGACCCTGTTCGACGGCATCCCCCTCGGCGACATCACCACGTCGATGACGATCAGTGGGCCGGCCACGATCGCGTTCGCGTTCTTCCTCGCGACGGCCGAGCGCCAGGGCGTCGGCTGGGAGCGGCTCGACGGCACGCTGCAGACCGACATCCTGAAGGAGTACATCGCCCAGAAGGAATGGCTCTTCCCGCCGCGCCCGCACCTGCGGCTGATCGGCGACCTCATGGCGTTCTGCGCCGAGCATGTGCCGCAGTTCCATCCGATCAGCGTGAGCGGCTACCACATCAGGGAAGCGGGGGCTACCGCTGCGCAGGAGCTCGCGTTCACCCTCGCCGACGGGTTCGCCTACGTCGAGCTCGGGCTGCATCGCGGCCTCGACCCGGCGCGGTTCGTGCCCGGGCTGTCCTTCTTCTTCAACAGCCACATCGATCTGATCGAGGAGCTCGGCAAGTTCCGGGCCGCCCGTCGCATCTGGGAACGGTGGCTCCGCGAGCGCTACGGCGTCGACCGACGCCGACGCGCGAGCGGCTGCGCTTCCACACGCAGACCGCCGGGTGTCTCGAACACCGCGCAGCAGCCGATGAACAACGTCGTCCGCACCGCGCTGGAGGCGCTCACGGCGGTGCTCGGCGGCACGCAGTCGCTGCACACGAACGCGCTCGACGAGGTGCTCGCGCTGCCGACCGAGCACGCCGCCCGGCTCGCGCTGCGCACCCAACAGGTGATCGCTTACGAGAGCGGGGTGGCCGACGTGGCCGATCCGCTCGGCGGCTCCTACGTCGTGGAGCGCGCGACCGACGAGATCGAGGCGAGCGCCGAGGAGCTGTTCGCACACATCGACGAGATGGGGAAGGGTTCGATGCTCGAAGGCGTGCTCGAAGGGATCGAGCGCGGATGGTTCCAGCAGCTGATCGCCGAGGCGGCGTTCACCGAGCAGCGCCGCCTCGAGTCCGGCGACCTGGTGAGGGTCGGGGTGAACGCCTTCGTCGACCCCGGCGCGGCGTCGGTCGACACGCTCGTGATCGGCCCCGAGGCGGAGGCCGTCCAGCTCGAGCGGTGGCGCGCACCCGCTCGCATCGCGATGACGCCGCGGCCGACGCGGGCGCTCGCTCGGCTCGAGGTCGGCCGCGGCCGACGAGCACGCCGAGCTCATCGGTCCCTTGATCGAGTGCGCCAGGGCCCTGTGCACCGAGGGCGAGATCGTGCGGCGCCCTGCGATCGGTCTTCGGCGGGTATCGCGAGACGCCTCGGTACTGACCTCCCGAGCTCCAGCTGCCGAGGTTCGTTGTTGCAAGACCTTGCAAGAAGCCGGTAGCCTGAGCGCCATGCGACGGCGACCGAGTCGAGACGACCGCCTGGCCGGCGCGTGGCATTGTGGGCCGTGCCGGCGGTCACTGATGGCCGCATGCGGCGCGTCCGGCGCTCCCGCCGGCGACGACGGCGCGGCTCCGCGTCGTCACCACCGTCTCGCCGATCACGAACATCGTGCAGAACGTGGGGGGTCCGGCCGTCTCGATCACCGGCATCGTGCCCGAAGGCGTGAACAGCCACACGTTCGAGCCCGCCCCGAGCGACGCCGCCCTGATGGAGCAGGCGGACATCGTCTTCCTCAACGGGCTCCAGCTCGAGGCACCGACCCTCGAGCTGGCCGAGGCGAACGCGGGCGACGACGTGCCGATCGTGCAGCTCGGCGAGAGACGATCGGCCCCGACGAGTACATCTTCGACTTCAGCTTCCCCGAGTCGGAGGGTGAGCCGAACCCGCACCTGTGGACGAACCCCGTCTACGTGCAGCGCTACGCCGAGATCGTCGCCGCGAGCTCTCCGCGCTCGACCCGGACAACGCGGCCGAGTACGAGCGCAACGTCGAGGCGTTCGTCGCCCGCATCGACGAGCTCGACCGGCTCGTGCGCGAGGTGACCGAGACCGTGCCGCCGCGAACCGGGCGCTGCTGACCTACCACGACTCCTTCCCCTACTTCGCCCGGGAGTACGGATGGCGGATCGTCGGCGCGGTGCAGCCGTCGGACTTCGCCGACCCGACGCCGCAGGAGGTGACGGGCCTGATCGACCAGATCGAGGCCGAGTAGATCCCGGCGATCTTCGGCTCGGAGGTCTTCCCGAGCCCCGTGCTCGAGCAGATCGCCGCCGAGACCGGCGCCACCTACGTCGACGATCTGCGCGACGACGACCTTCCCGGGGAGGCCGGCGACCCCGATCACAGCTACCTCGGCCTGATGGTCTTCGACTACACGACGTTCATGGGGGCGCTCGGCGGCGACGCCTCGCCGTTCGAGAGCCTCGACGTGTCGAACCTGCACGAGGGCAACGCGGAGTACCGGAGCTGACGCATGGCCGACGCGCTGATCGAGCTCGAGAAGGTCACCTGCCGCTACGGCCACGACCCGGTGCTCGTGAACGTCGACCTGCGGGTCGAGGCGGGCGACTTCATCGGCGTCGTCGGCCCGAGCGGCTCGGGCAAGAGCACGCTGCTGAAGGCCGATGGCGGGAACCGTGAACCCGATCGCGGGTCGCATCGAGCGCCGGCCGGACCTCGCCGTCGGCTACGTGCCCCAGGTCGAGACGGTCAACTGGTACTTCCCCGTGACCGTGCTCGAAGCGGTGCTCATGGCTCGCATCGACGGCCGGCGGCTCCCGTGGCCGTCGAGGTCCGAGCTGCGCGCGGCCCACGGCGTGCTCGGCCGGCTCGGTCTCGACGCGCTCGCCGACCGGCACATCCGCGAGCTGAGCGGCGGCCAGCAGCAGCGGGTCTTCATCGCCCGAGCCCTGCTGCGCGAGCCCGATCTGCTGCTGCTCGACGAGCCGACGAGCGGCGTCGACGTGCGCACCCGCCACGACGTGATGCACGTGATCCACGAGCTGCACCACGACGGCCTCGCGATCGTGCTCACGACCCACGACCTCAACGGCATCGCGGCGCACCTTCCGTACCTCGTGTGCCTCAACCGTGAGGTGATCGCCCACGGCGTGCCCTCGCGCGTCATCACCCCCGACGTGCTCGAGCGCACCTACGGCGCCCCGCTCGAGGTGCTGAGCCACGGCGGCATGCCGGTCGTCGTCGAGCAGTACCCGGAGCTCGCCGAAGGCCTCGCGAGCGTCGTCCCGCTGCGAGAAGGACATCATGAGCACCCTGCTTGAGCCGTTCGGCTACGAGTTCTTCGTGCGGGCCCTCATCGTCGCCACGGTGAGTGGCGCGCTTTGCGGGCTGATCGGGGTGTACGTGGTGCTGCGTGGCATGAGCTACATCGGCCACGGGCTCTCCCACGCGATCTTCGGGGGAGCCGTGGCGAGCTCCATCCTGGGCGTCAACGTCTTCCTCGGGGCGGGTGCATGGGGGCTCGCGGCGGCACTGTTCATCAACCGGGTAGCGCGCCGCCGTTCGATCGGCGCCGACGCCGCGATCGGCGCGATCACCTCGGCGAGCTTCGCGATCGGCATCATCCTGATCTCGATGCAGCGGAGCTTCGTCGTGAACTTCGAGTCGTTGCTCTGGGGCAACGTGCTCGGCGTCGAGCCGATCGACGTGGTGGTGGTGGTGCTTGTCGGCGTCGCGGTCGCGGCCTTCGTCTTCGTCGGGTACCGGCCGTTGCTGTTCTCGACCTTCGATCCGGAGGTCGCCGAGGTCTCCGGGGTGCGCACGGGGCGCGTCGATCTGATGCTCGCCGTGATGCTCACCGCCACGATCGCCGCCACCATGAACGTGCTCGGCGTCACGATGATCGCCGCCATGCTCGTGATCCCGCCCGTCATCGGGCGGCTGCTGACCGACAGCTTCGGGCGCATGCTCTGGATCTCGGTCGCGACCGGCACGCTCTGCGGGTTCGTGGGCGTCTACGGGTCGTACTACCTCGACTGGTCCTCGGGCGGAACGGTCGTGCTCGCCGCCGGCGCTCTGTTCATGGCGGCGTTCATGTGGACGAGCCACCGGGGCCGGGATCTTCCCATCGGTTTCCCTCTCGACACACACTGAGCGGAGCGCCAGAAGGGATCTGGTGGCGAGCAGGGCGCTCCATCCGGCACGAAATGGTTCGGGCACGTGCGATTCGGTACCGTACGAACCGTTGTCGATGGAGTCACGATGGGGGAGGAGCGTCTGATCGGCGTTCAACGCAGGAACCGGCCGGGTCCGGCTGCGAAGCTCGGGACGGAGTGCATCGTCGAGCTGCTCCGCACCAAAGGTCTGATCGAAGGCGAGCTGGATGGCCTCTTCCGCCGCCACGGGCTGACGGGCCCGGGCTTTGATGTCCTCATGATCCTCGAGGGCGCGAGGAGCCGTTGCCCCCCGGCGAGATCGGGGAACGCCGCCTCGTAACACGTGGAACCGTCACGGGACTGATCGACACGCTCGAAGCACGCGGCCTCGTCCGGCGGACGCCCCACCCCGAGGATCGACGCATGCTCTTGATCGAGCTTACCGACGACGCCCAGGTCCTGTTGCGAACGGTCTCGCGTGAGCTCTGGCCCTTGCAGGAAGAGTTGACGTCGGTCCTCAGTGCGCGGGAGAAGACCGTGCTCGTGCGGATGCTTCGCAAGTTGCAGGCGCACGTCGGCCTTCCGGCATCCTGATCGGCGTATCCTTCAGTCGATGGAAATATACTTTGGAACCAAGCAGTTCGGTCCAAAGCGAACATGCCCGAGCGGATCACCCGAGAGCAGTCCGACGTCCCGGAGGTGCAAACATGGAACGGTTCTCGACGGCGGAGCTCGACTACCTCATGGGGGAGCGCCGCCTCGGGCGGCTGGCGACGATCGACGACGAAGGCTTCCCGCACGTGGTGCCGCTCGGATTCAGCTACAACCCCGACCTCGGCACGATCGACGTTTCGGGACGAAGCTTCGCGTCCACCAGGAAGTTCCGCAACGTCGCAGCCAACTCGAAGGTCGGCTTCGTGGTCGACGACGTGCTTCCTCCCTGGCAGCCGCGCTCGGTGATGGTGCAGGGCGAAGAGGCGATCCCACCCGGTGAAGCGGGGGAAGAGGCACTCATCCGGATCACGCCGGTCTCGATCATCTCTTGGGGGCTGGGGTCGTAGTCGTCGATCGAGGTTCACAGCCAGCCCCTACGGGTTTGAGCTTCTGGCGCGGCGGATCTGCTCGGCGTGCTCGTGGGCGTGCGCCGCGTATGTCTCGAGCCACGTCTCTGCGCCGTACGTGCCCGTCTCGGAGTGGGTGCCCGCTCGAGCCCACTCGTCGTCCGAGAGGCGGTCCAAGATCTCGACGGTGCTCGCGCGAGCCGCACGCAACGCATCCAGCGAGGCCTCGATGGGCCGGTCGTAGTGCAGGTGTTGCGCGAATCCTTCCTCGTCGTATCCGACGATCTGTGGATCGTCTTCCGCGATCAGTCGCCGGAGCCGGACCGCCGACGTCATCTCGCTGTCAGCGAGGTGGTGCACGACCTGGCGCGCCGACCACTCACGCGGACCGCTCCGCGCGTCGAGCTCTTCCGGCGGCATGTCGTGCAGCGCCTCCATCACCACTCGGTGACCGTCGCGGTAGCGCTCGATCAACTCCCTGCGTGCGGCCGAGTCCATACGGGCGTCCTCCTCCTCGTGCATCGGGGCCCCTGCGGGGGTCGAGCCAGGCCTCCAGCGACCGGGAGCGAGGGTGGAGGTCGTCGACGCGAGGCCTGCTGTCCGCGCCCGCGGCGTTGGCGGCGAACGCCAGGCCGATCAGCATCATCACGACGATGACGGCTTCCATCGGGATCAACGTACCGCGAGCGCCGGCCCCGCAGGCGTGGCAGGACCGCCCCTCTGCGCTAGGTTCCTGCCATGCATACCGTCGCCGTCGCCGTGTACGACCGGGTCGCGGTCTTCGAGATGGGGGTTCCGTGCGAGGTCTTCGGGATCGATCGTTCGGCCATGGGGCTGCCCAACTACCGTGTCCTGGTGTGCGCGGCTGAAGCCGGGCCGTTGACGACCTCCATGGGGTTCGGCATCGAGCCCCGCAACGGGCTGCGCTCGTTGTCGCGGGCGGACACGATCCTCGTGCCGGCTTGGCGCGATGTCGACGAGACCCCGCCCGAGCCCCTGCTCCGTGCGCTCCGCAGCGCGCATCGTCGCGGTGCGCGGATCGCGTCCTTGTGCTCGGGCGCCTTCGTCCTCGCCCACGCCGGCTTGCTCGACGGACGGCGGGCAACCACCCATTGGATGTTCGCGGACGAGCTCGCGTCGCGGTTCCCGCAGGTCGACGTCGATCCGGCCGTGCTCTACGTCGACGAAGGCTCGATCCTGACCTCGGCAGGAACCGCGTCGGGCATCGATCTCTGCCTGCACATGGTGCGCTCGGATCACGGCGCCGAGGTCGCGAACGCGTTCGCTCGGCGCATGGTCGTGCCACCGCATCGCGACGGAGGTCAGGCTCAGTTCGTCCGGACGCCGATGCCCGCGCCGTCGAACGAGGATCGCCTCACCGCCACGATGGAATGGGCTCTGGCGCATCTCGACGAACCGCTGACGGTCGATCGATTGGCAGCGCACGCGCATCGATCACCGCGGACGTTCGCTCGTCACTTCCGCGCTGAAACGGGCACCACGCCCTTGCAGTGGCTCCTCGCGCAGCGGATCGTCGCGGCCCAACGGATGCTCGAGACCAACGACGAGCCGGTGGCCTCGGTCGCGATCGACTGCGGCTTCGGGTCATCGGCCACGCTGCGCATGCACTTCCGTCGCTCGGTGGGCACCTCGCCGGGCGCGTACCGCGGGGCTTTCCGGGCCCGTTCGGTTCCTGTGTAGCCGGCGTTGCGCTATCCGAGCAGGAACCACGCCACACGCAGATCCTGCGGTGCTCGGCGGTTCAGGTGCAAGGTGAAGCTGTCGTTCCCATCGCTCGGAACAGCAGCCTCGACATGGGTCCCTGCCACCCGCTGCTGCGGCGTGGCGAACACGAGCGTCTCGGCGGAGATGGGTGTGACGCTCACCTTGGCGGTGCGTGCTCCCGCCGGCACGGTGACGACGCCGCTTCGGGTGAAGCTCGCGACGCCTTCAACGCGAAGCGCCGTGCCCTGAGGAACGGCGGTCTGGGCGAGGATCGCCGTCCCGTCGTACGTGAGTGCGTGTACCCCGACTCCGTAGTCGCTCACGGTGTAGACGCCGATCTGATCTCCCACGCCGAGCACGCCGATGTACGGAGCGGTGCCGCGGATGCCGTATCCGTCCGAGCTCGTGCTCACCCCTACGACCGACGCGTCGTCGGTATCCGAGATGACATGCAGGCCCCCGTCGTCGCTCGAGAGGGTGGTCGTGTTCGCCGCAGTGTTCTCCTGTCCGATCTTCAGGCTGTCACCGTCGGCGGCGCTCGCGCTCGTAGGCGTCACCGCGTCGGCAGCAAGCACGGCAGCCCCGGCTACGGTGCCTGCCAGGAGTCGCCGTCGAGTCGTCGTCTTCGAACCGATGGGAACGAGCATCAGGAACCTCCGTCGTCGCCTCGTGAGCGATCGTTCCCTGCAGCGCGGACGCGGTCAACCGGTCGAAGGTCTCGATCTTGGGCGGTGCCCGATGTGCCGATGCTAGGCTTCTGCGATGGCTGGGGCCGAGCGATTCCACCTTGCCCAGGTGAACATCGGGCTGCCGCTGGCCCCCCTGGACTCGCCCGATCTGGCGGCGTTCGTCGAGCTTCTCGAGCCCATCAACGCGCTCGCCGACGACAGCTCAGGCTTCGTGTGGCGACTGCAGACCGAGGACGGCAACGCCACGGCCGTCCGTGCCTTCGACGACGACCGACTCATCGTCAACATCTCCGTCTGGGTCTCGCTCGAGGCCTTGGGCGAGTTCGTCTACCGGAGCGCCCACTCGAGCGTCATGCGTCGTCGCAGGGAGTGGTTCGAGAAGATGCCGAAGCTCTTCTCGGCGCTCTGGTGGATCCCCGCCGGCACGCTTCCGACCGTCTCCGACGCCGAGGAACGCCTCGATCATCTGCGTCGGCATGGGCCATCGTCTACGGCCTTCACGTTCCGAAACCCCTTTCCTCCTCCAGGATCGGACGACGACGCCCATCGCGAGTCAGGCGATCGGTGGCTCTGCCCGAGCTGACCGAGCTTGCGAGATGAAGACGGAGGGCTCGAGGCACCGATCCACCTCGAAGCAAGCTGCGCCGTTCGTTCGCACGTGGCCCGGCCACGAGGGGCGAACCATCGTGTGTCTGCACGCGGTCGGAGGCTCGCATGCGCATTGGATCGGCGTAGCACCCCGGCTCGCCGTCCAGGGGCACGTGCTCGCCGTCGATCTCGCCGGCTTCGGACGAACCCCGCTCGGTCCGACGGGCGCCGGGCTCGACGCCAACCTGGAGCTCGTCTCTCGCGTACTGGCCGGCACCGGTCCCGCAGTCGTGGTGGGAAGCTCGTTCGGCGGCGCAGTGGCGCTCCTGCAAGCGGCCAGAGAGCCCTCGTCGGTGTCGGGGCTGATCCTGAGCGGCTCGATGCTTCCTGCTGAAGCCGTCGGTGCAGGCAGCGTGCGGGCGGGCTTGATTGGCCGCCGGTTGCGGCAGCGGGTCGCGGGCACGCGGCGGGCGGTGCGAGCAGTCCGCGACGGAACGTTGCGGCCCGACGCCGCCTCGATCCACGCCCATGTCTTGCGAGGCAATGCTGCCGACCCGGATTCGATCGCCCCCGAGGTGGTCGCCGCGAGCATCGAAGTGGCTGCCCTGCAGTCCCGTGGTCAGACGATCCGGGCGGTCGCGCGAGCCGGAGCCAGCTCGTTCGGCCTGTGGACCGAGCCGGCACGGTTCTCGGGCGTCCTCGACCGCGTCCGATGTCCGGTGCTGGTGATCCACGGTGGTCGCGACAGGACGATACCGGTCGCTCATGCAAGGGCTGCGGCCCGCGGACGCCCTGGTTGGCGGCTCCACGTCTTCGATGACCTCGGCCACCTGCCGCATCTCGAGGACCCCGATCGCTGGATGGACGTCGTCACCGCTTGGCTGGGCACGCATGATCTCGATCCCTGATCTCGCGCCCGCCGAGATCCGCACCGCCCATGGTGCGATCGACCCGGCTTTCACAGGGTCTCCCCAGTTCGTGCACGAGGGACTCTCGGCCCACTACGGCGCGCCGGTCATCGTCAAGGTCGAGACCGTGAACCCGATCCGGTCATTCAAGGGGCGCGGCACGTGGATCGCCGTGCACGAGCTGGCGACCGAGGGCAGGATCGCCGGGCCGTGCGGTCGTCTGTGTCTCGGCCGGGAACTTCGGCCAGGGTGTCGCGTACGCCGCGCGGGCCTTGGGCCTGCCGGCCGCCGTATTCGCCTCCCGCGGGGCGAACGAGGCCAAGGTTGCCAAGATGCGCGCCCTGGGTGCGACGGTCATCCAGGCCGGAGATGACTTCGACGTGGCCCGCGGTGCATCCGAGGCGTATTCCTCGGAGCGAGGGCTGCATCTGCTGGTCGACGGCGACGACCCCCGGATCTCGACCGGTGCCGCGACCATGGCCCTGGAAGTCACCGATGGTGTGGACCGCGGGGAGCTGCCGCAGCCTGAGAGCGTCTGGTTCCGGTCGGCAACGGATCGCTGGTCATCGGCGTGGGTGCGTGGATGCGGGAAGCGCTCCCTTCGTGCCGGGTGGTGGGGATGCAGGCCGAAGCCGCCCCGGCCATGACGCTGAGTTTCCGTGCGGGCGTCGCGATCGACACCGAAACGGCTTCGACCTACGCCGACGGCATCGCGACACGAGTGTCGATACCGAGCGCTGTCGAGCTGATGGCCGGGCGCGTCGACGACATGCGTCTCGTCTCCGAGGCCGATCTCCACGCAGCCAGGCCGAGCTCACGCACGAGCTGGGTATCACGGTCGAGGGCGCGGCGGCCGCACCGTGGGCGGGCCTCCTTGCCGAGCGACGACGCGAGGCCGGGTAGCGATGTGCTTGCGAACGGACGCCGCGAACACCCCGTAGCCGACGAAGACGACGACCGTGACCAGCATGAACACGGCGCTCAACCCAAACATCCGCAGGGGGACGCCTGGCTCGTCGGCGCTCACGAACTGCGGCAGGAACGCGAAGAAGAAGATCGTGAGCTTCGGATTCAGCAGGTTGATCAGGATGCCTGAGGTGATCACTTCGGCTACCGACGGCGCAGCGGTCGCTTCCTCGACGGCGAGTGCACCCTCGTCCCGCAGGGTGCGCCACGCCATGTAGAGCAGATAGGCCACTCCCAGGTACTTCAGGACATGGAACGCCAGCGCGCTCGTGTGCAGCAGCGCGGCAAGGCCCGTGATCGCCGCCACCATGTGCGGAACGATCCCGAGCGTGCATCCGATCGCGGCGACGATGCTCGCGCGGGGGCACCCCGAGAGAGACCGGCGCCCAGGGTGTACAGGACACCCGTGCCAGGGGTCGCGACGACGATGAGCGTGGTCAACAGGAACTCGACACTCACAACGGCTCTCCTCGATCCCTCGCTGCCGTTCGGGACGGCGCTCTCCCCATCGCTCCATCCTCCGAGGATTCCAGCAGCTTCAGCAGCTTCGTGGTTGTGTTCCAGTTGCGGATGGTCATGCTCTGGTAGACGGGCATCGACGCGATCCTGCTCAGCCGACTCTGTGTTGCCCGGCTGGTGAGCCTGGAGAAGTAGAGCACACCGCTGCCCGCATGTGCTCGATCGACGCCCTCCTTGGTCAGCACGCTCCACATGGCCGTTCGTGCCGTCAGCGGTGCCTTCAGGAAGATCACGTCGTACCGGTACCGCGTCGCGTCGTCACCGAAGCCCGTCGGGGCGCGCTCCACGATCGATCGCATCTGCTTCCGGCTGCGCAGGACGACTCTCGCTCCGTAGTCGAAGTTCGCCGCGAACATCCGCTCGATACGCTCGGTGAGCTCGCTGAGGTTCGACTCGCCGGACCCGAAGATCACGTTGCCGCTCTGGATGTACGTCGTCGCGTCATCGAAGCCGTTCTCGTGGAAGCACGCCTCTTCAGGTCAGCCATCCTGATCAGGTTCTGGCCGCCGACGTTGATCCCGCGCAACAGCGCGACGTACCTGCCCATGAGTTTTCAGCCTATCCAGGCGAGCGTGCTGCGCGCAGCTTCTCGGGACGGCCTGCTCGGTGCCGAAGGCGTCGAGAATGAGGCTCAAGGTGCGCGGATCCTAGCGGTCGCATCTTCGTTCGAGGTGATACGGATATCTCATCGACCGTGCCGCGTGGCGCATGGTGATCGGGTCACTCGAGCTCGCTCAGGAGCTTTCGCAGCAGGCCGTCCAGGGATCGCAGCTCAGCCGGTGTGAACGACCGGAGCAGACGCGCCTCGTTCTGGATGTGCGACTTGACGGCGCGGTCGATGACCCGCTTCCCCCGCCGCGTGAGGCGAACGAGCGTGCCCCGGCGATCGTTGGGATCGTCTTGGCGTTCGACGAGTCCCGCCTCCGCGAGCCGATCGAGCCGCTTGGTCGTGCCACCTGAGGAGAGCATCGTCGCCCGAGTGAGCTCCTTGGGGTTGAGCTCGTATGGCGCGCCGGCGCGACGCAGCGCCGCGAGGAGGTCGAACCAGCCCGGCTGCAGGCCGTGCGGCGCGAGGCCGTCGGAAAGGACCGTGTCAGCGAGGCGCTCGGCCCTGAAGAGGCGTCCCATCACCGCCATCGGCGTCGTGTCGAGGTCGGCTCGCTCGGTCCGCCACTGCGCGACGATCCGGTCGACATGGTCGGGAGGGTTCTTCGGCATCGTCGGTTCAGTTTACTTCCTGGCAATATACTTACCAGGAAGGAACTCGCAGCTGTAGCGGCGCGGTAGAGCGTCGAACGGAAGGAGTGCAGGATGGAGCCGGATCATGGAGAACGCGGTGCAGTCATCGAGGAAGCGATGCGAGCGATCCGTCTCCGAGCCCCCGGTGGGCTCGAGGATCTGGCCCTCGAGAAGCTCGAAACGCCGAAAATTGGAACCGGGGAGGCCCTCGTGCGGGTCCACGCTGCCGCGATCACGAAGGACGAGCTCGGATGGCCGGTCGATCGACTCCCCGCGACCCCGTCGTACGAGGTGTCCGGGGAGGTCGGCGCGATGGCGCCCGATGTGGACACCGTCGCGGTCGGCGAGTCCGTCTACGCGCTCACAGGTTTCGACCGCGAAGGGGCTGCAGCCGATTACGTCGCCATCCCCGCGGCGTTCTTGGCTCCCAAGCCGCGTTCACTCGACCATGTCTCGAGCGCGGCCATCCCTCTCGCGGGCCTGAGTGCGTGGCAGGGGTTGTTCGACCACGGGCACCTGGAGGAAGGTCAGCGGGTGCTGGTCTTGGGAGCTGCTGGTGGCGTCGGGCACCTCGCGACACAGCTCGCCCGCGGGCGGGGCGCCCACGTCATCGGCACGGCATCGCCGGCGAGTCACGAGGAGGTCCGCAACCTCGGTGCGCACGAGGTCGTCGATGGTTCGGCCGCAGGCGCGATCGGTTCCCTCGACCCGGTCGACCTCGTGTTCGACACCGTGGGGGGCGAGGCGCTCGAGCGATCGCCGGCGATCATCCGCGACGGCGGCAGGCTCGTCTCGGTCGCCGACGAGCCGCCGGAGATCCCCGATGAGAGGAAGATCGAGGCGACGTACTTCCTCGTCGAGCCGAACCGCGGGCAGCTCGTCGACCTCGCCCGCCTCGCCGACAGCGGTGACCTCCGCCCGGCGATCGATTCAGTGTTCTTGCTGAGCGATGCGAGGTCGGCATTCCAACGCAGCATGGAGCGGGGCAAGCGCGGCAAGGTGGTCCTTCGAGTCGCAGAGGAGACCATGACATGACGGGTCGACAGGAGAAGGCAGAGGCGTTCCGTGCGCTGCATGAAGGTGAGCCGTTCGTCATCCCCAATCCCTGGGATCCTGGATCGGCCCGGGTGCTGGCGGCCCTGGGGTTCAAGGCGCTCGCCAGCACGAGCTCGGGGTTCGCATTCACGCTCGGCCGCATGGATGGGGGTGTCACCCTGGAAGAGGTGATCGATCACGCCACGGCGCTCGATCGGGCGACGGATCTTCCTGTGTCTGTCGATCTCGAGAACGGCTACGGCTCCGACCCCCAGAGTGTCGCGACCGCGATCACCCGGGTCGCCGAGGCGGGAGCGGTCGGCGGCTCGATCGAGGACTACGATCCCGCTGGGTTCCTCTATGAGCGGAGTCAGGCCGTCGAACGGATCGTCGCCGCGGTCGAGGCAGCCCGAGCGGTCCACGTGCCGTTCACATTGACCGCGAGGGCGGAGAACCACATCCGCGGCAACCCCGACGTGGACGACACGATCTCGCGTCTCCAGGCGTTCGAGGAGGCCGGCGCCGATGTGCTGTATGCGCCGGGCCTCGACACCGTCGATGACATCCGAGCCGTCTGCGGAGCCGTGACCCGGCCGGTCAACGTGTTGGCGCTCCCCGGGCTTTCCCTGACGGAGCTCTTCGAAGCAGGCGCGCAGCGCGTCAGCGTGGGCGGCGGGCTGACGTGGATCGCGATCAGCGCGATGGCAGCCGCGGCCGAGTCGATCCGCGACACAGGCGACCTCTCATCGCTCGCCGTCGAGCTGCCGCTCGAGCGATGGTTCGCGTGATGGGTGGGCCCTTTCCACGTGACCGCTCCATGCTCGCCGCACGCGCCGTACGCTGACATGTGACTCCGGCGCCGCCGAGAAGGAGGCCGAGAAAGGAGGCGAGAAAGGAGGCCGAGAAAGGAGGCCGAGAAAGGAGGCCGAGAAAGGAGGCCGAGAAAGGAGGCCGAGAAAGGAGGAAGGCACGTTCGATGCTCGATCTCGACACGATCACAGTGTTCGCTGCCGCGTCGCTGCTCTTCGCCGTTGTACCCGGCCCGGCGGTGATCTACATCGTCACCCGGAGCGTCGACCAGGGGCGCGCGGCGGGCCTCGTGTCGGCGCTCGGGATCGCGACCGGGACGCTCGTGCACGTGCCGCTCGCCGCCGTCGGTCTCTCCGCGCTCCTCGTGTCGTCGGCGGCCACCTTCACGACCGTCAAGTACCTGGGGGCTGCCTATCTCGTTTACCTGGGCATCCGAAAGCTCCTCGACCGAGAGGCCGACGATCTCGACGCGGCGCCGACCACGCGATCCTTGAGGCGCATCTACAGCCAGGGAGCCCTCGTCGGTGTGCTGAACCCGAAGACGGCGCTGTTCTTCCTCGCCTTCCTGCCGCAGTTCGTCGACCCGGCGAGGGGCTCGGCCGCCGCGCAGCTCGCCACGCTCGGGGTGCTCCTCGTCTGCATCTCGTTGGTGAGCGACAGTTGCTACGCGGTGCTGACGGGAACCGCGAGCACATGGCTCCGAGGTCGTGGCACGCGATTCATGCGTGGGCAGCGCCTGGTGAGCGGCGCCATCTACGTGGCCCTCGGCGTCTCGGCTGCCATCGCCGGTACGCGCTCGTCGGCAGAATGAGTCACCGGAGTGACCGCCTAACCTGCTGCGCAGCTCATGCAGCGGCCCGTGATGGCGAAGTGGGTCAGGTCCGCTTCGAAACCGTGATGGCTGCGGATGAGATCCTGCAAAGCGTGCGCTTCGCCGAGCGACAGTGGATCGTCCCTGCCGCATCGTCCGCACGTGAGATGCACATGCTCGGCTTCCTCGGTCCTGTGGTATTCGGCGCCCGTCTCGAGGTGGGAATGCGAGAGCACACCGACCTCCTCGAGCAGGGTGAGGGTGCGGTACACGGTCGATGCGTTGACCCCGGGCATCTCGCCTTGCACCCTGCGGGCGATCACGGCGGGGGAGATGTGCCCTTGCGTGCGCATCACCTCAGTGACGATCGCGCGGCGCTGGGGGGTCATGCGGAGGCCTCTGGTGCGCAACAGGTCCATCACGTCGGCGTAGTCATGTCCCGTCCGCTCCACATGCCCGATGCTAACAGGGTGTTGCAGGTGCAACGCTGTTGCAGGTGCTAGCCCAGGCGCTTCGCTCAGCCCGGTGGAGGAAGGCCGAGAGCCCGTGCCGCCCAGGGGAGGGCGGTCGCCGCTTGCATCCTCTGCAACGGCCGAACATGAGGAGCTTCAGGGATGTCCGGGTGCGCGCCTCGCCACCCGAAATTGCCCGCGAGCAGCGACGCGATCGCGGCGACGTCGTGGGTGGTTCCGAGCACCTGCTCGGGAGGTGGCCCGCCCTCGGCATGCAGGCTGGGAAGCCACGCTGCGACGTCGAACACCGGGTTGCCGAGACACGCGAAGTTCCAGTCGATCAGCACGACTCGGCCCTCACGTAAGCAGAGGTTGTCGCTGCGGACGTCGAAATGCAACAGGCGGTCGCCTTCGAACCGAGCCGCGGCCGAGGCCCTCGAGAGCGCCTCGAGATGTCTCTCGAGCCAGCCCAGCGAGCAGAGCCCGAGCTCGAGGAACGGCGCAGGGTCGGCGGCGACCTCGGGCCAGGCGTCGAGGGCGAACTGGCTGTTGCGGGCGTCGGGAAGGTCTGGGGGCGGTTCGCTGTCGGCCACCTCGCGCAGACACTCGAGCACCGCGTCGACCCGGCCGGCGGTCCACGGAGGTGGCCACTCGGCGTCGGACAGATCCTCGAGCACCAAGACGGGACGGTCGCCGTCGTCGCGCCATCCGAGGAACGCCGGCAGATATGGGCGTGGCCCCGCGAGCGCGTAGAACAGGTGCTCGTCGCGGATCCACGCCGCGGTGTCATCGGTGTGCGCGATCTTCACGAACCGCGTCGACCCGTCGGGAAGCCTCGCCACCCATCGAGAGGCGGCGGTCTGGCCGCCGCGGGTCACGGCTCGCCAGGACACCGGCTCGGCCCTTAGCGCGCGGATCGCTCGGTCGAGATCGTCTGCGCTTGGGCTCTCCATCTGCACGAGGCTACCCGTGGGCATGGCCGTGGGACCGCCCGTGCGCGTGACCGCCGCGTTCGATCCGCGCTCGGTAGCATCGCAACTCATGACGGTCATGGTCACGGGCGCCTCGGGACCGGTCGGGCACGCCCTGGTTCCGCTCCTCGCCCGCAAGGATGAGGTGCGCACGGCCGTGCGCGACGCGGCCTGCGTCGGGGCTCTTCAAGCGCTCGGTGCCAAGGTCACGCTGGATCGACTCGACGATGTCGATGGACTCGCGGAGGTGCTCGGGGGGGTCTTCACGCTCGTACACCTCGTCGGTGGCCCAGACCAACCCGACGACGACGAGCTGTGGGACGCGAACCATCGCTCGGTGCTCCGCGCGGTCGAAGCGGCCCGCGTTGCGGGCGTTCATCGCATCGTGCTCGTCTCCATCCCGGGAGCGTCGCCGGACTCTCCGGAGCCCCTCTTGCGGGCGAAGGGGCTCGCTGAGGAAGCCGTGACGACCTCGGGGTTGCAGCATGCCGTGATCCGCAGCGCTCCTGTCGTGGGGGCCGGGTCAGCGTGGTTCGCGGCCACCGTGGCCGGCGCGCTGGAGTCGCCGCCCGTGGTCTGGGGCCCGGGCGACGCTTCGTTCAGCAATTGGTC
>CAWHQA010000035.1:0-221033 GCA_963831325.1 uncultured Actinomycetes bacterium
ATAGATCAACGCGGCGCCCCACGCCTGTCGATCGATGACACGCAGATCGACCTGGAGCCCGGCGCTCGTGACGATCGACGACTTCGTCTCGCCCTTCGCGATCACGCGGTCGACCAGGTCGTATCCGACGAAGTCATCCATGACCTTTTCCGGTCGGTCACTCGCGACGAGAAGGTCGACGTCGCCGATCGTCTCCGCCATGCGGCGGAGCGACCCTGCGTAGGTCGCTCGTCGCACTCCTGCGATCGGCCGCAGGCGGCCGAGCAGCTCCTCGGCGATCTCGAGGGCCGTGTTGACCAGCACCCTTCCGCCGCTCGATCGCAGCCGGCGGACACCGTCGATCACGTTGCGCTCAGTGGTGGCCGAGAAGCCCTTAAGGCCGGCCAACTCGCCACGCTCGGCGGCTCCCAGCAGCTCCTCGACCGTTCCGATGCCGAGCTCGCTGTGCACCGCCATGGCCTTCTTCGGCCCGAAGCCCGCGATCGCGGTCATCTCCCGAACGCCGGCGGGCACCTGGGCGCGGAGCTCATCCAGCTCAGCGAAGCTTCCGGTGGTCAGATACTCGGTGACCTTGGCCGCGATCGACTTCCCGACCCCGGGGATCGCGAGCACCCCGCGAGCGTCGAGGTCGGCGAGATCGTCAGGGAAACCTCCCACGGCGCGGGCGGCCTTCTCGTAGGCCCTGGGCTTGTAGGGATCGCCGCTGACGATCGACAACAGGTCCGCGTACTCCTGGAGCGCCCGCTCGACCTGATCGTTCGACCTGGGCACCGGCGGGCCTCACGCGGCGCCGAGCAACCGCAGCAACAAAGCCTTCTGGGTATGCAGACGGTTCTCAGCTTGGTCCCACACGGCTGAGCGCGGACCGTCCAAGACCTCTGCCGCGATCTCCTGGCCTCGATGAGCCGGCAGACAGTGCAGCACCACCACGTCGTCGGCTGCGACTTCGACGAGGGCCTGCGTCACTTGGAAGGTGGTGAACACCAACGTGCGCTCGTCGGCCTCGGCCTCCTGGCCCATGCTCGCCCAGACGTCGGTGTAAAGCGCGTCGGCCCCCTCCGCCGCCGAGGCCGGATCGTTCGTCACCTCCACGACTCCTCCCGTGTCGACGGCGATCTCGGCAGCCCGCTGCACGACCTGTGGGATCGGCTCGAACCCGATGGGGGTGGCGACCCGTACCCGCATGCCGGCCTTGGCGCCCCCGAGCAGCAGGGAATGCGCGACGTTGTTGCCGTCGCCCAGGTACGTGAGGGTGCGACCCTCGAGCGCGCCGAGACGTTCCCGCAGGGTGAGCAGATCGGCCAGCGCCTGGCACGGGTGTTCGAAGTCCGACAATGCATTCACGAGCGGCACGTCGGCCGCCGCCGCGAGCACCTCGAGGCGTTCCTGCTCGAAGGTGCGCAGAACGATCGCATCGACGTAGCGCGAGAGCACTCGACCCGTGTCCTCGATGGTCTCGCCGCGGCCGAGCTGCAGCTCGCTCGACGACAGCACAACCGCGTGACCGCCCAGCTGCGACACACCGACCTCGAACGAGACCCGGGTTCGCGTGCTCGGCTTCTCGAAGATCAGCGCGATCGACCGGCCCTCGAGGCGGCCCGAGTACTCGCCGGGACGATCTTTGACGTCGGCAGCCAGATCGAGCAGCTCGCCGAGCTCCTTCGGGCTCAAGTCATCGATCGAGAGGAAGGCCGTGTCCACGGCGCGGAGTCTATCGGCATCGCTCCCGACGGAGCCAGCCGGTGATGGTGCGTGGCGATGAGGAGCCTCGATGCCGGCGAGCCGCGTCAGCCAGTACGGAGCTCGGCTGCGTACCCTTGGCGGAGGCGATCCACGATCGCTGCCACCACCGGCTCGCTCTCGTCTCCCGTCAGGGTTCGATCGCTCGCACGAAGATCGATCGCGAACGCGAGGCTCTTCGTGCCGGGCACCAGCGGCGCACCGTCGAAGACGTCGAACAGCACGCATCGGTCAAGCAGGTCCCCCGCGGCTTCCTCGATCGCCGCCTGCAGATCTGCGGCGGGGACATCGTCGGCAACGACGAACGCCAGGTCGCGGCGGACCGGTGGGAACCGCGGCACGTCGCGCACGACCACCGACGAGGTAGAAGCCGTCAGCAGGGCATCGAGCACGAGCTCTCCCGCCGCAAGTCGGCCTGCGACGTCGAGATGTCGAGAGACGCGAGGATGGATCTCGCCGACGACACCGACCGGCATGTCGTCCGCAAGCACGATGGCCGAGCGCCCTGGGTGGAACGGATGCCCCGCGGCACCGCCGAGCCCCCAGGAGTGCACGCCGAGCTCCGCCATCAGCGCGCCGAGCACACCGGTGGCGTCGAAGGCATCGAACGACCGGACGCTCGCATGCCATCCTTCTTCGGCCTCGCCCGTCAGCGCGAACGCCATGTGCTGGCGTTCGATGACCCGATCGACGTCCAGCCCGAAAACCGTGCCGGCCTCGAAGATGGCCACCTGCTGCGTGCCTCGAGCCTGGTTGCGGGCAACCGCGTGCACGAGCGCAGGCAGGAGCCGCGTGCGCATGAACCCCTCGTCCGCTTGGAGTGGATTCAGGACGGGCACCGCCTCGGTATCGCCGCCCGACGTCAGGTCATCGTGCGAAGCGAACGTCATCAGCCGCACCTCGCGCAGCCCCGCTCGCACCATGGCGTCGACCGCTCGCATCCGGAACCGATAAGCAGGTGGAACTCCGCCGGGCTGTCGGGTTGCCGGCACGTGCATGCCGATACGGTCATAGCCCGAGAGACGAGCCACTTCCTCGATCAGGTCGACTTCGGCCTCGATGTCGACCCGATAGCCAGGCACCTCGACCTCGAGCCGGTCATCCCCAGCGTCTTCGCCCGAAACCCGGTGAGTCATCTTGAGACGGTCGAAGACCCCTTCGGCGTCTGGTCGCCGGACCTCGTAGGCAAGCAGCGCCGCCGCGCGTGCAGGACGCATGGACACCCAGCGTCGCGTCGGTGTTACGCCGTCGTGCGCGATGCCTCTCGACACCGAGCCTCCCGCCCACGCCGCCACGAGCTGCGCACCCCTCGCCGCACCGGCCTCGAGCGCCTCAGGGTCGGTGCCTCGTTCGAAGCGGTACGAGGCTTCCGTGTGCAGGTCGAGCCTGCGAGCGGTGCGCAGGATGCCCGATCTGGTGAACGAGGCGGACTCCAAGAACACATCGACGGTGTCGCCGCCGACTTCCGACGTCGCCCCGCCCATCACACCGGCGATCGCGACGGGCCGCTCGACGTCGCAGATCAACAGGTCGCCGTCGGTCATGACCCGATCGACGCCGTCGAGGGTCTGGAGACGCTCTCCTGCTGCGGCTCGGCGGACGACGATGCCCGGCCCTTCGAGTCGATGCAGATCGAAGGCGTGCAAAGGCTGTCCCTGCTCCAACATGGCGTAGTTCGTGGCATCGACGACCGGCGAGATCGGGCGCATGCCGCACGCCGTCAGTCGTGCCTGTACGCGGATCGGCGTCGACCCGGCGCCGATGCCACGGATCACGCGGGCGACGTAGCGAGGGCATCCGTCGAACGCGTCGATCCGCACCGACGCGACCTCGTCGGCGTGCTCGTCGGACTCGTCGAGCGAGTGCTCGAGTGCGATCAACGGTGTGCCGGTGAGCACAGATACCTCCCGAGCCACACCGAGCACGCTGAGGAGATCGGGCCGGTTCGGTTCCACCTCGATATCGAGGACCTCGTCGTCGAGGCCCAGGGCGATCCGGACATCGTCGCCGGGTGAGACGGGCTCCTCGTTGAGCACGAGGATGCCCTCGTGCACGTCGGCGATCGCCAGCTCGAGCGGGGAGCACAGCATGCCATTCGACACGACGCCCCCGAGGTCTCGAGGAGCGAGGGGTTCGGCCAGCACAGGCACGCGAGAGCCCGGACGTGCCCAAGGCACCAGGTCGCCGACCTGATAGTTGCGCACCCCGGCGCAGACGACATGCTCGCCTGCGCCGTCATCGACCGTGACCACCGTCAGCTTCTGGGAGTTCGGGTGATCATCGACCTTCGAGACCCGAGCGACGACGACTCCCTCAACGCCCTCCCACGGTCGCAGGACCTCTTCGACCTTCACCCCGTGCAACGTGAGTCGCTCGGCGAGGTCGGCCGCCGAATGCGCTGTCGGACAGTATTCCTGCACCCACGACCAGACGACCTTCACACGGCCCCCTGGAACTGCTCGAGCAGTCGGACATCCCCGTCGACCAGCATGCGGATGTCGGGGATCTCGTAGCGGAGAAGGGCGACCCTCTCGATGCCGAGCCCGAACGCGAACCCGGTGTATAGCTCGGGGTCGTATCCGCAGTTCTCGAGCACGGCCGGATGCACCATGCCTGCTCCGAGCAGCTCGATCCATCCCGTCCCGCACACCCGGCACCCGACGCCGTCGCACCGGAAGCATGACACCCCTACCTCGCATCCGGGTTCCACGAAGGGGAAGAACGCCGGCCCGAGCCTGATCCTCCGGCGCTCGCCGAACATCGCCTTGACGAACACCTCGAGCGTGCCCTTGAGGTCGGCGAACGTGATGCCCTCATCGACCGCGAGTCCTTCGATCTGGTGGAACACCGGCAGGTGGGTCGGGTCCGCCGTTTCCCGGCGGTACACGCGACCCGGCGCCACGACGAAGATGGGTGGCGGCTGCGCCTGCATGCTCCGGATCTGCACCGCTGAGGTCTCGGTGCGGAGCAACAGCTCGGGATGGCCCGGCACGGCGACGTACAACGAGTCCTTCATGGTGCGCGCAGGGTGATCTGGCGGGATGTTCAGAGCCTGGAAGTTGTGCCAGTCGTCCTCCACTTCGGGACCCTCGGCGACCCGGAAGCCGAGGCTCGTGAACACATCGACCGCCTCGCGTTCGACTATGGTGAGCGGGTGGAGCGATCCGATCCGGGGGCGGCGGCCAGGGAGCGTCATGTCGAGACGATCCGCCTCGAGCAGGGAATCCTCCGCGAGGTGTTCGAGGGTCTCGCGGCGCGCCGCCAACGCGCCTTGGAGGGCGGTGCGCGCGGCGTTGGCGGCCTGCCCAACGCGCTTGCGGTCCTCGGGCGTCAGTGAGCCCAGCGATCTCTGGATCGTGCTGAAGGGCGACTTCCTTCCCATAACCTCGACGTGTGCGGCCTCGAGCTCGTCGAGCGTCGCGGCGCCATCGAGCATCGCCACGCCGCGATCCCGCTCATGGTCGAGCGCGCTGAGCATCTCCTCGGGGTCCATCAAGGGCCAGAGTCTACCGGTCGAGGTTCTCGCCACTATCGTGGCACGGTGTCACCTCGCGGTGTCGGGGAGACCTGCGAGCAACTCCAGTGAGAACGTCAGCACACCGTCGTCCACGGTGGCCCAGCACCGTCCGCCCTGCGCCTCTGCGACGCCCCGAGCAACGAACAGCCCGATCTTGCTGCCGGCCCCCTCGCCAGCTCGCCGTGGCGTGAACAGACCGTCCACATCGCTCTGTGGCAGGTCGGCGACGGATCGCGAGGCCCGCAGCCACAACGTGCTCCCATCGACGCCCGCATCGACGACGATGGAGCCGTCTCTCCCCCACCACACCAGTGACTCGCAGAACGCCAGCAGGCAGGTCTTCAACCGCGCGGGATCGGCGAAGATGACCTGGTCCTCGCCGACCCATTCCACCGCAGGGTGGTCAGGATCGCGACGCTGTGCCTGGGCAACCCCGCGAACCAGCTCCCCGATGTCGATCTGCTCCCGGAAGACCTCGAGGTTCCCGCCGATCACTCGTGCTGAGTCCACGAGCTGGCGCAGGATCGTATCCATGCGATCCGCGTCGTGCACGATCCCCTGCAACATCATGGCTCGTTGCTGTTCGCTCATCGACTCCCAGCGACGCTCCAGGGCATAACCGAAGCCTTTCATGGCCGTCAGCGGCGACCGGATGTCATGTGCGGCGGCGGCGATGATGTTCTCCAACAACTCGGGTGCGGGCAGGCGACGCCTGCGCCATTCGAACATGCACACGGTTGCAGCAGCGGCCAGGTTCAAGGACTCGGCGCGGCCTGACTGCGGCACCCTGACCCGGGCGTCGGCGCTCTCGATGATCTGCTCGGAGAGCCCGTGGGCTTCGTTGCCGAACACGAAGACCACCGGCCCCGAGAGGTCCGTGCGGTAGAGGTCGGTGTCGCTCTCAGCACTCATCGCGAGCACACGGGCACCCAGGTCTCGTGCCTGCTCGATCGCTTCGAGCGTCGTTGCATCACGAACGATCGAGAGATGGAAGATGGAACCAGCCGAGGCTCGAACGGTCTTCGGGTTGTACACATCGACCGAGGTCTCGGAGAAGACCACCGCGCCCGCGCCCGCCGCGTCGGCGGAACGAAGCACGGTACCGGCGTTCCCCGGATCGCGAACCTCGTGCAGCAGCGCGACGCAGCCGTGCGGATCCTGCTCGAATGCGGTCACGAGCGCCTCGCCAAGGCCGACGTCGAGGAACGACGAGACGCCCACGAGCGCCTGCGGCGTCACCGTCGAGGTGAGGTGGCGGACCACGTCGTCGGCGATGAGATGCGTCTCGACCCCCATCTGGCGAGCCTTCACCGCGATAGGGTCGAGATCGTCGGAAGTGAACAGGCTCTCGAGTCTGCCCGAGCTCGAGCGCCTCCCCGACGGACCGCGCGCCTTCGAGCAGGAACCGATGGTCGAGGTCACGCAGGGCGCGTTTCCGCAGCCGAGCAGCGCTCGCGATCTTGGGGTTGCGGGCCGACGTCAGCATCGGGCCTCCGCTGCTCGGACCTACGCCGCTGCGGAAGCCGCTTTCGCCTGTTCGACGAGAGCCGCGAACGCCGTCGGGTCGTTGACGGCGAGGTCGGCCAGGATCTTGCGATCGAGCTCGATGCCGGCGACCTTCAGCCCGTTGATGAACCGTGAGTACGACATTCCATGAGGCCGGGCTGCGGCGTTGATGCGAGCGATCCACAGACGTCGGAACTGCGCCTTGCGGTCACGTCGGTCCCGATACGCGTACATACCGGAGTGCATGACCTGCTCTTTGGCCGCTCGGTAGCGCTTGCGCCGGGTGCCTGTGTATCCCTTGGCCTGCTCGAGCACCGCACGACGCTTCTTATGGGCGTGAACCGCTCTCTTCACTCGCGCCATGGCTCAGGCCTTCCCAAGTAGTCGCTTGATCTTCGCCTTCTCCGCGGTGACCTCGGACATGCCCTCGACGCGGCGGCGCTGGCCGCCACTCTTCTTCGTGAGCATGTGATTGCCCGTGGCCTTCCGGTGCAGCACCTTTCCCTTGCGGGTCACGCGGAACCGCTTCGCGGTGGCGCTGTGGGTCTTCATCTTCGGCATCGGGTCATCCCTCGGTATCGGCGGCTGGTTCGAGCGCCGCTTCATCGGCAACATCTTCGGTGGTCTCTGCAGCATCGTCGACCATCGTCGCGTTCTGCTCGCTCGACGCCTCGTCACGCAACTCGTCGATCGCGGCGGAGGACTCCTCGGCTCGCTCGACCTCGACGGATCCGACGACCGCACCAGCAGAGCGAGCAGATTCGGCCTCGGCCTTGGCCGCGGCTCGGGCCTGCGCCTCTTGATAGACCTTGTTCGGAGAGATCACCATGATCATGTTGCGCCCTTCCTGCTTGGGCATCGATTCCACGACGATGGATTCGCCCAAGTCGGCGACGAGACGATCGAGGATCTTTCGCCCGAGTTGCGTGTGGGCCATCTCGCGACCGCGGAACATGATCGTCACCTTGACCTTGTTGCCGCCCTTGAGGAACCGGACGACATGGCCCTTCTTCGTGGCGTAGTCGTGCGGGTCGATCTTGGGGCGGAACTTGATCTCCTTGAGACCGCTCCGCGACTGTTTCCTGCGGGCTTCCTTCTGGCGCACGTCGCGTTCGTACTTGAACTTGCCGTAGTCCATGATCCGGCATACGGGCGGAGTCGCCTGTGGCGCCACCTCGACGAGGTCGAGGTCGAGCTCACGGGCCCTGCGCAGCGCTTCCTGGGTGTCGATCACCCCGACCTGCTCGCCATCGGCCCCCACCAGACGTACCTGGGGAGAGCGGATCCTGTCATTGATCCTCGGATCGGTTGAGACCCCGCATCACCTCCTACAGACGAACGAGCACCGGGCAAGCCCGGTGCATGACGAACACACGTGCGTGCACTTCTGGCCATGGAGTATAGGGGCCGAGACGGGGGGTGTCGACGAACAGGGATCACCAGTCCGGCTCGAGCGAGCGTCCGTAGGCGTCCTCGAGCCGCTGGGTATCGTCCTCGGTCGTGTATCCGTAGGCGATCTCGAGGATGCGGCCTCGCGATGTCCCGACGCATCGGATGCGGTGTGTCTCCTCGGCGGGGATCATGAACTCCTCGCCGGGTTGCGCCTCGACGACCCTGTTCCCGATCTCGATCGTGAGTCCGGCGTCGAGCACCACCCACATCTCGTCGCGCATGCGGTGGTAGTGCACACTCGTCTCGTGCTCGGGTTCCACGGTGATCACGCGGACGGACGATGGTTGGTTCAAGGAGTAGGTGGCCACCTTGCCCCATGGCTTGTCAACAAGCACCGAGTTCACCTCCCTCGCGACGGGTCGACCTCAGGCGCGCCGCGCGGGGCCATCATCTCGCAGACCGTCCCTCGCCGGGAAGCTGGTCGAGGACCGATGCGACCTCCAGGGCCGCCTCGGCGGCTTCCCACCCCTTGTTGCCGTGCGCGCCCCCCGCACGTGACTCGGCCTGAGCGAGGTCCTCGGTCGCAAGCACTTCGAAGATCACCGGCACACCGGTGTCGAGTGATACCTGCGCGATGCCGTGAGCGGCCTCGTTCGCGACCAGGTCGAAATGTGCTGTGTCGCCACGGATGACCGCTCCCAGGCAGATCACGGCATCGTAGGTACCCGACCGTGCGAAGCGGGATGCGACGGGCGGGATCTCGAAGGCGCCCGGCACCCAGGCAACGTCGACGGCATCATCGGCCACACCGTGCTTGGCAAGTGCGGCAAGGGCTCCGTCGACGAGCTTGGCGGTCACGATCTCGTTGAACCTCGCTGCGACGACGGCCATCCGACGGCCCGGACCGTCGTCGTGACGCCCGACGAACGTCGTCACGCGCGCGCCTCCGCGCCATCGGTTTCAGCATCGGGCACGTCGAGCAGGTGGCCCATCTTCTCCTGCTTCGTGCGCAGGTAGCCGATGTTCTCCGGCGTCGGGTCGATCTGCAGCGGAAGGCGGTCCTCGATGGCGAGCCCGTACCCCTCGAGGCCGGCGCGCTTGTCCGGGTTGTTCGTGAGCAGACGCATCGTGGTCACACCCAGGTCCACCAGGATCTGTGCGCCGATACCGTACTCACGCTGGTCGGCCGGGAACCCGAGCTCGAGGTTCGCCTCCACGGTGTCACGGCCCTGGTCCTGCAACTCGTACGCCCGGAGCTTGTGGGTCAGGCCGATCGCCCGCCCCTCGTGACCGCGCACGTACAACACGACCCCGCGGCCCTCTTTCCCGATCATCTCCATGCGCACGGTCGAGCTGACCACCGCAGTCGCATCGGAGTGATCCGAACACATCGCCCGTGAGACACTCGGAGTGAACCCGGGTCAGCACCCCACGGCCATCGCCGACCTCACCCATGACGAGGGCGACATGGGTGCGTCCATCGACCAGGCTCTCGTACGCGTACGAACGGAAGTCTCCGAATGGCGTGGGGATCGTCGCCTCGGCGACTCGCTGCACGAGCACCTCGAGGTGACGTCGGTGTTGGATCAGGTCGGCGATCGAGATCAGCTTCATCCCGTGCTCTCGCGCGACCCGGATCAGCTCGGGCATGCGGGCCATCGTGCCGTCCTCATTCATGACCTCGCAGATCACGCCTGCCGGAAACATGCCCGCCATGGTGGCCAAGTCGACCGCCGCCTCGGTGTGGCCCGCACGGCGCAGTACTCCCCCGTCCCTCGCGCGCAGCGGGAAGACGTGCCCCGGCTTCTGGAAGTCGCGAGGCTTGACATCTGCGGCGGTCACCGCCTTCGCGGTGATCGCCCGGTCGTGAGCACTCGTGCCCGTCGAGGTGCCCTGCCGGAAGTCGATCGACACCGTGAACGCGGCCTCACGGCCGTCGGTCGTGTCGGTCACCATCTGTGGGATACCGAGCTCGTCGAGTCGCCACGCCGCGCACGGGAGACAGACGATGCCCCTGCCAGTGCGTGACCATGAAGTTGACGGCTTCAGGCGTACATGCCTCGGCGGCCATGACGAAATCGCCCTCGTTCTCACGATCGGCGTCGTCGACGACGAGCACCATGCGGCCCAGACGTATCTCTTCGATCGCCGCTGGGATCGTCGAGAAGATCGTGCGGTCTGAACCGTCGTCGCGCTCGGTATCGCTCATCGATCCGCTCCTTCGTGGTCGGCCTGATCGTGCTCGTGGGTCCGCATGTCCGGTGCACGGACGAGCAGTCGTTCGACGTACCTGGCGATCATGTCGACTTCCAGGTTGACCGGGTCGCCGGGCAAAGCTGTGCCCAACGTCGTCACCGCCAGGGTGTGCGGGATGAGGGCGGTCGTAACGGCGTCGGAGTGCAGCTCAGCCACAGTGAGGCTGACACCGTCGATGGTCACCGAGCCCTTCTCGATCAGGAACAGACGCAGCTCGGACGGCACGCTCACGCGGACCCGCGCCCCACCCGCCGCGTCAGGAACGATGGCCATCACCTCGCCCACGCCGTCGACATGGCCTTGCACCAGGTGCCCCCCGAGGCGCGCCGCGAGGGAGATCGGTCGCTCGAGGTTCACCGGCGCGCCGGTCGCGAGGCGCCGCAGGCTCGTTCTGGCGATGGTCTCCTCCGACAGATCGAACGTGAGAGCGTCTCTCGCCCACTCGACCACCGTGAGGCACACGCCGTTCACAGCGACCGAAGCGCCCACACCGCTGTCGTCGGTCACCGTGTCGCAGGCGATCACGAGACGATGCGAATCGAGCGCGCGCACCGACCCGAGTTCCTCAATGATGCCGGTGAACATCTGCCACCACCTTCAGGTCGTCTCCGACCGCTTCCGCCGTGAGAGGGCCGAGTCGAAGCGCCTCGCCCAATGGGGCGAATCCCGTTCCCGACAGCATCGTGGGGGCACTCGATCCACCGACCAGCAGCGGTGCGACATAGACCACGATCCGGTCGACCACACCGTCGCGCACCGCGCTCCACGAGAGCGTGGCTCCCCCTTCGATCAGCAGGCCCTGCACGTCGCGCTTGCCGAGCTCTCCGACGAGCGATCCGAGCGAGACCGCACCGTCGGCGTCGCGATCGAGCACCGCAACGTCGGCACCGGTGTCGGCCCACTCGGCCAAGCGGGCCTGGGTCACACGGTCGGTGGTGGCGACCAGCGTCGGTGCGGCGTCATCGAAGAGATGGAGCGTCGACGGCACCCGCCCTGTGGAGTCGACGACGACCCGCAGCGGCGGACTCGCAGTGTCGGCGTCGAACCCTCGAACGGTCAGCGAGGGATCGTCCTCGATCGCCGTCGTCGACCCTACCGCGATCGCGTCTGCCCACGCGCGGATGTGATGCACGTCTGCACGGGCGGCCTCACCGGTGATCCACATCGACGTGCCGTCATGCGCTGCCGTTTTGCCGTCGAGGCTCGTCGCCATCTTCAGTACGACGTACGGTCGCCCGGTCGTCACGTGCTGCTCGAACGCGACGTTCAACGCCTTCGCTTCCTGCTCGAGCAACCCGGTCTCGACCACGATTCCCGCCCGGCGCAGGTGCGCGACGCCGCGACCGTCGACGACCGGGTTGGGGTCGGTCGCTGCCACCACGACGCGGGCGATCCCCGCATCGATCAGCGCTCGGGTGCAGGGTGGCGTGCTGCCGAAGTGATCGCACGGCTCGAGGGTGCACACAACGGTCGCGCCTCGGGCCCGCTCGCCCGCCTGCCGCAGCGCGCGCACCTCGGCGTGCGGCTCACCCCGCGGGCCCCGATACCAGCCCTCACCTACCACGTGGTCGTCGCGGAGCACGAGCGCGCCCACCATCGGATTGGGGGAGACGCCTCCCCAGCCCCGCTGTGCGAGCTCCAGTGCCCGCCGCATGTGCGCTTCGTCGCTCGGTGCCATCGTGCCTCCTCCGCCCGAGGCGGGTGGGCACGGCAGGCGCACGGGATCTCGGACGCGTGTACGAGCGGCACGGCCGAGCCGTGTGCCCGTCTCCTCCCATCCCGACTGTCACGGTCGGTTCCGGAATCTCACCGGATCAACCCACGGCTGGCTGCCATGGGGTCGCGGACTCTCACCGCCGGTGGGGAGTTACGCCCCGCCCCGGAAACGAGCTTCTGGAGCCGAGTATACGCCGGGCGGGCCGAAGGCGGGAGGCACCTCGCGAGCAATGAGGTCAGGTCGTGCGCTGGTCGATCGCGAAGGACGAGCCTGCGTCTCGCTTGGCGAACTGCTTCATCTCCGTCGCGACCGAGACCGCCTCGCCGTAGTGGGCGAACGGCCGGCGCGCGCTCGACGCGATGCCGATCGAGATGGCCACGAGGGGGATGTCCTGCAGCACGCCTTTGCGATCCTCGACGCGCACGTACCCCCGTTCGAGTGTCTTCGGGCTCATAGAACTCCACCGTCGACGCATCGAACGCGTCGCAGATGCCTTTGGCGACGAGCTCGGCGACATCAGGACGTACCACGACGACGAAGTCGTCGCCTCCGACGTGACCGACGAAGCCATGTGCGCCGTCGTGCGCGACGACCGAGTCCTGGATGATGCGCGCGGTCGACTGGATCAGCCGGTCACCTCGCACGAAGCCCTTCTGGTCGTTGTACGCCTTGAAGTTGTCGAGGTCGCAGTACAACACCGCGAAGTCCCGCTCCTCGCGGACCTGACGCTCGATCTCTTCCTGTATGCGGATGTTGCCGGGCAGGCCGGTGAGCGGCGAGAGGTTCCGCATCTCCTTGGCTCGTCGCAGCGTGCCTTTGACCCGGGCCAGCAACTCGATCGGGTCGAATGGCTTGATGATGTAGTCGTCGGCACCCGATTGCAGACCGGTCACCTTGTCGGCCGACAGCGCCTTCGCGGTCAGCATGATGATGCTGGTGTTCGCCGTCTGCGGGTTCTTGCGCAGTCGCTGAGCCACCTCGAAGCCGTCGAGTCGAGGCATCATGACGTCGAGGAGCACGAGGTCGGGGCGCAGAGCGCCTGCCTGCTCGAGCGCCGCCTCGCCGTCGCCCGCGACAGCCACGTCGTATCCGGCCGAGCGGAGGTTCACCTCGACGAATCGAGCGATATCGGGATCGTCGTCGACGACGAGGATCGTCTCGGCCATCAGGTCGCCTCCCCGTTCGCGATCGCTTTCAGCGCACGCGCGTTCTCGGCAGGGTCATCGGCCTGGAAGACGCCGCTCGCACTGACCAGCACGGTCGCTCCGGCCTCGACGGCTCTGTGAGCGTTGTCGATCTTCACACCGCCGTCGATCTCGACGTCTGCCTGAAGACCATGGCGATCGACCTCGGTGCGCACAGACTCGATCCTCGCGAACACGCCTGGATCGAGCTCTTGCCCGCTCCACCCCGGCTGGATGCTCATGAGCATCACGTCGTCGACCTGATCCAGGTACGGGAAGACCTCGTCGACCGGGGTCTGCATGTTGATCGTCACACCAGCCCCGAGGCCGGCGGCTCGCGCCGTGCCGATGGCTGCCACCGGGTCCGCGACCGCCTCGTGGTGGAAGGACACCACGTCGAGGCCCGCCAAGGCGAGCTCGTCGAAGAAGGCTTCGGGAGCGTCGACCATGAGGTGGCCGTGCATGGTGCGATCGGTATGAGGTCGCAACGAGGCAACCACCACCGTGCCCAATGCGATGGGAGGTACGAAATGCCCGTCCATGATGTCGATATGGATGATGTCGGCATGCTCGTGCACGAGCTTGACCTGATCGGCGAGATGCGCGAGGTCGGCTGAAAGGATGGACGCGGCGAGCTTCCCCACGTGGCCCATGGTACCGGCAGCTTCAGGCGAGCCTTGTGAACGCCGCGACGAACATGCCGTCGCTGCCGTGACGATGCGGCCAGAGGCGAACCCTAGCGGCCGGCCCCTCGGGTCCATCGATCTTGACGGGTGCGAGGTCGGGCCGATGGCGCACGATCGCGTCGGCCGCGGCATCGGTCTCCGCTCGTGGGAACGTGCACACCGAGAAGACGAGCCGGCCGCCGGGCGCCAGGAGGTCGGCGACCGACGACACCAGCTCGACCTGCGTGCGAGCCACCCTGCTCAGATCCTGCTTCTTGTTGCGCCACAACAGCTCGGGACGACGCCGGGCCGATCCGAGGCCTGAGCACGGAGCGTCGACGAGGATCCGGTCGAACGGGCCCACGAGAGCGGGTGCGGTCGCGTCTTGGGCGAGCACGAGCACGTTCACACCGAGCCGGTGCGCCCCTCGGCTGATGAGACCCACCCGACCGGCGTGCAGATCCGCTCCCACCACGGCGCCGCTCGGCCCGACCAGCGACGCCGCCAACACAGCCTTGCCTCCAGGCGCTGCGCATGCATCGAGGACGCGGTCTCCCGGCTGCGGGTCCATGGCCCGCACCACGAAGGCGGAGGCTTGATCCTGTACGGCGAACCACCCTTCGTGGAAGCCCGGCAGCCGGGCCGGATCGCCACCCTCGAGCAGGAAGCAGGTCGGATCGAGCGGTGCCGACCGCGGCTCGTGCCCCGACTCGCGCAACGCCTGCTGGAGCCGCGCGGGCGTGGTCGTCACCGTGTTCGTCCTCACACAGAGCGGCGCCTTGGTGGCCAGCGCGCGTGCGGCCGGCTCGACCTCATCGCTCGGAAGCAGATGGCCCAACTCCTGCACGGCCCATGCCGACATGCCCGTGCGCACAGAGACGTCGGCGGGAGCCTCGCCTCCGGGCCATGCCGGAGGTTCAGATGACATGCGGCGCAACACCGCGTTCACGAACCCTCGCTCCCGGTCGCGCGCGAGACCGACCGTCTCGCCGACAGCGGCATGCGCTGCGACGTCGGTGAAAAGCAGCTGGTAGGCCCCGAGGCGCAGCACCGTGCGCGCGCTCGGCGACATGCGGGCGACGGGACGGCTGGCGACACGGTCCAGTGCCCAGTCGATCGACGGGAGGCGGCGGATCGTGCCGAAGGCGAGCTCGGTCGCGAACGCACGATCGCGCTCGTCCAGGCGTGACCGGCGGAGGGCCCCTGGGATCACGATGGTCGAGTAGGCCCCTTCGTCGGTGACCCTGCGGATCGCCTCGAGCGCGACGGTGCGAGCGGTCTGCTTCACGACACGCGTTCCTCGCGCTCGAGGCGCGCCCCTCGTGCCCAGTCGGCGCCTGACATGCGCGCGCGTCCGGCAGGCGCGACCTCGAGCAACGCGACCGTGCCCTCGCCCGCGGCGACCGTGGGCGTCGGGTCCGATCCGACCCGGAGGGCTCCGATCGCCGCGGGCGGGAGTCCCGACTCACCCACCTGTGCCCGGAGCACCTTGAGCGGCGTTCCACGGAAAGTCGTCGTCGCCCCGGGAGCAGGTGCGAGGGCTCGAACACGCCGCACGATCGAGTCGGCGGGGTCCCGCCAATCGATGGTGCGCTCCTCGAGGGAGAGCTTCGCCGCGTAGCTGGCGGCGTCGTGATCCTGCGAGACCGGCACCGCGGCGCCCGCATCGAGCGCGTGGAGCGACGCGATCACGAGTGGCGCCCCGCGCTCCGCCAGCCGCTGACCGAGGCTCCCCCGGTCATCGCCGGCTCCGATCGTCTCCTCGAGCGTCGCCAGCACCGGCCCGGTGTCGAGACCTTCATCGAGCAGCATCACGCTGACTCCTGTCGTCTCGTCGCCCTCGAGGATCGCTCGCTGCACAGGCGCCGCACCCCGCCACCGTGGAAGCAGCGAGAAGTGCAGGTTCACCGTTCCCAGCCGTGGCACCTCGAGCAGATCGGGTGCGAGGATCTCGCCGTACGCGACGACGACCATCGCATCGGGCAGTGCTCGCTCGATGGCGTCGTGACCAGCCCCGACCCGGACCCCCGGGGTTTCGATGACCTCGAGCCCGAGCCCCCTTGCAGCATCGGCAACGCTCGTCGGAGTAAGCCGCGAGCCGCGACCGGCGGGTCGCGGAGGGTTCGTGATGACGAGGTCGACGTCAAACCCATCCTCGGCGGCGAGCGCCTCCAGGGTCGGCACCGACCAGGGGTCGTTGCCGAGGAAGACCACACGCAGGGAGGTCACTCCTCGACCCGTCGCAGCGCGGGCCGAACCGGCGGCGGTCCCGCGAGCCCCAGCTCGATACGCCTGAGCTCGGCCAGCACGGATCGTCTGCCCTCGTCGTCGAGACGATCGATGAACAGCATGCCGTCGAGATGATCGGTCTCGTGCTGGAGGATGCGCGCGAGCAGACCGTCTCCCGTGACCTCGATAGGCGCCCCGTCGAGGTCGTGTCCGCGGCAGGTGATCCGGGAGAAGCGTTCCGTCTCGTGGTACGGACCGGGGATCGAGAGACATCCCTCTTCCTCGAAGAGCTCCCCCATTGGATCGATGAGCACCGGGTTCGCCATGAACAGCGGCCCGGTCTCGCCGTCGTCGAACACGAAGATCCGAAGTGAGATGCCGACCTGCGGGCCTGCGAGGCCCACACCGGGCGCGTCGTACATCGTCGCCACCATGTCGTCGCGGAGCGTTCGCAGGCGACGATCGAATTCTATAACCGGCTTCGCGGGCTCGCGGAGCACCGGGTCGCCGAGGGTGCGGATGCGCATGATCACGGTCGTCTCTTCACTCGGTCGTTGGTCGGTCGTGGTCGATCGTCGGTCGAGGGGGTTTACAGATGCGGCTCGGCTTCGACCCGAGTGAGCACATCGCGTCGGGCGAGCTCGCGAGCTGCTCGCCCGAACGCCGGCACGCGGTCTGGGTCGAGGGCGAGCAAGCATATCGTCTGGTCCTCATCTGAAGAGATGAGCAGGGTGATCGGGTCGAGGGGGACGAGGGCCGCTTCGAGCCCTGGTCCCCCCGCCACCCGGAACACCGCCGAGCCCACGGGGAACCCTGCCTGCGCCCGGCGCTGCCGTTCGTCACGATGGAATCGGGCCGGGTCGCCCTGCACCAACGACTGGACGGCCGGATCATTCGCGTGCGAGGACTGCACGATGGCTCGCCCGTGGGGGCGTGCCCACGCGACGGCTTCGGTCCAGGTCGTGAAGGCTCGCTCCCTCGCCGAGAGACCCGGACGCCGATCGGCAAGGTCGGCGTCGAGGATCGCGACGAGGTCGAGCCCGCCGGCACCGAGCTCGCGCACGTCGTCAGGCCCACCGACCAGGATCTCTCCTTCGACGGGAAGCCGGGGCGCGTCGTCGCGGCCCAGCCGGCGCACGGGCACCCGGGCGGCTCGCGCGGCCCATTCCTCGACCCGCTCCTCTCCACCCCGACGCAGCCCGAAGTCCCACGCTCCACAAGCCCGACAGCGGCCGGACGCCTCGCACACTACGCAGCGGACGGAACCCTCACTCGATCGCAACGCGCCGCCGCAGGCAGCGCAGGCCGCCGGTTGTCCGCACGAGCGGCACACGGCGGCGATGCCGTACCCCGGCATCGGGGAGAACACGAACGCACGCGACACCGACCTCAGCGCCCGTACCAGCCGGGGAGCGCGGCCCTCCGGCCCCGGCGCGACGACCTCCACCGGCACCCAGCTCCGCCGTTGGGGCGAGACGGTCGGCAGCGAGAGCGCCGCGGTTTCCGAGGAAGGGGCGAGCGCGCTCAGCACGACCACAGCATGCTCGATCGCACCGCGTGCCAGAGCTACATCTCGAGCGTGGTAGTACGGCGCGCGATCCTCGCGCAACGCCGGGTGCGATTCCCGCGCGACCACGATCAGTCCGAGGCTGGGCAATGGCGTGAAGATGCTCGGACGCGTGCCCACGACCACGTCGTAGCGGCCCGCTTGCACGTCGAGCCACATGCGGTATCGGGCTCGCTTCGACACCGCCGAGCGAGCAGCGCGGCCCGGTCGCCGAACACCTGGGCGATCGCCGCTGCGGCGCCGGGCACGGGTGTCGATTCGGGCACGATGACCAGCGCCCGGCGTCCGGACGAGACACACGCTGCTACCGCCTCGACGACGGCGAGCGCCTCGTGCTCGGGCACTGGGCGGAGCAACCAGGCGCCCGCCTCGCGCACCGTCGATGGCGTCCGCCAGACGAGGTCCGTTCCGGTGAGCATCGAGCACGTTGCCGACATCGGGGGCCATGGTGACGGGGCGCGGCTCGGCGAGACGACCAGGAACTTCCTCGCCCGCGACGCGAGGCGGAGACGAGCGCACGAGCACCGCGGCAGCGGCGCTACATAGCGCTCGCTCACCCAGCGGCGCAGCTGCAGACCTCGCTCGTCGAACCATCGCGACCGGGGAGACGAGCGCGCGCACCGACAGGATATTGGCAGGCACATCGTCGGTCGGCGCCGAGGACCCAGGCGCGCGAACGGAACGGCCGTGGAACGGAACCTGAACGAGCGAACCCGACCCCGGCGCCGAGCTCCGCGGGCAGGTCGTAGGTGAAGGCGCGGTCGAGACACAGCAGCGGCCGGTCGACGCAGATCGCGACCGGCCGCGAGCGGCTGGAGACGGACCGCCAGCGGACCGACGTTGGCCTAGGCGAAGGCGGCGCGGAGGTCGTCGACGCGGTCGGTCCCCTCCCAGGGGAACTCCTTGCGGCCGAAGTGGCCATAGGCCGCGGTCTCGCGGTAGATCGGCCGCGCCAGGTCAAGGTCTCGGATGATCGCCGCCGGGCCGGAAGTCGAAGAGCGTCCCACAGCGCCGACCGCAGCTTCTCGGGATCGGCCTGCTCGGTGCCGAACGTCTCGAGCAGCAGGCTCACGGGGTGTGCAGTGCCGATCGCGTAGGCGAGCTGCAGCTGGCGCCCGATCGGCGAGCCCCGCCGCCACGATGTTCTTCGCGACGAACCGCGCCATGTACGCGCCGGAACGATCGACCTTCGTCGGATCCTTGCCGCTGAACGCTCCGCCGCCGTGCGGCGCATAGCCGCCGTAGGTGTCGACGATGATCTTGCGTCCCGGTGAGACCGGTGTCGGCCTTCGGTCCCGCCGATCTCGAACCGTCCGGTCGGGTTCACCAGCACCCGCACTCCCGAGGCGTCGAGGTCGGGGAACTCTCGCAGGACCGGGTCGATCACCTCGGCCTCGATGTCGGGCTTCAGCAGCGTTTCGACGTCGACCTCCTCGCGGTGCTGCGCCGAGATCAGCACCGTGTCGACCCGCACCGGGCGATGCCCCTCGTACTCGATCGACACCTGGCTCTTGCCGTCGGGTCGCAGGTACGGCACGACGCCGGCCTTGCGCACGTCGGCCAGACGACGTGACAGCCGGTGGGCCAAGGCGATCGGCAGTGGCATGAGCTCGTCGGTCTCGCGACAGGCGTAGCCGAACATCATGCCTTGATCGCCGGCGCCGAGATGGTCGAGCGGATCGCCCGAGTGCTCGGCCCGATGTTCGAGCGCATCATCGACGCCGCGTGCGATGTCGGGCGACTGCTCCTGGATCGCCGTCATCACCCCACAGGTCTCGCCGTCGAGGCCGAACTTGGCGTCGGTGTAGCCGACGTCGGTGATCGTGCCGCGCACGATCGAAGGAACGTCGACCCAGCCCTCGGCGAGTGTGATCTCACCGCTGACGAAGACGAGTCCTGTCGTCACGAGGGTCTCGCAAGCGACCCGGCTCTGTGGGTCTTCTGTGAGGAAGGCGTCGAGGATCGAGTCGGAGATCTGATCGGCGAGCTTGTCGGGATGCCCCTCGGTGACGGATTCCGACGAGAAGAGGTACGGCTGGCTCATGATGGCCGGAGTCTAGCCCCCGCGTCCGACGCCGTCAGGGAGACCTGCCTCTCAACGCACCGCGGACAGATGCGTGACGATGCGGTCGACGATCGCGCTCGCGAGCTCAGCCTTCGTCCAGTCGCGCAGAGCCACATCGTTGCCCGCCGTGTCGATGATGGCGGCGTGGTTCGTCTCGGACCCGAATCCGGTGCCGGCTCGCCCAACCTCGTTGGCCACGAGCAGATCGACGCCCTTCCGCTCCCGCTTCGATCGTCCACGCGCTTCGATGTCGCTGGTCTCCGCTGCGAACCCCACCAGCACCTGTCCAGGGCGCCGCGACTCACCGAGCTCGCTGAGGATGTCGGGGGTGGGTTCGAGCGCAAGCTCGGGGGGCCCGTCGTCCTTCTTCCACTTACCGTCGGCGACCTGCTTCGGGCGGAAGTCGGCCACCGCCGCCGCCATCACCACGACGTCCGATCGCGTCGCCTGCTCGACCACCGCGGCCCGCATCTGTTCGGCGGTCGTCACGTTGGTGACCGAGATACCGGCCGCGAGATCAGGAGGAAGGCCCACGGTGGCGGGACCGAGCACGAGTCGCACGTCGGCGCCTCGACGGTCGGCCTCGGCGGCGATCGCGATGCCCATCATGCCGCTCGAGTGGTTCCCGATGAAGCGGACCGGGTCGATCGGTTCATGGGTCGGTCCGGCGGTTACCAGGACGACGCGTCCCGCGAGATCGCCGGAGTCGGTGGCGGAGGAAGCTGCGCGCTCGAGCGACGCCGAGACCTCCTCGAGGATCACCTCGGGCTCGGCCATGCGCCCGAGGCCCTCGTCGCCGTGCGCCAGGGGGCCGGTCGCCGGCCCGACGAAGCGGACACCCCGCGCGCGCAGGGTCTCGGCGCTGACCCTGGTCGCCGGGTGTTCCCACATGCCGGTGTGCATCGCAGGAGCGACGACGATGGAGCCATGGTACTCCAGCAGGGTCGAGGTCAACAGGTCATCGGCGAGCCCGACGGCGAGCTTCGCGAGCAGGTTCGCGGTTGCCGGCGCCACCACGATGAGCTCGGCCTCGTGGGCGAGCCGCACGTGCAGGACCTCGCCGGGACGCTCCCAGAGCGATGTGTGCACGGGCCGGCCAGTGAGGGCGGCGAAGGTGTCGGGACCGATGAAGCGGGTCGCGGACTCGGTCATGACCACCGTGACCTGCGCCCCGGCGCCGATCATCAGCCGGGCGAGGTGCGCCGACTTGTACGCGGCGATGCCCCCCGTGACGCCGAGCAGGACCCGGCGGCCCGCGAGCATGGGTCTACTCGCCTCTCGGGTTCCTCGGGGCGCTCGTACTCGATCTTGCCCTCGGCGATCTCCTCGAGGGCGATCGACAGCGGCTTGTTGCTGAAGCCGCTCTCGACGAGCGGCGGGACGAACTCGCCGCGGCCTTCGCCGAGCTGGCTGTAGTAGCTGTTGATCTCGCGGGCGCGCTTGGCCGACAGGATCACGAGCGAGTACTTCGAGTCGACGGCGGCGAGCAGGTCGTCGATCTTGGGTTCGATCATTCGGAAGGGTCCTCCGTGGGGTCGTGCGCGGGAGCTCGGTGCCCTGTCGGATCGGAAGACATCGAGCGAACGCGCGAGGCCTCGATGATAGCAGCGACCTGCGACGATGCTCCCTCGAGGTCGTCGTTCACCACCTCGTGATCGAACAGATCTCGTTGCGACAGCTCCCAGTCGGCCTTGGCCAGGCGCTCGGCGATGCCTTCGTCGGAGTCCGTGCCGCGGGAACGGAGGCGGCGCTCGAGCTCATCACGCGACGGGGGCTCGAGCAAGATCATGACCGCGTCGGGGATGCGCTCGCGGACCCAGCGGGCACCCTCGACGTCGATCTCGAGCACCACGTCTCGGCCGGCGTCACGGTGCAGCTCCACTGGGCCGGCCGGGGTGCCGTACCGGTGGCCGTGGAAGACCTCGGCCCACTCCAGCATCTCGCCATCACCGACCATCCGATCGAAGCCGGCGTCGTCGACGAAGAAGTAGTCGGTGCCGTCGACCTCACCGGGCCGCGGCGCGCGTGTCGTCGCACTCACGGAGAGCACGAATCCCTGGGGGATGCGCGACCGAACCTCGCGCACGACCGTTCCCTTGCCGACCCCCGATGGGCCTGCGATCACGAACAGGATGCCTCGTCGATCGGTCAAGGAACGACCGGCCAAGGCAGGCGGCTTACTTCGCGAACTTCGCGAGCAGCTGCTCTCGCTGCTTCGCACCCAGGCCGCGCACGCGACGCGTGGCGCTGATGTCGAGCTCTTCCATGATCTTCGCGGCGCGAACCTTGCCGACACCCGGCAGCGACTCGAGCACGACCGTCACCTTCATCTTGCCCACCGTGTTGTCGTCTCGTTTCAGCACCTGCTGGAGCGAGAGCTTCCCCGACTTCAACTCGCCCTTCAGCTCGGCGCGAGCCTTGCGCGCGATGGCCGCTTTCGCGAGGGCATCGGTGCGCTGTTCCGGGGTCAACTGCGGTAGAGCCATCATGCGCTCCTTCGTGTCGGAAGAGGTCCGGGTTTCGATGAACCGGTGCGAGAACCCGGCGAGTATACGCGGGGTCGCGGAACGCTCACAACGGTCGAAGTGGCCGACGACCTGCGCTTTTCCGCCCATCTCGGGCCGGCCGGCTCGCGATCGCACTCAGCTTCGGCGAGCGCGGATCATCGCGCGCGCCCAGCACGATGCCTCTCGCGACGCCAGCCGGATCGCGTGCCCCTGTGATCGGACGCCCCACGACGAGGTAGTCAGCGCCCGCGTCGAGCGCCGCCGACGGTGTCAGCACCCGCAACTGATCGTCTCCGTTGGCCCCCTGCGGGGCGGATACCCGGAACCACGAGACAGAAGTCCTCGCCGCAGACTTCGCGGACATCGCGGACGTCCTCGCCCGACACCACCACGCCATCGAGCCCGGCGGCCTGCGCCTCGAACGCCAGCGAGGTCGGCGACGCCAGTTCTTCCCCCGCCATCGACGAGAGCACCGTCACGGCGACCACCGCTGGGCACCGCATGACCGCCTTCGTCCGCTCCTCGACGCGGCGCCCTCGACGGCCGCCCGCATCATCGCGTCGCCGCCGAGGGCGTGCACGTTGAGCATCGCGACGCCGAGCCGCGCGATGTTGGCGGCGGCACGCTCGACCGTGGTGGGGATGTCGTGCAGCTTCGCGTCGACGAAGACGGGGCCGTGCGCCGCGACACGTCGCACCGCGTCTGGGCCGTGCGCCCACGCGAGCTCGAGACCCACCTTGAGCATGCCCGCGTGGGGCGCGAGATCGGCGGCCAGCCGTTCGGCGCGCGTCGAGGTCGCTCACGTCGAGCGCGACCACCAACGGGTTCGCCGGGCGCGGGATCATGTGCGCTCCCGCTCCTCGGGAGCCGCGCCGAACGAGGCGGGCACTCGAAGCCGCGCCCGCACGTCGGCCGGCGACGCGAGCCCCTTGGCCTTCAGGTAGCGCACGACGCCCTGGGCGACTGACACCGGCGCCGCAGGATCGATCAGTGCCGCCGTGCCGACCTGCACCGCCCACGCGCCGGCGAGGAAGGCCTCGACCGCGTCGTCTCCCGTGCGGATGCCGCCGCACGGCGATGACCGGCGTCTCGGGCACCGCACGCGCGACATCGAAGACGGCCCGCAGAGTCATGGGCAGCAACGCCGGGCCCGCTCAGCCAGCCGGTGACGCCGCCGAGCCCCGGGCGCAAGCCGATCGGATCGAACGTCGAGCGCGGGGGGCGACCCACCGATCGTGACGCCGCTCACGCCCGGCCCGAACGACCGCCTGGGCGATCGCCGGCAACTCCGAGGCATGCATGGGCAGCTTCGCGAACACCGGCACCATGGACATGCGCGCCACGGCGCCGGCGATCTCGGCCGCTCGGTCGACGTGCGCGCCGAGCATCGCCCGCCCGAGCTCGAGGTCGGGTCCCGACAGGTACACCTCGATCGCCGAGACGTCGGGTCGTCCCTGCAGCGCCGCCGGTGAGGCGCACGTACTCCTCGACGCTGCCTCCCGCGATCGACACCACCACGTGGGCGCTCGGCTCGCCAGTCGTGGCAGCTCATCGGCGATGAACGCGTCGATGCCCGGGTTCTGCAGCCCCGTGGACCAGACGACGCCCGACCGGCGATTCCGCGAGGCGCGGCGTGGGCGAGCCCTTCTCGCGACTCGAGCGTGATCGTCCGGCTCACGAGCGCGCCCACCTTCCGCGAGGTCGACGAGACCGGACAGCTCGCCGCCGGTGCCGGCGCAACCGGCGGCGATCATGACGGGGGTCGGCATCACGATGCCGCCCAGGTCGACCAAGAGGGTGCGCTTCATTCCGGCCACGATCGCACCACTGGCAGGCCCTCGGGTGGGGTTGGCAACATGGTCGGAGCGTCCGAGAGCCACCGATCCCAGAGCACCCGCGCCGGGTTGAACACCGGGCCGTCGACGCACGATCGCAGGTGGTCGTAGCCACTTCCGTCCTTGCGAGCGACGGGCACGACGCACGTCTGGCACAGCGCCGATGCCGCAAGCCATGCGCTCCTCGACCGCGACCTGTGCGGGGATGCTGCGCTGCCTGCAGAAGCTCGCAACCTGGGCGAGCGTGCTCGACGGTGCAGCCGCGTAGAGCACCTCGGTGCCGGTTGCGTCGACCATCTCCGCCAGCACGTCCATCACCGAGCCGCGATCGCCGAGGCTTCCGTCGGTCGTCACGATCGAGATCGTTTGCGACAGTCGCTTGCCTTCGATGGGTTTGAACACCCGCTCCATCGTCTCGGCGCCCACCACCATGTCGACGCGCTTATACCGGGACAACAGCTCCTGGGCGAGGAAATAGAGCGAGGCCGCCCCGTGACCCTCGGCCACGAGCAGACAGTTCGTGTGCCGCTTGGGATAGGCGAACGCCGTGCCGAGCGGGCCGATCACCTCGAGGAACTCATGCGCCTTGACCGATCCAAGCCATTCGCTGCCCGGCCCCTGAGGGTCGACGACGAACTCGAGTGTGCCGGCCCATCCCCCCCGCCTGGACGCCTGATGGATCGCGAAATGCCTGCGCAGCAGGAACTCCCTGCCCTCGGGCATCTTCACGGCCAGGAACTGGCCCGGACGAGCCTTCTCGGCGATCTCGGGAGCGACGAGGGTCAAGGAGTGAAAGGCGCCGAGCTTGCGGGTCGAGAGGATCTCGGCGCGGACGCGCGTCACGCGGTCGACTCCCCTGCACCCGCCGCGGCTTGCTCGAACGTGAGACGCCCTTGCGTCGGCTGGGCCATCGCTTCGGCATGGTACTCCTGGATCGACAGCGGCTCGGTCGGTGGGCCGAGAAGCGCCTCGATACCACGCACCGCCGCGAACACACCGGGAAGCGTCGTGATGCACGGGACGCCGGCGCTCGCGGCCGCGGTACGGATGAAGTACCCGTCGGTGCGAGGGTCTCTTCCGAAGGGTGTGTTGATCACGAGCGCGATGCGCCCGCCGCGGATCATCGCCGCCACGTTGTCGGAACTCTCGCTCACCTTGGCGACCCGATCGACCGCGATGCCGGCGCGTTGCAGGACACCCGCGGTGCCGCCCGTCGCCACCAGATCGAACCCCAGGTCGGAGAGGCGCTTGGCCGGGAACACGATCGCACGCTTGTCACGATTGGCCACGCTCACGAAGACGGTGCCTCGGGTCGGGAGCGCGTGGCCGGCCGCAACCATCGCCTTCGCGAGCGCCATCCCCGAGTCAGCATCGACCCCCATGACCTCCCCCGTGGACTTCATCTCGGGGCCGAGCACGGTGTCGACGCCGGGGAAGCGCCCGAACGGCAGCACCGCTGCCTTCACGCTCGTGTAGGAGAGATGACGGTAGTGAACAGGATCGGTCGGCAGCACGCCTTCGGCCGCCAGGTCGGCAAGTGTCCGGCCGGTGAGCACAAGCGTGGCGACCCTGGCGAGCGAGACACCGACAACCTTCGAAACGAACGGCACCGTACGTGAGGCTCGGGGGTTGGCCTCGATCACCCAGATGCGTTCGTCCTTCACAGCGAGCTGCAGGTTCAGCAGCCCGATCACGCCGAGACGACGTGCGAGACGGCGCGTGATGTCTTCGATGGTGTCGAGCTCGTCGTCACTGAGCGTCGCAGGTGGGATCTGACAGCTCGAGTCGCCGGAATGCACGCCGGCTTCCTCGATGTGCTCCATCACCGCCCCGATGAAGACCCCGCCGCCGGCATCGGCCACGGCGTCGACGTCGACCTCGATCGCCCCTTCGAGGAATCTGTCGATGAGCACCGGGTGGTCGGGCGAGGCCGCGGCGGCCGTGCGCACGAATGTCTCGAGCTCGTCGGCGTCGTACACGATCTCCATCGCGCGTCCCCCGAGCACGTACGAGGGCCGCACGACTACCGGATACCCGACGCGCGAGGCGATCGCCCTGGCCTCGTCGATCGTGCGAGCCTGGCCGTGCGGGGGCGCCGGGATCTCGAGCTCCGCGAGGATCTCGGCGAACTTGCCACGGTCCTCGGCCAGATCGATCGCTTCGGGCGGCGTGCCGAGCACGGGGAACCCCTCCTCCACGAGCACGCGCGCAAGGCGCAAGGGTGTCTGTCCTCCGAGCTGCGCGATCACACCGACCGGCTGCTCGGCGTGACAGACCGCCAACACGTCTTCGGGCGACAGCGGCTCGAAGTAGAGCCGGCTCGATGTGTCGTAGTCGGTGGAGACCGTCTCGGGATTGGAGTTGACCATCACCGACTCGAACCCGGCTTCCTCGAGGGCGAAGGCGGCGTGCACGCAGGCGTAGTCGAATTCGATGCCTTGACCGATGCGGTTGGGGCCTGACCCGAGGATCACGACGCGCGGCCGATGGGCGGGAGCAACCTCGTTCTCCTGCTCGTAGGTCGAGAAGTGGTACGGCGTGCGTGCCGGGAACTCTCCGGCGCACGTGTCGACGGTCTTGAACACCGGCTGCACCCCGAGCGCATCGCGATGGCGGCGTACGGCCGCCTCGGTCGCGCCGGTGAGCACGGCGAGCCGCGCGTCGCTCAGGCCCAGGCGCTTCGCCCGGGTCAGGTCGAGGGCGGACAGGGTCGACAGCGCCCGCCCCCGCAACGCCGCTGCCTCGTCGACGACCTCGGTGATCTGATCGACGAACCACGGGTCGATGCCGCTCGCCGACGCCACTTCGTCGACACCATGACCGGCGGCGAGCGCGCGCTCCACCAGGTGCAGCCGCCCCTCACTCGGCACCGCGACCGCGGCGAGCACGTCGGCATCGGCGGCGCTCGATCCGTCGGGCTGATGGTCTTCGCCGAGGTCGGATCCGGCCTTCTCCATGCCCCGCCACGCCTTGCCGAGAGCTTCCTTGAAGGTCCGTCCGATCGCCATGACCTCGCCGACCGATTTCATCGTCGATGTGAGCCGCGGGTCGGCCTCGGGGAACTTCTCGAACGCGAACCGCGGCACCTTCACCACGACGTAGTCGAGGGTCGGCTCGAACGACGCCGGCGTCTCCCCCGTGATGTCGTTCGTGATCTCGTCGAGGCGATAGCCGACCGCGAGCAACGCCGCGATCTTCGCGATCGGGAATCCGGTCGCCTTCGAGGCGAGCGCACTCGAGCGAGAGACCCTGGGATTCATCTCGATCAGCACCTGGCGCCCGGTAGCCGGATCGACGGCGAACTGCACGTTCGACCCTCCCGTGTCGACGCCGATCACGCGCAGCACCTGGAGCGCCGAGTCGCGCATCTGCTGGTACTCGCGGTCGGTGAGGGTCTGCTGCGGCGCGACGGTGATCGAGTCGCCCGTGTGCACACCCATCGGATCGACGTTCTCGATCGAGCAGACGATGACGCCGTTGTCGTCGGCGTCGCGCATCACCTCCAGCTCGAACTCCTTCCAGCCGGCGATCGACTCCTCTACCAGGATCTCCGTGACCGGGGAGATCTCGAGAGCTCTCGCTGCGAGCGTCTCGAGCTCGTGTCGATCGTCGGCGAACCCGCTTCCACCGCCGCCCATCGTGAACGAGGCGCGAACGATCAACGGGAACCCGATCGAGTCGCCCAGGGCGAGCGCCTCAACGAGTGTGGTCGCGGTGCCGGCGCGCGGCACGTCGAGTCCCGCCTTCACCATCGCCTCTTTGAAACCACTCCGGTCTTCCGCTCGGTGGATGGCCTCGAGCGAGGCCCCGATCAACCTGATGCCGAGCCGGTCGAGGTCTCCGGACTCCGCGAGCGCCACCGCGACGTTCAGGGCGGTCTGGCCGCCGAGTGTCGGCAACAGCGCGTCGGGGCGTTCCCGCTCACAGATCGCGAGGACCGACTCGGGCGTGAGCGGCTCGATGTAGGTGCGATCGGCGAACTGTGGATCGGTCATGATGGTGGCAGGGTTCGAGTTCACGAGCATGACCCTGAATCCTTCGTTGTGAAGCGCCTTGCACGCCTGGGTGCCCGAGTAGTCGAACTCGCACGCTTGGCCGATCACGATGGGACCCGAGCCGATCACCAGGATCGAACGGATGTCGGTGCGTCTGGGCATCAGTTCCCCGGGGGCTCTCGTTCGGCCGCGAGTCGCTCCTCGAGCCCCCCGTCCCCCCTCCATCAAGGTGCGGAAGTCGTCGAAGAGGTAACGCGAGTCGTGCGGACCCGGCGCCGCTTCAGGGTGGTACTGCACGCTGAAGGCGGGCACGTCGAGACATCGCAGCCCTTCGAGCGTGCCATCGTTGAGGTTCCAGTGCGTGAGGGCGACCCGGCCCCGATCGGAGCGCACGTTCCCGTTGGCGTCCCGTTCCCACCCGGCAGGGTCGACCGCGAAGCCGTGGTTGTGGCTCGTGATCTCGACCATGCCGGTCTCGAGGTTCTTGACCGGCTGGTTCACGCCTCGGTGGCCGAACGGCATCTTGAACGTGCGGCCACCGAGCGCGATGCCGAGGAGCTGATGACCCAAGCAGATGCCGAAGACGGGGACGCTGTCGAGAAGTTCCCGCACAGCCTCGACGCCGTATGTCGTCACGGCCGGATCGCCCGGTCCGTTCGAGAGGAACACCCCGTCGTAGCCGCCGGCCGCGATCTGGGCCGAAGGGGTCTCGGCCGGGAAGACGGTCGCCTCGATGCCGGTCGCCGACAGGCGACGCAGGATGTTGCGCTTCAAGCCGAAGTCGTAGGCGGCGACGCGGAACACGCGCCCGAGATCGGCGGTCGCCGCGCCCACGAGGGTCGCCGCCTCGTACGGCGCCGCGACGCTGACGGTGCGCGCGAGGTCGGCGCCCTGCATGCCCGGTGTCGAGCGCACTCGTTCGAGCAGCGACGCCGCGTCGAGGTCCGTCGTGGACACGGCGGCCCGCATCGACCCTCGCTCGCGTAGCACCCTCGTGAGCCGCCGGGTGTCGATGCCCTCGATGCCCCCGACGCCCGAAGCCTGGAGCGACTCCCGGAGGGTGGTCTCGGCTCGCCATGACGACGCACAGCGCGATGCCTCTCGCACCGCGAACCCGGCCACCTGGATCGCGCCGGACTCCGGATCGTCGTGGTTCAGGCCGTAGTTGCCCTGGTGCGGCGAGGTCATGACCACGATCTGGCCCGCGTACGACGGGTCGGTCAGCACCTCTTGGTATCCGGCCATGCTCGTGTTGAACACCGCTTCGCCGAACGATTCCCCTTCGGCGCCGAACGCGGTCCCTGGGAACGAGCTCCCGTCCTCCAGCACGAGGACGGCAGCCGGACCGCGGGGCGAGGCACTAGTCTGTGCGGGACTAGTAACAACCATCTAGCGGCTCACCTTGCCGTCGGTCATGGTCAGCGTGCCGCGGAGCATGGTGTGGCGGACCCGGCCGGTGAGCTCGCGGCCGGTGAAGGCGGAGTTGCGGGCCTTCGAGGCGAACGGCGGCTCGACCACCCAGGTCTCGGTCGGATCGAACACCACGAGGTTCGCGGCACGCCCGGGCTCGAGAGGCCCGCCGTGACCCGCGGCGCCGAGGATGCGCGCCGGGGTCGCCGTCATCGCATCGATGGCCCTCGGGAGCTCGACGATGCCGGGCAGCACGAGGTGTGTGAGCACGGCGGCGAGCGCCGTCTCGAGTCCGATCGTGCCCGGCGGCGCCTGATCGAACTCCGATTCCTTCTCTTCGACTGCGTGAGGCGCATGGTCGGTGGCGATCACGTCGATCGTGCCGTCGGCGACCCCCACGCGCAGGGCGTCGCGATCCTCACCCGTCCGCAGCGGCGGATTCACCTTGAAGTTCGTGTCGTAGCTGACCAGATCGTCGTCGGTGAACACCAGGTGGTGCGGGGTGACTTCGGCCGTCACCCGGACCCCGTCGTCCTTCGCTCGTCTGATGAGCTCGACCGACCTCGCGCTCGACACGTGGCAGATGTGGATGCGCCCGCCGGTGGCGTGCGCGATCGCCAGGTCTCGAGCCACGATGATCTCTTCAGCCTCCGCGGGCCTGCCGGCGAGTCCCAGGGAGTACGAGTTGACGCCCTCGTGCATGTGTCCACCGGACACGAGGGATGCATCCTCACAATGATCGGCGATCACGACCTCTGCGGTGAATGCCTTCGCATACACGAGGGCGTTGCGCAGCGTACGGGCCGTGGGCACGCAGTTGCCGTCGTCGCTGAACATGCGGACACCCGCCTCGACCATCTCGCCGAGCTCCGCCATCGACTCGCCGGCGAGGTCCTTCGTGATCGCTCCCACCGGGAACACGTCGGCCAGTCCCGCCTCGGCCGCCTTGTCACGGATCTCGGCGACGATGCCCGCGTGATCGGTGACCGGATCGGTGTTCGCCATCGAGGAGACCGCGGTGAATCCTCCCGCGGCGGCGGCGCGCGTGCCGGTCGCGATCGTTTCCTTGTGCTCGAACCCAGGTTCGCGCAGGTGGGTGTGCAGATCGACGAGCCCGGGGGCGAGCACCAGGCCGCGCGCACTCGAGCACCTCGGCGCCGTGCGGCTCAAGATCCTGCCCGACAGCCTCGATCCGCTCGTCGACGACCAGCACGTCGGCGTCGGCGTCGCGGCCCGTCGACGGATCGATTACCCTCGCGCCGCGGAACAGCACCGCCTCAGGCACGGGCCACCTCGCGCTCGTCACTCGCATCGCGGGCTCGGTGCGAGTGCCGCCGAGCAACAGGAACAGCAGCGACATACGCACCGCGATGCCGTTCGTCACCTGCTCCTCGATCACCGAACCGGGCAGGTCGGTGACGTCGGAATCGATCTCCACACCCCGGTTCATAGGTCCTGGGTGCATGATCAGCGAGCCCTCGGGGAGCACCGCGGCACGGGCCGCCGGTCAGGCCGAACAGCCGGTTGTACTCGCGCACGCTCGGGAAGTACTCGAGACGCTGGCGTTCGCGCTGCACGCGGAGCATGTAGCAGACGTCGAGCTTCGGGATCACTCCATCGATGTCGTAGCTCACCTGTACGCCCCACGAAGGAGCGTCGGGTGGGATCAGCGTGGGCGGTCCGATCAGCGTGACCTCGGCTCCCATCTTCACGAGGCCGAAGCTGAGAGATCGAGCGACCCTGGAGTGGAGCACGTCTCCGACGATCGCGACCCGGAGCCCCTCGAGACGGCCGAGCTTCTCGCGCATGGTGTAGAGGTCGAGCAGCGCCTGCGTAGGGTGCTCGTGGGTGCCGTCACCGGCGTTCAGCACATGTCCGTCGACCCACCTCGTGAGCTGCAGCGGCGAGCCGCTCGACGAATGCCGGATCACGATCGCGTCGGCGCCCATCGCCTGAAGCGTGAGCGCCGTGTCCTTCAGGCTCTCCCCTTTCGCGACGCTCGAGCCACTCGACGAGAAGTTGATGACATCGGCCGACAGACGCTTGGCCGCGAGCTCGAACGAGATGCGGGTACGGGTGGAATCCTCGAGGAAGAGGTTCACGACGGTGCGTCCGCGCAGCGCGGGCACCTTCTTGATGACGCGCGATCCGACCTCGCGGAAGCTCTCCGCGGTGTCGAGCACCCGCACGACGTCGTCGGCAGAGAGATCGTGCATCGAGAGCACGTGCCGGTTCACCCTCCCCCCCCTTCGATCGCGCTGATGGTCGCGGGTTCTTGCACGAGGACCGCGTCGTCGCCGTCGAGCTCGCGCACCCGTACCCGGACGTCGTCGTCGCGGCGCGTGGGCACGTTCTTGCCCACGAAGTCGGCGCGGATCGGCAGCTCACGATGACCACGATCGACGAGCACGGCGAGCCGGATGCGCGAGGGGCGCCCGAAGTCGGTCAGCGCGTCCATCGCGGCTCGTATCGTCCGTCCCGTGAAGAGCACGTCGTCGACGAGCACCACCGTTCGCCCGGTGATATCGACGTCGATCCGTGTCTCGTGTACCTCGGGCGCTTCAGCGCGCAGGCCGATGTCGTCGCGATAGAACGTGATGTCGAGCACGCCGACCGGCACTCGCGACCCCTCGATGCGCTCGATCTCAGCTGCGAGCCGCCGGGCGAGATGGTCGCCCCGGTTCGCGATCCCCACGAGCACGAGGCCTGCCGCGCCCTTGTCGCGTTCGATGATCTCGTGCGCGATACGTGTCAGGGCCCGACGGATGTCCTCGTCGTCGAGCAACACGCCCTGGGAGCTCATACGCGAACGCCCCCTCGGGCATGCGAGGAGGCGCGAAATAGGTACTGCATCATGTTCGGTGCTCCCTTCCCGGCCTCGCAGGACCGGACTTAAAGGGGGAAGCTCTGTCACCCGAGCATACCGGTGTCGGCCAAGTCGGACAACGGAGGGGTTCGTGCCATCGTGCGACCACCCGCGTAAACTTGGATCTCTCCCAGATGGAAGGTGGAACACCTGCATGGGACCTCCTGAGCTGATCATCATCGGCATCATCGCCATCGCAGTGATCTTCGGAGCCAAGAAGATCCCGGAGATCGCCCGCAACGTGGGGCGTTCGTCCGGCGAGTTCAAGAAGGGCCTGAAGGAAGGCGACGAGATGCAAGCTTCCTCACCGACACCCACGCCGGAGCCGCAATCGCCGACCGTCACGCCGCCGACCGTCACCCCGCCGACCGTCACGCCCGCGCCCCAGCCTGTGGAGCCGACCGACCCGCCGACGACCCAGCTCTAGGATCGAACGCGCTTCACCCTCGGGCGATCTTGCCGAGGATGCCGTTCACGAACGCCTTCGACTCGTCTGCCGAGAGCTCCGACGCGGCTTCCACGGCTTCGCTGATCGCGACGGAGTCGGGTACGTCGTCGCGGTAGCGCAGCTCCTCGACCGCCACGCGCAGGATCGTGCGATCAAGCGCCGCCAAGCGAGCCACCGTCCACCCCTTCACGTGCTCCTCGAGCAGCAGGTCGATCGCCGGCCCGTGCTCGACGACGCCCTCGACCAGGCCTCGCGCGAACGGCGGCACCACGCGCCCCGCCTCGACCCACGACTCCAGCGCGAGCGAGGGATCGTCGCCCGTCACGTCGGCTTGGTAGAGGATGTCGAGCGCGACGCGCCTGGCCTCACGTCGTGTGGTCACTGAACGCGCCTAGGCCTTCACGCGTTCCATGTACTCGCCGCTGCGGGTGTCGACCTTGATGCGCTCGCCTTCCTCGACGAACAACGGCACGTTCACGACGACCCCGGTCTCGAGGGTCGCGGGCTTGAGGGCGCCGGTGCGGGTGTCGCCCTTCGCGCCCGGGTCGCACTTGGTGATCGTCAGGATCAGTGAGGCCGGCAGGTCGACGGAGATCGGCACGCCTTCGTGCGTCGCGATCTGCGCCGTGCCGCCTTCGGTGAGGTAGTGCGACGCTGCGCCCATGATCTCGTGCCGCACGTGGACCTGATCGTAGGTCTCGAGATCCATGAAGACGAAGTCGTCTCCATCGGGATACAGGTACTGGAAGTCTCTTCGTTCGACGATCGCCAGACCGACCTTCACTCCGGCGTTGAACGTGCGCTCGAGCACCGCTCCGGACTTCACGTTCCGCAGCTTCGAGCGCACGAACGCGCCGCCCTTGCCCGGCTTCACGTGCTGGAACTCGATGATCTGGAACAACACCCCGTCGAGCTCGAGGGTCATGCCGTTCTTGAAATCGTTCGTGGAAACGCTCACAGCTCGATCAGCTCGCGCGAGGCATTGCCGAGCACGCGGCACCCGTCGGGCGTGACCTCGACCATGTCCTCGATGCGCGCGCCGCCCAGCCCGGGCACGTAGATGCCCGGCTCCACGGTGACGACCGCCCGAGACGGAAGCGTGTGCTCGGCGAACTCGCGACCGAGCCTCGGCCCCTCGTGGATGTCGAGGCCGACGCCGTGCCCGAGCCCGTGGGTGAAGGCATCGCCGTACCCGGCGCTCGCGATCACGTCTCGAGCCGCGGCGTCCACGTCCTCGCCGGTCACGCCTTCGCGCACGGCGTCGATGCCCGCCTGCTGGGCCTGGCGCACGGTGTCGTGGATCTTCCTGAGCTCGGTGGCGGGCTGCCCGAAGGCAACGGTTCGAGTCATGTCGGCGTGGTAGCCGCCGAACAACGCGCCGAAGTCCAGCTTGATGATGTCGCCCTCCTCGAGGGGTCTGTGGTTCGGTTCGTGGTGAGGCTCGGCCGCGTTCTCGCCGAACGCCACGATCGATTCGAACGACAGTCCGTCGGCGCCGTCACGGCGCAGCAGCGCCTCGAGCTGACGGGCCACCTGCTGCTCGGTCACACCGACGGCGAGCGTCTCGAGCACGTCGTCGAACGCCTGGTCGGTCACGGACTGGGCGCTGTTCAGCAACCCGATCTCTTCCTCGTCCTTCACCCAGCGGACCCGCTCGACCAGCTCGTCGCACGCGATGAGCTCGACACCGCGAAGGGCCTGGGCAAGCCGCTCGTGCGATGCGACCGTCACGTGGTGCGCCTCGAAGCCCAGCCGGCGGATGCCGAGCCTCGTCGTCTCGACGGCGAGTGCCTCACCGAACGGCGCCGGGTAGGTCACGCGGTGCAGGTCGGCGACCTCATGCCGCGATTGCTCCGTGTATCGGCCGTCGGTGAAGAACACGCTCTCGGCGCCCGCGACGAGTGCCTGCCCGTTCGAGCCGGTGAAACCGGTCAGGTATCGCACGTTGGTGAGCCCGGTCACGAGTAGGGCGTCGACCTCGTGGTCGCTCAGTCGCTCGGCCAGGGTGGTTCGTCTCAGGTGGTGATCCACGGCATCGCCTCCAGCGCCAGATGATAGCCACCGGCTCCGAGGCCGGTGATCGTCGCCCGGCACACCTCGGAGACCACCGAGTGCCGGCGGAACTCTTCGCGGGCGGCGATATGGGACATGTGCACCTCGATGACCGCCAGCCCGGAGGCCTCGATCGCGTCTCGCACGGCATAGGAATAGTGCGACAGGGCGCCGGGGTTCACGACGATCGCATCGTGGCCCTCCGCAGCCGCGCCCAGCAGCCACCCGACGAGGTCGCCCTCATGATCGGACTGACGCCAGGTCATCTCGTGCCCCAGCGTCGTCGCGCGTTCACCCACCTCGTCCATGATCTGCCCGAGGGTATGGGATCCGTACGTATCGGGATCGCGGCGCCCGAGCGCCCCCAGGTTCGGTCCGAACAGGAACAGCACCTTCATGCCGTCGCTCCCATCTCGCGCATCGTGGCTCGAACCTCGTCGTTCGACACATCGTCGACCACGACGGGGTCGCCCACCTCGCGCAACAGTACGAATCGAACCCCACCGTGGAACTTCTTGTCCATGCGGAAGGACGCGAGCACGTCGTCGGCGGGGGGCATCGACCCGTCGACCTCGAGTCCGAGGGAGGAGAGCAGCCGGCCGGTCCGAGCGGCGAGTCCTGCCGCCGCGAGCCCACGAGCCTCGGCGAGGCGGGCCGCGAAGACCATGCCGATCGCGATCGCTTCGCCGTGGGTGCGCCCGCCGAAGGCATCGAGGCGTTCGAGCGCGTGCCCGAGCGTGTGTCCGTAGTTCAGGAACAACCGCGAGCCCGTGTCGCGCTCGTCGTCGGCGACCGTGCGAGCCTTGGCGACCACGCATCGCGCGACCAGCGCTTCCAACACCGCCGGGTCGCGGCGGAGCACCGGAGCCGGGTCGGATTCCAGCGTCTCGAGCAGCTCGAGATCGAGGGTGAGCCCGTACTTCGCCACCTCGGCAAGCCCCGAGCGGAAGTCTCGCTCCTCGAGCGTGCCGAGGGGATCGACATCGGCGAGCACCACGCACGGCTGCGAGAACGTACCGACGAGGTTCTTTCCCTCGGGAAGGTTCACAGCCGTCTTCCCGCCGATGGCGGCGTCGACCTGCGCCGTCAGCGTCGTCGGCATCTGCACCAGGGGCACTCCACGCATGTACGTGGAGGCGACGAAGCCCGCGAGATCGCCTACGGCGCCGCCACCGAGCGCCACGACCACGTCGCCGCGGTGCGCCTCCTGGGTGGCGAGCTGGTGCAGGAGGGTGCCGTACACGGCGAGCGTCTTCGCGTCCTCGCCGGCGGGCACGGTGAGCAGCACGCAGGCGAGGTCGCGCTCGGACAGCGCGCTCGACACGCGGTCGTACCACCGCTCGGCGACGCCCCGGTCGGCCACGACGAATGCGCGGGTTGCTCCAGGGAGCGGGGGCAGATGCTCGGCCGCGTCGTCGAGCACCCCGGCTCCGATCACCACGTCGTAGGAACGCTCGGCGATCGGCACGGTCACACGGACCAACGCAGCTCCTCGACGATCGCGTCGGCGACGTCGCCCGGCGCGCCACTGCCGTCGACGACGTGGGCGGCGAACTCCCGGTAGAGCGGACCGCGGGCGGCGAGCAGCCGTTCCAGATCGCCTTCCGCACGGATCAGGGGACGGTCCTCTGCGGGGCGGACACGCTCGCGGAGCTGCTCGAGCGGCACGTCGAGATAGATCACCGTGCCGGTGTTCCGAAGGGTGATGCGATTCGCGGGCTCGAGCACCACGCCGCCCCCGCACGAGACGACCGAGGGGTCGTGAGCGCTCGCCTTCACGAGCGCGGCGGCCTCGAGTCCTCGGAACACGGCCTCGCCCTGGGCCTCGAAGATCTCGGTGACCGGGCGGCCTTCCTGCTGCTCGATGTCGGCATCGAGGTCGACGAACGGCACGCCGAGCCGGCCCGCGAGCTCGCGCCCGACCACGGTCTTGCCGGCTCCCGGCATGCCGACCAGGTAGACGATCACGCGAGACCTTCCGCGTAGCTGTGAAGGTTGCCGCTGGTCTCGACGAGCGAGTCCCCGCCGAACTTCTCGAGCACCGCGTCGGCCAGTTCGAAGGCCACGACGGCCTCCCCCACGACGCCTCCCGCCGGCACGGCGCAGACGTCGGTTCGCTGCTTGATGGCGACTGCCGCCTCGCCGGTCGAGATGTCGACCGTCGCGAGCGGCTTCGGAACGGTCGAGAACGGCTTCATCGCGACGCGAAGCCTGATCGGCTCGCCCGTGCTCATGCCTCCCTCGATGCCGCCGGCCCGCGCGGTCGTGCGCCTGACCCGCCCGTCGCGCACCACGATCTCGTCGTGTGCCCGGGAGCCCGGCTTCGCGGCGGTCGCGAATCCCTCACCAACCTCGACGCCCTTCACCGACTGGATGCTCATGAGCGCCTGCGCGAGCCTGCCGTCGAGCTTGCGGTCGAAGTGCACGTACGAGCCGAGCCCCGGCGGAGCGCCGTATGCCAGCACCTCGAAGACCCCGCCCACGGTGTCGCGCGCCTTCCGCAGGCGATCGATCTCGGCGACCATGGCCTTCGACGACGTGACGTCGAAGCAGCGCACCGGCGATCGGTCGACAGCCGCCACGTCGCCCGGACCCGGCGCCGGAGCACGCGCAGGAACCTTCACCGAGCCGACGCGCACGACGTGCGAGACGAGCTCGAGCCCGAGTTCGACGAGGAACCATCGACAGAACGTCCCCGCCGTCATGCGGGCGGCCGTCTCGCGGGCGCTCGCACGTTCCAGCACGTTCCGAACGTCGTCGAACCCGTACTTCTGCGATCCCACCAGGTCGGCGTGGCCCGGCCGGGGACGCGTGAGCTTCTTGCCGGGCTCGACCTCGCCTGTGACCCCCATAAGGTCCGCGTACTTCGCGTCGAACTCGACGTTCGGGATCGACACGGCGATCGGCGAGCCCAGGGTGCGACCGTGCCTGACGCCGGTCAGGATCTCGAAGCGGTCGGACTCGAAGCGCTGGCGCCCTCCGCGTCCGTGACCGTGTCGTCGGCGGGCGAGCTGGTGCGCCAGCTGATCGGGATCGACCGGCACGCCGGCCGGCAGCCCCTCGAGCACGGCCACGAGCGCCTTGCCGTGGGACTCACCGGCCGTCAGCATGCGCAGCATGCGCACATCATAGGGAACGGCATGTGCCCGGCCCCGACGTGTGGCGGGGGCGGCCCGAGGGCCGCCCCCGCGAGCCGGCGACCGCTCCCCCCGTGGGCGGGCCGCCGGAGCCTGTAAGGGCCTGGCTACTTGTCGGAGTTGACGCAGAGCGTGAACGACTCGTCGCCGTAGAGGAACGTGGCGCAATCGCCTGAGACCGATCGCAGCTCGTACCGCCCGTTGTCGAACGTGTCTCCGATGCCGATGCCGTTGAACACCTGCCCGTCGACCGAGACCTGCACCATCGGCTCCCCGGCCTGTGAGAACACCGAGATCAGCACGACCGTCTTGCCGCCGACATCGTTGCCGCCTCCAGGATCCGTCGGCGAGACCGAGGTCGACACGGACGTGGAGACGGACGTCGAGACGGAGGTGGAACTGCTCACGCTGCTGCTCGTGGTCACCGCAGTAGTCGGCGACAGCCCGGGTGGGATCGAGAACGGATCACGCCCTGTGAACACCGGGACCGGGCTCACCCCGACGCTCGGCGACACCGACGCCTGTCCACCCCCGCTTCCGTCGGGCTCGAGCGTGATGTCGGGCAACGACGGGATCGCCTCGTCGCCGCCTCCACCCGCGAGCAGGTTCATCACCAGGAACCCGACGAGCAGCACGGCGAGCACGCCGCCGCCGATCATCAAGGTGCGTCGGTCGCGGGGCGTCAGCGGCATGTCACGCTCCCCCTGTGGCCGCGGCGTCCTCGGTCGGACCGGGCTCAGAACCCGGTCCTGCGCTCTGGTCGCTCGTGTACAACACGACGCTCGCCTGCAGCTGCAGTAGGTTGGTCACGGTCGTCGTCGTTCCCTCGGCACCTGCCCCTGGTGCGAGCGAAACCGTGAGCACCTTGGCCGCCCTGGGGAGCGTTTCGATGCTGTAGAGGAACTCCGCGATCTGGAAGTAGCTTCCCGAGGCCGTCACGGCGAGCGGGATGGTCGACAGGCCCGACGTCGCGTCGAGCGTCGGCGTGCCGGGGGTCAGCTGCGAGAACGCGACGCCCGAGCGCACGGCCGCATTCCGGATCAGCAACAGCAGTCCTGCTTCGTCGACGGTCGGCGGGATCTGCTGCTCCACGCTGCTGGATGGTCGCCTTGGCCTCGGGTGCGGCGGCCTCGGCTTGCTCCAGCGCTGCGAGCTGGGACTCCAACGTGCGCTGCTGCGCCTGGGCGGCCGCGAGATCGTCGTTCGCGGTCGAGACCTGACCCATCTTCGGCAATACGAGGAAGAACATCAGGAGCGCAGCCAGGACCACGGCGCCGGCCCCAGCGACGATGGGCGCGCGACTACCCCGTAGCATCGAGCGAGCTCCCCTTGCCGCGATCGGTCAGAACCTCGTCGGTGAGGTCGACGCTCAGCGAATAGTCGTAGCCGACGAGCGTGGTGTTCTCGCTCACCGTGGCTATCCACGGGTTGACCCACCCCTTCACCTGCTCGAGCCGCGTGAGGAAGACCGAGAGCGAGTCGACGCTGGCGGCCGTGCCGCTCCCTGTGATCGTGCCGATCAGGCCCGCGACTGTTCCCTCGGCCGGTGCAACGCCCTCAGTTGACGCAGTGGGCTCGGCGATCTGCAGGGCGAGGCTGTCGACGAATGCATCGGAGGGGATCACCCTCGAGAAGTCCATCAGCAGCGCCGAGAACGACACCTCGCCGGCGAAGGCGGACGCCAGCAGCTGTTGCTTCGCCTGGGCCTCGGCTTGCAGATCGGCGAACTTCTGCTTCTCGGCGACGCTCGCCTGGATCGAAGCGTTGTTGGCGTTCTGTGTGGCGATATCGTCGTTCACACTGCTGAGCTTGTTGGCCTGCAACAGGTAGAAGCCGAAGACCAGCACGATCAGCACGATGCCCCGCCAGGAACACCAGGGAGGTCAGTCTGCGGTAGCGCTGCGCCTGCAGGATGTCGGGGGGCAGCAGGTTGACCTGGCTCATTCGGTCCCTCCCGGGGATCGCGAGGCCCACCGCGACGGCGAGCACCGGCTCGGCCTCCGCGAGCGCTTCCTCGGAGAGCGCGAGCTGGGAGCGGGTGTTCTGGAACACCCGGCCCGCGCTCGACCTGCACCGGGATGCGTTGGCGCAACAGATCGAGGAGCCCCTCGAGCTTCGAGCCTCCGCCCGTGACCAGGACCCGGGCGATGCGCGCTCCCTGCGCCTGCGCCGTGTAGAACTCGAGCGACGAGCGGATCTCGTCGACGAAGCTCGAGGCGCGCTGCAACGAGATCTCACGGACGCGGCTCAGGTCGAGGGGCCCGGCATCATCCTGAACCCCATCATGGCCCTCCGGGCTCTCCCCCTGGCCCTCGTGTTCGGCCACGTCATCGGTGACGACCGGCGGCGACCGCAGAAGTTCGAGCTCCTCCCCCCGCTTCAAGCGCTCGGCGACCTCGTCCTCGACACCCGATGCCACGCGCGATCGCGAGGGTGATGTCGCGGCCGCCCGACGGCAGGATGCGGACGAACCGCGCCGTGCCGCTGGCGTGCACGACGATGTTGGTGATGTGCGAGCCGATGTCGATGACGGCCTCGTCGCCCTCGTTCTTCGAGATCCATGCCGACGCCGGCTGCCCGATCGCGCGGACCAGCGCGAACGGCACGAGGTCGAGACCCACCGGCTCGAGCTTCGCGGCGGTCACGCGCCCAGACGACGGGTCGACCATCAGCCGCTGTGCCGCGACCAGGAGCATGCGGAGCATCCTGCGGCCTTCTTGCTCGAACTCCCCGATCACGTCGTAGTCGAGCACGGCCTCATCGACCGACATGGGGATGAACTCCTGCACCTGGAAGCCCGAGCGACGGCCCGAAGCTCCTTCTCGGGCAGCCAGGGCAGCGCGATCTCGCGGACGACGACCCGCTGGTTGCCGACGCCGAGCTATACCTGACGGCCTTGAAGCCGCCCCGCTCCCAGAGCTCGCGGAGGGCCTCGGTCACGACTTCCGGCTCGCGACCTCGCCGTTCTCGACCGCCCCGGCGGCAAGCGGGACCTGTGCGGCCTGGACCACGATGGGCGATCGCCCCCGGTCGAGCTCGGCGGCGCGCACGGCGGTCGAGCCGATGTCGAGCCCGATGCGCCCCTTCGGCCACAGCTCCCTCCACGTGGACGGAGCGGTCGTCCAGGAAGCGCTGCAGCTCGGAGCTCCTGATGCGGTAGTCCTTGCCCACCCGCACAGCGGGCAGCTCGCCGCTCTTGATCAGCCGGTACACGGTCATGTTGGACACGCGCATGGCGGCGGCGACCTCGCGACCGTGAGCAAGCCCCCGGTCACGAACGGTTGCGCGTCGGCCACCCTGTCTTCCTCCGTCACATCGTGTCACACCCGGAACACCAGTCACATGTGTCACAACAGCTGCACAGGAGTGCTGTTGAGGGTGCTCACGAAACACCAGGCCACAAGTCAAGTCAAACACCTGCCGAAGTGACCCGAACGTGTGTTCGAGCGGTTTTCGGCCCGGAACGCGACTACAGAGCCGTGGCAGTGAAGCGCCAGGTACCACTCGGCGATGGGTTCCCCCCAGAACGCGGCCACGACCGCCCCGGCCGCCATGTACGGACCGAACGGGATCGTCGCTCTTGCGGTCGCGCCCGGCGACAGGGCCACGATGCCGCCCACCCCGCCGAAGAGCACGGCCCCCGCCGCGGCCACGCCCACGAACCGCAGGCCGAGCGAGCCGAGCACCACGCCGATACAGGGCGCGAGCTTGACGTCGCCCATCCCCATGCCGCGGGAGATCACGCGACGACGAACAGCACACCCCCGTACAGCGAGCGAGCCGATCAGGCGCGCGACGGGGTCGAGCCCGCCGCGAAGCAGCCAGGCGACCACGACGTAGCCGGGGAACGCCAGGAGCGACGGATACGTCAATGCGGTTCGGGATGATGCGGTGACGGATGTCGATCAGCGCGATCGCGGGCATCAGCGCGAGCAACGCCGCCGATCATCGACCGCGACCCACATCCGCGAACGCGGCGGCGCCCGCGACCAGGAGCGCGCGTCGCGAGCTCCAGCACCGGATACAGGGCGGGGATGCGCTCTCCGCACGTGCGGCATCGCCCTCGCAGCAGCACCCACGAGACACGGGCACGTTGTCGCGGTTGCGGATCTCGGCGTCTCGCAGCGGGGGCATCGCGACCGCGGCCGGAGCACGCTCCTCCCGCTGGCACGCGGGCAAGCCACGACGGTCATGAAGCTCCCGAGCGCCAACCCGAACGGGCAGCGCCACGACGAAGCGGAGCCAGGCGTCAGTCGCGATCGAAATAAGAATGGGGCGGCGCTTGGTCTCAGACGGGCGCCTCGCTGGATGTAGGCGATGTCTTGCTGGAACCCCCGATGACACCGGGGATCAGCAGGGCTTGTAGGAGAGCGGGCTGGTACTCGTCTCGACGACGGTTCTCCGATCACCTGACCGTTGAAGCCCGGAGTTGTTCGCGATGTTGAGCGTACAGGGTGCTGTAGAGCGACACCTCGACGCCCCGGTGAACGTGTTCTGGTTCTGCACGGTCAGGTTCTGCGAAGGGCAGTCCGCCGCCGTGCCGTTGTACGGGCTCATGAAGAAGAGCTTGCGGGTCCCGCCGCTCCCGACCCACCCACTGTTGTTCCCGAGGTCGATGGCGCCCGTGGCGGCGGTGCCCGAGGAAACGATCGCGAGGTTGGTCTTCAACGTAACGGTCGTGTTGCTCCCCGGGTTGACGTGCACCCGCTCGGCATCCGCGCCACCGCGCCGGTGTACTGCGCACCCGTAGACGGGTTAAGCGTCAACGGCACACCTCCGGTGGGTCCGAGCGTGCCCTGGTTGTAGGTGTTGTTCCCGGTGCCCGTGACCCATGTGATGGCCTGCGCGCAGGTGAAACCGCTCGTCATGTCCTTCACGTAATAGCCTTGGAGGGCCCACGTGGTGGCATTGAACTGGATGAACGGGAACGCCTGACTCGGAGGCAGGCCGAGTGCGCACGTTTGCACACTCCCTGCAGGAACCCTTGCAGCCGCGGGCGCACTCCCAGTGCAGTAGTAGGCCCGGCCCCCGACCAAGCCGTTGGTGAGCGTCGTGCCGGCGTTGCTCGACTTCACGTCGCCGTCGATCACGGCCTGGGGATGGTTCATCTGAGCGCATCCCTCGACCACACCGAGCCGTAGATGTGCACGTTGGTGCCGACGCTCGCCGTGCCTGCCGGCACGTAGATGTTGCCCCGGATCGTCTCCAACCCGGACGGCGCATTGAAGTACCCCGTGTTGACGATGATGTCGGCGTCGTTCCCGTTGTTGCCCGAGAGCGTGAAGCTGTTGGTGAGCGTCAGCGAGTTGTTCGTGATGATGGCACCATTGACGCCACCGGCGACCGGATCGAGCACCATGAAGCTCTCCATCCGTCGCTGCGAGCCGTTCACGGCGGTGCCGACCGATGTGATCTTGACCGACAGGGGGTAGTTCGACGGCCCGGGCGTCCCGCTGAACGCCGTAGTGCCTGCGGCATCGGCGTAGTACGTCGGTGTCACCGAATAGGAAACTGAACTCGGTCCAGATCCCACGGTCCCCGTTTGAGGCGCCGACCACAGGGATGTTGACTCAGTAGCTTCGATCTTGTTGTAGGCCCAGTTCAGCCCCGCCTCGGCGGCACTTACGGCGCTCAGCCGGTTCCGGTCGGTCGCCGAGCCGTTGATATTGTGGATCGCCTGCTCGACCACCACGCCCGACAGCAAGAACACGATAAACGTGACCAGCATCGCGGTGATCAACGCGACGCCGTCCTCGCGGCGGACTTGCCGAGCAAGCAGCTGGATGCGCATGTGAGGCACCTCCTTCAGGCAGCGCTTGGGAGTGTCTGGCAGATACTGGTTGGGTAGTTGTAAGACGTGTTCCGCCCTGTCAGCGACGCCTCGAGCTCGATCGTCGAGGACGGGGCGTTCGAATAGTCCGGGTTGACCATCAGATGGATGTTCAGCGTGCGATTCCCCTTCAAGACGTCACCCGTCAAGGCGAACGCGTTCGTACCCGTCGACCGGTTCACGATGTGTTCCGCTACGGTTCGCCACGACGTGAGCCAAGTGTCAACGCCCGGACGCCAGGTGCGCGCCTGCAGCTCGTTGGTGCTCGTGATCTGCCACAGCTCGCAGACCGCACCGCCTCGGATCGTCGCGTTCGCCTGCGTGTAGACCAAGAGCCGTTGGTATGCCGGCGCGCCGCCCGTGTACCCGCTGATAGCGCCTGCGGGGTCCGAAATCACGTTGCCCGACCGGAGCTCCTTGTCGAGGTTCTCGATGGCGAGGCGCGCCTGGTCGTTCGCACGGCTGATTCGGTCGGTGGCGACAACGGTACGCTGCATCGAGACGAGCACAGTGCTGAAGATGACCATGGCGATCCCCATGATCGACATCGCGACCAGGAGCTCCACGAGCGTGATGCCGTCCTCACCGCGGGATCCGGTGCTGGATCTCCACATCGTCAGGATCCCGTCGCAGGCGTCGGCTGGAACGAAGCATCGAGGTCGAGGGTCCCGAGATTGACGGTGAGCGCCAGGTCCACAACCGGTAGGCCATACCCTTGGATCGTGACCTGATACCGAAGGACGAACACGGGTGCCGACGAGTGGGCTCCCGACGTGAGCTTGCCGGCGGGCGTGGGGCTGGTCGTCGGGGTTGAGGCGGACGTCGTGGAGGCGTTGCTGGACATCTCCCGGTCGATCCAGATCTTGACTGCTACAGCCTTGCCGCCAATCGTTCCAGAGACGGTCGCAGTCGTGAAATCCGTCCACTGCACCGATGTGAGCGCGATCGAGCTGTAGCCCGTCCCGTTCCAGTACTGGAGGCTCCCAGACGTCGGACCGGTCACCGACGGGCTTCCCGCCCCGGTGCCCACGGCTGCCGTGGCTGAGTCCGAGTAGCCCACCAGCTTCACGAGCGCGCCGTCCCACCCAGCGCCGGGCGAAGGCATCGTTGTCGGGATTCCACCGAACTTGATCGTTCCGACGGTTCGTGAGGCGGAGAGCGCGAGACACCCGTCGGTGTTGAGGCCGGGGATGCACCCGTTCGTCTGCGGGTACGTGACCCTATCCGCGAGCGCCCACAGCGACGCGAGCGACGACGATGCCGGTACGGCCGCATCCACGAGGTTGAATGTGCCGAGGCTGGGCGTGGTGCTCCCGAGCGTGATGGTGGACGTCACCGATGCGCCCGGCGTGTACCCGGCGCCCGAGCACGAGATCGTGTCAGTCTGGCCCGTGGCGTTCACGATCGTGGGCGGGCAAGGCGAACCGGCGCTGGCATTGACGGCCCCTGCGCTCTCGCCCGACGTCGACGCGGGGACTGATACGTCCAGCCTATCGGTGGCCGCCGCCGAGGGCGACGACGCGGAGAGCGCGCCGCAGGTCACCTCGGTCCCGCACCGCTTGCGCGCGTACGATCCAGCGGAACTGTTCGGATCTGAGTCGGACGACGCTGACCCCGCCGTCCCGCCTGTGGACGTCGTCACGCCGTCGGTCGTCAACGAGACGCTCGGGGGCCTGAACTCCGCCAGACTCTGCACTATCTGTTCCTGCTGCACGCTGGTCGTCGCACCCGGGAGGGAGATAACCGCCTGTTCGAAGTCGGTGTCGTTGACGCCGGCCGTCCCCGAAGTGGGGGCAACCGTGATCGTGCCTTGTGGGATGGTTGCCTGGCCGTAGAAGAAGGCCTGGCACGGTGCTGCGTACGGGTGCGTTGAGGTGCTGCGGCATCCAGCCGGCGACCAGAAGAGACTCTGCAGCCGCACATACGCCGCCACGTCACCGGTCGCAGTCCACGCCACCTCGACCGTGACTCGGTACGGGGAGGGCGTGGTACTCGCCTTCGAGACATACGTCTTCCAGGTGTACGTCTCGCCGTCGATCGTGACATCGGTGTTCGGCGATGTCGAGGATCGATGCGGCACCAGCGGTACAGCAGTGGTGAGCCCGGCACTCGAGACGATGGGCTCGGCCGTCCCGGGGATCGAGCCGCTCGATGCAGTGCAGGCGAACAGCTTGGCGCCGCCCGAACACGATGTGACGATGTTCGAGTCGCCTGTCAAGTCCGTGGACAACATCCCGCTTTGGACCGACGAGTACGGAAGGCCACGGGCCTGCTCCATGATTTGGTTCGCGAGCCCAGTTCCCGTTTGGCGGATCCGAGAGACGCGTTGGTGGCCGAGACTCACGGTAACCAGGTATGACAGCGACACAAGCGTTCCGAACATGATCGTGATCGCAACCATCGTTTCCACGATCGTGAAACCCCGCTCGCCGTGGAGTCGCGAACGGAGCCGGCGCGCCATCATGCGTCGGGTCATCTCAACCTTTCGATCAGTCGTTCCCTCGATTGGGTGTCGGCAGTTCAGGGGACGTGCTTGAGCACTCGGAACAGCGAAAGGGCGGCCCGAAGGCCGCCCTTCCGAATGATGCCGGCGTACTGACTTACCAGGCGGTAAGAGCCGCGGCGTCGGCGTCTTCGTCCACCACAAGTGGCCGGAAGACCTTCACCGTAGCGCGTGCCTGGACCCGTCGAGTTGTCGGTGATCCAGTAGCAAGTTCCGGAGTCCGACAGTGCCGCCGCCGACCAGATTTCGTCGGTTGCGCCCGAGACCTGGACACTGACCTCGTTCGGGCTAGTCGAGTCAGCGTTCGCGGCCGTGTACGTCAGCGAAGGCTCGACCGTGGCAAGACCCGTCGCAAGGCCGTGGTCCGCGGTGGAATAGTCGCCCAAGTCGGTGTACATCGTCTTCGCGGCCACTAGGGCGTTGCGAAGGCTCGACTGAGCCGCTCGGTTCTGCGCCCGCTCACGGGCACCGAGGAACGTCGGCAGCGCGATGGCGATCAGGATGCCGATGATCAGAACGACCACCATCAGCTCGATGAGGGTGAAACCCTGCTCCTCATCTGCGCGCTTCATCAAGCGCTTGAGCATGTGCTGTCAACTCCTTTCCTTGTGACGTGCGCACCCCAACGGTGCGCGTTCCCTGACGTTGTCGGTCGCACTCGCGCGGAGCTGAAGTCAGCGGAGGGCTGAAACTCGCAATCCGCCGAGAGGCCTACCAAGGAACGGGTACGGGTCGATCGCTGAGGCGAAAGCGCCCCGACCGGCTCACTTGATCTCGGAGATGATGCCGAACATCGGCATGTACAGCGCGATGACGGCGCCACCGACGCAGGCGCCGATCACTGCGATCAGCAGCGGCTCGATGAGCGAGGTGAGCGCGTCGACCGAGGCCTCGATCTCCTGGTCGTAGAACTGCGCGACCTTCTCGAGCATGGTGTCGACCTGACCGGTCTCCTCGCCCACCGCGATCATCTGCACGACCATTGGCGGGAACACCGCATGCTTCGCGAGCGGCTTCGCGATCGACTCTCCCTCTCGCACACTCGACTGCACGTCGGTCACCGCGCCCGCGACGACCTTGTTGTTCACCGTGTCGGTGACGATGTCGAAGGCCTGCAAGATGGGCACGCCGGCCGACAGCAGCATCGCCAGCGTGCTCGAGAATCGCGACATCGCCGTCTTGTGGAACAGCGAGCCGAACACCGGCACCCTGAGCTTCAGACGGTCGATCTGCAGGCGCCCGTTCTCCGTCTTCTTGTAGCGGCGGATGAAGAACCTGACCACGAAGCAGAACCCGAAGAACATGTACCAGTACGTCTTGAAGGCATCGGACATCATGAGCAGCACGCGCGTGGGCATCGGCAGCGTGCCTCCGAGCTGGCCGTAGATGCCCTCGAACTGCGGCACGACGAACAGCAGCATGGCCGCCATGATCAGGAAGACGAGCGCCACCACCGCGACCGGGTACGTCATGGCCGACTTGATCTTGCCGCGCAGATGCACCTCGCGCTCGAGCATCGCGGCGAGCTTGAGCAGGGTCGTGTCGAGCGAGCCGCCCGTCTCACCCGATTTCACCATCGAGACGTAGAGGTCGTTGAAGACCTTGGGGTGCTTGACCATCGCCCCCGACAACGAGGCGCCCTGCTCGACGTCGGTGCGGCACTTCGAGAGGGTCTCGCCGAGCAGCTTGTTCTCGGTCTGCTCCGCGAGGATCGACATGGCACGCAGGATCGGCAGCCCGGAGTTGATCATCGTCGCGAACTGGCGTGAGAAGATCGAGAGGTCCTTGAGCTTGACCTTGGCCCTCTTCAGGTTGATCTCGAGGTTGAGGCCCTTCTTCTCCTTGCCAACCTCGAGCGGCGTGTAGCCCATCTCGCGCAACCGCTGCAACACGAGCAGCTCACTGTCGGCCACCAGGGTGCCGGAGACCATGTTCCCCGCCTTGTCGCGGACCTTGTACTGGAAGGTTTGGGCCATGCGCTACATCCCGCCCATGACCATGCCGCCGCTACCCATGCCACCCATGTCCATCGCCCCGCCGCTGTCAGGTGCACCTGTTGCGAGACCCGCCCCGCTCATGAGGCGCGTCAGCTCTTCGGCGTCGTGACAGCGTTCGAACGCCAGCTGCTGGGTGATGTGGCCCGACTTCACGTGCTGGGCCAGCGACATGTCCATCGTCTGCATGCCGTGGCGGCCGCCTGCCTGCATCGACGAGTAGATCTGGTGCACCTTGCCCTCGCGGATCAGGTTGCGAACCGCCGGCGTCGTCACGAGCACCTCGATCGCCGCGACGCGTCCGTTCCCGTCCTGCGGTCGGGATGAGCTGCTGGGTCACCACGCCCATCAGACGTCGTGGCGAGCTGCACGCGCACCTGTTGCTGCTGATGCGGCGGGAAGACGTCGATGATGCGGTCGATCGTCTGCGGGGCATCCTGCGTGTGCAGGGTCGCGAACACGAGGTGGCCGGTCTCGGCCGCGGTGATGGCGGTCGAGATCGTCTCGAGGTCTCGCATCTCACCGACGAGGATGACGTCGGGGTCCTGGCGCAGCACGTGCTTCAGCGCCGTCGAGAACCCGTGCGTGTCGGCGCCGACCTCGCGCTGGTTCACGATGCAGCTCTTGTGCTTGTGCAGGAACTCGATCGGATCCTCGACGGTCATGATGTGACCCTTGCGCTCCGTGTTGACCACGTCGACCATCGACGCGAGCGTCGTCGACTTGCCGGATCCGGTCGGCCCGGTCACGACCACGAACCCACGCTGGAACCGCGCGAGGTCGGCCACGATCGCGGGGAGCCCCAGGTCTTCGATCGCCTTGATCTCGAAGGGGATGACTCGGAATGCGGCGCCGATGGCGTCGCGCTGCATGTACACGTTGACACGGAAGCGCGCCCGGCCCGGCAACGAGTACGACATGTCGAGCTCGAGCTCCTGCTCGAACCGCTCTCGCAGCTTCTGCGGCAAGATCGCGTAGATCATGCCCTGCAACGACCGAGGCGACATCGCGGGGTACCCCTCGATGCGCTCGAGCTCACCGTTCACGCGCACGACCGGCGGCGCGCCGGCCGTGAGGTGAAGATCGGAACCCCCGTGGTCCAGCACCTTCCCGAGCAGCTCCGGGATCGGGACCTGGACCTCTGCTTCTTCCTGCATCGCCATGCTCATGTCACTTCACCACCCTCGCGACTTCCTCGATCGATGTCGCGCCCATGCGAACCTTCTCGAGGCCGTCGTCGCGCAGAGGCACCATGCCCTGCTGCACCGCGACGGCCTTGATCGATTCCGACGACGCTCGCTCGACGGTGAGTCGCTCGATCTCTTCGGTCATGGGCATGACCTCGTAGAGGCCCATCCGGCCTCTGAAGCCGGTGTTCGCGCAGGCCGCGCAGCCCTGCGGCTTGTAGATCTCCGTGATCTCAGGCCACAACCATTCCGGGAACCCGGCGGCACCCAACTCGCTCTCCTCGGGCTTGTAGGCGACCTTGCAGCGCTCACAGAGCTTGCGCGCGAGCCGCTGCGCGACGATCGAGTCGATCGCCGAGGCCACGAGGAACGTCTCGACGTCCATCTCGGTGAGGCGTGTGATCGCGCTCGGCGCGTCGTTGGTGTGCAGCGACGAAAGCACGAGGTGACCGGTGAGCGCGGCTTCCACCGCGATCATGGCCGTCTCGCGGTCACGGACCTCACCGATGAGCACGATGTCGGGGTCGGCTCGAAGGATCGATCGCAGCGCGCTCGCGAACGTCAGCCCCGCCTTGGGGTTCACCTGCATCTGGTTCACGCCCGCGAGCCGGTACTCCACCGGGTCCTCGACCGTGATGATGTTCTTGTCTTCCTTGTTCAAGATGTTGAGCGTCGAGTACATCGTGGTCGACTTCCCCGAACCGGTCGGTCCCGTCACCAAGATGGCGCCGTAGGGCTTCGTGAACGACCTCGCGAATCGCGTGTACGCGTCTTCGAGGAACCCGAGGTCCTCGAGCTTCAGCAACGCCTGCGACTTGTCCAAGATGCGGATGACGATCTTCTCGCCGTAGACGGTCGGCAGGCTCGCCAGCCGCAGGTCGAGGGCCCTGCCGCCGACCTTCATCGAGATGCGCCCGTCCTGAGGGATGCGCTTCTCCGCGATGTTCAGCTCGGCCATGACTTTCAGGCGCGAGATCAATCCGCCCTGGATGTTCTTGGGGGCCGGCGGCATCGGCTCATGCAACACGCCGTCGACGCGGAAGCGGATGCGCACGTTCTTCTCGGCCGGTTCGATGTGCACGTCCGATGCGCGGTCGCCGACGGCCTGGGTCATGATCGCGTTCACGAGCTTGACGATCGGAGCGTCCTCGAGGGCCGCCTCCATGTGCTCGTCCTCGGCGTCGAGCGAGTCGGCGGCAACGCTCGCGAGCGCCTCGACCTGATTGTCGAGGCCGGCGAACTTCTGGATCGCGCGCTCGACGTCGGCCGCCGTGGCGACCAGTGGTTGCACGTCGCGGTTGGTGATGGTTCGGATGTCGTCGAGCGCATAGACGTTCGCCGGGTCCGACATCGCGACCAGCAGCTTGCCGTCTCGGTCCCCGATCGGGATCGCGCGGTAGCGCCGTGCCAAGGCTTCGGGCAGCAGCGTCGTCGAAGTGGTGTCGATCGGATAGTCGGTGAGATCGACGAACTCGAGCCCGACCTGCTCGGCGAGGGCGCGGACGAGGTCGCCTTCCTTGATCATGCCCATGTCGATCAGCACGCGACCGAGCGACTTGGGCGTACGGCGATGTTCTTCGAGCGCCGTCTCCAGCTGCTCGGGCGTGATCATGCTCAGCTCGATCAGGATCTGGCCGAGCTGTTTCGACTTGCGTTTGACCGTCGTCATCGCCGTCCTTGGGTATCCGGTCCTCAGGAGGTCCCGTTCGTCTTAGGTCTCAAGAACTTCATTCGTCATCGTCCGAGCCCAGCTGAAGCAATCCCGAGAACTCTTTGGCGAGAAGGACCCGATCGACCTCGGACTCGTCGTCGGGGCCTGATCCCTCGCCCTGCCCGACGAGCTTCGGAGCCTCCTTCTTGAGCGTCGACGGAACCGCTGCTGCGGTCTCAGCCGGGCTCTCCGAAGGCGCAACGGAGGACTCTGCGATCGCGTCGGCGTCTGTTGATCGATCGCGCATCTCGCCGGAGGCTCCGGCGTTGCGTGAGAATCCGCCGCGATCCGACTGGTCGTCGCCTGCTCCCGGCGCCCGTGTGGAAACCTCGGCGACCTCGGAGAGGACCGGCTTGGCGGCCTGCGGATGCAGGGACGTGCGCGGCTTCCCCGATGGGGCGGCGTTGGTGTCGGGCACGCGCAGCGTGTCGCGGCGGGACCGCCCCTCCTCGGCAACCAAGAGCACCTGTTCCATCTGATCGACGAGCACCCCTGGGCGGATGCCGACTTCGGCGGTGGCGAACGCCGCATACGGTCCTCGTCGCACATAGGCCCACACCTGATCGGGGAACTCGACGAAGCTCCTCTCGGGCTCCCCGAGCGCGGTGAATCTGAGCCATGCCGATTTGGCGAGGCTCTCGTCCTCGGCGGGATAGGCGCCGAGCACCAACCCGTCCCTGGACAGGATGAGGGTGCCCGACACCCCGCTCACGCTGACGGAGATCCGCTGCGCGAGCGCGGAATAGTCGTCCATCTCTCCGTGAGGCATCGACCCGCTTCTCGGACCCCTTGAATCGGGTGCGGCCGGTGGCCGTACGAGCCGGTCAGCGTCGATCGGCGAGGATCGAGAGCGCCGCCGCCGACATCACGTCGACAGGGGCCGGGGTCCCGGTCCACAGCTCGAACGAGAGCGCCGCCTGGTGCAGCAGCAGTCCCAGGCCCCCGAACGTCTCGGCACCCGCTTCACGGGCGGCGATCTGCAGCGGCGTCTGTGTCGGTGCGTAGAGCAGATCGACGACCAACACGCCCGCGTCGAGCACGGGAAGCGGAGGACAGGATCGGCCGTCGGCGCCGAGGGGAGTCGCGTTCACGACGAGATCCGCTCGCAGTCCCTCCGCGGCATCGAAGGCCACGACCTCGACCCGCGTACCCGTGCCCTCGACCGAATCGATCAGATCGGCGGCGCGGCCGGGTTCGCGCACGGCAACCTGCAGCACCTCCATACCCGCGAGGCCGAGGGCCAGGGCCACCGCTCGAGCGGCACCGCCCGCCCCGAACAACAGCGCCGTGCGACCCTGCGGTTCGAATCCCGCGTCGTGCCGCAGGAAGCGGTCGAACCCCGGGGCGTCGGTGTTGTGTCCGAGCAGGCGGTCGCCCGCAACGACGAACGTGTTGACCGCATCGAGCCGCTGTGCCTCGTCGGAGAGCTCATCGGCGAGCCCGGCGCTCTCGGTCTTGTGGGGCATCGTGACGTTGGCCCCGCGGAACCCCGTCGCAACGAGCCCGTCCGCCGCCGCTCGCAGCGACCCGGGGGCCACCGGCAGGGGCACGTAGACCCAGTCGAGCCCGAGGGCGGCGAACGCGGCGTTGTGGATCGCCGGCGACAGGCTGTGCGCGACCGGCCAGCCGATCACTCCGACGACGTGGGTGGCGCCTCCGATGATGCGCGGGCCACCTGCCCCAGCATCAGCGGCCGACATCACAGACAGGCATCGACGTTGGCCAGGTGCTCGTCGTAGGTCACGGCGAACCGGTGCCCACCGTCACTGTCGCAGAGCACGTAGTAGAAGAACGGCGTGTCGGCGGGTTCCAAGGCGGCGCGGAGCGACCAGAGATATGGGCTCGCGATCGGCGTCGGAGGCAGCCCGGCACGTAGACGCGTGTTGTACGGACCGTCGGTCTCGAGGTCGGAAGTCGACAACTCGCCGTCGGGCGTAGGGTCGTCGTAGAGCAGCGTCGCATCGATGCCGAGCGTCATGCCCTCGCGCAGCCGGTTGTAGATCACACCGGCGATGAGCGGTCTGTCGCGTTGCACGGCGGCTTCCTTCTCGATCATCGATGCGATCACGACGAGCTCGTACGGCGTGACCCCCAGCGCCTCGACGTTCCCCCAGGGCAGGCCCTCGGTTTCCTCGGTGAACTGGTCGAGCAGCCGTTGGATGACGGCGTCGGCGTCGTCGCTCTTGGGGATGCGGTACGTCTCCGGCCACAGGAACCCCTCCAGCGTCGCGTCGGCAGGAAGCGCCTCGGGACGGTCGAACCTGCCCTTGTCGGCTCGTGTCAGGAACTCGGCGGCGGGGATGCCGAGCGACTCCTCGGCGGCGTCGGCGATCTGTGTGAGGCGGTAGCCGGGCGCGATCAGCACGTCGGCGGTCGGCACCTTCTTGGGAGGCGTGGTGAGCACCTCGACCGCCTCGTCGAGGGTCATGCCGGTCGTCAGCGAGTATGCGCCCGCACGGATCTCGCCCGACTGGCCCGTCCCACGCATCAGCAGGTTGCCGACGAACCCGCCGCAAGGGATCACGCGATCGGTAGCCAGGGCGTCGACGACCTGCTCCGCCGTTGCGCCGTCGTCGACCGTGAACGCGACGGCACGGTGCGGACCTTCAGCCGCGCCCTTGCACCCCTCGTAGTACCGGCTCGCCAGAACGAGGCCGGCGGCGAGGCCGGCCATGACCAGGAACAAGATCAGCAGCGAGAACCGCCGCGGACGTTCCTCGCGAGCGTGGCGGTCCGCACGGCGCGGCGTCGTCGTCTGCATCGGCTCCTGGAGGATACCGGTCACCGGTGGGCGTCGAGCCAGGCACCCAAGATGACCACGGCCGCACTCTCGTCGACCACCTGGCGCCGACGCCTGCCCGAGATCCCGGTTGCTCGGAGGGCGCGCTCCGCCTCGACGGTGCTCAACCGCTCGTCGTGCAGCTCCACGGGAACCGTGAGGACCGCGCGAAGGGCGCCGGCGAACGCCTCGGCGTGCCGAGCCCTGGAACCCGAGGCCCCCGACATCGACCGAGGGTGCCCGACGACCACCGCGGTTGCGCCGAGCTCGCGCGCGAGCGCGGCGATCGCCTGCAACTCCCCGGGAGGTTGCCCCACTCGGACCGTGCCGTGCGCCACCGCGACCCGCCGGTCGGGGTCGGAGATCGCGACGCCGATGCGAGCATCGCCGAGGTCGAGTCCGAGGACCCTGCCCGCCGGTTGCACGCGCTCCGAGCCATCACCACCAGTAGTCTGGTCCATACTAGCTGGGCGCCGTGCTACTCGGCGCCCAGGAGCTCCTCGAGACGCCTCGGCATGCTGTCGACCGCGGGCACGACCGCACTCGCGAGCTTGCCACCGGCGAACCCGAGGCCGGGCTTTCCGCCAGCGCCGCCGCCGATAGCCGATGCGGCGTGCTCCAGCAGGGCAGGAGCCGTGATGCCCCGCTCCGTGAGCGCCTTCGAGCAGGCGGCGACGAGCAACGCCTTGCCACCCTGTGCCGACCCGAGCACGGCGGCGGCCTGTCCACCGAGCTTCTCCACCGCCTTCTGTGCGAGATCGCGCAGGGTGTCGGCGTCGGCGTCGACCACTGTGTGCACGAGCCGCACTCCCTCGACGTTCACTGCGGCCGCGACGAGCTCGTCCACCCGCCCGGCTGCCGACTCCTGGCCCGAGCCGACCAAGCTCGTTCTTCAACCGCCTGTTCTCCTCGACGACCCTGCGAGCGTGGTCGAGGGCGGCGGCCGAGTCCTTGCTGCCGAGGGCCGCGACCAGATCTCGCAGCAGCCCGCGCTCTGCGTTGATCTCGCTGAGCGCATCGGGACCCACGAGCGCCTCGACCCGGCGCATGCCCGCACCGATCGACCCTTCGTGAAGGATGCGGAGCACACCGATGCGCCCGGTGCGCTCGACGTGCGTGCCACCGCACAACTCCTTCGAGTAGTCACCGATCTCCACGACGCGAACGACGTCGCCGTACTTCTCGTCGAAGAGCATCGTCGCGCCGAGCGCCTTCGCCTCGCTCATCGATGTCTCGAAGATGTTGGGTGCGTCGTCGCGCGCGAGCAGCCGATTCGCCTCGAGCTCGGCGCGTTCCAGCGTCTCGATGGGCACCGACGAAGGGTGCGGGAAGTCGAAGCGCAAGCGTCCGGGCGCGACCAGCGAGCCCGCCTGGCGGGCATGCTCGCCCAGGATGTGCTGCAGGGTCCAGTGCACGACGTGGGTCGACGTGTGCGCGCGCGCTGTCGACTCGCGGCGCTGGCGGTCGATCTCGGCGATGGCCTCCTGGCCGGTTCGCACCTCACCCGACGTGACCGTGCCGAGGTGCATGATCGAGGTCGGCCCCGCCCACTGCGTGTCGCGCACCTGCACGGTGCCGGTCTCGGTGCGGATCTCACCCTGGTCGCCGACCTGGCCACCGGCTTCCGCGTAGAAGGGGGTTCGCCCGAGGAAGACCGAGACCTCGTCGCCTTCCTGCGCCGCCTCGAGCTCGCCGTGGCTCGCATCGATCAGCAGAGAGATCGTCGCCTCGGCCTCGGGGTGCGCGTATCCGACGAACTGGGTCGGCGGCACCGCCCCGGCGTCGAGACCGACCTCGACCTTCTTCACGGCTGCACGGGCGCGTGCGCGCTGCTCCTCGAGGAGCTCACGGAAACCGGCTTCGTCGACCTGGAGCCCGGCGTCGGCAGCGAGCTCCATCGTGAGCTCGACCGGGAAGCCGAACGTATCGGAGAGCTTGAAGGCGTCGGGGCCGGTCATGCTACCGGCCTCGGCTCGCCCTTTCGCCTCCTCGAACAGCACGAGACCCCTGCCCAGCGTCGCCGTGAACCGCTGCTCCTCGGAATCGGCGACCTGCCGCACGAACGCCTCGTTCTCGCGCAGCTCCGGATGGGCGTCGCCGAACCCTTCGACCACCGAGGTGATCACCGGATCGAGGACGGCGCCCTCGATGCCCAGTCGTCGTGCATGCGTGACCGCGCGACGCAGCATGCGTCGCAGGATGTATCCACGACCAGCGTTGGATGGCTGCACGCCGTCGGCGATGAGGAAGGCCGTCGCGCGGGCGTGCTCCGCGACGATCTTCAGCGACACGTCGTCGCGAGGCTCCTCCCCGTGGCGGCGTCCCGACAGGCGTTCGACGACCTCGAGGATGGGGCAGAAGAGGTCTGTCTCGAAGACGTTGTCAACGTCCTGCAGGATCGTCGCGACGCGCTCGAGCGAGGAACCTGTGTCGACGTTCTTGCCGGGCAAGGGAGCGACCACGGCGCCCTCGGCATCGATCTGCTCCTGGATGAAGACCAGGTTCCAGATCTCCATGAAGCGCTCCTCGTCGACGTCGGGACCGCCGTCGGGGCCGTAGCTCGGTCCCCGGTCGACGAAGATCTCCGAGCACGGACCGGCGGGACCGGCAGCGTGCGTGTGCCAGTAGTTCGCGAGCTCGCCGTCTCCGTCGAGCTTTCCGCGTCGCACGATGCGCTCTGGCGCCACACCTGCGAGATCCACCCAGGCCGAGGCCGACTCCTCGTCGTCCTCGTAGATGGTGACCCAGAGACGATCGTGCTCGATGTGGTAGCGCTCCGTGACGAGCTCGTGCGCCCACGCGATCGCATCGGCCTTGAAGTAGTCGGCGAACGAGAAGTTCCCGAGCATCTCGAAGAAAGTGAGGTGACGGGCGTCGGTGCCGACGTTCTCGATGTCGTTGGTGCGCATGACCTTCTGCGACGTGACGGCTCTGGGGTAGGGCGCATCGCTCTGTCCCAGGAAGTAGGGGATGAACTGGTTCATGCCGGCGTTCGTGAGGAGCAGGCCCGACTCCGGAGGTGGGATCAGCGACGCCGAGCGGACACGTGTGTGCCCACGCTCTTCGAAGAACGAAAGGAAGGTCTCGCGGATCTGGGCGCCGTCCATCGAGCGAGTCTAGTCGTGGGTTACCAGCGCGGAGGCTATCGGCGAGGTTGCGGCTCGTCGAGACCCGCTCCGCGACGCAGATCTGCCTCGCGCTCGTCCATCGCCCGCTTGCCCTCCTGGATCGATTCCGAGACGAGCTTCGACAGGTCCATCAACCCGCCCTTGGCTTCGCGGGCGAGGGTCTTCGGCGCGACGCGCTGCGCCTGCTTCCGCGTCCAGCGGCCGGCGAGGACCGCGCCGATCGCGCCGGCGCCGAGGCCGAGCGCGACCCAGAAGCCCCGCCTCACTTCTTGCGGCCCCGCACCTTCGAGAAGCCGGATCGCATGCCGGCGCCCAGGCTGATGACCTTGACCAATGGGCTCGCCGCGGCCTGCTCCACGAGCCCGGAGAGCCTCTCCACTCGCCCGACGATGTCGTTGGCGCTCACGAGCATCGTGTCGACGCGGTCGAGCTCGCGGTTCGCGCGCTCGACCGAGCCCTTGACCTCACGCAGCAGCGGCACCGCTTCCTCGCGCATCGTGTCGATCGTCATCTTCGTGCTCTCGAGCACACGGAACGTGTTGAGCAACACCACGCACAGGGCGAGCACCAGCAAGCCCCAGAACGCCGCCAGGACGATGAGGGCCGTGTCACCGGCCGTGAGGGCGAGGAGCGTCATGATCGGGCCTCCCGAGATGTTCGTGGTCAGGTCGTGGTCTGGTCGGTGGCCTAGCCTACCCGACCCGTTCGCCGGACCGGGTCACGCGATCTCACCCGTCGTCGGACACGCGCGGCAGCGCGGTGCCGGGCTCCCGCGCGACGTCATCTCCCTGGCCCGATGGCTCGTAGTAGCGCGTGCCGGTCAGGCTTGCGGGCCGATACTCCTGCTCGACGGCATGTCCCGGGAAGTCGTGAGGATACCGGTAGCCCTTGCCGTGGCCGAGCTGCTTCGCGCCGCGGAAGCTCGCATCGCGCAGGTGCAACGGCACGGGCTCTGAGGTCGGTGCGTCCTCGAACGCGGCGCCGATCGCCGTGTACACGCTGTTCGACTTGGGCGCGGTGGCGAGGTAGAGGGTCGCGTGCGCGAGGTTCAGCCGCACCTCCGGCAACCCGACGTGCTCGACGGCGTGGGCGGCGGCGACCGCCACGACCAGCGCCTGCGAGTCGGCCATGCCGATGTCTTCGCTCGCGTGCACGATCAGACGACGAGCGATGAACCGCGGATCCTCGCCTGCTTCGATCATGCGGGCGAGCCAGAACAGGGCGGCATCGGGGTCGGATCCACGGATCGACTTGATGAAGGCGCTGATCACGTCGTAGTGGGCGTCGCCCTGGCGGTCGTAGACGATCGCCCTGCGTTGCACCGCGTCGGCGGCAACGTCGCGTGTGATCTCCCCTGCGTCGACGGCGCTCGCGGCTCCGGCCGCGGCCTCGAGCCCCGTGAGAGCCATGCGGGCGTCGCCCCGGCGATCGTCACGAGGTGCTCGAGGGCGTCGTCGGCGATCGTGAGCCCCGTGCGACCGAGCCCGCGATCGTCGTCGGCGAGTGCCCGCCGCACGAGCGTGGCAACCGCCTCGCCGTCGAGCGGCTCGAGCCGCAGCAGCAGGCACCGCGAGAGCAACGGGGTGTTGAGCGAGAAGTACGGGTTCTCGGTGGTGGCCCCGATCAAGGTGCACGGTGCCCTCCTCGACGGCGGGGAGCAGCACATCCTGTTGAGCCTTCGACCAGCGGTGCACCTCGTCGACGAACAGCACCGTGCGGAAGAGCCCGTCGCGCGCGCCTTCCATGATCTTGCGGGCGTCGGCGACACCGGAGCTCACGGCCGACAGGCGCATGAGATCGGCGCCCACCTCGTCCGCGAGCAGGTGCGCCAGCGTGGTCTTGCCCGTGCCTGCCGGGCCCCACAGGATGATCGAGGGCAACGACCCGCGCGACAGGATGCGTGTGAGCGCCCTGCCTTCTCCCACGAGGTGCCCCTGGCCGACGAACTCCTCGAAGGACGACGGCCGCATGCGGGCCGCGAGGGGCGCGTCCGCCATGTCAGCCGTCTTCCGGCGGCGTCGGCTGAGCCGTCAGAGCGAGGCCCAGCTCGCGGAGCTGCGCGTCGTCGACCGCCGCGGGAGCGCCCGTCAGCGGATCGGCTCCCGACTGCGACTTGGGGAAGGCGATCACGTCTCGGATCGCGTCCTTGCCCGTCATGATCATCACGAGCCGGTCGACGCCCATCGCGATGCCCCCGTGGGGCGGCGCGCCCAGAGCGAGCGCGCGCAAGAGATGGCCGAACTGCTCCTCGACCTCGTCGCGCGGCAGCTGCAAGGCGTCGAAGACCTGCCGCTGTGTCGCGGCGTCGTGCATGCGGATGCTGCCGCCACCGATCTCGAACCCGTTCAGCACCAGGTCGTACGCTCGGGCCTTGGCGGTCTCGGGTGCGAGATCGTCGGAAGCGGGCGCCGTGAACGGGTGGTGCACCGAGACCCACCGCTGTTCCTCGTCGCTGTACTCGAACAGGGGCGGCTCGACCATCCAGCAGAAGGCCCATGCGTCGGGCGGGATCATGCCGAGCCTGGCGGCGAGGTCGCGCCGCAAGCCATCGAGCGCGACGTTCGCCCGGTCGGGTTGGTCGGCGACGATGCAGATGAGGTCACCCTCGGCCGCGTCCGTGTGTTCGAGCACACCTGCGACCTCGTCGGGCGAGAGGAACTTCTCGACGGGCGAGCGGACCGCGTCGTTGGCTTCGACGGCTACCCACACGAGCCCGGCGGCGCCGCGGCCTTTCGCATCGTCGATCAACCGATCGAGCTCCTTGCGGGAGAACGAGCTTGCCCCCGGTGCGACGAGGGCCTTGATCACGCCGCCGGCGGCGAGCACCTTGGCGAACGCGTTGAAGCCGGTGGCTCCGAACACGGGTGCGAGGTCGACGAGCTCCATGCCGTAGCGAAGGTCGGGCTTGTCGGAGCCGAACCTGGCCATCATCTCGGCGTAGGTGAGCCGCGGGAACGGCGTGGCGACCTCGGCTCCGGCCACCTCACGCACGATGCGCGCATACAACGGCTCGATCAGATCCATCAGATCCTCTTCGGCGACGAACGACATCTCGACGTCGAGCTGGGTGAACTCGAAGCCGCGATCGGCGCGTGAGGCCTCGTCTCGCAGGCACCGCACGATCTGGTAGTAGCGATCCTGCCCCGCCACCATCAGCAGCTGCTTGAGCTGCTGCGGCGATTGGGGCAGCGCGTAGAACGTGCCCGGCCAGAGGCGGCTCGGCACGAGGAAGTCACGCGAACCCTCGGGCGTCGAGCGTGTGAGGATCGGGGTCTCGATCTCGACGAACGCCAGAGCGTCGAGATGCTCGCGCATCAGGCGCACGATCTGTGCCCGCATCGCGAGCACCTTCGTCATCTCAGGTCGACGCAGGTCGAGGTAGCGGTAGCGCAGCCGCAGGTCTTCTCCGGCCTCGATGCGATCTTCGATCGGGAACGGTGGCGTCTCGGATGCGTTCATCACCTCGAGCGTCGTGGCGGCGATCTCGATCTCGCCGGTCCCGAGCTGTCGGGTTGATCATGCCCTCGGGTCGAGCGGCCACCGAGCCGGTGATGCGCACGACGTCCTCGGCCCCAAGACGCTGTGCGGTCTCGTGCGCGTCGGCCGCGGACTCGGGGTGGAACACAACCTGCACGGCGCCCTCGCGGTCCCGCAGGTCGATGAAGGTCACCCCTCCGTGGTCTCGACGGCGCGCCACCCAGCCGCAGAGGGTGACGTCGGTGCCGGCGTCCCCCAGTCGTAGCTCTCCGCACGCGTGTGTCCGCATCGTGGTTCGCATGGTCGTTCCCGTGTCCGATGTCATGTCGCCTCATCCGGTCGATGTGCAGGCCAGTCCTCGAGCCTGGTCAGCCAGCGGGCGACATCGCCACGTGGCACTTCCTTCTGCAGGCCGTCGACGAGGCGGCGGAGCGTCACCGCGCCGTCGGCGATCTCGCGCTCCCCCATGATCGCCGTGAACGCGGCGCCTGCGCGGTCAGCCATCTTGAGCTGGGCCTTCAACGGACGTTCCTCGAGGGCCTGCGTGGTGGCGATACCGGCGATCCGAAGCTCATCGACGAGCGTCGAGCCTGCTTCGCGGGCGCTCTCGCCGATCGCGACCACGAAGCAGCTGGGCGTGCGCGCCGGCGGCACGGCGAGACCCTCGCCCTCCATGGCGAGCAACACCCGATCGAGACCCATCGCGAATCCGACCCCCGGCGTCGCGGGACCTCCGATCGCCTCGGCGAGGCCGTCGTAGCGGCCACCGGCGTTCACCGTGCCGGCCTTGTTCGACGCGAGCACGCCCGAGATCCATTCGAACGCCGTGCGCGTGTAGTAGTCGAGCCCGCGCACCAGCCGGGGGTCGAGCACGTACTCGACGCCGGCCGCGTCGAGTCCGTCGCGAACCGAGGCGAAGTGCGCCGCACATGGGTCGCAGAGGTGATCGGCGATCGCCGGCGCACGCCGCACGAAGTCCTTGTCGCCGTCGACCTTGCAGTCGAATACGCGCAGCGGATTCTTCTCGAGCCGGGTGCGACAGTCCTCGTCGAGGCGTTCGCGGAAGGGCTCGAAGTAGGCCACGAGGCGTTCGCGGTAGCCCGGACGGCAGACGCTGTCACCGATCGAGTTCAGGTGCAACGCCACGTCGATGAGCCCGCGCTAGCGCAGGAACCGGTCGCCCAGCGTGATCACCTCGATATCGGCGCCCGGCGCTGGGGTGCCGATGACCTCGATGCCGAACTGGCGGAACTCGCGCATGCGGCCGGCTTGGGGTCGTCCGTGGCGGAACTCGGTGGCGATGTAGTAGCCCTTGAACGGGTTCGGCAACGCCTGCGCGTGCGTGAGGTAGGCCCGCACCACGCCTGCGGTGCTCTCGGGCCTGAGCGTGACCGAGCGGCCTCCTTTGTCCTCGAACGTGTACATCTCCTTCGTCACCACGTCGGACGTCTCTCCCGACGTCCGTGCGAACAGCTCCGTATGCTCGAACGTCGGCGTCTCGACGTATCGATAGCCGTAGAGCCTGGCGATGCGGTGAGCCTCCTCGTACAGCCCGAGCATCGAGTCGGCCTGATCGGGCAGCAGGTCTTGGGTGCCGCGCGGCGGCGCGAGCTCCATCACCTGCCCCGAGCGAGAGAGTCCCGCAGGAACGGGTTCGAGGCGCGCTCTCGACCCACCGTCGTGTCGGGCCCGTGGCCCGGCAGGACCGGCATCTCGTCGGGGAGCTCGAGGAACCGGCGCAGGCTCGCCTGCATCCCGACGGGATCGGAATTGGGGAAGTCCGAACGTCCGATCGAGCCCGCGAACACGAGGTCGCCCGAACAGAGCGCGACGTCGGCGTCGACCCTGAAGGCGCAGTGCCCCGGCGTGTGGCCGGGAGTGTGCACCACCTCGATCTCGAGCCCGGCGAGACGCAGCACGTCGCCGTCGGCGATCGTGCGGAGGTCTTTCACGGGCGCGAGCGGATTGTCGAATCCGGCGCGCCAGGCCGGCTCGTCGGTGAACGCCACGGCGTCGGCCTCATGGATGTAGACGGGGATCTCGTCGGCGAAGGATCCGGCGAGCCCCACGTGGTCGACATGCGCGTGGGTCGCGAGCACGGCGACGGGCGTCTTGCCGGCCGCTTCCAGCATGGCGTGCACCGCATCGGGCGAGAAGCCGGGGTCGACGACTACGGCCTCCTCGCTCGGATCGGCGGACAGGAGCCAGCAGTTCGTGCCGTACGGGTTGGCGTTGAAGACGTCGAGCCACATCAGGCCGCTCATGCTATCGGACGCCCTCAGCCGGGCTGCGAGTTACATCGACGCGGTGTCGAGCATCAGCGTGACCGGTCCGTCGTTCACGAGCTCGACCTGCATATCGGCGCCGAACACGCCTCTGCCAACCGCGAACCCGCGGCGCTCCAGTCCGGCAGCCAGCGCCTCCACGAGCACAGCGGCCTCACCCGGATCGGCGGCGTCGGTCCATGAAGGGCGGCGGCCCTTCCGTAGATCGGCGTAGAGGGTGAATTGGGAGACCACGAGCACCTCACCTCCGACGTCGGTGAGCGCCAGGTTCATCTTGCCCGCGGCATCGGCGAAGACCCTCAGCGTCGAGACCTTCTCGGCGAGCCGCTCGGCCTCCTGCAGGCCGTCACCGTGCCCGACGCCGGTCAAGGCCAGGAAGCCGCGCCCGATCGATGCGACCCGGTCGTCGCCGATCGTGACCGAGGCACGTGAGACCCGCTGGAGCACGACCCGCATCGGCCCGGCCTAGCTGGGCACGACGCGGTAGGCGTCGTACACGCTCTCCACACGCTTGGCGGACGAGAGCACGCTCGACAGGTGTGCGATGTCGGCGAGCTCGAACGCGAAGCGCAGACGGGTGATGCGGTCCTTCCCGGTGGTTGATGTCGCGGAGAGGATGTTGACGTGGTTGTCGGAGAGCACGGTCGCGACGTCGGAGAGAAGCCGGGTTCGGTCGAGCGCCTCGACCTGGATAGCCACGACGAACGATGTGGACTTGCCCTCTGCCCAGGTGACCTCGGTCAAGCGCTCGGGTTGACGACGCAGCGACGTCACGTTCGGGCAGTCGGTGCGGTGCACGCTGACCCCCTGGCCCTTGGTGACGAAGCCGAGGATCTCGTCGCCCGGCACCGGGGTGCAGCACCGGCTCAGGCGCACCCAGACGTCAGGCAGGCCACGCACGACGACGCCTTTGGAAGCGTCGTGGGCGCCGCTGAGGCGCACGGGCCTCGCGAGCGGTACCTCGGTGACCACATCTTCGTCGGGATCGCCGACCACGAGGCGCGAGACACGAGCCACGATCGACTGGGGCGAGACATGGCCTTCGCCGACCGCGACGTAGAGCGCCTCGAGGCTCGCGTACTTCAGCTCCCGGGCAACGGTGGTGAGCGATTCGGTAGTGGCGAGACGCTTGATCGGCAAGTTCTGCTTGCGCATCAGGCGGGTCACAGCGTCACGGCCGTGCTCGAGGGCATCCTCGCGCCGTCCCCGCGAGAACCACTGCCGGATCTTCGAGCGGGCCCGCGGCGTCTTGACGAACTGCAGCCAGTCCTGCGAGGGGCCCTCTCCCTGCGCCCGAGACGCCAGGATCTCGACCGTGTCCCCCGTGCGCAGCTCGTAGTCGAGCGGCACCAGCTTGCCGCTGATCTTGGCGCCGATCGTGCGATGGCCGACGTCGGTGTGGATCGAATAGGCGAAATCCACCGGGGTCGCGCCGGCGGGCAGGTTGACCACATCGCCCTTGGGGGTGAACACGAAAACCTGGCCGCCGTAGAGGTCGATGCGAAGCGAGTCCATGAACTCGCGCGGGTCCGCCATGTCCTTCAGCCAGTCCATCATCTGCCCGAGCCATGCCGCCTCGGCCGAGGCTTCCTTGGCCTGCTTGCCGCCTTCCTTGTAGCGCCAATGCGCAGCGATGCCGTACTTCGCCGTTCGGTGCATGTCGCGCGTCCTGATCTGGATCTCGAGGGGTTTGCCACCAGGCCCCACGACCGTCGTGTGCAGCGACTGATACATGTTCGACTTGGGCATCGCGACGTAGTCCTTGAAGCGGCCGGGGATCGGCTTCCAGAGGGCGTGCACCGAGCCGAGCGCCGCGTACGTGTCACGCAAGGAATCGACGAGGATGCGCACGCCGACGAGGTCGTAGATCTCGTTGAACTCCTTGCCACGGATCACCATCTTCTCGTAGATCGAGTACAGATGCTTCGGGCGTCCCTCGACCTCCGCCTTCACACCGAGCTCCTTCAGCTTCGCGCGAGCCTCGGTCGTGACCTGCTCGATCAGCGCGGTGCGCTCGCCTCGCCGAGCGTCGACCAGACTCGCGATCTCGCGATACGGGCCGGGATGCAACGCCCTGAACGACAGGTCCTCGAGCTCCCATTTGATCTCCTGCACCCCGAGTCGATGGGCAAGCGGCGCATAGATCTCGAGGGTTTCGGTCGCGATGCGCCGCCGCTTCGGCTCGGCCAGCACGTCGAGGGTCCGCATGTTGTGGAGTCGGTCCGCGAGCTTGATCAACAGCACCCTGATGTCGCCCGCCATCGCCACGATCATCTTGCGGACGTTCTCGGCCTGCTCCTGCTCGCGCGAGTGGAACTCGTAGCGCTCGAGCTTCGTGAGACCGTCGACGATGCGCGCGACCTCGGCGCCGAACTCGGCCTCGATCTCGTGGATCGTGACGGTGGTGTCTTCGACGGTGTCGTGCAACAGTGCGGCTTCGAGCGTCGTCGTGTCGAGGCGCAGGTCCGCCAAGATGCCCGTCACGGCGACCGGGTGGGTGATGAACTCCTCGCCCGACCTGCGCTTCTGCCCCTCGTGCGAGGCTTGGGCGAAGGCGAAGGCGCGGACGATCTCCTTCGTGTCGGCTTTAGGGTTGTAGGCGCGGACCTTCTTGATCACCGGGTCGATCGGCGAGGGCGCAGAGGGATCGCCACGGCGCAGGCGCGGCCGGGGGATGCCGGGCAGCAGTCCGCTCCGCCGGTGCTGCGGCGCCTCCTCTTGTTGGTCGAGGCCGAGCTCTTCCCTGCTGTCCACCGCGCCTCCTCGTCCCCCAAGTGTAGGGGCTACCGGGCGCCCGGCCGAGGACGTGCGGTGAACGCGCTCAGTAGTGGATCAGGGTGTACACCTCGTGGTCGGCGAGACGGTCGCGCCCGTGCAGGAAGTCCAGCTCGATCACGGTGGATATGCCGCACACCTTGCCGCCCACTTGCTCGACGAGCGAGGCGGCCGCGCGAGCGGTGCCGCCGGTCGCGAGCACGTCGTCGACGATCAACACCCGCTCGCCGGCGTCGATGCCGTCGACGTGCAGCTCGAGCGTGGACGTGCCGTACTCCAGCTCGTAGTCCTCGGTGACGGTCTCCGACGGCAGCTTGCCCTGCTTGCGGATCGGCACGAACCCGGCACCGAAGTGATAGGCGACCGGCGAGGCGATGATGAACCCACGCGCCTCGATGCCGACGACCTTGTCGACGTTGCCTCGGCCGAACCGCACGACCATGAGATCGGTGATCGTCGAGAACGCGATCGGATCCGACAGCACCGGCGTGATGTCCTTGAACACGATGCCCGGCTCCGGGAAGTCGGGCACGTCGCGGATCAGGCTCTTGATCTGTTCGATGTTCATGGCTCGCTGCTCCTTCGCTGCTCTTTCGCGGTCGCTCTGTGCGTGGCTATCTGCGCTTGCGCTTGGCGGGCGGACGGCGCTTGCTCTTGGGTCGCGGTCGCGAGCCCGTGCGCGCGGTGGCGGCGTCGGCAGCAGCGTCGGAGGTGCGGGCAGCGGTCGCCGCAGCCGGTGCGGCCGGCGTCTGCGCCCCAGGCTCGGGGGCGATCGTGCCGCGGCCACGGGCTGCGCGCCTGGCTTCCATCTGCTGGTATCGCTTCTCCCGCATCTTGAGCACTGCGAGCAACGGCGCCGCCAGGAAGATCGACGAGTACGCGCCGATCGCCACGCCCACGAGCATCGCGAAGGCGAAGTCCTTGAGCGTGTCACCTCCGAACAGCAGCAGCGACAGGATCGGGAAGAGCACGACGAGCGAGGTGTTGACGGAACGCATCAGCACCTGGTTGAGCGACAGGTCCACGACGCCGACGTAGCCGAGCCGTGTCACGAGCACGCTCGACTCGGTGTTCTCCTTGATCTTGTCGTAGATCACGACCGTGTCGTACAGCGAGAACCCGAGGATCGTGAGGATCGCGATCACGGTTTCGGGAGTGACCTCGCGGCCGACGAGGGCGTAGATGCCGGCAGTGATCACCACGTCGTGCACCAGTGCCACCATCGCGCCGAGTGCCATCTTCGGCTCGAACCGGACAGCGATGTACAGCGTGATCGCGGCCAGCACGATGATCAGGCCGGTCAGGGCTTGCCGGCGCACCTCCGCGCCGAACGTGGGACCGATGTCCTCGACGCTGATCTCGCTCGTATCGATGCCTGCCTGGTCGGCGAGCGCGGTCAGCAGATCATCGGTCGCGTCTGTCTGCGCGAGGGATTCGGTGCGGATCGCGACCTGGTCGCCGCTCACGATCTGTACCTCGGCGCCCTCACGGCCGGCGTCGGCGAGCACCGCTGCGACGTCGGCCACGGTGACATCGGCCGACAACGGGTACTGCAGCTTGGCGCCGCCGTCGAAATCGATGGAGTAGTTCAGCCTGCTCGCGACGAGACCCACGAGCGAGAGCACGATGAGGGCCCCGGAGAACGCGAACCAGATATTCCGCCGCTCGACGAACCGGAAGTGCGGGATCGTGTGACCGCGATACGTCTCGAGGGCATGGTGCATCGTCGTCATGACTGCACTCCCGGAGGGCCTGCGTCACGAGAGGCTTCGCCGGCCACGCCGGCTTCCAGCCCGAACCCCTTGAGCGAGACGAGCCGGGGGTTCCGCGCCAGCAGGAAGACCGTCGGGCGCTTGAAGAAGTACACGACGAATAGGTCGAGCAGTGTCGCCACACCCAGCGTCAGCGCGAAGCCTCGAACGGAGCTCACCGCCGTGAAGTAGAGCGCGACCGCAGCGATGCCGGTCACCACGTCGGCCGCGATGATGGTCTTGTACGAGCGCGCGAACGCCGGTTGCACGGCTGCGCGTGCGCTCTTGCCCCCACGCACCTCGTCCTTCAACCGTTCGAAGAACACGATGTAGGAGTCGGCGGTCACTCCCAACGAGATCACGAGCCCCGCCACGCCCGCGAGCGTGAGCGCGTACCCGAACTGCAGGCCCGCGAGCGAGATCAGCGCGAGCGCAAGCACCGCCCAGATCGACATGCCGAGCCATGCCACGATGCCGAGCAAGCGGTAGTAGAAGAGCAGGTACAGGAAGAGGAGCGCCAGACCGGCGAGACCGGCCACGATGCCTTGGCGCAGCGATTCCTGACCGAGCGTGGGGCTCACGGTCTGCACCTGCTGTCGCGTGAGCTCGACCGGCAGCGCGCCGGCGTTCAGCACTGTGGCCAGGTCGCGAGCCTCACCTTCGGTGAACCCGCCGCTGATATCGCCTCGGCCGCCGGTGATGGCGCCCTGCACGGTGGGTGACGAGATGATCACGCGGTCGACGACGATGGCGATCTCGTTCTGCGGCGGCGGCAGCAGCACCGCAGCCGTCGTGGCGTCGGCGAACCGACCGCTTGCGTCACCCGTGAGCTGGAACGATACCGTCCATTCCGAGCCCGTCGTGCCGCCGAGGATGGCGTTGGCCTCGGCGATGTCGCCTCCGGCGATCACCGCTGGTGCGAGGCGGTAGCGGTTGCCCACCTCGTCTTCGTACACGACCTCTTCTGTCTCGAGTCTCGAGAACGAGCACTCCCGGCGCTCGCGTTCGGCTTCGGAGGCGCAGGTCACCGGTGTGGCAGCGTACGCAGGGTCCTGCGGTGACACGACCGCGATCACGGGGCGTTCCTCGAGCCGGGCGGTCTGCCCGATCACGTCGAGCAGGCGCTGCTGCCCGGTCGAGCGCTGTCGCTCCTCGGCCGACGTGCGGTCGATGAAGCAGCCGAGGTTCTCGTCGCCGGAGCTGATGACGCAGAAGAGCGTGTCGATCGTGCGCACCTGCGCGTCGCCCAAGGCGGTCCTCGCCGCCGCTTCCGTCGCCAACCCGCACGGAAGCTCGTTGGCGCCGAGCGAGAGCCCGGAGAACGCCGTCGGGGTCGGGCTCGGGGACGGCGTCGGGCTCGCGGGCGACGACGTTGGCGAGGCGGACGGCGTCGGCGTGGGCGTGGCTTCGTCGTTCGCTGCGGTTCCCGCGCCGTCGGTGACGCAGAACGTCTCCTCGGTCACCTCGACCGCGAATTCGTCGCGAGCGGCTTCGGCCTCCTTGCGCGTCGGGAAGCAGTCGAGCCGGTCACCCGTCGTGCCGATGAGGCAGAAGTCCCCATCGTTGCCGCCGGCCGGCGAGGGAGTCGAGCCAGGGGTGACCGAGGCGCTCGGTGTGGCCGACGCGTCGGCACGCGGTGCGACCGTGATCGCCTTCTTCGCGAGCTTCGCGATCTCCTCGGTCGGGAAGCACTCCACCTCTGCCCCGGCGGCATCGACGAGGCACGCCTCGGCGACCTGAGGAACGACGGTGAGCTCGGCGAGGGCATCGTCGGCCGCCGGCCGCGTCTCGGCACAGCCGTAGTTCTCGTCGTCGGGCCCGACGAGGCAGGAGCGAGGCTCGGCGCGTTCCTCGATCGTCCCCTGCCCGAGCCCGGGGATCTGAACCTCGATCGTGGTGCCGGACACGACGATGTCGGGCTCGCCGACACCGAAGGCATCGACCCGGTTCGTGATGTTCGTGCGGGCTTGCTCCATGACTTCGTCGGGCGTGCCATCGGGAGCCGACAGGGTCACCGAGACCCCGCCCTCGAGGTCCAGGCCGAGGATCGGTTGCAGGGCGCCGGTCGCGAACCCCACCACGGACGCAAGCGTCAACAGCAGCACGAACACGATCGAGGCCCACAGGCCGCGGGTCCTTCTCACGCCAGCTCCGCCCCGTTCACGACGAGCCGGAAGCGGGCATCGAGACGCTCGGCGGCGACCCGGCAGAGCTGCATCCGGCCGAGGAAGATCTCGAAGTACTCCATGACCTGGCTGATTCCCGTGTCGATCGTCAGTTCGAGGCTGACGGTTCGGGCGGCGGTGTCGACCCGCAGGAACGATTGCTCCACTGCGTAGTTGACGCGGTCGTGGATGTCGAGGTCGATCTGTCCCGTCGTACGCACACGGCTGCGGTGCACGTCCGACTTGTCGGCCAGGATCACGGCCGCCGAGATCGGCGAGACCGCGGTTCCCTCGGTCTCTTCGTGGTTCGCGATCGCAGCGATGATGGGCATCAGGTCGGCGGGGGCGACCGTGTCGCGCAGCGCGTGGTGCACCAAGATCGCCCCCGTCTGTCCGTGCGCGTCACGGGCGAGTGCGTTTCCCACGTCGTGCAGGTACCCGGCAACGCACGCGAGTGTTGCGTCACGCCCCCCGTAGCCGAGGCGCGACAGCACCTGGAAGGCGATCCGCGCCACGAGATTCGCGTGGCGGAATCCGTGCTCGGTGAAGCCCATCGCATCCATGACTCGGTCGGCCGAGGCGATGAACCGAGACAGCTCCTCGTTAGCCTGGACGTCCTCGAGCGTGACCGTTGCCGCATCGACGCCCACCGGCGGCGCCGGTTCGGCAGGAAGCGGCGCCGGTTCCGGAGTCGTATCGGACGCAACGACGGTCGACTGGCCCGCCGGGTCGGGAAGCGTCGTTGCAGGTGTGTGGACCGGCGGCTCGTCGGACGGGATGAGGGCCTCTGGTTCGGTCACGTCTGCTGGAACGGCCCGTCCTGGCCGTCGGGGAGCTCGGAGTCGGGCTCGTCGTCTTCGATCACCTCGGGCTCGTCGCCGACGATGCGCCCCACGCCGGCGCGCACCATGCGGATGCGTGTGCCCGGCGCGATCTCGAGCGTGATCACGTCATCGTCGTCGTCGATCGCCACTATCGTGCCGAACACCCCGGCCGTGGTCACGATCTCGTCCCCCACTTCCACGCTTCGGAGCAGCGACTGCTGGGCCCGGGCACGCCGCTGCTGCGGCCGGATCAACAGGAAGTAGAAGACGCCACCCATGAGCAGCAGCGGCAAGAACGCGACGAGACTGCTGCCTCCTTGGGAATCTTGTGCGAGGAACTCGAACATCGTGAGCCTTTCCGTGTGGTTGCGTGCGTATCGATGCGATGGCGCGGAACCCACGCCGACCGGGCGAGTCTACCGCCCGGCGCAGGTGGCGCGGCTCAGATCGGCAGGGTGCCCGGCGGCTGCGTGCCCAAATGGCGGTATGCACGCTCGGTCGCGACGCGCCCCCTCGGGGTGCGGTGCAGGAACCCGAGCTGCAGCAGGTAGGGCTCGACGACGTCCTCGATCGTATCTGGTTCCTCGCCGACCGAGGCGGCGAGTGTCGACAGTCCGACCGGGCCACCGCCGAATCGCTGCACGATCGCCTGCAAGATGGCGTGGTCGAGTCGGTCAAGGCCTTCCTCGTCGACCTCGAAGACCTCGAGACCGGCTTGGGCGACCTCGCCGGTGATCGCGCCGTCGCGGCGCACCTCGGCGAAGTCGCGCACGCGGCGCAGCAGCCGGTTCGCGATGCGCGGCGTGCCGCGCGAGCGCTTGGCGATCTCGGCGGCGCCCATCTCGTCGAGACGGACCTCGAGGATGCCGGCCGATCGCCCCACGATGCGCGAGAGGTCATCGACCGGGTAGTAGTCGAGGCGCGGCGAGAAGCCGAACCGCTCGCGCAGCGGAAGCGTGATACGCCCCGGCCTCGTCGTCGCTGCCACCAGCGTGAACGTGGGCAGCTCGAGCCGGAGCGAGCGCGCGGTCGGACCTTTTCCGAGCACGACGTCGAGCACGAAATCTTCGAGCGCCGGATAGAGGACCTCTTCGACCGGGCGAGGCATGCGATGGATCTCATCGACGAACAGCACATCGCCGTCATCGAGGTTCGTGAGTATCGCGGCGAGGTCGCTCGGACGGTCGAGCGCCGGGCCGCTCGTCGGCTGGAAGCCTGCTCCCATCTCGTTCGCGACGATCTGAGCGAGCGTCGTCTTTCCGAGACCAGGCGGCCCACTGAACAAGAGGTGGTCGACCGGCTCGCTGCGGCGTCGGGCGCCATCGATCAGCAGCTGAAGCTGTTCCTTGACGCGCTCTTGGCCCACGAAGTCGGTGAGAGTCGTGGGGCGCAGTGCGACATCGAACTCGCGGTCCTCGGGATCAACGACCGCGGCCTCGATCAGGCGATCGTCGTCCACGCTATCGACCGACCTTCTGGAGCGCTTCTCGGAGCATGTCGTCGACCTCGCGACCGTCCGCGTCGACATCTCGTGTTGCCTCGGCGGCCTCCTGCGCCGTGAGACCGAGCGAGACGAGCGCGTCACGCACGTCGATGATGGGACCGCCCTCGCGCGGCAGATCGGCTTCGCCGCCGAGGCGATCACGCAGGTCGACCACGACCCGCTGGGCGACCTTCTTGCCGACGCCGGGCACAGCGGTCAACGCGTCGGCATCGCCCGCGATCACCGCTCGTCGGAGCGCATCGGCGCTCATCGCCGAGAGGAAGGAGAGCCCGACCTTCGGACCCACGCCGGTGACCCCCGTGAGCAGATCGAACAGCTCGCGCTCGTCGGTTGTGGAGAAGCCGTACAAGGTCATCGAGTCGTCGCGAACGACCATGCGTGTGTGCACTCGGGCGCCCTTGCCGACCGCGGGAAGCCGGCTCACGACCGAGGTCGGCACCGACACGTCGTACCCGACGCCGCCGACCGCGAGTACGACCCTGGTCGCGCCTTTCGCGACGATCTCGCCCTCGAGGAACGAGATCATCGAGCGGCCCCGATGCGTGCGGCGGCCCGGAGCCGCGCGCCCATGAGGTGCGTCAGCGCGACTGCGGCGGCGTCGACGGCATCGGGCTTGTTCGGCAGGTCCCGGAAGCCATGCACGCGCTCGAGCGCGTCACGCACCTGTCGCTTGTCGGCGTTGCCCGCTCCGGTCACGGCGCTCTTCACCTCTGTCGGGCTGTACTCCTCGACGTCGAGCCCGGACTCTGCGGCGACGACCATGACCACGCCGGTCGCCCGGGCCACGGTGAGTGCACTCACCTGGTTGCGATTGAAGGCGATCCGTTCAACCGCCACGCTGACCGGCCGGTGGGTCGCGATCGCCGATCGCACAGCCCCGGCCAGCGCGTTGAGGCGCCGTGCCTCAGACGTGCCGGCACTGGTCGTCACTGTGTCGGCCCAGATAAGCATGGGTCGCCGACCGTCACGCCCGACCGCGGCGAGGCCGAGCTTCGCCACACCTGGGTCCACTCCAAGCACGCAAGAATCGAACATCTGTTCGCGCAGCTTACGGTGGCGACGGTTGCTGGGCAAACACTCAGCGGAACGCGACGCGCCGGCCGTCCTCGTCGTCGGTCATCACGACCGCGCGGTCGACATGGAATCCAGCATCTTCCAACAGCCGCGACTCACGTTCCCACGGAAGAGACGCGAAGAACATTGGCGCGCCGAGCCAGTCCGACTCGATGCCTTCTCTTGGCTGATCGCCTATCGGGAAAGCGGCGCAGCCCCACCCATCGGCGCAGAGCCAACGCGAGATGCGCGCGAAGATCCATCGCGATCGCTGACGGGATGTTGCCCATGACACCGGCCGCGATCACCGCGTCGCACGAGTCTCCGGAAGCTCCATGGTGACGAAATCATCGACTCGGAAGTCCCCGCCCGGATGGCGTTCACGGGCGAGCGAGACCTGCGAAGGCGAGCGGTCGACGCCGATGTAGCGGTAGCAAGCGACGAGCTCCTCCGTCACACGCCCTCCCGCGCCCCATGCCCAGCTCCACGACTTGAGCTCCGCGGGTAACCCGAGCGACGATCTCGTCAAAGAACCACGAACGGGTGGCGTTCGTGGGCGACCGTCCAGTCGAGTACCGCTCGGCGATCCGATCGTATCCCGCCCCGACCAGCCCTCGTGCCACGACCGGGTCCACGACCGACCTCACAGCGAGGCCATGACCTCTTCGGGGATGTCGAAGTTCGCATAGACGTTCTGCACGTCATCGAGATCCTCGAGGGACTCGATCAGGTTCAGCACCTGCTTCGCCTCACCGCCATCGACGGGGATCGTCGTCTGCGGCATCATCGAGATCTCGGCGGAGAGCACCTGGACGCCTGCGGCCTCCAGGGCGTCGCGCACCCGCGTGAACGCGGCCGGGTCGCTGACGATGTCCCACGAGCTCTCGGAGTCTCGGAGATCCTCGGCGCCGGCGTCCAGCACGATCTCGAGCAGTCGTTCTTCATCAGGCGCCACTGCCTTCTCGACCACCACGACGCCCTTGCGCGTGAACATGAAGGCGGTCGAGCCGGTCTCGCCGAGGTTGCCGCCGTTGCGGGTGAACGAGTGGCGGACCTCCTGGGCGGTGCGATTGCGGTTGTCGGTCAGCGCCTCGACGTAGAGCGCGATACCGCCGGGCGCGTAGCCCTCGTAGCTGATCTCGTCGTACCGTGCGCCGCCGTCGTCGGCGCCGGTGCCGCGCTTGATCGCACGCTCGATGTTCTCCGTCGGCACCGAGAAGCTCTTGGCCTTCTCGACCGCAGAAGCGAGCGTCATGTTGGCGGAAATATCGCCGCTGCCGCCCTCGCGCGCCGCCACCTCGACCGCCCGCAGCAGCTTGGCGTATTGATTCGAGCGCTTCGTGTCGTTCGCAGCCTTCTTCCGCTTGATCGTGGCCCACTTCGAATGGCCGGACATCCTTGATCCCTCCCCGGGGGCTACGCTCGGCTTCGCCTCGCTTCTTGAGCCCCCGTTCCCTCCCTCGGATTAGAGCTTTGCGAGCAGGTAGCGGTGCAGGCCCGTCTCGCCCGTCAGCTCCGGATGGAACGATGATACGAGCACGTTCCCTTGCTCGAGCACGACGGCCGCGCCCTCGTGCTCGGCGAGCACCCGCACACCATCGCCGATGTCGGTGATGCGTGGCGCTCTGATGAACACACCGCGCACGGGATGCTCGATGCCCTCGACATCGACGTCTGTCTCGAAGGAGTCGACCTGTCGTCCGTAGGCGTTGCGCTCGACCCCGATGTCCATGACGCCGAACAGCGGCTCGCCGCCGAGCACGCGCTGGGCCAACACGATCATGCCGGCGCAGGTGCCGAAGACGGGCATGCCGTCAGCCACTCGAGCCCGCACCGGCTCGACGAGGTCGTATGCCCGAGCGAGCTTGCCGATCGTGGTCGACTCACCGCCCGGGATCACGAGGCATTCCACGCCCGAGAGCTGTTCCGTGTTCCGCACTTCGATGGGTGTGGCGCCGGCGTCGGCAAGCATGCGACCGTGCTCACGGAAATCCCCCTGCAGCGCGAGCACGCCCGCCTTCACGTCGCTCACCCGCCGGGGCGGCTACCAGCCGCGCTCTTGCAGCCTGGTCTCGAGCGAACCGATCTCGAGCCCTGCCATCGGGTCGCCGAGCCCGTGCGAGAGCTTCGCGAGCACGTCGGGGTTCTCGAAGTTGGTGGTGGCTTCGACGATCGCCCGCGCCATCGTGGCCGGGTCCTGGCTCTTGAAGATGCCCGATCCGACGAACACGCCATCGACGCCGAGCTGCATCATGAGCGCCGCGTCGGCAGGAGTCGCGATACCGCCCGCCGAGAAGTTCACGACCGGCAGCGAGCCCTTCTCGGCGACCATGCGCACGAGCTCGACGGGCGCACCGAGGTCCTTGGCCTTCGTCACGTACTGCTCGGGTCGCAGCGTCGTTACCTCGGCGATATCCCGAAGGATCTGGCGTTCGTGCCGCACCGCTTCCACGACGTTGCCGGTGCCGGCCTCACCCTTGGTGCGGATCATCGCGGCGCCCTCGGCGATGCGGCGCAGCGCCTCACCCAGGTTCCGAGCGCCGCAGACGAACGGCACGGTGAACGCCCACTTGTCGATGTGGAACTCCTCGTCGGCGGGGGTGAGCACCTCGGACTCGTCGATGTAGTCGACGCCGAGAGACTGCAGTATCTGCGCCTCGACGAAGTGGCCGATGCGCGCCTTCGCCATGACCGGGATCGTGACCGCCTGCTGGATCTCCTCGACCTTGGTCGCGTCTGCCATGCGCGCTACGCCTCCGTCGCGGCGGATGTCGGCCGGCACACGCTCGAGGGCCATCACGGCGCACGCGCCGGCGTCCTCGGCGATCTTCGCCTGCTCGGCCGTCGTGACATCCATGATCACGCCGCCCTTGAGCATCTCGGCCAGGCCGGACTTCACGGTGAAGGTACCGGTCTCGCGCTGCACGGATATCGCCTCCTGATCGGGGCCCCGAGGACCGGGACCGACGCTTCCGAGTGTACCGCGGGCGAACGCGCTGGTAGGAGCCCCGGAACCCGGCCATCGAACGGCGGTGCGGCGCGCCTTGCTACGGTCGACGCGTGCTCCGCCACCTCGCCGCTGACCTGTTGTACGACGCGAAGACGTCGCTCGCGCGGTACCCGGCGATCGCGGTACCGGTGCAGCGCGTGCGAGGTCGGGGGGAGATGATCGACCACCGCACCGACGTGGTCATCGAAGCCTTCCCTCGATGCGCCTCTTCGTTCGCCGTTGCTGCCTTCAGGCTCGCACAGGAACCGAGGGCGACGAACATCGCTCACCACACGCACATGCCCGCACAGGTGATGCGAGCCGCGAGGCAGGGTGTGCCCACGATGGTCCTCGTGCGTCCGGCCGTCGACGCGGTCGTGTCGCACGTGATCCGCAGCCCGGACCTCGGCGCGCGAGCCGCGATGCGCGGCTACTTGCGCTTCTACGAGCCCCTCCTGCGGCTGCGCGATCACTATGTGACGGCGACGTTCGACGAGGTGATCGGCGGCTTCGGTGCGGCGATCGAGCGTCTGAATGCCCGCTTCGGCACCACGTTCGTGCCGTTCAAACACACGACGGAGAACGTCGCGCGCATCGACCGCGAGATCGAGCGCGACTACCGTGCCCGTGAAGGTTCCGGGGAGCGACTCGAGGCGATCATCCCCCGCCCCTCTGCCTCACGCGATGCGGTCAAGGCCGAGGTGCGCGCGCGCATGAGCCGGGAACTGTCGCCACAGCTGCTCGCCGAGGCGCACGCCGTCTACCGAGCGCTGCTTCCCGGGCCGTGAAGCCCGACGTCACCGCCGGTCTCAGGTGAACGAGATCTCGGCGTCGAACATGCCCTTGGGGGCGAGCTCGACGAACGTGCTGCCCGGCTTCAGCGTGATCTCGTCGCCTGTCTTCGTCCGGAAGATCGTGAACCCCGACTCGTCGGAGCGCTCCCACTTCCCGACGATCAGCTTGCCGTCACGGAGCACCCACGCCTTGCCGCTCCCGGTCAGGTCGACCTCGGGCGACGGGTATTCAGCGACGTCCTTGAACTCATCGCTCTCGGTGGTCTTCACGACCTGGATCACGACGTTGTCGGCCGTGATCGGTCCGCCGCTCTCGAGCATCATCGGGGAACCCTCGAGGTAGCGGACCCAATGCCCCTTGGCCCATCGCCACTCGGCGGTCGCAAGGCCAGAGAACACGACGGTGGCGCTGCGAGCCTTCTTGCTCGGCGTCGGCACCTCGTCGTCGAACGTGAAGGGAGCGTCGGGCACGGGCTCGTCCTTGGCGAGTTTCCGGCCCTTGCCCCACAGCGGCTTCGTCGAGGTGAAGAGGTTGTGAGGCACGATCCGGCTGTCGTCGCGGATGAATGCCTTGGTGGCGCTGTCCTCGTCCATCGCCGCCATGCCTGCGTCGTCGACGATGGCTCGCACGCCCTTCGAGCCGCCGCTGAAAGCGAGTAACGGATGTTCGCTGAACGGCGCCAGGATGGCGGGATCGGTCGAGCGGATGCTGCGCACCGGACCGATGCGATCGGCTTCGTCGCAGTGGAAGAGCACGACGAACCGAGTGATGCCGCCTTCGACGACTTCCTCGTACACGATGTCGGCGCCTTGCAATCCAGCCAACGGCTGCGCGTCGGGGGTGTTCTCGACCTTCACTGCGAGAACCGGGCGATCGGGCGGCGCCTTGTCGCCGGGAAGCATCTCGCCGGTCAGCGGACACGGCTGCTGGGGAGTCTGATCTCCGGGCACGATGTCGTCGACGAGACCGGCCACCGAGTCGGGGGCATTCCCCGAGAGCGCGAGGGCGGCCATGCCCCCGCCGAGCACGGCCACGACCGCGCCGCCGGCGACCAATGCCTTGCCGCGAGAGGTGAGAGCCACGGTGAGGGGACCTCCTGGAGACGACGGATGGGATCAAGGTTGATGAACGAGTGGGCCATGTCCGGTGGGACCGGCGCAGCGATGCTAGACCCGCGACGAGACGCTTCCAAACACCTGGGCAGAGTTCGACACCATCGTCACATCTGGCCTCATATCTTGCCTCACATCTCCTCGAGGCGCTGGATGCGCTCGGCCATCGGAGGATGCGTCGCGAAGATCTTCTCGAGCGAGCCGAGCTTCTCCCCCTCGATCCGTGAAGGCTGCGACAGCCACAGGTGGGCGGTCGCGTTGTTCGCCGAGTGCATGGCCGTCGGCGAGGCGCCGATCTTGCGCAAGGCAGAAGCCAGGCCCGGGGGGTAGCGCGTCAGCATCGCGCCTTGGGCGTCGGCCAGGAACTCCCGGTTGCGGGAGACCGCGCTCTTGATGATCTGTCCCGCGAGCGGTGCGAGCACCATGAGCGCGAACCCGATCCCGAAGAGCACCAGCGTGGCGGGGCCGCCGTTGCTGTCATCGCCTCGCCGCCCTCCGAGGCCGCCCCAGAGCCATGAGCGCATCAGGAACTCCGCCATGAGCACGACGGCACCGACCAGCGTCGCCACGATCGTGCCGAGCAGCATGTCGCGGTCGAGCACGTGCGCGAGCTCATGCCCGATCACACCCTCGAGCTCGACGCGATCCATCATCGCGAGCAGCCCCTCGGTGACGGCGATCGAGGCGTGCTCAGGGTCGCGTCCGGTCGCGAACGCGTTCGGTGCTTGCTCGGGCACGACGTAGATGCGCGGCTTCGGGACGCCCGCGGCGATCGCGAGTCCTTCGACCAGGTTGTGCAGACGCGGCTCGTCCTCCGCGGTCACCTCACGAGCCCTCGAGGAGGCCAACACCAACCTGTCGCCGTAGAGATAGGAGCTGACCGAGAGCACCGCGGCGACGACGAGTGCGATCACGAGCCCCGTGACACCGGTGCCGAAGATGTATCCGATCAGCGTGCCGACGACGCCGAAGAACACGAACGCCCCGATGACGAGCAGCACCGACTTGCGCTTGTTCGAGGCGATCTCTTCGTGCATCTACGCGCTCCGACCCTGGCCCCGACTCTGGCCCAGGCTCTGGCCCAGGTCGACAGCGATCGGTTCGCCGATCGGGTCGTCGATGTCGAAGAACTGCCGCTCCTCGAAACCGAATGCGCGCGCGACGAGGTTCGATGGGAAGGTACCCACCGCTGTGTTCAGGCGTCGCACCTGGTCGTTGTAGAACTGCCGGGCGTAAGCGATCTTCGACTCGGTGCCGACCAGCTCTTCCTGCAGCGCGAGGAACTGTTGATCGGCCTCGAGCTGCGGATAGGCCTCGACGACCGCCATCAGCTTGCCGAGCCCGGCGGTCACGGCGTTCTCGGCGCTGGCCTGCTCGGCCACGCCGCCCGCAGCTATCGCCCGCGAACGCGCCTCGGTGACCCGCTCGAACAATTCGCGCTCGTGCGCAGCGTATCCCTTGACGGTCTCGACGAGGTTCGGGATCAGGTCGTATCGGCGGCGCAGCTGTACGTCGATCGTTGCCCAGCCGTCGTCGGCGCGGGTTCGGAGTCTGACCAGCCGGTTGTAGAGCCACACGAGGGCGAGCAGCGCGGCGACGACGAGGCCCACCAGTGCCCAGGAGATCGGAGACATACCGCCCTATCGTAGCGACGGGCGAGGCAGGACCGACCGGTAGACCGACTCGATGCGCCCGACGACGCTCGACCAGTCGAACGAGGACGCCCGGCGGCGACCTGCCGCGCGCAGCCGTTCCGTCAGTGCGCCATCGTCCAGAACCTGACCGATTCCGGCTGCGAGGGCACTGGGATCGCCGGGCGCCACGAGCAGGGCATCGACACCATCGGTGGCCACCTGCCGGTAGCCCTCGATGTCGCTGGCGACCACCGGCACCCCGGCCGCCATGGCCTCGACGACCGAGTACCCGAAGCTTTCTTGTCCCGTCGCTGCGGCAACGGCGACATCGGCGCCGGCGAGCAGATCGGGGACCTGCGCGTGCTCGAGCCGCCCCAGCATCATGATCCGAGATCGCAGGCGCGGCGCCAACTCGTCGATCGCGCCGCGATCCTCCCCATCACCGCCGACGGTGAGCCAGACGTCGTCGCGCCCCTCGCCGAGCGATCGGAACGCCTCGATCAGAACCGGGAACCCCTTCTGGCGATCGAGCCGATGAGCCCAGACGATGCGCCGGCCGGGAGGCCACGCACGGGGGGTCGCTTCGGCGAACCGGGCAACCGACAGCCCGTTCGGTATCACCAGCGGCTCGAGGTCCGGCACCGCTCGTTCGACGAACGCCGCCGCGGCCTCGGACACAGCGATCGTGGCGGCGAGCCGGTGTCGAACGGGAGCCAGGAAGGGTCCGGCGTACTCGTAGATCCTCGACCGGTCGAGCCAGGCGTGGAACGTGGCCACGACCGGCACGGTCGCCGCGATCGTCGCCCACATCGACGAGCTCGGGGTGAACGGTTCGTGCACATGGACGATGTCTGGCCCGAACCGTTCGAAGGCACTGCGGGCACGACGCACACCGGTGGGCCACGGGTGGATCGGAGCCACGGTGCCCCGATACGGGACCCTCACCGGCGAGCCGAGCCCTCCGCCGCCGGGCCCGAGGACCTCGACATCATGACCGCGGTCCGCCAACTGCAAGGCCAGCTCGGCGACGTGCACCTGCACGCCACCTGGCGCATCGAGGTCGTACGGGCACACGAGAGCGACACGCACGCCGTCAGTCCTCCCACGCGGGCTGGAACATGTGCCAGTCGGCCGGGGCCGCGGCGATCGACCGCTCGAACTCCTCGGCCATGCGCTGGGTGAGCGCCCGCACGTCGGCTCGCCGATCGCCTGATGCCTCGATGGTGAGCGGTGGGGTCATGATGCACCGCCAGCCTGTTTCGGTCTGGAAGACTGGAGTCACGAGCAACGGCGCCCCCGTGGTCAGCGAGAGCAGGGCGGGCCCGGCCGGCACACGCCGAGTTCGTCCGAACATCGTGACCTCGACCCCCCGCCCGGTCAGGTCGCGATCGGCGACGAGGGCCACGATGTTGCCCTCGGCGAGCTTCGATGCGAGTGCGCGGCCGATGCCGGCGTCGCCGAGCCCGAGCACCTCGACGCCGAACGAGGCGCGGTTCGCGACGAACAGGTCGTACAGGCGCTGAGGTCGCAGCTGCTCGGCCACCGCAACGATCGGCCGGCCCTCGGCGCGGAGCCACGGCCCGGCGGCATCCCAGTTGCCGATGTGTGGAAGCGCCACGATCGCGCCACGCCCACCGTCCAATGCGCGCCACAGGTGATGGGCATCGACAGATTCGAATCGAGCAGCGACCGCTCCCGGCGTCATGACCGCGAACCGGAACGAATCGAACCAATACCGCGCGTACGAAGCGAAAGCGTCTCGGGTCGACAAGCGCACGAGCGGGTCGCCCGGCCCTCGGCCGAGCACCTGCGCCTGGTTGCGCGCGACGACCGATCGGGCCCCGGGCGCAAGCTCGAACGCGATCAGGCTCGCGAACCGGAACAGCTGCCGGCCGATGGTCTCGGGCAGGCTCCGTGCGAGCCAGGCAGTCGATCGGTAGAGATGGAAAGCAAGCGTCTCTTGCCAGGGCTCCTCCGAGTGCCTCGTGATCACGTCCGCTCCTGCCGAGCGGACTGCGCCATGCGCTCTTCCCTGGCCACCTGCGATGTGCGAACGATCACGGCGAGTCCCGACACACCTGCTGCGAGCCAGAGCGCCCATGCGTGGCCGAGACCGATGCCGGCGACCACGAGCCCGTACCGCAACCCCCTCGTGAGATGGCTCTCCTCCACGCTGTACCCGAGCGATGCACCTCGCGCCCGCACATATGCCGAGAGCGCGCTCAAGCACAGCGCGGCGAGGGCGGCGAGGGCGACCCCGGGCTCCCCGTCACGAGCAACCCACGCGGTGGTCCCCAACACGGTGCCGTCCCAGACCCGGTCAAGGAGCTCGTCCAACATGCGGTCGGTCGGGCCACCCGCACCGTGGTTCGCCCGATGACCCCCCACGAGGAGCAACACCCCCGACGCGAGCGCGGCGAGCGCCGCCTGCTCCGGCTCTCGTTCGACGACCAGCCATGCGGCGAGGGCGGCGAGCAGCGAACCCACCGACAGGGTCGAGCGGGTGAGGGCGGTGCCCGGCGGCTGTCGCTCGAATCGCACCATGAGGGAGACCGGGCGAGCGTAGCAACTCCCTCCTTCTGTAGGATGCGCACACCTCCGCCGCCCGAGACCCGTCAGCCGAAGGAGCGCGCTCGTGAAGACCTACGACGCCAAGGACATCCGCAACGTCCTGTTGGTCGGCCACGGAGGCTCCGGGAAGACGACCCTGCTCGAGTCGATGCTCTTCACCGCCGGCGCGATCACCCGCATGGGCACGATCGAGGACGGCAACACGGTCAGCGACCATGACCCGGACGAACATCGCAAGAGCATCTCGGTCTCGCTCACCATGGCCCCGATCGAGTGGGACGGAGTCAAGATCAACGTGCTCGACGCGCCGGGATACGCCGACTTCATCGGCGACGTCCGCTCAGCGATCCGCGCCGTCGATGCCGTCATCGTCGTGGTCTCGGCGGTCGACGGTGTCGAGGTCCAGACCGAGGCGGCGTGGGAGCTCGCGGTCGAGGCGGGGCTTCCGAGGGCGATCTTCGTGAACAAGCTCGACCGGGAACGGTCCGACTTCCAGGGCACCCTCGACCAGCTCGTCTCGTCGTTCGGGAACCAGGTCGCGCCGTTCGAGCTGCCGATCGGCGCGGAGCACGAGTTCGCGGGGATCGCCGACCTCTTGCACGAGAAGGCCGATCTCTATCCTTCCGGTCCCAAGGCCGAGGAATCGGAGTGGCCCGACGAGATCCACCAGATGGCCGACCCGGCCCGCGAGAAGCTCATCGAAGCGGTTGCTGAGTCCGACGACGCCCTGATTGAGGAGTACCTCGAGCAGGGCACGCTCCCGGAGGAACACATCGTGAGCGGCGCCAAGCTCGGCTTCGCCAACGCGCGTCTCGCTCCGGTGATCATCGGTTCTGCCGCCAAGGCCATCGGCATCGACCGATTGCTCGATTTCATCGTCGAGGAGTTTCCCTCGCCGCTCGACCGACCCCCGATGACCGTAATCGGCAAGGACGGCGAGGAGAGCGAGCGTCCGAGTGACGCGGCCGTGCCACTCGCGGCGTTCGTGTTCAAGACGCTTTCGGACCCTTTCGTCGGCCACATCACGATGTTCCGGGTCTTCAGCGGCACGGTGCGCCCGGACTCTTCCGTGCACAACGCCACTCAGGCCATCGACGAACGCGTCGGCCAACTCTTCACGCTGGTCGGCAAGGAGCACGTATCGGTGCCCGAGGTCACGGCGGGTGATATCGGCGCGGTCGCCAAGCTGCAGCAGGCGCACACGGGCGACACGCTCTCGGCCAAGGACGCGCCGGTACAGGTACCGGCGCTCGGATTGCCCGAGCCGCTCCTCGCCTACGCGATCGCTCCGAGGACCAAGGGCGACGAGAACAAGCTCTCGGTCGGGCTCGCACGCCTGCGCGAGGAGGACCCCACGCTCCGCGTCTCACGCAACGAGGAGACGCACCAGACCGTGATGCACGGAATGGGCGAGGCGCATCTCGAGGTGATGGTCGAACGGCTGAAGCGCAAGTTCGGTGTCGAGGTGACGACCGCGCCCGCCAAGATCGCGTACCGAGAGACCATCCGCGGCAGCGCCAAGGGACTCGGTCGCCACGTCAAGCAGACCGGAGGCCACGGTCAGTACGCCGTGTGCAGCATCGAGATCGAAGCGCTCCCTCACGGCGACGGGTTCGTCTACGAGGACAAGATCTTCGGTGGGGCCATCCCCCACCAGTTCATCCCCTCGATCGAGAAGGGCATCGTGAAGACGATGTCCGAAGGTGTGATCAGCGGGAACCCCATGGTCGACCTGAAGGTCACGCTCGTCGACGGCAAGTTCCACCCCGTCGACTCCTCCGACATGGCTTTCCAGATAGCCGGGTCGATGGCCCTGAAAGACGCCGTCGAACAGGCCGGCGTCGCTCTGCTCGAGCCGATCGTCGATCTCGAAGTGATCGTGCCCGAGGGCTACACCGGCGACATCATGGGCGACCTCAACTCGAAGCGAGGCAAGATCGCGGGCATGGAGCAGGCGGGTGGGGGCAAGCAACGTATCCGAGCCCAGGTGCCACAGGCCGAGGTCGCGCGCTACGTCATCGATCTGCGGTCGATGACCGGTGGCCGCGGCGGCTACACGTCGACGTTCTCGCACTACGAGGCCATGCCGCAACAGCTCGCCCAGAAGGTGATCGACGAGCACCAAGCCGCTCGGGAGGAAGCCCACCGGAAGTAGGCCAATCCAGCGGGGCCGATGCGTCAGCTCGGAGCCATCTCGAGCAGGAACGGCAGCACGGCGTCGTCGAACTCCTCGGGGGCACGCATGTTCACGACGTGATCGGCGTCGATCGTGACGAGGCGACCGTCGAGCACCTCTCGCGCGATCAACTGCGATGCCCGGCGCATGTCGGGCGGATCGTGTCGAGCCTCGATGACGAGCGTGGGCACATCGATGTCGCTCAAGCGCAGGGCCGCCGGAGGGTCGAGATCTTCCGCATCCGACTCGTCCATCGTCAGCTCGTGGATGTTGTCTCGCGCGATCTGCTTGATGCGGGCGCCGGCATCGTCGTGAACACCGAGCGGTGCCCAGATACCGAGAGCCAGATCCTGCGCTCGCTCCAGCTCGCCCGCTTCGACAGCAGCCTCGATCGGGGCCCCTCGCTCATCCCACCACGCTTCTTCGTCGTCGGTCTCGGCGAAGCCGCCGAGGCCCGGCGCGATGGGCACGAGCGCCCAGACGCGATCGGGCACGGTGAGGGTAGCGTCGATCGCCAGCGCGCCGCCCATGGAGCATCCGACGAGCGCGGTCCGGTCGATCTGGAGATGGTCGAGCAGCTCGAAGAGATCGCCGACGTGCGAGTACGGCGTGCCGTCGGGCCGCGACGACTTCCCGTAGCCGCGCTGGTCGTATCGAAGCACCCGGAACCGCTCCAGCCACGGATCGAACTGGGGATCCCAGGTCCGCATGTCCCACAGGCCCGGGTGCAGGAGCGTGACCGATGGCCCGGCACCGGCGATCTCGAAGTGCAGACGACCGCCGCCCGAGACGTCGACGAACCCCTCGCGTTCAGGCATCAGCGAACCTCGGCGCGAGCCTGCGTGCGGTGTCGGCCAGCAGCTCTGGCAGCACACGTACCTGGCCGACCACCGGCATGAAGTTGGTGTCGCCGCCCCAACGCGGCACCACGTGCCAATGAAGGTGGTCGGGGATGCCCGCTCCGGAGAGGGATCCGAGGTTCATGCCGATGTTGAACCCATGCGGCTCGGACTCCTCACGCAAGGCGCGGATCGCCCGCTGCATCAACGCCTGCAGCTCGGCGTTCTCGTCGATGCTGAGGTCCTCAGCGTCGCCGGTGTGGCGCAACGGCACGATGAGCACGTGACCTGGGTTGTAGGGGAACTTGTTCAGTACGACGTACGCGAGCTTACCGCGCGCGAGCACCCGTTCCGGCTCACGATCCGGCACGGCGCAGAACACGCAGCCACCGTCCTCCTCCAGCTCGTCGCGGGCGGTCTCCAGGTACTGCATGCGCCAAGGGCTCCAGAGATGATCCACGTGGCTCCTCAGGCCTGCTGTCGGAAGTCGGTCTGCACGAGCGAGCGGCTCGAGGCCTCCTCGACCAGGGCATCGACCAGTCGGTCGAACGTGACGTCGGGCGTCTCCGTGCCCGCGCGATCGCGCACCGTGTAGGCGTCGGACTCCGCCTCCTGATCGCCCACGACGAGTGTGTAGGGCGCCTTCTCGAGCTGTGCGGCTCGGATCTTCTTGCCCACGCTCTCCTTCGAATCGTCGACGAACGCGCGCAGACCAGAGGCCTTCGCCTTCGCAGCGAGCTCGTCGCAGTGCGCTGCATGGCGATCGGCCACCGGCACGAAACGGAGCTGCTCGGGCGCGAGCCAGAGCGGGAACGCGCCCGCGTAATGCTCGGTCAGCACCGCGAAGAACCGCTCGACCGACCCGAACAACGCTCGGTGGATCATGATCGGACGGTGACGCGCGTTGTCGTCGCCTGAGTACTCCATGTCGAACCGTTGCGGCATCTGGAAATCGAGCTGGATCGTCGACATCTGCCACGTGCGACCGATCGCGTCGCGGGCCTGCACGCTGATCTTCGGTCCGTAGAAGGCGCCGCCACCCTTGTCCATGACGAGCGGTACATCGATCGCTTCGGCGGCCTGCCGTAGAGCCTCGGTGGCCTCGTTCCACTCTTCCTCGGTGCCCACCGCCTTGCCCTCGGGGCGCGTCGACAGCTCCATGTAGAAGTCGTCGAGCCCGTAGTCGCGGAGCAGATCGAGCACGAACGTGAGTACCGACCGCAGCTCCTCCCCGAGCTGCTCATGCGTGGTGAAGATGTGTGCGTCGTCCATCGTGAGCCCGCGCACCCTCGTGAGGCCGTGCACGACGCCCGAGAGCTCGTAGCGGTACACGGTGCCGAACTCGAAGAAGCGGAGCGGCAGCTCGCGGTAGCTGCGTGTCCTGGCCTTGAAGATCAGGATGTGCATCGGGCAGTTCATGGGCTTCAGGTAGTACTGCGTGCCGCCGTCGAGCTCCATCGGCGGGAACATGCCGTCGGCGAACCAGGTGAGGTGCCCGCTGATCTCGAACAGCTCAGCCTTCGTGATGTGCGGCGTGTAGACGAAGTCGTAGCCGGCTTCTTCGTGCCGTTGCCGGGAGTAGTCCTCCATCAGCCGTCGCACGAGCCCCCCTTCGGGTGGAACACCGCCAGCCCCGATCCGATCTCCTCAGGGAACGAGAACAGGTCGAGTCCGTGGCCGAGCGTGCGGTGGTCTCGGCGCTCGGCTTCCTCGAGGCGAAGCAGGTACGCGTCGAGATCGCTCCTCGTCGCCCATGCGGTGCCGTAGATGCGCGTGAGCTGGGGGTTCTTCTCGTCACCGCGCCAGTACGCGCCGGCGACGTTGGTGAGCTTGAAGGCCCCGAGCACGCCTGTGTGCGGCACGTGCGGGCCAATGCAGAGATCGACCCACTCGGCATTCGAGTAGAGCGACACGGTGTCGCCGACGCGGGCCTCGTCGTGCGCGTCCTCGCCGTCATCGCTGCCGATGCCCTCGATGATCTCGACCTTGAACGGCTGGTCGCGCAGGCGCTCGATCGCGGTCTGCGCGCGAGACTTCCTCGCGAACGAACCGTTGGTTCCGCTTCACGATCTGGCGCATGCGACGATCGATCTTCGCGAGATCGCTCGCATGCACCGCCTCGGGGAGCTCGAAGTCGTAGTAGAAGCCGTCGGCCACCGCCGGGCCGATCGCGTACTTGGCGCCCGGGAACACGTCGCAGACGGCCTGCGCGAGCACGTGTGCGGTCGAGTGGCGCAGCACGTGCAGCCCCTCGTCGGACTGGGGCGCGATCGGCTCGACGAGCGCGTCGGCCGAGGGAACGAACGAGAGGTCGCGGAGCTCACCGTCGACGCGTGCGGCGATCGTGCCCTTCGGCAGCGCGGCGCCGACGGGCTCGCCTTCGGGGAGCTCGACGTGCGCGCCTTCGGGAAGGGTCAGGGTCGGCATGCGGTCATGATATCGACCGCGCTCGAGCTACTCGTACGAGATCGCCTGGAGCACGTTCAACCTGGCGGCCCGCCGCGCCGGCCAGATCGCTGCGATCACCCCGATCACAGCAGCGACGACCAGGTAGACCACGAGCTGTCCTACCGGAAGCGTGAACTCACTGACGCCCTCGGACTTCAGGGCCTGCTGCAACGCCCAACCGAACACGATGCCGATCGCCAGCCCCAGCACGGCGCCGAACACGGCGATGAGGATCGACTCCCACCGCACCATCCGTGAGACCTGGCGGCGACTCATGCCCACCGCTCGCAGCAGCCCCAGCTCTCTGGTTCGCTCGTAGATCGAAAGCCCGAGCGTGTTGATGATGCCGACTCCCGCGATCAGGATCGACATGAGCAGCAAGGCCGTGATCAAGCCGAGGATCTGATCGATGAAACCGGCCTGTTGCGCCCGGAACGCAGCCTGATCCTGCACCTGCACGTTGGGGAACTCCTCGACGGCTCCTCGGATCGCGGCCTCGACGTCGGCCAGCGCCACGCCCGGCGCACCCTTCACGAGCACGAAGGAGTCCAGTTCCTCGACGTACAGCCTCTCGTACGTATCGAGCGAGATGACGTAGTCGCCGGCCAGGCGATTCTCGTCGTAGATGCCGACGATCGTGAGCGGCGTGTCCCCGGTCGAAGCGAACTGGGCCGGCACCTCGTCGCCGAGTCCCCACCCGTTCTCGGCGGCCACGTCGCGATAGACGAGCAGCGTGTCACCTTGGGTCAGGGCTTCGATCGAGCCTTCCGATAGGTCAAGCGCGGCGACGCGTTCCACGGTCGCCGGGTCGACGGCAGTGAGGAACGAGGTCGAACCGTTCACCCGGAACCCGTTCTGGCGGAACGCCGAGACGGCCTCGACCTCCGACAAGGCAGCAACCCGCGCCGCAGCCTCCGGGCTGAACGCCGTGAACGAGCTGGTCGTCAGTGTGTAGTCGGCCTTCAACGTGTCGGTGAGCGCAGCGTCGAACGACGACTTCAACGAGGACGCGAGGATCGCCACCATCGAGACGAGTCCGAGGCCGATCATCAGGGCAGCTGCGGTCGACGCGGTACGACGGGGGCTCCGCATCGCGTTCTCGCGTCCCAGCCGACCCTGGATCGACAGGCGTCGTATGGGAACGCCGAGTGCGCCAACGATCGGGCGTGCGGCCAGTGGGGACAGCATGGCGACACCGATGAAGGTGATGGCTGCGCCTGCTCCGACCGAATAGACGCCGTTCGTCTCCGCGCCGAACAGGCCGTACAGCAGCGCGCCGACGCCGAGCGCGGTGACAGCAAGAGCGACGATGAGCCCGCGACCGGCGAGCTCGCGGCTCGAGGTGCCCTCGCCCGCCTCGCGCAGCGCCTGGACAGGCGCCACCGAACCTGCTCGGCGAGCAGGAAGGATCGATGCCGCCACCGTGACCACCACGCCGACGAACAGCGACGCGATGATCGTGCGTGGCAGGAGCTGCAGCGATGTGCTCGGCAGATCGATGTTGAAAGCGCCGAGCAGACCTTGCAGGCCGACCGCGATGCCGATGCCCGCAACGATGCCGAGCCCCGACGCGACGAGGCCGACGATCAAGGCCTCGACGACCACCGACACGATCACCTGCCGTTTCGACGCCCCGAGCGCGCGCAACAGTGCGAGCTCGCGGGTGCGCTGCGCAACGATGATCGAGAACGTGTTGAAGATGATGAACGAGCCGACGAACAACGCCACCGCCGCGAACACCAGCAGCGCCGTTCGGAAGAACCCGAGATCTTCCTGCAGGTTCTGGGTCGCCTCGTCGGCGACAGACGTGGAGGTCACGGCCTCCACGCCTTCCGGTAGAACCGCGTCGACCGACGCCCTCAACTTGGTCGCCGCCACGCCGTCGTCGCCGACGACGCTGATCGCATCGAACACCCCTTGCTTGCCGAGCACCTCTTGTGCGGTCGAGGTCTCGAAGATCGCGAGCGTGGCGCCTCCCAGGTTGTCGGCCTCGCCGAACCCGGCGATGCCAACGATCGTGAACCTGCCCGGATCGCCCTCGAACAGGATCTGGATCTCGTCTCCCACCGACAGGTTCGCGTTGCGCGCTGTCGCGGCGTCGACCACCACGTCGCTCGGGCCGGCCGGGGGCGCTCCCGCACGGATCTCGAGCACGTCGCCTGCGAGATCGTTCCAGTTGGTGCCGATCGTGGGCGGGCCGACCCCGCCGATCGGGTCATCGGTCTCGGGATCGACCATCTGGGCGATGCCCTGCACGTCGCCCACGGCGACCGCCACGCCCGCGACGGACTCGATCTCGTCGAGCAGGCTGTCAGGAAGTGGTGTGCGCTCTTCCCCGCCTCCCCCTCCCGGGCCTGCCGCCTCGGGCTCGAATGCCGTCGTCGACCGAACGATGACATCGGATGCGGCCGACGACTGCGCGAACAGCTCCTCGAACGCCGCGTTCATCGTGTCGGTCAGCACGTAGGTGCCGGCGACGAACCCGACACCGAGCACCACTGAGAGCGCGGTGAGCACCAAGCGGAGCTTCTTTGCCAACAGGCTCTTGAACGTTGCGCGCCACACGGCGGTTACGACTCCAGGGACTTGAGCCGATCGAGCACGCGGTCAGCCGTCGGATCACGCATCTCGTCGACGACGCGTCCGTCGGCCAGGAACACGACGCGGTCGGCGTAGCTCGCAGCGTTCGCGTCGTGCGTGACCATCAGGATCGTCTGTCCGTAGGTCGAGACCGCCTCACGAAGGAACCCCAGCAGCTCGGCGCTCGAGCGAGAGTCGAGGTTCCCGGTGGGCTCGTCCGCGAACACGATCTCGGGCCGGCTCACCAACGCTCTGGCGCCGGCGACGCGCTGCTGCTGCCCGCCGGAGAGCTCCTGCGGGCGGTGGCCGAGCCGATCTCGAAGCCCGATCGTGTCGATCACCTGGTCGTACCACGCACGATCGACATCCCCGCCTGCGATATCGAGAGGAAGCGTGATGTTCTCGGCCGCCGTCAGTGTGGGCACGAGGTTGAACGACTGGAACACGAAGCCGACCTTGTCTCGCCGCAGGGAGGTCAGCTGCTTCTCGCCGAGCGAGGTGAGTTCGACATCACCGATCCACATCGAGCCCCGGGTCGGCGTGTCGAGTCCGGCGAGGCAGTGCAGCAGGGTTGACTTGCCCGAACCGGAGGGGCCCATGATCGCCGTGAACTCGCCGCTCGCGAACTCGATCGTCACGCCCCGGAGAGCTTCGACGGCGGCATCGCCTTCGCCGTACACCTTCCAGAGGTCGTCGGAACGCGCCGCAGCAGCAGCCGGGGCGTCGGGCATCACGCTCGCCATCGTCTTGGTATCCCCCCTGGTCGAACGGGCCGCAAGCCTACCGACGCGAGGGTCGAGCGACTATCGACCACCGCTCGCGCGATCTGATCACCGAGTGGGCGCGGCAGGTTTTGAACCTGCGACCTCTCGCGTGTGAGGCGAGCGCTCTCCCGCTGAGCTACGCGCCCGGCGAACGGCCACGATACCAAGCCCTCGAGCGGGTCCGCACGCACGCGGTGGGAAGATCCGGACGAAGTGACGGCGGCACGTGCCCGCGTCGTGCCGCCGTCGGTCCGGGCCAGAGCCCGGACATCCCACAGGGCGGGAGTCTTGCACGACGGCGCAACAACCGCAAGGTCAAGCTGCAGCCCGATTCACCCTTCGTTCTGGGCTCGCCGACGGTCCATGATGGACCGCAGCTCATCGCCCAACTCGGGCATCTCCGACGTGAGTGACTGCAGCGCTTCCACGGGTAGCGTCAACGCCCGAACCCGCGTCGTGGCGACCACCGACGCCATGCGCCGATGCTGTCCGAGCAGGGCGATCTCGCCGACCACGTCGCCAGAGCCGAGGGTCGCGATGGTCTCCCCATCGCGCACCACGTCGACCGTGCCGTCCTCGATCACGACCAGCTCGTACGGCATCGACCCTTGCTCGATCAGCATCTGCCCCGGATCAGCATGGACTTCCTCGACCCACCGCGCGATCAGCGCCAAGTCGTGCGCGTCGAGGTCACCGAACAACGGCACCCCTTGGAGACGCTCCGGTTCGATCACGACTCACCCCTCCTAGCGATGACGTCGGCGGCCGACCGAAGCGTCAGGCGACACGCACCCAGCTGGCGATCGACGGGACACCCACATCATCGACGAGGAACATCATGTACCAGCCGGGCGGTGCCGCGACGCTCGACGAGGGGGCATCCACCGAGAGATCGCCCGTCTGCGACGCGAACGGCAACGAGACCGAGCGCTGATCGAAGTTGACGCCGTGGGTCACGGTGCTCGGACGGATCAGCACCACGTCGGCGATGTCACCCGCCCTGTCGGTGTCGACCGTGAACGAACCGCCGTATCCGACGTTGGTCGGCGCACCGGTGATGACCGGGCGCGGTCCTGCGAACAGATACGGTGGTGAGTAGACTTCGGCAGTCGTCTGCATCACGCCGTTCGTCTGCCCTGCCGAGAGCACCCGCCCGTCCGGCAACAGCACGGCCGTGGAGTGGTACGCGCGCGGCGCCGCCTGCGCCGCCATCGGGGTCCACGTATCGTCCGTCGGGTCGAACAGCTCGGCGCTCAACACCGGATCGTCGTAGTTGCCGGTTCCGCCATTGCCGCCGACGGCGAGCACCGTGCCATCGGGAAGCAGCACGGCGTTCAGATTGCGCCGGGGCTCGTTCAACGACCCTGTGTATGTCCACGATGGCTGGCCGGCGCCGAGGTCCGAGAGCTCGACCGTGGCGGTCGTGACCGTGTCCACCGCTCCCCCGATCGCAAGCACACGTCGCGCACCGGGAAGCAGGATGGCGCTTCCTCGCGGACGTGAACCGGCGAGCATCGTGGGACCCGACGACCACATGTTGGAAGCAGGATCGAAGAACATCGTCTTAGCTTCGGGCCCGACCCTCGCGATGCGTCCGTCATCCATGACGAACATGCGTGGGTAGAGCTGCGTGGCCATCGTGGCCGAGCTCGGCAAGGTCGAGAACGAGTTGGTCGCACCGTCGTAGCGTTCGACCGTTTCCGCGAGCGCCCCCGAGCTCACGCGGCCGCTGAACACCAAGGCGTCCCCGTCAGGAAGCGTCACATCGGAGGGGTACCAACGACGCCACGCCATCGGAGGCCCGATCCGCCACGACTCGGTGATGGGATTGAAGAACGCCGTCTGCTCCGTGCCGTTCGGGATCGTGCCGCCCCAGATCGTGCCGCCCGTGACGAACACATCGCCGTTGGGGCGGAGGGAATGACCAGAGCAGAACAGGTTGTGCCGCTGTCCGATCGGCAAGCTCACATCTTCGACACTGCCCGACGTGGGATCCCAGAGCGACGCCATGGTGCCGACGGTGCCGCCCGTCTCGTAGAAGAGCAGCACCTTGCCGGTGAAGAGCACGGCAGCATGTACCCCCACCACGCCTGCATCGAAGGGCTGATCCCACCGGCCCACCAGGCGCGCCGGGTCGACAGATCCGGTCGTCGCGGTCGCGGCAGCGCTCGGCTCCGACCGGTTCCCGGCAGCATCGACCGCCTCGACGGTCCACCAGTACTCGGTGCTCGGCGCCAGCCCCGAGTCGAGGAACGACGTGGTCGGAGACGAGCCTGCGAGCGAGTAGTTCGTACCGTCGGTGGAGCGTCGCACCGTGTAGCCAGTCACACCGGTGTCGTCATCGGACGCCTGCCAGGTGAGGCGCACGGACTGCTCGTCCTCGAGGCTCACGACGAGGTCCATCGGTTGCGTCGGATCGGACGTGTCGGACGAACCGGAATCCGATCTGACCGCGATGTCGTCGAACGCCACATCGAAGCTCCGACCCACCGACGTGTCACCGATCTTGATCTGCGTGATCGGCGTGGCGCCGAGATTGTTGGTGCGGTTCAACGCCGTAACAGGAATGGAATCGAGCGAGACGTCGAATCGGGCGCCCGACCCGACCTTGAGGTGCACATCGACACGATGCCACCCCCCGCTGGGGACCTCCACGGTGCTCTTGTAGGTGACCTTCGTGGCGTTGTTGCGCGCGATGAGCAGACCGTTCTTGTTGATGCCCACGAGCAGGATCGACCCACCGGTGCTCTTGCGAAGCGAGGTAAGCCACACTGCGCTGGTCCGCGCTTGCACCCTGAACCACACCGTCGACCAGACCTCGGGCTGCGCGCCGAAGGTTCGCCCCACGTGCGAGGCGGCGCCACTGGACCTCGCCCGACCCGCGAACGCGCCGGAATGCACCGATGTCGATTGCAGGGCGAAGTTCGCCGAGCTGCTCCACGCTGAAAGGTCGCCGCGCTCGAAGCCGTCGGAGAAGATGGGCGCGGCGATCGATGGGGTCGTCTGGATCGTCACCACGATCAGGCATGCAACCGCGATCGATGCCGCGGGCGCGGCCACGCGCCTGTGGGGGGTTCTCTTCAAGATCGTCTCTCCTCATGCGCGGGCGCAAGGCAACACGTAGCCTCGCAACGGTTCACGACACCACAGCGGGCACCGGCTCGTCAGATGACACCTTCGTGAACGATGTGTCAAGAGGGAACCATCAGAGGTTATCCACAGGGTTAGGATGCTCCTCACAGGCAAAAGGGCATCACCGTCACCGCTACGGTAGGCTGCGGAGGAAACCATGGGCGATCGGGAACTGACGGATCTCGCCAACGTGCTGCTGACCGCTGCCGGGGCAGGGCTTGCGCTCGCCTGCGGGTACCTGGTCATGAAGCCGGCCACCCGGACCTTCCGCAAGTGGGCAGGGGCCACGCTCGTGGCCTTGCCGGGGCTCCTGCTCGGTCTCCTGCTCGCGCATCCACAACTCGGCGTGCGCTCGGCATATGGGGGCCTCACCGACCGCCTGCTCGGCTCGAGCACTTCGGTCGAGGAGACCGCTGGCCTGTCCCCTCCCGAGGCCGGCGACCCGACCTCTTCGTCGATCGGTGGATCCTCGCAGACGGGCAGCGGGGTTGATCTCTCCCCGAGCGGAGACACCTACCCCATCTCGCCCGATGCCGATGATCCCGCCGGAACGAGCTCGGACGAAATGCCCCCATCAACCGACCCCACGGTACCGCCGCCGACGACCTCGCCGACCGAGACGGGGACACCGCCGCCGTCGCCGACCGAGACGGGGACACCGCCGCCGTCGCCGACCGAGACGGGGACACCGCCGTCGCCGACCGAGACGGGGACACCGCCGTCGCCGACCGAGACGGGGACTCCGCCGCCGTCGCCGACCGAGACGGGGACACCGCCGCCGTCGCCGACCGAGACGGGGACACCGCCGCCGCCTCCCCCGCCGGAGCCCAGTCCTTCCGAACCAGCTCTTCCCTGACGGGCTCGTCGCCCTCCTTGGCGCTAGCTGAGGCGTGCGAGAGCTCTGGCCCAGGGGTTCGGATCCACGTGGAGCGGCTTGGTCTGGTCGCCGTTCCTGTATAGGCAAGCAAGCCCATTCCGCTGCCAGTCGGCGCCCACGTGCGTGAACTCCCCGCCTGCCCACAGGGCGCCATCACCCGTGGTCGCGAGTGCCCACACTCCCGCGTACGCTCGCGTGGGCGCGGGCGTCCATGTGCGATCGACATCTCCTGTCACTGGATCGAGGGCGGCGAGACGAGGTTGGCAGTAGCTCTGGATCAGCCGCCAGTGTCCGCCGATCACGAGGCGGCCATCATGAAGCGTGGCGCTCTGCACCTGTCCGTTCGCGTCGGTCTTCCACAGGGAAGCGCCGGTGAGCGAATCAACCGCTTGCACGAAGTCGCTTCCGCCGGCCGACAGGTACGTGACGCCACCCGACTCGAGCACCTCCCACCCGACGGATGCCGAGTCGAGGCGTGCGGGCCTCCAGGTCCTGTCGACCCTGCCGTCGCGTTCGACATGGGCGAACGAGTTGACGAGCCGGCCGTTCAGAACATCGCACCTGCAGGCGAGGAACACGCCGCCCTGCGGCGCGCTCTCGATGTCGACCACTTGAGGATCTCGCGCGTGGTTGCCGATGTCCTCGGTCGCCACCTTCACCAGCACGCGTTCACGGGTCGCCGACATGACTTCGTACAGGTGCCGTCCACCGGCCCACAGCATGATCCCGTCGGCGTGGGCTGAGGAGAGGGGCGGGGTCGAATAGGCCCGCACCTTCGCGCCAGTGATGCCGTTGAACGCAACGAGGTTGATCGCTCCCTGGGCACTGAACCGGCCGGCGGCGTACACCGTGATCCCGTCGGGAGCGACTGCAAGGTCGTACACGATGCTGCCCGTGCCGCCGAGATCGAGCTCGATGTCGAGCGGTGCCCCCTGCAGCGTGAAGGCAGCGAGGTTGATCTCTTCGTCGGCATCCTCCGGCGCCGCGGCCCCTATGTTCGGAACGACCTGAGTGAAACGGCCGCCGACCCAGACGTTCGAACCGACCTGGATCAATGCGCGCACGGCGCCGTCGACCCCATACGCATTCGTCGGCGTGGTGCTCGGGAGAGCCCTCGCGACGCCGGCCGTCAGCGCCGTGACCGATAGGACGACGGCGGCCATGGCCGATGCGGTCCACTTCATCGAGGTGCCGGGGTCGATCGGGGAGGATGCGCTCATGAGAACCACGAGCATCTGATCCGGGATCGGACCGGTCAATCCTCCGAAGGTCGGCTGATCCGAGCCATCAGACCGATGCTGCGCCCGCGAATGTAGCCGCGGTCGGGAACGACACCTCGTGCTCGTCCATCGGGACGTATCCTTGTGGGGGAGACAGCCTTCACACCCGTCCTGATTCCCGCTACCCTGCTGCGGATGTCTCGGGTAGAAGAGGACGGAAACCGGCGGATCTGCGACTTCGGCGAAATGAGCTGCGGCGAGGGCCTACCGATGGAGTTCCGCCGGAACATGCAAGCCCTCGAGGTAGGCAGCACCGTCGAGTTCCTGGTCCGCGACCCCTCCGCCAAGGAAGACCTCGCACCGCTCGCGAGGATGATGGGACACCGGATCGTGTCCCAGGAGGAGTTGAACGATGGCGCCCTGTCGGTGATCGTTGAGCGTGCGCGATAGATGGAGTGGTGATGTCGGACAAGCTGCTGTTCACGTGTAGTCACGCGAAGGATGACCCCGAACGTGCCACCCTCCCGTTCGTCGCCGCGAACACTGCTGCGGTAGCGGGACTGGAGGCAGTCGTACTGCTGACGATCGAGGGGGTCTGGCTCGGCACGGCCGGTGGGACCGATGGCGTCCAGAAGGAGGGGTTCCCACCCCTCGCCTCCCTCTACGACGAGTTCGTTGGCAACGCAGGAGAGGTGTGGCTGTGCGGGACCTGCACGAAGCCACGTGGGATCACGGAGGACCAGCTCGCCAAGGGGGCGAAGATCACCGGTGCGGCGAACATCATCGAGCACATCGCCGGCGGTGCGAAACAGATCTCGTTCACCTGATCTCGCGGCCGGCTGGGTCATCCCGCAGGAGCTCGGCCACTCCAGAACCCGAGACGAAGCTCGAGCGAAGCCCTTCGTCGGTGAACGACATCGCGAGCGATCGAACGACCTCCCGCGCTTCCTCGCGCAGCGTCGTCGCCACCTGCGCATCTCCCCGTTCACGAGCTTCCTCCTCCGCGAAGGCGAGGGCCCGCCACAGCACAGTCATGTCGCCGGCCCTCCGTGCGAGCGCAAGCGCCGACCCTGCCCTCTCCGCCCTCCGTTCCGCGCTCGCTCGAGCGACCGCCAACGCTGCGAGGGACTCCACAGCCGGACATCGGCCCGTGGCCCCTTCGAGGACCCACGCCGCCGCGTCCGCGGCCTCGAGCTCCTCGCCGGCATCGCTCCAGGCGAGGATCTCCAGCCGTCCGCAGGCCACCCGAGAAAAGAGGAGGCTCTCGGAATGGGATCGTGCACGTCCGAACGCGAGGATCGCAGCCTCACGATCCCCGCGGGCGAGCAGTCCGCACGCCCGGGCGGACAGCCGAACGGGTCCCAGGTAGGACACAGGCGCTGACACAAGAGCATCCACCGCCTCGACTTCAGCGACCGCTTGCTCCGGCGCCCCCAGCTCGAGGAGGAGCAGGACGCGACAGAGCCGTGCCCCCACCACGCCCTTGGCTGCGCTGTGCAGCTCGGCGGTCTCGATCGCATCATCGAGATATCCCATGGTTCGGCCGAGTTCACCTCGAGCCATCGCGGTGAGCGCGAGTCCGAGGAGCGACAGCGGTTCCTCACGACCCATCCCCAGCTCGCGAGACCCCGCGAGGGACATCTCGAACAACGGCCCGGCGAGGGCCACATCACCCGTCAAGAGCCGGAGATATCCGAGCATCTGAGCCACGGCGTGCGCCCTCGGCCGCTGACCCAGATGCTGCCAGAGCTGGTGGGCGCGTGTGCCGTCGGCGATCGCCTGTTCGAATGGTCCCTGGCAGAGACCGATCTCGGTCAACCCGGTTCGCGCGAACGCCTCGCCCTCCAGGTCGCGTGCCTCCTGTGAGATCCGCAGGCCCTCATCGTGATCCGCACGCGCGCGCTCGGGATCTCCACGATCCCATGCAAGCCCGCCTGCCAGGCATTTCACCCGAGCTTCGAGATACTGCAGCCCTGCCTCTCGGGCTGCTTCGAGTGCCCTCGGTATGACTGACTCCGCCTCTTCGAACCTCTCGAGCGACCGAAGAACATCCGCGATCGCGGCCAGTTCCTGGGCCTCGAGCCACGCGCGATGGGTCGCTCGACCGATGTCCAGCGCGCGTTCGAAGTCCGCGCGCGCCTCCTCGTACTTGCCGATCTGCACCAGCGCCTCGCCTCGACTGTGGACGATCTCCGAACGGACGCTGCTGTTCCAGTCCGTGGGCAGCTGTTCGACTGCTGTCTCCGCGAGCTCGTACCAGCGGATCGCGTCCTCGGCTGCGTACACGCGCCGATGCCGGTGCCCAGCGAGCATGGCGAACCGCGCCGTTCGCTCCGGGTCGCCCGCACGCTCCGCGTGATAGGCCATCATCTCGGCGAACTCCTCGTCGCGTCCCCGGGTCCCTCGCTCCATCCAGTCGAGGACCGAGCGATGGGCTTCAGAACGGCGCGATCGCGGGATGCTTCCGTACGCCACATCACGGATCAAGGCATGTTCGAAGGTGAATTCCGAGGAGCCGGCGATCGAACTCGAAGCACGCGACCGGATGAGCCCGCGGGCCATCAACGTATCGATCGCGGGGTCGATGTCGTCGCCGCCGAGTTCCTCAGGGCCGACGACCCAGAAGTCGCGACCAACGACGCTCGCCATCTGGATCACCCTCTTGTGAGCCGGCTCGAGGCGATCGATGCGAGCCGCGATCGCCGTCTGGATGGTGTCTGGCATCGCGGAGGCGACGTCACTCGACGCCGCCCAGACTCCCTCCCGCCGCTCGATCGAGCCATCCTCGACGAGAACCTGGGTCAACTCTCGTGCGAAGAAGGGGTTCCCCCCCGCCCGCTCGACGATTGCGGCTGACAATCCCGGATCGGCGGGTCCGTCCAACTGCCCTGCGACCAGCGAGGCGCAATCTGAAGAGGAAAGGGGCGTGAGTTCGAAGGTCGAGATGGACGCTCCCCTCGTCAGCCAGGCCGGTCGACGCTCCAACAGATCCGGGCGCGTGAGACACAGGAACAAGATCGGAGCCTCGATCCGCCCGATGAGGCGGTCCAAGAGATCGAGCAGGGCGTCGTCAGCCCAGTGGACGTCTTCGATCCACGCGATCACCGCGTCGCCTGAGGTGAGCGACGAGAAGTAGTCCGACCAGGCCTTCACGATCATCCGCTGTGCGGCTTCACGGCCGACACCTGCGAGGGGATCTGGATCGACGGCGATGCCGATGGAGGACAAGAGCGTTGATAGGGTCGAGCTTCGAGGCTCCTTCTCGTCGAACCGCCATCCGATCCGGTCACGAGCCTTGGCCTCGATAACGTCGGGCGGATCGCTGTCCAGGATGGACGCGTCTTCCTTCACCATCTCGCCAAAGGGCCACAGGCGAAGTCCACTCCCATAGGGGAGGCAGTTCCCACGCACCGTTCGGACTTCAGCGGCGCCCGTGAACTCGAGGACCAGTCTGCTCTTGCCGATCCCCGCGGGTCCCACCACCGTGGCGAGGTGGGGACGCCCCTCTCTCTGACATCGACGCAGCAGCACATCAAGGAATGCGAGTTCATCTGCCCGACCCACGAGAGGCCCGTCACCATCGGCCGAGCCGGCAGATTCGCCCACGACGAGCCAGGCGTCGACCGGTTCGGGAACGCCCTTCAACTGGACCCCGCCGAGCGGTTCGAAGACGAAGGAGCGGGCCGCGTCTCGATACGTCCGCCCGCCCACGACCAGTCCACCTCGTGGTGCCACCGACTGCAGGCGTGCGGCTATAGAAGTCGTCTCCCCCGTCACGAGCGCCCGATCTGCGTCTCCAGGTGTCGCGATCACCTCTCCGGTGTGGACACCGATGCGCAGGGCGAGATCCTCTCCCAGATCGTCGCCGAGCTGCTGGTTCAGCTCCACGAGGGCCGCTTGCATCGCACGGCCGGCTCGAACAGCTCGTTCGGGATCGTCCTCGTGTGTCACCGGGGCACCGAAGATGCCTACCACCGCATCTCCGATGAACTTCTCGACGGTGCCTCCGAAGTGCAGAAGCGCAGCCGACATGGCCTCGAAGTAGGACGAATAGATCGTGCGGAGGTCTTCGGGATCGAGGCGCGTCGCGAGTTCGGTCGAGGCCACCAGGTCTGCGAAGAGCACGCTGACGACCTTTCGTTCCTCGGACGATGGAACATCGGGTTCGCTCGAAACCAGCGCCGCCCCACACCCGCCGCAGTATGGGAAACGCACCGGCATGACTGCGGAACACGACGGGCACGGGCGTTCGAGCGCGTTGCCGCATGCTCCGCAGAAACTGAACCCACTGGGGTTGGAATCCCCACAAGCGGGACACTCGACGCTGGATCCTTCGCCGTTCATGCAGCGATTCTGCCGTACGAAGGCATTGCGCGGCATTGTTCGCCGACCAGCCTTCCCGCCCTCCGTGGCAAGGCTCCTCCGCCGGCTCACCATCTGGAGGGTTCGTACGCCGGCCCATACGGGAGGAGGATCCGTCGTGGTCGAGCCGCGCCCTCAGGAGCCCTGCCGAGCGGGCGCGTTCGCCGCCGGCTCGCGAACGGCGATCACGTTGAGTGTCGGGATCGGCACACGGAACCCCTTGAGCGTGAGCTCACCTATGGGTTCCACGTCGACGTCTTCCTCGACCTCCGCGTGCAGACGCTGCGTGATCAATACCTGTCCGGCCGTCGCTTCGTCGGCGAGCCGCGATGCGAGGTTGGTCACCGCTCCGATCGCCGCGTAGTCGGATCGGCCCTCGAACCCAACCTCGCCGCACGTCGCGTAACCGAGCGCGATGCCGGCCCCCAGACCCAGCTCGTAGCCGCGCTTGCGCCACACGGGCGTCAGCTCCGCCATCTTTTCCCGGAGGGCGCACGCAAGTCGGACCGCCCGGAGCGGGGCGTCAGGGACCTCGTGGGGGTCGTTGAAGAAGAGCTGGACCCCGTCGCCCTCGAGGAACCCCACGGTCGCATCGAAGCGACGAACGAGACCGCCGATCACGGAGTGGAATTCCCCGAGCACCTGCATCAGCTCCTCAGGCTCGACCGCGTCCACGAAGCTGGTCCATCCGCGGAGGTCGGCGAAGAGCATCGCGACCATGCTCCGATGGCTGCGGAGGATCGCGTCGTCACCCGACGAGACGATCGCGTCGACGAGCTGCGGAGAGAGGAACCGCCGGAGCTTGCGGACCCGCTCGAGCTCCACGACCTGGGTCTGTACCCGCTCCTCGAGCGTTCGATTCAGCTCGGTCAACTCCGCAGCCTGCGACGTGATCGTGTCGTGGTAGCGCTTGATCCGCAGGAGCGACCGGACCCGCGCGAGCAGCTCCTCCTGGTCGAACGGCTTGGCGATCAGATCGTCCGCGCCCGCCTGGATCGCCTCGGTCTTCTCCGACGTGCTCGCCGTGATCATGATCACCGGCAACATCGCGGTGTCCTCGCGCTCCCGGATCTTTCGACAGACCGCGTACCCGTCCAGCTCCGGCATCACGATGTCGAGCATCACCAGGTCCGGCTTGGCCGACGCGACGAGCTCCAGCGCGCGCGCCCCGTCGGTCGCGGAGACGACGTCGTACCCGCGCGGCACGAGCACGGCTTCGAGCAGCCGCACGTTCAGAGCAACGTCGTCCACGACCAGGATCCGGGCGTCGCCGCTCATCCGGACCGTCCCTCGCAGTGCTGCCGAACGATCCCGATCAGCTCCCGCACGTTCACTGGCTTCGACACGTAGCCGTCGAAGCCCTCCGCCAGGAACCGCTCGCGATCCCCTTGCATCGCTTGTGCGGTCAGGGCAAGGACGGGGATCGTCGCCGTGCGCGTGTTCGCCCGCAACCGATGGAGTGCTTGGACACCGTCGAGGTCCGGGAGCTGGATATCCATCAGCACGAGATCCGGCGTGTGCTCGGATGCCATGTCGACGGCCTCCCCGCCCGTCGTCGCCTCGAGCGTTCGGAAGCCGGTCGCCACTAGGACGTCGCGGAACAGCTTCATGTTCTTCTCGTTGTCCTCGACGACGAGGATCCGCTCGCCGGTCATGACGTGAACGACCCGGTGGGCAGCGCGAAGGTGAAGGTGCTCCCGCGACCGGGCTCGCTCTCGAGCCAGATCCGTCCGCCGTGGAGCTCCACGAACCGCTTCGAAAGGGCCAGACCGAGGCCGGTCCCCTCACGCTGCCCGACCCCCGTCTCGCTCTGCTGGAACTCCTCGAAGATCCGATCACGATCCTCGGGAGCGATGCCCGGGCCGGAATCGGCGACGGAGACCCTGACCTCGCCGTTGACCCGCGTCGCGCTCACGTCGACCTCCCCACCCGCGGGAGTGAACTTGACCGCGTTCGAGAGCAGGTTGAAGATGACCTGCTTGATCCGTCGCTCGTCCCCGTCGACCGGGTCGACCTCCGGATCGGCGGCGAAAGCGACACGGACCCCGTCCTCCATCGCGCGCTCGCGCACCATCACCACGCCGCGCTCGAGCGCCTCCCGCAGGGAGAACGGGTGAACCTCGAGCTCGACCTGTCCAGCCTCGACCTTGGAGAGGTCGAGCACGTCGTTGATCAGCGAGAGCAGATGGTTTCCCGAGGAGGTGATGTCGTCGAGGTACTCCGCCTGCTTCTCGTTCACCGAGCCGACCATCTCGTCGCGCAACACTTGCGAAAATCCGATGACCGCATTCAACGGTGTCCGGAGCTCGTGGGACATGTTGGCCAGGAATTCCGACTTGTGCTGACTCGCCGCCTCGAGCTCGGTGTAGAGGCGCCGCAGCTCATCGTTCATCCGGTTGACTTTGGCGCCCAACGCGCCAAGCTCGTCTCGATTCTGGACCTCCACGTGGCCCGAGAAGTCGCCCGACGCGATCGCGGCAAGGCGAGTGTCGATGCTCTGGATCGGCCCGATCACCGACCACGAGAGGACGAACCCCAGCAGCAACGCGAGAACGATCGCCCCCGCCGAAACGCCGATGAACAGGGCGCGGGAGCTCGAGAAGGAGCTGGCGTTCCTGGCGATCAGCTCCTGGATCTCTGCCCGCGTCCCGTCCGCCAGGTCCGCGGCGTCCTGGTAGAGGTCGACCGCCAGCTGTTCGGCTTCTGCTCGCAGCGGCAGCAGCTCGTCGAGCAGGTCCCTGTCCTCGTTCGAGACGGTTGCGCTCTCATAGAGGGGGATGATCTCTTCTTGGAGCAAACTCGAGAGCTCATCGGCCTTGTTCTTGATCCCGTCCAGGATGTTCTGGTCCTCGAGAGGAGGCGTGAACAGGAGCTGATCCGCGGCGGTCCGCGCCCCGATCCGGTCTGCCGCGTCGACCGCGAACAGGTCGATAGCGAGCGAGTACGTCCCGCGGATAGGTCGGGGCAGCCCTACGTCTGGCCAGACGGTGTTGAACTCGCGTGCGACGTTCACCGCCAGGACGACCCGGAGGTGCTCGGCCTCCGCCTGGAGCTGGCTGTACTGGACGGCCCGCTGCTGAAGAGGCCCGACGCTCGCGACGCGGTCGTTCGACTGCCCGAGCACGAGTTGCCCCAACAGGCCGACGGCGACCAGCAGCAAGCACGTGCCGACGAACGCGATCAGCAGCTTCGTCCGAACGTTGGCCGGCAACCGCGCGACGGCCCGGACGAACGGATCGCCGATCGGTCGCCGCCCATCCCGGGCGACCCGCGACTCCTGGCCCTCGGCCAAGATCTTAGACTTCCAAGACGGTCGTTCCGCCGACCATGTTCGTGATCAGCCACTTCCCGTCGATCCGGGCGACGTCGAAGTCGGCGGTTGTGGCCGACGCAACCTCGCCGGTCTTCACATCGACGTAATGGCATTCGAAGTGCAGCGTGCCCCGGTCGCCGTTGACGGTGATCTCCAACTTGTACGCCGGGTGATCGGAGACCCACTGGTTCTCAGCCGCGAAGGGCGCCGACTTCTCCAGCCAGAACGCTCGGATCTCGTCGAGTCCGGATGCGGTCACCCCCGGGCCGACCGTCATCGTCGCGTTGGGCGCGTACAGGCTCATCATCAGATCGATGTCTTTCTTCGTCATGGAACCGTGGAAGTCTTTCTCGATCTGGTCGATCTCCCACATGTCCTGGAATCGTCGGGATTGGTCTCCGGTCGTGTCGGTTCCCGACCCGCCGCAGGCGGCGAGCACGATCGAGAGGAGGAAGACCCCGAGCGCGCCTCCGATCACGAGCCTCCGCATGTGCGTCCCCTTTCCGCTCAGGCCGTTCGGGCCGTCCGTGCCGGCGATGTTCACACCGCCGAGCCGATCCGTCTAGAGGCTAGGGAGCACGAGGGTGGCGGCCCACCAGGGCAACCGTCCATCGTCCGGGGGTGCTAGCACGGTAGTGCCTCGACCTCGTCACTCCGTCCTCGATGCGCGATAGCGGCGGACCTGATCGGGAAACGTCCTCACGTGGATCGGCTTCTCCAGCCACCCCGCGAAGCCCGCTTCCTCGAGCCAGTCTTCGCTCCCTTCGAGCTGGGATGCGCTCATCGCGACCACCGGGATGAGAGCCGTTCGCTCGTGTGCCGCGAGCTTCCGCATCGCGTCGACGCCATCCATGTCGGGAAGGCGCAGGTCCATCAGGATCACGTCCGGCACGTGCTCCCGCGCGAGCGCGATCCCCTGCGCGGCCGTCGCCGCGCCGAACGTCCGGAACCCAGCGGCGCTCAGGACGTCGAGGGCGAGCTTCCGGTTCCGGTCGTTGTCGTCGACGACGAGGACGACGGTCACCGACGTATCCTCCCGCTATGCCGCTCCGGCTCGTGATCGCCGACGATCATCTCCTCGTGCGCGAGGGCGTGCGCCGACTGCTCGAGACCGATCCCGAGTTCGAGGTCGCGGCCGTCTGCGGCGACCTCGACTCCCTGCTCGCCGCGGTGGAGACGGAGCATCCGGACGTGGTCGTCACCGACATCCGTATGCCGCCCGGCAACAGCGACGAGGGGATCCAAGCGGCGGATCGGCTCCGCACCACCGATCCAAACGTCGGCATCGTCGTGCTCAGCCAGTACGCGACCCCAAGCTACGCCCGCGCGCTCCTGGAGGGCGGCAGCGCCGGGCGATCCTACCTCCTCAAGGAGCGTGTTCAGGAGCCGGACCAGCTCGGGTCGGCGATCCGCGCGGTCGCGAGCGGCGGCTCGGTGATCGACCCGAAGGTCGTCGAGGCGCTGGTCGCGGAGGACGCCCGCGGCGAGGGGTCGCCGCTCAAGAGCTTGACCGCACGCGAACGCGATGTGCTGCGCGAGATGGCGGCGGGCAAGAGCAACGAGGCAATCGGTGAGTCCCTCTTCCTCGCCGAGCGGTCGGTCGAGAAAGTGATCCATTCGATCTTCCTCAAGCTCGGGCTCACGTGGGAGCCGTCGGTCAACAAGCGGGTCAAGGCAGTGATCCTGTACCTCGCAGAGAGCGACTAGCGTCATCGCGGCAGCGGCAGTGAGCCGGTGACGTTGGTCCGGTCGCCCTCCGACGTGATCGTCACGAGCCCTCCCAACGCGTCGACGCGATCGTGCGGAGGGCGGCGCTCCATTCCCAGGTCGCACTCCGCGACGATGTCGAATGCGAGCGCGCCCTCCTCACCTCGGACGCCTACTACCACCGGAGTGCCGGTTGGCACGCGCTCGAACACGTCAAGCGCGTAGAAGTAAACGGCGCCAACCATCTCCGGCGGAGAGGACGCGGCCACGTCGATATCGACGTCGATCCGCACCGGCACGCCTGCGCGGCTCGCCGCCGCGCGGAGCTCCACGACCAGTCCGCCCGCGTCGAGCAGCGGAGGGAAGATCCGGTTGGCGAGCTCCTGCATCTCCGTCAACGCCCGCCGCGTTTCGCGTTGCAGCTCGTTCAAGAGCGACTTCGCCGCCGCGGGATCGGAGTCCACCGATCCCGCGGCGACCTCGAGGTTGGCCGCGAGCCCCACCAGATCCTGCTGCACGCCCCCGTGCAGCGCCCGCTCGAGGTCGCGACGTTCGGCATCGGCGACCAGGGCGAGTCGCTTCCGAGAAGCTCGGAGATCCTCGATCTCGCGACGCAACCTATCGAGGGTTGACTGCTCGTCGGCCTGCTCGCTCTCCAGCGGATGCCCTCCTGCGCCTGGGTTCCTGGGCATTTGTCCCTCATCGCTCGGGCGGCGTCAAGCGGCCAGCACGGTATCGGGACGGATGGCAGCATCCCGGCGTTCGCCAGGCAGCCACCGTAGAGCCGGCCGGAACGACCTCCTACCGTCGCGATGGACGAGAGTTCGTCGGGACCCCGAGAGGAGGAAGGCGATGTAGCTCACACACGTGATGCGAGGAACGGAGAGGAGACCTCGCGGACCTCCTCAAGCCCCCTTCCGAACCCGCGCCCGCACCGAAGGAAGGACGTCAGAATGAAGCGCACAATCATCGCGCTCGCGGCAGTCGTGGTCCTCACCGCGGGCATCGCCGTGGCAACGCCGAGTCGGGGCTACACCGCCAAGCCCCTCGGGGCAGCCACGTTCGATTCGCTGTCGATCCAGGAGTCAGAGCCAAGCACCGCCTTGTTCGTCCGCGCCGAGCTAGAAGAGGGCGGAACGACGGGGTGGCACTCACATCCGGCGGACGTGTTCGTATTGGTGAAGAAGGGACGCGTCGCCATCAACGGAGAGGGGCATTGCTCCCCGATCATCTACACGGAGGGTGAGATTTTCCAAGAGGAGCCCGGCCACGTGCACAAGGCATCCAACGTCGGAGACGATGAGGTGGTCTTGGTCGCCACGTTCCTCGGATTGCCACCGGGTGCCGCTCCGACCACGGATGAGGCGAATCCTTGCCTCACCTGATCGCTGATCCACCGCGGCGCGGGATCCTAGGGACAGGGCAACCGCGCCAGACAGGGAAAGAGTGCCGGAGGCGCAGGATCGGCCTCCGGTGCTCGTCCCGCCCGGGGGCGCATCCTGCTCCAGAACTACGCTCTAATCGTTCACACGCTGCCGACGCTCTCGCGCCGATCGAGCCCGCAGCCTCATCCGGGTAATCGTTCGAGACGTTCGCTCGTCCCCGACATCCGTGAAGCGATCCCTTGAGTGCGGATCGTGTGTTGGGGCCGGTGCGAATCGAACAAGGGCCACGGACCTAACCGGTGCGATGCTCAGTCGCGAAGCACTCCTTGACGAGCTCGTGAGCCTCGCCGAGCGAACACGCCGACCACAACGAGAACTCCCGCTCGAATTCGTCCCGAGGCAGAGCCGCCAACAACTTGGCTCTCACCACTTCGGACTCGAGCAAACCGCCCGGAGACAGACCTGATAGGTGCCGAATCGCCTCCGCGGCGCCGAGCAGCCTCGTCGCGAGCACTTTCTGGCCGCGATCCGCTGTGAAGTAGGCGAGGGAGTTCGCCACCTCGCTGAACAAGTCGAGATCGTGAAGCAGATCGATCCGGGGGACCACAGTCCGAAGACAAGCGAAAGCTTCCTCGGGCTGATCAAGGTGGAGATGGTCGATCGCTATCCCCACCTCGATCACGTTGGCGAGCATCGGACGCTGACGGGCCAATGGCAGCGCCTCTCGTCTGATCTCGAGAGCACGCGCCCACGCGCCCCGAAACTCCTCCAATGCTGCGAAGGCTTCCATCGCGTGCGCGATCCCGGCTGTGTCGCCGAGCCGACGGCGGATCTCCAGTGCCCGTCGCCCCGCCGCCTCGGCCTCCTCGAAGAGTCCGAGGCTCGCAAGCGCCTCACAATGGTCGTGCAAGGTGGCCGCGAGCGACGCGTCGGTCACGAACTCGTTCATCTCGATCGCCCGCCGCTGCAACTCAACGGCGCGTTCCGTCTTGCCCATGAACCGGGCGTACTCGGCGAGGAGGCTGATCCCCTCTGCGAACTCCTCCGGCGACAGCAGATCCTCGCTGTCGAGCAGTCGCTCCCACATGCGTTCTCCTTCGTCGGCCCGGCCCGTGAAGAGCCAGAACATCCACGTGACCGACAGCAACGTGAAGGCATGGTTCGCACGACCTGCCGCCATCGCCGATCCGATCGCCGCACGGAGGTTGTCGACTTCTGAGGTCGCCCATCGATGGTCGTGCCACCTCGTGCCGTCTGGTACCTCGATCGCCCGGATCAACCACTCCTCGAGCCTTTGCCGGAGCCGAGGAGCATCGCGGGACTCGGCGAGTTCCATCGTCGCAACCGACCGAATCGTTTCCAGCATCCAGTAGCGAGGCTCGTCGTCGTCGCTCCGGCGAACCAAACTGTTGTCCACCAATGCAACGAGTGACGCGGGGTCGGCGTCGCAGACGTCACTGGCTGCCTCCCAGGTGCAGCCGCCGCCAAACACCGACAGCGCGCCGAACAACCGCCGGTCCACCTCGGGCAGGAGGTCGACGCTCCACCGCACCGTGTCGACCAGCGTCTGATGGCGCCCGTCGGCGTCGCGAGGTCCCTGCAGCAGCGTCGGTTGCGTCTGGATCATCGCAACTAGCTGTGACGGTGAGAACGTCGAGGTGCGGGCAGCCGCGAGCTCGATCGCAAGCGGGAGGCCATCAAGACGCCTGCACAACTCCTCGACGTCGGGCGAACTCTGGATGACGCATCCGGCGCTTCGCGCCCGCTCAAGGAAGAGTGTCGAGGACGTGTCGTCAGACATGGGCAGGAGGTCGAAGATGCGTTCGGCCCTAATCGTCAGAGGTGTACGACTCGTCACGATGAGCCGAAGCTGAGGCGTGAGGCGCATCAGCGTCGCCAAGTCCTTGGCTGCACCGAGAAGGTGTTCGACGTTGTCGAGAACCACCAAGGTCTGCTTCGACCCGATCCTTTCAGCGATCCCTTCTAGGTCCGCCGTGGGCGAGGTGACACCGATCGTCTTCGCGATCTCCGAGAGCACCGTCGCGGAGTCGATGAGCGGAGCCAGCTCCACGAAGAACGACCCGCCTGGGTGCTCGTCCCGGAGAAGTCTCGCTAACTCGAACGAGAACCGTGTCTTGCCGACGCCTCCCGGTCCCCGGATCGTGAGCAGCTGGGGCCGTTCCTCCAGCATGATCGAGAGCGCTTGAAACAGCTCGTCCTCACGCCCGACGAAGCTCGTAGTCGATTCCGGAAGCGAGAGCGCACCGATCGATCGGATCGGCGGGAACGCTTGTTCCCCGAACTGGTAGAGGTGCTCGGTCCGATCGAAGTCCTTGAGTCGATGGCTCCCGAGGTCGACCACACGCTGTGCTAGGTCGGTGGCGTCCATGACGATCGTGGCGAGATCGTCTGACAACAAGATCTGTCCACCGGCGCCGAGAGCTCCGATCCGAGCGCCCTTGTTGACGTCTTCTCCCACGTAGCCTTCGTCGGTGCGTACGGGCGTTCCAGTATGCAGTCCCATCCGCACTCGGATCTCGCGATCGGCCGGCCATGGTTGGCTGGCCAGCGCTAACCGACCCCGCTCGGCGGACAACACCGCCTCGATCGGGTCGGGGAACGCGAAGAAGAACGCATCGCCCTGCGTGTCCACCTCAGCACCCGCGCCGATCGACATCGCCTCGCGGAGTATGGCCCGGTGTTCTGCCTGAAGGGCCGCGTAGTCCGAGGCCCCGGCAGCGTGAAGCAGCTTCGTCGACCCCTCGATGTCTGTGAACAGGAACGTGACGTTTCCTTCAGGAAGCTGGCGCACGAGCGAAGCTTGCCGGGAACCGCATTACGGCGCAACAGCCAACGGAGGGGCTTTCACACGTCAAGCGAGCGATATGGGCCGCCCATGTACATGGAGCGAGCCTGCAGAGAGTCGTCCCCTTCCAGGCGACTCTTGCGCGGGTGGTTCTCGTTGCTCGTCGCCTCATCCAGCCGCCTAGCCCCGTGCTGGATCGGCTCGGCGATGTCGCCCCGCCCGAAAGCAGCGAGGCTGGAGAGACGGTCCGGGCTTCGACCTTCTGGTCCTCGTGGATCAGGTCTACGACGCGCTTGATGCCGAGGATCGTCGCACTGCCCGGATAGGCCGATTGGCCTTGTCCAGGCGATCTCTCGCTGAGGGTGTTGGCGAACGAGGAGCGCCTGGTCGCAACCGGCGGCCGATCGATCGTGTCGGCGGGTGACCCGGGCCGGGACGACTACAGGGCCGAAGGTTCCGACACGGTCGTGCGCCGAACGCCCAGTCGTACTGTGTCCTCCGTTCGCGCCCGCTGTCCGAGTGTTTGGTGGTTCTCGTTATGGTCCTGGACTGCCCCTGATCTGGATACTCCTGATAGACAATGACGGAAACCTCCCGTTCGAGGCCTGACACACGGAAGACTCCCGGCTACTTCCGAACAGGGCTTGTCTGTTCACGCTGCGCGCCCGGACCCGCGTAGGGGTCTTGACGGTATGACCCGGAGGAAGGTCGACGCCCACGATTCGACACAGCATCCAGGCCGTGCTATGCCGCCCACAGAGACGGGAAGGATGGCGAGATCGGACCCGAACGCTTGCGATCAGGAAGGAGGGCGGAGCAGCGAGACGTTGAGTCAAGGAGGCGATGAGCGCGTCAGCAATTCAAGGGGGAAGACGATGAGTGAGAATGACATGTTGGTGGTCCTCGGAGCTTCGTACGACAGTGTGTCGGACGCCGAGGTCGACTACGAGGCAGTGAAGGCGTTGTATTACAACGCGGGTGTCGGCCACGATTTCGACGCTGCGGTGATCGAGCGCGACGCCGATGGCAAAGTCAAGGTCGCCAAGAAGCACGAACAGTCCACGCGCCACGGTGCCTTGGGGGGTCTCGCCATCGGCGCGTTGAGCGCGATCCTGCCCGGCATCGGCTTGGTCGCGGGCATGGCTGTTGGTGCCGGGATCGGGGCGATCTCCGGCCACATCAAGGGTGGCATGAGCGACAAGGATCTCAAGGAGCTCGGTTCCGTGCTGGACGCGGGTCAGGCGGGTTTGATCGTGCTGTACGCGACGAACATGGCTGACCAGGTTGCCGCGAGTATCAAGGCCGAGAACCGGTTCGTCTCTGACGAGATCGACGCAGACGCGGACGAACTGGCCAAGCAGATCAAGGCGGCAAAAGGCAACTGAGGCTCGCCCGAGCGTCGAGTCTCGGCCTCAACATCCGGTCGGTCAGGAAGGGTTTGGGACCAGGCATCGACCCTCTATCGGTCACTTGCCAACCCACCACGGCTTGTGCGCGATCCAGGCTAGCGACCCCCTCCCTCCTTGGGCCGGTCGTCCGGCGCCTGGGGTCGTCGCGGCTGCCATGCGCTCACCGCTTTCGCGACGGCTGTCACGAGGAACAGCTGCCCGACGAGCATCCTGGTCATCCCTCGACGACCCGGTACAAGCGCCAGCGGTCGGGCACGCCCTTCAGCTCGTGCTCCCCGGCGTCCTCGAATGCGAGGCCGGATCCAGCCGTGAGGTCCTTGACGGTCGAAGAGACGAGCACCTCGCCGGGGGTGGCCAAGGCACCCACCCTTGCTCCGATCACCACTGCGAGGCCGCCGACCTTGCCATCGATCATCTCGACCTCGCCGGTATGTACGCCGACCCGGAGATCGAGACCGAGCGGGCGGACCCCATCGATGATCGCCCGTGCGGCGCGAACGGCTCGAGCCGGACCGTCGAAGGTCGCGAAGAACCCGTCGCCGGCGGTGTCGACCTCGTTCCCGCGGTACCTCGCCAGCATCGCGCGCACGACCGAGTGGTGGCGTTCGACGGTCTCTCGCCACGCCCGATCGCCGAGCTCCGCCGCCTTGGTCGTCGACTCAACGATGTCGGTGAACAGCACGGTCGCCAGAGCGCGATCGAGCTGACCTCCCTCCTCGCTCCAAAGCTCCTGCAGGAAGCCCTCGACCTCGACCAGCAGTGCGTCCTGATCCCACACGAAGTCGCCCACGTCCTGGCCCGAGGGCTCGACGATTCGCGCCCCCATGATCTGCTCTCCCACGAACTGGCCCTCGCCTTCGTCGTTCCGGCTGGCCACGAGGGTGGGCACGTGCACGGAGCGTAGGACGTCCCGGACGTCCATCTCTCGGATCATCAGCTCCAACGCGACCGCCGATCCCGGGCTCATGCTGCGGCGCATCATGTCGGCGAACCGACGCACGAACGCCTGGTCATCCACCATGCTCGGGTCGCTGCTCCGGATCCATTCGAGTGCGAACTGCGACGTGCCCCATCGTTCCTCGATGTCCTGCAGTCGCCGCTCATGTTCCTCGTCGGTCGTGCCCCAGGAATAGTCAGGTGCCCAGGCCATCCGTGCGACGGGGTTGAATAGCACGAGCCCGAGCGTGCGCCCCGGATAGGTCGCGGCGAACAGGACCGCCATCGGGGCGCCGAGAAGGTTCCCGAAGATCACCGCTCTTTGCGAGCCGGCCGCGTCGAGCACCGCCAGGACGTCGTGTGTGCGCGTCTCAAGATCGGGCAGATCCGAGTCGGGAACTCGATCCGAGAGCCCGGTACCCCGCTTATCGAAGAGGATCAACCGAGCCGAGGCTCCGAGCCGCTCGTAGAAGCGCCGCAGGCGCGGCTCCTTCCATCCGTACTCGAGGTCCGAGAACCATCCCCAGACGAAGACGAGGTCCACCGGTCCGCTTCCCACGACCTGGTACGCGATGTGGACGCCGTCGGCCGTCTTGGCATAGCAGGTCTCGGGGATGTCCACCTCAACCCGCCGCCCGGTAGAGGCACCAGCGCTCGCGCAGGCCCTCGAGCTCGTGCTCGCCGGCGTCCTCAGAGGTCTCGGCGAAACGGGTCCCTTGAAGATTCACCCTCGAATCATTCCTGGCAGGTGGCGGCCCCGCAACAGGCGCGCTTCTCCTAGCCTCTGCGCCCCCTCATCCGGTTGGCTCCGGAAGCTTCGTCTTCTATCTTGCGCTAGCAGTCGGGTCGCGGAGAGATCGCGCATCGCCGACCACACCCGCATGTAACACGTCGTGTCTGTGCGAGCCCGAGAGTCTCTGCACCCCGACTTGAAGTTCGGGTATTCCAGTCGCTCCGTCTCGGTCGCCAGGAACCTCGCCGGTCAGCTTCGCACCCGCCGTGGTTGCGTCCTATCTGGCCGTGGTCATCCGAAAGGGCCATTGACAATCCGCTGACAAGCGTTCGGAGTGATGTGTGCCCGCTTCGGAATCTGGCTCGACGATGCACCGTCATGGTGAGAGCCACAGAGAAGGGGGTGTCATGAACTCTTCAACCTCGACACCGAGATTTCGCGTCATCTCGGCCCTCGTGACGATCTGGCTCGCGGTCCTGGCGGCGTTCGCGACGACTGCGTCACCGGCCATGGCGGAGGCCAGGAAGACCCGACTGGTCACCGGACTTGAGGGTGGATCGGGCAGCACGGTCGGACCAGATGGAGCGCTGTACGTGACGGAAGGACTAGCGGGTCGCGTCTCGCGAGTCGATCCGCAGACCGGTGACGTCACGACCTATGCGAGTGGCCTGCCACCCTTGCTCGCCGGCGTCGGCATCGGCGGGGCCATGGACGTTGTGTTCAAGGGCGGCACCGCCTACGTGCTCGTGACACTCGTCGGGCTGGATGTTGGGGGGAACGATGTCGTCGGCATCTACCGCGTGGATGGGCCAGACCATTTCACGGTGATAGCGGACATCGGCGCATTCACGCTGGCCCATCCGCCCGCCACGGACTTCTTCGTACCGACGGGGGTCCAGTACGCGATCGAGAAGTTCCACAACGGTTTCCTGGTGACTGACGGCCACCACAACCGAGTCTACCGAGTGACCCTCGATGGGACCGTCAGCGAGCGCATCGCCTTCGGCAACATCGTGCCGACTGGACTCGAGGTCCGTGACGGCACGGTGTTCATGGCGGAGGCCGGACCGGCTCCGCACCTGCCTAAGGACGGCAGGATCGTGAAGTTCCGGGCGGGGTCGAACGCCGTTGCCGAGGTTGCCCGCGGCGGTCGGCTCCTCGTGGATGTGGAATTCGGCGCGGGTGACCGCTTCGCCTTGGCACAGGGCCACTTCACGCCTGGCAACCCTGAGGGCGCGCCAGCGGATCCGAACACCGGCAAGCTGCTCAAGGTCGATGGACATGGTGGGTTCGTCGTTATCGCCCGGCGACTGAACCAGCCCACCTCGCTCGAACTCATCCATGACAGCGCGTACGTCGTCACCCTGGGCGGAGAGATCTGGAAGATCGATCTGGACGATGATGAGGAGGATGATTGAACGTCAGCGTGAAGTTGAACACCTACCCGATCAGCCGGCGGCGCTCCTCCCCTATTCAGTCGGGTAGGCACGCACCTCGATCGTAGAGAACCCTCCGAGGCCGGGACTCTTATCTTGGAAGGGTCTGTGCGTATCGAGATCGCGGACGGCGGCACGCTGGATCTAGGGTGGGGATCTGTTCTCGTTGCCGCCTGGCGTTGAGACGACATGGCATATCACGACTCCGTTCAAGGAGATGTGGGTCCTTGCTTCGGACTGAGACAAGGGCCACGCGCCCGGCGTGCCGCCTCGTTAGAGAGCTCCCCCAGAGGGTGGATGCCCAAACTGCCCTGCGCTCCGGCGCGCAGCCGCGCAGTATGAGAGGAGAGAGCCAGTGGCAGCTACCGACGATCTGAGTTCCCAGCAGTTCTACCATGGCACGAAGGCCGACCTGAAGCCAGGAGACCTGATCGAGCCAGGCGGTCCCCCCAACTTTGGAAAGCGGGAGAGGATAACAACCTACGTCTACCTGACCGCCACCCTGGATGCAGCCACTTGGGGGGCGGAGCTGTCACTCGGCGAAGGTCCCGGCAGGATCTACATAGTGGAACCGACCGGCCCCATCACGGATGACCCCAATCTGACGGACAAGAAGTATCCGGGCAATCCGACGAAGTCATACCGCTCCCGGGAGCCGCTGCAGGTCACAGGCGAGGTCACGGATTGGCAGGGCCACTCTCCCCAAGAGCTCAAAGCTATGAAGGACGGCCTTGGGCGACTCGAGCGACTTGGGGTTGAGCCAATCGACGACTGATGCATGTACAAGCCCGACCGCGTCCGGACGCCATCCTCGGGTCGGCTCAGGATTGCCGTTTCTGCACTTGGCGATTGATCAATTCTTCTGCGTGCTCCGCATCACTTCGGGCGAGTGGTTTCACTCTGATGGCAGCACCACTCTTTGGGACGATCACGAGATCGAACCACGCCAACAGGAAGGGCTTCACAGAGATGTAGTCGATGTCGGCCAAGGGGATGGTCGTCGTTCGAGCCTCACTCGTGACCTTGGGGCGAACGAGCTCGACACGGTCCCCGAAGATCCGCAGACGTTGATCGCGTACGGACGATAGTTGCCAGGCTGATTGCCTTACCTCCAGTATCGGACGATCGTCATCCATACGGCGTCACCGCCCGCTCCGTGCTGTCGCTGTCGCCGTGCCACTCTAGCCAGTTCCCCTCGTCCCTGGTACGGCTGGAGGCTGGCGGCTCCTCGCCAGCTCGTCGGGGGTGAGCTGCCGTGCCTTCTTGGGTTGTGGGTGCTTGACCCTCGTCCCCGGAGCCGACGGGGGGTTCGCTGCGATCTCTCCGTTCTCGACGGCCTCCTGCAGAACCCGGTGCAGGATGCTTCTGCACTTCTGTCGAGTCGCGGGGCCGACGCCGCGCTTCTCGAGCTCATATGCAGGGGGGTGTCCCACAAGTTGTCGATGGCCTCGGCGGACCATGCCGGCCTCGACTGCTGCCAGCACTTCGAGCGACTCAGCCACTTCGGCGAAGTCGCCTACTAGCGAGCGTTCGGGTCCTCCGCAAGGTGCGTAACCGCTTGAGCTAGCGCCGTAACCTGAATCGCGAGCGTCTGAAGATGTTCTCTAACCTCATCCGGCGTGAGCGCGGGGTTGTCGCGGATCTGTCCAGACAACATCTGCGAGTTTTGCCATGTGAGGCGTGCTTGCTGCTCGATTTCCCTGCGGCTGAAGCCCACGTCCGCAAGGTAGCGCCTTCGCTACACGCGTTGCAAGGATGCCGCCAAGAGCGCCCTTCGCCCCGGTGCGACTTCCCAGACGTTGGACCCCGGGAAATCGATGATCTACCCTGACGTGAGGTCGATCAAGCCTCGCTGATGAAGCAGACGCTCTTCATCGATGAAGGAGCTCTCATGGAAGATCTCGAGGCTAGGTCACAAGCGAAGTTGTTAGGTGCGCACGAGCCGAGCATGGGCGCTCAGACGCCTCGTAGATGCGCGAGCTCCGAGCGGGCCCGCTCAACGAACGGCACGATTCCCTTCTCCTCGTAGATGGCACTGGCTTCCGAGATCGCGGCTGCCGCCTCGGACACCCTCCCAGCATCCCGTAGAACCTCTCCAAGCGTCATCAGGGCATCCGCGGTCTGGGTGTTGAACTCGGTCCGTCGCAGAGTCGTGATCGCATCGCGAGCACGTTGCTCCGCCTCGTCGAACTGACCTCTGTGAGCCAGCACGATGGCCTGTGCGCTGTACACAAGGGGGATCACGTGGAGGTACCCATGGCTGGCCTCCTCAGCGGCCTCGGCCAGCTCCCATGCCTCCTCGTCCTGACCGAGGTCCGCCAGGGCCTGAGCCAGCAGAGCGGCAAGCATGGCGTTGAGCTCATTGGCGACCTGTTGGTACGCGTGCAGACCTTGGCGAAGAACTCGAGCCCTGGCCTCCCTGTCTCCCTCCAGTCGGTAGATGATCTCCTCGACCTGCGCGCCGAAATGGCTCGCCGTGAGACCCCGGCCGAGGTCTCGCTCAATCTGCTTGCTCGCCTCCATCGCGGCATGCGCTTCGTCGAAGTTGCCGAGCATGGCGTTGTTCGACGCGACTTCCCAGAGCACTTCGGCCTTCGCTGCCGGGACATCCTCGACGAGCGGAAGGGTGTCAGTCGCACAAGCCAGTGCCTCCTCAACGGGCATGCTGCCGAAGCCATAGGCGATCAGCAACCAGGCGCGGTCATGGGCCTCGGCGGCCCTTTCCCCCGCACGGCCTGCGAATGCAGCCGCCCGTTGCCATGAAGAGAGCGCGCCCTCGATGCGCCCTCGGCCCCAGTCGACGAATCCGAGTGTCCGCCATGCGTTCGCCTGCCCGGCGTCATCGGTCGTCTCCTCGAACACCCCGAGGGCCTCGCCGGCCTCGCGTTCCGCGAGCTGCTCCCACGCCGCGGGTGAAAGGTCGTCCTCCCAGACGGCGATGCGCGCGAGCATGAGGTGAGCCCGAATCCGAGCATCCTTCAATCCGTCGGCGATGCTCAAGCCGTCGTCCAATAGCCGCACCGCCTCAGCACGCTCACCCCCCTCGCCGAGGGCCTCGCTGAGATAGGGCAGGAGCTCGAGACGCCTCACATCCGAATCAATGAGGAGCCTCGCCGCCCGGCCGAGCAGACTCGACGTCGCACGCATGTCCCCTCTGGCGTAGGCCCGCCTGCCGGCGGAAGCGAAAGCTAGGCCAGCCCGCTCAGACAGATGAGCGGCGGATGTGTCCTGGGAGTTCAACTCCATCCGATAGACGTGCGCTTGCTCGAGGTGATGGCCAACGATCTCTTCGAACTCGTGGAGACGCTCCCCCGCGGTTCGTTCGAGCCAGTTGGCGAACCGCTCGTGCATCTCTGCCCTCGTGCGCTTCGGCATGGATCGGTACGCCGCATCGCGGATCAGGATGTGGCGGAAGCGGTAGGTCTCGTCTCCAGGGAATCCTCCCCCCTCGGGCCGCACGAGGTCCTTCCGCATCAGACTCTTCAGGTAGGTGCCCACGTCTGGAGCCAGGGACTCGGGAGCAAGCTCGGCCAGCGCCGAGCGGTAGAAGACCTGGCCGACCACGGCGCCTCCCTCAATCACGCGGAGCTCTGACGGCTCGAGCTGGTCGAGCCGAGCCGCCAAGAGCGCTTGGATCGACGAAGGAAGTGTGAGCTCCTTGAGGGACGCGGTCTGTCGCCACCGCCCGTCTTCCCGAACCAGCGAGCCATCATCGACGAGCATCGCGAGGAGCTCTTCGACGAACAGTGGGTTGCCTTCGGCCGCTCGGACGATGCGCTCGGTGAGCTCGCTCGGCAGATCGGCCGTCTCAAGCAGGTTCTCGACGAGCATCGAGGAGTCGCGCTCATCGAACGGCTCGAGCAGGATCGTCGTCGCGTTCATCTTGCCGCCACCCCACCCGGGACGCTCGTCGAGGAACTCCGGGCGTGCGAGGCAGAGCAGCAGGAGCGGCACATCGCGGGACCAGTCAACGAGATGCTCGATGAGATCCAGCAGCGGTGGGGCGCTCCAATGCAGATCGTCCAACACCACGACGACCGGACGATCGCGCGCGAGGGACTCGAGGAAACGCCGGACGGCCCAGTTCGTCTCTTCGAGCGCGCCGCCACCCGGCCTGAGACCGAGCAGCGCGGCGAGCGTGCCTTCGATCGCGGTGGCGTCCTCCTCCCCCTCGAGCGTGGTCATCAGCTTCGAGCGGAGGGTTTCGATGTCGTCGCTCTCGGTGATGCCGGCCGCGGACTTCACGATCTCGAGCACCGGCCAGAACGTGATGCCGTCGCCGTAGGGAAGGCATCGTCCCGAGAGCGCCTGGACAGCCTTCCCATCGGCGCTTCCGGTTCCCAACACTTCGGCAACGAGACGCGACTTCCCGACGCCGGCGGTTCCGAGGAGCGTGAACAGGTGGCACGATCGGTCGCCCTGCACACGCGCCAGGGCATCGGTGAGGACCTCTCGCTCGCGCTCACGTCCCACGAACGCCGTGTCGGCGCGCCGCGCGATCGGTGCGGCACCTTCGACGACCCGCACGACCCGGAACGCCGGGATCGGCTCGGACTTGCCCTTGAGCTCGAGCGGAGCGAGCGGCTCGACCTCGACGGCGTCTCGGACCAGCCGGTAGGTCTCCCGCCCGATCAGGACCTCGCCGGGGGTCGCGGCTTGTTCGAAGCGCGCCGCGACGTTCACCGTGTCGCCGGTAACGAGTCGTTGCCGCTCGGTGGCGTCGCCGGTGACGACCTCACCGGTGTTGATGCCGACACGCACGCGGATCGCGACGCCTGATCTAGCTCGAGGTCGATGTTCAACTCGTCGAGCACCCGATGCAGACCCATCGCGGCTCGGATCGCACGGAGCGCATCGTCTTCATGTGCCCTCGGGATGCCGAACACCGCCATCACGGCATCGCCGATGAACTTCTCGACCAGACCGCCATGACGCTCGATCTCGACCTTCATCGCGTCGAAGTAGCGTTCGATCGACGACGCGGAGCGCTTCTGGGTCGAGGCGCTCTCCGAGCGCAGTCGAGCCGCTCATGTCCGCGAACAACACGGTGACGGTCTTGCGTGTCTCCCGCGGGCTCTCTGCGTCAGTGAGCGGCGTCGCGCACTCGAGGCAGAACTTCGCCTTGTCCGGGTTCTCTTCGCCGCAGGAAGAGCAGACTCGCATGAGCGCGAGTCTAAGGAGCGGTGCGTCGCGGCGCTACCGCCGGCCAGAGCGGTGCCACTTGACAGGCAGGGTGTTATGCGAGCGTTATGCGGACGCTGGCTTGTTCTCCTGACGTGCACGACTGGAGAGAGAGTCGTCCCCTCCAGGCGACGGTCGGTGAAGGGGGTCGTGTCTGCTCAACAGGTGATGGTGTGAGGCCTCCAACTCCTAGTGCCTCCGCCCCCCCTGCATTCGGCCACGAAGCTTGCGCGTACTCCGGCGAGTGAGGGAGCTGTCATTTCAGTCGCCATTGCGAGGCCATGCGTCCCTGAGTGTTCCCAAAAAAGCGATTGGGTCACTGTCGACGAGATCGAACGTCTCCCAGTTGTCGCTGTACGGGGTTTTCCATGCCAGCTCATCGAAGCGCTCCCGCCACGCGAGCGGATCGGGGTCGTCGATGGACCACTCTCGCCAGTCGCTGCCGATCGTTGCGCCTTCCTCCACGTGAGCCTGCACTCGTCCCGTGCCGTCGGGCCAGAAAACGGCATCCCATGGTGTGTCGAACTGCATTGGGGTCAGGAGGAGGTCTCCAGCTGCCTGAGCAGGGGCACCATGCACCTCCTGAGGCTTCACGTCGTTCATGCCTGGGGAGTGAACGAGCACAGGCAGAACGACGCCAGGGCCATCGTGAGGCTGGATGACGAGACACTCTGTCTCGGCTCCGACGACGAGTCGTTCGTCCGGCTCCCTGCGCAGTTGCATCCCGTCCTGATTCCCACGACGGGATTCTGAGACCTCTCCGCATAGAGCTTCTGCTCTCCCTGCTCACCGCGAGGTCGGCTCGAACCGACAAGTGCCTTGTGTCCGAATCGTGTCCACGACCTGGCTCCGGCTCGAAAACGACAGCTCGTAGGAGTGCGCAGACCGGCCGTGACCAGCGGATCTGCTCTGTGGGCGCTAGAGGATTTGAACCTCTGACCTCTTCCGTGTCAAGGAAGCGCTCTCCCCCTGAGCTAAGCGCCCTGGCTCAACCGATGTTACCCGGGAAGCTCGAGGCGGGGACCGGAATCGAACCGGTGTACGAGGCTTTGCAGGCCTCTGCCTAGCCACTCGGCCACCCCGCCACAGCGTCGGAACGCCGCGGCAGTCTACGCGAACCTCACGAACGGCCGAGGCGCCACCCACACATGCATACCCAGGCGACCACCTACGGAGCGGACGACGGGATTCGAACCCGCGACCCCCACCTTGGCAAGGTGGCAGGGCTTGATCCCGCTACCTGCAACGACACGCGAATCGGGTCCTCTACCTGCGGTTATGCCTGCTCGGTGCTACTCAACGTTTTCCGTCGTTATTCGGTACGCCGCGGGACCAGCGCGGGACGAGCCTAGACCTCGTCGTCCTCTTCCAGGCCCCTGTGACGAGATCGACCACGACCTGCTCGTGACGATTTGACACCACCCTGCGATCACTCGAGGACTAGTGTGTCCTCGGGAGGCAAGATGCACAGTGAGGTAGTGATTGTAGGGATCGCTCGGAAGGATGTTCGAAACGAGCCCGACCATTGGGTAGTGCCGTTCCTGCTGTCTCCCACGCCCGACAAAGACTGGGCCAGGCTCTTTGAGGTCAGCTACAACAGGACGAGGTCGACGACGTACCGCAGAGCTTCCGTGTCTGGCGACCGCATAGTTCTGCAGGCTCCCGCCGAGGAGGTCAATCAATACCACCTTCCCCGGATCAAGAAAGCCGTCCAAGAAACGAACAAGGATTACAGAGCCTTCATTGAACGCGCCGAGCAGACCTCGCGGCTCTTGCAGGACGAGCAGGGCCGGCGACGGGATGACCTCGACCTGACACTGGATGACATCGAGGCTTCCTTGGATCTCGACGGCACGGACGACTCCTAGTCTTCGTCCTCGTCCAACGCCCCTAGCTTCCTGGGTCATTACTCCTTGGGCGCGGGTAACTGCGACCGCGCATCTTCAGACGGGCTATAGGGATGCCGAGAATCGCATTCGTGCAGCGCTTTGTCTTCTACCGATGGATCACAGCCTCGCCCACGGAGACCACCGTTTTCGGGCCTTGCCCGGTCTGTTCGGCGACGTCGTCCACATCACCGTGCCAACGGTCGTGTTCAGACGGGAGATCGACAGGATGGCCTTATACACCCGCGACGAGATCGAGGCGTTCGCGAAGATGGCAGAGTCCGAGCGGTGACTGATTCAGGCGTCCTCGTCGTCCTCGTCCAACGCTCCATTGTTGAGTAGTGCGAGCTCCAGCTTGGCTCGGAGATCATCGTCGACTTCCAGGTCCATGAGTAGATCGGCGGCGCCGGGGTTCCGTTCGATCAGTTCAGCGATCAGGCGGGCACGGTCTGCGGACTTGCACAACAAGTAGGCGAGCAGGTCGTCACGGGGGGCCGGCGAGATGTCCACGACTGAAGCCTAGCGAGGCCACCCACACAGGTCGGTGATCCTAAGGTAGAGGTCGTAGTCGATGTGCAGCTCGCCCGCTTCGAGCGCTCGATACTCGGTCAGGGTCAGACCAAGCCGACCTGCCATCTGCACCGGTCGCAGTCCCATCCGCTCCCGATCTCGTGGAAGGTGCTGAACCAGGATGGGGAGCATTGGCCCAGGCTAGTTGGAAGGGCCGACCATCGTCCGCTTTACACCTACGGCCGCGACCGAGAGATGTCAGAGCCCGGACTCTTGGAGGGTCCGGGCTCTGATGGGGTGGCGACCGCCGGGCGGTGAAGTCCCCGCCTTGGGTGTCACGACGGCCAAGCCCCGGCTACCCAACTGCTCCTATCCAACGCGTATCAGCCGATGACTCGTCTCCGTTCAACCGCCCCACGTGGAGCGGTGGCTCGACGTCATTGTCTAGACGGAGGCAGCCGCTTCCTTCTGCCTGAGAAACAGTGAAACTCCATCGAGCGACCCGTCCTCCCGGACGACGGGATCATCGGCAAGCTGAAGCCTCGGTGGCCTCTGCGACGTCACGCGGGTACCCGCGACCGCCTCCCCGTTGAGCACCCTGTCGAATGCGGCGCGGGCATCTTCTCCGAGGCTCTGAGGATGCACGTGCTCCAAGGCGGAGCGAATCAACAAGACATCGTCCATCCGTACCCTCCCTCTGCTTGTACCTTCCTTATCGGCAGGCTCGCTACGATTGTGGAGTCGGGACCGGTGTTTTTCTTAGGCGTGGCTCATGGACTGGCGCTCGACTTCTATGAGATCCGCCATCGCGGACCACACGGTCTGGTCATCGGGATGGTCCGCGAGCCAGAGACGAGCGCCGTAGATCGCCGTCGAACTTTCGTTCGGGGTCTTGGCGTCCAGCATCGCCGCTAGCAACTGTGCTCGCTCCATGATGTGCACGTTGCCAACCAGGTGCACCACGAAACTCGCCGAGCCGAATTGCAACCATCTCGCCACGGAAAGTGCCAAAACCGCCACCTGCAATTGTCCAGCCTGGTGGAGACCGTTCTACGCAGTCGGGTTGAGCGCCGATAAAGCTCGAACGGGTGGGCGAGACCGCTAGCGCGGCCACCCGCACGGGTCCACGATCCTGAGGTACAGGTCGTAGTCGATGTGCAGCTCACCCCGCTTCGAGAGCCCGGCACTCGGTGAGGGTCAGACCCAGCCGACCTGCCATCTGTAGGTCGCAGTCCCATCCGCTCTCGGTCTCGTGGAAGGTGCTGAACCAGGATGGGGAGCAATGGCCAAGGCTAGCCAGTCGCCCGGACGAAGGCAGGAGGCAGCGGCAACGAGAGAGGCCCACTCGGCGGAGTGGGCCTTTGCTCGGGGGAAAATTCCGTGCCGGTGTGGAACCATCTCCTGGATGGCACGCCTTAGGGCGTTGGCACCGGTGTCACGGATCTATGGGGTCGGCACTCTACCCGGAACGGCCGGCGCCGGGCGCTGTGAGGTTGTCGCTTGCGCTCCGCATCCTACTCATCGTTATGGCTCTGGCCGGGGAGGTAACCCGGAGTTGGCTAGTCGGCCGCGCCGACCCAGTTCAGACGCCTTTCGACCGCGGTGAGCTGGAACACGCGATGCACCGTCTCGTTGCCCCGCACGAATGAGACGGCCACGTGTCCGTCGCGGCCTGCGTTGTCCGCAGCGATCAAGACTCCAAGACCGGTCGAGTCGAGGAACGTGAGCCCTCGGAGGTCCACTACGATCTGGGAGACGTCCGCGTGCTGGGCGGATGCAACGCCTCCTGCAGCTTGGAGATGCCTGCGAGGTCGAGCTCACCTTCGAGGTGAATGACGGTCGCCCCGTTCCTGTCCTCGGTCTCCAAAGAGAAAGGTCGTACAGCCATGGTCCTCCCTCCTCGTGTTCGTGAGCGCGGGGCATTTTCCATTACCGCCGACCAGTTGACCACCCCTTTCAGACTGCTCGCCTTATCGGCGAACCAATCGAATCCTCTGCGGCCCTTGGGTTTCTGGGTGAGCCTGGATGGGTATTTTAGGGCCGTGCGGCGAGAGCTGATACTGCCCGCGGATGCGAGTGCTCCTCTGCTCGCGCGCTCCGCCCTGAACGACGCGATCCCGCCCCCGGTCTTGGATGGGCGGGCTGATGATGCTCGCCTCGCTATCAGCGAGCTCGCCGCGAATGCTGTCCGCCACGGACAGCTGCGACCTGATCAAGACACCCTCCGCTTGGTCATCGATGCCGATGACGACCACGTCCGTGTCGAGATGGAACAATCCACTGCGGCTGTCGGCGTGAGGGTGGTCGAGGCACGGTTAGAGGATCCGGTGAGGGTAGGAGGCTTCGGACTCCGGCTCGTCGAGCAAGTCGCGGACGAGTGGGGCTATGAGACCGGCCCGCCGGGCCACGTCTGGTTCGAGTTCTATCGCTAGAGTCGTCCTCCGATTCGAGCCTGCTGTAGCATTCGGTCGTTCGCCGTAGACGGCCAAGGGGGAATCGCATGTCGGATGACATCCACAAGGCCGAGTTGGCCATCGAAGCGAGTGAGTCCTCCTTGAGAGAAGCAACGGCACACATCGAGCGGGCCGCTGAGAAGAACGACGATCCCGCGGTCGCCGAAGAGCTACATGCAGCGGCCATCGCTGCCGACTCGACGACCGTCCGAGTTGGCTGGCTCCGTGCGATGCTCACGCGGTTGTTCCGTCGGCAGTCCGCCGAGTCGCGGGGCTGAGCGCGCGGCTCGAGCTGAGGCTCGTGGACCTCCATGGAATTCCGGTGGGGGCCGTTGGCTCTGCGTTACCAACCCAGTCGAGCTACGTCTTGAGCTTCATGGTCCGTATGGGTCACGGACTATCTACCCCTGGCTGCCCGAGTCGACGGCGGATGGTCGTCTGTAAGCCGCTAGTGGCGGATCCGGATCGTGATTCGATACGAGAACTGGGCGTCCCTCTAGTCGGACGGCTGCCAACGGACGTGCCCAAGCTTCGTCTCGCCACCGCTCGATGTCTGCGCGCAACCACAACCGCCTGTTCCCGACCATCGTCGGGGGCGGGAAGTCACTCCGGTGAGCGAGCTGATGGCATCGCTGCTCAGTCAGGCCGAGGTAGGCGTCATGTCCGCGAGCCGCACGTAGCCCTGCTCGACCTTCGCGAGAACCGCTAGGGACTCAGGCACCCGGCGAGTCTAGGAGTGTCAAGAGACGGGCGAGGTCTTGCGCTGTGCTGGATCAGATTGACAGCCGACGGTGGCTGACACCACGGCCTGCTCGATGCCCTTAGGGACTGGGGCGAGCGATGACTTGGTGCGCTGGTTCGACTGGATGCGGATAGAGGATTCGAACGACGACCAGTCCGAGGATGCCGCCGATGATTTGTGCCAACAAGAATGGTGGAACCGAAGACGGCGCGATGCCAGCGAACGTGTCTGAAAACATCCTAGCCACGGTCACCGCAGGATTGGCGAAGCTCGTCGAGGACGTGAAGAAATACGCAGCGCCGATGTAGGCCCCGACCTCGAAGGCTGCGACCCCCGGCCGACGAGACCGGACGACCCGAAGACGACCAAGACCAACGCAAAGGTCGCAACCACTTCGCCGAGCAACAGCCCTGAGCCGTTGCGTTGCGACTGGGAGATGTCGATGGCCGGGAGGTCGAACATGAGGTTGGCCACCATCACGCCTAGGATTCCGCCCAGCATCTGCGCCCCGATATAGATGGGGACCTCCGAACGGCGGATTCCGCCGAGGGTCCAGTCGTTCAGCGTGACGACGGATTGAGGTGTGCTCCAGAGACCGGACCAAGGGCGAGGATGATGGCGACCAGAGCTGCGGCTGTAACAACAGCGTTCTCGAAGAGTTGTAGCCCGGGATCGCTGGGACTCATGTTCGAGGCAGCGATCCCTGAGCCGATAACCGCCGCGACGAGGAACGCGGTGCCGATGAACTCTGAGAGGACGCGGCGTGGAAGCGGGATCACCGTCTAAGCGTCAGCGCCGACCAGCTCGGCGAGGAGGGCTTGCACGCGACGGTCGAGTTCGTCTCGGATGGGTCGGACCTCCTCAACCGTCTTGCCCGCCGGATCGTCCAACTCCCAGTCCAAGTATCGCTTGCCGGGGAAGATCGGACAGGCGTCGCCGCAGCCCATGGTGATGACCACGTCAGAGGCCCGGACGAACTCGTTGGTGAGCGGCTTGGGGTACTCGGCGGAGATGTCCACGTCGACCTCGGACATCGCCTGCACGACGGAATCGTTGATCTCGTTCGCCGGTGTGCTGCCGGCCGATCGGACGTGCACCCTGCCCCTCGCATGCTTCGCAAGGAGTCCCGCCGCCATCTGGCTCCGCCCGGCGTTGTGGACGCACACGAAAAGGACCTCGGGGTGTTCTTTCGCGATGGACCCTTCGGCCTGGCCGAGGGCACGGAGCCGTTCACGCGTGAACCGGAAGGCGAGTACCTCGATGTGCGAGCGCACTTTTGGCGTGGGCCATCGATCCAAGGACTCCTGAACGAATCGGGCGACGGTCTCGTCGCTGAAGATGCCGTCGTACTCGCGGCTGAGGGCTGAGACCGTGCGGTTGAATGCGACCTCGCTGAGCAGATCCGACTTATCTAAGGATGCCATCCCGAAGCCCCTCTCTTTCGGCCACGTATCCACCCCCATCTATGCATAAAAACGTGAACGCAAGGTGAACGGCCGAACCGCTGCGACACCTAGGGCTTGGTCGCCCGAACGTTCGCTCCATAGATCTCATCGGCCATCTCGTGGGTCAGGTCGATCCCGATGTTGCCAAACCCCGCATCCGTCAGCCCGTCTGAGTACTCAGAGAGCGTCATCGCGCCGGCGATGCATCCCACGAAGCTGCCGCGCTTGCGACGCTCCTCCTCGCTTAGGCCATCGGCTGCCACGACGTCACTCACGCCCATCCGGCCGCCGGGACGAAGCACCCGGTAGATCTCGGTGAGCACCTTCGCCTTGTCGGTCGAGAGGTTGATCACACAGTTCGAGATCACGGCATCGACGGACTCGTCAGGCAGTGGGATGTCTTCGATGTAGCCCTTGAGGAACTCGACGTTCGTGGCGTTGGCGCTTGTCGCGTTTTGACGAGCGAGATCGAGCATCTCGTCTGTCATGTCCAGCCCGTATGCCTTCCCCGTCGGGCCGACGCGCTGGGCCGAGAGCAGCACGTCGATGCAGCCGCCTGAACCGAGATCCACAACTGTCTCACCCTCGTGGAGATCGGCGACCATCAGCGGGTTGCCACAACCGAGGCTTGCGAGGACGGCTTCTTCGGGAAGCTCCTGCCGCTGGGAGATGTCGTACAGCTCATGCCCAAGGCCCGTTCCGGGTTCGCAGCAGCCGGCTTCCTTGTCCCAGTCGTTCGCCGCGTAGCCGTGTCCGACGGCCTTTGCCGCGGCGGCGTAACGATCGCGGACCTGTTCACGTAGCTCGCTCATCCCGCGTTCCTCCGTGGTTTGGCGTTCTCGGCTGGTTCTGCAAGAGCAGAACGCAGCAGCTCGATCGGTTCCGGCAACAGCCAGTAGTAGACCCAGCGCCCACGCTGCTCGCGTCCAAGCAGGCCGGCGTCGGTGAGGACTTTCAGGTGATGGCTCACGGTTGGCTGCGACAGGCCCATAGGCTCGACCAGGTTGCAGACGCACGCTTCGCCCTCCGGGGCTGCACCGATCAGGCTCAGGAGCTGAAGGCGGGCAGGGTCGGCGAGCACCTTCAATGCACTTGCGAGCCGGTCGGCTTCCTCACGGCCCAGGGGTGCGGCGAGGACCTGCGGGCAGCATTCGGCATCGATGGTCTGGATAAGCTTCATGGAAGAGATATTGACGCTCATCGATGGAACTGTCAACGTATCAATCGCCATCGATACGAAGGAGGTGTTCGGATGCTGCTTCACGACCCATGCTGCCCCGAGGGTTCGTGCCCGGAGGGTTGCTGCTAGTCCAAGGAGGCGGGGGCCGGGTGTCTGACCCGGCCCCCGTGATCGTCGTCATCGGTGGGCGATAGTGACTTGCGGCCGCGGTGCCCGCCCGTGAGCCGCTGCTGGCGAGCTTCGCTAGGAGGTCGCGCCGCTACATGACCACCGCCTCCTAGTCGCCGTCGTGACGAGGAACAACGCCTCACCGAGGTCAAGTGGGTTACGATCGCGACTAGCCTGCTCCCCCGTGGATCCGGACAAGAAGGCCCAGACCGAGCGTTGGCTGACGCCAAGTGTCCGTGGGATCGAAGCGGCGAGCCTCCTATCGGACCTGGGTCATGAGGTGCCCACAGCATTGCTCCCGCGCTTCATCACGTCGCTCGGAGGCTCGGCGGCCGCACTCGGCGTCATCGAGGGCATAGCGGACGGGCTGGCCGGAATCGCTCGGCTCACCGGCGGGGCACTCGCCGAGGATCCGCAGCGTCGACGGGCAACGGCCGTCGGCGGCCACACGTCTGTGGCGATCCTTCTTCATGTCAGGATGAAGAATTGGGCAGACGAAGCTGATGCTCCTCTACCACCGGACAAACGCTGGCGCTGCGATTCTCGCCGACGGCTTCCGCGATGGGACCGGCTCCTACATGACCGACCGGACGTTCAGTGGTGTATGGCTCAGCGACCAACCGCTGGACGAGGACGAGGGTGCCTCCGGGTCGACCCTCCTATCAATCGATGTCCCCGAAGCCACGGTCGTCGAGTTCGAATGGATCGAGGAGGGCAAGGGCTATCGCGAGTTCCTCGTGCCTGCCGCCGTCGTGAACCAGTTCCGTTCGACCCTCTCGGAACTCTGAAGGGGGGAACAGACGGGGGGAATGGAGCGGGCCGGGACATCCCCGGCCCTTCACTTTCAGTGTTCCCGCAGGTCACGGGTGGAGCGGACGACGGGATTCGAACCCGCGACCCCCACCTTGGCAAGGTGGTGCTCTACCAACTGAGCCACGTCCGCGTGGTGATGCCCATGCTAACCGCGGCCCAGCGGACCTTCAACCGAACGCAGGATGCCAGCGGACGTCACCGTCGAGGCGTCCTTCCCTTTCCTCGTCGAGAACCGCGATCTGGAAGTCGTCCTCGTCGAAGACGAACCCATCCTCGTGTGTGCCGGCGTACGGGTTGCGCAGTCCGAACCGAGAGGCCGGCTCGAACCCGAAGCGTCCGTAGAAGCCGGGATCCCGAGCAGGATCACTGCGGTCTCCCCTCGGCGCCTCGCTTCGTCGAGCGCGGCCCGAACCAGCGAGGAGCCGATCCCCCTGCCCTGATGAGCCGGCATCACGCCGATCGGACCGAGCGCGAGGACCGTGGACTCCCCCACCCAGGCCCGGCTCATCTGCACGTGGCCGACGACCTCGCCCTCGTCCTCGGCCACGAACGCGAAGGAGCCGACTTCATCGCGGACGGCTTCCGCGATCGCGGCCTCGAGGGTCCGCCCGAACGCCGCCCGCTCGACCTCGATGGAGGCATCTCGGTCTGACGGACGTTCGAGCCGAACGGTCACGACGCGCCGGTGGAGCCGAAGCCGTCTTCTCCGCGATGAGTGGCGGGGAGGTCCCCCGCCCATGTGGGCTTCACCTCCGGGAGTGCGACGACCACCAGCTGGGCGACCCGGTCGCCGTGCGCGATCGTCACCGCCTCGTTGCGGTCGAGGTTCACGACCGCGCAGATGACCTCGCCCCGGTAGCCCGCGTCGATCAGCCCCGGCGCGTTGGCGAGCGTCAGGCCCTGCTTCGACGCGAGGCCCGATCGCGGGAGCACGAGTCCGGCATGACCCTCCGGGATCGCGATGGCCAGGCCCGTCGGGACCATCGCCCGTTCCCCGGGGGCACCTCGACGTCGACGGTCGCACGCAGGTCCAGCCCGGCGTCGCCGGGGTGCTGCGCCGACGGGCAGCTCCGCGTCCGGGTCCAGGCGGTGGAACGGGAGGTCCATCAGGCTCGGCTCGATGAGCTCGATGCGGTTGCCGAACGGGTCGCGCACGTAGACAGCGATGGAAGCCCTCGAGTGGCACGTCGTCGCTCACCCGATGCCGGCCGCCTCGATGCGTTCGCGCAGCGTCTCGAGGTCGCGCACGAGGAACGCGGGATGCGCCTTCGTCGCCGGCGTGAACGGCTCCTCGACGCCCAGATGCACCTCGAGCCCGCGTCCCGGAACCACACGCCGCCTCGCGGCGCGAGCTCCGGTGGCTTCGCGACCTGCTTCAGGCCGAGGATCGCGCCGTAGAAGTTCACGGCGGCCTCCTCCTCGCCGGGCGGCATCGCGAGCTGGACGTGATGCAGCCCGAAGCCGCGCTCCTGTCTCGCTCATCGCGACAGGCTGACCGGGACCGATCAACGCTGCAATCTACGAGCAGCCGCTGGTGCTGCCGCAGGTCCCGCACACGTAGCACGAGCCCGCCGGCTGCATCTTCGATCCGCAGCTGTAGCAGAGCGGCGCGTCGATCTTCGCCGTCTGCTTCTCGTCGATGCTCGACCGTCCGAGCCGGCTCGCCGGAGCGGCACGACCTGCGTCTGCGGCGCCTGCGACTCGGTCTTCGCGTCGAGCTCTCCCTGCGCCGATCGTGCGCTCCTCGATCGACTGGATGCCGAGCGCCTCGCGCTTGTCTCGCGGCAGGTAGTCGAGCGCCAGCCGGCGGAACACGTAGTCGACGAGCGAGGACGCGAACCGGATGTCGGGATCGTTCGTCATGCCGGACGGCTCGAACTTCATGTTGATGAACTTCGAGACGTAGGTCTCGAGCGGCACGCCGTACTGCAGCCCGATCGAGACCGCGATCGCGAACGCGTCCATGACCCCGGAGAGCGTGGAGCCCTGCTTCGACGTCTTCAGGAAGATCTCGCCGAGCCCGTCGTCCGGGTAGGAGCCCGCCGTGATGTAGCCCTCGGCGTCGCCCACCTGGAACGACGTCGTCGTCGACGGACGCGACATCGGCAGCCGCTTGCGCGACCGGGTGCGCCAGCTCCGCGCGGCTCCGGCTCCTCGGCGACCTTCTTCTTGTCGGCCGACAGCGGCTGCGCGACCTTGCAGTTGTCGCGGTAGATCGCGACGGCCTTCAGACCCAGCTTCCAGCACTCGATGAACAGCTGCTCGACCTCTTCGACCGTGGCCTCCTCCGGCATGTTCACGGTCTTCGAGATGGCGCCGGAGATGAACGGCTGCGCCGCCGCCATCATCCGCACGTGGCCCATGTAGTGGATGGGCTGCGCGCCCATCGCCGTGTCGAACACCGCGTAGTGCTCGGTCTTCAGGTGCGGCGCGTCCATCACCGAGTTGTTCTCGGCGATGTAGGCGACGATGTCGTCGATCTGCTCGGCGTCGTAGCCGAGCTTCTCCAGCGCCCGCGGCACGGTCTGGTTCACGAACTGCATCGTGCCGCCGCCGACGAGCTTCTTCGTCTTGACGAGCGCGAGCTCGGGCTCGATGCCGGTCGTGTCGCAGTCCATCATCAGGCCGATCGTGCCGGTCGGCGCCAGCACCGACGCCTGCGCGTTGCGGTACCCGAGCTGCTCGCCCGAGCGAGACGGCCTCGTCCCACGACTGCTTCGCGGCCGACAGCATCCCCTCGGGCACGAACTCGGCGTCGATCTCGTCGGCGGCCGCGCGGTGCTTGCGCATCACCCGCAGCATCGCGTCGCGCGTTCGGCTCGTACCCGTCGAACGGCCCCATCGACCTCGGCGATCCGCGCGCTGGTCCGGTACGCCTGCCCCGTCATCAGCGCGGTGATGGCGCCGGCCCACGCGCGGCCGCCGTCGGAGTCGTACGGGCAGGCCCCGCGCCATCAGCAGCGCGCCGAGGTTCGCGTAGCCGAGCCCGAGCTGCCGGTAGGCCCGCGCGTTCTCGCGCGATCTTCTCGGTCGGGTAGTCGGACTCGCCGACCACGATCTCCTGCGCGGTGAACACGACCTCGACCGCGTGCCGGAAGCTCGCGACGTCGAAGTTGCCGTCGTCGTCCAGGAACTTCATGAGGTTCAGCGACGCGAGGTTGCACGCGGAGTTGTCCAGGTGCATGTACTCCGAGCACGGGTTCGACGCGTTGATGCGACCCGTCGCCGGGCACGTGTGCCACTCGTTGATCGTGGTGTCGTACTGCATGCCGGGGTCGGCGCACTCCCAGGCCGCCTGCGCGATCTCGCGCATCAGCTCGCGGGCGCGGACCGTCTCGACCGTCTCGCCGCGTCGTGACGGCCTTCAGCTTCCAATCCTGGTCCTGCTCGAACGCGCGCATGAACTCGTCGGTGACCCGCACGGAGTTGTTCGCGTTCTGATACTGGATCGAGTACGCTGTCCCTGCCGTCGAGGTCCATGTCGAACCCGGCGTCGCGCAGCGCGCGGGCCTTGTGCTCCTCGTTGGCCTTGCACCAGATGAAGTCGCGGACGTCGGGGTGGTCGACGTTGAGGATCACCATCTTGGCGGCGCGTCGCGTCTTGCCGCCCGACTTGATGGTGCCGGCGCGACGCGTCGGCGCCGCGCATGAAGCTAGACGGGACCCGACGCGGTGCCGCCGCCGGCGAGCGACTCCTTCGACGAGCGGATCTGCGACAGGTTGATGCCCGAGCCGGAGCCGCCCTTGAAGATCGTGCCTTCCTCGACGTACCAGTTGAGGATGGAGCGACATGTGGTCGTCGACGGCGAGGATGAAGCAGGCGCTGCACTGCTGCGGCGTGTCGGGCACACCGACGTTGAACCAGACCGGCGAGTTGAACGCGGCCTTCTGGGTCACGATCAGGTGCGTGAGCTCCTCGGCGAAGACCTGCGCGTCGTGTCGGTGCGCGAAGTAGCCGTTCGTCTCGCCCCAGACGGGGATCGTGTCGACGACGCGGCCGGTGAGCTGACGGACCGAGGACTCGCGCTGCGGGCGTGCCGAGCGTGCCCCGGAAGTACTTCTGGGCGACGATGTTGGTCGCGTTCTGCGACCACGAGACGGGGAACTCCACGTCGCGCTGCTCGAAGGCGAAGCCGCCCTCCTTGAAGTTCGGGATGACCGCGTCGCGCGTCTCCCACTCGACGTCGTCGAACGGGTGCTGCCCCTCGGTCGTGAAGTACCGCGTTGAAGGTCAGTCCCTCTCGGATGACCTCGACGTCCCCCTCTTTCGTCGCCACGTGCACCCCTTCTCCTCTCGCGGCCTGGACCGATGTGGAACCCGTGTGGATGTCTGTGGGAAAATGACATCCGTGTGATTCGGGCTCGGCGATTGTGGACTCCTGGGGCCCGGACGTCAAGATGATGTGCCGAGAAACTTGTCAGCCACAACATGTAGTATCTCAGGTCGAGGGCGAACCGACAGCGGATCTAGCGCGAACGCGGCTTGGCGGGCGTCTTCTTCTCGCAGCGACGACCAGCTCGCTCTGGAAGTCCGTGATCCCTGGAAGTCCTTGTAGACGCGACGCGAACCGCAGGTACGCCACCTGGTCGAGCTTGCGCGAGGCTGGCCAGGACCTCGGCCCCGACGGCCTGCGAGGTGACCTCCGGGCCCTCGCCGGCGGAGCCGCTCCTCGACCTGCGACGACCTGTCTCCACCTCGCTCGGGGTGACCGGCCGGTTCTTGATGGCCTTCAGGATGCCGCTCTCGAGCTTGGCCCGGTCGAACGGCTCCTTGGAGCCCGTCCCGCTTGACGACCACGAGCCCGACGTCCTCGACCCGCTCGAACGTCGTGTACCGGCGTCCGCACGCGCCGCACTCGCGCCGGCGACGGATGGCCGCGCCGCCGTCGGCGGCCGGGAATCGACGACGCGATCGTCGTCGGCATCGCACCAAGGGCATCGCATGAGGGTTCGTGGCCACAAGATGTTGTGGCGGCGCGAACCGTACCCGGGGCGCTGTAGAAGCGTCAATCTCGGCGGCTTCGAACCGCTCGACTCCATCGCGAGGTCCTGGTTCAGCCCGGCGACGGGATGTCGAGCACCTGCCCCGGCACCAGCGTCGGTCGACATACCCTGGTTAACCGCTCGATCTCGACTGATCACCTCGCGGGGATCACGATCGGGAGCGAGCGTCGTGGCGATCGACCACAGGTGTCGTCTCCATCGCGACCACGTGCGTGCGGGACGAGCACGAGGTCGAGCTCATCGCTAGGACCGAGAGCCCGTGCCATCGGTCCGCTCACGACGCCGATGATGACCAGCGCACCGGCCAGGCACGCCACGCGCCGACGAACGTACGTTCGATGCATGGAGCGATGCTCGACGAACACGCGTTCGGAGTCAAGCTCGCTTCCGAACATATGTTTGCGTCCCGCCCCGTCGGCTGCTAGCGTCGCGCTCATCGAGAGGGAGGCTAATGACCATGTCTGACACGACGGAGATCACCCAGCGCCAGCAACGGATCCTCGACGTTCATCGCGGAGACGGTGCGCGAGCGCGGATACCCGCCCACCGTCCGCGAGATCGGCGAAGCCGTCGGGCTCACCTCGTCATCGAGCGTACACGCGCAGCTCGCGAACCTCGAGCGCAAGGGCATGCTGCACAAGGATCCGACGAAACCACGAGCCATGGCGCTATCCGAGCCACGGGCCGGCGCCGTCACGGTTCCCCTGGTCGGCCGGATCGCCGCCGGTGCGCCATTGCTCGCCGACGAGCACATCGAGGACCACATCGCGGTACCGGAGGGCTATGCGGACGACCACGACCACTTCGCCCTCACCGTGGCCGGCGACTCGATGACCGGTGCCGGCATCTTCGATGGCGACGTCGTGGTCGTGCGGTCACAAGATCACGCGCGCGACGGCGACATCGTCGCCGCCCTGCTCCCCGGTCCCGCCGAGGACGAGGCCACCGTGAAACGCCTCGGCCACGACGGCGCCCGGGTGATGCTGATCCCCGAGAATCCCGCACTCGAGCCGTTCGAGATGCCCGACGGACGCATCCTGGGCAAGGTCGTTGCCGTGCTCAGGAAGCTCTGACCTAGGAACGGCTCAGGGCTCGCAGCCGTCGACCGTGTCGCCCGGGTCGGTGTTGCATGTGTCGGTGCCACCCTGACCACGCACGAGGTCGTTCCCGAGTCCGTCGACGGAGTTGATCGTGTCGTCTCCGACACGGCCCCTCAGCTGGTCGGCGTCCTTGCCGCCAACGACGATGTCGTTGCCCTGACCCGCCGAGATCCGGTCCTTGCCGGACTCGCCGCGGATCGTGTCGTCGCCCTTCGAGCCGCGCATGATGTCGCCGTTCGGGCCACCCCGCAGGATGTCGTTGTCGAGCCCGCCCGCCATGGTGTCCTTGGCGCTGCCGCCTCGCATCGTGTCGTCGCCATGTCCGCCAAGCATGGAGTCGCGCCGGGCGCCGCCCTTGAAGCGATCGCGTCCATCACTGCCGATCATAGTGTCCCTGCCCCCGCCGCCCTTCAGCAGGTCGTCGCCGTTGCCGCCTTCGAGGCGGTCGTCACCGACGCCACCACGCAGGGTGTCGTTGTCATCGGCACCACGCAGGGTGTCGTTCCCGCCGCGGCCACAGATGATATCCGCGCCGGCGGTACCGTTCAGAACGTCCGGACCACTCGTCCCGACGATCGTGCACCCTGTTGCACCGCCCGCGACGGCCCCGGGGACCCCAACAGGCCCGACGAGCGTGGCGAGCCCGGCCACCAGACCGACTCCCAAGCGGATCACTCGCTTCATCCGTACCTCCTTCGTCGACGTGCGCGGATGCGCGGCACAGGATAGATGTTCTCGGGCCCAACCGTACAGGGCGGGATGCGCTACCGGCCAGCGGCCACGCCATCGCATGATCGAGGTGAGGCACGTTGGGAACAAGCTCCGACAGGTCTAGGCTGTTGGACCGGCGGTCAAGGAGATCCTTAGATGGTGCATGGTGAGACGACGTCGCTCGAGAGGCAGATCCGCTCGCAGCCTGCAGAGATCGAACGCATGTTGTCGTCTTCGGCCGTGCGCGGGCAGGTGCACCTCGCGGCGGAAGGCCTGCATCGAGCCCGGCGCCTCTGGGTCGTGGGGACCGGCACCAGCTTGCACGCAGCCGAGATCGGTGCCGCGCTGCTGATGGAAGCCGGGCGAGCGGCAACCGTGGTCCCCGCGATGTCGTTCGTCACGCAGGCGCCCGTGATCGGACCCAAGGACGGCGTCATCGTGTTCACGCACACCGGCGAGACCTCATTCGCGCTCGCGGCCCGAGCCCTGGCCTTCACCGGCGGGCTCGACACCGTGACGATCACGAAGCGCGGCACCGACTTCCCTCGGGCGATCGAGACCGTTCCTGCGGAGACGAGCGAGACCTACACGGTCAGCTATACGACCGCGCTCATCGCCCTGGCGTTGATCGCGCAGGAGCTCGGAGCAGCCTCGCTGGGTGACGACGTGCTGGCGGCAGTGCCCGGCGCCGTCCAGGCGGCCATCGACGACCCGGGCGTCGATGCGATCCCCCGGCCTGAGCGAGTGCTGGTGATCGCAGGAGCGGGCCCCGGCTCGGTGACGGCACGCGAGGGCGCCCTCAAGATCCGCGAGGCGGCCCGCGTGCTCGCCGAGGGATTCGACGTCGACCACCTGTTGCACGGGTCGGCCGTCCCGCTCGACGGACGAGACCATCTGGTGACACTCGTGCCGCCGGACGAGCCCTTGCTGGCCGGCGTGGCCGCCGCCGCAACAGCCGAGGGCGTCGGGCACACGCTGCTCCACGAGCCGTCGTCACTCTCGCCGCTGCTTGCCCAGATCCCACTCACCGTTCGCCTGCAGATGCTCGCACTGCGCATGGCCCGCGAAGGCGCGCACGATCCCGACAGGGTGATCGTCGGCGCCTGGGCCGACGAGGGGCTGTGGCGCACGGGTGCGCCCGAGTAGAGAGCGCACGGGTGCGCCCGAGTAGGAGAGCGCACGGGGCTGGCGGCTAGGCCGAAGGGCGTTCCTTGCGCACGAACTCGCGTACTGCTGCGAGCTCACGGAGTCCGACGCGAGCGTGCACCGAGGAGCCCGCTTCGCCATGCGTCGTTGAGAGCACCTCGGCTTCTCGGTAGAGCATCGCCGTGACGTCCTCGCGTCCGTACGGCACCAGCAGCTCCACCTCGACGGGCGGATGCGGCAGGGTGGCCTCGAGCATCTCGAGCAATCCCTCCACCCCTTCGCCCGATAGCGCCGAGACCGGAACCGATCCAGGGTAGCGACCCGCGAGTCGTGCCCGCTGGGAGCCGCTCAGCAGGTCGATCTTGTTCAGCACCAGCACCTCGGGGATCGACCCGGCGCCGATCTCTCCGAGCACCCGGCGGACCGCCTCGATCTGCTCCGTCAGGTCGGCAGACGACGCGTCGGCGACGTGCACGACGAGCTCGGCGAGCGTGACCTCCTCGAGCGTCGACCGGAACGCTTCCACGAGGTCGTGGGGCAGCTTGCTCACGAACCCCACCGTGTCGCTGATGGTGCACCGGCGGCCGCCGGGCAGCTTGAGCCGGCGGACCGTCGGGTCGAGCGTCGCGAAGAGCTGGTCGGCCACGATCACGTCGGCGCCCGTGAGCCGGTTCATCAGGGTGGACTTGCCCGAGTTCGTGTAGCCCGCGATCGCCGCCTGCGGGATGCCGCTTCCCTGCCGACGAGAGCGCTTCGTCTCCCGGGTGCGCGCGAGCGCCTTCAGCTCGCGACGCAGCTTCGCGATGCGGCGGCCGATGTGCTGGCGGTCGAGCTCCATCTTCGTCTCGCCTCCGCCGAACCGCGTGCCGACGCCGCCTCCCGCGCGGCTCATCGCCTCGCCCCAACCGCGCAGGCGCGGAAGCAGGTAGTTGAGCTGGGCCAGCTCGACCTGAGCCTTGCCCTCGCGGCTGCGGGCATGCAGCGCGAAGATGTCGAGGATCAACGCCGTGCGATCGATCACCTTCACACCCAGCCGCTCCTCGAGCGAGCGGAGCTGCCCGGGTGTGAGCTCCTGGTCGAGGATCACGGAGTCCGCGCCGCGCGCGATGCACCTCGGCGTGCACCTCCTCGAGCTTGCCGCGACCGATGTAGGTCGCGGGGTCGGGCTCCTGCCGGCTCTGCACCACGCGCGCCACCGCCTCGGCGCCCGCGGAATCGGCGAGCGCCTCGAGCTCGTCGAGATCCTCCTCGTCGATGCCCGGGCCGACGCCGACGAGCACCGCCTTCTCGCGGACGGCGGGTCGCCACGTCGCCGACAGCGGCGACTCGAGCACCTGCCGCTCGACGGGAGGACGACCGTGCGGCGTGAGCGGCTCGTCGGACCCGGAGTGCCGCTCATCGGACCGCTTCACCCCATCGAGGAGCCGAAGTCGCGGAGCATCTCGTTGAGCCGCACCTTGTCGTCGGTGGCATCGGTGCGGTGCCCGATGATCAGTCCGCACGGCAGGCCGAACTGCCCCGCCGGGAAATCGCGCTGCACGGCTGCCCGGGATCACGACCGCGCCCGCGGGCACCGCGTCCGCGGTGCTCGACGGCCTCGGCGCCGGTCACGTCGATCACCGGTGTGTTCCCAGTGAGCACCACCCCCGCCCCGAGCACCGCGTTCGCCCCGACGCGCACGCCTTCGACCACGATGCATCGAGACCCGATGAACGCGCCGTCCTCGATCACGACGGGCGCGGCTTGGAGCGGCTCCAGCACGCCGCCGATGCCGACGCCGCCGGCGAGGTGCACGCCGGCGCCGATCTGCGCGCACGAGCCGACCGTCGCCCACGTGTCGACCATCGTGCTCGGGCCCGACCCACGCGCCGATGTTCACGTAGCTCGGCATCAGCACGACGCCCGGGCGACAGGAATGACCCGTAGCGCGCCGTGGCCGGCGGCACGACGCGCACACCCGAGGTCCTCGTATCCGTGCTTGAGGGGAAGCTTGTCGTGGTACTCGAACGGGCCGGCCTCGGTCACCTCGAGGCCGCGGACCCGGAAGTAGAGGAGCACCGCCTGCTTCGCCCACTGATGCACGAGCCATCCCTCGCCGTCGGGCTCGGCGACACGGACCTCGCCCCGATCCAGCATGCCGATCGCAGCCTCGACGGCCTCCGCGTCGATCGGCGATGTCGGGTCGGTCGTGGGCGCCGCCCAGCTCGACTCGATGCGCCCCGCGATGGCCTCGACGTCGATCACGCGCGAACCTCACTGAGCATCGTGTCGAGCTGATCCGCGGCTCGCTCGCACTCCGCCAGCGTCGGCACCATCGCCATGCGCACGTATCCCTCGCCTTCGGGCCCGAAGAAGGATCCGGGCGCGACGATCACTCCCGCGCGATCGAGCAGGTCGAGCGCCCAATCGAGCGACGAGCGCCCGCCCGGCACCGCGATCCAGAGGTAGAACGTGGCGACGCTGCCAGCGACGCGCAGCCCATGCCGCTCGAACAACTCGAGCATGAGCCGGCGCTTCCGCTGCATACCGCGCACGGTTCTCCTCGACGTGGGCCTCGTCGTTCCACGCGGCGATCGACGCTCGCTGCACGAACTCCTGTGGGGTCACACCCACGCTCGGACGGAGTGACTTCAGGGCCGCGATCAGCGATGCGTCGCCGGCGGCGAACGCGCTGCGGTAGCCCGTCATCGACGATCGCTTGCTGAGCGTGTTGATCGCGAGCACGTTCCTGAGGTCGCCGACCTGCAGGGCCGAGGCGGGGGGCGCCTCACCGAACCAGAGCTCGCTGTAGGCCTCGTCAGACGCCAGGAGCACGTCGTGCCGGCGGCAGAGGTCGGCCGCATGCCGCAGGAAGTCGAGGGGGGCCACGGCGCCGGTCGGGTTGTTCGGATAGTTGAGCCACAGGATCGACGCACGGTTCCACGTTGCGTCGTCGACGGCGTCGAGGTCCGGCAGGAAGCCGTTCGCCTCGAGCAGGGGCAGCCGACGCACGTCGCCCCCGGCGAACCGCGCGCCGCGCTCGGGGATCGTGTACCCGGGCGCGGTGACGAGCACGAGATCCTTGCCCTCGGCGGGTCGAGTGTGGCCTGCGCGAGCGAGAACACGATCTCCTTCGAGCCGAGCAGCGGCAGCACCTCGGTTGTCGGGATCGACGTCGCGCGCCGAACCGCCGCCGAACCCAGCCCGACACCGCCGCGCGCAGCTCCGGGAGACCCGCGGCCCGCGGGTACGAGGAGATCGGCTCGATCGCCTCGCGCAGCGCGTCGCGGATGAACCCGGAGTCACCTCGCGCGGGTCGCCCACGCCGAAGTCGATCAGCTCCCGCCCTCAGCGACCGCCTCCGCCTTCCGGCGGTCGAGCTCCTCGAACGGGTACGGCTCGACCTGCCGGATGCCCGGCGACAGGTGCGTCACGTCTGTCGTGCCCCTTCCTGCTCGTCGCGCCGCCGGCCGATCCGAGCTCCCAGGAACGCCCGGAGGATCGCGTGGCAGCGCACCAGCGCGGCCACCTCGACGCGTTCGTCGTCGCGATGAGCGTACTGCGGGTCGCCGGGACCGAAGTTGACGGCGTCGACGCCCGCGATGGCGAACTCCGCGACCGGGGTCCAGGCCTGCTTCGGCCCGAGCGGAAGATCGCCCGGCTTCCCGGAGCGCGACCACCAAGGGGTTCCTCACGCTCACCGGCCCGGGGGCGCGTTGCCGTCGATGCGGACCTCGAGCCCCGGAGGTCGCCAGCAGCTCTCGCAGTCGCGACTCGGCCTCGGCCGGCGTGTGCCCCGGCGCGTAGCGGAAGTTCACGCGTGCCTCGACCCGGTCGGGGACCACGTTCGCGGCGACACCACCCTCGATCGTGGTCACGCTCACGACCTCACGGAACGTGAGCCCGTCGATCGTCACGTCGCGCACTGGGCAGATCGGCGAGCGGCGCGAGCGCCGCGATCGCCCGGTGGATGGCGTTGTCGCCGAGCCACGGCCGCGCACTGTGCGCCGCCCGTCCCGTCACGGTGACCGTGGCGTTCAGGTTGCCGAGGCATCCGACCTCGATCGCGTTGGCGGTCGGCTCCATCACGATCGCGAGATCGGGCGTCGCGCGCCGCGGCACCGATCGAACAGACGGACAGCAGGGCGCTCTCGGTGAACGGCAGCTCCTCGCGCCCGAAGAACAGCAGACCGACGTCGAGATGCGCTCGGATCGCCTGCCAGCTCGTCGGCGAGCTCCAGCATCACCGCGAGCGCGCCCTTCATGTCGGACGCGCCTCGCCCCACGACGGCGCCGTGCGTCGAGCGTGCCGGGCACGTTGCCGGCGATCGGCACGGTGTCGACGTGACCGGCAAGCACGACGAACGGCGCGTGACGGCCGACGCATCCTGGGAGTCGCGAACAGCACCGCGTCGTGGTCGTCGAGCACCTCGAAGCTCGCGTGGCAGCGATCGCTCGGATCGAGGCGAGGATCGCCGATCTCGTCGCCGCTGACCGACGGCGACGTCGACCAGGGCGAGCGTGCGCGCGGCGAGCCGTCTCAGCCGGTCGCCGGATGCGACGCTCACGATGCCGTCAGCGCCTCGAGGTCGACGATCCCCTCGAACACGCGCTCCGCGTCGCCCGTCAGCAGCACCTCGCCGCTCTCGGCCGCGGTCGCACCTCGAGGTCGCCTCCAGGGAACCGCACGGACTCCGCGCGGGCACGAGCCCGGCCTCGTTCGCCGCCACCGCGACCGCGCACGCGCCGCTGCCGCAGGCCATCGTCTCGCCGCTCCCGCGCTCCCAGACTCGAGCGTGTGCAACGCCGTCGTGCACGTAGGCGAACTCCACGTTCGTGTGCTCGGGGAATAGCTCGTGGCGCTCGAGCGCGGGACCGATGTGCCCGACGTGCACAGTGACCGGGTCGCCGTCGACGAACACCACGAGATGCGGGTTGCCCATCGACACCGCCGACGCGGTGAGGGTGAGACCGCTCCCGATGTCGAACGGCTGACCGAGGAAGGTCTCCCAGGCAGGTCCACGCATCGGGATCGCCGCTCTGGTGAAGTTCGGCGTGCCCATCGTGACGGTCACCCGTCGGACCTGACCCTCGGTGTCAGGATGCAGCGTGAGGTGCTTCACGCCGGCCCGCGTGAGCACGTCGATCTCGGTGCCGTCGACGAGACCGAGATCGTGGAGCAGCACCCCGACGCAGCGGATGCCGTTGCCGCACATCTCGGCTGCCGAGCCGTCGGCGTTCGCGTAGTCCATGAAGAACGGCGGCTCGCCGTCATCGTTGCGCACGACGCGGATCACGCCATCGGCGCCGACGCCGGTTCGCCGGTCGCACAGTGCAGCCGCGTGGTGTGGCGCGAGCGGGCGCTCATCGTCGAGATCGGTGACCATGACGAAGTCGTTGCCGGCTCCCTGGTACTTCGCGAACTCGAGCAGATCGGTCATGACTCCCCCAGGTACGCCTCGACACCATCGAGAACATCCAGGGCGCCGCCCTCGCCCGCATCGAACCACCGAACGCGGGGGTCACGCCGGAACCAGGCGGCATCTGGCGTCGTGCCAGATTCTTCGTGCGTCGCACCGTTGCCTCCCAGGCTTCCTCGAGCGAAAGCCTACCGTCGAGGTGTCGGATGAGCTCTGAGTAGCCGATCGCCTGGGTCGACGTGAGCCACGAGCCGAACCCCCGTTCGAGGAGACCCCGGACCTCCTCGAGCCATCCGGCAGCGAACATCTCCGAGATGCGTGCCGAGATGCGCTCAGCGAGCACGCCGGCCGGCATGCGCACCCCGGCGACGCGCACCCGCTCGGGGTCACGGTGCTCCCAGGTCGCGGCGAACGTACTGAACGGCGAACCCGTGATCGCCGCTACCTCGAGCGCTCGCAGGACGCGCCGCACGTTGGCCGGCTCGATCTTGGCCGCAGCGACCGGATCGAGCAGCTCGAGCCGGCGATGGAGTGCGCCGACCCCGACGGTGTCGGCTTCCATCTGAAGTTCTGCCCTCACCGCAGTGTCCTCCTCGGGGAAGACGAGCTCATCGACCACCGCTCGGAAGTACAGGCCCGACCCTCCGACGAGCAACGGCGTCGCTCCTCGTCGGCGTACATCAGCGATCGCCGTGCGCGCCAGGTGCTGGAACCGGGCGACGGTGAATCGCTCGCTCGGCTGAGCGATGTCGATGAGGTGATGGGGCACCTGCGCCCGCTGCTCGGCGGTCGGCTTGGCCGTGCCGATGTCCATGCCCCGGTACACGAGCATCGAGTCGACCGAGCAGACCTCGGCACCGAGCGAGCGGGCGAGGTCGATGCCGGCTTCGCTCTTGCCCGAAGCCGTGGGTCCCACCAGCGCCAGCAAGGGCGGCCGGGTCGCCATGGTGCGTGCCGTCAGCGCGCCACGGTGGCCGGCTCACGCACCAGCTCACCCGTGAGGTGATGCGGTGCCGAGTCGACGATGAGGGCTTCGGCGAACGCCCCGGGCTCAGGGGCGTCGGTGATGTGAACGATACGGTTCGTGCGCGTTCGAGACTTGGTCGAGCGCCCCTTACGATCGCTGCCCTCGACGAGCACCTCGAGCGTCCGGCCCACGAGCGCAGCGGCCTTCTCGGCCGAGATCCGTTCCTGTAGCGCAACGAGCCGATCGAAACGCTCCTGAACGACCGGCTTCGGCACGTGGGCGTCGAACCCCGCGGCCCTGGTGCCAGGCCTTGGCGAGTACTGGAACGTGTAGGCACTGTCGAAGCCAGCTGCCTGCACCACCTCGAGGGTCTGCGCGAAGTCGTCTTCGGACTCGCCCGGGAACCCCACGATGATGTCGGTCGAGACGCCGATCTCCGGCATCGCCTCGCGGATCCTTCCGAGCCATGCGAGATAGCGCTCACGCCGGTAGGACCGCCGCATCCGCTTAAGCACATCGTCGGATCCCGATTGCAGGGGGAAGTGGATGTGCTCGCAGACGGCGGGCGTCTCCGTCATGGCCTCGATCACGTCGGGCGTGAAGTCGTGCGGGTGCGGGCTCGTGAATCGTACGCGGCGGATGCCGTCGATCTGTCCAACCTCGCGAAGGAGCTCGGCGAACAGCGGCCGGCGGCTCGATCCGGGAACGGTCACGTCGCGCCCGAACGTGTTCACGTTCTGACCCAGCAGGGTGATCTCGACGACGCCGCTCGCGGCGAGACCCTGCACCTCGGCGAGGATGTCGCCGATCGATCGGGATCGTTGCGGCCCCCGCACCAGAGGCACGATGCAGAACGTGCAGGCGTTGTCGCATCCCGGTGCGATCGAGACCCACGCCCGGAACGCATCACCGCGCACCGCCGGGAAGGCGCCCGGGAACGTCTCGGTGTAGTCCTGCACGTCCATCTGCGGACCCTCGGTCTCCGATCGCTCCAGCAGGTCGAGCAGGTTCGGCAGCGCGTGTGTGCCGACCACCACGTCGACCCAGGGGGCACGGCGCTGGATCTCGCCCTGATCCTTCTGAGCCAGGCAGCCCGATACGACGATCTTCAGAGCAGGGTTCTCGGCCTTCGCCGGCTTCAGATGGCCGAGATTCCCATAGAGCCTGTTGTCGGCATTCTCGCGGATCGCGCAGGTGTTGAGCACGATCACCCTGGCCTGCGCAAGGTCTTCACCGGGGGTCATCCCGCCGGCCGCGAGCAGGCCCGCGATGCGCTCTGAGTCGTGCTCGTTCATCTGGCACCCGAATGTACGTATCTGATACGCGCCGTCCACGAGGTCGAGCGTATCGGAACCTCGGGACCGCCCGCCTCGATCAAGGTGACTCTGCGCTCAAGTTGCGCTCGGAGAACCCCGATGGCACATGCATACAAGTCCGCAAAGAGGTGAGGTCGGGATGGTCTGGAAGAAGGACAGGAACAAGGAGACAGAGCCGGCCGAGGGCGAGCCTCAAGCCGTCGATCCCCAGACCTACGACATCGAGGCGCTCGAGACGACGACACTCGCCGATCTCCAGGCGAAGATCAACGCTGCGCCTGTCGACGGAGCCGCCTCCGACATCGAGGAAGATGCCACATTTCACGAGCAGACGCGCGTGAGCGACCTTCGACGCCTCGACGAACGGATCAAGACCCTGGACATCCAGCTCGACACGGCACGGGCGCGAGAGGACGAGCTAACCGGAAGGGTCGTGGAGTTGGAGGGACTCATCGACGACCACCGATCACACACCCGCGAGCTCGAGGCGCGCGTCGCCGAGCTCGGGTCGCTCAGCACGGAAATCGACCAGATCAACGATGCCCTCGCAAAGGAACAGCGAAGGGCGTCCGAGTTGGCTGAAGCTCGCAGCGGTCTCGAGGAAGAGGCCAATCGCTTCTCGTCGCAGGTCGCGCAGCTCACAGAGCTGATCGACGAAGCGAAGGCAGACGCGACGGCAGGGGCGACGCGAGCCACTGCGGCAGAAGATCGCCTCGTCGAACTGCGCGAGGCGCACGACACGCTCTCGCGAGAGCACGACGAGGCGCGCGATGAGGCCCAGGCTGCTTCTCAACGATCTCAGGTCCGCCTTGATGAGCTCACGGCGGAGCTCGATGAGCTGCGCGAGGCTCTCGTGTCGGCTGAAACCCGAGCTCACGACAACGAGCAAGCGTTGGAGACGGGGCGCGCCACCGTGCAAGAGCGCGACGATGAGATCGCTCGCCTTCGAGACGCCGTGTCGTCGCTGGAAGCACAGGTCGATGACGGGCAGAAGGCGTCGGCGGCTCGTGAGACGCAGTTCAAGGAGCAGCAGGCGGCACTCACAACGAAGGTGGAAGAGGCCGAACAGCGCATCAACGAGGCCCGTGACGCCGTGGCGCAGGAGCTCGAGAGGGCGGCGCATGAACTTGAGGTCGCAACGGATGAGCTCGAGGCGACGAAACGCGCCCTGACCGCGAGCGAAGCTCAGGCGACGGGCGCCCAGCAGGCGCTCGCAGAAGCGGAGGCGCGAGCGAGCGAAGCCGCGGCCCGCATGTCGGAGATCGGGGAACGTGCGACCGAAGCCGTGGCCCGCCAGTCGGAGCTCGAGGAGCGAGCCACCCGAGCTGAGCAAGAGGCCGCATCGGCCGACGGTGAGCTCGGAGCGACGCGCGCGGCACTCAACAACCTCGAGAGCGCTCACGAGACCCTGCGGATAGGCGCGGACGAGCTCCGGGCTGAGGTCCAGCGCCACGTGGAGAAGCAGCGGGAGCTCGAGGAGCGATTGGCAGCAACGAACGGCACCGAGACCGAAGTCGAGCGCTTGAGCGCCGAGCTGCATCAGGTACGCATCGCCCTCGAGTCTGCCACCGTCGATGCGGCAGCGATGGCGTCCGGCGTTGAGACAGCAGAGGCAGATCGGACAGCGGCGGCAGCGAGGATCGCCGAGCTCGAGGCGTCGATCGACGACTTGCGCCGGGAGGCAACCGAGCGCGAGACCATCCCGGTGGACACGAGCGAGCTCGACGAGTTGCGGGCGGAGCTTGCCGCTTCCGCGGCAGAGCTCGACGGCCTGAAGACCGAGCTCTCAACGGCCCGCACCGATTTGAGCTCCCTCGAGGAAGCGCTCGAGGCCGCTCGGGCGAGCGAGGAGCCGTCCGGATCCGACCTCGCGGCGGAGCTCCGACTCGAACGGGATGAAGCGAGGGCTGAGGTCGAACGACTCCAGCACCGCGTCACCGAGATGGAGGCTCGCACGACCGGGGACCAGGGGACACAGACCAGCGATGGTAGGACCGAAGGGGTGCCCGAGGAGATCGCCGACCTCGAGCTCCGGTTGGATCAGGCAGAGATGCGCGCCCGACGCGCGTACTCCGCTGCGGAGGCCGCAGAAGCCGCGTTGACCTACGAGAAGGAACGGCGCATGAGCCTTGCCCCGACGGTCGAAGCCGAGGCCGAGTCGAGCGTGCTTCGCCAGCGCATCGCCGAACTGCTCGACCGTGTCGGCACCGCCGAGGAAGCGGCCCGCAAGGCTGAATCGGACCTCGCTGCCCTTCGTGCAGGCATCGAACCGCAGGAAGCCGGCGAGGAGATCGTGTCCAGCACGTCGGAGGACGACAACCCCTCGGACGAGGACGCGGGCGGGCGCAGCCTTCGTGCCCGACTGGCGGGCGCAGCATCGAGCAAGAAGGGCGCCAGCGCCGACGCCAACCAGTGGCGCTGAGCTACTTGGCGAACTCGACCGCGCGGGTCTCGCGGACGACCGTGATGCGGATCTGGCCCGGGTACTGAAGCTCTTCCTCGACCTGCTTGGCGATATCGCGCGCGATCACCTGCGCCTGCATGTCGTCGACCTCGATCGGTTCGACCATCACGCGCACCTCACGACCCGCTTGCATGGCGAAGGTCTTCACGACGCCCGGGTGAGCCGTGCATATCTCTTCGAGGCGCTCGAGGCGCTTCACGTAGGTTTCGAGGGATTCGCGCCGCGCGCCAGGACGTCCACCGCTGATGCCGTCGGCGATCTGGGCGAGCACGGCATCGACGGTGTGCTGCTCCACTTCGCCGTGGTGCGACTCGATGCAGTGAACGACCTCGGGCGCCTCCCCCAGGCGCCGGGCGATCTCGGCTCCGATGATCGCGTGCGAACCCTCGACCTCGTGCGTGACGGCCTTGCCGACGTCGTGGAGGAACGCACCGCGCTTCACGATGGTCGGGTCGAGCCCGATCTCGGACGCCAGACTGCTGGCGATGTGAGCCGACTCGACCAAGTGCCGCAAGACGTTCTGACCGTACGACGTCCGGTACTGCAGTCGGCCGAGCAGCTTCACCATCTCTGGGTGGATGTCGGTGATCCCCACCTCTGCCACGGCGTCCTCGCCGGCCCGGCGCACGTGCTCCTCGAGCTCTCGCAGTGACCGCTCGTGGATCTCCTCGATGCGAGCGGGATGGATGCGACCATCCTCCACGAGCTTGGCGAGGGTCAGGCGAGCGGCCTCACGCCGTACCGGGTCGAAGCACGACAGCACGACCGCTTCAGGGGTGTCATCGATGATCAGGTTCACCCCGGTCACCGACTCGAATGAACGGATGTTGCGGCCCTCGCGGCCGATGATGCGCCCCTTCATGTCTTCGCTCGGAAGGGCGAAGACGCTGACGGTCGATTCCGCGGTCTGCTCGGATGCCACCCGCTGGATCGCGATCGTCACGATCTTGCGGGCGCGCTCCTCGCCTTCCTCGCGAGCCCGCTGCTCGATCTCGCGAACCTGGCTCATCGCAGCGCGCTTGGCATCGTCGAGTATCTGGGCCATCAGATGGTCGCGCGCCTCGGTCGACGTCATGCTCGCGATCTTCTCGAGCTCGGCCCGATGTAGATCGGTCGCCTTCTCGAGCTGTTTGCGCACGTAGCTGAGCTTTTCGTCGCGTTCTTGGAGCTCTGCCGCTCGTGCGCTCGAGCGTGCTCGGTCTTCGCCTTCGAGCTCGTCCTCGCGAGTCCGCGATGCGGCGCTCCTGGCGCGGCCGATCTCCTCGCGCCGCGCCGCGGAGGTCCTCGTCGGCCTCACGGCGCAGCGCCGCGATCTCCTCTTTGGCCTCGTGCCATCGCGCGCTCGACGGTCGCCTCGGCTTCGTGCTCGGCATCGAGCAGAAGCTTCTGGGCGCGGGCTTCGATGCTCTGAGCATCTGCGGCTGGCGACCGACTTGCGGTACGAGGAATCCCGCAGCGAACCCGAGCGCGAGCGCGGCGATGCCGATCAACACTGGGACCATCGTCTCCTCCACAAACCTCGTCAAGCGACGTCTGCGAGAAGGACCCTCCGGTCCCGCGTCGTTCGGTCAGCGGGTGCGCATGTGCGTGCGAGCGGCTCGGACCGAGCCGTTCTCGGCCGATCGCGCTCGTTCGATCGCTCGCTTGGGTTCGGGGACACGGTGCTCGCTCACAGGGCGATTCGTTTTGAACGTCGGGTTTCGGAAGTGTTCCTCTCGTGCTGACGATGCTACGGCCGCTTCGCGCCGCGAGACAAGATGCGAACGGCCTAGTCCTCGTTCGTCGATCTCGAGCGCCCCGCGCGCCGCGACACGCGCGACTTCGGGCGAGTAGCCCCGGCGCACCAGCAGCGAAGTGAGGCGTCCGAACGCCTTCGGCGGGCTCGACGCCCGAGAGACGACCGGCCCTGGACCGCGCGAGCGCGTTGGCGCGGTCCTGCTCGTCGTCGGGAGCGGCGTCGGCCACCTCGGCCGCGAGCTCGCGGCGCGATACCCTTCGCCAGCAGGGCGCTCGTCGACCGCCCGGCGGCCGGCACGTCGACGAACCGAAGTCGTGCTCGGCCAACTGCCGCGCGAAGGCCTCGTCGTCGATGAGGCCCACCCGTTCGAGCCGAGCGAGTACGTCGGCGACCTCCTCAGCCTCGAACCCCGCCGCGAGCAGGCGCCGCTCGAGCTCCCGGCGGCTGCGCGGGCGCACCGCCAGGAGCCCGAGCGCGCGCTCGTGGCAGCTCTTGGGATTCTTCGCGTGGCGAGACTCCGATCGGTCGCGGAGGTCGACACGTGCGCCTATCCGTCGGCTCCGGCCTTGACCTTCGCCTTGCCGTCCGTTGTCGGCTTCCGACTCGGCTCGAAGGCTGCTCGTCGAGCACGACATCTGGCACGATCTCGATCGGGGTCTCGTCGCCCTCGTCGCCGAAGGCGCTGATACCGACGGCCTCACGGATCTTGCCGTTCGATCTCGTCGCGTACGTCGATGTGCTCGGCCAGGAACGGCGCGGGCGTTCTCACGTCCCTGCCCGAGCTGCTCGCCCTCGTAGGTGAACCAGGCGCCGGCCTTCTTGATGATCTCGAGATCGACGCCTACGTCGATGAGGGAACCTTCCTTCGAGATGCCCTTGCCGTACATGATGTCGAACTCGCACTGCCGGAACGGCGGAGCGACCTTGTTCTTCACGACCTTCACCCGCGTGCGTGAGCCGACGACCTCTGTGCCGTCCTTGAGGTTCTCGATCTTGCGAACGTCGAGACGGACCGAGGAGTAGAACTTGAGCGCACGGCCGCCCGGGGTGGTCTCGGGTGATCCGAACATCACGCCGATCTTCTCCCGGAGCTGGTTGATGAAGATGGCCGTGGTGTCGAACTTCGAGAGGGTACCGGAGAGCTTGCGCATCGCTTGGCTCATCAGCCGAGCCTGCAGCCCCACATGGGTGTCGCCCATCTCACCCTCGATCTCAGCGCGTGGAACCAGCGCCGCGACCGAGTCGATGACGACGAGGTCGAGCGCCCCCGAGCGCACGAGCATGTCGGCGATCTCGAGCGCCTGCTCGCCGGAGTCGGGCTGGGAGACGAGCAGCTCGTCGATGTTCACCCCGAGCTCGCGCGCATAGGTGGGGTCGAGCGCGTGCTCGGCGTCGATGAACGCGGCGATGCCGCCGTTGGCCTGCGCCTCGGCGATGATGTGCAGACACACCGTTGTCTTGCCCGAGCCCTCGGGCCCGAAGACTTCCATGATGCGACCTCGGGGCACGCCCCCGATGCCGAGCGCCAGGTCGAGCGCGAGCGACCCCGTGGGGATCACCGATACCCCGGCTCCCGCCGGATGCTCGACCGAGCTTCATCACGGCGCCCTTGCCGAACTGCTTCTCGATCTGTTGGAGCGTGACGTCGAGCATCTTGTCGCGGTCCACGGTGGCCTCCTTCTTCTCTCTGGCCTCTAGGCCTTTGGGCCCACCGGCGAGGAGGCGCCGTGAGGGCTCATCTGCTGTCGGAGCGCGAACACTACCGAGCCGGTCTGACATAACTTACACCCCTGTCATTCGAAGGTTTTCGAGTCCGAACGGTACTCGAACACGTGTTCGGATGCAAGGAGGGAAGGGTAGCGGGATCGGGGGGTGCGTATCTCGGGGCTAGCGCGCCTTCAAGCTTGCTCCCAGTCTCCTCGCAGCGCGTAGGTTTCGAGAGGTTCGTAGCGTGAGGACGGGCGGCGGGGGTGACTCCGCATCAGCACGAACGCACCGACGGTGAACATCTCGCTCTCGAGCGAGGTCTCGGCGAAACTTTCGGGCAGTCTGAGCGGTGGGTCACTTCGCGCTACCGTCATGTGAGCCGTGAAGGGCTGCTCCTGCGGAGCCAGCTCTTCTCCGATCGAGCGCTGGATCGCCGAGGCCAACGCCGCGAGCTGCCGGTTGAAGTCGTCGAGCCCGGCCCAGAGGACCCGCGCTCGTCGCGTCGACGGGAACGCCCCCAGGGCTCGTACCCTCGACTGGAACGGGGAGGCGGTGGCAGCGACCTCACCGAGTCGATCCCGCATCCAAGGGACCAGCCTCGGCGACGTCGGCCCGAGGAAATGAAGCGTCACGTGCCAGTCCGATCGTGGGATCCATCGGGCATGTGACAACTCCGCCCGCCATGGTCCAAGGGCCGCCTCGACGACCGCTGCCACCGGGTCTGGTATCGCCAGGGCGACGAACAGCCGCTCCACGCCGGCCCTCGGTCTCGAGGCTCCAACGGTCGGCACAGCTCAGCCCCCGTGGATGTCGCGATCGCTCTCAGGCAGGGGAACTCCCTCGAGGTAGCGGCGCACCATGTCGAGCGCAGACTGCTCCGCCCATCGTCGCACGCGCGCTCGGTCTCCCGACGCGACGTAGCCTCGCGCGTGCGACCGGTCCACCGCGTCGAGACCGATCCAGACCGTGCCTGGCTCCGCGCCGCCATGGGGCTCGGGACCCGCTGCGCCCGTCAGTGAGACCGCGAGATCAGCCTCGTACAGTCGCCTCGCTCCCGCCGCCATCTCGAGTGCGCATCCGCGACTCACGACACCCGGACCGTCGATCGTCTCGCGCGAGACTCCGAGCACCCGCTCCTTGGACGCTGCGGTGTACACGACGGCGGAACCGATGAAGACCTTCGACGACCCGGGGGCGGCGGACAGGCGGGCCCCCACGCTTCCACCGGTGAGCGATTCCGCGCACGCCAGGCGGCGGCCAGAGGCGAGCAGCAGCCGTGAAACCGCTTGCTCGAGCGTCTCATCGTCGAGCGAGAAGACGACATCACCGAGACGGCGCTGCACCTCGGTCGCGAGGGGCCCGATCATCGCCTCGGCGTGCTCCACGGTGTCGGCCTTCGCGGTGAACCGCACCTTCACCTCACCGGCTGAGGCCAGATAGGCGAGGCTGGGGTTCACCGACGCCGAGAAGAGGTCGGCGAGGATCTCAGCGACCCTCGACTCTCCGATGCCGACGCACCGCAGGGTTCGCGAGCGCACGATGGCCGCGCCGATGCGCTCGGCCAGCTCCGGCAGGACGGTGCTCCGCATCATCGCGTTCATCTCGCTCGGCACGCCGGGCATGGCGTAGATGCGCGCGCCGCCCGGCAGATCTGCAGCGAGCCCCGGTGCCGACCCACGGTCGTTCCCGATCGTTCGAGCGCCGCGGGGCACGTCGGCCTGACGCAGGTTGTTCTCGGGCATCGAGCCGTCGGCGAACCCGGCGAACCTCTCCCGGAGCCAGCTCTCCAACGCCGGGTCGCGCTCGAGCGGCGCACTCATCACGAGCGCTATCGCGTCACGCGTGATGTCGTCCTCGGTCGGCCCTAGCCCCCCGGTCACGAGCACGACGTCTGCTCGCGATGCAGCCAGGTCGATGACCGTGACGATGCGATCGAGGTTGTCCCCGACCACCTGGTGGAAGAGCACATCCGCCCCTATCTCGGCGAGCTGCTCTCCGATCCACTGTGCGTTGGTGTTCGCGATCTGGCCGAGCAGCAACTCGGTGCCGACGCCGACCACCTCGACGCGCACCGGCCGGCTCACGACGTCGACGAGGTGGCCGCGGCACCGGGGCTGACCCCGGAGGTGAACGTCCCGGTCCAGGACTCGCCCCGCGTGCCCGGGATGTCGAGGTCCGTCCCATCGACCGAGATCTGCACCGCTCCTGCGTCATCGACCCACAGCACCAGCTCATCGGCTGCCGAGAAGGAGCGCGTCTCGCCCGCTTCCATGGCAAGGATCTCGTCGGCACCATCGTCCCTCACCTTCAGCTCGACCGGGCGCCTGGCCACGACCACAGCATCGATGACCGATGCGACGGACGTCGTCGACGCAGTCGTCGGGATCGCCGCCGGGGCAGGTGCTCCCCGATCGCGTGATACGGGCCCGAACAACACCAGCAGCGCGACGACCGTCGCCGCGCCGACGAGCAGGAAACGCTGGTTGTCGCGTATGCGGGTCGCCGCGATCGCTCGCTCGATCCGCCCCAGCCCTCCCGGGGGCAGCGGCGAGGCGGGCGTCTCAGCGTGGCGCGCATAGGCCCCGAGCACCTTGTCCGGACTCACCCCGAGGTACTGGGCGTAGGTGCGCAGCGCCCCCCGCACGAAGGCATCGCTCGGCAGCGCCGCGAAGTCCTCGACCTCGAGCGCGCTGAGCTGGTCGACCCGGAGCATCGTGTCGCGCGACGCCTCGTCGAGCGACAGGCCGCGGATGCGTCGTGCCTTCTCGAGCGCGGGACCGACCCCGATGGGTCGTTGCAGCGATGTGCCTGCCATGGGAACCCCGGGATGATAGCGCCGGTACACTCGTTTCGATGGCCGACGACGCACTCATGGTGATCGTGGAGATCCCCAAGGGGTCCCGCAACAAGTACGAGATGGATCACGTGACCGGCGAGATCGTGCTCGACCGCATGCTGTTCACGTCGATGCAGTATCCGGCCGACTACGGCTTCATCGACGGCACCCTCGGTGGCGACGGAGATCCGCTCGACGCCCTGGTGTTCGTGGGCGAACCGACCTTCCCCGGATGCCGCATCATCGTGCGTCCCATCGGACTGTTCCGCATGACCGACGAGAAGGGCGAGGACGAGAAGATCCTCTGTGTGCCACTCCGCGATCCGATCTGGTCGCACGTGGGCGACCTCGCGGGGCTTCCGATGACCTTGCTCAACGAGATCGAGCACTTCTTCCAGGTATACAAGGATCTCGAGGGCCACAAGGTGTCGACCGAGGGGTTCGAGGATCGGGCTTCGGCCGAGCGAGTCATCGCCGCCGCGAAGGCCCGTACGCACGAGGCATGACACGACGGGTCGTGCTCCGCCCTCCGGTCGAGGGCGATCGAGCCGAGTTCGTGCAACGCCTCGCAGCTTCCGTCGGCCTGCACGACCCCTGGCTGGAACCGGCAGCCCCCGGCCCGTGGTTCGAACGCCTGCTGGCCCGCAACAGCACCACGACCGATCGCTCGCTCCTCGTGTGCGACGCCGACGACGACACGATCGTCGGGGTGATGAACCTGTCGCAGATCGTGATGGGGCCGCTCCGTGGGGCCTTCCTCGGCTACTACGCGTTCGAGCCCTTCGCCGGCCGAGGGTACATGCGAGCGGCGATGGCGCCGCTGCTCCGGATCGCGTTCGACGAGCTGGGGTTGCACCGGGTTCAGGCCAACGTGCAACCGGACAATCAAGCTTCGATCGCGCTCGTGCGAGGAGCGGGCTTCCGTCGCGAAGGCTTCTCTCCCAGCTACCTGTTCATCAGAGGAGCGTGGCGCGACCACGAACAGTGGGTCCTGCTCTCCGACGACCCGTCCCCTGCTGTACGCGACCTGCCCTAGGTCCGTGGTGAGCGAACTACCGACTTCTGACGCCCCCTGAGACGGAAAACACCGCCTTTCGCCCGGCGCGGAGCCCCCGTTCGGGGGACTAGTGTGCCCCCAACGAGGGGAGGGAGCCCGCCACCGATGGAGCCTGAGATGAACGAAACGACCTGGAATTCCTCGCCGCTGTCGGCGATCCGCGAATCCGTGTCCACGCCCGAGACTCTCTCCGAGGGCCCGGTGAAGTTCCTGCTTGTCTCGGGCCAGCTCGACGACGGGCGTTGGGGCCTCGTCGGTGCGTACTGGGTATCGATCGACGGTGCGCGGGGAGGATTCATCGTGTCTCCGCCCGCGATCAGCAGCGGGAGCGAGCTGGTGCGCAGCTTCCGCAGCGGCGCCGAGCGTGGCTGGAACAACGAGCGCATCTACGCCTACTGGCAAGGTCAGGTCGGCATCGCGGGGCGATTCATGATCGACCCGCAGCAGCACGCCGACACCCTCTTCCAGGTGGCGCGGCGAGTGGGCGCCCTGTAGCTTCTGGCCGAACCCGAGCAGCTACGCGCTGCGGCGTTCTTCCCACTCTTCCCAGGTGATGAGGACGTCTCGAGCCTTCGAACCCTGGCTCGGACCCACCACTCCCTGCTCCTCGAGCAGGTCCATGAGACGGCCCGCGCGCGCGAACCCCACCTTGAGCTTGCGCTGCAACATGCTCGTGGAGCCGAGCTGGGAGCGGATGATCAGCTCTGCGGCCTGGTTCGTGAGGTCTTCGTCGGAATCGCCCCCTGCTCCGGTGCCTACCGACAGCTCGGCCGCGCTCGGCGGGATACCGAGTCCTTCGATGTGCTGTTCATAGACCACCTCGCGCTGGGCACGGATGAACTCCGAGATGCCATGGATCTCCGCCTCGGTGACCCACGCCCCCTGCAGGCGAACGGGTTTCGACGCGTTCGCGGGGGCGAAGAGCATGTCGCCGTGGCCGACCAGCTTCTCGGCGCCGTTCTGGTCGAGCACGACGCGTGAGTCGGCCTGGCTCGAGGTCATCAGCGCGATGCGGCTAGGGATGTTCGCCTTGATCAGACCGGTGACCACGTCGACACTGGGTCGCTGGGTCGCGACAACGAGATGGATGCCGACGGCGCGCGCCATCTGGGCTATGCGGCAGATCGCGTCCTCCACGGCGCGGGGCGCCACCATCATCAGGTCGGCCAGCTCGTCGATGACCACGACGATGTAGCTCAAGTGCTGGTACTCGTGCTCACGGCCGACCGGCAGGCGCAGCGTGCCCTCGCGCAGGCCTTCCTCGTAGCCGTCGATGTCGCGCACGCCGACGGTCGCGAGCATCTCGTAGCGCATCTCCATCTCCCGCACGATCCACTCGAGCGCCTCGGTGGCGCGCTTGGGATGCACGATCACTGGGCTGAGCAGGTGGGGGACCTCGGCGAAGTGGCTGAGCTCCACGCGCTTGGGGTCGACGAGCACGAGCCGAACATCGTCGGGGCTCGTGCGCATCAGGATCGACGTGATGAAGCTGTTCACGAGGCTCGACTTACCGGCGCCGGTCGCTCCCGCGATCAGCACGTGCGGCATCGTCGCTAGGTTCACCATCTGCGCCTCGCCGTGGATGTCCTTGCCGAGCGCGACGGTGAGCGGGTGGGCGGCGGCCTTCGCCGCTTTCGATCGCAGGATGTCGCCGAGCATCACGAAGTCGCGGTGGCGGTTCGGCACCTCGATGCCGATCGCCGACTTGCCCGGGATCGGCGCGATGATGCGCACGTCGGGCGTCGCGAGCGCGTAGGCGATGTCGCTCGAGAGGTTCAGCACCTTGTTCACCTTGGTGCCCGAGGCGACCGCGACCTCGTACATCGTCACGGTCGGGCCGCGGTGCGCGGCAGTCACCTTCGCGTCGACCCCGAACGTCGAGAGGGTATGCCCGAGCGCCTCCATGACGTCCTTCTCGTGCACGCCGTCGTTCGTGGAGGGCGGCGCCGTGCGTAGCAGGTCGAGGGAGGGAAGCTGGTAGGGCCCGTCGGCGGTCGCGATGGTGCGCCCCCGCGGTTTCTTCGTGGGCTCGATGTCTTCCGGCTCACCGGCGGCCCCCTCGGGCGGAAGCTCGAATGTTCCGAGCGACTCGGACTCCGGCAGCACGACGACGGGCTCGGTGAGCCCGAGACGCTCGGAGAGCTTCGCCTTCGGGGCCTTCTCGCCCGCCTTCTCGGCCTTGGCGGCGGCTCGTTCGTCCTTGATGCGCTGCTTCTCGAGCTTCTCCTCGGCCTTGGCCTGCTCGCCGACGCGCCTGCGCTCCGTACGCTCGGCGATCGACGTTCTGGCGGCCGAGACCTTGCGTCCGAGCTCAGCGAATGACGTGCCGGTCATGATCAACGCGCCGATCACGGCGAGGCCCAGATCGACCAGCACCGCGCCGGTCGGGGAGACGATCTTCGACAATGGGAACGCACCGAGGGTGCCGATGAACCCGCCGGCGTCGGCGAAACCCGCCATGACGGGTTCTGGCGCAGCGGTGTCGCGCACCGGCGCGAAGACGCTCGGATTGCCACGGATGAGCGACAGCAGGCCCAGCGTCCCCAACGCCATGATCACGAAGCCGATGAACATGCGCATGCGTTCCTCGGGCGACCGATCGCGCAGCAAGGCGATGCCCCAACCGAGGCCTATCAACGGGAACAACGCCGCTGCCAACCCGAAGGTGGCGTGCAGCAACCCGGAGAACGCGTCGCCCATGGGCCCGGCCGCGTCGAACCACACGGAGAGCACGGCGAGCCCTGCAAGCACCATGAGCCCGATGCCCAGCGTGTCTCGAGCGAAGGGCGAGAGGATCTGGAAGGTAGGCGCCCGCGGCGGCTTCTTCTTGGCGGGCGAGCGCTTGGCGGCCGGCCGCTTGGAAGCGGTCTTCCTGCTGCTGGGACGGGTGGATGCACGCGACGACGAACGCCGTGACGGGGAAGTCTTCGTCGCCATGAGGGTTCATAGTCTGACGGGTTCTCGGGGCGCTTCAAGCAACGACGGTCTCACTTAGGGGCGGTACTCGGCGACGATCTCGATATCTCCGACGATGTGGTCGTTGAACTCGGAGAGGTCCTCCGCCGGCACCCAAAGTTCCTGATATCGCTCGCCCCCAACAGACCGAATCTTGAAACGCTCGACCCACTCGCACGACACCGCGAATGAAGTCACGTCGCCAACGAACCCCGACGCGGCATCTTTCGTGTTCCAGTCCCGTGCGATCTTGGTGGCGTACTCTTCAATCAACACGGGGTCGAAGATGGGCTGATGTGAAAGCCGCGGCGGGAACCGCTTGTAGCCGCTCTCGGCGATAAGGTTGAGCTCTCCCTGTCCAACGGGACGATAGAGAGTCACAGTCGCCGCCTCGCGACCCGACAACGAATCAGACTTCCATGACGACTGGCAGGATCACCGGCTTGCGCTGGGTCACTTCGTTGAAGTACCGGCCGAGGGTCCGGCGGATCTCATGCTGCAGAGCCGAGGGGTCGATCACACGCGCATCGGCCGTCTCCCCGATCGTCGCCACGACCCGCTCGCGAGCCTCGTCGAGGATGTCCTGTGACGCTTCCTCGTAGACGAAGCCCCGATTCACGATGTCGGGACCGCCGACGAGCTCTCCGGTCTGCGAGTCGACCGTGACGACCACGACGACCACACCGTCGCCGGCGAGCTTGCGCCGGTCACGAAGCACCTCCCCGCCTATGTCGCCGATGCCGAGGCCGTCGACGAACGTCATGCCGGCCTGTACCCGGTCGACGATCTCGACCTTCTCCCCCACCTCGACCATGTCGCCGTCCTCGCAGATGATCACGTGGTCGCGCGGGATCCCGACGCCCTCGGCAAGTCGAGCGTGGTGCTGCAGGTGGCGGCGCTCCCCGTGGATCGGGATGAACCACCGGGGTCGCACGAGCGAGAGCATCAGCCGCAGCTCTTCTGCGGCAGCGTGGCCGCTCGAATGCACCGGGTCGGCGGGCATGTGGTACACGTCGGCGCCCGTCCGATAGACCGCATCGACCACCCGGTGGATGGCGGGCTCGTTGCCGGGTATGAGCGACGACGAAAGCACAACCGTGTCGCCCTCGTCGAGCTTCACCCACTTGTGCTGGCGCTGGGCCATCAGCGAGAGGGCGGAGAACGGCTCCCCCTGGCTCCCGGTGCAGATCACCACGACGCGGCCCGGATCGAGGTCGGCGACCTCGGCGATGTCGATCACGTCTCGGTCGTCGACCTGCAGGTAGCCGAGCCGACGGGCGGCGGCGACCGAGTTCAGCATCGACCGGCCGAGGAACGCGACGACCCGCTCGTTCACGCGTGCTGCGTTCACGATCTGCTGCACGCGGTGGATGTGGCTCGAGAAACACGCCGCCACCACGATGTTCGGGGCATTCTCGACGATGCGCTGGAGTACCGGACCGACCGCGCGCTCACTGTCGGTGTACCCCGCTTCCTCGGCGTTCGTGGAGTCGCTGAGCAGCAGGTGCACACCTCGGCCGCTCGCTTCCTCGGCCAGACCGTGAAGGTCGGTCGGTCGCCCGTCGAGGGGCGTCTGGTCGATCTTGAAATCGCCTGTGTGCAAGAACGCGCCGTGCGGGGTGTCGATCACGACCGCCATGCCGTCGGGGATGGAGTGCGTCACCCGCAGGAAACGCATCGTGAACGGCCCGACGCTCGTGCCCTCGCCCGGGACGGCAGTGCGAAGCTCGCATCGATCGCTCACCTGATGCTCTTCGAGCTTGCCCTTCAGCAGCTCGAGGGTGAATGGCGTGCCGTACACAGGCACGCCGGAGATCTCGCGGAGCAGATACGGGAGCGCGCCGATGTGGTCCTCATGACCATGCGTGAGCACGATCGCCTCGACGCGCTCGGCGTTGTTTCGCACGTAGTCGAAGTCGGGCAGCACCAGGTCGATGCCCGGCATGTCTCCCGATGGGAACGAGAGCCCGACGTCGATGATGAGGATGCGCCCGTCGAGCTCGACGCACGCCATATTGCGTCCGACCTCCCCCACCCCACCGAGGAAGACGACGCGACAGCCACTCGCTTCAGAGGAGACCGGCGTCCTCCAGTGCGGAGCGGATCCTGGTCTGTTCCTCGATCGTCGCCGGCACGAGCGGAAGCCGCGGTACGCCTGCAGGCCGGCCGAGCATGTCGAGAGCGGCCTTCACGGGGATCGGATTCGAGGTGATGAACAGGGCGTTGAACAACGGCGACAGAGCCTCGTGGATCTTGCGAGCCGCCGGCACATCACCCGTGCCCACCAGCTCGAGCATCTGATGGATCTGCGGCCCGACGAGATGGCTCGCCACACTCACGACGCCGACTGCCCCAAGGCACGCGTAACCGAAGGCGGCCCAGTCGTCGCCGGAGTAGACCTCGAACCCGCTCGGCGCTTCGGCGATCAGTCGCGAGACCGCCTGGAAGTCGCCGGTCGAGTCTTTCACCGCCACGATGTTCGGATGCTCCGCGAGCGCGAGCAGCGTGTCGTGCTCGATGCGGGTCGCGGTTCTTCCGGGGATGTTGTAAGCGATGATCGGCAGCTCGGTGGCGTCGGCCACCCTTTCGAAATGGGCGATCAGACCACGCTGCGGCGGCTTGTTGTAGTACGGGGTGACCACGAGCAGGCCGTCGGCGCCGGCTTCCTCGGCCGCTTCGGTGAGCTCGAGCGTCTCGGCCGTCGAGTAGGTGCCACTCCCGCAGATCATCTTCGCCCGGCCGCGGACGGCCTGGCCCACCACGCGGAACAGCTCCGCCTTCTCCTTGTAGCTGAGGGTCGGCGACTCGCCGGTCGATCCGGCGACCACCAGGGCGTCGCTGCCGTTGTCAACGAGCCACGTCGCCAGCTTCTGCGCGCCCTCGAGATCGACCGCGTGATCGTCGTCGCGGAACGGCGTGACCATGGCAGTCACGACCGAACCGAACCTGCCCGCCTGTCCGGTCATCGGAGCCCTCTCCTCGCGCCGGGCGCCGCCTGGGAAGCGGCAGCGATGCACCTATGCTAGCGGCCCATGCCGCGCATCTACACCAAGACCGGCGATGACGGCACCACCGGGCTTCTGTACGGGGGCCGCATCCCCAAGGATGACCTGGTCACCGAGGCGTACGGCACCACCGACGAGGCGGTCGCCGTTCTCGGTCTCGCCCGAGCCCTCACGGCGGAGAGCACGATGCGAGACGAGATCCTGGCCCTGCAGAGGGAACTGTTCGTGGTCGGCGCCGACCTCGCGACGAACCCGGGCGAACGCGCCAAGCTGCAGCCGGAAGTCTCGCTCGTGACGACCGGGATGACCCAGCGGCTCGAGACACGCATCGACGAGATGGTCGCCGATCGGCCGTTGCCCCAGGTGTTCATCGTGCCCGGGGCGAATCCTGCGAGCGCGGCCCTCGATGTCGCCCGCAGCACGATCAGGCGCGCCGAGCGAGCCGTCGTCGCGCTCGAACACGCCGGTCGCGAGGTCAACCCAGAGACACGCCGCTACCTGAACAGGCTCAGCGACTTACTCTTCGTGCTCGCCCGGTGGGAAGCCGGTGAGAGCGAGCCCGCCAGCCGTCGATGAACAGATCTCACCGGGCGACGTACAGGCCGTCGAGCACGAATGCGACCGCGGTCGTGCCCGTGAGCTGCGCCGTGTGAGCGCCGGCGCCGCCAACGCTCACGCAGAGGACACGCTCGCGCGTCGGTGTGGCGTCGGTCTCGGTGGCGATCCCCTCGTTCATGATGTCGATCGTCAGGTCGGCTGTGGCGGTCATCCCGGTCGCCACGGGGCCGCCCATGACGCAGACCTCGCCAACCCCGGTGAACGCCAGGGTCGCGGTGGCGCCAAGCGCCACAGACGTGGTGGTGTGAGGAACGCGCCCCGAGGAAGCGAGCGGGATCGTCAAGCCCACGTAGGCCACCCGGGCGTTCCGATCGTCGAACGGGAACGATGTACGCTCGACACTCGAGACTTTTCGGTTCTTCTGCTTGTCGATGACCACCACCCGCACGTCGTAGGTGATCCCTGGGCGCCGGGCACCCCGACAGTGGGATCGGCGATCGTGCCGGTCTTGACGGCCTTCCGTCGGGCACCTGTGCCGACCGTCTTCCGCTCGACGATCCAGCGCTTCACGCCCGTGCCGAAGTTGTCGTCGCCGAAGGTGAAGCTGAGCGGCGATGTGAGGTCATCGCTGACATCGCCGGAGTACGTTTCCATCGGGCTCGGGTTCACCGTCGGCGCCCGATGGTCGAGAGCGATCAGCGGGAAGCGGTTCGGGATCGCGTCGACGCACGGGCTGCGGGAGGAGCACACGCCGCCCTCGTTGTATCCGAAGATCGCGGACCGGTAGGTGCCGGGGCTGTCGATCTTGCTTCGCACGATCGCCGTACGGAACGCTTTCGAGTTCGAGCGGGATGCTGGCGCCGTGCGATCCACGACGCGATCCGTTCGCAGGTTCACCAGGACACCCCGCAGACGTCCAGCCGCGAAGAACTACTGGCCGAAGTCGTATCTCCGGTCGTTGTTGGTGTCGATCAGAACGGCGAAGTTCCCGTCGCCATCGATCGCCGCGTTCGAGACGGCGTCGTAGGTCGAGAAGGCGATCGTGTCCTTCGCCTTGCCACGTGAGATCTTCATCGCCCGCAGGTCGAGGTCGCCCTTGACGTCGTTGGCGTCGCCCCGCGAGATCGCGAACGCCGCGCCGATCGGGACGGCTGCCTCCACGGTGCGAGTGTCCACGGTCCACTGATCGCATCGGTGGGGACCCGAGGTCCTGCGACCGCGGATGGCGCGAGCACGGGGACGAGCACGAGCGCGACCAAGCAGACGGAAACGGCGACGACGCGGCGAGACACAGTCAAGCTTCTCTCGGTGGCAGGCCGCCGGAGTGTACGGGGAGCGCAACCCCTCTTCAACGACATCGAGGCGGCGGCCCGCGAACGCCCTGATCAGAGCACCTTGAAGTATCCCCACTGAGATCGCGCCGCTGCATGACCGTCGCCCACGCGCACCCTGGCTCTGATGCGGAAGGCGTATCCCGCCGGGAGACCGCGAACCAAGAACAACCCGCGGCTGTCGAGGTTGAGCCTGGTGGACGAGACGTCGACCACCTGCCAGCGAAGACCTGCTCGACGCCACTCCAGCCGCGCGCGCACGCGCTCACCGTGCAGGTTCGGCCAGACGCCGACGGCCAGCCGCACCGTGGCCCGTTCCCGGTACAGATGGAAGCCGTCGCGGCGGGCGATCCAGCCGGTCAGTCGAACCTTCACCGTGACATCGGTCTCGCCTCCGTTGACCCGCACATCTGATCGGCTGGGGATCGCAAGCGCGCCGATCCACAGGATCACCAGGGCCGTCACGACGAGCGGGCTCACTGATGATCGCGCCGATCGATGCACCTGGAAGCCTCCATGGTCGGGGGGAATGCCCAACGAGTGTAGGACGGCTGGGCTGCGGCGCTTCCTGCGTCAGGTGCCTGACGCCGGCACCGGTGCCATCGCCCCCACGTTCAGGTCACCGAACGACAACACGGCGAGTCCGATCGTCTGAGGGCTCACAACGTCGGGGAAGGTGAATTCCAGGGTCGCCTGCTCGCCGTCGGCGATCGGGGCGGCGCCGTCGACCGTGGCGTCGTAGCGACGGTCATCGGCCCCGAGCACGTACAGCGAGGGCGCACCGAGCTCCGCACCGGTGTCGTTGCGGATGCTCATGGTGGCGACGCTGCCGTCGAACTCGGCCTCTGCGCTGATGCTGTTGAACCGGTAGATGAATCGCCCCGGCACGAACACCGTGTCACTGGAGTCCTCACTGATCACGCCGCCATCACTCGGAGCGCCGGCCGGCGACCTTGGCTCCGGGTCATCGGCGCCGATGCAGGCCGATGCCGTGACGGCGAGCGTCAACCCGAGTATCACCACGCATATGCGGCGAAGGGGGCCCACGCGCGGCATGATACGCGGACGTCGAAAGGAACCAGCCCCACCGTGGAAGAGCTCGAGCTCCGACGACATGCCACGCGCGATCCTCAGGCGGACCGACTCTCCCCCGCCGGAAGGGTGCTGGCCGAGGACATCGGCCGCGCGAGCTCTCGGGCCTACGACCGCGTCTTCGTCTCGCCTGCTGAGCGAGCGGCGGAGACGGCGGCGTGGTTCCTGCGAGGCGCCATGCAGCAGCTTCCGGACCACGCGGTGGTTCCGGGACTCGGAGGTCACGACGCCAGCGGAGGAAGCCCCGAGGGCATGGCGGCAGGCGTGCGAGCCTTGCTCGACCAACTTCCCGAGGGCGGCATCGGGCTCGCGATCAGCCATACCCCGCTCGTGGAACGAGCCGCGTTCGGTCTCATCGGGATCGAGGTCGCGCCGCTGCGGGAGTGCGAAGGCATCCTCGTGCGCCGCGACCACGACGGCACGATCACGATCGAGGAGCTCCGCCTCACGCAGCCGGCATGAGGCCGGGCGGGATCCGAGCGCCGTCGTCGGGGTGCGCGCGGGGTCTGCGGCGAGCGTCGAGGTCACAGAAGCTCGTCGAGGCCGACCGTAAGACCCGGCCTGCTCGGCGCTGCCTTGATCGCGAGTAGCACGCCCGGCATGAACGACGTGCGATCGGTCGAGTCATGCCGGAGCGTGAGGGTCTGTCCGTCGCCGCCGAAGATGACTTCCTCGTGTGCGACGAGACCGGGCAGCCGCACGCTGTGGACCCGAACCCCCTCGACATCGGCGCCACGAGCACCCGGATGGGCATCGTCGCCCGTCGGGGGCTCTTGTGACTCGCTTCGCGCAGCCGCGATGCGCCGAGCCGTAAGCAGCGCGGTGCCGCTCGGGGCGTCGGCCTTGCGGTCGTGGTGGAGCTCGATGACCTCCGCCGACGGAAGGTGTCGAGCGGCCTGTTCGGCGAACCGCATCAGCAGCACCGCGCCGATCGCGAAATTGGGCGCGACGATCACGCCGATGGATGCGTCGCGCCAGGCATCATCGATCTCGAAGCCCGTCGTGCCCACCACGACGTGCACGCCGTTCGCGATGCCCCATGCCACGTGGTCGGGGGCGTAGGCCGCTGCGCTGAAATCGACGAGGACCGCGAGCCCGGTATCGCGGATGTCATCGAGATGTTCTCGCAACAGCACGCTGCCTGCCGGGCCATCGAGCCCCATCACGTCTGCCAGCGTCGAGCCTGCGGCCGAGTGTGACACGGCTGCGGTGAGCGACAGTTCGGGGTCCGACGCAACCGCCCGGCAGACCTCGCGGCCCATGAGACCGGTGGCGCCGACGACCCCGACGCGGATCACGCCATGACCTCCTTGAAGGCGGACGAGGCGAACGGGCCCAGGACCGTGAGGGTCATCGGTTGCGACAGTACCCGCTCGGCGACCCTGTGAGCGTCGTCGAGCGAGACCTGCTCGATCCGACGAAGCGCCTGGTCGACCGAGAGGATCTCGCCGTGCGCGATCTCGGACCTGCCCAGCCGGCTCATGCGTCCGCCCGGGTCCTCGAGCGAGAGCACCATCGAGCCCTTGACGTGGCCTTTCGCGCGATCGAACTCCGCCTCGGTGATGCCCCCGTCACGCACGAGCTCGAGCTCGCGACGCAACAGCGACACGACGTCGCCCGCGCGGTTCGGCGTGGTGCCTGCGTAGGCCGAGAACAGTCCGGCCTCCGTGTACTGAGCGTGATAGCTGTACACGGTGTAGGCGAGCCCCGCTTCTCGCGAACCTCCTGGAACAACCTCGACGACATGCCGCCGCCGAGCGCGGTGTTCACAACGAGGAACGCGAACCGGTCGGGATCGTTGCGCGCCAGCCCGTTGGTGCCGAGGCAGATGTGTGCCTGCTCGGTCTTGCGCCGCTCGACGAGATGCGTGCCCGAAGGCTTCGGCGCGCGGCCGGGGGCTCGCAGGTTCCACACCGACGCTGCGCTGCTCGTGCCGCTCAACGCCGACCGGTGTCCATGCGCTGCTTCAGCATGAGGATCAGATCGTCGTGGCGCAGGTTCCCGGCCGCAGCGATCACCAGGTTCCCGGGCACGTAATGGCGGCCGTAGAAGCGCCGCACCGATGCCCGGTTCGCCGCAGCGATGGTCTCGACCGTGCCGAGGATCGGGCGACCCAACGGATGCTCGGGCCAGAGCGTATGCGTGAACAGGTCGTGCACGACGTCCTCGGGAGAATCCTCGTGCATGTTGATCTCTTCGAGGATGACCTGGCGTTCCGCATCGAGGTCGTCGGCTCGGATCAGGGAATGCTGCACCATGTCGGTGAGGTGATCGACCGCCATCTCGAGATCACGGTCGAGCAGCCGCGCGTAGTAGCAGGTGTACTCGCGCGCGGTGAACGCGTTCACGTCTCCACCGACCGCATCGAAGTTCTCCGCGATGTCTTGGGCGCTTCGCCGATCGGTTCCCTTGAAGAGCAGATGCTCGAGGAAGTGACTCGACCCGCTTATGCGAGGGCGCTCGTCGCGGGAGCCGGCGAGCACCCAGAAGCCGAGCGACACGGAGCGGACGCTCGGCATCCGCTCCGTGACGACCCGCAGCCCCGAGCTGAACTCGGTGCGCTCGATCGGCATGTCGTTGCGTCGCCCGGCCGCGCCTACTCGGCGGCCGGCGCCTCGGTGGCTGCGGGTGCCTCCGTGGTGGCGGGTGCGTCGCCGTGCGGTCCCGGTCCCGGTCCCGTCGCCATCGCGGAAGCGGCGCCCGCGGCGGTCGCTCCCCTGGTCTCGGTCTCGGTCGCGCCCGCCTCCGCGGCTGGCCTGATCTCTGCCGCCTCCGCGGCTGGCTTGATCTCTGCCGCCTCCGCGGCTGGCTTGATCTCTGCCGCCTCCGCGGCTGGCTTGATCTCTGCCGCCTCCGCGGCTGGCTTGATCTCTGCCGCCTCCGCGGCTGGCGCGGTCACGACCACCCGCCTCGTCGCTCTGCCCCTCGGGGATCGCCCACTCCTCGCCGACCGGCTTCAGGCTGATCTTGCCCTGCGTGTCGATGTCCTCGACGAGCACGGTCAGCGTGTCGCCTTCCTTCACGGCTTCCTCGACGCTGCTGAGGCGCTTGCCCTTGCCGAGCTTCGAGATGTGCACGAGGCCGTCGCGGCCCGGCACGAGGTTCACGAAGGCGCCGAACGTGGTGGTCTTCACCACCGTGCCGTCGTACTGCTCGCCAACGAGCACCGGGCGAGGGTTCGCGATCTCGTCGATCATGTGCGCGGCCTCGTCGGCGCCCTCCGCGCCCAGCGTGGAACCGATCAGCACGGTGCCGTCGTCCTGGATGTCGATGTCGGCGCCGGTGAGCGCGATGATCTCGTTGATGCGCTTGCCCTTGGGCCCGATCACCTCACCGATCTTGTCCACCGGGATCTGGATAGAGATGATGCGCGGCGCCTTGGCGTTGACCTCTTCGCGCGGCGCTGCGATCGCCGCTTCCATGACGTCGAGGATCTGGAAGCGAGCGTCGCGCGCCTGCTTCAGGGCGTCAGCCAACACCGAGCCGGGCAACCCGGTCACCTTCATGTCGAGCTGGATCGCCGTGACGAACTCGCGCGTGCCGGCGACCTTGAAGTCCATGTCGCCGAGCGCGTCCTCGGCGCCGAGGATGTCGGTGAGGGTCACGAAGGCGCCGTCGCCGGCGATCATGCCCATCGCGATACCCGCGACCGGCGCCTTGATCGGCACGCCGGCGTCCATCAACGACAGGGTAGAGCCACAAACGCTCGCCATCGACGTCGAACCGTTCGAGCTCAGCACGTCGCTGACGAGCCGCAGCGCGTAGGGGAACTCGTCTTCGTTGGGCACGACCGGGATCAGCGCCCGCTCGGCGAGCGCGCCGTGGCCGATCTCCCGTCTGCGGGGCGAGCCGACCCGGCCCGTCTCGCCCGTGGAATACGGCGGGAAATTGTAGTGGTGCATGTACCGCTTGGAATCGGAGAGATCGAGGGTGTCGATCATCTGCGTCATGCGCAGCATGCCGAGCGTCGTGATGTTCAGCACCTGCGTGTCGCCGCGGCTGAACAGGGCAGACCCATGTGTGCGCTTCAGCACGCCGACCTCGGCCGAGAGCGGACGGATATCGGTGGGCGCACGGCCGTCGAGCCTGATGCCTTCCTTGATCACGCGGACTCGCATGACCTTCTTCTGCACCTGCTTCCATGCAGCGCCGAACTCGCTCATTCGCGCCGGATCCTCGTCGCCGAGCTGAGCGGCCACGTGCTCCTTGGCTTCGGCCTTCAGCGTGTCGAGCTTCGCCTCCCGCTCCGCCTTGTCGGGAACGATCGCCTCGCCGAGGCGGTCCGCCGCGAACGTTGAGACCATTTCGTAGAGGTCCTCACCGTAGAAGGGTCGCGGCGTCCAAGCCTTCTCCTTGACATCGACCCCGTCGATGAACTCGCGCTGGAAGTCGATCTGGTCGGCGATCGCTCGCTTGGCGGCCTCGAGGCCCTCGGCGACCGTCTCCTCCGTCGGCGCGGGCGCGCCCCCGGCGAGCATTTCCCAGGTGTTGTCGGGCGCCTCGCCTTCGATCATCAGCACGTCGATCTCACCGGCGTCGTTCTTGCGGCCGGCCACGACCACATCGAACGTTGCCTCCTCGACCTGCTGGAAGGTCGGGTTGACGACCCACTGCCCGTCGATCAGGCCCATGCGCACCGAGGCAACGGGCCCGTCGAACGGCAAGCCGGCGAGGCAGGTGGCCATCGATGCGGCGTTCATCGCGGGGATGTCATAGGGATTCTCGCCATCCATGCCGAGCACCGTGATGACCACTTGCACCTCGTCGCGGAAACCTTCGCGGAAGGTGGGGCGCAGCGGGCGGTCGATGAGGCGGCATGTGAGGACGGCGGTCTCGGACGGACGGCCCTCGCGGCGGAAGAAGCTTCCCGGGATCTTGCCCACGGCGTACATGCGCTCTTCCACGTCGATCGTGAGCGGGAAGAAGTCGATGCCCTCCCGGGGGTTGCTGCTCACGCAGGTGGCGAGCACCTGGGTCTCGCCGTAGGTGACGACGACGGCGCCGTCGGCGAGCTTGGCCATGCGGCCGGTCTCGAATGTGATGTCCTTGGCGCCGAATGCGCGGGACTTGGTGACAGTGGCCATGCGGCCTTCCTCCTTGGATGACGCGCACGCATCTGCGTGCGGTCTCGTTCGTGGCGCACGCATCGTTGCGTGTGCGCAGTGAGATGGGAGGCGGGTCGGCCGATCCTCAGTGGTGGGCCGCCGGCACGCCCCCCTCGAGCGGGAAACGTGTCCGGAAGCTCGCTACTGATTACCGACCTGGGCCCCGCCCCCCGGCGGGTCAGTCGTTCGTTCGCATCACTCCTTCGCGCCGCCCTGCTCCACGGGGCCGGCGCGGGCACACGCGCGCGCTCAGCGGCGAAGACCCAGACGCGCGATCACGTCTCGGTACCGCTCGATGTCCTCGTTGCGCAGGTAGTCGAGCAGTCGCCGCCGGCGACCCACCATCTTCAGCAGGCCGCGGCGCGAAGCGTGGTCGAGCTTATGGGACTTGAGGTGCTCGGTCAGCTCGGCGATGCGGGTCGTCAGCACCGCGATCTGCACCTCGGCAGAACCGGTATCGCCGTCGGAACGCGCGTACTCAGCGATGATCTGGGACTTCGATCCTTTGGTCAACGTCATGGCGAGCATCGAGACTACCAGCGGGAACCGCGGCCCGACCGCGCTCCATGAGCCGATCACGGACCGTCGGGAGCCAGGAGCGCCGCTTCGGGCACGCTGGCACGGGTGCGCTCGACATCGTCGGCGATCGCCACCACCAACTCGTCGATCGATGGGTACCACACCTCGTCGCGCAGACGTTCCCAGAACTCGATCGCGAGCGATTCGCCACGGATCTCATCGCCTTCGTAGTCGAGCAAGAATGCCTCGACGTGCAGAGGCTCCACGCCGAACGTGGGATTGGTCCCTACATCGATCGCTGCGCGGTACCGGCGTCCCTCGTGCTCCGCCACCCCGGCATAGATGCCCTGGCCGGGCAGCAACAGCCTGGGCCACGTGCGCAGATTCGCGGTCGGGTAGCCGAGCCCCTTCCCTCGGCCATGACCCGGCACGACCCGCCCGTCGAGCACGAAGCGCCGGCCCAACCCTTCGACGGGCCACGCGAGATCACCGTTCGCCAGCGCCTGCCTGATCGACGAGGACGACACCGTTCGACCTTCGACCTCGACCAGCGAAACACCCTCGGCGCTCATGCCGAACGGATCGCCCATGGCCGGCAGGGTCTCGACCGTGCCCATCGCCTTGAAACCGAAGGTGAAGTTGGCCCCCATCACGCAGTGGCGGGCGTGCACACCGCCGACGAGCACCTCACGGACGAAATCCTCAGCTTGCATCCGCGAGAACGAAGGCGAGAACTCCAGCACCACGAGCACATCGAGACCGCTCGCGCCGATCAAGGCGGCCTTGCGTTCGACCGTGGTGAGCAGTCGGGGCTCCTTTCCGGGTGCCAGCACCTCACGGGGATGACGATCGAAGGTGATACCGACCGAGCGGAGGGCGCGATCTCGGGCCCTGGCGACGGTGATGTCGAAAACGGATCGGTGGCCAAGATGCACCCCGTCGAAGAAGCCGACGGTCGCGACCGAGGGTGACTCGGCCAGCGGCAGAGCGTCGATCCCGTGCACGATCTGCATCGCGCGAGAGCCTAGCCGACGGTCCCCCGGGCACCTCAACACACCCTGGCGCTGTATGGCTCCGGGCGGAGGGGCTGGAGTACGGTGCTGTCGATGGATGCTCGGGGCCTCAGAGCGATAGCTGTCGTGATGATCACGCTCGCGGCATGCAGCGCTGTCGAGCCGTCGGACGAGGTGATCGACGACGGCGCGATCACGATCGCGTCGTTCGATTTCGCCGAGAGCGAGCTCGTGGCCGAGATCTATGCAGGCGCTCTGCGCGAGGCGGGGTTCGACGCGACGCACCTGCGGAGGGCGGGCTCACGCGAGGTGCTGCTCCCCGCGCTCGAGCGTGGGCTCATCGAGGTCGTGCCTGAGTATTCCGGCAGCGCAGTGTCGTTCCTGGGTGGAGCCGCCACGTCCGACGCGACCACGACGGCGGCGTCGCTCGACTCTCTCGTCGGTGCGCGAGGGCTCGATGCACTCGCCCCAGCATCGGCGCAGAGCCGCAATGCCCTCGTCGTGAGCTCGGCGACCGCCGCCCGATTGAGCCTGCGGGCGATCAGCGACTTGGTCGGCGCGGCGGAGCAGCTGTCACTCGGCGGACCGCCCGAATGCCCCGATCGCCCACTCTGCCTGCCTGGATTCGAGCGAGCGTACGGGCTGACGTTCGGCTCGTTCCTCCCGCTCGACGTCGGTGGCCCAGTGACGGCCGATGCGGTGGAGCGAGGCACGGTCGACGTCGGCGTCCTCTTCACCTCCGACGGACACCTGGCCCAAGGCGACCTCGTCATGCTGAGGGACGATCGTCACCTGCAACCCGCCGAGAGCATCATCCCCGTCGTGCGGCAAGACGCGGTTGAACGCTTCGGCGAAGGGCTCGTCGATGTGCTCGACCGGGTGTCGGCGCGGCTCACCACCGAGGGACTACAGCGACTGAACGCGCTGGTGGCGCAGGGGACGTCGATCGACGACGCCGCCACCATCTGGCTCGACGAGCACTGGACATCGACGCTGGGGTCGTCGGGGTAGCATCGCCTGCACGACGAACAGGAGCGACGTGGACGCCATCGAGCAGCCCACCAAGAGCACACCGGCGAGACGACGCCGATTCCTCGGCTCGGGCGTTCGCCGGCGTCCGTCTGGCGAGGCGCCGCCTCTGCCACGGGAGCTCGGCCGCAGCGGCAAGCTCTGGCTGGCCCTGGCTGCCTACCTCGTCGTGGCCGTTGTCGGCGTCGTGGTGTTCGACCCGCTTGAACGTGTCTTCGAGCGCAGGGACGCCGCCATCCTGCGTTGGTTCGCGTCGTGGAGGTCCGAACCGGTCACCGACGTCATGACGATCCTCGCGCTCCTCACGTCGCGGTGGCTTATCCGAGCGCTGCGCTGGGGCACGATGGCTGCGCTGATCGTCGTGCGGCGCTGGCGCCATCTGCTGGTGCTGATCGCTGCCTTGTTCGTCGAAGGAGCCGTGAGCTACCTGCTGGCGCAAGCGATAGAGCGACCACGGGCCCTCGATGCCTGGATCATCGGCCCGTGGCAGGGGTTCTCGATGCCCTCCGTACCCATCTCGGGGCTCGCGGTCACCCTCATCGGCATGACGTACTCCTTGTTCCCGCACGGCAGGGGACGGGATGCGGCCAAGTGGGCGACGGCAGGAGTGCTCCTCCTCGCGAGCATCGCCCGCATCTACCTGGGCTCCGATCACGCAACCGGCGCCGTATTCGGCGCTGTGCTCGGCGTCGCGATCGGACTGACAGCGTTCCGATGGTTCACGCCGAACGACATCTTCCCCGTCACGTACCGGCGCGGGAAGTCCGCCCACCTCGATGTCGGCGGACGCCGGGGCGATGCGATCGCGACCGCGGTGAACGATCAACTGGGGTATCGCGTGCTGGAGGTCAAGCCGGTAGGGCTCGAGGGGTCCGGCGGGTCGACCCCCTTGCGGATCCGAGTGACCGACGACCGAACCGGTGAGGACCACCTGCTCTTCGCCAAGCTCTACGCCAAGACGCATGTCCGGGCCGATCGCTGGTACAAGCTCGGTCGTACCGTGCTGTACGGCAAGCTCGAAGACGAGAGCCCGTTCCAGACGGTGCGCAGGTTCGTGGAGTACGAGGATTACACGCTGCGACTCATGGAGGACTACGGCCTCCCGGTACCGAGGCCGTACGGGATCCTCGAGATCACCCCTGAACGCGAGTACATGATCGTGATGGAATTCTTCGACGGCGCGATCGAGATCGGTGAGGCCCAGATCGATGAGGGAGTCGTCGACCAGGGGCTGACGATGATCCGAGAGATGTGGGACGAAGGGCTCGCGCATCGCGACATCAAGCCCGCCAACCTCATGGTGCGCGACGGTGAGCTGAAGTTGATCGACGTCTTCTTCGTTCAGGTCCGTCCCTCGCCGTGGCGCCAGGCCGTCGACCTCGCCAACATGATGCTGGTGCTCGGGCTGCGGACCGATGCGGAGCACGTCTACGAGCGCGCGCTGCGCTCCTTCAGCCCCGATGAGATCGCCGAGGCGTTCGCGGCCACCAGGGGTATCGCCAGCCCCACCCAGCTCCGATCGATGATGAAGGAGGACGGCCGCGACCTCTTGACCGAGTTCCAGCGGCTCGCACCCGATCGAGCGCCACTCAAGATCCAGCAGTGGAGCCTGCGCCGTGTCGGACTCACGATCGTAGTGCTGATCGCCGGGCTGCTCGCGCTGGGCCTCGTCGTGTCGAACTGGGCGGTCTTCGCGTGAGGCCAGCCGCGATCGGCCTCGTGGCCGGACTCGCCCTTGCCTCCGTGAGCTGCGAGGTCGATCAAGGTGGGCAACCGATCTGTGCGCGGCCCGACCAAGACGTGATGGTGCTGTTGGCGCAATCGGTGCCGACGGCGACGCGCCTCCCGTGCATCGCAGAGCTTCCGATCGGGTGGTCGTTCGCCGGCACGCTCATGGACGACACCAGCTCGACGCTGTGGCTGACGCACGACCGGGCAGGGTTCCAGGCCCTCGAGATCGAGCTCACGTCGACCTGCGACACTTCGGGCGGCATCGAGGTGCCACCGAGTCCTGACGAGGTCGGCATGCGCGTCTATCAGGAGCCGACCAGTCTCGACCCATACACGGGGTCGCGATCATTGACCTTCGAGGGTGGTTGCATCGTGTATCGCTACCGCTTCGCCCGAGACTCCGAGCCCGCTCTCGTGATCGAGGCCGATCGAGCGGTGTCGTCGATCTCGCGGGAGATCATCGTCTCGTACGTGCGAGACGACCTCGACCTCACACTCTGCGGCGCGGGAGCGCCTGATTGCGTCGGATGAGCTCGGCTCCCTCGATACTGTCCAACCATCGTCGCGCCCTTCAAGCCTCGCTCGGACTCCTGGCCGCCTTGGCGTTCCTGCTCGTGGCGGTCGGACGGCACCCTGCCACCGAAGCACCCATCACGACCTTGACGGTGATCGGCGACCTCGATAGCGCCATCGCGGGGTGGTTCGACGACATCAGGATCGGCGTGCTCACCCGGCTCTTCAAGGTCATGAACCTGCTCGGGAGCGGATTGGTGACGATCCCGCTGCGGGTCGGCGTCACGGCGTGGCTCCTCATCCGCCGACGGTTCGTTGCTCTTGCGGCGTTCGTGCTCTCGTGGGCCGCCTCGGAGATCCTGCTCGCGTGGCTGAAGGGCTTCTTCCACCGAGGCAGACCTCTCGGCGCGCTCGTCGACACGACGGGGTTCTCGTTCCCTTCGGGTCATGCCGTCGCGGGCTCGGCGCTCGTCGTCACGCTCGTGCTGGTCTTCTTCCCTCCCGGCGAGCGGCGCCGGAAGTGGGAGCTGCTCGCTGTCGGGTTCGCGTTCGTGATGGCGCTCTCACGCGTCTACCTCGCGGCGCACTGGTTCTCCGACGTCGTGACCGGCGTGCTCCTCGGCAGCGGTATCGCGCTCGGTTCCGCGGCTCTCGTGACGGAGATCACCAACATGCTCATCGCTCGAGGGGTGATCTCGAAGCCTGCGACGCCGCCCGGCGATCCGCTGGATCCCCGGCTGGAATGATCCAGTCCTTCTTCGCCTTCCAGATCAGGTATGTGAATGCCCCGAGCGGGATCTGTACACCGTAGGTCAGCGCCCGGAACACGAGCACCGCCCCGACGACCGCCGCCTTCTCGCCGTCGGGGGCCGCCGCCGCGAGCCCACCGATGTAGCCGAGGTCGATCACGCCAACGCCTCCCGGGGTGATCGGCACGGCCGAGAGCAGGCGGCTGAACGCGAACACGGCGAAGACCTCGGCGGTGCTCACGTCCTGCTCCGACACCCCCAGGCTCCGCAACGAGAGCAGCAGCACCAAGGCGAGCGCGAGTTGACTGCCGACCGTCGTGATCGACAGCCGCAGCCACCTTCGCTCGACGAGCCCGATCGTGTCGGAGCGGAACCGGACCGCGGCGTCGCCGGTGCCTGTCTTCGCAGGCCGGCGGAACAGGCGCAGGAAGAACGAGATCACCGTGCCCAGTCCGTCGCCGATGCGCCGTGCGAGGCGTTCGCTGGCGAAGAGCGCGGCGAGCAAGCCGACTGCCACCGCCAGCACGATCACCCCCACCACCGCGGCGACGACGTAGGCCGATCCACTCTGCCCGGCGATCACCAGGAACACGATCGAGAGCACGGGAAGTGCGAGCTTGGTGAAGATGTTCCAGATGCCCGTCACCCCGACGAACAGGGTCACGTCGGTGCCCGTGAATCCCCACGATCGCAACATCGTGTACGTGAGCCCCACCGCGATCGCGCCGCCTCCGGGAAGGGTGTTGGCGACCGAAGTGGTCGTCTGCGTGACCACCGCCGCTTGGGCGAACCGGAGTCCCGGCAGCGCCGCCATGTTGGCCCACCAGTAGGTGACCATATTGAAGATCATCGCGGCCACGAGCCCTGCCAACTCGAGCGGGGTGAGCGACTCGAAGGCCTTCAACACCTGGCTGTAGTCGGCAACCTTCGGGATCGCGAAGACGAAGATGCCGACCACGATCACCAGCGAGATCAGCCCGGAGATGACCTTGCGCACCATCGAGCCATGCGGGGTCTCGGCCACCGGCCCGTCGGGTGGCGTCGTGCCAACGGTAGTGCGCGAGAGGTCATCACTCATGGCGGGCCAGGATATCCCGTCCGCCTCAGGGACGTTTCACCTCATGGGTCGGCGCGCTCCAGCACGACCAGCGGTTTCGACTTCGGTCCCTCATCCTCGTACACGCCGATCAGCTGGCCGTTGGGCCCGAACACCGCGTACGGGCCCGCGAGCGCCGCGGGACCGAGCACCCGTCCGTGGCTGGCGGCCCTCGCCTCCTCTTCCTCGAGCGTCACCGCTGGAAGGTGGGCCACGGAGAGCACGATCGGCAGCGGTATCGCAGGGTCATCGGGCGGCGCGGCGTCGGCCACATCGAACGACCCGATGTGCGAGCGGCGGAGCGCCGTGAGATGCGCGCCGCACCCGAGTGCTGTGCCGACGTCCGCGGCCAGCACCCGCACGTAGGTGCCACCCCCGCATGTGACGGTGATGTCCACATCGTGATCGCGCCGCGCCACGACCTCGAAACGCTCGACTGAGATCGGGCGCGGCTCCGCTTCCAAGACCTCGCCATTGCGCGCGGCTTCGTACATCTTGCGCCCCTTGACCTTCACCGCGGAGTAAGCAGGCGGGCGCTGCATCGTCTCCCCGACGAGCGTGGCGACCGCCGTCTGGAGCTCGTCGTCGCTCACGTGCACCTCGGCTCGCCGGGTGATCTCGCCATCGGCATCGAGCGTGGTCGTTTCCTCACCGAGGCGCATCGTCGCCTCGTACGTCTTGGTCAGACTTCCGAGGAACCTGAGGAGGCGCGTCGCCCTTCCGACGCCGAGCAGAAGCAAGCCGGTCGCCATAGGGTCGAGAGTGCCCGAGTGGCCCACCTTCTTCGTCGAGAGCGCTCGCCGCACCTTCGCGACGGCGTCGTGTGACGTGATGCCCTGCGGCTTGTCCACGAGCACCAGCCCCTCGGGCCCGCTGGTGCCCGGTGCGTTCACGCTGTGGCGGGCTCGCCCCGCAACGCTTTCGTCAGACGGTCGACGGTCTCCGCCGGTCCATGTGCCGATGTGTAGCCGGCGGCGAGGCGGTGTCCACCGCCTCCGAACGCCGCGGCGACCGCCGCGAGGTCGTGGCCGCCGCGCGATCGCACACTCACCTTGAATCGCCCGTCCTTCTGCTGCTTCACGATCGCGGCGACGTCGACGTCGCGCGCAGTCCGGATGACGTCGATCAGGTCTTCGGTCTCGCCAGGACGCACACCTGCATCCTGCAAGTCGGCCTGGGTGAGATAGGTCCATACGAGGTCGGCCTCGACGACGTGCTCGAGCCGCCCCAGGGCGACGCCGACGAGCACCAGGTAGGGCGCAGGGTTGTCCTCGTACAAGGCTTGGACCAAGCGTGCGTGGTCGAAATCGTGCTCTCGCAGCTGTGCGGCGATACGGAGCGTCTCGGGGCTCGTGGCTTCGTACTGGAACTTGCCGGTGTCGGTCACGAGGCCCGCGTAGAGGCATAGCGCGGTGTCGTCGGACATGCCTCCACCCATCGCCTCGATCAGGCGGAACACCATCTCGCAGGTCGACGACGCATCCCCGTCGATCAGAGGGATCGTGCCGAGCCCCTCATTCGAGCGGTGATGGTCGATCCAGATCAGCTCACGAGCGCGGTTCGCCGAGTGACCGAGTTGGGCGAGCCGATCGAACCCAGCGCAATCGCATGTCACCATGACAGCGGGATCCTTGGGGAATTCCTTGGCAGGTACCAGATCTTCCGACCCCGGGAGCATCGAAGCCCAACGCGGCAGCTCGAGGGGCTCATTCGGGTAAGAGCAGGTGGTCCGCACCCCTCGGGACCGAAGGAACTCAGCAAGCCCCAGCATCGAACCGAGCGCGTCGGCATCGGGGTTCACATGACACGCGATCGCGACTTCGGTGGCCTCGTTCAGCACCCGAGCAGCGCGCGAGAAGTCGCCGGTCATGGGCCGTCCTCATGAGACCGCAGCCCGGCGATCAGGTCGTCGATCCGTTGGCCTTGCTCGTACGTGGTGTCCTCTTCGAACTCGAGCTCTGGGAGGTACTTGAGACGCACCTGCCGCCCGATCACCGCACGCAGATGCGCCTGGGCCGATCGAAGTCCTGCCCGCGTTCCCGCTTTGGCCTTGTCGTCTCCGAAGGTCGTGTATGCCACCCACGCGTGCCGGAGATCCGCCGACACCTTCACGCCCAGCACGGTGACGAACCCCACGCGGGGATCCTTCAGCTTCGGGATCTCCTGGGCGAGGATCTCACGGAACTCCTCACCTACCCGGTCGGTCCGTGCTCCTTGGCTCATGAGATGAGCGTACCTGGGAGTTCGTTGCCGGGTGTCAGTCGTCGGGGGCGTGCACCGTGACCTCGACCGCGAGCACCTCCACCGCCGGCCACGTGTCGACAAGATCCTCGATCTCGCTCGCAACCCTGCGAAGGTGATACTCCTGGCCCGACACCGATGCGACGGCGATCGTGGCGCGCTGCCACAGATCCTGATGATCGACCTCCGACACGCTCACGTTGAAGCGCTGCCGCAGCGCGGCCGTCAGCGCCTTCACGACGTGCCGCTTCTGCTTCAGGGAACGACTGTCGCGGATGCGCAGGTCGAACCGCTGCAGCGCGACGAGCATCAGATCGATCGAGCTACCTCGCGCACCTCGAAGGCTTCGATCAGGTCGCCTTCCTTGATGTCCTGATAGCCCTCGATGCCGATGCCGCACTCGTAGCCCGCGGCCACTTCCTTGACGTCGTCCTTGAAGCGCCGGAGTGAACCGATCCTGCCCTCGTACACGACGATGCCGTCGCGCACCAGGCGCCCGCGAGCATCGCGGGGGATCGTGCCCTGCGTGACGTAGCAACCGGCCACCACTCCGAGCTTCGGCACGCGGAACGTTTCGCGCACCTCAGCCTGCCCGAGCTCGTGCTCCTGCTTCTCGGGGGCAAGCATGCCCGAGAGCGCGGCCTTGATGTCGTCGATAGCGTCGTAGATCACCCGGTACGTGCGGATATCGACGCCCTCCTCTCGGAGAGGTCGACCGCCTGCTTGTCGGGGCGCACGTTGAAGCCCACGACGATCGCGTTCGACGCCATCGCGAGAGAGACGTCGTTCTCCGTGATGCCCCCAGCCGCGTTGCGGACGATGTTCACACGGACCTCGTCCTGGGGCAGCTTGAGGAATGCATCGGTCAGCGCCCCCAGGGAACCCTGCACGTCGGCCTTGACGACGAGGTTCAGCTCGGGGATATCCGCTCGCTCGGCCTGTCGCATGAGATCCGCGAGCGTCGGTGGACGGCTGACGACGAGCTCTGCCGCGCGGGCGATGGACTCGCGTTCGCTCGCGACGTGGCGAGCTTCCCGCTCGTCGGCGACCTCGCGGAACTCCTCGCCCGAGGCGGGCACGGCTTCCCAGCCGAGCAGCTGCACCGGCTTGGACGGACCTGCGACCTCGACCGTGTTGCCGTTCTCGTCCTGCATAGCGCGGATCTTGCAGTACGTCGTTCCCGAGACCAGCGCGTCACCGATATCGAGCGTTCCACGTTGGACGAGCACGGTGGCCACGGGCCCCCTGCCCTTGTCGAGGTGGGCCTCGATCACCGTTCCGCGGGCGCGGCCGGTGGGCACACCCTTGAGCTCCTCGAGGTCGGCCACCAGCAGGATCGTTTCCAGCAGGGCGTCGAGGTTCAACTTCGCCTTCGCTGAGACATCGACGAACTCGGTGTCGCCGCCCCACTCCGACGGCACGAGGCCACGCTCGACCATCTGCTGACGAACGCGGGTCGGATCCGACGACTCCTTGTCGACCTTGTTCACAGCGACCACGATGGGCACCTGAGCCGCCTTCGCGTGGTCGAGAGCTTCCACCGTCTGCGGCATGACGCCGTCGTCGGCCGCCACGACCAGGACCGCGATGTCGGTTACCTGGGCGCCTCGGGCTCGCATCGCGGTGAACGCCTCGTGGCCCGGGGTGTCGATGAAGGTGATGTCGCGGTCGCCCACGTGCGCCTGATAGGCACCGATGTGTTGCGTGATGCCGCCGAACTCGCCGGCGACCACATCGGTCTCGCGGATCGAGTCGAGCAACTTGGTCTTGCCGTGATCGACATGCCCCATGACGGTCACCACGGGAGGCCGTGGCACGAGCAGGGACTCGTCGACATCGTCTTCTGGTTCCTGGTCGAGGAGCTCGTCAGCGAGACCGACGACCTCGGCTTCCATGCCGAGGTCGCTCGCGACGAGCGCGATCGCCTCATCGGACAACGACGTCGTCGCCGTGGCCATCTCGCCAGACAGGAACAGGATCTTCACGATCTCGGCCGGACCCTTGCCGAGCTTCTCGGCGATCGCCTGAGGTGTCGCCCCTCGCACGACGCGGAGCGTCGGAACGGCCGGCTCGGCAGGCGTTCGTGCAACCCTGGGCGGCCGTTTGTCACCCGCCGCAGGAGCCGGTAAGACCTCCGGTGTGGGCTCGGCGGGTTGCACAGGAGGAGCCGTCGCCGGCTCGGGCGGTATCACGGCAACGGGCGCGGGCTCGCCGGACCCTGCGGCAACGGCCGCCGCCGCGGCCGGGACAGCAGCGACGGGAGCCGGCTTCTTGGTCTTCGGCTTGGGTTTGCGAGGCGTCGGCGCCGGCTCGAGCACCTCTCGGCGCTTCGGTGCCTCGGTCGCCTTGCCACCGGACGCGCGCAGCCGCGGGACGAGGTCCTCGGGCACGCCAGACGAAGCAGATTTCCCCGCCACACCCATGTGTTCGAGCGTCGCCAGCAATTCCTTGCTCGTGACCCCGAGCTCCTTCGCCAGTTCGTGGACCCTCACGCAGCTCCCATCCGCTCGATCTCGAGCATCAGCCTACCGACTTCATCACTGCTCAGCCCCGTCCGCAGTGCCTTGGCCAGCACACCAGCTCGGCCGGCTGCTTCCACGCAGGTCGGACCGGGGTGCATGTACACGCCGCGGCCTGCAGCCGAGCCCGACATGTCCACCATGGGTCCGGCGGTCCCCGCGACGACACGGACCAGCGTTGCTTTGGTGGCTCGGACGCGGCAGCCCACGCACGTGCGCACCGGCCCGACCTCCACCGAGCTCACTCCCCCGCGGACGCCTCCTCGGCGACCTCTGGCTCCGGCGCCTCGGGCTCGGCCTCGGCCTCGGGCCGTGGCGCCTCGGGCTCGGGCGGGGGCGCCGCCGCGGCTCGTGCTTCCTCTGCCACCTGCGCCTCAGACTTGATGTCGATGCGCCAGCCGGTCAACCTCGCCGCGAGGCGAGCGTTCTGACCTTCCTTGCCGATCGCGAGGGACAACTGGTAGTCGGGCACGATCACCATGGCCGTGCCCGTCTCCTCGTTGATGCGCACCTCGCGCACCTTGGCGGGCTGCAGGGCATTGGCGACGAACTCCGCGCTGTTATCGGACCACGGCACGACGTCGATCTTCTCGCCGCGGAGCTCGTTCACTACCATGCGGACGCGCGAGCCCTTCGGTCCGACGCATGCGCCGACCGGGTCGACACCCGGTTCGTTCGAGAGCACGCCGATCTTGGAACGGTGCCCCGGCTCGCGGGCAACCGCTCTGATCTCGACGATGCCTTCCTCGACCTCGGGAACCTCCATCGCGAACAGCGCGCGCAACAGTCCCGGGTGCGATCGACTCACTACGATCTGCGGGCCTTTCGTGCCCTTGCGAACCTCGGTGATGTACGCCTTCAGACGCTCGCCGTGTCGATACGGTTCGGTCGGCACCTGTTCGGCCTGCGGCAGCAGGGCCTCGACCTTGCCAAGGTCGAGGAGCGTGTAGCGACGCTCCTGTTGCTGCACGATACCGGTGACCACGTCGCCCTCGCGGCCCGCGAATTCCTCGTAGGTCATCTCGCGTTCGGCGTCACGGAGCTTCTGGAAGATGACCTGCTTCGCCGTCTGCGCACCGATGCGCCCCTTGAAGTCGTCGGTGACCTCGACCTCCTCCTCACCCAGCACCTTCATCTCGAGGGTCGGCTCCGCGCCTTCCTCGACCGGGGCGACCTCGATCTCCTCGAGATCCTGCTTCCACATGCGGAGGTCGCCGCTCTCGGAGTCGATCTCGCCACGGAAGCCGACGAAGTCGTCGTCGGCGGTGGGGTTCTCCTGCTTCCACCAGGTCTTGTAGGCAGACGCCATCGCCTCCTGGAGTCCCAGCAGGATGGTCTCGAAGGCGATGCCCTTCTCGCGTTCCAATTCGCGTAGCGCAGCGATCATCTCGGCGTTCATGCCTTGCTCCTCTTCAATTCGGCGCCCCAATCGACGACCGTTCTCGCCGACGAGATGTCGGCGTACGGCACGTGCACTTCGGTGCCCCCGATGTCGAGGGTGCACCCCTCGTCGCCGGCGGCCACCATCAGGCCCGTGTGGGTCTTCGACCCATCGATCTGCGCCGTCGTCTTCACCTTCACCTTCTCGCCGAGGGCTCGCCGGAAATGCTCCGGACGCTTCAGCGCCCGCTCGAGCCCTGGCGACGAGACCCGCAGGTCGAGCGATGCCGGCTCCGACCCCTCGGCGTCGAGGTACCGGGCGATGCGCTCGGAGACGCCCGCCAGCGCGTCGATGTCCACTCCGTCGGGGCGGTCGACCATCACCTGCAGGACCGTACGCGGCCCCCTCGCGACGCCGGCTCACGTCGTAGAGATCGAAGCCCTCTGCCTCGACCACGGGTCTGAGCAGCGCTTCCATCTCCACCGCTGGACCCTCCCCTACGAACGAGAAGGTGGGCGCGAGCCCACCTTCGAACACACTGCCTCAGCTCCTGTACTTGACCGAGTATAGCCACCGACCTGCGAGAACGGCTCCGAGGAGCCTTCAGCGGGCTACGGAGCGGTGTCGAGTAGGTCGATGACCGACGCTGTGGCCCCGCGTAACTCCGCCGTGGAACGCTCTCCGGTCGCACGCAGCTTGAGATCGACCGTCGCCCCGGAGATGCCCCGCTTGCCGACGGTGACTTGCACGGGGTATCCGACGAGATCGGCGTCGGCGAACTTCACTCCAGCCCTTTCGTCGCGATCGTCGAGCACGGCTTCGACCCCGCGCTCGAGCAATTCGCCGTGGATGCGCTCGGCCTCCGTGCGAACAGCATCGTCATCGGCGTTGGCCACGATCACGACGACCTGGAACGGCGCCATTTCCTTTGGCCACGCGATGCCCTCGTCGTCGTGGTGCTGTTCCACGAGAGCCGCGAGGATGCGCGTGATGCCGATGCCGTAGCTGCCCATCATGTACGGCTTGTCGGACCCGTCCTCGTCCTGGAACGTGGCCTCCAGCGGACCGGAGAAGTTCGTCCACAGCTGGTAGATGTGGCCCACCACGATCGAGCGTCCGACCTCGAGCTCGCCGCCGTCGATCGGACAACGATCGCCCTGCTGGATCTCCACGAGGTCCTCCCACCGATCCACCCGGAAGTCCCGATCGAGGTTCGCGCCCGTGACATGCATGTCGCGTCGATTCGCGCCGGTCACCCAGTTCGCGCCTGCCTTGACCCCGTGATCCGCGAAGACCACCACGTCATCGCCGAACCCGTGCGGACCGACGTACCCCTTGGCGTACCCGAGCCGCTCGAAGTCGCTGTCATCGAACGCCCGCACCACCTTCGGGAAGTGCAGGCGACTGAGCTTCTTCTGGCTCACCTCGCGGTCGCCGGGCACCAGCACCGCCACTGTCTGCCCGTCGATGTCGAACATGATGTTCTTCAACGTGCTCGAAGCGTCGATGCCGAGCTGCGACGCCACCAGTTCGATCGTGACGGCGCCCGGCGTGTCGACCTCGACCATGGGCTCGAGGTTCGCATCGCCCAGCGGGTCAGCCGTCTGCGGTGTCGCAGCCTCGGTATCGGCGAGGTAGTCACCGTTCACGCACCGGACGAAAAGATCCTCGCCGACATCGGCGAGCGCCATGAACTCGTGGTTGATGCCGCCGCCGATCGTTCCCGGGTCGGCCTCGACGATCACGTAGTCGAGCCCGATGCGGTCGAAAACCCGCTCGTACGCCTCGAACATGATCCGGTAGCTCTCGGCCATGCCCGCCTCGTCACGATCGAACGAGTAGGCATCCTTCATCAGAAACTCGCGACAACGCAGCAGCCCGAACCGGGGCCGTTTCTCGTCGCGGTACTTCCATTCCACCTGGAAGAGGTTGACCGGCAGGTCCCGATAGCTCGGAAGGTCGCCGGCCACGAGCGGAGCGAAGACTTCCTCTTCGGTTGGCCCGAGCATCATCTCCCGGCCGTGGCGATCCTCGAGCTTGAAGACCTCGCTGCCATAGGCCTTCCAGCGCCCGGTTGCCTTCCACGGTTCGGCCGGCAGCACGATCGGCACCCTAACCTCGATCGACCCAGCGGCCTCCATCTCCTCGCGCACGATGGCCTCGACCTTGCGCATCACGCGGAGAGCCAGCGGAAGGAACGTGTACACACCCGCGGTGACGCGACGGATGAAGCCCGCGCGAAGCAGGAGTCGATGTGAGGCGATCTCCGCGTCCGCGGGATCGTCGCGGAGCGTCGGTACGAACAGGTTCGACAGCCGCATAGGGGGCACAGGATACCGGCACGCGCAGAGGCCCCGGGAACACGCCCGGGGCCTCTCGCGTCGACGGTGGGAGCGCTACGGGATACACGCCCCCGGGTCGATCTGGAAGCGCACGATGCGCGTGGCCCACTTCCACTGGCCGGTCTTCTTGTAGTACTGCGTCGTGTAGTAGAACGTGCAGCCGTCCTCGGCAACCGTCAGGTCGGAATAGTCGCCCCAACGGCCGTACCTGGTGTTCCGCGAAGGCGCCTCGGATCCGAGACCCGTGAACACCCTGCGTTCGGCGAGGTCGAACGTGTTGATCGGAGCACCCGCCGAGCGGCCTGCGATCGCGATCGACGGGAACATGGCCCCGCTGGAGATCGAGTATCCGGCCGCGATGTTGCCCCCTGCATCCATGGCGAGACTGCCCATCCACCGGCTCCGCGTCGAGTCGGGCGAATAGGTCCCTTGGTTCGCGATCGCCCACCCGGTGCCGTCGTCGGACAGCTCGTACCACCGCACGCCCGACTGTCCCTTCGAGGCGCGGACCGAATGCGTGACCACCAAGCGCTCGTCGTTGGCGCCCATCTTGCGGTATTGCAGGCGGTACATCAGTCGATCGTTCAGCGCGTCGAGCTTGATGCGACTCTTCCGTTGCGGGATGCACGCGGTCCTGCCAGCCCCACAGATCCACGGATTGGCGTTCGCGGTGGGGAGGATCGTCGGACCGTCGAACGTGCCCGTGTGGGTGGTCCAGTCGACGGTGAATTCGAACAGCTCGAGTTGGTCGTCGGGGTAACCCCACTCGTCGGCGTCGAACTGCATGAATACGTTCGGCCGGTTCGCCGACGGGGTCGTGGCGCCATCGGCGTCGGACGGCAGCTGGCCGCCCAGGTTCTTGTCCACCGGGTACAGGTTCACGTAGACCTGGCCGGCCGGGAGCCCCGCGATCATGGCATCACGCTCGTACGCCACGGCGCCCGCTCCTCGCCATGCGAAGTCGCACACGCTCGACGTGCACCGGAACTGGTTGTACGAGGCGAAGTACGCGGAGTTGTTCGCCGCCGGCCACACGCCGAACTTCGGATAGTCGTTCAGCACGTTCGGGTTCGGATAATCGAACTGGTAGGAGACCCAAGCCCCGGTCGGGTCGCTCGTGTCGGACACGGCGATGCACTCGGCGAACTTCGGTGTGTTGAAGTTCAACGCGAACTGCGAGATGACCCAGACATCGGCGTACTCGTCGTAGACGACGATCGGGTCGCCGTCGTCGTGGCGTGCACAGAGCTTCTGTGCAGGGTCGTTCTCATCGAACAAGGACGACATGAAGACCGGGCCCTCGACTTTGGCTCCCGTGTCGGCGTCGTAGATCGCGAAGACGACGTTCACCATCTGCAGGTAGAACCCCCCGCCGACGTCGCCGTTGGTGTCCGGAGGCACGATCTTGAAAGGGTTCGCTGCGGCGCCGAGCCCGGCTGCATTGAGGTCTGGTGCAGGGATCTTCGTGACGCCTCGTTCCGTCTGCAAGGCCTCGTCGGCCTGGTCGAGCGCAGAACTCGACCCGAGCGCGGGGCGAGCCTCCTCGCTCTCGAGCACGCCCTCGCCCTCGAGACGGAGCTCCTTCTTCACCCACGGCACGACGGAGGGTGGCGCCGATCTGAGTGACGCCAGCGACGCAGTGCGATGCGGAACCGCGACCGATCCGGAGACGGGCCTGGCTTCGGCGCCTCCCCCGCCGGAGGCCACGTCGAGCCCACCGCCGCCGTTCGCGCCGAGCGCGCGAACCGGCCGGCTCGCGGAGCTCGAGGAGCCGGGCACAGTGAGTGCGACTGCTCCAGCGATCACTCCGAGCGCCGTTGCGGTTGCAACAGCGCGCATCCGAAATCTCTTCACGGAAACCCTCCAAGCTTGCCGCCATCGGGCGATGGCGCCGCGGCCAGGTCAACGATACAGGTGCCCGGAGACGGAACAGGCGAGGTGAACCGGAAATGCCTGTCGGTCCGAGAAGTTCGAGCTGAGGTCGGCGGTACGGTTCTCGTTGACGGACCGGGGCGTGACCGTCACAATCGCGGCCATGTCGACGCGTGCCTCCCGCTGGTCCTGGCGTCAGGGCTCACACACCCCGGCGCTCGCGCGCGTCTGACGGCCGCACCCCGGATCCACCCGGATGCCGCGACCCCGGGAAGCCCCCGGGGTCGTTCGTTTCCATGAGGAGGTGCACCCTGCAGCCCCAGATCCGTCCCGACCGCGAGACATTCGATGCGCTCGCGAAGAGCTGGCCGCTCGTCCCGGTCTGGGCGGAGCTGTTGGCCGATGTCTCCACGCCGGTCGGACTGTTCCCGGCACTCGCCGGCGATGGTCCGGGGCTGGTGCTCGAATCGGTCGAACGATCCGAGCGGTGGGGCCGATACTCGTTCGTAGCGGGCGATCCGGCCGCCGTCATCGTCGGTGATCGCGATGGACTGCATGTCTCCGACGTCGCTCGCAAGCTGCCGATCGCCTCGGTCGAGGGAGCACCCCGGCGGGCATTGATCGAGATCGCCCGATCGCTCGAGGCCCCGCGACTGCCCGACCTCCCCGCCCTCACCGGCGGCCTGATGGGGTACGTGGCCTACGAGGCGGCCGAGCTGCTCGACGGCCACCCGGTGCCCGACCCGCATTCGGCTCCCGTGCCGCCCATCGCCCTGCTCGTGATAGACCGCGCCATCGTCTTCGACCACTGGAAGCAGCGCCTGCTGCTCGTCGCGCATGTGCCCGCAGGGGCGTATGACGAGGGAGCGGCCGCTGTCGGCACGCTCGCAGAACGCATCCAGCACGCAACGCCGCCCGAGCTCGCGACGGTGCCGGCAGGCGCCTCAGACATCGACGGCGAGCCGAACATGTCCGATGCCAGCTACCGAGAGATGGTCACCTCGTTCAAGGAGCACATCGTGGCCGGCGACATCTTCCAAGGGGTGGCGTCGAGACGGGTTACGTTCCCCACCCATGACGGCGGCTACGCGATCTACCGTCGCCTGCGCGTCGCGAATCCGGCCCCGTACATGTTCTTCTTGCGGATGATGGGCATCGAGCTCGCGGGTTCGTCGCCCGAGCCCCTCGTGCGGGTCGAGAAGGGGCGAGTCTCGACGCGACCGATCGCGGGCACCCGGCCACGGGGGGAGACCGAAGTGCGTGACCAGCTGCTCGAGCACGAGCTGCTCGCCGATCCGAAGGAGCAGGCCGAGCATGCCATGTTGGTCGACCTCGCCCGCAACGACATCGGCCGCGTCTGCACCGCCGGAAGCGTGGTGCCGACCCAGCTCATGGAGGTCGAGCGATTCACGAAGGTCATGCACATCGTGTCCACCGTCGAAGGTGATCTGCGCGACGCGATGCACCCGTTCGACGCCCTCGCGGTGACGTTCCCGGCGGGCACGCTGAGCGGAGCGCCGAAGCGCAGGGCTATGGAACTGATCGCTTCGCACGAACCCGATGCGCGAGGCCCGTACGGCGGGGCCGTCGGCTACTGCACGTTCCAGGGCGATCTCGACTTCTGCATCACGATCCGCACGGCTGTGGTGAAGGACGGCAAGGCGCATCTGCAATCGGGCGCCGGCGTCGTGGCAGACTCCGACCCACAGGCCGAGCTCGAGGAGACGAAAGCGAAGGCGTCGGCGCTCCTTCCTGCTGTGGCCCCCGGCGCCGAGGAGACCGCCCGATGATCCTGGTCGTCGATCATTACGACTCGTTCACCTACAACCTGGTGCAGCTCATCGAGAGCCTCGCCCACGAGACCGAGGTCGTGAAGAGTGACGCGGCATCCGCCGAGGCCCTAGTCGCGCGAACCCCCGACGCCGTGATCCTTTCCCCGGGGCCCGGACGACCCGAGACCGCCGGGTGCTTCATGCAGCTGCTCGAAGTGCTCCCAGACGAGACACCGGTGCTCGGTGTGTGCCTCGGTCACCAAGCGATCGGTCTGGAGTACGGGGGCACGGTGGAGCGCACCGAGCCCGTGCACGGCAAGGCCTCGTCGGTGCGCCACGACGGCGACGGCATCTTCGAGGACGTGCCGGATCCGTTCGAGGCGGGGCGCTACCACTCACTCATCGTCGAGCGCGACCACGTGCCCGACGAGCTGATCGTGACGGCCTGGACCGACGACGGGCTCGTGATGGCGACGCGACACCGTGACCTGCCGCGCTTCGGCGTGCAGTTCCACCCCGAGAGCATCCTGACGCCGCAGGGACCGACGATCGTTCGCAACTTCCTGGAACTCGCTCGGTGAATAGCCGAGCTCCTGCGCGCACGCGGAACCGGTGCTACCGTCGCCCGAGGGAGGTTCCGCGTGCAGGATGTGGCCTACAGGTACCTGACGGCGATCGACGAGGTCGACCGGCACATGCACCGGATCTCGGCCGGTCAGTGGACCAGCCCGACACCGTGTACGGAATGGGACGTTCGGGCCCTCGTCGACCACCTCGTCTACGAGACGCTCTGGGTACCTGATCTCGTCGCCGGCGCCACGCTCGCCGACGTGGGCGATCGCTACGAAGGCGATCGCCTGGGCGACGATCCCGTCGCTGCGTGGGCCTCGGCGAAGGCCGCCGCGGCCGACGGCGTGGGCACATCGCCGCTCGACGTGCCCGTGCACACATCGGGCGGCGCGCTCACCGCCGACGAATACCTGACGCAGATGCTGTTCGATGCCGCGATCCACGGCTGGGACCTCGCGACGAGCATCGGAGTCGACCACACCCTGCCCGATGACGTCGCGCGCGACCTCGAGGCGTGGTTCACGCCCCAGGTCGAGCAGATGGTGGCCGCCCGTATCGTCGCCGAGCCTGTGGCCGTCGACGATGATGCCGACGCCACGACCCGTCTGATCGCGCTTTCAGGCCGCACCCCGTAGGCGGCGCACTCAGGCACGGGGCGCCGGGCAGGCCGTGCCGTACTCGAACCGTGCGCTGTTCCTCGAGACCCTGCACCCCCTGGCGTCGACGGCAACGAACGCGCCGGCGGGCACCTGTTTCAGCTGGTCGAGCAGCCCGTTGGTCCACCCATCGTCGACCGTGCCCTGGAAGTACCAGTCGCTGCCGTTGTCGGCGACGATCATGCCGTAGCGCTGCATCGCGAGCAGCACGACCTGGGCGTTCGCGGTGTACCCCGAGATGTCGAAGCTGCGCTTCAGCCGGAAGCGCGCGCCCATCGGCGGGCATCGCCGGTCGTTCACCCCGGCCTGATGGCGGGCCGGCCAGACGTAGCGCCGGCTCGTGCAGGCGACCGTGAACCGGATCGCGTGGTCGATCTCGCCGGCCTGCACCTCGTCCCACCGCACGAGCCCCGGGAAGATTGGCAGTCCGGCCGCATCAGCGCTCGTCCACCCGGCGGGGCGCAAAGCGTTCGAACCGAGGTCGAAAATCGCACCGCTTCCCGCCCGGGGTTGGCCGCCGTTCCACCGGGCGGCGAACAGCTCGTAGAGCGTGCAGGTGTCCCGATCGATCATCAGTGCGTGGCGATCCGACCCTCCCTCGACCGGAGTGCCGGCCCCGAGCGGGTAGGGGCCATCGTCACTCTCGCTCGCATAGTCGAAGCGCACGCTCACGTCAGCGTGCGAAGCGTCGACGACGTCGAAGGGGATGCCGTAGGAGGGTGGCCCGAAGTCGGGGTGCAGGTCGGTCGACCCCGCATGCGAGCTACGCTTCCAGATCCTGCTCTTCGGGTGCTTCGGAAGCCGCGAGACGTCCATGTGCCAGACGTTGTCGGCGCCGAAGACCTCGCAGGTCGTGCCCGGCACCGGCACGCGGGCGACCGGCATCGCCGACGAAGGAACGACGACCACGGTGCCGATGAGCCCACCGATCATCAACGCTGCAACCCGTGATCGCCTCATCGCCCTGCTATCGGCTCCGCCATGGCCGGAAGTTGAGCCTGTTCGACTCTAGTCCAGTATGGACTAGTTGTCGGTCTCGCCGGCCGCGACCTTGTTGGCCGCGACCGCCCGAGCCTCTGTCAGCAGCGCGTCGACGAGCTCGCTCTCCGGCACCTTCGCGACGACCTCGCCCTGGCGGATGATGAACCCGAGTCCGTTGCCGCTCGCGATGCCGACGTCGGCCTCTCGCGCTTCACCCGGTCCGTTCACGACGCAGCCCATCACGGCGACGCGCATCGGCACCGTGAACTTCTCGTTCTCGATCGCGGCATTCACCTTCTGCGTGAGCTCGAGCACGTTCACCTCGGCGCGGCCGCACGACGGGCACGCGACGAGGTCGAGCCCGCGCTTGCGGAGGCCGAGCGACTGCAGGATCGAGGTCGCAACCTTGACCTCCTCGACCGGGTCGTCGGTGAGCGAGACACGGATCGTGTCGCCGATGCCCTCGGCGAGCAGCGTCCCGATGCCGACCGCGCTCTTCACCCCGCCAAAGGGCATGGGCCCCGCCTCGGTGACGCCCAGGTGCAGCGGGTAGTCGCACGCCTCGGCGAGCTGACGGTAGCTTTCGATCATCACGAGCGGGTTCGAGTGCTTCACCGAGATCTTGATGTCGAAGAAGTCTTCGTCCTCGAGGATGCGGGCCTCATAGAGCGCGCTCTCGACGAGCGCCTCAGGCGTCGGCGAGCCGTGCTTCGCGAGCAGATCTTTCTCGAGCGAGCCGGCGTTCACGCCGATGCGGATCGGCACCCCGCGTGCCTTTGCTTCGCGAGCGATCAGACGCACCTTGTCGTCGTACTTGATGTTGCCGGGGTTGATGCGCAGTCCCTGGATGCCGGCTTCGAGCGCGGCCATGGCGTACTTCCATTGGAAATGGATGTCTGCCACCACCGGCACCGTCGACTTCGCGGCGATCGCGACGAGCGCCTCGGCATCTTCCCGGTGCGGCACCGCCACACGCACGATGTCGACACCCGTCGCGACGAGCGAGGCGATCTGTTGCAGCGTCGCGTTGATGTCGGCGGTCTTCGTGGTGGTCATGGACTGGATCGACACCGGCGCGTCGCCGCCGATCGCGACGCCGCCCAGGTCGATCTGGCGGCTCTTCCTCCGTTCGATGCCCACGTCAGCCAGTCTCTCAGCTCTCTCGGTGACCGCTTCAGGCGCCGAACACGTGCACGGTGATCGCGCGGTCCTTCGGCTCGTCCATCTCGAAGAAGATCAGGCGTTGCCATGTGCCGAAGCCGGGCTCTCCGGCGATCACCGGGATCGAGTGCGATGTGGCCGACAGCAACATGGCCTTCACGTGGGCGTGGCCGTTCTCGCGCTCGTCGGGGTGCATGTTCTGTGTGCGGATCGCGAAGTCGTCGTGCTGGTAGTACACGCCCTCGTGCGGCACCAGGTCGGTCAGGTGACGGCGGAAGTCGGCCATCGCTCCCTCTTCCCATTCGTTGATCAACAGCGCGCACGTCGTATGCGCGCAGAACACGATCGCGGCACCGTCGACGACTCCGGAGTCCTTGATCGCGCGCCGCAGATCGTCGGTGAGATCCAGGAAGGCGTATCGCTCAGGTGCGGTGACGGTGACGGTCGAAGTCCTGGAGATCACTCATGCCTCCTGGTTGTCAGCCTCGGGTGGCCTCGGCACTGATCCCTGCCGTGACGCGGGTCGAGACACGGGCAGATCGAACGTGAAGACGCTTCCATGTCCGGGGTCACTCTCTGCGCGGATGGTACCCCCGTGCGCTTCGACGACCGATCGTGCGATCGCGAGGCCGATGCCGGTGCCACCGTCTTCCCGCGCCCTCGCGGGGTCGACCCGGTAGAAGCGTTCGAACAGTCGCGGGAGCGCCTCGGGCGGGATACCGACACCCGTGTCGGCGACGCTCACCTCGACCGAGCCGTTGTGACGATGGGCTTCGATCCGCACCTCGCCGCCCTCGGGTGTGAACCGCACCGCGTTGTCGACGAGGTTGAAGATCACCTGGTGCACGCGCTCGGGATCGGCCTCGATCGTGGGCAGATCCTCTGGCAGGTCGCTCGACACGTCGACATCGCGATCGGTGCAGGCGACCTCGATCTCGGACATGACCTGTGCGACGAGCGGCGCGAGCGAGACCGGCTCGCGTCGCAGCGGGACCTCGCCCGACTCCAGCTTGGAGAGATCGAGGAGCTGCTCGACGAGCCGGCCGAGCCGTTCCGACTGGGCGAGCATCACCTCGAGGATCTCGGGATCGGGCTGCTCCACCCCGTCGAGCAGGTTCTCGAGGTGCGCGCGGATGGCGGTGATGGGTGTCTTCAGCTCGTGTGAGACGTTGGCGACGAGATCACGCCGTGACGCCTCGAGGTTCTCGAACTCACCGCTCATGCGGTTGAACGCCGCTGCGAGCTGCCCGACCTCGTCACGCGTCGTGGTGTGAACCCTGGTCGAGTAGTCCCCGGTCTCCATGCGCCGGGAAGCCTCGGCCATGTCACGCAACGGCTGCGTCATGCCCCGGGCGAGCCACCGCGCCATGACCAGGGCGATCACGGCGGCGATCGCTCCGGCGAGCAGGAACTGCCACCACACGCTCTGCAGGAACCCGAGCGTCGCAGAGAACCGGCCCAGGAAGCCACGGGTCGGCGACGGGTAGAGCACGATCAAGCTGCCACCGTCATCCGTCGGGATCGACGCCCAGACGTTGTTCCCGATCACGCCCCAGCGCGGCATGCGCCCCTGCGTGTCTGGCGGTAGCACGCCGAGGTTCTCGCCTTCCACCGAGACCTCACCGGTCACGCTCCGTCGGACCACCATGGTGTCGGGGGGTGGACCGTCGACCTCACCGCTCGCGACGGAACGCGCCAGGCCCAGCGCGTCGATCGCCTCAGAGTCGCGAGGGGAGTTGCGGAGCGCGAAGCCGATCAGCGCGTAAGAGATCATGATCGTGATCGCGACGGCCACGACGATCGTGGCGCCGAGCTTTCCCCGGATCGTGGGCAGCCGCTCGAGCGGGCGGGAGCTCACGAACGTTCCTGGAACGCGTACCCGACGCCGTGCACCGTTCGGATGAACCGGGGCTCGTTGCCGTCCTCACCGAGCTTGCGACGGATGCGAGCCACGTGGGAATCGACGACGCGTCCGCCGGCGAAGTCGCGGTATCCCCAGACGCGGTCCATCAGCTGATCGCGGGACATCACGACCCCGGGATCGCGCGCGAGCGAGAGCAGGATCTCGAATTCGAGCGGCGTGAGCCCCACGTCGTCGCCATCGACGGTGACGCGGCGACGGTTCGGGTCCATCACGAGCCCGTGATGCTCGATCGGGCCTGTGTCCTTCTGTTCGCCCATGCGCTCGATGCGCCGAAGGATCGCCTTGACGCGCGCGGCGAGCTCTCGCAGGCTGAACGGCTTCGTGAGGTAGTCGTCGGCTCCGACCGCGAACCCGGCGACCTTGTCGGCTTCCTCGGTCTTGGCGGTGAGCATCAACACGGGGGTCCAACCGTCGCGCTGGATCCGCTGGCAGACCTCGAGGCCGTCCATGCCCGGGAGCATCAGGTCGAGCACCACCAGGTCGGGGTGCTGCTCGGCATGTTGCGCGATCGCGTCGGGACCGTCGAAGGCAACGAGCACCCGGTAACCCTCGGATTCCAGACGGGCCCGGACGGCTTCGGCGATGGCTTCCTCGTCGTCGACGACGAGCACTGTCTGCTGACTCACGGCGCAATCGTAGCCCCAGGGTGTGTCGGGAAGGTCAGCGCGCGTATTGAGAAATCGTGGTGCCCGTTCGCGCGCAACGTATCCGCAAGCGTACGGGCCGTTCTACGGAAGCGTGATCGGCTTCGTGACGTCGAGCACGATCGTCGCGCCGACGAACAGCACGAAGAACGCCATCACCGCTGCCGAGATCGGGATCAGGGTGCGCATGTCGACCGCTTTGCCGCGCACCTTCTCGATCGCAAGGGTGAGCAGGTGCCCTCCGTCGAACGGCGGGAGCGGCACCAGGTTGATCAACCCGACGAAGACCGTCACGAACCCGAAGAGGTACAGGATCGTGGACCAGTCGCCGGCCGACGATGTCGCCCCGACCTGCTGGCTGATGCCGACCACGCTCGCGGCATCGGCGGGGGTCCGCTGCTCGTCATTGAACAGGAGCCCGAAGACCCGGCCCACGCCTTCGAGGCCGAAGACGCGGCCGATCTGACTGAACGACTCGCTGACCGCGAAGCCGACCTCCTTCACCCCACCGACGAGAGCCGGTCCGATCGCGGAAGGTTCTGGGTCGGGCGGAGCGACGATGACACCCATGCGGCCGCGGGTCTCGCCCTCGACCTCCGTGAGCTCGGGCACGACCGAGAGCGTGACCGCCTCGCCCCCTCGGTCCACGACGATCGCGAGCGGCTCGCCGGCGCGCTCTTCGGCGTGCGAGGTGACGATCGCGGTCAGCTGTTCAGACGAGGGGTCCGCGGTCTCACCGAGCTGCACGATGCGGTCGCCGGCCATGATGCCTGCTGCGGAGGCCGGCGATTCGTCGCCGTTCATCGTTACCTCGACCCCATCGATCACCAGGGGTGTGAGTGGTGCCGTGCGAGGGTCGCCGAAGACCGCGAGCCAGATCGCGAAGATCACCGCTGCGACCACGAAGTGCGTCGCGGGGCCGGCGACGATCGTGATCGCTCGCTGCCAGATGGGCTTCGAGCCGTAGAGCCGCGGCGTGTCTTCCGGCGGATTCTCCTCGAACGGGTTCATGCCGGCGATCTTCACGTAGCCGCCGATGAAGATCGGCTTCACGCCGTACTCGAGCTCGCCCTTGCGCCTGGACCAGATCTTCCTCGGACCGAAGCCGATGAAGTACTCGGTGACCTTCATGCCGAACTTGCGCGCGCTGATGAAATGGCCCAGCTCATGGATCGCGATGATCACGGTGAGGAAGGGCAGGAAGATGAGGGCGCCGATGAGCAGATCCATGGGGGGAAGGGCTATCGCTCCTCGATGATCTCGGCGGCGCGCTGACGCGCCCACGAGTCGGCGCGCTCGATGCTCACGATCGAGACCACCGAGGCGGGTTCGTGCTCGTCGACCACGGTCTGCACGAGCTCGACGATGCGGGTCAAGGCGATCTTGCCCTCGAGGAACGCCATGACGGCGACCTCGTTCGCGGCGTTCATCACCGCCGGGAAGGTCGAGCCGAGTCCGCCGACGCGATATGCCAGATCGACGGCAGGGAACGCCTCCCGGTCGACGGGCTCGAAGGTGAGTGGCCGTTCGGTGAGCGGGACCGCTTCGACGCCGGTCGACAGGCGCTCGGGCCAGGCGAGCGCGAGCTGGATCGGCAGGCGCATGTCGGGGCTGGCCATCTCGGCGCGCAGGCTTCCGTCTCGGAACTCGGCCATGGCATGCACCAAGCCCTCCGGATGTATCAGCACGTGGATGGAGGAGTACTCCAGGTCGAACAGGTAGTGCGCCTCGATCACCTCGAGACCCTTGTTCATGAGGGTCGCAGAGTCGATCGTGATCTTCGGGCCCATCGACCATACGGGGTGCTGCAGGGCTTCCTTGACGCTCGCGCGGGCGAGCTCGTTGCGGGTCCAGCCGCGGAAGGGTCCACCTGAACCGGTGAGCACCACCCGCTTGATGTCCTCGCGCCGCTCCCCTCGCATCGCCATCGCCAGCGCGGCGTGCTCGGAGTCGACCGGCAGCAGGCGTTCGGGCTCGCCCTTGATCAGATCTGTCACCAGCTCCCCGCCCACGACCAGGCTCTCCTTGTTAGCGAGCGCGAGCGTCTTCCCGGACTGCAGCACGGCGAGCGTCGGGGCGAGCCCCGCGGAGCCCACCAGAGCGTTCAGCACCATGTCGGCCTCGGTCTCGGCGGCGAGACGCTCGGCGGCCTCGGGCCCATCGACGATGTCGACGCCGGGCACGGCACCGATCTTCTGCTTCACGTCGCCCGCCGCGGACTCGTCGGCGATCGCAACGAACGGTGGCAGGAACTCTCGGATCTGGCCCGCCAAGAGTTCGAGGTTGGCGCCCGCCGCCGACAGACCGACGATCTTGAATCGATCGGGGTGATGACGCACCACGTCGAGCGCCTGCGTGCCGACCGACCCCGTGGAACCGAGGATCGTCAACGATTTCATGGGCTCAAGACTACCCCGAGGCGGGCGGAACGCTCGGAACTACGGGGAGTGCGCCGTCAGACGACGATGATGCGATACAGGAAGAATGCCGCGGGAGCGACGAACAGCACCGAGTCGATTCGATCGAGCACCCCGCCGTGTCCCGGCAGGATGCTTCCCATGTCCTTGATCCCCATATCGCGCTTGATCAGCGACTCCGCGAGGTCGCCGAAGGTCGCTGCGGCTGCGACCACGAGGCCGAGCAGCAATGCCTCGATACGCTGCGATTCGAACGGATCGACGAAGGAGGTCACGAGGGTGACCGCGACCACCACGGTGACGAGGGACCCGATGATGACGCCTTCGACCGACTTCTTGGGGCTCACCGTCGGCGCGAGCGGCCGCTCGAAGAACTGTCCGCCCCAGACCGACCCCGAGAGGAAGGCGGCGGTGTCGTACACGAAGGTCAGGCCGATCACGCTCAGCACGAGCGACGTGCCGCTCTCACCCTCGAGCAGCACCAGCAGGTAGCTGCCGAGCAGCGGTACCCAGGCCATGTTCAGCGACGGTGAGGCCGATGTTGGCGGTGACGTCCTTGCGAGCCGCGGCCGGCCCGGACATGAACCACAGGAACGTGGCCGCGACACCGAGTGCGAACATCGCGAGCACCGCACTCTCACCTCTGGAAGTACGCTGCCGCGAGCATCAATGCGCCTGCGATCAGGCCAACGGCGGTCGCCGGCTGCCGATGGTGCTTCACCATGACTCCGAACAGCTCGCCCTGCGCAAGCAGCACGATCGCGGCCGCGAGCAAGCCGAACAACCAGTCGCCGATCAGCAGCGCGGCGAGCGCCGCGATCGCGAGGATGCCGCCGGTGAGGAACGCCGCAGGAACGTCGCGCTCGTCGGGCGCCGGCCCTCGGCGGTCGACCTCGAGCGCTCCAGGTTCCTGCCAGCTCGGGCCTCCCAGTCCCTCGGCCCCGAGCATGACCGTCTCGGGCTCGGGCTCCGGCTCGGACAGGTCCGACAGGATGTCGTGCTCGACCTCGTCGGCCCCGAGCTCACCGAGCATCGTGCCGCCCACGCCGGCCGTCACTGCCGAGCCGTCGTCCCACCCGACCGAGCCGCCGACGACCGCCTGCGGTTCGTCGGCGTCTGCATCGTCGCGCGCCGCCGCTGGAAGGAAGTCGGCTCCGTCGTCTGGATCGGGGGACTCGACGTCACCCATGAGCTCGTCGATCGTCGCGATGGGAGCCGTCTCGGTGCCCAGGTCTTCATCGCCTACCAAGGTCGCTTCCGCGTACTCGCCGTCGGTGCCATCGTCATCGGCCACGATCTCCCACCCCGACTCGCTCTCCGTCTCGTCCATCTCACCGGCCCGCGCGAACAACCCCGCCTGCCCCGGTCCGGGCTCGACGGAAGCGCCGATGTCGTCGTCCTCATCGTCGACGACATCACCCACCTCGACGACGTGCTCGGGCTCGAGCTCGGCATCGAGGTCGTCATCGACGCCGATGCCCTCGATCGTCTCGAGCACCGAGGTGTCGTACCAGTCCTCGTCCTCGAGCTCTTGACCCTCGACATCGACGCGATCGTGGCCCTCGCCTTCAGTTGTCCCGGCCGGAGCGGTGCTCTCCGGCGAAGATCCGGCGGCAGGGGGGTCGGCGGGTGACATCGACGCCGTCTCGTCCGCCCGGACAGATACGTGCTCCTCGTTCGAGGTCGATCGGGCGCCCGCTGAAGCCGGCTCGTCCCATTCCACGTCCTTGATGGGCGCGAAGAACTTGTCGAGATCCTCGAACAGGTCGTCGCCGTCGCGCTTGTCGCCCGCCACTAGACCTCCATGAGCTCCTGCTCCTTGTGACCTTGGATCTCGTCGATCCCGGCCACGTGCCGATCGGTCAGCTTCTGGAGCTCCTTCTCTCCTCGCACCAGGTCATCTTGGGAGATTCCGCCCTCACGCTCAAGCTTCTCCATGTCTTCCTTGGCATGACGCCGAACGTTGCGGACGGCCACCCGGCCCTCCTCGGCTCGGGTGTGGACTTGCTTCACGAGCTCCTTCCGACGCTCCTCGGTGAGCGGCGGGAAGGCCAGCCTGATCACCTGCCCGTCGTTCGATGGCGTGATGCCGAGGTCGCTCGACTGGATCGCCTTCTCGATCGCCCCGATCGCCGCCTTGTCGAACGGCTGCACAACCAGCAGCCGCGGCTCCGGCACGTTGATCGATGCGAGCTGGTTCAGCGGCAACCGGGGTGCCGTAGTACTCCACGGTCACGCGGTTCAGCACGGCGGGGGTCGCGCGGCCGGTGCGGATCGCGGACAGCTCGTCCTTCAGATGGGTGACGCGCCTGCTCCATCTTGTGGTCGGCGTCCTTCAGGCTGGAATCGATCGTCATCGGGCTCCTTCAGTGGACGAGCGTGCCGATCGGGCTCGCCGTTGACCACGCGGCGGATGTTGCCCTCCTCGCGGAGGTTGAAGACGATGATCGGCAGCTTGTTCTCCATGCACAACGAGATCGCGGTGGCGTCCATCACCTGGTAGCCCTCCTTCAGCACCTCGACGTAGTCGATCTCGTCGAAGCGCTCGGCGGCGGGGTCGAGCACCGGATCGGCGTTGTAGACGCCGTCGACCTTCGTGCCCTTGAGCAGCGCGTCGGCGCCGATCTCGAGCGCGCGCTGAGCGGCACAGGTGTCGGTGGAGAAGTACGGCACGCCGAGGCCGGCCGCGAAGATCACGACCCGGCCCTTCTCGAGGTGGCGGCGCGCGCGCAGCGGCATGAACGGCTCCGCGAGCTGGGTCATGGAGATCGCGGTCTGCACCCGCGTCGTGACGTGGATCTTCTCGAGCGCGTCCTGCAGGGCCAGGGCGTTCATGACCGTGGCGAGCATGCCCATGTAGTCGGCCCGGTTGCGGTCGATGCCCGGCGCCTGGCGGCCCCGCCAGATGTTGCCGCCGCCCACCACGACCGCGGTCTGCACACCGAGGTCGACGACCTCGGCGAGCTGGCGAGCGATCAGCGCGGTGGCATCGGTGTTGATGCCGTACTCGGCGTCGGCGGGAGCGAAGGCCTCACCGGAGAGCTTCAGCAGCACGCGCCCGTAGTGGGCCCGCGGTGTGCGCCTCCGTCCTCGGCCATGCACACCTTCTTCCTTCACGAGCCTATCGCTTCGCTGGTGACCTTACGCCTCGTCTGGGTCCGTGCTCCTTCTTCGCCGGCCTCGCCCAGCTTGAACCGGGCGAACCGGCGCACCGCGATGCGCTCGCCGACCTTCGCCGAGTCTCGTCGAGGAGCTGCTGCACCGTCTTCGAGTCGTCCTTCACGTAAGGCTGCTCGAGCAGCACGATGTCCTTCAGGTAGGCGTTGATCTTGCCCTCGACGATCTTGCCGACGATGTGCTCGGGCTTGCCGGCTTCCTTGGCCTGCACCTCGGCGATGTGGCGCTCCTGGTCGAGCTCGGACTCGGGCACCTCGTCGCGGGTGAGGAACCTGGGCGCCGACGGGCTCGCGATGTGCAGCGCGATGTCCTTCACGAGCCGCCTGAAGTCGTCGGTCTTGGCCACGAAGTCGGTCTCGCAGTTGACCTCGACGAGCACGCCGACGGTGTTGTTGAAGTGGACGTACGCGTCGACGAGTCCCTGGTTGGCGGTGCGACCCGCGCGCTTGGCGACCGAAGCGAGCCCTTCTCGCGAAGGAGCTCGACCGCCCGGTCGAAGTCGCCGTCGGACTCGATCAGGGCCCGCTTGCAGTCCATCATGCCCGCGCCGGTGGCGTCGCGGAGCTGCTTGACCTCGGCGGCGGTCGGCGACGAGCTCATGCCCGCTCCTCGGCGACGACGTGCCGGTCGGCGGCCCCGACCGGCTCGGCCACGACTGACTCGTCGACAGCCGGTCCTCGCTTTCGGTCGCTGCACCGGCCTCGCCCTCGGCGGGCTCAGCCACGACTCGGCGCCTCGGGGGCGTCGGGCTCGAAGACGGTGCTCGCCGCGATCGCGGCCGCATCCTCGGCCGAGGGGGTCTCGGATTCCTCGACCCGCGCGGGGGCGGCCGTCGACTTGGGGCCCGACGGGCTGGGCTCGGCCGCGACGGCTGCGCAGCGCCGACGCAGGCTCGTCCTTGGCCATGCCGTACCCCTCGGCGAGAGCATCGGCGACCACGCGGGCCACGAGGCTCACGGCGCGGATCGCGTCGTCGTTACCGGGGATCGCGAAATCGACCTCGTCGGGGTCGCAGTTCGTGTCGACGATCGCGATCACCGGGATGCCCAGCTTCCGGGCCTCGTTGACGGCGATGTGCTCCTTCTTCGTGTCGATCACGAAGACCGCGTCGGGGAGCCGCTCGAGGTCCTGGATGCCACCGAGGTTGCGCGTGAGCTTGTCGCGCTCGTGGCGCAGTCGGATCGCTTCCTTCTTGGGCAGGTAGTCGAGCGCACCGGTGCGCTCCATCTCGTGGAGCTCGCGCAGGCGCAGCAGCCGCTTGGAGATCGTCGTGAAGTTCGTGAGCATGCCGCCGAGCCAGCGGTGGTTCACGAACGGCATGCCGATGCGGGTCGCGTGCTCCTGCACGACTTCCTGCGCCTGCTTCTTCGTGCCGATGAACAGCACGATGCCGCGACGGCGTCCGAGCGCCTGCACGAACTCGTGGGTCTCCTCGAGGCCCGCGAGGGACTTCTCGAGGTCGATGATGTAGATGCCGGAACGCTCCCCGTACAGGAATCGCTGCATCTTCGGGTTCCACCGGCGCGTCTGGTGGCCGAAGTGCACGCCCGCCTCGAGGAGCTCCCGCCTGGTGACGACAGGCACGAAGCCCTCCTTCTCGGTTGTTGTCCTCCGCTCGGATCGTTCCGTCGCCGGCCCGCCTTCGTGAGGCGCGGGACCCCGGCGATGCGGTCCCCGGGCGTGTGAGCTCGGCGCAGTGCGCCGGCCCGAGGAGTCTAGCAGCGCGACCGGAGCCCGCCCCGGGTCCCTGCGTCGGCCGGCGCCTGTCAGCGGCGCCCGCGCTGACGCGACGCCAGCTCACGCCTGCCGACGATCTCCGGCACCTCGTCGGCGACGGACAGGTACCGGAACGCCACCCCAGCCTGCACCACGAGGTGCAGCAGGTTCGTGATCAGCACGAGCACCCAGGCCGCCGGCGACGGATTGACCCCGAGCTCGGACCCGGGCTTGCCCGGCGCCACCAGCACGGCGATCGAGGCGACCACGTAGATCGCCGCGAGCGTGAGGTTCCCGGCACCCGGCAGGCGGGCCGCCCGGACCGAGCGGCCCAATGCGTCGGAGAGCCGGCGGCCCTCGTCGGCCGCGATCACCGGGGCGAAGCTCAAGCAGGTAGACGCCGCCGACGAGCGCCGCCATCTGGATCAACAGCCCGAACGCGGGGCCGAGCAGCGGGCCGAGCAGGCTGGCGAGGGTGAGCAGACCGACGCCGGCGACGTTGACCGCCAGCGTGACGGGAAGCGTGTCGCAGCGCTCGGACGAGCGTCCACCGGCCGAGCGGCGATGCTCGGAGCACCTCGACGATCGCCGCGACGAGCAGCGCCTGGACCACGGCGCGCAGCGCCACGAACCCGAGGATCGCGAAGAACCCGCCTTGCAGGCCGAACAGAGCGGTGGACAGCGTCGCGTCGAAGCTCGTGCCGACCGGTGGGAGCGCTAGCGCGCTGACGAACAGCGCGAACGGGCCCTCGTAGCCGAGTGCCAGCGCCCCGAGCCACTCGGCCGCCACGATCGCGACGGCCGCGACCGCAAGCACCGGGGTGCCCGCCACGGTCACAACTCCACGTGCGAGCGACGTGCGGATCGTCGGCATCGACGTCGCTCCGGCCGCCCGCGGGCGAGAAGATCGAGTCGAGCAGGCCTCGCCTGGCGGGGGCTTGAGGTGTCGGTGCCGAACGCGGGCCGGGTGCCTGGCCGTTCGAGCGACCCAGTGACCGTCGAACGCTTGTTCTTGTTCGTCACGGCGCCGGGTCCTCGTCTTCCCAAGGGTCGATGGGTTCTGGGTCGGGACGGCTCGCCTCTGTCGGTGGATCGTCACCGAATGCCGGTCCCATACGGCGCGCCAAGAAGCGACCCAGCAGGAGCACCAGAGCCAGCACGCCGAAGGCGGACACGGCCATCGCGCCCAGCATGCGATGCGAGCGCGAGCGTGGTCGGGGAGGCCTCCCGAACGAGCGCGGCGTCGGGATCGTGCTCGATACGCCTCGAAACCCGACTCGGCCCCTCCGCGCACGGCAACGAGCACCTCGCCGGCCGGCGCGAGGGAACGGATCGACGACCCGTCGCCCGGCAGGCGCCACACGAGCTCGCCGGTCTCGACGTCGATCGCGCCGAGCTCTCCCTCGAAGGTCGGCACGAGCAGATATGACCCCACGAGCGTGGGAACGCTGCGGAATACGGCCGCGTTCATGGCGAAGTCCCAGATCTCCTCGCCGGTCTCTGCATCGAGGGCACGCGTGTGTCCGATCAGATCGGTCACGAACACCCTGCCTGAGGAGACCAACGGCGGGGCGGTCACGTCGAACGCTGCGTTGACTCGCCGGCTCCAGCGCTGGGTGCCGTCGGCGAGGTCGATCGCGACGACCGACGTCTCCGAGAGGCCCGTGAAGATCGCGTAGACGGCTGCCGTCGTCGACGGAGACGGCCGAGACGACCGCCGATGCTGCGACCGGATCGTGTCGCCAGCGTTCTTCGCCCGACGCGGCGTCGAGCGCCACGATCAACGGGCTGCGTGTCCCGGTCGCCTTGCAGACTCACCAACACGAGGCCATCGGACACGGCCAGAGAGGTCAGCAGCGTCGCGTCGAGCTCCCGGGTCCAGGCGACCTTGCCTTCGAGCGAGATCGACGGCGGTGACCGTGCCGCCGTTCCCGCCGACGAACGCCAGGTCGCCGTCGATCGGTGACGCCCGGTGCGGCTCACGGCGTCGAGCTGCACCGGTGGCCACGGCGGCTCCTGGGTCTCGACGTCGAAGGCGGCCAGGTGGGAGTCGACAGGGGCGTCAGGCGCATCGGCTGCTCGGCGAGGTCGCGGGGCTGGCCGAGGTTGAGGGGCTTGCGTCCGCCGGCCCGTCGCCCCAACCCTCCGTGTACACGACCAGGGTTCCCGCACTCGTCGTCGCCACCGCCGGGGCCACCGGGGGTCCGAGCTCGCGATCAACCGAGAACGCCTGCTCACCGGTCGAGACCTCGACGCCAAGCACGTGCTCGGGCCCCACGGCGACCGCCACGTCGCCCGCGATCACAGGCGCCGAGAGGCCGAACCGCCCGCCAGGCCCTCCGGGCGCGATCGCGGTTCGCCAGGCTTGGCGGTAGCCGGGCTGTGGGCCGTCGGAAGCAGCGCCGCTCTTCGAGGGGCCGCCTTGAAACTCTGTCCATGCCGTTGCGACCTGGGCCGAGGCGATCCCCGTGCCGAGGATGAGCGTCCAGGCTCCGGCCAGAGCCGAGCCTCGGAGCGCGCGGCACAGCCGGCCGGTGGTCATGAAGTCGCGCGTCATGCGGCCGGGTGACGACGACTGTGATGGCTGAGGGAACTCTGCAAGGCCGCGACATCGTACTGGGGCGCAGCTTCCCCGCGGCCGAGGCCGGCTTCCCCGCGGCTCGGCGAGCATCTCCGGCCCTCAGGCCACGAGCGGGGCAAGCCTGATGAGCGCGGTGATGTCCAACGGTCCGAGGTAGTCGAGCGGGTCGACGTAGGCGTCGTTGAGCTTCACACCGAAGTGCAGATTGGCCACGAGGTCGCCCGAGTGCCCGCCGCCCGTGCGAGCCACCGGCTGGCCCTGCACGACGAGGTCGCCCCGGCGCACCTGGAGAGCCGAGACCCACGAGAAGGTCGACTCGAGACCGCCACCGTGATCGATCGTGAGGAAGAGCCGGCCGCCAACCGGTCCGGCGAACGAGACTCGACCGTCGGCGGGGGCAACCGCGACACTCCCTGCGGGGGCGGCGATGTCGATGCCGCGATGGCCTGAGCCGTACGGAGACGCGGGCGGGTCGAACCCACGGATGACCGGCCCGGCGACCGGCCAGGTCCACGTTCCCGCAGCGATGGCAGGGGCCGCGCGCGCACCGATGAGCGCAGGGACGACGAGCGATGAGGCGATGAGAAGGCGACGAAGATCATGCATGACGCCGACGCTACCCGCGGCGGGCGGTGCGAACAGTGACGTGGATCACCGTGGAGAGCGGTTCCTGTGATCGGGAGAGCTACTCGACCTCGGTGAGCTGGCCGCGGAGCCCTCCGACGGCCTTGGTGTGGATCTGACACACGCGCGATTCGGTGACGCCGAGGATCTCCCCGATCTCGGCGAGCGTGAGCCCCTCGAAGTAGTAGAGGGTCACCACGATCTTCTCCCGCTCCGAGAGCTCGTTGATCGCGGCTGCGAGCAGGCCCCGGGTCTCCTGTGACTCGACGCCCGATCGTGGGGTCGATCCCCCGGTCGGCGAGCGTGTCGATCAGCGAGACCTGCTCACCGCGATCGGCGCCGACCGAGACCAGCTCGTCGAGAGCCAGCACCGAGACGAACGAGATCTGCGAGACCACGTCGTGCAGCTCGCGACGGCTGATCCCGAGCCGATCGGCCATCTCCTGCTCGGTTGGCTGCCGCTTCAGCATGGACTCGAGGTCGGTGTGGGCCTTCTCGATCTCGCGGGCCTTGAATCGGATCGAGCGCGGTACCCAGTCCATCGCGCGGAGCTCGTCGATGATCGCGCCCTTGATGCGGGGGATCGCATACGTCTCGAACTTGTTGCCGCGCCCGGGCTCGAACTTCGTGAGGGCGTCGATCAGACCGAACATGCCGTAGCTCACGAGGTCGGCCTGCTCGACGCTGGCCGGAAGGCCGGTCGCCACACGGCTCGCCACGTACTTCACGAGCGGCGCGTAGTGCAGGATGAGCTTCTCGCGCGACTCGTCATCGGCGATGCTCTTGAACCCGTGCCAGTGGCGCCCGAGCTCGTCATCGACGTGCGGCGGGATCGTGATCGTCGGATCGAACGTTTGCGCGGCCTTCGCGGCCTTGGTTCGAGCCTTCACGGTCGTCTTGGCGCCGGACTTTGCGCTGGACTTGGCTGGGGCCTTGGTGGCCGACTTCTTCACGGGGGTCACGACTCAGGCCCTCGGGTGACTCTGCTCATAGGCCTGGAACAACCGAGTCCGCGACACGTGCGTGTATCGCTGCGTGGTCGCGACACTCGCGTGTCCCAACAGTTCCTGCACGGCTCGGATGTCGGCTCCCCCTTCCAGCAGGTGCGTGGCGAACGAATGCCGCAGGGTGTGCGGGGTGACCCGCCGGCCCGGCAGCACTGTACCGCCATATCGTTCCACCATCGTACGGATGTCCCTGGAGCTGAAGGGTTTCCTGCGGCGGTTGTGGAAAAGATGCCGCGAGTGCGCCGGGGCGCGAGCACGCGCCGCCCGTCGCGCAGGTAGGCGCGAGCGCCTCGACCGCGTAGTCGGACATCGGCACCTCCCGCTCTTTGGCACCTTTGCCCATGACCATGACTCGGCCTCGGTCGAGGTCGATGCGATCGATCGTGAGGCCGGCGACCTCGCCGACACGCAAGCCCGAGCCGTACATCAGCTCGAGCGCGGCAACGTCGCGCAAGGCCACGGCTCGATCTATCGGGGTGAGCCGTCTCGTCGCCACCCGGTGCCGGGATGATCGAGGGGGCCTCGGCCAGCGCGGCGGCCTCCTTCTGGCGCAGCACGGTCGGCAGGCGGTTCACGACCTTGGGGCGCCCGAGCAGCAGCGACGGGTCCTCGGCGAGCCTTGCCGGCGGCCACCGCCCACGCGGTAGAAGGTGTGGATCGAACCCACCTTGCGAGCGACCGACGCACGGGCGTACCCGAGGGTGTGCAGCTGGGCGAGGAACCGCCGCAGCAGTGGATACGTGGAGGAGGGGAGCTGCATACCGCCGCGGTGCAGGAACCTCGCGAGCTGGGTGAGGTCGCGCCGATACGCGCTCACCGTGTGAGGCGACAGGTGACGCTCGAGGGCGAGGTGAGATGTGAACGCATCGATCAGCTCGACGTCGGATCGAGGAAGCTCGCCGGCGGAAGGCACGCAACTAGCTTGCCACGCGAACGCGCCGATGCGGCTCAACCAGGCCTGACGACGCTGCCCACGAGGCGCCGCTCGTACCGGCCGGCTGCGCTGCGCACGAGCCCCTTGAGCTCGAGGGAGAGCAAGATCGTCGTGACCGCCGACAGCGGTAGGTCGGTCGCCGATGACAGCGCATCGGGCAGCCCCGATGCGCCCAGCGCCTCGTACACCCGTCGCTCGTCTCCCTGCAGGCTCGGTGGTGGCGCACGCAGCAGGCTCGCCGAGTACCCGAGATCGTCGAGCAGGTCGTCGGCGCCGCGGATCATGCCGGCCCCCTCTCGGATGAGCGACAGAGGGATCTCGGCCAGGGGGCTCGTGACCGGTCCGGGCACGGCGTACACGTCACGCCCGAGATCGAGCGCGTGATCGACCGAGATCATCGACCCGCTACCGTGAGCGCCTTCGACCACGACGAGTGCTCGCCCGAGGGCTGCCACCAATCGATTGCGCGCCGGGAACCGGAAGGGCTCTGCCGCCACACCCGGCGCGTACTCGCTGACGACGGCACCGGCGGCCACGATGCGCTCGACCAGCTCGGAGCTGCCCTTCGGATAGGGCAGGTCATGCCCCGACCCGAGCACCGCGATGCTGGTGCCCCCTGCGTTGAGCGCCCCCCTGTGCGACGCAGCGTCGATGCCCCTGGCGGCGCCGCTCACCACGCACACCCCTGCACCTCCGAGACCCGCACCGATGCTCATCGCGACCTCGTTGCCCGTGGGCGAGCAGTTGCGCGCGCCGACGACCGCCACCCGTTCGAGGAGATCGACGAGCGGGCGCCCACGGATGTAGAGCGCGACAGGCGGGTCGTGCAGGAGCTCGAGGAAGGCGGGGAGGTACTCATCGTCGGCGGGCGTCACGAACCGTGCTCCGAGCGCCTCGGCGTCACGCGCGACCGTCGAAGGGTCGAGCGTTCGGGACCACCCCTGATCGGCCAGGCTACCCGCGGCGCCGGCTCGGATCGCGGCGAGGCTCGCTTCGGCGGTGCCTTCGCTCCATGCGAGCTCGTGGAGCTGGAAGGGCTTGATGCCTCGAAGCGCCGAAAGCACCACGAGCGCGTCGCGCGCCCCCTCTCCGTTCGCGAAGCCGACTGGGAAGCCCGCAGGCACGTCGAGGGCTCGCCTCGGCACGTCGGTGCGCCGGGTCGGGCGCGCCTCAGCCCGCACGGGTGAGCCCCTCGAGCACGACACCGTCGCGGTAGGACAGTGCTTCCGAGACGTGATCGCTGTCGACGACATCGGCGCCGTCGAGGTCGGCGACGGTGCGAGCCACCTTGATCGCCCGGTCGAACCCGCGCCCCGTGAGCCCAAGCTGGTCGACGGCACCACCCAGCAGGCGCTCAGCCGCCGGGGTCAGGCGCACGAGGCGCCTCGCGATCGGTCCGGAGATGTGCGCATTGCAGGCCACGCCGAGCTCTGCCCACCGCGCGCCCTGACGGTCGCGGGCGCGCTGCACACGGTCGCGGATCTCGGACGATGACTCGCCCTGGCCGCTTCCCATGAGCTCCTGCTTCGTGAGACGCGGCACACGAAGCCTCAGGTCGATGCGGTCGAGCAAGGGCCCTGAGAGCTTCTGGCGGTACTGGTCGACCCGGTCGGGGCGGCACCGGCAGTGCCGACGCGGGTCGCCCTCGAACCCGCACGGACACGGGTTCGCGGCGGCGACCAGCGTGAACCGGGCCGGGAACTCGACCGAGCCGACAGCCCGGGTCACCACGACCCCTCCGTCTTCGAGCGGCTGGCGAAGGCCTTCGATCGCATCGCGCCGGAACTCCGTGAGCTCATCGAGGAACAGCACGCCGTGGTGCGCCAGCGACACCTCTCCCGGCCGCAGGTACCCCGTGCCTCCACCGAGGAGCCCGGTGATCGAGATGGAATGGTGCGGCGCCCTGAACGGCCGTGCCCGCAGGACACCTTGCCCGGCGAGCAAGCCGGCGACGGAGTGCAGTTGGGTCGCCTCGAGCGCCTCGTCGCGCGCGAGGCTCGGCAGGATCGTCGTCATGCGCCGGGCGAGCATCGTCTTGCCTGCGCCGGGCGAGCCGATCATGAGCACGTTGTGCCCGCCCGCAGCGGCGACCTCCAAGGCGCGACGAGCCTGCGTCTGACCGCGCACATCACCGAAGTCGACATCGCTGGGCGCATCGGGGTCGAGCGAGACTTCATCGATGGCCGGGGGCCGCCACGTGCCCTTGAGGAAGCCGACCACATCGCTGAGCGATCCGGCGGCGATGACACGCAACCGATCGACCTGGGCTGCCTCGAGGGCGTTCACGGCCGGCACGATCACGCCGTCGAGCCCCGCGCGGGCTGCGGCGATCGCCACCGAGAGCACGCCCGGCGTCGGCATCAGCTCACCCTTGAGCGACAGCTCACCCGCGAGCGCGAAACGCCCGAGCAGCGTGGCGGGGATCTGGACGGTCGCCGCCAGCACGCCGGCGGCGACCGGCAGATCCAGGCCCGGGCCTTCCTTGCGGAGGTTGCCCGGTGCGAGGTTCACCACGACCCGCCGCAGCGGCCACTCGAGCTTCTGGCTCTCGACGGCCGGACGGATGCGCTCGCATGCGTCTCGCACGGCCGCACCCGGCAGCCCGGTCAGCGTGAGGGACGGCAGGCCCCGTCCCACATGCGCCTCGACGGTCACGAGGTGACCTCCCACCCCGAGCACCGTGACCCCGAGCACCCGTCCGTACATGCAGGCGACGCTATGGCTCGAGGAACCCGGCTTCCGTGACGCTCGTCACGTTCGGAGGCGGGTGCCGGCGCCCTGCTAGCCTCGCCGCCGTGTCCGAACGCTTCGACTGGAGCCCCGAGCCCGAGCTGATCGACGTGCGCGAGGAGGCGCGGAGCCGCGCCGCCCTCGAGGCCCTCGGCGAGCAGACCTGGCGCGAGGCCCTCGACTGGCTCTACGGCGAGGCGATGCGCCGCCCGATGCACGTCGCGGACCTACCCCGACGCGCGCACAGCGTTCTTCGGACCGACGAACCGCGCCGGCGCCTGCGCCGATGTCGCCCAGCCCGATGGAGCGATGTGCTCGCCGAGTTCCGCGAGCGCATCGCGCCGGCCACCTACAACGCTCAGCACCCCGGCTCGTTCAGCTACTTCACGCCTCCGCCGCTGCCGAGCTCGATCGCCGGCGACATGCTTGCGCAATGGATCCATCAAGGCGTCGACGTCTGGCACGCCGGTCCGATCGGCACGTTCGTCGAGGAAGAGGTGACCGACTGGCTCCGCGAGCTTGTCGGCTTCGGCGCCGACGGCTGGGGGGTGCTGACGAGCGGGGGCGTCATGGCCAACCTCATGGCGATGACGGTCGCCCGCGACGTCTGGCTCGCCAAGCTCCGTGGGCATCGCAGGCGCTCCGCGCGGCGCCGACCTCGAGGGCGTGCGCGTGTACGCGAGCGACCAGACCCACTTCTCGATCGCCCGCGCGCTCGGGGTGCTCGGCTTCCCCGGACGAGACGCTGGTGGTGGTCGAGAGCGACGAGCGGTTCCGGCTGCACGCCGCGCCCGTGGCCGAGGCGATCGAGCGCGACCGCGCGGCCGGGCTCACGCCGCTCGCGATCGCGGCCGTCGCGGGCTCGACGAACACCGGATCGGTCGACGACACAGCTGGGCTCGCCGACGTCGCCGAGCGCGAGGGCGTGTGGCTGCACGTCGACGCCGCCTACGGCGGCGCCGCGCGGCTGTCGACGGCGCGATGCCCACCGGGTGCCGGGCCTCGAGCGAGCCGAAAGCGTCACGGTCGATCCCCACAAGTGGTTCTTCCAGGCCTACGACATCGGGGCGCTCGTCGTGCGCCGTCGCGAGGATCTGCTGAGCACGTTCCACTCGTCGCCCGAGTACTACGCATCGAGCCGTCCTGAGGACGAGCCGCTCAACTGGTACCAGTACTCGCTCGAGGGCACACGCCGCTTCCGCGCGCTGAAGCTCTGGATGAGCTGGAAGCAGGTCGGCACCGCGGGCTCGGCGAGCTGATCGAGCAGAACGACGACCTGGCCGCCTACCTCGCGAACCGCTGCGCCACGGAACCCGACTTCGAGGCGGTGCCCGCAGAGCCCGAGCTGAGCGTCGTGTGCTTCCGGCACCTGCCTTCAGGGCACGAGGCATGGCCACCCGAGGTGCTCGACGACTATCAGGCTCGGCTCCAGCGCGCGCTCGAGATCAGCGGTGAGGCGTGGGTGAGCGTGACGACGCTTCGGGGCCGAACGTTCCTACGCGCCGGCGTCGTGAACTACCTGTCGACCGAAGCCGACGTTGACCGCATGGTGGACGCGCTGCGGCGGCTATCGGCCGACGTCGTCGCGCGAGCTCGACCTCGACTGATCTGGGCGCGACGCCGGGCTTCGCTCAGCGGGAACGACGGGCCGCCGACGAGGCGGGTTGGCATCTCGGGCGACGACCGACGACTGCAGCGCGATCACGTCGACACCCTCGATCTCCTTGCCCTCGACCCGATGCCGCAGGCCCGTGTTGTCCCACGGCCGCGCCACCGGCCGCGTCTCATCAGGTTCGGCTCGTGGAGGACTCCTCATGCTCCGGCGATGCTAGGCCTCGTCGGAATCCTTGCGCTACAGCCCGAAGGCCACGATCGTTAGGCCCGAGGTGGCGTACGGTCATGGCCATTCTGCCTAGGCCGCCGATCTCGAAGTCGCCACTCCTCACGCGGACCCCCGTTGTGCTGCGCCCCATGGCCCAGGATCTGGGATGCAGTCTGTCCACCGAACCACACACGACGGGATCCCCCGGGGGCAACCGAGGTCGGGTCGGTCTTCCTCAGAAGGCGTCTTCGAACAACTCGATCTGGGTCGCGCCACCGCGCTCGAGCCCGCGCGGATCGCGACGCTCGCGACGTCGAACCGCACGGAGAGCGGCCCGACGCCGTGGGTGAGCAGGAAGACCTCGGCGAAGGAGCCGCAGCTTCCGACGCTTCCGCGCGTCGACGGCCTCGAAACCGACCCCCCGCAGGGAACCCCGTCGCGTCTTGACCTCGCAGAACACGAGCACGTCGCGCCTACGGAGCACGAGGTCGATCTCGCCGAGACTGCATCGCCAGTTGCTCGCGACGAGCGTGAACCCGCGGCGCCGGTAGAGATCGAGCGCGGCCTGTTCACCGCGGGCGCCGAGACTCGATGCGCAGGTCGGGCATGGGTCGAGACGGTACGCCCGAGGGTGTGACAGTGAAGAGTCCCCTGCGCTCGAACGGGTCGCAGGGTCGAGGCTACGGCGCGGACGGCGTATCGGGGATCGTCGTGGGCTCGTCGCGCTTGGCGAGCTCCTCGACGTTCACGTCGCGCCGGGTCATGACGCGGACGCTCGAGACGAACCGGGCAGGGCGGAACATGTCCCAGACCCATGCGTCGGTGAGGTCGACCTGCACCCATCCCTCGTCGAGGGGCGTGAGCTGCACCTGGTTCGCGAGGTAGAAGCGGCGTTCGGTCTCGATCACGTAGGTGAACATCGGGAGCACGTCGCGGTACTCCCGATAGAGCTCGAGCTCGCGCTCCTCTTCGAACCGCTCGATGTCGTCGTCGCTCATCATGGACCCAGCTTCTCACGCCGGCGCTTGAGCCCCATCCGCGAGCATCGGCGGGTCTCCCGATACCCGCGAACAGCGAGGGCTGGGCGCACGGCGCGAACGACATCCGGTGCACCGGAGTCGGGCCGTGTCGATCGAGCACCTCGAGGTGCTCCGGGGTGCCGTAGCCCTTGTTGTGGTCGAACCCGAACTCCGGATAGCGCTTGTGCAGCCTGCGCATGATGCGATCCCTCGTGACCTTGGCGACGATCGACGCCGCCGCGACGCTCGCGCTCACTGCGTCGCCCTTCTTCACGCCGATCGAGGGGCAGGGGATGCGCGGCACCGGGAACCCGTCGGTCAGCACGTAGTCAGGTTCGAGGGCTTTCGCCGCGCGACGGAGCAGGGCGATGTTGGAACGATGAAGGCCTCGGGCGTCGATCGCTGCCGGCTCGGCCTTGCACGCCACCCAGACAGCTGCAGCCACGATGCGCCCGTACGCTGCTTCGCGCTGCGGCTCGCTCAACATCTTCGAGTCGTTGATGCCCTCGATGTCGAAGCCGTCGGGAAGGATCACCGCGGCGGCCACGAGGGGCCCTGCCAGCGCGCCACGACCGGCCTCGTCGGCGCCCGCAACCCGCGCGAACCCCTGGGCGGCCAGGAGCCGTTCGTATCGATCCATCGCCTCGTTCACCGTACGGCCCCCACCCTGCCCACGGGCCAGATGCGAAGGAACGTCACACCGATCAGCTTGTCGACCGGGACGAGCCCGGTGCAGCCGGGAGGTGCGCATCGAGAGTCACCCGAGTGCCCTCTGTTGTCGCCCAACACGAACAGCATGCCATCGGGCACCGACCTGGGCCCGAAGTGCGTCTGCGGCACAGGTTGGTTGAGGTACGGCTCGTCTATCGCCTCGCCGTTGACGTACAACACGCCGGTCCGGTCGATCTCGATCGTGTCGCCCGGCAAGCCGGCGACACGCTTCACGAAGTCGTCGTGGGGCGGGCTCGCAACGCCGAGGGTCTCCCCCAGCCAATGCAGCGCCTCGCCGACGATCCCCCGCTCGGGCGCCGAGCCGTCTGGGCCTTCGAAGACGATGACATCGCCACGATCGACATCGTCGAACCGCAGACAGATCCGGCACACGAGTATCCGATCGCCCTCGACGAGCGTCGGCACCATGGACGCGGACGGGATCGAGAACGCCTGCACCAGGAAGAGCTTGATCGCGATCGCGAGCATGATCGCGATGCCCACGAGCACAGGGAGCTCACGCCAGCGGCTCCGTGCCGGCCTTTCGGGGTGCGAAGCGTTGGGCTCGGCGACGCCGGAGGGCCCAGCGCCCACGGATCAGGCCTCGGCCTTCTCCTCGTCGGCCGCCCTGATGACCTCCGACTCCTCGGTGGCCTCGACGGTGACATCTGGAGCGTCGTCGGCAGCATCCGGCGTCTCGGCAGCGGCTGGTGCCTCGGTTGACTCGTCCACGACGGCGGCGGCGGCCTCGTCATCGGCTTCGGCGGCCGCCTCGGCAGCAGACTGCGCGGCGGCTTCCTCCATGGCGGCAAGCTTCGTCTCGTCGATGCGGCGCTCCTTGATGCGAGCCTTCTTGCCGCGCAGCTCACGCAGGTAGTAGAGCTTGGCGCGACGCACCTGGCCACGGCTCACGATCTCGAGCTTCGCGATCGAGGGCGAATGCACCGGGAAGGTGCGCTCGACGCCAACCCCGAACGAGATCTTGCGCACCGTGAAGGTCTCGCGCAGACCGCCGTTCTGCCGCCCGATCACGACACCCTGAAACACCTGGACGCGCTCGCGACTTCCCTCGACCACCCGCACGTGCACCTTGACGGTGTCGCCGGGCCGGAAACTCGGGATGTCGCTGCGCAGATAGGACTTCTCGACGAGATCGGTCTTGTTCATGGCAACGGCCGCCGATTGTACCAGCGGCCCTCGCGGGCCCAGACGGCCTCGCACCACCTCGCGGCCTATCGCGAAGGTGGGTCTTCGCCCGGCGTGAGGTCGGGCCTGTTACTGCGGGTCTTGCTCTCCGCCGCTTCGAGGCGCCATCGGTCGATCTCGGCGTGGTTGCCACTCAGCAACACCTCGGGAACGGTCATCCCCCTGAACTCGCGTGGACGCGTGTAGTGCGGGTGGTCGAGCAGGCCGGGGTCGCTGAACGAGTCGCGCTCGTGCGATTCCTCGCGGCCGATCACGCCGGGCACGAGGCGCGTGACGGCTTCGATCAGCACGAGCGCGGGAAGTTCCCCACCCGACAGCACGTAGTCGCCGATCGAGACTTCCTCTGCTGGAAGCCCTTCAGCGACACGCTCGTCGACGCCCTCGTAGCGCCCACAGAGCAGGGTGAGGTGGGACTCTGCCGCCAACTCGCGCACGAGCGACTGGTCGAGGCGTCGTCCGGCCGGTGACAGCAGCAGCGTGCGCCCACGATCGGGGTCCAGCGACTCGACCGCACGGAACCACACGTCGGCGCGCATCACCATGCCGGGCCCTCCCCCGAACGGCGCGTCGTCGACCGAGCGATGGGCATCGTCGGTCCACTCGCGCAGGTCGTGCACCCGCATGTCGATCACACCGGCCTCGATCGCCTTTCCCAGCAGGCTTTGGCCGAGCGGCCCCGAAACAAGGTCGGGGAAGATAGTGAAGATGTCGATGCGCACGTCGCGGAGGCTACCGCGCGCGCAGAGTCACTCGGGCGCGGTCAGGCCGGGTACGTCGCGCACCAGGATGCGCTTGGCTTCGATGTCAACATCGACGATCACGTCACGGATCGCCGGCACGAGGGTCTCGGAACCTTCGTTGTCGACGGCGACCCACAGGTCGTTCGCGGGGTTCGGGATCACCTCCGATACGGCTCCCAGGGATCGTCCGGACTCGGTCACGACCTCGCAGCCTTCGAGCTGGAACGGCCAGTACTCCCAGTCGGGAAGCTCGGCCAGCCACGATTCCGGCACCACCAGCACGGTGCCGCGAAGCTCCTCGGCGCCAGTGCGATCCTCGACGCCCGCGAACTTCACCAGCATGCGGCCGCCGTGGGGTTGGGAGCGCTCGATCTCGAGCGACCGCCCGCTCTCGGTGAACACCGAGGCACCTTGGGCGAAACGGTCGGGCTCGTCGGAGCGCACTTCGACGGCGACCTCGCCCCTGATGCCGTGGGCCCTGGTGACATGACCGACGGCGATGGTCGGCTCTGCCACCTCAGTCGGCGATGTCGACGTATGCGCTGGTGCCCTGGCGCGTGGCGGCGGCACGCACGACGGCGCGGATAGCCTTGGCGGTGCGTCCGCCCTTGCCGATCACCTTGCCCATGTCGTCGGGCGCGACACGGACCGTGTATCGCACGCCGCGGTCGTCCTCGGTCTCGGTCACCTCGACCGAGTCGGGGTCGTCGACCAGCTCGCTCACGAGGAAGTCGACGAGATCCCGCACGGGCTATTCCTCGGTCTCCTCGGGCTCGGCCGATGCCACAAGCTGAGGTTCGGTGGGCGCTTCAGACTCTGCCGGCGCTTCGACTCTGCCGGCGCTTCAGACTCTGCCGGCGCCTCCGGCGGCGCGGGCGCTTCCGGCTCTGCGGGAGGCGCGGCCGCTTCCTCGGCTGCGGCGGCAGCCTTGGCGGCAGCCTTCTTCGAAGGCTTAGGCTGGCCGGTCGCGTCTCCGCGATCTCGGATCTGGCCAGCGGCGCTCGGGCGCTCGGCGACGAACGTGTCCCAGATGCCCACCTTCGACATGAGATTGCGGACCTGGGCGCTCGGCTGTGCGCCGACCCGCAGCCAATGAAGGGCGCGCTCCTGATCGATCTCGATCAGGCTCGGATCCTCGAGCGGGTGGTACTTGCCGATGTTCTCGATGAAGCGGCCGTCGCGCGGCGAGCGTTGGTCGGCCACCACGACGCGGTAGAACGGGCGCTTGTTCGCACCCAGGCGTCGCAGTCGTATGCGTGTCGACATATCGTTCCCGTCCTCGTTCGTGGTCTATCGCTTCGGCAGCTTCGCCGAAGGAACTCGCACGGCTCCCGGCACCCCGGGCATCTCTCCCGGGCTGCGCTTGCCGCCCATCATCGTGCGCATCATCTTCCTCGCGCCATCGAAATCCTTGAGCAGCGAGTTGACGTCGGCGGTCGTGACACCGGATCCGTTCGCGATCCGCAGACGCCGCGACCCGCTGATGATACCGGGTTCGCGGCGCTCGGCCGGGGTCATGGCCAGGATCATCGCCTCGGCCCGCTTCAGCTCGCCGTCGTCGATCGCCTCGGCCATCTGCTTCATGGCGTTCTTGCCGCCGGGCACGCCAGGGAGCATCTTCAGCAGGTCGCCCATGGAGCCGAGCTTCTGCACCTGGCGGAGTTGGTCGAGGAAGTCCTCGAACGTGAACCGGCCCGCCATCATGTTCTCGGCCGCCTTCTGGGCCTGCTCAACGTCCAGCTTGTCCTGGGCCTTGTCGATCAGGGTCAACACGTCTCCCATGCCGAGGATGCGCCCCGCCATGCGGTCGGGATAGAACGGCTCGAGGTCTCCGGGCTTCTCCCCGGTACCGACGAAATAGACGGGCCGCCCGGTGGCGGCGGTGATCGAGAGCGCCGCGCCGCCGCGCGCATCACCGTCGAGCTTCGTGAGCACGAAGCCCGTGGTATCGACCTCGCGCATGAACTCCCGTGCCTGCACCACCGCGTCTTGACCGGTCATCGCGTCGGCTGCCATCAACACGTGGTGCGGCTTGGTCACATCCTTGATCTTGCGGGCTTGCTTCATCATGTCGGTGTCGACGTGCAGCCGGCCCGCCGTGTCGATGATGACTACGTCGGCGTTCTGACGCTCGGCTTCCTTGAGTCCCTGCTTGGCCACCTTGACGGGATCCCTGCCCTCGGACCAGACGGGCACGCCGATCTCTCGCCCCAGGGTCCGGAGCTGCTCGATCGCGGCAGGCCGCTCCAGATCGGCCGCGATCATCAGGGGGCGCTTGCCCTTGGTCTTGAGATGCTTCGCGAGCTTCGCGCACGCCGTCGTCTTGCCCGAGCCCTGCACGCCGGCCATCATGATGACCGCTGGTCCCCCACTTCCCCCTCCGCGGAGCTCGAAGGCGCGATGCTCTCCGCCGAGCGTCACCGTGAGCTCTTCGTTGACGACCTTCACCACCTGCTGGCCGGGCGTGAGGCTCTTCATGACCTCTTCGGAGAGCGACCGTTCCCGAACCCTGGCCAGGAAGTCGTCCGCGACCTCAACCGCCACGTCTGCCTCGAGCAAGGCTGTCCGCATGTCGCCCAACGCGTTGTCGACCTGTTTGGGATGGAGCTTGCCGCGGGAACGCAGCTTCTTGAAGGTGCCGTCGAGCCGTTCGGTGAGGGTGTCGAACATGCGGGCCTCGTCGAGCTCCTTGGTCGAGCTCTTGGTCGTGTGCGAACGTCGCCTCGTGTTGTGGTGACGCACCTCCCGGAGGTGGGTCTGCGGCGACTAGGATTCTAGCGGGGGGTTGGGCATGGCGAACTCGGATCTGCGCGACGTGAGCCTCATGGCGGTGACGAACCACGAGATGCGAACACCGCTGGCAGCGATCCGCGGCTTCGTGGACATGCTGCAGCGCAGGCGTGCTGAGTTGAGTGATGCCGAGATCGACGAGTTCCTGCAGGTGATCTCGATGCAGACCGATCGGCTCATCCGACTCGCCGATGACCTGGTCACCATGGACAACCTCGATGACTCGTCGCTCACGATCGAGCACGAGCCGATCGTGCTGGTGCCGGCTCTTGAACAGATCGTTCGAGATCTGCCGGGCGGCGATCGCGTCAAGCTCCGAATCTCCGAAGGCGGCCCCCCGACGATCGAGTCCGACGCGCTGCGCCTCGGTCAGGTGCTGACGAACCTGCTCACGAACGCGCTGAAGTACTCGGACGAGGGCAGCGAGGTGACTGTCGAGCTGTACGCCGAAGACGACGAGGACCTCGGTCGCCTCGTCGTCTCCCACTGGCCAGGGGCCGAAGCCTTCGCCCATATCGCAGTTGAGATCGATGATCATTCCGTCACACCAAAACCGGTTGAGAAACCTGTTCCCCCACGTGGAAGACGCGCTTGTAGCGCTCGATCTCGGCCGACGTCCCCAGGGCCTTCGTCGGATTGTCGGACAGCTTGACCGTCGGCCTGTCCATCCGCCGAGATCACCTTGCAGACGATGGAGATCGGGTCGAGCTTGCCGTCGGGAGCAAGCCCGCGGAAGTCGTTGGTGAGAAGCGTGCCCCAGCCATAGCCGATGCGCATGCGCCCGCGGAAATGGCGATGGATGCGCTCGATCACATCGACATCGAGCCCGTCGGAAAAGATCGCAAGCTTCTCCTTCGGATTCTGCCCGCGCTGATGCCACCATGTCGATGGCCTCCTCGCCGCCCTCGATCGGATCCTTCGAATCGACGCGGATGCCTGTCCATGACGCCACCCATTCCGGCGCGTTGCGCAGGAAGTTCGTGGTGCCGTAGGTATCGGGCAGGATGACGCGCAGGTTGCCCTCGTAATCCTGCTGCCAGTCGGCCAGCACACGGTACGGCGCCCCGGCGAGCTCCTCGTCGCTGTCGGTCAGGGCCGCATAGACCATGGGCAGCTCATGGGCGTTCGTGCCCACGGCCTCCACCTCCTGCCGCATGGCGATAAGGCAGTTCGACGTGCCGAGGAACGACGATCCGAGCCCTTCCATCATCGCCTGCACGCACCAATCCTGCCAGAGGAAGCCGTGGCGGCGGCGGGTGCCGAAATCGGAGATCGAGAGATCGGGGAGCTTTCTCAGACGCTCGATCTTCTCCCAGACCCGTGTCATGGCGCGGGCATAGAGCACCTGGAGCTCGAACTTCCCCATGCCCTTGAGCACGCCGCGCGAGCGCAATTCGTTGAGGATCGCGAGCGCCGGGATCTCCCACATGGTGGTCTCGATCCACGGACCGTGGAAGGTCAGCACATACTGGCCGTCCTCCTTCTCGAGAAGGTATTCCGGGAAGCGGAAGGTCTCGAGCCAGTCCATGAATTCCGGCGAGAACATCTGGCGCTTGCCGTAGAAGGTGTTGCCGCGCAGAAAGGTGGATTCGCCCCGGCTCAGGGACAGGCTGCGCACATGGTCGAGCTGCTCACGCAACTCGCCCGCATCGATGATGTCGGCGAGGCGGATGCGGGTGGTGCGGTTATGGATGCCGAACGTGACCTTCACGTCCCGATGGCGGCGAAAGATCGTCTGCGCCATCAAGAGCTTGTAGAAATCCGTATCGAGGACGGACCGGACGATCGGGTCGATCTTCCAGGTATGGTTGTAGACCCGTGTTGCGATGTCCGCCATCGCCTGCTCCTGCCGCTCAAGGGAGGCGAGACAATAGCGGGTGCCGTCCATGATGAAAGGGCGCCGGCTATTGAGAACGCGCAGGGCAGTCATGGCGGCAGGACATCGACCTGGATCGACGCGTAATAGGCCGAAACATCGGCGATGTCCTCGTCGGACAGCTCCTTCGCTACGATGTTCATGGCATCGTTCTTGCGCTCGCCCGAACGGAAGGCTTCCAGGCTCCTGGCCAGGTAACTCTCGATCTGCCCGGCCAGATTAGGCGATTCCGGGTTCTTCGAGAGGCCGTCGAGCCCATGGCAGGCCTGGCAGGTGGTGATCTTCTGGCGCCCTGCCCTGGCATCGCCGCGCATCAGCTTGACCGGAAGCGAGACTGGTCAGGAACAGTCCCGTCAGGGCGAGGACACGGATCGTTGTCATGACCGACCTTTCAAGGAAAACGGGCGCGCCTCACGGCGCGCCCGTCGATGGGTGCCTACCGACCTTCGTAGGAGATGCGATAGATCGCGCCGGCCGTGTCATCCGAGACCAGGAGCGAGCCGTCCGGCAGCATGGCGACATCCACCGGCCGGCCGAGATATTCGCCGTTCTCCGTCAGCCAGCCCTCCGCGAAGACCTGCGGCTTGTCGGCCGTGCCGTCCGGCTTGAGCGGCGTGAACATGACGCGCGCGCCGACGGGCTTGGTGCGGTTCCAGGAGCCGTGCTGGGCCGAGAAGATGCCGCCCTGATAGGTCTGGGGGAACATCCTTCCGGTGTAGAACATCATGCCGAGATCGGCCGCATGCGGATCCATCTCGGCCTGCGGGCCGATCACGCCGGCCGGAACCGGATCGTCCTTGTACTCGACCGTGCGGACCGTGCCGCCGCCGTAATAGGGGAAGCCGAAATTCTGTCCCGGCTTGGCGATCGCGGTTGAGCTCGCCGGGCGGCTGATCGTCGCCCATGCCGTCGACCTGGTTGTCGGTGAACCAGAGCGTCTTGTCGGCCGGGTTGAAGTCGATGCCGACCGAATTGCGGATGCCGCTCGCATAGACCTCGCGGTTCTTGCCGTCCTGGTCCATGCGGACGATGCCGCCGATGCCGGCGCGCTTGTAGAGGTCCAGCTTGTCCTTCGGCGGCACGTTGAAGGGCTGGCCGAGCGAGATGTAGAGCTTGTTGTCCGGACCGATCCGGCAGACGCGCGCCGTGTGGTTGTAGCTTCCTCGGCCGGCGGGATGAGATCGCCCTGCTTGCCACGACTGGAAGGCGGCGACGTCCGGCCCCTCATAGAAGAACTCGGCGGCCGGGAACTGCAGCACCCGGTTCTGCTCGACGACGTAGAGCATGCCGTCGCGCGAGAAGCAGACGCCGTTCGGGAATCTTGAACGCGACCGAGGGCGCGAAACTGCTTCACCTCGTCGGCGACCCGGTCCTTGTCGCGGTCGGTGACGGCGTAGACATTGTTCTTGCGCGTGCCGACGAAGACCACGCCGGCATTGGGGCCGACGGCCATGTGGCGCGCGTCGGGCACGATCGCGTAGAGATCGATCTTGAAGCCGGCCGGCAGCTTGATCTTCTCGAGATTGCGCCGGATGGCATCGGCTCGCGGCCCTTCCTGTGCGACGGGCCGCGGCTCAGCGGTTCCCGTGCTTTGGAACGACGAGAGTTTCTCCAGATTGCCGGTCGGAGATTGAGCAGCAGGCTGAGCGAAGCTCGAGGACGCGAGTGCAACAACTGAGACGGCAGCAAGCAGGATGGACTTCATTGTTTCCTCCCAGATAAGCCCCCTGGCACATTATGGTTGTGGCGACTGAGCCGATTGTCCTCGGCTTCTTTCGTTTTCTTAAGCGTAACTATACCCAAGCTTGTGACGTAAAGGTAGGATAAGAAAGACCAAAGAAAAGGGGCCGCAAGCGGCCCCTGAATATTTCGCATTGCAGCGAGAAATCAGCTCAGATTGACCTTCGCCTGATCGCCCGGATTCGGCGGCTGGCCGGTGATGGCGGCCTTTGCGTAGCCGTAGAGATGCACCAGCGTGGAGGACGGGCTGTCCCAGTATTCGCCTTTCGCCGGATGAACGCGGATCAGGGCGATCTGCGGATCGTCGACACCCTCCGGGAACCAGGCCCGCAAGGGCTCGGACCACTTATCCTGGATCTTGCCTTGTCGCGCACGATCTCGGCCTTGCCGGACACCGACACATAGGTCTGGCTGCTCGGATCGCTGTAGGCGAGGTTGACCTCGTTGTCGCGGGAGAGCTCGGTGGTCTTGGGAGACTGGATCTGGGTGAAGAACCAGAGGTCGCCATGCTCGTCCGCTTCCTGGTTGTGCATGGGCCGGCTGTGAAGCGTGCCGTCGGTGTCGACGGTGGTCATCATGGCGATCTTCACGTCCTTGATCAGCTCGTAAAGCTTCGCAGCATTCGGATCGTTATGGCCGTGTTGGTGCATTCTCGTCTCCTCGATCGTTGTCTCTGTCCCTGGGATGTGATCGCGAAGGCGGCCACCGGTCGTTCGGCCCGGGTCCCGAGAGGTCGGGTGAACAACGGACAGGGTGCGGTTTGGTTCGGGATTTCGCGCCAAGCGGCCCGGGACCGTCTTAACGATCGCCCTCGCACCCTATACATGGGAGGGCAGCAAACGCCGGAACGGCCCAGGAGAGATCGACGTGGCGATCACCCGTGAACATGTGCTGCAGGCTCTGTCGACCGTTCCGGTCGATGCGAAGGGGACCGGCCTCGTCGCCTCCGGCCGCCTCTCCGACGTGGTGGTGGACGATGCCGGCCGGGTCATGTTCTCGATCACCATCGATCCCTCCGAGGCCGCCGACATGGAACGCGTGCGGCAGGCTGCCGTCACCGCCGTGCAGGGCCTGCCTTCGGTC
>CAWHQA010000036.1:0-15608 GCA_963831325.1 uncultured Actinomycetes bacterium
TGAGGGTCAACCGTCCCCACAAGCGCGGCGTCGGATCGTGGAGCTTCGCAGCGGTCCAGGCCCTCGCGAACTCGCGCACCGCGAGACCGACCGCGAGCGAAACGAGCATGAACAACGCGAGTCGGAACCCGAGCGCCGTGAAGTTGCCCATCCGTCCTTCTCCTCACTCCAACCATGTGTGCACGAGGGGCGGCGCTTCGACCGGGCCTTCGCGCATCACGATCGCATCGAGCACCCTGCGTACCCCCTCGACTCCGGCATCCTCGTCGCGCGCGTGAACCTCGCCGATCGGCTCCCCCACTTGGATCGAGCCACCGATCTTGCAGCGCACAACGATACCCACTGCCGGGTCGATCGGGTCGCCCTTGTGTGCGCGCCCGGCGCCGAGAGCACCGCTCGCCAACCCGATCTCCTCGGTCGCCATGCTCACGACCGTGCCCGAACGGTCAGCCAGGATGGGAACCACGACAGGAGCCGCCGGCAACACTCCGATCGGATCGTCGATCACCGCCGGATCGCCCCCCTGCGCCACGATCATCGCGCGGAAGCGCTCGAGCGCCGACCCGTCATCGAGTGCCTGCTCGGCGTCCCACTCCGCCCCGCCGATGTCCCGTGAGAAGGTCACCGACGCGGCCCGCGCGGCGAACACGACGGCCAGCTCTCGCAGGCGCCCTCTCTGTTCGCCTTTGAGCACCTCGATGGCCTCCTTGACGTCGAGCGCATTGCCGATGGCATCGCCGAGCGGCTGCGCCATGTCCGTGACCGCGATCCTCGCGGCTCGGTCCCAGCTCCGCGCGAGAGCAAGGCAGGATCGCGCCAAGAGCTCCGCCTCCTCGGGGGTCTTCATGAAGGCGCCCGCGCCCGCCTTCACGTCGAGAACGATGAGGTCGCTCTGCACTGCGAGCTTCTTCGACATGACGCTCGCCGCGATGAGCGGGATCGACGGTACCGTTGCGGTCGCATCCCGTAGGGCATAGAGGGCCCCGTCGGCGGGCACCAGCCGAGCGGATTGCGCTCCCACCGCACATCCCACCTCTGCGACCTGACGCTGCATCTGCTCGGGGGTGAGGTCGGTCCTCAGTCCAGGGATCGACTCCAGCTTGTCGAGCGTGCCACCCGTGTGACCGAGGCCGCGGCCGGAGAGCTTGGCGACCGCCATGCCGAGGGACGCTGCCAGCGGGGCGAACACAAGCGTCACGCCGTCCGCCACGCCGCCGGTCGAGTGCTTGTCGACGATCGGACGCCCAGATCCGTCGAACGCAACGGTGTCACCCGATGCGATCAACGCTCGGGTCAGAGCGCGTGTCTCCTCACCGTCGAGACCCCTGAGCAGGCAGGCCATGAGGAATGCCGCAGCCAGCGCATCGGTGATGCATCCGACAGCGTAACCGTCGATGAAGGCCTCGACCTCATCCATACCCAGCGTGCGACCGTCGCGCTTCGCCGCCACCGTCGCGCGCGGATCTATCACGCTCACGGGGGCATCCCGCCCACCTTGTGGCACCGCGCTAGCTGACGTTCGCGTCGAGGGTGCATCATCAGATCAGTCGAAGCCTAGTTGCTGACTGAACGACGAGCCTTTCAGGCCATCAACCTCCACATGAAGTAGAGCCGCGACGGTCCGTCCGAGGTCGCTGAATCCCCGTCTGACGCCGATCTCGCGTGCCTCGGCCGCGTCGGGCAGTCCGGCGGCCAACAGGGGGGTACGCTCGCGGGAATGATCTGTGGGCGCAGTCGTCGGATCGCACCCGTGGTCCCCGGTGATCAGCAACACACCCCCGTCAAGGGCCTCGATCAACTCCGGGAGCCGGCGATCGAACGCCTCCACCGCATGCGCATAGCCGACTGGATCGTTGCGATGTCCGTATTTGGAGTCGAAATCGACCAGGTTCGAGAACACGAACGCCGGCTCGGGCCGACGCAGGTACTCCAAGGTGAGATCGATGCCGTGGTCGTTGGAGTCGGAGTAGGCGGCCTCGGTGATGCCTCTGCGGTCGAAGATGTCGGCGATCTTGCCGACGCCATACACGGTCACATCGGCTCCCTCGAGCGCATCGAGCACGGTCGGGCCGGGGGGCGGCACCGAGAAGTCCCTGCGAGCAGGACTTCGGGTGAAGGATCCAGGCTCGCCCCCGAAGGGCCGTGCGATCACGCGGCCGACCCGATGAGGACCCGCGAGAAGCTCACGCGCGATACGACACCACTCATACAGCTGCTCGAGCGGCACAACACGCTCATGGCACGCGATCTGGAATACGGAGTCGCCGCTCGTGTAGACGATGGGCTTGCCCGTGGCCAGATGCTCTTCGCCGAGCGCGGCGATGATCTCGGTTCCCGACGCCGGCTCGTTCCCGAGGATCGCGCGACCGATCGAACGCTCGAACGGCTCCACGATCTCGGGCGGGAACCCGTGAGGGTAGAGGGGGAAGGGCTCATCCAGACGGATACCCATCATCTCCCAGTGGCCCGTGGTGGTGTCCTTCCCCGCAGAGCATTCGACCGCCCATCCGTGCGCCGTGCCTGGCGCGGCTCGCGGCGTCACCCCTTGGATGTCGGTGAGCAGGCCGAGGCCGAGTGTCTCGAGCGTCGGGACATCGAGGCCCCCCACAGCGCGGGCGGTGTTGCCGAGCGTGTTCGACCCCTCGTCACCGTACGCCGCGGCATCGGGAGCATCTCCGACGCCCCATGAATCACACACGATGACGAGCACCCTCGGCACACGCGCGACGGTCCGTGCTCCCGCGGGGAGCGACGGGGTCACGGGCCGATGCCTTCCTGTTTGCAGCGGATGCACAGTATGGCCCATGGCAGGGCATCGAGCCGTTCGGCGGCGATCGGGGCACCGCAGCGCTCGCACGCTCCGTAGCTGCCGACATGGATCTTGGCGAGCGCCCGATCGACGTCACGCAGGTTGGACCGCAAGGCTGACGCGACCGAGATCAACCGCGATCGTTCCTCGGTGTTGTGTGAACGATCGGCGAAACCCGAGTCGGCGCTGAAGGTGACCTCGTCGGAATCGGGGTCGGCTCCTTGCGACACGATCTCGGCTCGGAGGTGGCTTCGCTGTTCCTCCAGCGCCATCCGGAGGCGCATCGTGGCCTCATCCATCGTCGTCCTCCTGGGCGGTGCTCCGACCGACGCTCGCACCAGGTGGGCGTCGCCGAGCCCGCGGATGCGACGTGTAGTAGACCTCACGCAGATGGTCGCGTGTGACCAGCGTGTAGATCTGCGTCGTCGCCACGCTCGCGTGTCCGAGCAGCTCCTGTACGACTCGCACATCGGCCCCTCCCTCGAGCAGATGGGTCGCGTACGAATGACGCAGCGTGTGCAGTGAGACGTGCCGGTCGATGCCCGCTGCCCGTGATGCCTCACGCACCATGCGATCGCAGCTCTGACGCGACAACCGGCCGCCTCGCTGGTTCAGGAAGAGCGCACCGCGACCTCGACCGGTCGCGAAGATCGGCCGGGCGCGAACGAGGTAGGTCTCGACCGCGTCCCGCCCATATCGCCCGACCGGCACCTCTCGCTCCTTCCCCCCCTTGCCGAGCACGCGAACCGAGCCTTCCTCGAGATCGAGATCGTCGACATCCAGCCCGGTCAGCTCCGAGACGCGCAGGCCGGAACCGTAGAGGAGCTCGAGGATCGCGCGATCTCGCTGCCCTGCCGGCGTGGCATCGTCGGGCGCATCCAACAATCGCCGCACCTCGTCGACGGTCAACGGGTGCGGAAGCGAACGGGGAAGCTTCGGCTGGGCGACGCCGACCGCTGGATCCCGGTCGACGACACCTTCGCGCAGCAGGAAGCGGTGGAACGAGCGGACCGACGACAACGTGCGAGCCACCGAGGTGGCGCGATATGGGCGTTCATCATCACCGTGCGTCGAGGCACTGATCGAGGCGAGGAACGACCGCACGACGGATTCATCGATGTGGGCGGGTTCGGCCGTGTCGCGGGAGCAGAGGAAACGCAGGTATCGATCCAGATCCCGGCGATACGCGGCGAGCGTGTGGTCGGACAGACCCCGTTCCACGGTCAGGTGGTCGAGATAGCGTGCGACCTGGGTCTCGATCGGCGTCGGCAACGGGCCGTCACCCCACGCCGGCACCGATGACGACGGACTCGAGTGGCGTTGCGTCGAGGCCATGGGCCGCGGCAACGCCTGCGTTCGTGATCAAGCCCGAGTACACGTTCACCCCCATCGCCAGTGCGGGGTCGGAACGGATCGCGGCATCGAGACCCTGGTCGGCGATGGCCACCACGAACGGGATCGTGACGTTCGTGAGAGCGTACGTCGACGTGCGAGGGACGGCGCCTGGCATGTTCCCCACGCAGTAGTGAACGACGCCGTCAACCACGTAGGTAGGATCGGAGTGAGTGGTGACGTGCGATGTCTCGAAGCACCCCCCCTGATCGATAGAGATGTCGACGAGCACGGCACCGAACTGCATGTCGCCCACCGTCTCAGCGCTCACCAGGTGCGGTGCCTTCTCCCCCGCCACGAGCACCGCACCGATCACCATGTCGGCATGGAGCACCAGTCGCTCCACAGCGAGTGCGGAGCTCATCTCCGTCTGGATGCGGCCGCGCCAGATGCGGTCGATCTCGCGAAGCCGATCGATGTTGCGATCCACGACCGTGACATCGGCCTCCATACCCGCGGCGATCTGCGCCGCATTCGCCCCGGCCATACCAGCGCCGAGCACGACGACCCGCGCCGGGGCAACCCCCGATGCGCCGCCCATCAACACACCTCGTCCCCCACGTGGGCGTTCGAGCACGGCCGCGCCTTCTTGCGGCGCCATGCGACCGGCGATCTCCGACATCGGGGCGAGCAACGGCAGCCGTCCGTCGGGGGTTTGCACGGTCTCGTAAGCCACCGAGGTGACGCCGCGCTCGGCGAGGAACCGCGTGAGCCGGTCGTCGGCGGCCAGGTGAAGGTAGGTGAAGAGGACCTGTCCCGATCGGAACCGCTCGTACTCGTCTGGCTGTGGTTCCTTGACCTTCACGATCATCTCTGCCTGATCGAAAACGGCGCGGGCGTCGGGCAGCACCTCTGCGCCTGCGGCCAGGAATTCCTCATCGGTGATGGACGAACCCTCCCCCGCGGAGGACTCGATCATCACCCGGTGGCCGGCCTTGGTGAGCTCACGAACCCCTTCGGGAGTGGCCGCCACTCGGTACTCGTTGTCCTTGACTTCCTTCGGGATCCCGACGTCCACGCCCGTGGCCTCCTCGCCCTCGAGACGGATCACGCCGCCGATGCGGCGGGCGCTGTTCCATCCGCGGCAAGCCTACTCAACGCCCGCGCCTCAGCGCGCCTCATGGCAGCGGAAGCGACGGACGCCCCGCGGCCATCAGGAGCGCCAGCGCCGTCTTCGCGTCGCGCACACGGCCTGAGCGGGCCGCGTCGACCATGCGGGCGAACGGCTCTGAGACGACCTCGATGCCCTGCTCCACCGGCCCTTCCGGCACGGCGTCGGTGCGCGCCCAGAACAGATGCACGTACTCGTCGCTCGAGCCAACCGTCGGGTAGACACCGCCGAGGAACTCGATCGAGGCGTGCCGGTAGCCGGTTTCTTCGAAGAGCTCACGCCCAGCGGCGGTGAGCGCATCCTCGCCGTCGACGTCGAGGATGCCGGCCGGGACCTCGGTGACGACCTGTCGCACCGCTGGGCGGAACTGCCGCACGAGCAGCACGCGATCGTCGGGGGTCACCGGTAGCACCGCAGTGGCGTCGTGCCGCCGCACCACCTCCCATCGGCCGAGATCGGGCCATTCCTCGAGATCGACGCGGACGAACGATCCGCGATAGGCGGTTCGCGAACTGAGCGGCTCCGGCACCGCGGAGCTATCCGGTGGTCGACAACGACCGGCGAGCCTGCGCCCGACGATAGGTCTGGGCGGCGCCGACGAGTTCGCGGAAGAGCGGATGCGGTCGCGTCGGACGTGAACGCAGCTCGGGGTGGAACTGCGACGCCACGAAGAACGGATGGTCGGGAAGCTCGACGATCTCGGTGAGGCGCCCGTTGTGGGAGTTGCCCGAGAGCACGAGCCCATGCGCTTCGAGCTGCGCATGGTACGCGGGATTGACCTCCCAGCGATGGCGATGACGCTCGTACACGACCGACTCGCCGTAGGCCTCGGCCGCCCTGGTGCCCGGCAGGAGGTGGCAGGGCTGCGCACCGAGCCGCATCGATCCACCGAGATCTGTCACGTCCTTCTGCTCCGGCAGGAGGTCGATCACGGCGTGCGATGTCGCGGGGTCGAACTCGCTAGAGTTCGCACCGTCGAGGCCCATCACGTTCCGGGCGAACTCGATCACCGCACATTGCAACCCGAGGCAGATGCCGAGGAATGGGACGCCTCGCTCGCGCGCGTACCGCACCGCGGCGATCTTGCCCTCCACTCCCCTGATGCCGAACCCGCCGGGGATCAGGACACCATGCACACCCGCGAGGGCTTCCTCGGTGGCTTGCCCACCCAGGTCGTCGGAGGCCACCCACCTGATCTGCACGTCGGACCCGTGGTGGAAGCCTCCGTGATACAGGGATTCCATGACGGAGAGGTACGCGTCTCGCAGGGTGACGTACTTGCCCACCACGGCGATCGTGACCGGCTCGGTGGCAGCATGGATGCGATCGACGAGGCCTTCCCATTCCGAGAGGTCGGGGTGGCCCTCGATGCGCAGGTGGTCCGCAAGCTCGGTGTCGAGACCTTCGCGGTGCAGCACGAGAGGGACCTCGTAGATCGACGAAGCGTCGGGAGCGCTGATCACCCCGCTGATCGGCACGTCGCACAGCAACGAGATCTTCTCCTTGAGGTTGCGCCCGATCGGCCGGTCGGAACGGCACACGATCGCGTCGGGCTGGATACCGAGCGACCTGAGCTCCTTCACCGAATGCTGCGTGGGCTTGGTCTTCAGCTCGCCGCTCGGACCGATGAATGGCATCAACGACACGTGCACGAACGCGCATCGGTCGCGGCCGATCTCGTTGCGGAGCTGTCTGATCGCCTCGAGGAACGGCAGCGACTCGATGTCGCCCACGGTGCCGCCGATCTCGACGATCACGAGGTCGGCGGCCTCGGTGTCGGCGAGCGCTCGGATCCGCTCCTTGATCTCGTCGGTGATGTGCGGGATGACCTGCACCGTCTTGCCGAGGTAATCGCCTCGGCGTTCCTTGGCGATCACGGCCGAGTAGATCGCGCCGGTGGTGTGGTTCGCGCCTCGATGGAGATCGATATCGATGAATCGCTCGTAGTGACCGAGGTCGAGGTCGGTCTCTGCGCCGTCATCGAGCACGAATACCTCGCCGTGCTCGAAGGGATTCATCGTGCCGGGATCGACGTTGATGTAAGGGTCGAGCTTCTGGACGGCGACCTTGACACCTCGCGAGGAGAAGAGCCTGCCGAGGGAAGCTGAGGTGATGCCCTTGCCGAGCCCGGAGGCGACTCCCCCCGTGACGAAGATGAACTTCGGCTGCTCCCTGACCACGGAACCCGACTCTAGCAGAGGGGTCCGACGCTCCGGTGACGACGAGCCGAAAAAGCTTCCCTCTCACGACGTCGTCCGAACGGGGCTACACCTGCACCTTCGGGTCCGTCTTCAGCTTGGAACCCTCGGCGAGTAGCTCCTCAGCGTGGGACACCGCGCTCGCACTTTCGTCGAGTCCTGCGAGCATGCGTGAGAGTTCCGCCACGCGGTGCTCGTGATCCAGCACATCGACGGAGGCCGTATCGGCGTGCTTGGAGACCCGAACGTGCCGATCGGCGAAGCATGCGATCTGTGGAAGGTGTGTCACCACCAGCACCTGCCGGTCGCGGGCAAGGCCCGCGAGCCTGCGGCCGACCGCGAGCCCGGCCTTGCCGCCGATCCCCGCATCGACCTCGTCGAAGACCAGCGTCGGCACATCGTCGAGGTCGGCGAGCACACTTCGGCATGCCAGCATCGTGCGCGAGAGCTCGCCGCCCGAGGCCGCCTTGGCGAGGGGCATCGGGGACGTCTCGGGGCCGCCTGCGAAGCGCAGCTCGACACGCTCGGCTCCGGTCGATCCCGGCGTCGGCAACGACTCGAGCGCCACCTCGACCACTGCCCCCTGCATGCCGAGCTCATCGAGCTCGCTCGCGACCGCCGCGCCGAGCCGAGCCGACGCCGCGCGGCGACCTGCGGTGACGAGCGCAGCGCGCTCGGTGGCTCGGAGCTCGAGTTCGATGGCGGCGGTGGTCAGCTCATGGAGCCGGTTATCGGCGCCCTCGAGCTCCGAGAGCCTGGCCGACGCCTCGCCCATGAACCGCAGCACGTCTGCATCGGTCTCGCCGTACTTCCGCTGCAGGCCCTTCAACGCCCCGATGCGCTCCCGGACCAGCTGTAGTCGCTCCGGGTCGGGAGCGAGCGACTCGCGGTATGTGCGGACGTCGCGCGCGAGCTCAGCGGCTTCGACGCTGAGCGCTGCGCCTCGAGATGCGAGCTCGCCCGCCTGAGGGTCGAGGGCGCTGGCGGCAACGAGAGCCCGGGCCGCCGCGCCGAGGGCATCAACCACCCCGCCATCATCGCCGGCCAGGCTCGCCTCGGCTGCCGAGGACGCATCGAGCAGACTCTCGACGTGGCCCAGTCGCGCCTCGTCGGCTCCGAGGCGCTCCGACTCGTCGGGCTCGGGCATGACGGCCTCGATCTCGCGCACTTGATAGGCGAGCAGATCGAGCTCGCGTTCACGATCGCGTGATGCCTCGCGGAGATGCTCGAGTGCAACGAGGTTGGTCCGAAGCTCATCATGCGCCTGCCGATATGAGAGGAGTGCCACGAGGTGCCCGTCGCCGGCGAACCGATCGAGGAACGCGGTCTGGAGCGCGGGCTCGAGCAGGCGCTGCGCCTGGTGTTGCCCGTGCACCTCCACGAGTGCGGCGCCGAGCGCGGACAGCGCCGATGCGGTCGCAAGCTGTCCCCCGATGCGAGCCGACCCTTTGCCCTCGGCAGAGATCGACCGTGCAAGCACGACCTCGCCTTCTTCAGCCCACTCGAGGATCGGCTGAGGGGGCTGGTGGCCGACCTCGAAGAGGGCCTGCACCCTCGCCGCCCGCGCACCATCGCGCACGAGCGAGGCCGATCCCCTGCCGCCGAGCGCCAGCGCAAGCCCGACCGTGATCATCGTCTTGCCGGTGCCGGTCTCGCCGGTCAACACGTTCAGACCGGGGTGCAGCGGCAGGTCGAGATCGTCGATGACCCCCAGGCCTGAGATGTGCAGCTCACGCAACACGTGCGGATGTTAGCCGTCGCCGCCGACATCGGCGCCCGCCGGCCGATGGCTGGGTTCGCCCGGCAATCCGAACTTCTCTCGCACCAGGGAGAGGAAGCCCGGCGCATCGTCGCGGCGCACGAGCCGAGCCGGACGCGACGACGCCCGGATGCGCACGATCGAGCCAACCGGCAGCTCGATGCTGCGTCGCCCGTCGGCCGAGAGCACGCCGCTCTCCTCTCCCATGACTTCCAGCTGGACCTGGCTCGTCTCGTCCAGCACGAAGGACCGGTCGAAGACCATGTGGGCCGCGATGGGCGTCAGCACGAGCGAATCGACGCCAGGCGTCACGATCGGACCTCGAGCCGAGAACGAGTAGGCCGTGGACCCGGTTGGCGAGGCAACGATCACGCCGTCAGCCGAGAAGGTGGTCACGTAGTCGCCATCGACCTGCACCGCCAGCCGAACGAGTCGGTGGCGAACGTGCTTTTCCACCATCACCTCGTTCAACCCCCATTGCGGTGCGAACTCGGCACCGGCGACCGGCTCGGCGGTGAGCGCCAGGCGCTCCTCGACGCGAGCACGACCCTCGAGCACGGCTCGGATCAGCGGCAGCGCCTCGCCGGGCTCCACTTCCGTGAGGAAGCCCATGCGACCGACCTTCACGCCCAGCACCGGGGAACCTGCGTGTGAGGCTGCGTAGGCAGCTCGCAGGAACGTGCCGTCACCCCCCACGCTCACCACGAGATCCAGGTTCTCGGTGAGCTCGGGGGCATCGCCGTCATCGGCCAGCACGAACGCCGTGACACCCTCACGACCGATGGCCTCGACCAAGCGACCGGCCGCCTCGACCGCCGCGGCTCGCCTCGGGTGCATCACCACCCCGACCCGGCTCATCGCGCCACCACGCGAGCCTCCGAGATCGCCTTCGCGACGTCGATCGTCGTCGACCCTGCGCCGTGGCGCGCCCACAGCAGGAACTCGACGTTGCCTGCGGGCCCGCGCAAAGGGGACGCCATCACCGACCGAGGCTGGAGACCTGCGTCGCGGCATCGGTCGATCACCGAGTCGAGGACCGCAGTCCATACGGCCGGGTCTCGCACGACGCCGCCGCGACCGACCTGATCGTGCCCGGCTTCGAATTGGGGCTTGACCAGGAAGACGCCATCTGCCCCATCGGCGACGATGGCAGCGAGCACCGGGAGCACCGTTCGCAAGGAGATGAAAGACAGGTCAGCGACCAGGAACTCGGGTCGGTAGGGCAGCGCTTCGATCGTGAGCTCACGTACGTTCGTGCGCTCGTGCACCGTCACTCGATCGTCGCGGCGCAGGCTCCATGCGAGCTGGCCGTATCCCACGTCGACGGCAACCACGTGACGGGCGCCTGCGTGAAGCAGGCAGTCGGTGAACCCACCGGTGGATGCACCCGCGTCCAAGCAATCGAGCCCCGACGGATCGAGCTGGAACCGAGAAAGGGCCCCGGCCAGCTTCTCTCCCCCCCGGGACACGAATCGTCTCGCCCGGCCCGCCAGGTCGACCGGCGCGTCGTCGGCAACGAGTGTTGCCGCCTTCATCGCTGGAGACCCCCCGACCCGAACCAGGCCGGCCCGAACCGCTTGCTGCGCTTCAGCTCGAGTCGTCGCCAATCCACGACGGACCAACTCCGTGTCGAGCCGGCGCCGGGTCACCGTGGCCGAACCCGGGTCACCCGTTGGAGCTCGGCGAGGAGCCCTTGGCCGCCTGAGCCGCACCGCGCGACGTGGACGAGGCGGTCGACTTCTTCGTTGTCTTCGTTGCCGCGCGCTTCGCGGACGCCCTCGAACGCGTGCGCTTGACGCCTCCTGAGGCCGTCTTACCTGCCGCCCGCTCGAGGTCGCGCACCCGCTTCTTCAGAGCGTCGAGCTCGGCCTGCGTCGCGACGCCGCCGACCGACTTGAGCTGGTCTGAGATCTCGCGCCGAACGAAGCTCGACATGCGCTCCCGATTCGTGTGGGACCACTCGAGCAAGTCTGCGGCGGTCTTCGCCACCTGTTCCTTCGCGGCACTCGGTTCCAACATGTCCTTGGCCAGCCGTTGCGCCTTGGCGGGCGTCAACGTGCCTACCACACCTTCCACGATCTTGCGCAGGTCGTCGGTGATCATCGGGGTCCCTTCGGCATCGGTGGTTCGTCGTGCCAGCATACCCGTGGCGCCTGTCCGCTCCCGCCGCAAGGTGCTCCTTCAGTCGGCGAACAACCTGCCGAGGTTCTCGGCTATGTACGTCGGACGTGCCGGCGACGCTGCGACCCTCTCGCGACCATCGATGCCCGTGAGCACGAGCATCGAATCCCATCCGAGCCCGACGGCCCCTGCGATGTCGGTATCGAGCCGGTCGCCCACGAGCAACGGCCTGCCGCCGCCCGCACGCTCGAGGGCCGCGAGCAGGAGCGGCGGATGCGGCTTGCCGATCACCTCGCCGCGAACCCCCGTGGTCGTCTCGATGGCCGCGAGAAGGGCGCCCGCGCCAGGCCAATTGGTGCCATCCTCCGCAGGGAACGACGCATCGGGGTTCGTCGCTATCAGCTGGGCCCCGCGCTGCACGAGCACCGAAGCCGTGCGGAGCTTGGCGTAGTCTGCGCCCTGGTCCCAGCCGACCACGACCGCGTCGACGCGTTCCGGCTCTCCGTCGAGCACCTGCACCCCTGCCTGCGTGAGCGCGTCCACGAGCCCGACCTCACCGACCACGAAGACAAGTCCGACGCCGCGACCCGAGAGCACAGTGGCCGTGGTCAGCGCCGAGGTCTCCACCTCGTCGGCGCGGGCTTGCACGCCGACCGAACGCAGACGCTCCGCCACCGAACCGGGGGTACGGCCGGAGTTGTTGGTCACGAACGCGATGCGCTTGCCGATCGACCTAAGCCTCGCCAGCGACTCCGCTGCAGCCGGCACCGGCTCGGCGCCTCGATACAGCACCCCGTCGAGGTCGAACAGGAAGGCGTCGTATCGTTCGGCGATCATCGGCGGGGACCCGCCCGCCCGCGGCGATCCGAGGTCGAGCCCTGGCTGCTATACAAGCCCCGTGCCTCGCTTCTTCCCGTTCAGTGGACTCGTCTTCGATGCCGCTGTCTCGGGTCCGCTCGAGAGCGTCACGGCCCCACCGTACGACGTTATCAGCGACCATCGGCGGCGTGGATACATGCGAGCGAGTCAGTTCAGCGTGGTGCACCTCGATCTCGGGGAAGGCCCGGATGACCCGGCGGATCCGGAAAGCCGGTACGCGAGGGCGGGGAGCCTCTTGCAGCACTGGGAAGCCCAGGGTGCGTTGCGTCGCGAGCAGGACCCTTGCTACTACGCATACGAGATGTCCGCGGTGGCTGGGCCTTCCGGTGCGAAGCCTGGAAACCCCCTCACGCCGGGACGCTCGGTCCTGGGCCTGATCTGTGCGATGGAACTCGAAGATTGGGGCGGCAGGGTGCTCCCTCACGAGCGGGTGCGGGAGGGGCCCGTCTCAGACCGTCTTGCGCTGCTTCGAGCCACACGAACGCACGTCTCGCCGATCTACGGCACGCTCGAGAGCACGGACGGACAACTCGTCGCTCTTCTGCGCGAGGCCACATCGGACCCAGCGCCGTTCGAAGCCGTCGACATGCAGGGCGTGCGCCACCGGATGTGGCCCGTCGTCGCCGGCGCCCCGATCCGAACGCAACTCGAACGCCTGCAGAGCGACCACGTGTTGATCGCCGACGGTCACCATCGATACACGGCGGCGCTGCGCTACCGGACCGAACGGCGGCGTCTCGACGGCCCGGGACCCTGGGACACCGTACTGACGCTCGTCGTCGACTCGGAGACCGAGCCCTTGCCTGTGATGCCGTTCCACCGGGTGCAGCTCACGGGCAGGACGCCGTCTCACGCAGGCGAGCCGATGTCAGGACTCGCCGAAACCCTCGGCGCGCTGCGAGACGTCGACCTCACCGTGGGCATGATCGCGATGGATGCACTCGACGAAGTCCGATACCGGTTGTTGCGTCTGTCGGGCGAGCCTCCCACCGTGCGAGCCCTGCACGAGGAGCTGCTCGACGATCTCGTGCCGACGGAGTCGCTGAGGTACGTGGCCGAGGCGGCCGAGGCGGACGCGGCCCTGCGTCGCGGCGATGCCGTGGCCGTCTTCCTGCTGCCGCCCACCACGCCCGGCCGCATCCGAGCGGTGGTCGAGCGCGGCGAGCGGCTGCCGCTGAAGTCGACCTACTTCTGGCCCAAGCCCCGCACGGGCATGGTCATGATGCCTCTCGATCCGGTGCCTGAGCCACCGCACCCGGCACCACTCGATCATGGTCGAGGGGTGCCTGCGTCGGATCGGACGGGTCGAGCTTCTTGATGCCGCTCGCGACCACCTCGGTGAGGCTGCGAGCTCCAGCACCGCTCCGATAGAAGCGGCGGACCAGCTGCCCGTGCACGAGCACACGATCGCCTTTGGCGATCTCGTCGAGCGCTCGGGCACCGACCGTGGCGTGCCAGGCCGCGATCGGGAGAGGGAGGAGGCGCTTGCCCGCCTCCGGAACGGAGAGCCGGAGCTCGGTGACTTCATCGCCCGACGGCATCCGGCGCTGGACCGGTTCCGCCGAGACGGTGCCCGCGAGCACGACGACGTTGACCGTCACCATGGCTCCTCCTTCATGCTTGTTGTGTGCTTCGGGTCCTCGGTTCGCTCCCTTCTTCGGATCCCGGCACGCTAGCAGCGAGGACCGACATCCCCTGTGCGAGACTCCAGCGGTGACCGTTAAGCGACGCCACCCCGTGCTCACCCGCGTGGGCGATGCAGTCACCATGATCGACACGCTCATGACCGGGCAGCTCGAGTTCAATGCCGTGTATCTGCTCGACGGCGACGAGCCCTGCCTCGTCGAGACAGGGCCGGGCGCCGACGTGGAGCTCGTGCTGGAAGCCCTCGAGATCCTCGGGATCGGGGGCCGCGACCTCGCACACATCGTCGTGACACATGTCCACCTCGACCATGCCGGAGCTTGCGGGGCCCTAGCGCAGCGCTTCGCTCGCGCGATCGTGTGGGTGCACGAGCGGGGAGCCCCGCACCTGGTCGACCCCAGCCGCCTCGTGGCAAGCACCGCGCGAACCTACGGGGCCGATCGTATGCTCACCTTCTTCGGCCATACGCTGCCGGTCGACGCCGATCGCGTGCGGTCGGTGGTCGATGGAGACACGCTTCGACTCGGAAGTCGCGAGCTTTCGGTCATCCACACGCCCGGTCACGCTTCGCACCATGTGACCCTGCATGATTCCCGCAGCGACGCGATCTTCACCGGGGAAGCGATCGGCTCGTACCTTCCCTGGGGGCCGGCATCCCGTCCCGCCCTCCCGCCTCCCGAGGTCGACGTGGAGGCCGCCATCGCCAGCATCGAGCGCATCAGGTCGCGCCAAGCCTCGGTGCTGCTCACGTCCCATTTCGGCCCTGCTGCCGACGCTGACGACGCCTGCGACACGGCCATGGCGCAGATCGGATCATGGTCGGGTGTCGTGCGCCGCCGACTCGAACGCGACCCGGAAGCCAGCACCAACGCGGTGGCGGTCGACCTCGCCGGTCTCGCCGAGGCTGAGTTCGAGGGGGCCACAGGACGCCCCATCGATATTGCCCGCTACGATGCGATCGGCTCGATCGCGATGAACGCCGCGGGCCTCGCGAGATATTGGCGCAAGCGCTGGGAACAGGCAGCCGCCGAGGGCTCAAACTCCGCTTAGGTCAGCTCGTTAGGTCAGCTCGGCAAGCCGTTCGACGGTGTCGAACGCGCCCGCGTCATGGCGCATGATCCTGCGGAACTCCCCCGCCGCCTCGTCGCGTCTCCCGGCCTTGGCGAGGATGTCGCCTCGCACGTACCACAAACGGAGCGTGTAGGGCGCCGAGACCCCCTCCTTGGTCTTCGCCCGACCGAGGAAGGCCAGCGCTTCGGCGAATCTGCCCTGATCGGCCAGCGCCGACGCCGCCACGATCACCGCTTCGGCCTTCGCCTCGTGCGACACCTTGGCTCGAAGTTCTTCTTCTGCCAGGGGCACGGCCTCCTGTGGTTTGCCGACAGCGCGAAGACAGTCTGCGATCACGTGATTCTGGTCGGCGCGGCCGCTGAAGCGCCGGTACGCCTTCAATTCCGTCAGGGCGTCCTGCCAGCGGTCCTGGCCGTAGAGGGCGAGCCCCAGCACCTCTCTGACCGCGGCTGAGCGCGACGAGAGCTGCTTCGCCTTGGTGGCCTCAGCGACGGCCGCACCGGCGTCACCGCGCTCCAAAAGCTCGACCGCACGCCCGAGACGGGACACGGCGTCACGCACCTGGGTTGGCTTCGTGACGCGCTGCAGCTCATCCATGACGTCGCGAGGCAGCCCGGCTGACTG
>CAWHQA010000037.1:0-3287 GCA_963831325.1 uncultured Actinomycetes bacterium
CGCCATCAAGCAGCAGGCCGACCGGCTCTGCACGCTCGCACCCGGCCATGCATCCGACGTCCGCGGCGAAGCTGCGCGCATGATCGTCGAGGTCGCCCCGGATGGGCTCGGGCACGTGCTCTTCACCACGGGCGGGACGGAGGCGATCGAGCATGCGGTGCGGATGGCGCGCGTGCACAACGGGCGACCGAAGGTGCTCGCGGCCTACCGCTCGTACCACGGCTCGACGACGACCTCGATCCACCTCACCGGCGACCCGCGGCGCTGGCCCTCGGACACCGGAGCCGCCGGCGCCGTGCACTTCTTCGGCCCATTCCTGTACCGCTCGGCGTTCGGATCGACCACACCCGAGGAAGAATGCGAGCGCGCGCTCGCGCATCTCGAGCAGGTCATCCTCCTCGAGGGCGCGTCGACGATCTCGGCGCTGGTCCTGGAACCGGTCACCGGCAGCTCGGGAGTCATCGTGCCGCCGACTGGCTATCTGCGCGGGGTCCGAGACCTCTGCACCCGTCATGGCATCGTCTTCATCGCCGACGAGGTACTCGTCGGCTTCGGTCGCACCGGTGCCTGGTTCGCGATCGACCACGCCGGCGTCGCTCCCGACCTCATGGTGTTCGCGAAAGGCGTGAACTCCGGATACGTCCCACTCGGCGGCGTGCTGGTCGGCGATGCGGTCTACGAGACATTCACCAAACGCCCGTACCCGGTGGGCCTGACCTACAGCGGGCACCCGCTCGCGTGCGCGGCGGCTGTCGGCGCCATCGGAGCCATGCATGACGAGGACACGGTCGCGGCAGCCGCCCGCCTCGGCACGGAAATCCTCGGTCCCGGGCTCGGGAAGCTCGCTGAGAGCCACCCCTGCGTGGGCGACGTTCGAGGGATCGGCGGGCTGTGGACCGTCGAACTGGTCCGCGACCGTGAGACCAAGGAGCCGCTGGTGCCGGTGGGCGCGACCGGCGAGGCGAACGCGCCGATGACCGCTGTTCTCAAGGCGTGCCTCGGCCGAGGGTTGATACCGCTGATCCTGGGCAACCGCATCCAGGTCGCGCCGCCGCTCAACGTGAGCGATGGCGACGCTGCGACCGGCCTGGCCATCCTGGACGAGGCACTGGCTGAAGCCGACGCATTCCTGGGCTGAGCGCCCGCAACGTTTCGCAGCCGCGGTGGTCGGGCACGGGACCAGTGACCCCGATGTGGAAGGAGTGCGAATGACGTACATCGACGGGTTCGTAGCGGCCGTGCCGACGGCCAACAAGCAGAAGTTCATCGACCACGCGAAGAAGGCGGACTCGGTGTTCGTCGAGCTCGGTGCGAACCGGGTTCTCGAGTGCTGGGGCGACGACGTGCCCGAGGGCACGGTGACCGACTTCCGCCGGGCCGTCAAGGCGAAGGACGACGAGACGGTCATCTTCTCCTGGATCGAGTGGCCCGACAAGGCGACCCGCGACAAGGCGATGCCGAAGATGATGGAAGACCCTCGGACGCAGCCGGACAAGAATCCGATGCCGTTCGACGGCAAGCGCCTCGTCTACGGCGGCTTTGCGCCGGTCGTCGAGGTCAGCTGAAGAGACGCCCGAACGTAACGAGCAAAAGGCCGAGGCCCCGCAACCGCGGGGCCTCGGCTTTGAAGCGGAGATCTCCCGCGATCAGGCGAGCGAGACTGCGACCTGCTCGAGGAGATCCATCGCGTCCTGCATTCCGGCCTCCATGCCCGACTCGATGTGCGCGTCGCGACCCTCCTTCGTCGGATGCTCGACGAGGATCGTGAGAGTCGTCCGTCCGTCCACCTCGGTCAGCGTGAGGGTGTCCAGCGCCGCGTGCTCATCGGCGTCGGGGATCCCCTCGTAGACCTCGGTCGAAACGAGTCGCTCGTTGGGGATGATCTCGCGGTACTCGCCGTGGAACCCGACCTCGCCGAAGCCCTCGACGTCCATCGCGTACCGCCACTTGCCGCCGACGCGCAGGTCGATCTCGCACACGGTCATCTCGCCACGATTCGCGTGCCACCAGCGCTTGACCAGCTCCGGCGTCGTCCACGCCTTGTACACCAGGTGCTTGGGCGCGTCGAACTCCCGCGTGATCTGAATTTGCGTATCGGTCGGGAGCGTGACCGTCGCCGTTCCGCTACTCGTCATCGCCATCTCCTGCCTCCTTCTCTTTGAGTTCCTCCAACACGATGTCCAGCTGATCGAACCGCTCCGACCACGTGCGCTCGTACTCGGAGACCCAGTCGTGAATGGGCTTGAGCGCGTGGCCATTGAGCCGGTAGAGCCGCTGACGCCCGTTGCCGCGCACGTCGACCGCTCCGACCTCGCGAAGCACCCGCAGGTGCTTCGAGACCTGCGGCTGGGCGAGCCCGAGCTGGGCGACGAGGTCGTTCACGGGGCGCTCGCCGCCGGCAAGGACGTCGAGTATCTGCCTGCGCCGGGGCTCGGCCACTGCGTTGAACGCGTCTGCCGTCGTCGCTGCCCGTGCCATGCGGACATAATATACCCATATCAGCATATGTCAAGTCGTGCTCGTCGGACGTTACGATCGACGCGATGGAACGCGCAGCGCACGACCGCGGCGGGTGGCCGACCGACGCCCCGATCGACCGAGCCGAACACGAGCTCGCGGACTGGGAGCTGCTCATGGACGCGATCGTCGGCTCGCTCGGCCGAAGCGGTGCGATGAACGTCGACGAGCTCCGTCGCGCCATCGAGAGCATGGAGCCGGCAGCCTACGACGCCGCCTCCTACTACGAGCGCTGGCTCTTCGCCGCGGAGACGATCCTGACCGAGAAGGGCGTGCTCACTCCGGGTGAGCTCGACCGGCGGATGGCTCGATGAGCTTCGCTCCGCGCGAAACGGTGCGCGTGTCCTCGCGCGCCCACAACGGCCATCACCGAGCGCCGGGCTATCTGAAGGGAAAGATCGGTACGGTCGAACGCGTGCACGATCGCTTCCTCAACCCCGAGACGCGCGCGTACGGCGAGGATGGCGAGCCCGCCCAGCGGCTGTACCTCGTCGGTTTCGAGCTGGGCGATCTGTGGCCCACATACCCAGGTGCCGCAGGCGATCGCCTACTCGCCGATGTGTTCGAGCACTGGCTGGAGCCGGCGCCATGAGCCACGATCACGACCACCCGCACGAGCACGTCACGACATCGGACGAGCCTGTCGTCGCCGAGCGCGTACGCGCGCTCGAGGCGCTGCTGCTCGAGAAGGGCGTCGTCGAGCGGGACGAGCTGCGACAGCGGATCGACTGGCTGGTTTCCCGTACTCCGGCCGACGGCGCGCGCCTCGT
>CAWHQA010000038.1:0-470845 GCA_963831325.1 uncultured Actinomycetes bacterium
TCTTCACTCGTTTGGTCCGCGCCCTGCTCGTCCTCAGGGAGCCCCTCCTCTGTTGGGTCTGCGGGCAATCCGTCTGGGCCTTCTGGGGGCACTCTCTCCGACATGGCTAGCCTCCTCATCCCTTCGATCGCCGAGGGTCGGCTCGCCTCGGGTAGGTCCGTTCCTCCTGGGTCTGTCCAGTGGCGCGCTGGATGCGGAGTGATGCCGCATCCTGTTTCCTCGCGACCTTGACGGCTGCTCGCACGACCTCAGCGGTTGGCGGCGTCGACTATGGCGAAGAGCGGACGTGGAGAAGACGAGATGACGTGTGGCCGCGACCGTGGTCCCCGCGATGAATCTGGATCACCAATGCTTAGACCGACGCAGCAGCTTCCTTCTGCTTCTGAACCAGTGACTCTCTTCCGCGCGACCCGTCCTGCTGGACGGAAGCATCGGCGAGACGAAGAGTCGCCGGAGATGTCCGCGGCTTCAAGCGGGTACCCGACGTGCCCTCATGAAGTCCAGTTATCCCGTCGCCACGCAGACGTGCATATTTCCTTCCGTCGCGAGAATCGGCATCGGCGAGCGCGTCACCGTTGAGCACCCTGTCGAACGCGACGCGGGCACCTTCTCCGAGGCTCCGAGGATGCACGTTGTCCAAGGCGAAGCGAATCAACCAGAGATCGTCCATCTGCACCCTCCCTGTGCTTGTGCCTTCCCTATCGGCAGGCCCGCTGCGGATGTGGAGTCGGGGGCCGATCCTCTTGCTAGGCGTGGCTCATGGATTGGCGCTCGACTTCTAAGAGATCTGCCATCGCGGACCACACCGCCTGATCATCGGCGTGGTCAGCGAGCCAAAGACGAGCGTCATAGATGGCCGTCGAGGTCTCGTTCGGGCTCTCAGCCTCCAGCATCTCCGCCAGCAACTGTGTGCGGTCCATACTTTGCGCATTACCGGGGCGCGACCCCGCCGAAACTCGAGGACGCTCATCGCAACAAACTCGCAAAGGAAAGTGACAAGACTTGCCCGGTCGTCGCCTGTTCTCAGGTGCCGGCGGGGCAGAGCTGAAACCTGGGAACTCGGCGAAGGCCCGCCTCAGGCCGCGTATGTCTCTGGAGCTTCCCCGCCCTCCCGAGTCAGGAGGGGAGTCCCTCTCTATTCGCTCGCCTTCGAGACTTCCAAGATCTCGACGTGCCACCTCGGGCCATCGTTGTGGTCGCGGAGCTCGGCGACCCTGGCGACAACTTCGAGCCTCACGACGAGGCCAGGCTCGAGCTCCTCGGCCAGATCGTCCTGGAATGACCAGCGCAACGTCTTGATGGAGGCGTCCGGGTATACCTCGCCCGCCTTCGGCTTGATCGGGCGGATGCTCGAGCGAGGACTTCACTCGAGGGCCAGGATCTTCTCGTTCCTCAGTAGGAATCTGGGCGATTGAGATTCGAACCTCCCCTCAAGTATCGCGATCCTTTCGGCGACGGGTCGGCAGCCCTTGCAGTCGCCGGGGCATTCCTCGACATGTGCCACGTCGCGCGCCCATCGTTCACGAGCGGTCGCGCCGCCGAAGATTCCGATGGGCAGCTGACGCTCACGAGGGCGAGCGGCGACGAAGGATGGTTTGGAAGAGTTGCGGGCGATGGTGATCTGTTCACCCTCGGCCTGATACGCGCCCTCGAGGCATTGGCGCCGCACCGAACAGCGTGCACAGATGCGTTTCGCTCGGTCCGTGAAGATCGTCTCGTCCGACTTGTTACTCCCGCCCTCGTGAAAGAAGACCGACCAGGGTTGACCGGCACACGCAGCGCGCCTGTGCCAGGGGTCGCCGGTGCTGCGGATGCCGAGGGCTGATGCGATCGACTGCTGCTCCACACGGCCACGGTCGAACGTCGTTCAAGGGCAGATTCGGGTACTCGGGCATCGCCTCATTGCGGGCTCGTAAGCGCTGAAGTGCGCTCCCCGGCCCCTAACCCCAGAACCCGAATCAGCAGCCCTGTGACCAGCGGGTTTGTCAACGCTTTCGCGGGTACAGGCTGTCGTTATCCCCCAGCCCGGGCGCGCTTGCGCCGCTGGCGTTGGGTGTTGCAGGCGGTACATGGCCCAGGGGCGCGTTTCGGATGACCGTTCCGACAGGCCCGTGATGCGGCACGACCGATCTTCTGCTTTCGCGCCTGACGTGAGACGGACTTGTCAGGCACCTCAGCGCGAGGGCGCTCCCAACCTAGATGCAAAACCCCGTACTCGAGCCGGTGGCGTTCGAGGTAGGAGTCGCCCGCTGGTCGCACCAGCCACCCGATGCAGTCGGGGCAGTACGCGGTGGAGCCACTCAGCCCCCGGTCACGCCAATGCCCACAGCAGCAGTCGTGGTCAGGAACCGGGATGCGGTCGGCCTGTTCCATCGGTGAGATCGAAGCACGGAAGTCCGACACTCTCCGGTCGGTTACGCGAGGGGCTCGAGGTCGGAAACCTCAACCGCGACGGATCCACCACGCTCGTCTGGGCCGGCGGCGTCCTTTCCGCTTTTCGCGCAGGCCGGGCAGACGGGCTCGTACGTGACGCCGGACTCGGCACCACCACGCTGCGTAGCGCTAACAACCACCTTGTGAGCCTTGTTTGCGACTGTTAGCTCCCACGGGCGGGTCTGGTCGTGATCCGGGTGCAGGCAACGAAACGCGATCTGGGGCTTCTTGGGCTTCTTCGCCTTGGCGGTGGTCTTCTTTGCGGTGGATTTGGCTTCAGTCATTGCTTTCCTTTCGGTCGGTGCTACTTGAACGATCCTCTGACCGCCGGCGCTGAGGAGGCGAGCGCGGCGCGCTGCCGTTCGATCTCGGAGGCGGCGAGAGGCTGGCCTGTCTCTATCGCCTTGGTGAGCGAATCGACGTTCTCGGTTGCTTCGCGTAGGAGTGACATGTCGTAGTAGGGACTCTCACCAGCGCGGACCTCACGCTGGAGCGACTCCTCGAGCTCGGTCTTGCGCTGCGTCCAGTCCTTGAGGGCTTGTTCGCGGTAAGTCTTCGCTTTGCGCTCAGCGAGCTGGTCGATCAGCGACTCCTTCTTGTGCTCGGACTTGCGAACTCCGTGCTCTCGCATGAGCGCGTAGTGGCGTTCGGTCACCTCTGCTAGCTGGCGTTCGGCCTTCGCTGCTGCTGCCCTGCGACCGTCGTCGGTGAACGTCTTGAGGTCGAGGCGAAGACTCTCCATCTCGACCCCGCTATCTTCAAGCTCGGTCGCGACCTGCTCGTCAGAGATATCCATGAAGCCGGTGCGGGCCTCCATCGCTGCGAGGTCAGCCCTGATCTTCTCCACGTTCATAAAGGCGGAAGCTTTGGCAGCCTCGGCGTTGTCGGATTCCTCGATCGAGGTGCCCAGCGGTGGGGGGGTGACGCCGCGGGCCTTGAGGCCAGCGAACTCCTCGAGAGCCTTCTCTGCTTCAGCGAGCGCCTGACGCGTTTGCTCGATGTTCTCCTGGGCGGGCACGGGGATATTCGCCGCCTCGACGGGGGTCTCCTTGCGGGCCGCGTCACCTCGCCTCTCGATCTCCGCTCGCAACTTCCTCTCATCCTCGGCGGCGCGCTTGTAGCCGTCCCAGTTGTCTGAGTCGAGGAGGGTGTCGGCCTCGGCTGCGATGGCGTCAGCCCGCTCATGAAGTTCACCCGAGGGGATCTTGACGAGGTTCGCGGGAAGCTCGTCGGTGGTCTGTTCGTTCTCTGCGGTCGCTGTGTCACTCATCGTGCGTTCTCCTTCGAATAAGGGGCATCAGGCGATGCCCGCGAGGGTCAGGCGGAAGCTCTGGACGTAGGCGATGGCCTTCGCGGCGAGGGTGGGGTCGGCGAAGCGTCCCGTTCTTGCGCGGGAGGGGTCGTCGTTGTATTTGCCGAGCCCGGTGTTGCATTGGTGACAGAGAATGCCTCGGACGCAAACGCCGCAAGCGCGCTTGCCTTCGCAATGCGAGTGATCGTGGTCTACCTCTAGCCGATCAGGACTTGCGCAGATGGCGCAGACCCCGCCCTGAGAGGCCAGGAGGGTGTCGTAGTCGGCCTGGGAGAGGCCGTAGAGGCGATGGCGGTGATTCCTGCGCTCAGTGGCGCGAACCTTCTCCAGGTTGAGCTTGCGATAGCGACGATGCTGCTCGCGAACGCTTACGGGGTTAGCGAGCCGGTACCGCTTGTGTGCCTCACGATTGCAGGGGCGGCAGGTGAGCTGACCGCTTTCGGAGTGCACGTACGTGTTCTCAACCGTCCGCTCGTGGCCACGCTTGCAGGTGTCAGCCACGGTAGTAGCCATCTCCGGCGACCCATTGCGGTGTGTTCCGGCGGGTCGGGCGGCGCTTCGGGGCGATCGGCTTCGGCGCAAGCGTGGTGGAAACGGCTTCATCGGGCTCAAGTGAACGGCCGCCGGTCATGGGGCGGGGTGGCGCTGGCCTCGGGGGCCAGGTGGTGTCGGTAACGATGGGGTCCACCACAACATCTAGTGCCGGATCCTGCTCATCCGGATCGGGCGGGACGTAGGGCTCACCTTTACGTGCCCACCGTTCGGCAGCAGCGAACTCTGCGGAGTAGCGGCGGCGTTGGCGGAGGGCGTCGGTGGAGAACCCAGCGGCCTCGCAGGCGGCTGCCACGCTCATGGGCTTGCCGGTGCGGCGCGCTTCAGACCAGGCAGCGAGGTAGACCCCAGCCGAGCCCCAGCGGAGCTCGAAGGGGATATTGGCCTGCTCGAACCGGCGTCGGACGGCGAAGGCGATCTCGGGCTCAGTCACTTGGAGCCCTCCGCGACGCGGCGGAGCATCTCCCGCTCATACCGGTGGGCACTCATTCGGCAGGCGTGCGCGAACTGGGCGGTCTTGCGGTCGCCCCAGGTGCTGAACTGTGTCTGAGCTTCCTGTTTGGATGCCTCCCAATGTTCCCGAAGATCCCGGTCGCTCCAGAACTTGAAGTAATCGGCGAGGTCGTCGTCGCTGAGCCTCATCTGAGGGCCGCCTGACGGTCTCCAGCACCCTCGCCCATGACGCCTTCGCGGATCGTGACCGCCGACCACCTGAGATAACGGCTCTCGGGGAGCGGGATGCCGCTGGCCTGGAACATCAGCGCGATTCCGTGGTCCGAGTAGCCCTGATCTCTCAAGAGCTCGATCGCTTCGCGGGTCGACGCGGGAGGCATCAGACCGGCACGTCCGCAACTGTGAAGGGACGCAGCTCGTGGATCAGCCCCACGTCCTCAGCGGTGAGGTCGAATGCGTCGATGTACCGACTCCTCGCGGCACCGGTCAGCCGGCGTTCACCGTGCTCGACACGGCTCAGCTCCGAGGTCGAGAGCCCAACCAGCAGGGAAGTCTTGCGCAGCGAGTACCCGAACGCCTCGCGGAGCTCCTTGATCGTGGTGACGTCGTCCATGCCACGACCATCTCGCGAGCGCCTAGGGCGGAATCGTCCCCAGGCAAGGGCAGCAGCGCTGCCGAGGCTAGGAGCCCCAGCCGCGTTTACCTCCGAAATGACTGGATATGAGGTCGCCGAGGAGGTGGTGACAGTGGTGATGCGATTCGACCCCTACCGGGATCTGGACCGGTTGGCTCAGCAGCTGGCCGGCAAGATCCAGGAGCCGTCAGGTTCGATGGCGATGGACGCGTATCGGCGAGGCGACGAGGTGCTCGTGCATTTCGACCTTCCGGGCGTTGATCCGCAAACGATCGAGATCACTGCCGAGCACAACACCCTCACGGTTCGAGCCGAACGACGATGGGATTCCGAGGCAGACGATGCGCTCATCGCCCAAGAGCGTCCTCAGGGCCTGTTCGTTCGCCAGCTGATGCTCGGTGAGGAGTTGGATACGGAGAAGATCGACGCCGCCTACGAGGCTGGAGTCCTCACGCTGACCATTCCGGTTGCTCCTGCGGCGAAGCCCCGCAAGATCGAAGTGCGGGCCACGGCCTCGAATCACTCCCAGGCCATCGATGTGGAGGCTGAGGGCACTAGCGACGGTGGGTAGCATCCGCTGAGAGCAGACATAGGCGCCGGGGTCGCTCCAGTCCACGTCGAGGGTGGCCCTGGCGCTCACTAATCTGCAAAGGGACAGGCCTCTCGACGCACACGTTGCTGCAAACCGTGAGGTGCGAGGCGTTTCGGTCTACCGCTAATAGCACTCTTACAGCAGTGGGTACCATCAGATAAGTTGTGGGGCAATGCACGTGTGCAGATATCGGGGAAGGGCTAAATACATATACCCACGTACCCAAAGCTATCGACGTGGGGTCCCGCGTGCCCGCGCCCCTCCCCCGGCCGGCGATCGGCTGGGCGTAGAGAGGGCACGGACGGAGGGGGTAGGTAGTACATGGGCAGGGGCAGAGGTGTACCTACCTTGCTATGCCTAACCCTCTACCTCGTACCTCACCAACCATTCCTATCCACTGATCGGTAGTCGCAACGCTGTGACCTGCAACGATGGGCGCATTCCGTTAACGTCCATGGGTGCAGCATCGCAGAGCACGCCCGTCGATCGGACCGGGCGCCGCGGTCCAAGGTGCCTCATCGACGGCGCGAGCGAGCACGGCGCCGGTGGAGATCGGCCGCCCCGAGGCGGTCGAGGAGATCGTGCCCGACGTGCCCTGGATCGTGATCGTCTGGAACGACCCGATCAACCTGATGAGCTACGTCACATGGGTCTTCCAGAAGCTGTTCGGCTACTCGCGGTCGAAGGCTGAGAAGCTGATGTGGGACGTGCACTCGAAGGGCAAGGCGGTGGTCTCGAACGGCTCGAAGGACGAGGCCGAGCGTGATGTCGCCCGGCTGCACGCCTACGGTCTGTGGGCAACGATGCAGAAGGATCGTTGAAGATGCGTCTGCGCAAAGGCCCGGTCCGGCGCGTAGGGCCCGATCACTTCGCCGTTCGGCTTTCCGCTCAGGAGCGTGACGCCGTGCGCATGTTCACCGGCCAGCTGCGCGTGCTCTTGACCTCGGAGAACCCATCGAGTGATCCGGCGGTGGCGAGGTTGTTCCCTCCCGCGCTGCCCGACGACGTCTTGGGCAACCTCGAGTACGAGCAGCATCACGGCAATGAGCTGCTGCTCGCGAAGCTCGAGGCGATCGACACGGTGGAGCGCACCCTGGACCGGGACGAGCTGAACGAGGACGACCTGCTCGCGTGGCTCGGGTCGCTCAACTCGATCCGGCTCGTGGTCGGAACCCGACTCGGCGTCACCGAAGAGTCGACCGAGACCGACTTCTCCGACGACGAGGAGCGGTCGGAGATGTTCTCGCTCTACGGCTACCTGACGTGGCTCGAGGGCTGGATCATCGAGGCCCTCGACGAGGAGCTCTCAACTGACGGGTGAGCCGACCTTGTGCAGCTTCAGCATGTTCGTCGTCGTCCGGCCCACCGGCGATGAGGCCGCCATCACCACCAACTCCCCTGGGGCGACGAGTCCGCGTTCACTCACTCCACTATCCATCATCGCGATCATCTGTTCGGTGTCGTCTGGACGCTCGGCGGCGAGCGGCACCACACCCCAGTTCAGCGTGGTGACCCGCCGCACCCGTTGATTGGGTGTGAACGCGTAGATCGGGCTCGAGGGGCGCTCCGCCGACAGCAATCGGGCCGTGCTGCCCGTCTCGGTGTAGCACGTGATCGCGACCACCTCTGCCTCCGAGGTCGCGATGGCAGCGACCGCGTGAGCCACCGCGGCAGCCTGACCTCGGTGATGGCACGCGGGCTGCGCGGCCCGATAGTCGGCGGCGCGGGACTCGACGGCGGCCGCGATCTTGGTAGCGGCCGCAGCGGCCTCGAACGGATACTCCCCGATCGCGGTCTCCCCCGAGAGCATGATCGCGTCGGCCCCGTCGAGCACCGCGTTGGCCACGTCGGTGGCCTCTGCCCGGGTCGGCCGAGGCGCGCGGGTCATCGACTCCAACATCTGGGTCGCAACCACGACCGGCCTCCCGGCGTCGCGGGAGCGACGGAGAAGGTCTTTCTGGAGCAGCGGGATCTGTTCCATCGGCAGCTCCACCCCTAGGTCGCCACGGGCAACCATCAGCGCATCGGTCACCTCGAGGATCGACTGCAGGTTCTCGATCGCGGGCTTGGTCTCGATCTTGGCCACGATCGGCACGATCCGTTCGCCCATGAGCGCGCGCAGCTCCAGCAGGTCGCCCGGCTCCCGCACGAACGACTGCGCGACGAGGTCGACCCCGAGATCGAGGGCGCGCGCGAGCCCTTCGCGATCCCGCTCGGTCACGGCAGGCAGCGTCAGCCGATCGGCGGGAACGTTCACCCCCTGCCCGCTCCGCACCATGCCGCCCCGCACGCACTCGGTCCGAACCGTCCGCCCATCGGTCGCTCGCACCACCAGCTCGACCGCCCCGTCGGCCAGAAGTACCCGATCGCCCTCGCGGAGATCGTCTGCGAGGTCGGGGTACGTCGTCGACGTACCGCGGTCATCACCGGAGCCGCCGGGGCGCAGCTCGAACGCCTGGCCGGGTGCGAACCGGAACGGATCCGGATCCAGCGCGGCGAGGCGCACCTTCGGTCCGGGAAGGTCGGCGAGCACCGCGAGCGCCCGGTCGCCGTCGGCTTCGGCGTCGCGAACGAGCCCAACCGCGCGCGCGTGATCCTCGGACGAGCCGTGGGAGAAGTTCACACGGAAGACCGAAGCCCCTGCGGCGACGAGCCCTCGAACGAACGCCGGCGTGTTCGTGGCCGGCCCGAGCGTGCAGACGAGCTTGGTGCTGGTGGCGGAGGTGATGCCGGACGCGCTCACGATCGCGGGGCCACAGGTTCAGACAGCGTGGCGGGCATCTCATCGCCGAGCTCAAGCTCGGCTCGCTCGATCCACGCCGGCGGCAGCTCATCGGGAACGACGACCCCGGCCATCTCCGAGAAGTACAGGGTCCACGCCCTCGGGACTACGCGTGCCCACTGGTATCCGCCGCCTCCGGTCGCGACCCAGCGCCCGCCCGCCGCCTCGTGCGCGAGCTCGTGCAGCATCGCTGCGGTCGTTCGATACGCCCCGGTAGTCAGCCCGAGGTGAGCCAGCGGATCGCTCACATGCGTGTCGCAGCCGAGTTGAGTGACCAACACGTCGGGACCGAACGCCCTCACGACCGCCGGCACGACAGCGCGGAACGCCTCGAGCCACCTCTCGTCTCCGGTTCCGGGTGCCAAGGGGATGTTGACAGCAGAGTCGGGCGCGTCGTGGCCCCCGCGCTCCGAGAGCCCGCCTGTGCCGGGGAAGAATCCGACCTGAGGAGCGTGCTCGTGGATCGAGACCGTCAGCACTCGAGGATCGTTCCAGAAGATCGCCTGCGGACCGTCGCCATGGTGCACGTCGACGTCGACGTAGGCGATGCGTTCCACCCCCTGGGTCAGCATCCAGGCGATCGCGACAGCCGGATCGTCATAGACGCAGAACCCGGAGGCGTAGTCGGGCATGGCGTGGTGCAGGCCGCCCGCAGCGTTGAAAGCGTGCGCGACGTCGCCGGCGAGCACGGCCCGTGCGGCTTCGACGGTAGCGCCTGTCACGATCGCGCCGGCCTCGTGCATGCAATCGAAGATGGGATTGTCACCCGGTCCGTACCCGAACCGACCCCAGGGCCAGTCGACGCCGTGACCCGCCTGCCGGGTCGCGTCGATGAACTCGGGTGTGTGCACGAGCATCAGCGTCTCGTCATCGGCAGCATCCGCACCGAGCCGAGCCACTGTGGGCTGCTCGTACATCCCGTAGGCCTCCATGAGATCCCACGTGAGCAGCACCCTCTTCGGGCGGAGCGGGTGCCCGGGGCCGTGGTCGTAGAGCCTGACCTCGGGCGCCAACACGAGTCCCGCGACCCCGCTCATGTCACCGATCGCACAGCAGCCACCGTGCGCTCGATCAGGACATCCGCATCGTCATCGGTGAGCACGAACGGCGGACCCAGCATGAGCAGATCGCCGGCGTGTCCGTCGACGTGTGCCGTCGAGGAGTAGAGAAGCAGTCCCGACTCGCGCGCTGCTTGCACGGTTCTCTCCGTCACCCGTTCGCTCCGCGTGAATGGGTCCTTGGTGCCGGGGTCGCGCACCAGCTCGATGCCGATCATCATGCCGAGCCCGCGAACGTCGCCCACGATCGGTACGTCGGCGAGCGCTTCGGCGAGGCCGGCACGCAGCCGAGCACCGAGTGAGGACGCCCGCCCCACCAGATCGTCGTCACGCAGCACGCGCAGCACCGCGCCTGCCGCGGCGGCACCGAGCCCGTTGTGCGACCACGTGAACCCGTGCACGAAGCCGGTGGCCGACACCGCGTCGAACACCTCACCGCTCGCGGCCGCGAAGCCGAACGGCACATAGCCGCCGGTGGTGCCCTTCCCCGCGGTCATGATGTCGGGGCGGATCCCCCAGTGATCGACCCCGAACCATCTGCCGGTGCGTCCCATGCCGGTCATGACCTCGTCGGCGATCACCAACACACCGTGGCGACGGCAGACCTCGACGATCGCCGGCCAGTACTCATCGCACGGAACTGCTGCGCTGAGCGTCGCTCCCGCCACAGGCTCCGCGATGAACGCCGCCACCGAGTTCGGGGGGGCCTGCGAGATCATGCGATCGAGCTCGGATGCGTGCCACTGGCCGCATGCTTGCGGATGACGTGGGTTCTCACACCGATATTCATAGGCCGCGGGCGCATGCAGGAACCGACCGAGCCACGGGGTATACGGCTTGCGCAGGGGCTCCTTCCCGCTGGCATCGAGCGCCGCGAGCGTGTTCCCGTGGTAGGAGCTTCGGCGTCCGATCACCACGAACCGCGATGGCTCGCCCCGAGCCAGGTGGTAGGCGCGCGCGAGCTTCAGCGCCGTCTCGACCGCCTCGCTTCCCCCCGACACCGGGTACAGGCGCGGGTCGTCCATGGGCAGCAGCGGCGCCAGCTCGTCGGCGTAGTCCTCGAGCGCGCCGGTCGTAAACATCGTGCCGTGCACGTACTGGATGCGCTCGAGCTGCGTCTCGATCGCTTCGATCACACGGCGCTCGCCGTGGCCCACGTTCACCACGATCGCCCCTCCGGCGGCGTCGAGGAAACGCCGCCCGTCGGCAGCAGTGATCCACGCTCCTTCGGCGGCGACTGCGATCGGCAGCTGGCGGTCGAGCACCCTCGGGAAGACGTGGCTCACGCGATCGCCGCCACCCTGGCGACCCATCGGTGGACAGCCGGGTCGTCGACCGTTCGAAGCTTCTCCATTCGGCGTTCGCTGGCCTCGCGGTCGCCGAAGATCCGCAACACCAGGGCAGTCATCGCGTAGACGGGGTCGAGCGGGTCGGTCGCGATCGTGCATCGTGCGTTCGCCTGCAGCCGGAACTCACCGACCACTGGTGACCCTGCATCATGGGCGGCGAGCAGCGAGCCGAAGAACAGCAGGGCTGGGAACGGCTCCGAAGTGCTGGTCGCGAGCGTGCCCAGCCCGCCGAGGATCGACCGAACATCGTTCCTGCGATCTGCGACCGCAGCGGAGTCAGCAGCCTCCGGCAGGGCCCCCTCGCTCACACGCAGGCACGCACGCTGTCCGCGCACGTACGACACGAGCGCGGCGCTCGACGGCAATGCATAGAGCGAGTTCCAGATCGGTCGAACGCCGTTGCTCGCCGCGGCTTCGATGCACGCTCGAGGCAGACCCTCGAGGGCAGCGCCGAGTGTTGCCTCATCGGTTGCCTCACGAACGATCTCGGTGAGCACAGCGCCTGCGGGATCGAGCACACGCAACCGGACCGACCCGCCGCCATCGGGCGCGACGGCGCTGCGCACGAACACGGCCGCATCGGGAGGCCGATCGGCCTCACCGGCGGGCGTTCGCACCGCGAGAGGCCGAGCGTTCGTACCGAATCGAATGGATTCCGCGAGATACAACGGGAGGCCGAGGCGCAGGTCACGCCCTGCTTCATCGACAGTTTTCTGCTGCCACGGTTCGGCGCAGAAGGCAACTCGGACCGCCTCCTCGCGCACCCCAGGCACGAGCCATGACGGTTCGCGCAATGGGCCGTACCAGACCGGCGACTCGATCGCGGAGACCCCACCGACCTCGGAGGTCATCTCGTGTATACCCCAGCCGGATCGAGCTCCTCGCGGATCAAGCGCAGCTCCTCACCGGTCGGAGCAGGCGTCTCGCCGAGGTCCTGGGCGATCGCCGGATCCCAGCCCATGCTGGCTCGCACGTCGTCGACCGTGACCCCCGGGTGCGTCGTGCACAGCACCATCTCACCCGTTGCCTGGTCGAACGCGTAGGTGGCGAGGTCGGTGACCACGGCCGTCGGCCCACTGCCGTGCCAGCCGCGGGCGGCGTCGTGCGCCGGGTCGCCGCTGTGTCCCGGACTCGTGCGGAAGTCGATGCGGTCGACGAAGGACCGCTTCGCCTGGCGCATGATCACCAGTATCTGGCGGGCATGGATCGCGATCTCGCACGCACCGCCCGAGCCCGGCAGTCGCACCTTCGGATGCTCGTAGTCGCCGATCACGGTCGTATTGAGATTGCCGTAGCGATCGATCTGTGCCCCGCCGAGGAAAGCCACGTCGATCAACCCTGCCTGCAGGTAGAACGCGAACAGCTCGAACATGCTCGTCACGGCGGTCGAGCCGGTGGCGAGCGTCGGATCGCCGATCGAGAGCGGAAGCCGCTCAGGACGCGCGCCGAAAACCCCCGACTCGTACACGAGCTGCAGCTCGGGCGCGACGGTGCGCTGCGCCAGGTTGCACACGATGTTCGGCAGGCCGACGCCGACGAAACAGTTCGACACCCCACCAAGCAAGCGCGCACTGGCCACGATCATGATCTCGGACTTGGAGTACCGGAGGGGCGCGGCCGTTCCGCTCACGCGTACCGCCCGTAGTCCACCTCACCCGAGAGGGCCGGCCCGGGACGCAGCGAGTCCCAATAGGAGTCGCCGAACTTCTCGACGTACTCGCGATGGTTCGCGAGCCCGAACACCCACTCGTCGAGCCACGCGTCGAGCGTTCCTTGTTCCTTGGCGATGTGATCCCATTCCAGATAGAAGCGATTGTCACGGTCGTAGTAGCCCTGAGCGAACGACGGATGACATGCGAACGGTTCCTCGACGACGGCGTCGACCACTGCGCCGGGGATCACCGTGCGGTTGGGGTCGCGACGGATCACCGCCTCCTCGACGACTTCCTCGACGACCACGATGACCTTGTGAGCCGCGAATGCGACCTCCTTCTGGCAGCCCATGAGTCCCCAGATCTGGGTGTCGCCCGCGGAGTCGGCTCGCTGAGCGTGCACGACGGCCACGTCGGGTCGGAGCGGGGGCACGACGTAGACCTCATCGGTCTCGTCGTAGGGCGAGGCCAGGGGCACGATCTTCGGGTTGACTTTGGGGATGTCGGATTCGTAGTAGCTACGGATCGGGAAGAACGGCAGGTTGGCGGCGCCCGCCATGTAGCGACACACCATGCCGAAGTGCGAGTACTCCTCGATCTCGAGCGGCGCGGGGTCGGCGTGCTCGATGCGGCGGCGAACCGCATGCAGGTTGCCGACGCCCGGGTTGCCCATCCAGCTGAATATGAGCTTCGACGCCACGCCGGCCCCGATCATCTGGTCGTAGATCACGTCGGGCGTCATGCGCGCCAGGGTCAGGTCGCGTCGGCGCTGACGGATGACCTCGTGCCCTGCGGCGAAGCAGATCAGATGCGTGAACCCCTCGATGGCGACGGTGTCACCATCGTGGACCAACTCGCGGACGGCGTCCTGCATCGTCGTGACCTTGGACGAGCTCACACGGCGCCCCGCTCCTGCGGCGACCAGCCGTCCTCGGGTCCCCGGAGGACGCAGAACTCGTTTCCTTCGGGATCTTGGAGCACGGTCCAGTAGCTGCCGTACTCATCGATACGCTTCTGCACGGCGGCCCCGGCGGTCACGAGCCGCTGCACCTCGGCGGCCATCGACGTCGCCGGCCGCAGGTCGAGGTGCCAGCGGTTCTTGGCCGACTTGGCCTCGGGCACGACCTGGAACAGGATCGGACGATCACGGCCGGCGGGATCGACGATCTCGGCCTCCCCATTACCCGCGTCGATGATCGACCAGCCCAGGGCCTCGGCCCAGAACCGGCCGAGCTCGCCGGGATCGGCGCAATCGACGGTGAGGGTGTCGATCGTCGACGTCACGACTCGTCACCGTGGCCCCGCTCGGCGAAGAACTCATCCCTGTCTGGCTCGGCCATCACGACCAAGGCGTCCGAACAGTCGAACGTCGCGCACGTGATGAACGAGGTCTGCACGAAGGCTCGGCCTACGACCCGGCCTCTTCGACCTCGACGACCGCGTCCTCGAATACCTCGAGCGCAGCTCGTGCCTGATCCTCGCGGAACACCAGCGGCGGCGAGATGCGGATCGCATCGTCCCCGCAGCCGAGCGCCAACAGCCCACGCCGGAACGACGCCTGCTCTACCGCTGCCGCCTGATCGTGATCGGAGAACGAGAGTCCGATCCAGAGCGCACGGCCCCGTACCTCCGTGATGCTGGGGTGACGCTGGGCGATTGCACGCATGCCGTCCAGGAACACCTCGCCGACCGCCGTCGCGTTGGCCATGAGGCCCTCGTCCTCGATCACGTCGAAGGTCGCCAACGCTGCTGCGCACGGGACCGGTGAACCGCCGTAGGTCGATCCGTGAGCACCTGGTTCCCACGTCATCACGTCCTCGCGCGCGATCATGGCGCCCAGCGGCAACCCGCTGGCGACTCCTTTGCCCACCGTGATGATGTCCGGCGTGATGCCTTCCTGCTCGATCGCCCACATCGTGCCGCTGCGACCCATGCCTGACTGCACCTCGTCGCACACCAGCAAGATGCCGTGGCGATCGCAGAGCTCGCGTAGATAGCGGAACCAGCCGTCCGGCGGCAGCACGTAGCCGCCCTCGCCGAGCCAGGATTCGACGACGATCGCCGCCACCTCGCCCGGGCTCACCATGCGCTTGAACAACACCTCTTCGATGTAGTCGAAGTCGCCGTAGAACGAGTGGTAGACGCTGGGCAGCATCGGGCCGAAGTTCTGGCGGTACTTCGCTTTGGAAGCGGTGAGCGTCACCGAACCCATCGAGCGCCCATGGAACGACTGGTAGAAGCCGATGAGGTACTGGCGCCCGGTGGCGTGGCGAGCCAGCTTGATCGCGGCCTCGACCGCCTCGGTACCCGAGTTGGACAGGAACACGCGTGCCGGCGCACCCCCGAACGGCGCCAGCGAGGCGAGTCGTTCCGCGACGTCGGAATAGATCGGCAGGTAGAAGTCGCTCGCCGAGTAGTGCAGCAGCTGCGTCGCCTGCTGCTGGATCGCCTCCACCACCCGAGGGTGGCAGTGACCGGTCGAGGTCACCGCGATGCCGGCATTGATGTCAAGGAACAGGTTGCCGTCGACGTCTTCGACGATGGAACCCGCACCGCGCTTGGGCACGAACGGATACGCACGGGGCAACGACGGCGACGTGACCTTCGTGTCACGCGCGATCCGGGCAAGCGACTCGGGACCAGGGATGTCAGTGATCAGCTTCGGACCGGCGTGGGCCGCGAGTGCGTCGTAGGTGAGGGCGCGTTCGGTGGTCGTCATTCTTCGATCACCGTCCGCGACTGCTCACGGAGGTACTGCAGGACGTAGTAGGGGCCACCGCCCGCCTTGCCTGTGGTTCCCGAGCCCTTCCAGCCACCGAAAGGCTGGACGCCGGGCCACGCGCCCGTGGTGGAACCCGCGCGACGGTTCACGTACACGACACCGGCCTGGACGCGGTCGAGCCATTCGTCGATCTCGGCCTTGTCCTCGCTGAACAGACCGGACGTAAGCCCGTACTCGGTGTCGTTCGCCTTCTCGATCGCCTCGTCGAGCTCATCGAACGGCGCGACCGCCACGAACGGAACGAACAGTTCCTTCCGCCAGAGCCAGCTGTCTTCTGGCGCCTCGACGATCGTCGGCTCCACGAACAGCCCGCGGCCGAAGTCGCCCTCGGTGATGCGCTGGCCTCCGGTGACGATGGTGCCGTTCTTGCGGGCCTCGTCCGAGGCCTCCTCGAAGGTGGCCATCGCAGGCTCGTTGATGATGGGGCCCATGTACACGTCGCGCTCGATCGGGTTGCCGACCTTGATCTTCTCGGTCTTGTCCTTGAGCTGTCCTACGAAGTCGTCGTAGACCTCTCGCTCGACGTAGACCCGGCTGCACGCCGAGCACTTCTGTCCGCCGAATCCGAAGGCGCTGCGCATGACGCCGTCGGTCGCCTTGTCCAGGTCTGCGCTCTTGGTCACGATCGTAGGGTTCTTGCCGCCCATCTCGCAGATGACCGGCTTGGGCACGTCGGTCGTGAAGTGCTTGTAGATGTCCATGCCCACCGGGTAGGAACCGGTGAACGTGATGCCGTTCACGTCGGGGTGGTGCCACAGGTGGTCGCCCGCAACCGCACCGCGCCCGGTGATCAGGTGGAAGGCGCCTGCGGGCACGCCGCCATCGCGGTAGCACTCGTAGAGTTTGTAGCCGAGCAGCGCGCCCTGGTTCGACGGCTTCAGCACGACCGTGTTGCCGGCCACCAAGGCGCCGCTCGACGGACCGCCCGACAGCGCCATGGGGAAGTTGAAGGGACTGATGACCGCCCACACCCCGTGGGGACGCAGCACGTCGTAGTAGTCACCGGCTGCCCCGAGTCCGCTCATCGGTACCCGGAAGCCGTCGTGCTTCTCCATCTCGTCGCAGTTCCAACGGATCAGTTCAGCCGTTTCCTGGACGTCGCCCAGCGCCTCGAGGCGGCTCTTCCCGACCTCGTACGCCATGAGGGCGCCCAAGTCGTAGACGCGGTCTTCCATGATGTCGGCGACGTTGCGCAGGATGCGCACCCGCTCCTGCCAGCCCATACGGTCCCACTCGAGCTGGAACGACTTCGCCGCCGCCACCGCGTCATCGACGTCCTGCGTGGTCGCCTGCGAGAACTTTCCGATGATGATGTCGGAGTCGATCGGTGACGGTTCCTCGTACTTCTCCTCACGCCAGCGCTCCTCGCCGTTGACGACGACGGGGTACTCCTTGCCGAGCTGGGCGCGGGCGCGTTCGGCGGCGGCGTCGTAGGCGGCCTGCAATCCCTCGTTGTCGGCCGACATGGTCGCGTAGGTGATGCGGAACTTCTCGGTCATCGAGATCCTCCATTCGATCATGCGTTAGACGCCGATCGGCGCAAGAGCGCCATGCTATCCGAGCGTTCCCAGGCGCGCCCATCCTCGGGTCACGGTGAACGGTTGTGTCAGGATGCGCGCATGGATATCCCCGACGTTCGCTACGCTCGGGCAGGCGGCGTCGCGATCGCGTTCCAGTCCGTCGGCGATGGGCCTGCGCTCATCTACGCTCCGCACCTGTGCACGATCGACGCGCTCTGGCGCGCCCCTCACTCCCGCCGGTTCCTCGACCGCCTCGCTGAGCATATGCAGCTGATCGTTTACAACCCTCGCGGGACTGGCCTGTCAGACAGGCCACGGACCGTGACGCTCGAATCGCGTATGGACGACATCACCGCGGTCCTGGAGACAACAGGCGTGGAGCGCCCGTCGCTTTTCGGGGTCGCCGAGAGCGCCAACGTCTGTGCGCTTTTCGCGTCGACGTATCCCGAACGCTGCCGCAACCTCATCCTTCACTGGCCCTACGCACAGCTCGACGAGGGCGAGGCGACCAAGAACGCCTGGGTGCGTGAGGCTCGCGAGCACTGGGGGGATCGGACTTGGATGGAGGCGTTCGCGAAGCAGATCAGCCCTATCTATGGCCGCGATCCCGACCTGATGGATTGGTTCGTCTGGATGCAGCGCGCATCCGTGAGCCCGGGCGCAGCGGCCGAGTTCACCCGCATGCAGATCGACACCGACATCGGGGACGTCCTTCCCACCATCAGAGTGCCCACCGTGGTCGTCTACCCGTCGGGCGTGGCGGACGCTGCTCGTGACGTGGCTGCCCGGATCCCGGATGCCACGGCCTTCTCGCTTCCGGGCGATGGTGTCGACCCGTATGACAACGACGATCAGCTCGCCGACCTGCTGATCAGTGTCGTGAAGGCTGCGCCCCTGCCGCAGCTCTCGGACTCTGTGCTGGCCACACTGCTGTTCACCGATCTCACCGATTCGACGTCGATGGCGTCGGCGATGGGTGACCGGCCGTGGAAGGAGCTGCTCGGCCGCCACCATGACGACGTCCGCCGAGCATTGCGCCTTCACCGGGGCACGGAGGTCGACAGCGCTGGCGATGGCTTCTTCTGTCGTTTCGACGGACCTGCGCGGGCGATCGAATGTGCGCAGACCATCGTCGCGGACGGTGCCGCCAGGGGTCTGCAGGTCCGCGCCGGACTGCACACGGGAGAATGCGAGCTGCTCGGCCCGAAACCCGCCGGGATCGCGGTCGTGATCGCCGCGAGGGTGATGAGCCACGCCGAGCCCGGTGAGGTGATCGTTTCCCGCACGGTGACCGACCTGGTCGCCGGGTCCGGCAACACTTTCTCGTCTCGAGGCGAGCACACCCTCAAGGGCGTGCCGGGCACGTGGGCTCTGTTCGCCGTCGAACGGTGAGTCGGTGGATCGAACGATCGCGATCAGGGACGCGAACGCCTCCGATGCGAGGTGGCTCGACCGGCTCATGGACGCGGAGTGTGGTGGCCCGTTCCAGGTGGCTCACGGCGAGACCTATCGGCCAACCGATCTGCCGTGCGTCATCGCAGAGATCGACGGGAACCCGGTCGGCTACGCCGCCTTGCGCGTGATCGGCGACGTGGCATGGATAGGCGTGATCGGAGCGCTCCAGTCGCGACAGGGAGTGGGCTCGGCACTCGTCGGTCGGCTCGCTGCAGATGCCCGGATCCGCGGCTGTGTCGTGCTGCGAGCCATCACGACGAACGACAACCGCGCGGCGCAAAGCTTCTATGCGGCGCTCGGCTTCCGACTGATCGAGATCAGGTCCGGCGAGGTCAACGAGAGCCGGAGGCTGAAGCCCTCGATACCCTTCGACGACGTGCGCGGCACGCCGATCACGGACGAACTCGAATACGAGCTCGCCCTCTGATCGGTCGCGGCGACCCGAAAACCCGGAAATCGCGATCCGACCGGCGTATGCTTCGGCTCCCTGATGAGGCTCGTGACCTACGACCGGGGGGGGCACCGGCGACTGGGAGCGATCCTCGAGGGCGAGGTGGTCGACCTACCCGACGCCGTCGGGCATCCGGCTTTCCCCGCCACCCTCGAGGATCTGGTCTCGAGCAGCCGAGGCAGCATCATGGATGCCGCCCGTGCCGCCCTGGAGCGCGACGACGCGTGGAGCTGGCGCGTGCCGAAGCCGCGCATCCTGACCCCGCTGTTCCCGCATTCCCTGCTCTCGCCGCGGGCTCTGGACGTGGAGCGGCACATCGTCGGGCCCGAACAACCGGTGCCGTGGCCGTCGGGAGCCGCCTGGCTCGACTACGAACCGATGGTGGCCGCGGTGATCGGGAACGAGGCTTCGAGGGTTTCCGCCGACGAGGTGCGTGCCGACGTGTTCGGCTACACGCTCGTGAACGACTGGCGCGCGCGGTCCACCGACGGCGCTCCGGTCGCCTCGGCAGAGGGGGTGCCGATCTCGGTCGGGCCCTGCGTCGTGACCGCGGGCGATATCGACCCTCAGGCGATTTTCGTAAAGGTGAGGGTCGACGATCGCGACGTGTTGAAGGGGAACCTCAACGGCATGGCGACCTCGCTGTTCGAGCTGATCGCCTCGGTGTCCACGCATGCGGTACTCGAGCGCGGTGACGCGTTCGCGCTCGGGCCGTTTCCTCCTGTCGACGACGACGCCGACCCGTCACGCCGGCTGTGGCCGGAGCAACCGTCGAGCTCACCGCCGAGGGCATCGGCACGTTGCGCAACCGCCTCGCCTCGCGCTGATTCACGCTCGCTAGATCGCGACGACGCGGGCGCCGACCACATCGCCACGATCGGGCGTGTACGCACCGACGCCGCAGAACGCTTCATCTCCCGCGGCGAGGGGCGCCGTATCGACCGCCAGCCGCATACGGACCACCTCGCCGACGTCGACCTGGCGGTAGTCATAGCCGTTCCCCGTCACGTCGAGCGTCACCACGGTGCCGTCGGGAAGCCGATAGGTCACCGCGAACCCAGGCGCCCCGGCGCAACCCAGGAACGTCACGGAGCTCCGGCCCGACCCCGTCCGCTTCGCCGAGATCGTGAACGTGACCTTGCGCCCCGCCTCGATGCGCCGGGAGAGCGTCTGTCCGTCCCCGTCGGGACTGTGCACACCGGCCCCGATCGGACCTTTGCGGCCCGAGACGATCCACGAGTCGATGCCGGCCGTGCCGGGTGCTGCGACGCTCGCGGTCGCGACCGTGCCGGGTGCTGCGACGCTCGCGGTCGCGGCCATGCCGAACGCCGCGGCCACGATGAACGTCGACGTGACCAGCGCCAGGCTCCATCGACTGGGCGTGGTCACCACCTCAGGTCCCACCTCAGCGTCCGGAACAACGATCCGCACGGCGTCGAACCTGCTCGATCGCAGCACGCATGTCTCGCTCTCCGACTCGGCATCCTCAGGACATCGGCTCGTTGCCCAGCTCCTTGAGCCCGGGGAACGGCGAGCTACCTCTTCTTCGCGGCCTTCCGCGCCTTCCCGGCCTCGACGGCCTTGCGCGCGTCGCGTGCCTTCTTCTCTCGTTGGCGGTTCTTCGCCGATCTGACCTTCGCGAGATCTCCCCTGCCCATCGCAACTCCTCTTCGTGCCCGGCGCGAGCCCGGCCTCAGTCGTCATCGTCGTCGCCGCCTTGCGCCAGCTCGAGTGAGCGTTGGCGCGCGGCGTCGATCGCGTTCAGGAAGGCGGCCCGCACGCCGGCTTCCTCGAGGTGACGGATCGCGGCGATGGTCGTGCCGCCGGGCGAGGTCACCATCTCGCGGAGCTCCACCGGGTGTTTACCGGTGTCACGCAGCATCTTGGCCGAGCCGAGCATCGTCTGGATGATCAGCTCGGTCGCGACATCGCGCGACAATCCCAGCAGGATACAAGCCTCGATCATGGCCTCGGCCAGCAGGAAGAAGTAGGCCGGCCCGCTTCCCGACGTCGCCGTGACCGCGTCGAGCTGCTGCTCGGGCAGACGCAGCACCTTGCCCACCGTCCCGAGCAGCTCCTCGGCGGTCGCGAGATGCTCCTCGCCAGCCGAACGTCCGGCCGAGATCACCGACATCGCTTCGTCGACCATGACCGGCACATTCGACATGACACGTACGACGGGCACATCGTCGGGAAGCTGCTTCTCGACGAACGACGTGCGCACCCCCGCGGCGAAGCTGATCACCCTGTCGCGGGGCTGCACATGTTCGCGGATCTGCTGCAGCAGCGCCTCGATGTCCTGGGGCTTCGTCATCAGCACGAGCACGTCAGCCCACCTGACCGCCTCGGCATTGTCGAGCGTCGCCACGACGCCGTACTTTCCGGCGAGCTCCTGAGCGCGCTCCTCACGGCGGTTCGTGATCATGATCTCGTCGGCGGCGCGCCCGCCGGAGCGGATCAAGCCTGAGACGAGTGCCTCGGCCATCTTGCCGCCGCCGAGGAACGCCACCCTGCGCGCATCGTTGCTGCTCATGCGGCACAACCTATCGCACGTGCCTCACTCGTCGTCGGGCGCAGACTCGATGCCGTGGCGCAGGATCTCGACGAACTCCTTGATGCGCATCTCGCGCCGTTCGGGCCGGCGGTGGATCAAGCCGGGGTCGAGGTCGGCCGAGACCAGCGCTTCCTGGAATCGCTCGGCAACCCAGTCGATCATCGAGGCAAGCATCTCCGCGTCGACATCGGCTCGGACCTCGCCGCTTCGCACTCCGGACTCCACGAACTCCAGGGTGCCGTAGGGGTCCTCGCTCCGCATGAATCGATCGATCGGCAGACGCACGCCCATGCCGGCGTCGTAGCGGCCGATCACCGCGATGCGATTGGGCACGGGATCGCGGTTCACGAAGTCTTCCGTGTGCTCGAGCCACCAGTCGAGGGTCGCCCAGAACCCCTCGGCCGTGATCTCGTCGGGTGCATCGAGCCACGCAGGCAGCATCGAGACCGCGCGCTCGTACGCAGCGAGGAACAAGCCGTCCTTCGACCCGAAATCCAGGAAGACGGTGCCTTTGGCGACTCCGACGTCGACCGCGATGTCTTCGACCTGTCCGCCTCGGTACCCGTGCTCGGCGAAGTGCCGCATGGCGGCATCGATGATGCGGTCGCGACGCTCGGCCGCGTCGCCTCGCCTCACTTTGCTCTCGCCGCTTGCTGGATCCATCGTGGAACTCATCGCCCGAGAACCGTAGCGGGCGGAGCGTCCGGACGCAAAGCACGAGAGCACGCAAAGAGCCCGAGAGACCTTCGGGCTCGCCGAGAGCCGAAGCTCCCAGCCACCCTCAGCCTCTCGGGCTCAGGTGCTCCAAGCAACCTGAGCGCTCGTCGCGGATGGTGATCGGATCGTGCCCAGCGGGTTCGGCTCGCCCGAAGGCGCTCCGATCGCCTGCCGCCCGACGGCTCACCTTGCGGCGCTCCGCGACGGCGGGGCTCCCCTGCGACCCGTCCGAAGACGTTCCGCCGGGGGCCGAACCGGCTTCATCCTTGCGGAGTCCGCCAAGTCCGGGAGGCTCCGCTTCCGGCCTCGCGGCCTTCGTCGGTGCCCCGGAGTTCCGCGTCTGGCCTTGCGGCCTTCGTCGGTTCTCCCGGCTCCGTCCCCTCCTTGCGGCGGTTCCGAAGCCTCGTCCGATCTCCTCGCGTCGATGCTTCGACTGCTTGGAGCGAGGCGAACTGTACGGGGGCACGAGCAGGTGGTCAACCCGACGTTTTCGCAGGTCAGGGCATGAACCTGCAGGTCGTGGGCTAGTCAAGAAAAGTGACAATTCGCAACGCAATGTGACGAATATCACTGCGGAGGGTGAACCCGCAGGTCGGTGGGCAGCGATACGTCGTTCACGGAGATGGGTGCTGACCGGCGCCCGCCAGGACTTCGTCGTACACGCTCACCATCTGGTCGGTGGTCGCGTCCCAGGTGAACCGCAGAGCGTGGCGCGTGGCTTCCTCGCCGAAGGCCGACTGAAGCCCGGGGTCACGAAGGATTCGCAGCAGCCGATCGGCGTGATCAGCAGGGTCGTGACCCTCCACGAGGAAGCCGCTGCGGCCGTGCTGAACCACGTAGGGAAGGCCGCCGACATCGGCCGCGATCACCGGAGTGCCGCACGCCTGGGCCTCGAGAGCCACCAAGCCGAACGATTCCGATCGAGACGGCACCAACACCACGTCAGCGGCCGCGTAGAAATCGACCAGCTTCGATTGCGGCTGGGGTGGAAAGAGCATCACCCGCTCGCTCACTCCGAGCGCGGATGCGAGCTCGAGCAGCCGCGCGACCTCGGCGCTCTTGTCGGGTCCGCTCGGTCCACCGACGATCGCGAGCACCAGGTCGGCAGCGACATCGCGATCGCGCGCGACGGCCTCGGCGAGCGTCCTGACCGCGACGTCGGGCCCCTTGTGCGGCTGCAACCGTCCGACGTACAGCGCCAGACGAAGACCCGACAGGTGCAGACGTTCCTGCGCCGATGTGCGATCGCTCGGGGCGAACAGCAGGTGATCGACCCCGGGCGGCACGAGTCGCACGCAGCGTGGATCGGCCCGATACAGCCCGACGAGCTGGGCCGCCTCGGTCGGGGTCGGTGCGAGCACCCGGTCGGCATCGGTGATCACCGCTTGCTCGGCGGTGAGCCTCAGCCCGGGTTCGGGCGTCTCGCCGCGCGCCAACGAGTAATTTTTGACCTTTCCCAAGGTATGGAACGACGCGACAAGCGGCGCCCCGAGCGACGTCTTCATGGCCCTGCCGACCCACCCAGAGAGCCAGTAGTGGCTGTGCACGATGTCGTAGCCTCTGCCGTCCTCGTGAGCGACGCGGAGCACGCCCCCCAGGAACTCGGGCAGGAAGCGTGGCAGCTCAGCCTTGGGCACGACGGCGCACGGGCCGGCCTTCACGCTCACCACACGGATGCCGGGTGCGATCGTCTTCACCTCGTGGTCGGCGCCGCCGCGGCATCGCGTGAACAGGTCGACCGCCACCCCGCGGCCCGCGAGCCGTTCGGCCACGGCCCTCACGTAGACGTTCATGCCGCCGGAATCGCCGACCCCCGGCTGGTCCATGGGCGACGTGTGCACGCTGAGCACGGCGACGCGGGCGGTGTCGTTCATCTCGACGATGGTAGGTCAGGCGGCGGAGTACGACGGGGAGCTCAGCGGCGACGCACCTTCACGACCGGCTCGATACCACCCACGGCCTCGCCTGCACCGACCACGGGTGGGTTCGCGACCTCGCGCAACGCCTTGCGCTGGTCAGAGTCGAGCGCGTCGAGCTGGGTCAACACCTCGACCATCGCCGGCCCCGCGGCCCGATACCCCCCGTCGGCTACCTTCAGCGCGACACCGACTCCCATCTCGGGGATGCCGACGCAGACCAGAGCCTCGGCTCCTTCCTTGGCCACGATGCCCGGAGCGGACTGCATGAGCGTCGTGTCGAACCGGTTCCGTCCACCGACGAGATAGGGCTCGGCGAGCATGGCCTCGATCGCGCGTGCCGCCTCGGACTCGAGGTCGGGAAGACGCTCGGGCACGCCGAGCCGCGCGTACAGCGTCGCGATCGCGCGAAGGGGCATGCCGTGCACGGGTACGCCGCACCTGTCGACGCCGACACGGGGGTCGTCGACGCCGGTGGCGCGTTCGACCGCCCTCGCCACCCGCCGCTGCAAGGGGTGAGATCGGCGTCGGTACGACGAGGGATCCCAGCCGGCACGCACGCACGCGAGCAGCATGCCGGCGTGCTTGCCGGAACAATCGCTGAACAAGGGATGTCGGTGCTGCGACCGCGCCATCTCGTCCTCATCGAGCGGGTACGACGGCGGCGTCAGCAGTGCCTTGGGGCCGAGCCCCGCCCGCTCGAGCAGCGCCCGCACGGCCCCGAGGTGCACAGGCTCGCCGTTGTGCGAAGAGCACATCACCGCGATCTCGCGGTCGGGCAGAGCCTCGTCGCCGATCGCTGCCAACGACACTGCAGCCTGCAACGGCTTCGTACAGGACCGGATGAAGAGCTCGCGATCGGCGTCCCCGGCCCGGGCAACCAGACGACCATCGACGTCGCACACGGCAACATGACCAAGGTGCACCGATTCTTCGAGCCCGGAGCGCACCACACGAGCGATCGGCACGGCTGCAACCATCGCAGCAGCCTACTGCCGCGATACGCAGGGGGGGAGGACTCAGACCGCCGCCGAGACCGGTGAGTCGATCACCGCGTCGAGGCCGCCTTCCTCGACGAGCTCGAGGAACGTCCGTGCGATGTCGGGGGCGAACTGGGTTCCGGCTCCGTCGCGGATCTCGCCGAGGGCCCAGTCCAGTGGCATAGCCGCTCGATATGGACGATCGCTCGTCATGGCGTCGAAGGAGTCGGCAACGGAGAAGATGCGCGCCGCCAGCGGGATCTCCTCAGCCCGGAGGCCGAGCGGGTAGCCGAGTCCGTCCCATCGCTCGTGGTGGGTCCGCACGATCTCGACCGCGCCGGCCAGGAACCGCATCGGCGTGACGATCTGGGCCCCGATCGCTGGATGCTCGCGCATCACGGCCCACTCCGCGTCGTCGAGCTGCCCGGGCTTGCAGAGCACAGACTCGGGCACGCCCACCTTGCCGATGTCGTGCAGGAAGAAGCCGTAGCCCACCTCAGGCCGGGCGGCGAGCTCCGGGTCGACCCGCTCCGCGAGGGCGAGCCCGTACCTGTGCGTGCGGTCGAGATGACCTCGAGTGGTGACGTCCTTGGCCTCGACCACACAAGCGAGCGACGTCATGGTCGCGAGGTACACCTCGCGCAAGCCGCTCTGGGCATCCTCGAGCTCGCGGGCGAGCGCGCGCCGGGACCGATGGAGCGAGCCGATCTCGCGGGCGAAGACGACGAGCTGCGCCTGCAGAGCGGGGATCTCCTCGCCGAGGTTCGTCGCCGATGCCGGCGCTTGGGTGATCTGGGTGACTGACATGCGTACGAGCTCCTGGGCCGATGGTCGAGAGCACACTGTGGCCGGGGGCCGAGCTCGACGCCATAGGACGCCCGCGGGGTTCTGCCAGCCTGGGCGGCCGACACCGGCATCGGCCCCTCGGCGTGGTGTCGCCCAAGGGTTCGGCCCCCACCCGGGGGACACCGCGTCGGCGAGGCAACCCGGCTGTGTTGCTGCCCGCGCAGCTACTGCAGCACGAGCGTCGGGTCCTGCTTGTACCGCCGCTTCAACTCGTCCTGCACACTGTCGAGCACCCCGATCACATCGAGGCGGGCGGCAGAGACTTCGTGCTCCTCGGTGGTAAGGCGCTCGACAGCACCCGACAGACGATCGTCGTCGAGCGTTGTGGGATCGGAGATGCCGGCGTCGGCCGCCAAGCGCTCGATGCGCCGCCGCGCGAGCAGCAATTCGTCCTCGGGAAGCCCGACGCGCACGGCTTCGCCTCGCGATGCTTCGTGTGTCTCGTCACCAGCGAGGATCGTGGATAGCCGGTCGATCAACGAGGCCCGGTCGCCGTCACTTCCGCGTGCCTCGAGCTCAGCCTGCAAGATCTCGGCACGCCCCTGCACAAGCCTTCGAAGCAGCGAGAGGTACTCACGCTCAGCGAGACATTCGTCACGGCGAAGGCGGAGGTCGTCGAGGCTCAGCTCATCGAGCCCCTCGATGAAACCGGCGTCGCGGATGCGATCGATGCGACGGTTCGCGGGGTGGTGCTGCTCGTCACTCACGCGGCACATCCTACGGCCGAGGAGCGACGCTCGCTCGTCAACAGACTCCGAGCAACGCGGAATACGGGTTGATCGCCGCCCCACCGCCCGGGTGATACTCGAAGTGCAGGTGGTACACGGTGGTGCCGGTGTTCCCCACGTAGCCGATCGTGTCGCCGGCCGAGACGTGGGCGCCCTCGCCATAGGAGCCGTACGAGTCGAAATGGGTGTAGAAGGTCCAGTCGGAGCTTCCCTCGTGGAAGAGCACGATGCCGTACCCCCCGATCGAGCTGCCCGTGCGATGCACGGTGCCTGCATGCACCGCGACGACGGGCGTGCCGCGGGCAGCGATCATGTCGATGCCTGCGTGCGAACGGCCTCCCGGCCGCGGGTCGCCGAACGAGTCGACGAACGAGCTCGGGCCGTTCACCGGGCACGTCTGGAGCCATCCGCTTCCCGATACCGGCGGCTCCGGGCCCCCCGAGGGATCGCCCGGCCCGTCTCCGCCACGGATCGTCGACGGCGCCGGCGACCGCTCTGCCGCGAGCTGTGCCTCGAGGTCGCCGACCCTCGCCGCGATACGCGCGAGCTCGGACTGGACCGCTCTTTGCTGGACCTCGAGGTTTTCGCTCGCCATCAGCTGCGCGCTCACGGCGTCAGCCAGCCGTTCCCGCTGCCACGAGAGCTCCTGCGTCTCGACGCTGACCCGCGTCGCGAGGTCGCTGTCGCCCTCGGCGACCGCCGAGGCGAACTCCAGCCGGTCGACGGCGTCGGTGACCGACTCCGAAGTGAGGAGCGCGAGAGCCTGCGGACTTCCCCCGGCGATGAACAAGGCGGCCGCGCGGCGATCGAGCTCCGCCTGGATCGTTGCGAGGTCTGCTCGCAGGGTCTCGATGCGGGCTCCGGCCGCTCGGGCCGCGTCCTGAGAACGAGCGAGCTCGGCCTCGGCTTCCTGCCAGAGCTGATTCACGCGATCGAGCTCGGCCTGCGCGTCATCGAGCTGCTGCTCGGCCGCGTCGAGATCGGCCTCGGTGTCGGCGCTTGCCGGCACAGCGACGAACGCCGCGACCAGGGCGGACGCGAGGACGAGGCTGAGGAAAGCTCGGGAACGGATCGTCGACTCCTTCATGAACGGCCAGGAAGCGACGGCCAGGAATGATGGACGAAAGCGGGAAACGCTTCGAACGAGGCTACCAGTGACCGCCGTGGCGGCCCAACCGCTCGTGCTCACCCATGGGGGTGCCCTGCTGGGGGTCCAGCCCCCGAGCGCGAGCCTGCTCGATCTCCTCGCGCAGGGCCTCGAGGTGCTCGAGGTGCACCAGATCTTTGGTGCGGGCGCTGGCATGCTTCATGCGGATGAGGTCGTCGATCGAAGCCACTCGGATCGAGAGCCCCTCGGCCGCAACGAAGGTCTCAGCCCCGGCGTCGAGGTCGTCGAACCCCGCAGTGCCCGATGGCGTGCCGAGGATGTCGAAGTCACCCTTGGACGTGACGAATGTGAACGAGTCACCGTTGCGCAGCGCGGCGGCATCGAGCATGAACGGCAGGTCGGCGTCGGGCTCGCGGGCGACTCGGAGCCTAGCCCCGAGCTCACGCAGCGCCTCTGCCATCGCTTCGAGGTTGTCGGCATCCCTCGCGTAGCACACGTCGAGGTCCTGGGTGAGATCGGCCGTGCCTCGAAGGTTCGCCGCGAACCCCCCGATGAGGACGAAACGCGCTCCTCGGGCGACCAACGTTCGCAAGATGCCGAGCGGGTCGAACAGCGAGCTCACCGTGGGAGCTCCACACCGAAGGCATCGCGGAACTCCCGCAATCCGTTCGCGGCATCGACCGCGAGCAGTGCCCTCTGCGCCGGCGTCAAGAGGAGTCGTTCCCTGATCTGTGAGCGATCGACATCGGCGCCACGGCGCTCGACCGGGCGGAGTTGCATGCCGCAGGCGCGGATCAACGGATCGAGCGTGCTCGAGGGTTGGCGACACGACACGGTTCTCGATGCGAGAGATCGTGGCCTGTGGAACACCCGCCCTGCGACCCAGCTCGCGTTGCGTGAGCTGGGCTCGCCGACGGGCCATGTTGAGCATCGCCGCCGCATCCATGAGATAAAGATATCAGATACGTATCAGGCTGATACGTATCTGTATCATGAGTAGACCCTTCCCCCGCTGCGGGGTCAGGCGTTCTGATCCTGCATGGCGGCGATGAGGATGTCGGCGACCTCGGGCCTGGAGAATTCCTGGGGCGGCCGCTCGCCTTTGCGCAGCATCTCGCGCACCTTCGTACCGCTCAGTGAGATACGCGTCTCTTCGCCGTGGGGGCAGGTCTTCGGCGACGCCATGCCCTCGCACGACTCGCACCAGAACGAGTGCTCGAAGTTGAGGGTCGTGATGCCGAGCTCTCCGGGCTCGAACTCGTTGAAGATCTCCTGCGCGTCGTAGGTCCCGTAGTAGGTGCCCACACCCGCGTGGTCGCGGCCAACGATGAAGTGGGTGCACCCGTAGTTCTTGCGGCAGATCGCGTGCCAGATCGCCTCGCGAGGTCCCGCGTAGCGCATCGCAGCCGGGAAGATCGACACCATCGCGCGGTCCTTCGGGTAATAGCCTTCGAACAGCGCCTCGTAGCACTGCATGCGCACGTCGGGTGGCACGTCATCGCTCTTCGTGGCGCCCATCAGCGGATGCACGAGCAGCCCGTCGACGATCTCGAGTGCGCACTTCTGGATGTACTCGTGCGCACGATGGATCGGGTTGCGCGTCTGGAATCCGACGATCGTCTTCCACCCGCGATCGGCGAACTCCGCTCGCGTTTGGGCCGGGGTAAGCCTGTACCGCTCGAAGTCGTCGTGCACCGGTAGCGACAGCACCTCGAGGTCGCCGGCGAGGCAGTAGTCGCCCGAGTCGTAGACCGCCTTCACGCCGGGGTGTTCGGCCTCGTCGGTGCGATAGACGCTCACGGCTTCCTTCTGCTTGTCGCGCGAGAACGACCCGCTGACGCGGAGCACGGCGATCGGATCGGCGCCCTCGGCGGGCGCGAGCGCCACCGCGCCACCGCCGCCGAACGTGTGAGCCTGATCCTGCGTGACACCGAGCACGACCGGGATCGCCCACGCGAGGCCGGTCGACAGGTGCATCGAGTCGAGCACCGAGTGGTAGTCGGCCTCACCCTGGAAGCCGGCCAGCGGGCTCAAGGCTCCGACGGCGAGCATCTCGAGGTCGCTCAGCTCGCGCTCGTTCGGCACCAGCTTCGGAAGGTGCGCGGCTTCGGTCGCAAGGGACTCGGCGGCGTCGCCGTTGACGAGCAGGTCGACGAGGGTGCCGCCGTGCGGCTCGATGGAGTGCGTGTCTGACATGTGTGCTTGCTCCTGACAGGGTCGGTCGACGTGGATCGAAGTGTTGCGCCTGGGTGGGCGCCATCAGCCTGATGAGCGGCCACCGGCGAGCACAGCATACGATGTATGCTCCCGCGGACCCGAGAGTGGGCCTTCCAGCCATGCAGACCCTGCTTCGCGACGACGAGCTCGTCTCGCTCAATACCGACTTCGAGGTTGCGCATCCGCGCGAGATCCTGTCGTGGGCGCTCGAGACATCGGGACTGCGCAGGATCGCGGTCGCTTCGGCGTTCCAGGCCGAGGGCACGGCGATCATGCACATGGCATCGGCGATCCGCCCCGACATCCCGGTGCTGTTCCTCGAGACGGGATTCCAGTTCGCGGAGACGCTGGCGTTCAAGGAAAGGCTGACCGAACGGCTGGGGCTGAACGTGGTCGACCTCTACGGCGAGCTCACGGTCGCCGCGCAAGCGGAGAAGCACGGCGAGCGCCTCTACGAGCGGAACCCCGAGATGTGTTGCGAGCTGAACAAGGTGCGGCCGATGTTCGAGGCGCTGCGCGGGCTCGACGGGTGGATCACAGCGTTCCGCCGCGACTCCTCACCCACGAGGGCGAACGCACCTTTCATCGAACAGTACGAGCTCGAGCCCGGGCACATGATCGTGAAGGTCAATCCGGTCGCTGCGTGGACGCGACGCGACACGTGGGCCTACCTGAACGAGCACGATCTTCCGCACAACCCCCTCTACGACCTCGGGTACGCGTCGATCGGCTGCGCGCCGTGCACGCGCCTGCGGTTCACGGGCGAGCCCGAGCGCGCCGGGCGCTGGGCCGGATTGTCGAAGTGGGAGTGCGGCATCCACGAGGCGCAGGCAGACGTGACCGTTCCCGACACCGTCGCGCTCGACGATCGCTGAGCCGCTCAGCCGACCGCACTCGTCACCACGAGAAGCCGGGCGGAAGCGGCTTGCACTGCTTCGTAGCGTAGTGCCGCAGCTCTCGTATCTCGGCTCGCACATCACGACGCCCGGCCAGGTTCACGAGGCTCCAGGGGTCGTCGTCGAGCCGGTAATACTCCTCCTCGCCCGTGGTGTAGTGCACGAAGAGCTCCCGTTTCGTCCTGACCCCGCAGTAGGCGGGAGCGTCGCTCCCGGCCGCGTGCTCGATCACGAATCGCGAGCGAATGGCCGTCGCCGAGCCCTCCAGCAACGGCGCGATGCTGCGGCCATCGACCGCCCGGTCGGGAGCGAGGCCGGCGAGGTCCATGACCGTCGGCGCGACATCGATGTTGACGACGAGCGACGCAACCGACGCACCACGACGTGACGCTTCCGTGAGGGGGTCGTAGCGGACGATCATCGGCACCTGCGAGGCACCGCCGTAGGGAACCGCCTTTCGGGTGAGGCGATGTTCCCCCCACATGAGGCCGTTGTCCGACGTGAAGACGAGCATCGTGTTCGAGAGCCGGCCGGTCTGGCGCAGGGCTCGCACGATGCCGGCCACGCCGTCGTCGACGGAGAGCAGCGTGCGGTACTGACCGAGTCGCTCCGCGTCGATGGCGGCGCGCGACCCGGCATCGAGACGGCCCTCCATGCGCACCCACCTGGGCTTGTCCGAGACGTTGCGTTCGTTGTAGTTCGGCGGACGCCACGGGACCACGTCGATCGGAGCATCGACGTATCGGTCCTCGGGCAGGAAGGGTCGGTGCGGCGCGATCGGTGTCCAGACGGCGAACAACGGCTGCCGTCGGGGCGTCGACCTGATGAACCTCGATACCCGGTCGGAGGTCTCCACGGTCGAGTACACGTCCCGAGGGAAGCTCATCAGGCTGCCGTTGTCGCTGGCGTTGAACCCGTAGTAGGCGCGGCCGTCGCCGGAGACGAACGCGAACCATTCGCTCCACCCCTGCGGCACGATCGATGGGTCCGTGTACCCGTTGAGGTACTTGCCGAACAACCCCGTGCGGTATCCGGCGCCCTGCAGCCAGGTGGCGAGGGTCGAGGAATCGTCGAATGCCTGCATGCCGCCGAAGGGGCCTTGGTTCTTCCAGACACCGTTGGTGTGCGAGTAGGCGCCCGTGTAGAAGCTCGCCCGGCTCGGACAACACGACGGATTGGGCACGAAGGCCGATCGGAAGCGCACGCCCCGGTGGATCAACAGCTTCCGCAGTTGCGGCATGTGCTGCAGGGTGCCAGCCCGCTGGTCGTCGGTGATCACGAGCACCACGTCTGGAGGCTCGCGCCCTCCGGCCCTGGCATGGGGCGCCACGACCGCCAACGGCAAGGACACGGCGACACCAGCGACCGCGATGACGGCCGCGAATGAGACTCGGCGCGGTCCGATCAGGCGACGACCCACAGGGCTTCGCGAGCGAGGTCGATCTCGAGCCGTTCATGGTCACCGAGCGAGTCGCCGTCGACCTGCACCGGGAACGGACTGTCCGAGGTGACGAGCACGTGCGATGCGTCATGGCGGTAGTCGATGTCGCGGCTCTGCACGTGGCGCGCCGATCCGAACACCTGGGCAGCGACGCGCGGCACGTTGCGTCGCGCGAGCTTGCGCATGCTCAACACGTCGAGCCCGGTTTCGAGCGACGCCTGGGGTGTCATGCGCAGACCTCGGTCCTTGTAGTACGTGTACGGATCGGTTCGCCCGACCATCACCGACAGGGAGGGTTCCGCCTGGCCCCCGTCGATCGAGACCTCGAGGTCGGGATGCTTGCCGGCGTAGCTCACCAGCAGCTCCCACGCCACGCTCCTGAACGCCACTCGATCGAACTTCGCTTTGGTCTTCGGGAACTTGGCGTCCATGCGGGCCATGGCGGCCGCGTCGACGCCGGCGCCGCAGTTCACCGCGAAGTAGCGGCCGTCGGCCTTGCCGAGATGCAGCTTGAACGCTTCGTCATCGAGCGCCCTACCGATGAGCACACCGGTCGCATCGATGGGCTCGATCGGCAGGCCCAACGCGCGCACGAGGATGTTCGTCGCGCCGCCCGGCAGTACCCCGAGCGCAGTCTCGGTGCCGGCGAGCGAGTTCACGACCTCGTTGATCGTGCCGTCGCCAGAGAAGACCACCACGAGGTCGACCCCCTCGTGCACCGCCTGGGTCGCGATCTCGTTCGCATGCCCGCGTTCCTTGGTCTCGGTCACCTCGAGGCGGAAGTCGGCCGACATGGCCTTCTCGATCACCGCCAGCATCGGCTTCGAGACCGTGCGGGCCACGGGGTTCACGATCAGCAGCACTCGTTGGAAACGCATCGGCGCGGCAAGTATCGCAGGGAGGCGACGAACTGGCGTGCAGCCTCCACGCGATCGGCGGGAGCCTAGCCGCCGCTCACCGGAGGAAGCAGGGCGACCTCGTCACCCTCGGCGATCGGCGTGTCTCGCGCGGCACGCTCGCCGTTGACCACGAACGAGCCGACGTCGGCGATCTGCGCGAAGCGATCTCCGTAGCGCCGCGACAGCTCGGCGACGATGTCCCCGACCGTGCGACCCGTCGCCTCGACGTAGGAGTCGCCCGCGATCTCTCGCAGCGCCGCGAACAGCCGCACCCTCATACGTCGACCGTCTCTCGCAACACGTCGACGAGCTTGCGCGCGAATGCCGGGTTGAGGCCGTCCTCGGCGTGACCGAAGCCCTCACCGATCAACAGCCGCTTGGGCTCGCCGGCGGCGGCGTAGAGCCTCCGCGCATGCGAAGGCGGGAAGAGCTTGTCGTCGGCGCCGTGCACGATCATCACCGGCGTGGGTGCGATCTTCCCGATCACATCCTCGGGAGACTCCGGCGGATCCCATCGGTCGGGCATGCGCACGCCGAACGCGCGCAGCGCGGCGCGTCCGGCAGGCGTGCCGATGCGCGACTGCACGTTGCGCAGCGCTCGCGGATGTGCGTCGCCGTGCCAGTCCCAGTACGCGAGCGATGAGATGCCGACCACCGCGTCGGTGCCGCCGATCAGGGCACCGTGTCGGATCGACGCGATGCCGCCCATCGATGTGCCGCACGAGATCGCGATGGTGTGACCCTCGTCGCGAGCGAGGCGGTGCACCGCCTCGATGTCCCGGACCTCGTCGCCGCCGAAGTCGCAGACCCCCCCACTCTCGCCGTGGCCCCGCATGTCCATTGCGAACACGGTGAACCATGGCGTGAGCTGCTCGGCGAAGACGGCGAACTTCGGCTTGCGGTGCCATCCGATCATGCCGTGGGCAAGCATCAATGCGGGGCGAGCGCGGTCACCGTCACCCAATCGCGAGCCGCGGATGTGCACACCGTCGTCGGTCGTCACGCGGAACGGCTCGGCCGGCACGCGCCACTGGTGCGAGGTGATTCCCTGCAAGGTCGGCATCGGGGTCAAGGGTAGCGGCAGCCATGGCTCCTTGAGATGTTCACCGATATCGTATGGAGGTCATGACGCGCGCTCGCCCTGGTCTCCGATCGATCGCCCGATGTGGTGCTGCCGGCGCTCGGGGAGCTCGGCGTCGACGTCAAGCTCGAGCCGTTGTCGATCACGTCGATCGAGCACCTGCTTCGCCTGGAGCCCCAGGCGGTGCTGGTCGACGCAGCCGAGCACGCAGCGCAGGCCTGGACCGTGCTGATGACCCTGCGCGAACGCGACCCGCGGGTGCCAGTCGTGGTCGTCGTTGAGCGTGACAAGATCGAGCGATACCCGTGGCACGAGGTCGCCGACGAGCTGGTCTACCCCGGCGTCCCGACACCCGAGCTGCGCGTGCGCCTCGCCATGGTCCGTCGCCGGACCGGGACCGGCGACGGCATGGTGACGAGGCTCGGTCCGCTCGCGATCGACATCGAGACGTACCGCGTCACCGCGAGCGGACGTGCGGGTCGACCTCACCTATAAGGAGTTCGAGCTGCTGCGGTTCCTCGCGTCGGATCCCGGGCGTGTCTACACCCGCCCCGCCCTACTACGGGAAGTCTGGGGCTACGACTTCTACGGCGGCACGCGAACCGTCGACGTGCACGTGCGTCGGCTGCGCGCGAAGCTCGGCCCGGAGCACGAGCACCTGATCGAGACGGTCCGAGGCGTCGGCTACCGGTCGGCGAACCCCGGAAGCTGAGCTCTCAGCCGGAAGGCCGAGGACCGACGACCTAGCACATCGTGGCCACGCGAAATGACTCGACCGGGCTCTGCGCCACGCGATGCTGTAGCGCCGATGTCCTCGGTGAACGGCGATATCGGGGCCGCGCCACTCGTCCCCCCAGACGAAACCCCCCTCGGTCAGGCGGCTCCGCACTAGAGGCCCCGTCCGCTCCCCCTCGCGGACGGGGCCTTCGTGTCGCCCGGGGTGGTCACCACTCGCAGGCGTGGGCGGCAGGCTCACCCACTCCACGAGAACCGCGGGGGCACCGGGTCGCAGAGCGCGATCGCCTCGTTGCGCACCCTCGTCGTGAAGGCCGGTCGATCTGAGGCGATGTTGTCGAGCTCCCAAGGATCGGTCCTGTAGTCGTAGAGCTCCTCGAATCCGTCGGCGTAGTGGACGAACAGGTAGCGCTCGCTCCGAACACCGCAGTACGAAGGCACCCCGGCTGCCGGACCCATCGCGTGTTCCAACAGGAGGAAGCGACGAACCGCGCCGCCCGTCTCCAGACTCTCGACCAAAGAGCGCCCCTCAACCGAGGGGTGGGGAACACCGGTCACCTCCGCGATCGTCGGTGCGATGTCGATGTTCGCGACCACGCCATGCCTGACACCGGACCACCGTGCCGCGTCGTATCGCATGACGAGTGGGATGTGGGTGGCGGCGTCGTAGGGGACGCTCTTGCCCTTCAGACGATGCTCCCCCCAATGGATGCCGTTGTCGCTCATCAGCACGAAGAGGGTGTCGTGGGCCCGGCCGGCTCGAGCCATCGCCCGCATGATGGCTCCCACCGCCCGGTCGGCAGAGCGCATCGTCTCGTGCTGCGCGATCCGGAAGGCATCGGTCGATTCTCGGAGCTCACGGTTCCAATCTCTGGTGAGATACGGTGGCTGATCGATCGGTTCGACGTTGTACGAGGGTGGACGCCACCGATCGAGATCGCCGAAGCTTCCCTGGTCCCGTACCTCAGGCTCAGCCGGCGCGTGCACGGCGTACGGCGCGAAATACAGGAACAGCGGCTGCCGGTCTGGCGTGGTTGCGATGAAGCGGCCCGCAGCGCGGGCGAGGATCCGGGTCGAGTAGCCATGCCCCTCGTGCACGCCGCCGTGCCGATCGACCCAGTCGAACGATCGGAACCCGGGCTTGCGGAAGGCAGCCCATCGATCCCAACCGGGAGGCAGGTAGTCGCGGAACTCACCCTTGCCGTAGCCGTTCAGATACTTCCCGAACAGCCCCGTCCGGTAGCCCGCGTGCCGCAGCCAGACGCTGACGGTGCGCCTGTCGTCGGTGAACGATCGTATGCCGCCGCTGTAGACACCGGTGGAGTGCGAGTACATGCCGGTGAGCGTGCTGGTCCTGCTCGGGCAACACAGCGACACCGGCACCATGGCGTGCGAGAAGCTCACACCGCGGCCGGCCAGCTTCCGCGTGATGATGGGTGCCGTGGCGGCCGAGAGCAGGTCGGCCCGAGCATCGTCCAACACGATCAAGACGACGTCGGGGCGCTGTTCGACCGCCCGGGCGCTCGAGGAGGCGGTCGAGACAGCGAGCAGCGTGCCGATCGAGACGAGCAGACGCGTGATCGTGACCCGACCGGAGAACATGCCGCCCATCTAACCGGTTCTCAACGCGAGCGCCCATCTCATCCGCCGGGACGGCGGGCGCGGGCCAGGTCAGGCCCGGCGCATGAAGAACAGCACGATGGCGACGACGATCGCGATGAGGATGATCGTGCCGATGATTCCCATGTTCAGCGCTGCAAGCATCTCGAGCCTCCCTTCGACGGTCGCAACGGGCTTACCCGCGACTGCTTCCCGGCCCAAACCACCCCAAGAGCATCGAGAGAGTTGCTGTCATCGATGCATGGCTTGCCGGGAAATGCTGCACGGCATAGGGTCCACCGTGATGCGCATCGCCATCCGACTCCTTGTGCCTTTGATGGTGGTCGCGCTCGTCGCGTGCGACGGTGGTGATGGTGGTGAGGCGGCGGCACCACCCATCCCCCTCGGGCAGCGCTTCCTGACGGCCGCGGATGCACCGGGAACCAAGCCAGATCCCGTTGAGACGCGTCAGACGACGGTGGACCTCGACGAGTTCATCGCGGCACTCACTCCACGCCTGGTCGACTACGACAGAGAAGAGATGACCACCGTCTTTCAGGAGGCCGGCTTCAAGTGGGCGGTTGTGGACGCGCGATTCTTCGGAGAGACACACAAGCGCTAGTGCGCCCCATGTCTTCGTTTCGATCGTTGAGCTTCAGTCAGAAGACGGGGCGAGGAGCGTGCTCGACTGGCTTGAAACGGATTCGATGAAGCCGTGCCCCCTGAGCTGCGCCGTGAAGGTCAGCAGCTTCAGCGTGGATGACATCACGGGTGCGCGCGGCGTCCACCGGTCCCTGACGGCCGATGACATCGAGAGTTTCGGGGGCGGAGACCAACGGCCCTTCGACAGTCACTGGGTGGGGTTCACCGAGGGATCGATCGTCTACGCGGTGGAGTTGAGGGGAACCCCAGGATCCGTGTCTGAGGAACAAGCGCAGAAGATCGCTAGCGCCTACTACGACCGGCTCGCAAGCATCTAGCGGCTCGAGCGGATAGTCGGACTTGGTTCGTGTTGATCGGGATACGCCTTGACACTCATCTGACGTAACCGAGAGTTAACGCCCGGATGACGGGCCGGCGGCCGATCGCCTCGTAGGCTGACCGCATTCCGTAGTAGGAAGCGGTCGAGCGAAGGGGGGAGCGCGTGGCAACGCCGAAAGACGTCATCGCGATGGCCAAGGAGCAGGGAGCCGAGATCGTCGACTTCCGGTTCACGGATCTGCCGGGACAGGTGCAGCACCTCTCGGTGCCGGCGCACGAGCTGACCGAGACGAAGCTCACCGAGGGGCAGCCCTTCGACGGCTCGAGCGTGCGCGGCTTCCAGGAGATCCAGGAATCGGACATGCTGCTGATGCCCGACCCCGATTCCGCCTACATGGACCCGTTCACCAAGCACGCCACGCTGAACATCACGTGCTTCGTGAAGGACCCGGTGACCGGCGAGGACTACTCGCGCGACCCGCGCAACATCGCGAAGAAGGCCGAGCTCTACCTGAAGCAGACGGGCATCGCCGACCGCTCGTATTGGGGGCCAGAAGCCGAGTTCTACATCTTCGACTCGATCCGCTACGACCAGAACGAGTTCGAGGGCTACTACCACGTCGACTCCGTCGCCGGCGCATGGCAGACCGGCAAGGTCGAGGAAGGCGGCAACCTCGGCTACAAGCCCCGGTACAAGGGCGGGTACTTCGCGCTTCCTCCGATGGACAAGTACCAGGACCTGCGCACCGACATGGTGCTGAACCTGGAGAAGGTCGGCCTCACGATCGAGGTGCACCACCATGAGGTCGGCACCGCCGGTCAGGCCGAGATCGACATGCGCTACGACACGCTGCTCACGACCGCCGATAACGTCATGAAGTACAAGTACGTCGTCAAGAACACGGCGTACCAGGCCGGCAAGACCGTGACGTTCATGCCGAAGCCACTGTTCATGGACAACGGCTCGGGCATGCACACCCACCAGTCGCTGTGGGAAGGCGACGAGAACCTGTTCTGGGACGAGGTCGGCTACGGCGGCATCAGCGACATGGCCAGGTGGTACATCGGCGGCCTGCTCGCACACGCGCCCTCGTTGCTCGCGTTCACGAACCCGACGACGAACTCGTACCGCCGGCTCGTGCCCGGCTACGAGGCGCCGATCAAGCTCGTGTACTCGCAGCGGAACCGAAGCGCGTGCGTGCGCATCCCGCTCGGGTCGAAGAGCCCGGGCGCGAAGCGGCTCGAGTTCCGCACGCCCGACCCGTCGTGCAACCCGTACCTGGCGTTCAGCGCGATGCTCATGGCCGGCATCGACGGCATCAAGAACAAGATCGAGCCCCCCGACCCGATCGACAAGGACCTGTACGACCTGCCGCCCGAGGAGCACGCGGCCGTGAAGCAGGTGCCCGGATCGCTGCTCGAGGTGCTCGGCGAGCTGGAAGTCCGACCACCAGTGGCTGCTCGAAGGCGGCGTGTTCACCCAGGACGTCATCGACACCTGGATCGAGTACAAGCGCATCGAAGAGCACGACGCGGTTGCGCTCCGTCCCCACCCGTACGAGTTCGGCCTCTACTACGACGTCTAGTCGAGCTCGGACTCGCCTGGGTGCCTCGCCCCGCGCGTCATTCCAGCGGACACCCGCAGGTTCCGATCCAGACCGCTTCGCGGTCTGGATCGATCGCCACGCTCGACGCGAAGAACCCCTCGGGCATCGGGATGTCGAGGACGTCGGCCTCGTCGTCGTTCGCGTCCAGCACGTAGACGTGGTCGGCCGCCGCGACCCAGATCTTGCCGAGTCCGATCTGGGCGTCGGCGATCGTTCCCTCGAACCCGATCGCGCGGCCTCGCTCGCCGGTCACCGGGTCCAGGGGAGTAATGGCCGAGGCGCCGGGGTCGACGAGCCAAAGCTGCCTGGGAGCGCTCCCCTGCGTGGGCCCGATCAGGGAGGCCTCCTCGGGGATGTCGAACCGCTCGAACCGCTCTGTGGCAACGTCGAAACGGAAGATCTGCCGGTTGGAGCAGTCGCAGATCCACACGTCCTCGGCGAAAGGAACGACCGCGCCGGCCGAGCGGGCTCGTGAGGGCCATCGCTGCACCTTGAGCGTGACGGGATCGACGCGTCCTAGGTCGCCGTCGCTCGTGACGAACCACACCGCGTCCGGTCCCACCGCGAGCGCGGCAGCCCCGCCGTCGATGTCGAGCGACGCCACGCGCTCGCCAGACACGAGGTCGACGCGGACGAGCGACTCCGTTGAACGGTCGGCCCCGAGCCACTCCGAACCGAACCCGATCACGGAATGTTCGTGGTCGGCTCCGACGTCGTACGTCTCGCGGACGGAGCCGGTCGCCAGGTCGCGGGTCCTCACCTCCGTCGGTGTCATCTGGAACAGCGCGCCGTTCTCCACCGACAAGGCGTGCCACAGGTGGTCGCTCAGGAGCCCGTCGCCCACCGTCGATTCGATGACGGCGCTCGTCGCGTCGAGCTTGACGAGGCTGATCACGCGATCGGTGCCGGTCGGCGCGACGGGATCGGTGCCGTTCGTCGCGACGAGCACCAGCGCGCCCGCGACTGCCGCGAGGACGACGACCCCGGCGACGACCATCGCTCGCCGCCGACCGCGCCCCGCATCATCCGCGCCGATCTCGCCCAGGCGCTCGATCGCGTCGGCCGGGTCGATCGGGCGGGGCACGGGCTCGCCGTCGACGGACAGAACGGAGGTCAACTGCCAGGTTCCCGGAACCCCTTTGAGCTCGTGCGCGGAGAGGTCGTCGAAGACGATCGGCGACCCTTGTACCAGGTCCTTCACCGTGCTCGTCACGAGGACCTCGCCGGGACCGGCCAGCGCCATCACGCGAGCGCCGATGTGCACGGCCACGCCGCCGAGGTGCCCCTGGATCATCTCCACCTCGCCAGTGTGCAGCCCGACCCGCACGTCCACGCCCAGCGCCTGCACGTCGCGCGCGATGCCGACGCCCGCTGCGACGGCCTGTGCGGGCTCGCCGAAGGTCGCCAGGAATCCGTCGCCGGTGAAGTTGCCCTCCCGCCCGGCGTGTTTCTTGAGTTGCTCGCGAACGACCTTGCGGAAGCTGGTCAGCAACGTGCGCCAACGAGCGTCACCGAGGTCCGAGGCCACGTGTGTGGAACCCACGATGTCCAGGAACAGCACGGTCGCGAGCCGGCGGCCGTCCGTCGGTCGAGGCACAGGCCATCTTGAGCGCAGGTGCCCCGGCGATGCAACCTCGAGCCTCCGCCGCCGCAGAGAGCCCAGCTAGGAATGCCGGGCGAGTGGCAGCACCTCTCCCTCGCAAGTCAAGACGATCGAATCACTTACTAGTCTGCGCTAGACTAGCCACCTCCACATCCGCGGTCGCGACGATCTCCGCTTGACCCGGCCGCCCTGAACGTGCATTGTATCGATACATTGATACGAACGGTACGAGGAGGCACCGCTGATGGGTCCAACCGAACTGCTCGCGCTCGGCGTAGTGATCACGATCGTGGCGATCTGGCTCGGTCGACGCATGGGAGCCGACGACGCCGAGGTGAGGCGCTGGGTCGACGCGACAGGCATCGACCTCACACCCGAGAGCACCCTCGTCGTGCAGCGCTACCTGCTCTGGAACCGGCGCGGCCGCAGGATCGGTGCGTTCCTCGGCTTCATCTCGCCGTGGCTGTATTCCGGCATCTCAGGACGGACGTTCGACGAGGGTGCATGGGCACTCAGCCTGATGCTCGTCGGATACCTGCTCGGTGCCCTGGTGGCCGAGGTCGTGGTGGATCGCGGCCACGAGACATCGTCGAGCGCCGTGATGCAACCCCGGCGATTGGTCGACTACCTCTCGGTGCGACTGCTCACGGCACAGCGGGCCCTGGGCGCCCTCGCGTTGGCCATGATCGTGCCGTACGGACTCCTCCAGCCCGGGTCCAGCATCGATCTCCCCGGCGTGGGCGCCATCGCGCCATTCGGCCTCGGTGGAGCCTCGATCGCGGTCCTCGTCGAGTTGGTCGAGCGGCGCATCGTCGCGCGCCGTCAGTCGCTCGCGGACATCACCGACGTGGAGAGTCGACGATGCGATCCGATCCACCTCGATCCATGTGGTCGCGGGCGCCGGCCTGGCCCTGCTCATCCAGTTCGCCGGTCCGATGGTCGCCATCACGCTCGCCGCCGGCATCGCCGGCGAAGCGGGCGGGATCGTCGCCGGGGTGACGATCGTCGTTGCGTTCCTTCTCTCCCTCGCGTGCTGGATCGGTGTCGCGCACCCCACCCGCTATCGGGTTCGACGCGGGGTGCGGAGCCCGGCGTGATCGTCCGTGTGGAACCGTCGTCGCCCGTCCCCCCGTTCGAGCAGATACGCATGCAGATCGCGACGATGACCACCTCGGGTGTGCTCGAGGTCGGCGCACGGCTCCCGACGATCCGGCAGCTCGCGAAGGACCTGGGTGTCGCCGGCGGAACCGTCGCGAGGGCATACCGGGAGCTCGAGGCGGCCGGGGTGATCGTGACGCGAGGGCGCCACGGATCGTTCGTCGCGGAGCCGACCCCGAACGCGTCCGATCGTTCGATCAACGCGCTGCGTGAAGCGGCGGACGCGTTCGCCGTGAGAGCGCACCAACTCGGTGCCGATCCGCAGGGCGCATTGGAGCTCGCGCGGCGCGCTCTCCATTCGCTCCCGGTCTCAAGACCCTAGGCCTTCACCGAGGTCTTGTCTTTCACCAACCCGATCGGCAGTTGCTTCCGAGGAGGTGTGCTTCACCCAGGACGTGATCGACACCTAGATTGCGCGAGGGAGGCTCGAGGAAGGCACGGCGGTGGCCCTCCGGCCCGACCCGAACGAGTTCGACCTCCAGTGCGACGTGTCAGGAAGCAGTCTGGGGTGGACTACGTGCTTCAGGGGGCCGGATAGCTGTCCTGTGTCGGATGGAGTGCGGCCGAGACTCGCTTATGCGAGCACCGGACGGATGTCCGACCAGCGAACTTCGCAAGCATGACCGGTTTCGAGAAGCTAGACTCGCGTGCAATGCGGTTCGACTCCACCAGTCATTGTACGGGGAAACAATCGTGCGGAAACACTTCCCCTCTGAGACCAAGGAGCTCCTCGAAGTAGTCACTGGAACCCCGCTTCCTTTGAGGGACCCCGGACCTTTCTCGGTCGGCCGAGGGGGCACGGAGAATGTCCCGAAGCGGCAGAAGAGCGTCAGGCGTGCGGGCAAGGACGTTTACATGTTATATCCGGCCGACCTCCCCAAACTGAATCTGGTCTTCGACACGCGATCGAGGGACTCGCCGTGGCGATTGGGCACATCCGCCCGACGGCGCGAGAGCCAGGTGACGTCGTTCGTCACGACTTCCCGGTCGGCTTGTCGAAGCCCCGGGTTCGGCACACGGCGCAGATGATCGGCTTGCCGCTGTGGTTCCACACGGTGGAACAGCGATGTTCGAACGGCGCGCTCCCCATGCGGTACACGATGAGCTTCGCCGGATCTCTCGCCGTCGCGATCCGGAACCAAGCCCCTGACCCCGCACGGTGCCAGCCGAGTCGGCAGAGCCCGAGAGGGTCCCCGCGGTCCAGGGCCCGGCGGACGTCCAGCTCGCGCCGTTCTCGGCGCTCGTGAAGCGAACAAGATCAGGCAGGTGCCCCGAGTCTGAGTCGACGATGACGCGCCCGTCACGGCGCACCTCGTACGCTTCGTACGTTTCGTCATCCGCGTCGATACGGAACAGCCGGTGATGACGGAGCGTCGGGGTGGAGACCGGCGTCAACAGCGGCTCGTCGACCTGGGGCGACCGGGCGCGGGCTCGGCGGTTCAGGGCCATGATGACGCGGGGGGAAGTCCTCAGCCGCATGCGTCCTCCTGTCGCGGCGGACGACGCAGAACCCGAGCGGAACCGACGGGTCGTCGGACGCTTGGTTGCTCCTCGAGAGGAGCCGCATCCTCGCTCGCGCGAGCAGGCACCTTGGGTCGTCTGCCCAGGTTGCCGGGGCCGGTTGGTCCGGACCACTCTCGATGTGGGAGACATGCTACCCGCGGGCTCCGACGCCCGCTCGGCGGTTCAGCTCAGGACTGGTCGAGCACCGAGAGGATGTTGCCCGCGGGATCCTTGAACCACGCGATGTTCGGACCGTTGCCGCGCGCGATGCCCTTGTCGTCTTGGTCGAAGCCCTCGTACCGCTCGAAGCTGACGCCCTTCGCGGCAGAGCTCATCGACCGCCTGGTCGATGTCGCTCACCGGGAAGTTGAGGACGGTGTAGGTGGCCGGGGCGAAGTCGGGCTTCAGGTAGATCAAGGTGTCGTGGTCGTCCGGGTGGTGCAGCGACAGCAGCCCGTTCGTCTCGTCGAGCACCTCCGTCTTCAGACCAAGCGTCTCACCGTAGAACTCACGTGCCTTCTGCAGGTCGTCGACTGCGAACCCATTGAAGGCCTTGGAATCGGTCAGCATCGGATCGCTCCTTCCTCACGCCGATCCTCACGAGCTCGGCGCGTACTCGTCGGCGTGCTCGCCGCGGTCGATCGCGACCGTCTGATCGATGATGTCGAGCGTCTCGGCGACCGACTTGCCGTTCTCGTCGGCTGCCGCCTTCACGTCCTCGTACCTGATGTTGTGCTGGCCCATCTCCAGGTGGGCCTGCATGCATCCGCAGGTCAAGCACATGGCTTCCTCCCCCTCGTCGGTCTCTCCATCATGCTCCTCGCGGCTCGTTCGCAAACCGGTTTGCGTGCATCGGCGGTCGGCGCTACCGTTGAGGTCCGGCGCCGTCCTGCGCCGAACCCTCGATTCCGGCGCTCACGCCGTCGGCAGAAGCGGGGGCAAAGGGGGCCTCGAGCCGTCGGGACGCCGGTCATGTGCTTGCCCTATCCGGTGGGGGCGTCGGGAGCGTGAGTCGCGGGGCCGCCGCCATGAGGGAGCACGATATGACCAGACGAAAGTCCTTCAAGCTCCTCGTCCGCTCGCGCATGGCGAAGACGGGCGAGAGCTACACCGCGGCGCGAACCGCGCTGCTGAGCGCGTCGGAGACGCCCAAGGTTGCCGAGAAGCCGTCACTCGCAACCTCTGACGTGGAGATCCGGCGTCGGACCGGTCGTGGATGGGAAGAGTGGTTCGACCGGCTCGATGAGTGGGGCGCGGCCGAGCGAACACACCGGGAGATCGCGCGCTGGATCGCCGAGGAGCAAGGCATCGAGCCATTGGCTTGGAACGCCCAGGCCGTCGCCGGAAGCTACGAGCGTGCGCGAGGCTTGCGCGCGGTCGGCGAGCACGCCGACGGCTTCCGCGCGAGCACCACGAAGACCGTTGCGGTGCCGGTCGATCGCTTGTACGAGGCGTTCGTCGACGCGGCGAAGCGGAAGCGGTGGCTACCCGACGGGAAGCTCCGGAAGCGCAAAGCCACGAAGCCCACGTCTGCCCACTTCGACTGGGGCGACGACGGGACCCGGCTCCACGTGACGTTCGCGGCGAAGGACGCAGCCAAGAGCACGGCGACGTTGTCGCACGAACGCCTCGCCGACGCCGAGGAGCGGGAACGCATGAAGGCTTTCTGGCGAGACCGAGTCAACACACTGAAGCAGGAGTTGGAGCGATGAGTGAGACGCGCATCACCCGGATCGGAACGGTGGTCCTCCCCGTCAGCGACCAGGACGAGGCGCTCGAGTTCTACACGGGCACGCTCGGGTTCGAGAAGCGGATGGACGGTGCCTTCGGCGACGGTCAGCGTTGGATCGAGGTGGCGCCGCCGGGCGCGGCAACGACGATCGCGCTGGTCCCGCAGGGATCGTCCGCCGGCATCGAGGTGAGCTTCGCGACCGACGACGCCGAGGCAGACCACTCAGCGATGGCGGCGAGTGGGGTCGATGCCGACGCTGAGCTGGTCCTCATGGGCGAAGGAGTGCCGCCGATGTTCACGTTCCGCGATCCCGACGGGAACCCGTTCCGCATGGTCGAGCGCGACTGATGATCGGGCGGGCCGCCGCGGCGTCAGCGTCGCGGTGGCTCGTTCGATGATGACGGCTGCTGCTGGGTCACGCAGTGGACCGCGCCACCTGCTTCCGTGAGGGTCAGAGCAGGGATGCCGACGACGTCACGCCCGGGGAAATGCTCTCGGATGATCGCCTTCGCTTCCTCGTCTTCGGGACGTCCGTAGACGGGCACCAGCACGACTCCGTTCGTGACGAGGTAGTTGGTATACGCCGCGTCGGTCACCGACCCGACGGGCCGACCCGCCGGCTGGCCGTAGGACTTCGGGCTCACCGAGCGGACCTCCGGCGTGGGCAGAGCGACCAACTCGAGCGCATGCCCTGCCTCGTCCAAGGCCTGCTCGAGCTCCCGCCGGTGGGTCACGAGGTAGGGGTAGCGTGGATCGTTCCGGTCGTCGGTCCAGCAGTAGAGGACGGTCGACCGATCGGTGAATCGCGCGGCGATGTCGACGTGCCAGTCGGTGACATCTCCGAACGCATCACAGGCATCCTTCGGGGCGCCGGAGAGCCAGATGACGTTCTCGACGGCGAGGAGACGTGCGAGCTCGGCCTCGATCGCGGACCGAGTCGATCCTGGGTTCCGATTGTCATTCACGATCGAGCTCGTGGTCGCGATCAGGGACCCGGTGCCATTCACTTCGAGCGCTCCGCCTTCGAGGGTCGTGGCAGCCCTGAGGTGCGGAACGCCGAGATGATCGGCGATCGCTGCGGCCACCTCGTGATCCCTGGGGTGCTCGAAGCGGCCGCCCCAGCCGTTGAAGTTCCAATCGGTGACATTGAGCGAACCTGTCTCGTCGAGCACGAAGACAGGGCCGCTGTCGCGAGCCCAGACGTCATCGATCGGGATGGCGACGAGCTCGACGGCATCGGAGAGTCCGAACCACTCGAGCTCCCCTTGGAGCCGCTCAGCCGACGCTTCGGTCGCGACCATGACGCGCACCTGCACGAAGCCGGCCATCGCAGCAACCATGGCGAGCCACGTTCCCTCGAGCTTCATCTGATGCTGGCCAACCATGGATCGATCGGGCCATTGGAACCAGATCGCGTCGTGTCGTTCCCATTCCGCCGGCATCCGATACCGCGAGCCGCCGGGGATCTCCGGTCTCGTGCTTGGGTCCGGCCTGGTGTCTAGCTGCATAGCGATCTCCTCATCACATGTGCTCCTCGAGCCGCACCTTGATGATCTTCTCCACGAGGGCGACCGGCAGGGGCTCGTCGAGCGGGAAGCGGATCGTTCCCTTCCCGAAGAGGTAGGGCTCCAGCTCTTCCCCGCATGCTTCGACGACCTTCTCGCTCGCCGGGAAGAGGCTGCAGTGGCGCTTGAACGCCGCGTAGGACACGAGGAACCGGCCGTCGAGCTTGAAGGTCGGCATCTGGTAGCTGATCGTCTCGACCGCCGCGGGCGCGGCGCCATCGATCGTCGTGCGCAGCTTCTGCAGAACGGTGCGCGAAGCCTTCGGTAGTCCGGCCATGTACTCCTCGACGCTGGCTGGCGTGGTCATGTCGGTCTCCTTTGGTGAGCGGGCGGAACCCTGCGAGAGCATTTGCGATGCTGACATCGTGACGCGCTGGATCTTCCACGTCGATATGGACGAGTTCATCGCTGCGGTCGAGGTGCTGCGGCATCCCGAGCTGCGGGGCACGCCCGTGATCGTCGGGGGTGATGGCGACCCGACGAAGCGCGGAGTTGTCTCGACGGCGTCGTACGAGGCGAGGGAGTTCGGCGTGCGATCGGGCATGCCATTGCGCACTGCCTTGAAGCGATGCCCCGACGGCGTGTTCCTGGCCGTCGACGGCGACCACTACCTCGAAGCGAGTGAACGGGTGATGGAGGCGCTGCGGACCTTCCCTGCGGTCGTGCAGACGCTCGGGTGGGACGAGGCGTTCATGGCCGTCGAGACCGACGACCCAGAGGTGCAAGCGCGCGACGTGCAGCGCGTCGTGCTCGAGCGCACCGAGCTCTGGTGTTCGATCGGCGTCGGCGACTCCAAGCATCGCGCGAAACTCGCGAGCGCGTTCGCGAAGCCACGAGGAGTGTTCCGGCTCACCCGCGATGAGTGGCCGGCGCTGATGGGATCGAAGCCGGTCGACGCGTTGTGGGGCATCGGGAAGAAGACCGCCGAGAAGCTCAACGCCCTCGGCATCCACACCGTCGACGAGCTCGCGAACGCCGACGACGATGCGCTCGCCGGGCGTTTCGGACCCAACACCGGGCCGTGGATCCGGAGCCTCGGCACCGGCGACGACGATGGGCATGTGACCGCCGAACCGTACGTGCGCCGGGGCCAGAGTCACGAGCGCACGTTCCAGCGGGATCTGACAGACCCGGACGAGATCCGTCGCGAGAGCGAACGCATCGCCCGCGAGCTGGTCGGCGACCTTCCCGAGGGCCGGCAGGTGATGCGCGTGACCGTGAAGCTCCGGACCGCGTCGTTCTTCACGTCGACCCACGGGGTGAAGCTCGCCGAACCAACGACCGACGTCGATCGCATCACGGAAGCCGCGCTCGTCGCCCTTGCCCGGTTCGAGATCGACCGCCCAGTGCGACTTCTCGGCGTGCGCGCCGAGTTCACTCAGGACCTTGGTGTGGGATAGGCACGTGCGGGAGAGGTCGGCGGATCTCGGGTCAGACCGGCGCCACCGAAAGTCCCGCGGCAGCGGTGGCCGCGGCAAGGTCGGCATCCCAGGTGAAGACCGTGGTGGCCTGATCATCAACGCTGAGGGCCGACGCGAGATGCACCGCATCGTAACCCCGGAGCGCGTACCTCTCAGCGAGGTCTCCTGCTTCCCGGGCAAGGTCGAGCCTCGAGCTCGACAACGCTCATCTCGAGGAGCAGCGATCCCAGCTCATCGACCGCCAGTGATCCTCGCTCCGTGCCGCAGCCTGCCCAGCCCGCGCTGCGCCGGCGATACGCCGACCGAGCCTCTGGATAGGTCTGCGACCGAGGTGACACGATGCAGCGAGTGCTTCCCAGCGATCGCTCGACGAGCTCGCGGCCGGGCTCGTCGAGGAAGAGCTTCACCAGCGCGGACGTATCGAAGTAGGCGATCATCGCTTCCGTTGCTCGATCACGAGATCGCTGACGGAACCCTCGACCTCGATCAGGGGGCGTGATGAAGCAGGTCGAGCTGGCCGAAGCGGAGGACGGACCTTGCCTTCCGCGATCAACTGCTCGAGCTTGGTGCGACCGGCCACCGGAACGATGCGGGCGATCGGCTTGCCGCGATCGGTAACGGTGATCTCCCGACCCGACGCCACCGCTTCCAGCCACGCGCTCAGGTGATCACGCAGATCTCGGATCCCGACCTCTGATCGGTCGTCAGGAAGTGGCGCTTTCGACATGCTAAGAGTGTACCGTTTCTCGGAGCTCGAAGTCACGTGGCCAGGCTGGGCGAACGGGTGGAACGATGCCGTGACGTAGATCACATCGACCCATTCACCCGTAGATGGGTGACGGCCGGAGGCGGGAGCCTCCGGCCGTCTGGTAGCTCCGGCGTCGAGGGGAAACGCAGAGCCGATAGTGCGTGAGCGTGGTCACATCTTCGGCAGGAGCACCCCGTCGATGATGTAGACGGTGGCGTTCGAGGTCTGCACGTTGCCGCAGATCACGCCCGCGTCACCATTGACCATGAAGTCCTCGCCGCTTCCCGAAACCTCGAGGGTCGTACCCTGCAGGGTCTCGTGCATACCGGCCAGGTCCTCGGGGGCCAAGCGTCCGGGCACCACGTGGTAGGTGAGCACCTCGGTCAGCAGGCCCTTGGGGTCGGCCATCGCGGCGCTCGCCGTCTTCTTCGGCAGGCCCGCGATCGCATCGTTGGCCGGAGCGAAGACCGTGATGTCCTCGGCGCTGTTCAACGTGTCGACCAGGCCGGCCTCACCGACCAGTGTGACGAGGCTCGACAAGACGGGGTTGTTGCTGGCGGCCGTGGCCACCGGGTCCGTCGCCATGCCGTCGAAGCTTCCTGCGCCGTCGGCCGGAACCGCCGAGCAGGCCGCTCCGAATGTCTCGTTCATCGGTGCTTCGCCCATCGTCGGGGCGGTGGTGGTGTCCCCTCCGTCTGCGGTGCTGTCGTCGCTGCTACATGCGGCGCCGACGATCGCGAGGGCCGCGAAGGCCGCGACGAGCGACGCGTGCCGTTTGCTCATGAAGCTCATGGATGTGCTCCTAACGTGTCTGTCGGCCAGGTCTTCGTGGCCAGGTGCGGGCTTCGACGGAAGCGGGCGCGTCCGTCGGATGTTGCCCCCTCCCCCACGGGCGCCTGCGGGGAGGGACGTCCTGTCTTCGCAGCGTCAGCCGACCTGGATCACGATCGAGTGCTGTCCGGTCGCGCCGTCGGGGAAGGGTTCCGCGCGTTCGTCTGTCTGCACCTCGCCCGTGGCGTCGGTCGCGCGCACCTCGATGCGGCGGTTGCCGGCCTCGAGCGGCATCACGATCTTCCACTGCCTCCAGGTGTCGACCGTGTCCTCGGTTGCGAGCTCTGCCGGCTTCCAATCGCCGTCGTCGACACGCACCTCGACCCCGTCGATGCCGGTGTGCTGGGCCCACGCGACCCCGGCGATCACGACATCACCGGCCGAAGAACTCGAGAGCGGCTTGGGCGTATCGATGCGCGACTGGATCTTGATCGGCGCCTGCTCCGCCCATCCGCGGCGGATCCAATAAGGGTCGAACGCATCGAAGGTCGTCAGCTCGAGGTCGACGAGCCATTTCGTGGCCGAGACGTATCCGTAGAGGCCCGGCACGACCATCCGCACGGGGAAACCGTGCTCGATCGGCAGGGGCTCGCCGTTCATGCCGATCGCGAGCATCGCATCTCGCCCGTCGGTCACCGCCTTCACCGGGGTGCCTATCGTGAAGCCGTCGACCGCCGTCGACACGAGCTGGGTCGCAGCCGGATCGACGCCGGCTTCGGCGAGCAGGTCGGCGAGCGGCGCCCCGATCCAACGAGCGTTGCCGACGTACGGTCCACCCACCTCGTTCGAGACGCAGGCGAGCGTGATGTCGCGCTCGATCAAGGGCCTCGCCATCAGTTGCTCGAAGTCGAGCGTGATCTCGTTCTCGACCATGCCGTGCACGCGCAAGCTCCAGTCCTCGGCGGGCACCGACGGCACGATCAGGGCGGTGTCGACGCGGTAGAACTCGCCGTTCGGCGTGTAGTAAGGGCTCAGACCATCGAGGCCGAAGTCCACGCCGCCCGGGGCGGCAGGAGCGGGGTCGGCCGGAGACGGCACCGACACCGCGGCTCGGGACGCGTCAACCTGCTTCCGCTTGGAGAAGAACTGTCCGAACCCGCCTGCCGCAGCGGCCACGCCGAACGCGACCCCGCTCGCGACCAGGAACCCGCGTCGATCGACCCCATCTGGGAAGGGCCGCTCGCCGGTGGCGCCGACCTCGGCAGGGGTAGCGGTGTCACCGACGAGCCGGCGATGCAGAACGAGCAGCGTCGCGGCTCCCGCGATCGCGCCCATCACTGCGGGGAGCGCGTCGACGACGGTGGCGGTCGGGCGGGTCAGGGCTGCGGCTGCGCCGACCGCGCCGAGCACCGTGAGGCCGACCAACCCTGTGCGCGGTCGGCGGACCGACGCGATGCCGAGCACCACCGCGAGCACCGTGACGATGACGCCGACGCCGATGAGCAGCACCAGCTTGTCCTGCTCACCGAACGTGCGGATCGCGAACGATTTCAACCACTCGGGCGTGAGATCGATCGCCGCCGACCCGACGGCGATGACGGGAGAGGATTCATCGCCGACGAACGCGGCTACCAGGTGCGCGACGCCGAGCGCCACGCCCGCGGAAACCACGCCGAGCACGGCGCCGACAGGGGTCTTCATGTGCAGAGGTTCGCACGTGGGTGCTCTCCGGATGCTCCGGGGCCCTCGAAGCGCTCGTCGCCCATCGTTGCCGGCGGATGTTCGACACACCCTCGACCGGCTGTGATGCTGAGATCAACGCCTCGCTCGACGGGGCTCGATCCGGAAGGGGATGACGATGTTCGACGGCGGTGCAGGCCTCGTGGTCACGGGCTTCTTCGTGCTCGGGTTGCTGATGGCGATCGTCGCCGTGATCACCGGACGACACCTGCCCGACGAGTTGACCACTCGTCCGCGCGCGATCTACCTCTCGGTGGCGATGCTTCCCGTGCTCGTGATCGGCGTGACGGCCGCCGCGGCTTTCCTCGAAGCAGCGGTGCAGCTGATCCTCGGGCCGGAGACCGGTGAGGATCTGCTGAGTGGCCTCGGGGGGCTCGGCGGAAGCGTCATGCCCGGCGCCGAGTTGGGCGGGGTGGGCGATCTGATCGGCGGACTGGGTGGGAGCCTCGGACTCGATCCGGCCGACGCGGCGATCCGCACACTGGTCGCCTCGGGGATCACCGCGATCGTGGCATCCGCTGTCTACCGCTTCCATCTGGATCGGCGCCGTGAGCTCGTCGACGACGGTCTCTTCCACGGGTCGGCTGCGGCGCGTACGTTCCAGGCGTTCGCGTACACCGTCGTGCTCATCTTCGTCGTGCTGTTCGTCGTGAGCGCGGTGAAGGCCGGCTACGGCGTGTTCCGTGTGGTCGCGCCCGGAACCAGCGCGCTCTTCACGCTGAGCGAAGACGCTGAGCGCGAGCGGGGCATCGCCGACATCGTGTCGGGACTCGCCCTCGCCGGTGCGTCGTGGTGGCTCGTGCAGAGGCACTGGAAGCTCGCCGGCACCTGGCGGGGCGATACCGCGGCTTCGACTCCCGCGGCACCGGAGCCCCCCGCCGCGTAGAACGCCCGCCGCCGCGATTCGTGCAGGACCTCGTTTCGGGAGCCCTTCTGTCTGCCCGAGTCGGATCTGTCCGACAGCAGCCTTCGTTGGTCCCCCGTGCTGCTCAGACGACGTAGATGCAGCCGTTCCAGAGTGCGTCGATGCGCTGGCGGTACCGGCCCCGAAGCCGCAGGTGCAACTCGTCGGGAAGGCGCATCTTCCGTGGCACGAACAGCAGGAAGTCCCGCATCTCGATGCGGCGCCACTCCAAGGCGTCGGGCGGCGGATCGGTCGTGGCTTCGAGCATCGTGAGGCCGCCGGGGACGCTGATGAAGCGCCTGGCCCACACGAACAGCATCCCCCCGTGCTCCTTGACGAACGAGCTCGCCTCGCCTGTCGCCTCGATCCACATATCAATATCTTCGGCAGGGGCTTGAGCCCGCAAACATCACTCAGCCGTTGCGGTGTCGCAGCGAGTCGCGGATCTCGGTCAGCAGCTCGATCTCGCTGGGGCCGGCGTCCTGTTCTGCCTTCTTGAACCGGTTCACCGCCTTCACGATCCAGAAGAGCACCCAGGCAACGATCACGAAGTTGACGAGGGCCGTGAGGAACGCGCCGACCCGGATCTCGGTCGGATCGGGGGCGTCGCCGATCGTCCACACGATGCGGTCGAAGCTCGGCTCCCCCACCAGGGCTGCGATCAGGTTCATGAGCACGCCGTCGACGAACGCGGTCACGACGGCGCTGAACGCGAGCGCCAGGATCAGCCCGACCGCGATGTCGATGAGGTTGCCCTTCATCGCGAACGCCTTGAACTCTTTCAGCACCGATGCCTCCTTCGTCAGACGCGGCGTTGGGAACGGCCCGCGATATGCGCGCTCAGGGTCCGAGGCAGGAACCGAGAACCGAACGCGAACGCCTTGCTGCTGGCGCCCGTCACCACGTACGGCGTACCGGCCTTCATCGCCGCATACCCAGCCTCGGCGACCTCGCGAGCGCTGGGAAGCTTCTTGCCCCGGATGAGCGCCGAGTCCTGCATCGCGGCTCGATCCTGGAACCCCGTCCGGGTCGGCCCGGGGCAGAGGCACGTGACCGTGACGCCGGTACCTCGCAGCTCGTCGGCCATGGCGAGTGAGAGCGAGAGCACGTAGGCCTTCGTTGCGGCGTAGGCGGCGGTCATCGGCGCCGCCGCAAAAGAGCCGACCGAGCCGAGGTTGAGGATGCGGCCGCGGCCTCGCTCAATCATGCCGGGAAGGACCAGACGGCTCAGCTCGGTGAGCGCAACGGCGTTGACCTGCAACATGGCGACCTGCGTCGCCGGATCGTCCCGCCAGAACTCGCCGTAGGTCGAGAAGCCCGCGCTATTGACGAGTGCGTCGACCACCACGTCGCGCTCGGCGAGGGACGCGACCAGCGCGGCGCTCGCCCCCGCTTCGGAGAGATCCATGACGCTCACGCTGATGTCGACGCCATGACGTTGCTGGACTTCGCTGGCGATGGTCTCCATCGCCGGGCCGCTCCGCGCGACCATGACGACGTTCCAGCCGTCGGCGCCGAACAGGCGGGTGAACTCCACACCGAACCCGCTCGACGCACCGGTGATCAATGCAGTGCGTCGCTCACTCACGCTCATGTGCCTCCTCGGAGAAGACGCGTTCCATCGCGCGGCGGGCGCGGCGGGTCACGCGCAGGTAATCGTCGATGAAGCTCTGGCGAGGGTACTCCTCGTAGCCGAGCCGCCGAGCCAGGGCGGTCTGGTCGGCGTGCCCCGGCGGCACGGCCTCGGCGTGCACACGGCGGTCCATCTCGAGCGCGTTCTTCACGTCGGTGCAGAACACGAACGCCTCGCCGAGGTCACGCGCGGCCGAGCCGGAGATCAGCTTCGCCGCAGCGAGGCGGTCGATCGCTTCGAGGGTGCGGCGTGACCGGATCTCGGGATGTGCGCCTCCGGAACGCAGCAACGCAAGCTCCACCGCGAACTGCACATCGGCGAGCGACCCGATGCCGAGCTTGAAATGGAACTTCGCCGCCTCGGGGGGCTTCACGCGCTCCCGCTCGATGCGCTCGCGCATGCGGCGGATGTCGGCCACCCGGTCGATCGTGATGCCCTCGTGCGGGAACGCCGCGTCCGCCGCGTTCAGCTCGAATCGCCGCCCGAGGTCGAGGTCGCCCGCGACGGCGCGAGCCCGCAGCAGCGCCTGGAACTCCCAGGGCTCCGCGTATCGCTGCCAGTACTCGAGGTAGCCCGCGATCGATCGGGCCAGCGGTCCGTTTCGACCTTCGGGGCGCAGGTCGGCGTCGGGCTCCCACCCCGCCTCACGGATCCGCTTCAGCGCCTGCTCGGCGAGCCCGCCGGCGAGACGCTGGGCCACTGCGCCCTCGCCCTCGTAGACGAACATCAGGTCGAGGTCGCTCGCGACGTTGAGCTCGCGCGCGCCGAGCTTGCCCATGCCGATCACGGCGAAGGGAAGATCGCGCGGCGCCTCGGCGTCGGCGCCCGCATCAGAGAGCACGTCGAGCCGAGCCGCCGCGAGCGCGTCCCGCACGACGCGCACGGCGACCGCACTCAAGACTTCGCCGGTCTCGCGGGGCGTGAGCTCTCGCCCGGCCGTGCGAGCGACCGCATCGACGAGGTCGCCTGCCGCGTCGGTCTCGCCGCCCAGCAGCGTGTCGCTCAGTCCTTTGATGCGTGAGGGATCGGCGACGAGCAGGTCGGTCGCGAACGAACTGGCCGCGGCCAGGTGCGCGAGGCGGCGAGCGGCGACGGGGTCGTTCGCGAGCAGATCGGCGACTGCGCGGTCCTCGCCGTCGGGAAGCCGCCCCACCGCTTCGGCGATGCGTTCCAGCCGGACGAGCGCCGCGTCGGGCGTGGGCGAGAGCGCCAAGGCGGGCGCCATGATCGGGAACAGGTTCGCGAGCACCTTGCCGACGCGCCGCCCAGGGTCGACGAGTCGCCCGAGCACATCGTAGGACCGGGCCGGCTCGGCGAAACTCAAGCCCCGCAGCAACTCCTCGGTGGCGGCCCGATCGGTGCCACGGGAAGGATGCAACTGCGCCGGGCCGGCGAACGATTCCAAGAGCGGTCGGTAGAACAGCCGTTCGTGGATCGAACGGACGAGGCCTGTCGTCCGTTCGTACTCAGCGGCGAGAGCGTCGGCGTCGCCGAGGCCGAGCGAGCGAGCGAGCGTCGTCCTCGCTCGACGGCCGGGCGGCAGTTCGTGGGTCTGCAGGTCGCGGACGATCTGCAGCCGGTGCTCCAGTCGCCGCAGGAACCCATAGGCGCCGGCGAGCGCCTCGGCGTCGGTATCGGCCACGTAGCCCTCATGCGACAGGGCCCGCAGGGCAACCAGGGTGTTCGGCGTGCGCAGCCGCGCGTCGCGGCGTCCGTGCACGATCTGCAACAGCTGTACCGCGAACTCCACGTCCCGGATGCCGCCGCGGCCGCGCTTGACCTCGGTGAGCTCCTTGCCTCGCTGTCTGATGTATTCCTCGAGCCGCACCTTGGTGCGTCGCACATCGTCGATGGCGGCGGGTGCGAGCTCGGGCGGGTACACGAACGGCTCGACCCCCGCGAGGAACCCGGCACCGATCTCCTGGTCGCCCGCGACCGGCCGCGCCTTGATCATGGCCTGGCGCTCCCACGTCGCGGACTCGCGGTCGTAGTAGGAGAGGGTCGCTCCGAGCGATCTGCTGAGCGCGCCGTCGCGGCCTCCTGGTCGCAATGCCACGTCGACGCGCAGCGCGATGCCTTCGGACGTGGGCTGGGCGAGCATCGCCGTGAGGGCCGCGACGGCGCGCTCGGCAACCCCCTGAGCGTCCGGGCCTGTGTCGCCGTGCACGAAGAGCAGATCGACGTCGCTCGCGTAGTTCAGCTCGTGGCCACCGAGCTTGCCGAGGCCGATGATCGTCAGCGTGTGATGAGCACAGAGCGAAAGTGCCGCGGCGAGGCACGCATCGGCGATCGCGCTGACCTCGGCGACCACGTCGTCGAGCGCGGCGCCCGCGAGGTCGCGCGCGGCGACACGCATCATCGCTCGTCGTCGGAACCGTCGCAGGCCGGCGCGCGGACCGAGCCGGTCGACATCGCGCGCGAGCTCAGCCCCGAGCGCGCTTTCATCACGGGCCGTGACGTCGGCGAGAGAATCCACCTCGTCGGGGTTCGCGACCAGGAAGTCGGCAGCAGCGCTCGAGAACCCCAGCAGTCGCGCGGCGACCTCGATGATCTCGGGGCGGCCGAGGGCCTCCCGCGCGGTCGGGTCGTCGCCGACGCGCGAGAATGCGACGCGGGCGAGCTCTGGATCGGGCGCCTCCGCGAAGGTTCTGCCGAGCATCTCGGGCGTCAGCACGAGGGCATCACTCGCCCTGGGCCGATCGGCGGATCGCCTCGACGCACGTCGGGATCTTCCAGCGAGGAGAGGTCGCCGGCATCGTCGCCGGTGAGCGCCGCTCGCACGGCGCGGCGCACGATCTTCGCGCTCCGGGTCTTCGGCAGCGCCTCGGCGAACACGACGCGCCCGGCGTGAAGGCGCCGCCCAGATGCTCCCGCACGGTCGCCCGCAGCTCCTGCGCGAGCCGAGGTCCCGGGTTCCGCGCCCGCTCGCAGCACGACGACGCACGCGATCGACTCGCCCTTGACCGGATCGGGCACCCCGACGGCGGCCGACTCGGCGACCGCCGGGTGCGTCGCGAGCGCCGATTCGATCTCGGCCGGGCCGATGCGCTTGCCCGCCACGTTCAGCGTGTCGTCGCTCCGCCCGTGCAGGAACCAATAGCCGTCGTCGTCACGGCTCGCCCAGTCGCCGTGCGTCCACACCCCGAGGAACCGTCTCCAGTACGCCTCGAGGTAGCGCTCCGGGTCGCCCCAGATGCCGCGAGTCATCGACGGCCAGGGCTGGCGGCAGACGAGCTCACCGACGGCCCCAGGCGCAACCGGAGACCCGTCGGCATCGACGATGTCGACGTCCATGCCGAGCGCCGGGCCACCGAGCGACGCGATCTTGGTGGGCACCACCGGGTGCGGCGACAGGAAGCACGCGCCGACCTCCGTGCCCCCCGAGAGGTTCACGATCGGGCGGCGGCCCTCGCCGACTTCCTGATGCAACCACCGGTAGGAGTCGGGGTCCCAGGGCTCACCGGTCGAAGCGAGCACCCGGAGCGACGAGCGATCGTGATCGCCGAGGCGCGAGTGCGCCGACGTCCGCATCGCGCGCACGAGCGTCGGCGACACGCCGAGCACGCAGATGCGATGCCGTTCCACCTGCCGCATGAGGCGGTCGGACCTCGGGTGCAACGGCGATCCCTCGGTGAGCACGACCGTGGCGCCGAGCGCGAGCGAGCCGACGATCTCCCACGGTCCCATGATCCATCCGAGGTCGGTCGCCCAGTGCAGCCGCTCGCCTCGATGCAGATCGACCTGGTACGCGACTTCCTCGGCGATCTTCACCAGGAAGCCGCCGTGCACATGGACCGCGCCCTTCGGAGTGCCGGTCGTGCCGCTCGTGTACCCGATGAACAAGGGATGTTCGCTCGAGAGCGCGACGCTGTCGACCTGTTCCCCTGCGGCTGTGGGCCAGGCGATGTCGCGCCCCTGGGTCATGTCCGTCGGCTCCTCGGGAAGCCGCATCCACACGACCTGGTGGCGCACCCCGCCGGCGATCTCGGCGGCCCGATCTGCCACCGGCTTCATCGGCACGACGGCACCCTTGCGGAGCGAGGCGTTCGCGGTGATCACGACCTCGCACCCTGCATCGACGATGCGCGTGGCCACCGCGTCGGGACCGAACCCGCTGAAGATCGGCACCCAGATCGCCCCGATCTTCGAGCAGGCCATCAGCGCCGCGACGGTCTCGATCGCCATCGGCAAGAACAAGGCGACCGTGTCTCCCGAGGCCACGCCGAGCTGCAACAGGGTCCTCGCAATCGCGTCGGTCATCTCTCGGAGGTCGGCGAAGGATGCCTCGCGGACGTCGCCATCCTCGCTTTCCCAGACGACGGCCACGGCATCGGCGTCGCGCTCGGCCCAGCGATCGACGCACTGGCGGGCGACGTTCGTGCGCCCACCGACGAACCACGTCGCCCACTCGGGTCCACGGGACAGATCGATCACCTGCTCGTACGGCGTGGAGAACTCGATGTCGAGATCGCTCACCACTGCGTTCCAGAACCACTCGACGTCGTCAACCGAACGTGCCGTCAGCTCGCGGAGCGTGTCGATGCCGTGGGCATGCATGAGTCGGGTGACGTTCGCAGTTTCGATGTCGCCCTGGTCGGGTGACCAGATGAAGCGCTCGTGCTGGGAGGGTCCGCTCACGGTTGCGACCCTACGTGAGCCTGCCTGTCAGCTCTCGGCCGATCAACATGCGTCTGATCTCGGCGGTGCCGGCCCCGATCGTGTAGAGCTTCGCGTCCCTGAGCAGGCGACCGGCGGGCACCTCGTTGAGATAGCCAGCGCCGCCCATGGCCTGGATCGCCTCGAGCGCGACCTGCACGGCTCGTTCGGAAGCCGCGAGCAGGCACGCTGCCGCCGCAGCGGAATGACGACGGTCACGACCGCGATCGAAGCGGTCGGCGACGTCGTAGGCGTAGGCGCGCGAGGACTCGAGCGCGACGAACATGTCGGCGAGTTTTCCCTGCATGAGCTCGAACGAGCCGATCGGCACGCCGAACTGGCGCCGTTCACGAACGTAGGGAAGCACGAGATCCAGCGCGGCCTGCATGATGCCGATCGGGCCACCCGAGAGCACCACCCGTTCGGAATCGAGCCCCGACATCAGCACGCGCGCGCCCCGATGCGCCTCACCCAGCACGTGATCGTCGGGGATCTCGCAGTCGCGGAAGACGATCTCCGCCGTCGGCGATCCACGCATGCCGAGCTTGTCCATCTTCGGAGAGACGCTGAACCCCGCCATGTCCTTCTCGACAACGAACGCCGTCACCGCCTGCTCGGATCCGTCTTCGGGCATCGTTCGCATGTACACGATGAGCACGTCGGCCTCCGGCCCATTCGTGATCCACATCTTCGAGCCGTTCGCGACCCATCCACCGTCGAGGCGCTCGGCCCGGCAGGACATCGACCCGATCACGTCGGAGCCGGCGTCGGCCTCGCTCATCGCGAGCGCGCCCACGTGCTCCCCAGTGAGCAGCTTCGGGAGCCATCTCGCACGCTGTGCCTCGGTGCCATTGGCCCACAGGTTGTGCACGCACAGGTTGGAATGCGCCGCGTACGACATGCCCATCGATGCCGACGCTCGCGAGATCTCCTCGACGATGACGAGGTGCTCGAGGAAGCCGAGTCCGGACCCGCCTTCGGTCTCAGACACGGTCGGGCCCATCACGCCGAGATCGCCGAGCTGCGGCCAGAGCCATCGCGGGAACATGTCGTCGCGATCGATCTGTTCGGCCTTCGGCGCCAGCTCACGCTCGGCGAACCCGCGAACGGTCTCGCGAAGCTCCTCGACGGAGATGCGGTCGCTCATGGACGTACACGCTACGCCCCCGTTGTAGCAGCGGCAGTAAGGTGCTGGCGATGACGCGGCTGGCCACGCACGCCGATCCGACCTCACCGGGGTTCGCGGACAACGAACGGGCGATGCGCGGGCTCGTCGACGAGCTGAACGTCAAGCTCAAGGCGACTCGGGCGGGCGGGGGCGAGGCCGCCACCGAGCGACACCGCGCTCGAGGAAAGCTCACGGCGCGCGAACGCATCGAGAGTCTCGTGAACCACGGGGCGGCCTTCCTCGAACTCTCGGCGCTCGCCGCCTGCGACATGTACGAGGGCGACGCGCCCGGCGCCGGCATCGTGACCGGCATCGGCCCGATCCACGGCAAACCCTGCGTGATCGTCGCGAACGACGCCACGGTGAAGGGCGGCACGTACTTCCCGGTGACGGTGAAGAAGCATCTGCGTGCCCAGGAGATCGCCCTCGAGAACCGTCTGCCGTGCATCTATCTGGTGGACTCGGGCGGCGCCTACCTGCCGCTGCAGGCGGACGTGTTCCCCGACCGCGAGCACTTCGGTCGCATCTTCTATAACCAGGCGCGCATGTCGGCGGCGGGCATCCCGCAGATCGCGGCCGTGATGGGGTCGTGCACAGCCGGCGGCGCCTACGTGCCGGCGATGTCGGACGAGACGGTGATCGTTCGCGGCACGGGCACGATCTTCCTCGGCGGGCCACCGCTCGTGAAGGCTGCCACCGGCGAGGACGTCGACCCCGAAGAGCTCGGCGGCGCCGACGTGCACACGCGCACCAGCGGCGTCGCAGACCACGAGGCGGTCGACGACGACGATGCGCTCCGCATCGTGCGCGGGATCGTCTCGCACCTCAACCTTCCATCGGAACGAGCGTGGGAGATCGCCGACCCGGTCGCCCCGGCCCTCGACCCCTCGGAGCTCTACGGGGTCATCCCACAAGAGCTCTCCCATGCCTACGACGTGCGGGAAGTGATCGCACGAGTGGTCGACGGCTCGGCGATGCATGAGTTCAAGCGGCTCTATGGCGAGACGCTCGTGTGCGGGTTCGCGCGCATCCACGGGCACCCGGTCGCGGTGCTCGCGAACAACGGCATCCTGTTCTCGGAATCGGCGCTGAAAGGCGCGCATTTCATCGAGCTCGCGTGCGCGAGGGGCGTGCCGCTCGTCTTCCTGCAGAACATCACCGGGTTCATGGTCGGTCGTGAGTACGAGGCCGGCGGCATCGCGAAGGACGGCGCCAAGCTCGTGACCGCCGTGGCGTGCGCAAACGTGCCGAAGTTCACGGTGATCATCGGCGGGTCCTTCGGCGCGGGGAACTACGCCATGAGCGGACGCGCGTACGGACCGAGACAGCTCTGGATGTGGCCGAACGCCCGCATCTCCGTGATGGGCGGCGTGCAGGCAGCGAAAGTGTTGACGACGGTGGGGGGTGACGAGGCCGACGAGCAGCGAACGATCGAGCTGTACGAGGCGGAGGGCAGTCCGTACCACTCGACTGCGAGGCTCTGGGACGACGGCGTGATCGACCCGCTCGACACTCGCAAGGTGCTCGCCCTCGGCCTCGATGCGGCCTCACGCGCGCCGCTCGAACCGACCACGTTCGGGGTGTTCCGGATGTGAGTGACGTGAGCGACGTGCTCGTGACCCGCGAGGGGCCGATCGCCACCCTGACGCTCAACCGGCCCGACCGGCGGAACGCGCTCGACCCCGGTCTGCTCGGCTCGCTCGCCGCTGCCGTCGACGACGTGTCTCGCATCGACGAGGTTCGGGTGGTGATCCTGACAGGCGCCGGCAGCTCGTTCTCGGCCGGTGCCGACCTGGAATGGATGCGCGCGAGCGTCGAGCTCTCCGCCGAGCGGAACCGAGAAGACACCGCGGCGATGGCCGCTGCCTTCGAGACGGTTGACCGTTGCCCCAAGGCGGTGGTCGCCCGTGTGAACGGGCCGGCGATCGGCGGCGGCGCCGGCCTCGTCGCGTGCGCCGACGTCGCCGTGGCGGTCGAGGGCGCTCGCTTCGCGTTCTCCGAAGCGCGACTGGGGCTGGTCCCGGCTGTGATCTCACCGTACGTGCTGCGTGCGATCGGACCCGGCCGAGCCCGTGAGCTGTTCACGAGCGGCCGCCCCTTCGAAGCCGATGAGGCCGCCCGATATGGGCTCGTGCATCACGTCGTCGCGGGAGATGCACTCGACGCATGGGTTCGGATCATGGTCGACAACTTCCTGGTGTGCGGCCCCGAGGCCGTCGCGGCGAACAAGCGGCTCGTCCGTGATGCCACCGCCTCACTTGCGCTGCGCGACCTGCCCGAGCGCATCGCCGAGGCACGCGCGAGCGACGAGGGCCAGGAGGGCATCGCCGCGTTCCTCGAGAAGCGCACACCGAGATGGTCGAGCTCCGCAGGCTCCTGATCGCGAACCGCGGCGAGATCGCGGTTCGGATCGTGCGCGCGTGTCGCGAGGCGGGCATCTCGCCCGTGGTCGCCGTGGCGCCAGGTGAGCAGGCGTCGCTCGCCGCCGAGATCGGCGATGCGACCATCGACGTGCCGTCATACCTCGACGCCGAGGCGATCGTGCAGGCGGCCGTCGAGGCGAGCGCCGACGCAGTGCACCCTGGGTACGGGTTCCTCGCCGAGAACCCGGCGTTCGCCGAGCTCGTGCTCGATGCCGAACTCGTCTGGGTCGGACCGCCTCCTGAGGCGATGCGCGCCCTCGGCGACAAGGTCGCGGCCCGCGCGGTGGCCGAGGACGCGGGCGTCCCCGTCGTGCCCGGGTCGGGCAGCGAAAACCTCGACGACGAGGCGCTGATCGCGCTGGCACAACGCCTCGGCCCACCGCTGCTCGTGAAGGCGGCGGCCGGCGGAGGCGGCCGGGGCATGCGCACCGTCGAGGGTCTCTCCGACCTTCCCAACGCGTTGGCGACGGCTCGCCAGGAAGCCTCGGCGAGCTTCGGCGACGGGCGTGTCTTCCTCGAGCGGAGGCTCGGGCGCGTGCATCACGTGGAGGTGCAGGTGCTGCTCGACGATCACGGCGGCTCGGTGCACCTCGGCGAGCGCGACTGCTCGCTGCAGCGCCGTCACCAGAAGATCGTCGAGGAGTCGCCGTCACCGGCGGTCGACGACGCGATGCGGGAGACGTTGGGCGCGGCCGCCGTCGCGATCGCCATGCGCGCGGGTTACCGCGGCGCCGGTACCGCGGAGTTCCTGCTGGGCGACGACGGCGACTGGTGGTTCCTCGAGATGAACGCCCGGCTGCAGGTCGAACACCCCGTCACCGAGGCGGTCACGGGGATCGACCTGGTGCGAGCTCAGCTAGCGATCGCTGCCGGCGAGCCGCTGCCGTTGCATCAGGGCGACGTGACGATGCGCGGCCACGCGATCGAGGCTCGCGTCTACGCCGAGGACCCCGCGAACGGCTTCCTGCCGACCGGAGGACGCGTCGATCTGCTCGCACTTCCGCACTGGCCCGGGGTGCGCATCGACACCGCGCTCCGTGCCGGGGACGTGGTCGGGTTGGGCTACGATCCGCTCCTCGCGAAGGTGATCGCATGGGCGGAGGACCGCCCGGCCGCCATCACGCGGCTCCATGCTGCGCTCGAGGGCGTCAAGATCGTGGGGCTGTCGACGAACCTCGGCTTCCTGCTCGACGTGCTCGAGCGGCCCGAGGTACGCGACGGCACGGCAGACACCGACTGGGTCGAGACGGTATGGACCCCGAATGTACCCGCGCTGCCCGACGGTGTGATGGCCGAACGAGATCGATCGGACCCTTGGATCGGTTTCGGCGCCTTCCGTACAGCGACCCGCGGGGTCACGGTGGCAGGCGCGCATGCGCAGTTCCGGGGATGGTCGTACGAGATCGCCGACGACGAGCACGTCGCGACCGAGCTGGCGCCGCCCGGTGGATCGCTCATCGCGCCGATGCCCGCGAGCGTGCTCCGGGTGGACGTAGCGGTTGGCGATACGGTGGCCTCCGGGCAAGTGGTCGCATTGCTGGAAGCGATGAAGATCCAGGTGCAGGTCGTGGCGCCCGCGGCCGGTGCAGTGGGCGCCGTGCACGTGCATGCCGGAGACGTCGTCGCCCGAGGAGATGTGTTGATCGAGGTGGTGGAGCCGTGATGCCCCAGGCGAGTGTGACCCCGAGTCGGGTGCGCATCGTGGAAGTCGGGCCGCGCGACGGGCTGCAGAACGAAGCCGCCCACGTGCCCGTCGAGGCGAAGGTTGCGTTCGTCGAGGCGCTCGCCGACGCCGGGCTCCCCGTGGTCGAGGTGACGTCGTTCGTGAGCCCGAAGGCAGTGCCCCAGCTCGCCGACGCCGACGAGGTGTTCCCGCGGGTTCATCGCCGAACCGGCGTGCGCTATCCGGTGCTCGTGCCGAACATGCGCGGGCTGGAGCGTGCCGAGCGGGCAGGTGCAGACGCCGTCGCCGTATTCACCGCAGCGAGCGAGGAGTTCACCGAAAGGAACATCGGCATGACGATCTCGGAGTCGCTCGCGGCGTTCGAGCCGGTGCTCGATCGTGCGCGGGAGCTCGGCTGGTGGCGGCGCGGGTACGTCTCCACCGCGTTCGGGTGTCCGTACTCGGGTGAGGTCGAGCCGGCGAGGGTCGTGCAGGTCTGCTCGGCGCTGCTCGAGCTGGGCTGCGACGAGATCTCGGTCGGCGACACGATCGGGGTCGCCGAGCCCGACGACGTGCGCCGCGTCTGCGACGCACTGCTCGAGCAGGCGTGCCGGTCGACCGGCTCGCGCTGCATCTGCACGACACGAGAGGGCGGGCGCTCGACAACGTGCAGGCCGGACTCGAGCGGGGCGTCTCGATCTACGACTCCTCGGCCGGAGGCACGGGCGGCTGCCCGTTCGCACCGGGCGCTCCCGGCAACCTCGCGACCGAGTCGCTCTGCGCCCTGCTCGATCGACTCGACATCGAACACGGCGTCGACGCCGGCAAGGTCGCGGCCGCCGCGATCGCCTTGCGAGCGCAGATGGTGAGCGAGACGGCTCCCGAGGTCGACTGAGTCAACGGATACCGTCGAAGTCACGCGTCGAGCAGCGCGTCGGCTTCGATCTCGACCTTCCAGGCCGGATCGATCAGGCCGGCGACGATGACCATCGTGCTCGCCGGGCGCACCTCGCCGAAGACCTCGCCGTGCGCCCGCCCGACTTCCTGCCAATCGGCGGCATCGACCAGGTAGGTCCGCGTCCTCACCACGTGCTCGGGCGTGGCGCCGGCTTCCCGCAGCGCGGCCACGATGATCTCGAGGCAGCGGCGGGCCTGCGCGTACGCATCGGGCGCGACCTCGTCGCCGTCTGTGGGCACGGGGGCGGTGCCAGAGACGTGCACGTGACGTCCCGCGACGATCGCCCGCGAGAACCCGATCACGGGCTCGAACGGCGACCCCGACGAGATGCGACGGCGTTGCACCATGTGGCGCGAGTTTACGGCCGCGTAACAGAGCGGCACGAGCGCGCCCCTACCCTTGATGGATGGCGCTCACCGCGGAAGCCGAATACGTGCTGCGCACGACCGAGGAGCGAGGCATCCGGTTCGTGAGGCTGTGGTTCACCGACGTGCTCGGGATTCCTGAAGTCATTCACGATCACCTCGCAAGAGCTCGAGGGCGCGCTCGCCGAGGGCATGGGCTTCGACGGCTCCTCGATCGAAGGATTCAGCCGCATCCAGGAATCGGACATGATCGCGATCCCCGACCCGGCGACGTTCCAGATCATCCCCTGGAAGCTCGAAGCTCCCGTCGCGCGCATGTTCTGCGACATCTGGACGCCCGACGGCGTGCCGTTCGACGGCGATCCCCGTGGAGTGCTGAAGCGGCAGCTCCAGCGCGCGAGCCGATCTCGGCTTCACGTTCTACGTCGGGCCCGAGCTCGAGTTCTTCTATTTCCGTTCGGCCGACGATCCGTCGTTCCTCGACCATGGCGGCTACTTCGACGAGACGCCGCTCGACGTCGGCACCGACTACCGCAAGCGCACCGTGCAGTACCTCGAAGCGATGGGCATCCCGGTCGAGTACGTGCACCACGAGGTCGCGCCGAGCCAGCACGAGATCGACCTGCGCTACGCCGACGCGCTCACGATGGCCGACAACGTCATGGCCTACCGACTCACCGTGAAGGAAGTCGCCCAGGAGTTCGGCATCTACGCGACGTTCATGCCGAAGCCCGTTGCGGGCGTCAACGGCTCTGGCATGCACACGCACCAGTCGCTGTTCGAAGGCGACCGCAACGCGTTCTTCGATGCCGCCGACGAGTACCACCTGTCGAAGACCGCCAAGCGCTACATCGCGGGCCTGCTGCGCCACGGTCCCGAGATCACCCTGCTCACGAACCAGTGGGTGAACTCCTACAAGCGGCTCGTGCCGGGCTACGAGGCGCCCGTCTACGTCTGCTGGGCGCGACGCAACCGCTCGGCGCTCGTGCGCGTTCCTCAGTACAAGCCCGGCAAGGAAGAAGCCACGCGCATCGAGTACCGCTCACCCGACCCGGCCTGCAACCCGTACCTCGCGTTCGCCGCGATGCTCGCCGCAGGGATCGCCGGCATCGAAGGCGAGTACGAGCTGCCGCCGGAGGCGAGCAACAACATCTACGAGATGAGCGATGCGGAACGCGAGACGGCCGGCATCGTCTCGCTGCCCGAGGACCTGCTCGAAGCGATCCGCCTCTCCGAGCACTCGGCCGTGCTCCGTGACGCGCTCGGCGAGCACGTGCACGAGTTCCTGATCAGGAACAAGCGCGAGGAATGGGATGCCTTCAAGGCCTACGTGAGTCCCTTCGAGCTCGAGCGCTACCTTCCCATCCTCTAGGCCCATCCTCTAGGCCCATCCTCTAGGCCGATCCTTTAGGCCCATCCTCTAGGCCGATCCTTTAGGCCCATCCTCTAGGCCGATCCTTTAGGCCCATCCTCTAGGCCGATCTGTGATGGCTAGTCCACGTTAGACTAGAAGACGCCCGCACATGCCGGTGCACTGGCCCGCGACCACGTCGCCGTGGATCGAACAGAAGAACCGGAAGGTCCCGCGCCGGCGGAACCGTCTCGAGGCGACTTCACCCTGGTTCAGTCGTTTCGAGAACGTCCAGTTCCCGCCGTAGGCACGAACGGTGTGGTTGCCGGAGGTGGCCCGCCAGCGCACCCGATCGCCGCGGTCGATGTTGACCCGAGCCGGAGACCATCGTGTTCCGCTTCCTCTGATCGTGACGGCGGTTGCCGGTACGACGGCGGCGATCACGAGCCCGGCTGTGAGCACGACCGTCGCCACGATGCGTCGAGTGGTCATCTCCCGTCCTCCTCCTCGTTCGATCTGTCCTGGGATACGGACTCCACTCCGGAAGGGTTCACGGTGGCCTTTGGCGATTTGCCCCGATGCGCACCGGTCGGCTAGCGTGGCGCGATGTCGCCAGACGAACGGGACGAGCTGACCCCTGCGCTGTCCGAGGCGCGCAAGCGCCGAGCAACCTTGCACGACGCGCTCGTGCACCTCGAGATCGCGATCTCCTCGCCGGCAGCGGGACGCATCCCCGAGTGGACGGCGGTCGTGGCCAAGGAGGTGATCGGGGTCCGTGATGCATTCGACCAGCACGTCATGGTCACCGAGAAGCCCGGCGGGCTCTACGAGGAGATCATCACCAGAGCCCCGCGGCTCGATGGCACGGTACGCCGGCTGAAGGGCGAGCACCCCGACATCACCGAGAAGGTCGTCCAGATGGTGGAGCGCCTCGAGAAGGCGACGATCGGCGGACCCGAGTGGCCGCTCGACGACGCTCGCGACGACCTGCAGCGCTTCATCGGCACCGTGATCCGCCACCGACAGAAGGGCGCCGACCTCGTGTGGGAGGCGTACAACGTCGACATCGGCGGCACCGAGTAGCTCACAGCAACACAGCGTCGCTCGACCCCGAGGGTAGGCTTCCCGCATGCCCCGCCTCGCCCTCGGGCAAGTCAACCTGACCGTCGGTGATCTCCCCGGCAACGTCGCGCGCATGGCGGAAGCAGCCGACCGCGCGACCTACGCCGGCGCCGACGTGGTCGCCTTCCCGGAGCTCGCGATCACCGGGTATCCGCCTGAGGATCTCGTGCTCCGTGGCGAGTTCGTCCGCGAGAACCTCGATGCCCTGAGCACGCTCGCGCGCAAGACCGCTACCTCGTGTCCGGTGATCGCCGGGTTCATCGATCGCAGCGACGCCGGGTTGCACAACGCAGCCGCCCTGCTGCGCAACGGCACCGTCGAGTCTCGCTACCACAAGGTGCAGCTCCCGAACTTCGGCGTCTTCGACGAGCAGCGCTACTTCGTGCCCGGCACCTCGGGGGCCACGGTCGAGGTCGGAGGCACGACGACAGGCCTCTCCGTGTGCGAGGACGCGTGGCACGACACGCAACCGTTCGCCGGATACGCGGGGCTGCCGCTGATCGTGAACATCAACGGTTCCCCATACCACCGCGGCAAGACCGCCGAGCGCGCCGACATCCTCGCCGCTCGGGCGCGTCAGACGGGCGCATGGATCGCATACATCAACTCGGTCGGCGGCCAGGATGAGCTGGTCTTCGACGGCGGCTCGATGGTCGTCGCTCCCGACGGTACCGTGCGGCAGCGAGCAGCGATGTTCGCCGAGGATCTGCTGATCGTGGACCTGCACGGCGACACCTCGTTCGCCGACCCGAGTGCCCCGTGGCCGACCGAGGAAGCCGAGGAGGTCTGGCAGGCACTCGTACTCGGCCTCGGCGACTACGTGCGGAAGAACGGGTTCCACGACGTGGTGCTCGGGTTGTCGGGCGGCATCGACTCGGCGCTGACGGCAGCGATCGCAGCGGACGCGCTCGGCGCCGACGCCGTGCACGGACTCGCGATGCCGTCACCATTCAGCTCTGCCGAAAGCGTCGAGGACGCCGTGGACTGCGCGAAGCGCCTCGGCATGCGCATCGATACCGTGGACATCACCAGGGTGCTCGACGCCTACCGACATTCGCTCGCCGAGCTCTTCGCCGGTCGAACCGAAGACGTCACCGAGGAGAACCTGCAGGCGCGTGCCCGCGGCAACCTGCTGATGGCGCTGTCCAACAAGCTCGGCCCGATCGTGCTCGCGACCGGCAACAAGAGCGAGTACGCCGTCGGCTACTCCACGCTGTACGGCGACATGGCGGGAGGCTTCGCACCGATCAAGGATGTGCCGAAGACCATGGTCTACGAGCTGGCGCGATGGCGGAATGCTGTCGCGACGGCTCGCGGCGAGACGCCGCCGATCCCCGATCGCACGATCGCCAAGCCGCCGAGCGCCGAGCTGCGGCCCGGACAGCAGGACACCGACTCACTGCCCCCCTACGACGAGCTCGACCCGGTGATCGAGGCCTACGTCGAACACGACCTCGGCGTCGACGACATGGTCGCAGCCGGGTTCGACCAAGCTCTGGTTGAGCGCATCGTTCGCATGATCGACCGCAACGAGTACAAGCGTCGCCAGGCCGCTCCCGGCGTGAAGATCACGCCCAAGGCGTTCGGGCGAGACCGGCGCATGCCGATCACGAACCGCTACCCCGGTTGACGGCTCGCGGCGTCAGCCGATCGTCCAGGTGACCGTGATCGTCACGCTCGTGTCGAGCTCGTCGGGCGCCACGACCGAGAGATCGGCGCTCGCGGCACTGAATGTCGCGGCCCGGTACGCCTCCTCGTACACGGGGCGGGCGGCGCCCTCTTCCACGATGCGCTCGACGCCCGTGACCGTCGCTCCTGCCGCGGCTGCCATCGCGTCGGCCTTGACCCGAGCGCCGTCGACAGCTTGCTCGAGCGCCTGCGCGCGGGCCCGCGCGGGGTCGGACGACCTCGAAGCGAACATCGCGAACGCTCGTCGCGCCCGCGCCGACGGCCGCCTCGATCACGGGCCGACCGAATCGAGGTCGCGCACCGTGACGGAGAGCGTCGAATCGGCGACGAAGACGGTACGTTCCTGGGGCGTGCGCCGATCGACCGTGCGCCGATACACGTCGAGCCGTTCCGTCTGCACGTCGTCGGCCGCGATGCCGGCTCGCTCAAGGGCCGCGAGCACGTCGTCGGTGATCCTGCCGTTGTCGGCGAGCGCGTCGGCGCTGTCGTCGGCCTCGGTCTCGATGCCGAGCTGCAGCGTCGCCTGGTCGGGCTCGCTGCCGACCGTCGCCGTCGAGGTCACGCTGATCGTGCGGCGGTCGCCGTCGCCGCTCGAGTCCTGCGGCCATCGCGCGCGCCCCGATCGCCAGCACCACCACGGCGACCACGCACGAGCGCGAGCATCCACGTCTTCCGATGCTCATGGCTCCTCCTTCAGGCTGAGAGCGTCCAGGCAGATGGCCGAAACGGCCCGCTGAGACATGCCGCGGGCCGAAGGATCCGTGACTGATGTCGTCGCGAGCGACCCGTAGGATGCGGCGAGGGGCCCGTAGCTCAGCCCGGTTAGAGCAGGGGGCTTTTAACCCTCGTGTCGCAGGTTCGAATCCTGCCGGGCCCACCATCCTTCGGCCCGCCTCCGCGAGGTCCGCGGTGGTGTCTGCTTCGGTTCGGTCGCCGACCGCTAGCCTGAGACCGTGCGCGACGCCGGGCCATTGGAACCGTTCCTCGAGGACGGCGTCTGCGTGCTCGACGGCGGCCTCGCCACCGAGCTGGAACGCCGCGGCGCCGATCTCGTCGACGCGCTCTGGTCGGCGAAGGTGCTGCTGGAGTCGCCCGAGGCGATCGTCGATGTGCACCGCGCGTACTTCGAAGCCGGAGCCGACGTTGCGATCACCGCGAGCTACCAGGCGAGCGAGCAGGGGTTCGCGGCACGCGGCATCGACAGGGCAGGAACCGCAACCCTGCTGCAACGGAGCGTCGAGCTCGCACAGGAAGCCCGCGACGAGTGGCTCGCGACGCCCGAAGCGACCGCGTTCAACCGCCCGCGTCCGCTCGTGGCCGCATCGGTCGGGCCGTATGGCGCGGTGCTCGCCGACGGATCCGAGTACCGGGGCGACTACGGCGTCTCACGGCAAGCGCTGACCGACTTCCATCTCGCGCGGCTGGAACCCCTCGTGCAGGCCGGACCCGACCTGCTCGCGATCGAGACGATCCCGTCGGGCCTCGAAGCCGAGGCTCTCGTCGAGGCGCTCGCGCGGCTCGGCGACCCCGTGCCCGCGTGGTGCACGTTCACGCTGCGCGACGGCGCGCATCTCGCCGACGGCGGGACCGCTCGACGACGCGATCGCGACCGTGACCGCCTCGGCGTCGATAGCGGCGGTCGGCGTGAACTGCACGCCGCCCGACTCGACGGTCGAAGCGGTGGCTCACGTCGCACCGACCACCTCACCCGATCGTCGCCTATCCGAACCGGGGCGCGGACTGGGACGCACAGGCCAAGGCGTGGACGGGCGGTGCCGACGTCGACATGGCCGCGGTCGCCAACGATCTGGTCGATGCGGGCGCCGCGATCGTCGGCGGATGCTGCGGCACCGGACCGACGGACGTGCGTGCGATCGCCACGGCGCTCGGCGCGCTCTCCCCCGGTTAGGCTCGCCGCCACCATGGCGACGACGCGTGCGCGGACCTTCCCGGTCACCGCACCGCTCGACCTGCGTCGCACGATGCTTCCGCTGATGCGGGGCACCGGCGACCCGACGATGCTGATCGGCGAGCGGGAGGTCTGGCGGGCGACGCGCACGCCCGATGGTCCCGCCACGCTGCACCTCTCGCTCGACGGCGATCGGCTGCTCGCGGAAGCCTGGGGCCCCGGCGCCGGCCAGATCCTCGAAGACGCTCCCGGGTGGGCGGGGATGCTCGACGACGATCGAGACTTCCGGCCGCAGCACCGGGTGGTCGACCGAACTGCATCGACGGCTTCGAGGGGTGCGGCTCACGCGCACCGGCCGGCCGGTGGAGGCGCTCGTCGCCGCGGTGCTCGAGCAGAAGGTGACCGGCCTCGAAGCGCGCCGCGCCTACCGCCGTCTCGCGCTCGCGGCCGGTGAGCCGGCGCCCGGTCCGGTCGAGCTCGTGACGCCGCCCGACCCGGCCGCGGTGGCGGCGATGCCGTCGTTCCGGATGCATCCGTTCGGCGTGGAGCGGCGCCGGGCCGAGCGGCTCATCGCGCTGTGCGCGCAGGCCCGCGAGATCGACGCGCTCGCGTCGCTGCCACCGGCGACCGCACGCGAGCGGCTCGAGACCTTCCCCGGCATCGGGCCGTGGACCGCCGCCGAGGTAGCCCGGCTCGCGCTCGGCGACCCCGATGCGGTCTCGATTGGCGACTTCCATCTGCCGAACGTTGTGGCGTGGGCGCTCGCGCGTGAGCCGAGGGGCGACGACGCCCGCATGCTCGAACTGCTCGAGCCGTACGCGGGCCACCGAGGAAGGGTGCAGCGCCTGCTCGAGGCCGGGGGTATCAGAGCGCCGAAGTACGGCCCGAGATCCGACGTGCGAGCGATCGACAGCATCTGACGACGCCAACCGACCCGGGGCGCCGGCCCCACCTTCCCGAAGGGCAGTGGGCCGGTCAGTGACTCACTCCACCCAGCGCCGGTCCGGCACATAGTCGGTCGTCCACCGAGCCTGACGCACGTTCGCCAGCTGCATGAATGCGTACCAGCGGATCTTCTTCCTCACGATGAGGTCGCCTCGGCGCACAGTGCAAGACGCGTAGTCCGGCCCTTTGAGCGCGATGCCTTTCGTGACGCCTTGATGGCTGTCCGGGTCGAACACCGCACACCCACCGGGTCTCCAGTGGAGCCCATAGTCGATGCCCCTGCCCGTCGGTCGCCAGGCCGGTGGGCCCATAGTGTCGAGTCGCGCTGCAATGACACAGCCGTCTTCGAGCTCCTGGGCTCGGCGGCATTGCCGGATCGTCCAGTCCTCGTACGTCGTCCAACGGAATCGGATACGGACAGCGCCCTGCGCATCGGTGAATCTGGTGAAGGTCACCGAAAGAACATCGAATCGTCCACGCACGTCGTCCGGGTCGGGGATGACGCGAGCGTTTGCGGTCTCCGCGACAAGCAGCATCATCACCACCAGGTGCGCGGATACGAGGACGAGCAACCTCTTCATCGGCGCATCGTAGGACTGCCATGCCAGGACATCGAGTGTTGGATGGCTGTCGGACGCGCCGGCCCGCGCCGACTACGCCGACGGATCCTCCCAATCCAGGGATACGCGCCACTCGCTCCAGAGAACCGCTGCGTCGACGTCGCCCGGTGCGGCGGCGCCACCGTGGCATCGAAGATCGCTGCGACCGAGCGGCTCGTGCGGAAGCCCGCGCTTCCGCTCGACTTCTGCGACCAGCTCCCAGGTGTTGCCACTTCTGACCGGACATTCGCGGGCGCACTTGGACCCTTGCGTCCGACTCGCTCCTTGCGAGCGCGAACCCTACCCTTCATGGGGAACTCCTCGATATGGTGCGAGCGACACGAGGAAGGCTGAGCGCCCATGGGACCCCCGCTCCGAGCGGTGTTCGATCGATGGACCTGTGAGCCACGAAGGAGAAGACATGCAGAGATCAAGCAATGCAGAGACGACTCGCAAGCCCCCCGAGCCGACCGACGACCATTCCGAGATCGACGATTGGATCCGCCGCGTGATGCCGGACCTGCATCCGATCGTGAAGGGATTGGACGAACTGATCCGCGAGACGATTCCCGGGACCCGATACGCGATCAAGTGGAAGAAGGCGTACTACGGGGTGCCCGAACTCGGCTGGGTCATCGAAATGGTCGCCTACGACGTCTCCGTGAACGTCGTCTTCTTCGGCGGCGCGGACTTCGACCCGGCTCCGCCGCTCGGCACCGGACAGAGTAGGTACGTCAAGGTGAAGACCCTGGAGGAGGCGCAGCGACCAGAGATGCGGGGTTGGATCGAGCAGGCAGGGCGCGTACCCGGTTGGAGCTGAGATCCACGGGTCGTGCCATGGAAGGCTGCCTGGCGTGCGCCCTGTCGGTGGGACGGATGCATCTGCCCGGGGGACTCATCGCCGAGACCGAGCGATGGCGTGTCGAACACACCGTTGGTCCGCTCGGGGTCGGTACCCTCATCGTAAAATCGAAGCGGCACGTCGTCCACGTCGCCGATCTCTCTTCGCACGAGGCCGAGGAACTTGGTCCCCTGATCCAGAAAGCGTCTGCTGTTGTCACGAAGCTCACGCATCCCGAACAGGTCTACGTCACGCTTTGGTCGCATGCGGGTGCTGAACCTGGTCACATCCACTGGGTAATGCAGCCGGTCACCAGGGCGCAGATGGATCATTTCGACGACTACGGGCCACACCTCCAGGTCAAGATGTTCGACGAGGGTCAGATCCCACCGAGCGACGCCGTCGATGCATTCGCTGAACGCGCACGGCGGCAATTCGACGAACCCCCGACCGACACATGACCTCCATATTGCTCCTGGACGTCTCGAGCCTCGCGTATCGGGCGTACTTCGCGCTGAAGGATTCGGTGCGTGCTCCCGACGGGCGCCCGATGGGTGCCGTACACGGCTACCTCGGCATGGTGACGCGCCTCGTCGCCACTCGGCGCCCCGACTCGGTCGTGCACGTCTACGATCACGATTGGCGGCCGATGGCTCGCACCCACCTCTACGCCGGGTACAAGGCCGATCGACCGGCCGAACCCGACGACCTCACGCCGCAGTTCGTGTTGCTTCGCGGTGTGCTCGAGGCGACCGGTGCCACCCAAGCCCATGCCCCCGATTGGGAAGCCGAGGACGCGATCGGCGGTCTCTGCGCGGCGCGGTGAGGAAGCGGATCGCTTCGAGATCGTGAGCGGCGACCGCGACCTGCTCCAGCTCGTGCGCGACCCCGGCGTGCGGTTGCTGTACACGCTGCGGGGAGTGAGCGAGCTCCGCGAGTTCGACGAAGCCACGGTGCTCGAGCATTACGGCGTGCCCGCCGATCGCTATGCGGAGTTCGCGATCCTGCGCGGCGACCCTTCCGATGGGCTGCCGGGGGTTCGAGGGGTGGGTGAGAAGACGGCGCGGGCGCTCGTGCAGACCTATCCCGACATCGATGCGATCCTCGCCGACGCGGCGACCGCCCATCCGTCGGCCGGGCCCCTGAAGGGGTCGCCTGCGCTCCGAGCTCGGCTGCTCGACGCGGCCGACTACCTCGCTGCGATGCGACAGCTCGTGCCCATCAAGTCCGACGCCCCGCTCGAGGTCTGGACGGGAGCGCGCGACGACGAGGTCGCCCGCGAGCTTGCCGAGTTGAACGGGCTGCGAGGGCCCCTGCAACGCCTGAAGGCGGCGATCGATGGTATCGGCGAAGAGCCGTCGCTCTCAGACCCCGGCTGAGACCGAGTCGATCGCCTCTACTGCCCGAGGGCGGCGTCCTTGTCGATCTTCTCGCCCTTCTTGCGCGACGCGGTCTGAGCGAGGAATGAACGAAGACTCATGGCGGCTCTCGTGCCCTCGCCCTCCTGCAGGCCGGTCTCGTCCTCACCCGGCTGAGCCGGGGCGGTGGGATCGCCGCTGTCGTCCTGCCCCCCGCGGGCGACGATCAGCTCTGCCTCGAGACGGGCTTTCTCGCCCCTGAGCTGTTGCGCCTGCTCCCCGGGAGTCTCGTCGCTCGGCGCCCCGGAAACCGCTGCCGAGCCGGTGGCGCGACGAACGGCGTCGACAGCCTCTGCGCGCGCGCGCTCGACGGCTTCCTTGGCCTCGGCCTTGGCCTCGGCGATCTCCGCCTCGGCCCGCTCTTCGGCAGCCTCAGCACGGCGGGCAGCCTCGGCGGCTTCCGTCTTGAACGCTCGTGCCGATGCTGTGGCCTCGGCGACACTGACCTGGAGCTCGTGCACGCTCCTTTCGACATCGGTTGCATGGGAATCGGCCGCCTCGAACCGTTCGGCGGCGGCGCGCTCGGCTTCGTCGGCGCGAGCCATCGCGGCTTCCACTTCGGCACGCGCCGCTTCGGACACCGCCTCAGCTTCGCGAACCCGTACTTCAGATCGACGAAGGCTCTCGTCAAGGGCGGCGGTCTGCTTCTCCGCCCCGTCGGCTCGAGTCTCAGCGATCGCCGACGCGGCTCGAGCCGCCTCGGCCGAGACGTTCGCCCGATCGGCTCGTGCTGTTGCGGCAGACACCTTCTCGTCGGCGGCACGCACGCGGCCTTCGGCTTCCGCGACCGATGCCTCGAGGTCGGCGAGGCGCCTGCGGACCTCCGCTCGATCAGCCTCGATGCGCTCGCGAGCCTCTTCCTTCGTCGTCACGACCTCGGCTCGGGATGCCTCGAGAGCTGCGTCGGCCGCCTCGAGATCGGCTCGCGCCCTCTCGGATGCGAACTCGAGCGCTGCTTCTAGTTGGGCGGCTCGTTCGGCAGCCGAATCCAGCTCCGACTGCAGCTGCTCGAACCGGCGCTCGTGCGTGGAGGCGACGCTCTCGGTTTCCTCACGAGCCTGGGCCTCAGCTCGCTCCGCCGCGTCGAGCGAGGAGCGGAGCTCACTCAGCTCGGATCGGAGCTCGTCGGCTCGACGCTGCTCGCGATGCGTGAGTGCTTGTTGCTCAGCGAGCTGGGACCCGGCGGTCTGCGCCCGTGCCTCCGCGTCCGAGGTGCGAGCCTGCGCCTCGGAGAGCCGAGTCTCGAGATCGGCCGAGCGAGACCGCTCGCGCTCCGCCTTGTCCCTCGCTGCCCTCACGAGCCCTTCCAGCTCGGCCACCGATCCGCTGTTCGTGAGCAGCTCACCCTCGAGCTGAGCGACCAGCTGCTCTGCATTGCTCCGCTTGCTCGTCGCGATCTCGAGGCGGGATTCCGCCTCGAGCGCGCGCGACTCCGCCTGAGACGTGCGCACCTCAGCCTCGCTCAGGCGGGTTCGCTCTCTCTGCACGTCGGCATCGGTAGCAGAAGCGTTCCGTTCCAGCTCAGCCCTCTCGGCACGCTCCGAGCTGAGCGTGGCCTCCAACGCGACGACCCGCTGCTCGGTCTCGGCTGCTTCTCGTTCAGCGGCCGCTGCTCGCCGTTGCGCTTCGACCACTGCACCCTGGCCCGCCGAGAGAGCTGCTTCGATCTCCAACCGTCTCTCCTCGACATCCGCCTGACGGTGTTGCGCTTCCGCGGCACGTTCGGTCTCGCGTTCCAATTCCTTGTCAGCCTTAGCGGCGCGATCGGTCGCGCGCATGAGATCTCGCTGGGCATCGGCGAGGGCGGCCGCTTTCATGGTCAGGTCGTGTTCGAGAGACTCGATGCGCGCGAGGGTGGCGGGATCCGGCTCCTGATCGACCGGATCAAGGGTGGCCTCGGCGGCGCGCTCGGCGGCGGCGCGCAGTCGTTCCATCTCCTCTTGCGCGATCTCGAGACCTGCCTCCGCGTGCGCAGCGCGCACCTCGGCCTCTCGCTCACGAGTCTGCCCTTCGCGCGCTCGGCGTTCGATCTCAGCGGCCTGCTCTTCGGACGCCTTCGCTCGCTCTTCGGCACGGATGAGGCTCTCCTCGACCTTCGCCCTCTGCCGGGCGAGGGCGACCTCACGACCGGGTGTGAGGAAGCCGCCGCTTCGCGTGCCGGATCCCGGCAGGGAGGCGACGACGACGAAGAGCAGCCACAGAGCGGCTCCAGCGGCGCCGAGGGTACGCAGCAGCGACCACGGAGAGGAAGCAGGCGCCGCGATACGTTCGTACCCCTGATCCACCTGCACCGCACCGAGCGAGCGATCCTGGCCGAGTCGCAACGGCACGAACGTCGCGAACACCTGGGCGTCACTCGAGCGGACCGAGTCTATCCGGCCGCTCCCACGGGTCGCCGCGTACACCGAATCGAGGTCGGCGCTGACGGCATCGGGCTCGTCGGCCGCGTCGGTGGAGAAGAGCAGATCACCCGCGGGCGACCACACACGCACACGGAACGCCGTCCCGTCGGCCAATACACCTCGTTGCAGCCGCGACAGCAGGTCACGGGCGGCATCGCCTCCGATGGCACCCGCGACATCGTCGGGCACGAGGACCGAAGCGACGCCCGCGTTCGCCAGGCCCTTCGCCGTGATCTGCGCCTGCGCTTCTGCGTCCTCGAGGGCGCGAGTCCCGAGGAACATGGCACCCCCGGCGATCACGAGGCAGACCAACAAGAGGGTGACGAACGTGCGTCGCCCTCTGCGGATCGCATTCAACGCGCGGCCACCACTCACGCCGAGGAACCTCGCCCACCTTCTGATAGCCAGAACCTGTCCACATCCCATCGGCTCCGGTGATGATTCCCCTGAGCCCGAGAGTCCGGATCGGCGCGGGTTCGTTGCGAGGCCGACCTGCGGCCCATACGCTCGCCGCGACCCCCCATGACATCACGACTGACATCGCGACGAACTACGCCCGTGCGACGGTCCCTTCTGCTCCTTGTCGTCGCGCTGGTCGCGATCACGTCGGTCGGCTGTGACGACCCGACTCCGTCGGGCTCGGCTGTCTGTCGACGCGGATCCCCTCGCATCACGGTCTTCCAGGGGCCCGACGGTGAGTGCATCCAACGCAGCCTCGTGGTCGGCTACCGCTGCGAGAACGCCGAACCACTCGTGGTGTTCGACGCTGGAAGCGGCGCCGAGCGACGCTTCCTGGGAGGGGCGTTCATGGTGGAGGTCCCGAGGTTGCCTGAGGGCGCAGAGGTCGTCGGGGTGGGCGACGGCGCGCAACTCATCACGGTCCGGGGCGACGAACGCCGGCTCTACACGGTGAGAGGCTCGTCGACATGGCGATGGCTCGCGCTGCCGGCACGATCGGACCTCAGGGCCGATCCACGGGCATTCATGTTGGGCAACTCCCTGCTCGACGCCGCCGCACCCACACTCGTCGCGGCGCTGCCAGAGTGGACGATCGAAGTCGATGCCGTGCCCGGTCGAGGCTCGGCGACGGGTGCGTCGATCGCCGAGGCGCGCATGGCGTCCGATCAAGTCGTCGTCATCGAGCTCGGCACGAACGACCGAAGTCCCGAGAGCTTCGCGGACAACGCTCAACGGATCGTGTCGGCGCTCCGCCACGTGCCACTCGTGCTCTGGCAGAACGTCGAGGGTCCTCCCGATCTCGTGCCGGCCGTCGAGATCAACGAAGCGCTCGACCGGCTAGCCGGTCGGAGACCGAACGTCGCGATCGTCGACTGGGACGACGCAGTGGCCGAGGAGTACCTCTACGACGGCGTGCATCCCGATTCTGAGCACCAAGACGCCATGGCCACCCTCATCGCGCCGATGCTCGAGCGTTGGCGGGCTGCCGCGACCCAGCAGCCGACCTGCTGACCTGGCGCGACTCCACGGATTGGGCTACGTTCGCGCCGTGGCACCACACACCGCCCGGGAACGGCACCGACCCACGGTCTCGAGCGCGATCGCGCGGCACGTGGAAGACGTCCGGATCGACCTGGACCGGGTCACACCGGAGCAGGCGTTCGCCGAGTGGCAGCAAGGGGCACTGCTCATCGACACCCGCACCTTCGAGCAGCGCCGGATGCAGGGCGACGTGCCGGGCGCGCGATGCATCGACCGCACCGTTTTCGAGTGGCGCCTCGACCCGACCAGCCGGTGGTGCATCCCCCAGGTCGAGGGACCCGAGGCCCGCATCATCGTCATGTGCCGTCAGGGGTACAGCTCGAGCCTGGCTGCTGCCTCGTTGCACGCCATCGGACTCGGCCGGGCGACCGACATCATCGGCGGCTTCGAGGCATGGCGCGACGCCGGGCTGCCCGTGACGCCGTTCGTGGACCCGGGCGACCCTGAGTAAACGGGGAACGCGTTCACCCTGCGGGGGGCAGCGTCTCGGGTTCTGGGTACGCCGGATCGCGACGGGCCGCGCGCACGACGATCAACGCGGTTGCAACGACGACGACGGCCCCTCCGAGCACGGTCAGCGGGGTGAGACGTTCGTCGAGCAGCACCCACGCTGCGGCGGATCCGATCACGGGCTGCGATTGCAGCAGGAGCGAGCCCAGCCACGCTTCCACGAAGCGATGCGACCAGGCGACCGAGAGGTGGCCCATGAGACCGGGCACGATCGCGATCAGCGCGATCCAACCCCAGTCCGAGGCATCGGGCGGCTGCAGCGAGGTGCCGGTCACGAGCGACATCGCGGTGACGGCAACAGCCGAGACGAGCATGACGCTCGCCATGTATTGCATGGCCTCGACCTTGTCGCGCGCGCGTTTCGAGAACAGCCAGTACGCGGTCCAGGTCAGCACGCTGAGAGCTGCAGCCGCATCGCCTGCCGGGCTCCAGGTCGGAGAGCTCTGGGATCCGATCGCGACGAGCGCGACCCCCAGGAACGACGAACCGATCACGATTGCATCGCGGCGATCGAGGCGCTCTCCGAACCACCGGACGGCGCCGAGCGTGATGAACACCGGGGCCAGCGCGCCGATGATCGTCGCGTTCGCGACGCTCGTGAGCCGGAACGCCGTGAACGTCAGGACGATGTCGCACGCGAAGAACACGCCCCCGAGCGCCGTGGCACGTAGGGTCGCCCACGTCAGACGCCGGCCGGTCGCGAGGAAGATCACCGCATACAGCGCCACACCGATCCACAATCGATAGCTCGCGAACGCCAGCGTCGGCATCTCGACCTGCTTCAGTACCAATGGCACGAGGCCCCACACCACCGTCGTGAACGACAACAGGCCGATACCCAGGGTTCGCCGAGAACGCTCGTCGACGGGCGAAGAGGGAGCCGAGGCCACGGCTCGAAGGTACAAGAGGCACCGCGCCGTTCCTCGGGACGGCCGTCGATGCACTCCACCAACCTTCCGCAATGCTTCGCAAGAGGCTGAGCGCCTGATCCACGAGGTCATCTCTTGCGAAGCTCAGGAGACCGCTGCCGGGCAGGGAAGGGAGTGGTGGCACGGCCGTCCGGAGGAAGGTCCCCGGACCGGCAGGCGAGCGGTCGACATCAGGTATGGCCACATCGGCCAGAAAGACTCGGAAGGAGTCCGTCTTGCAACGAAGCATCCGCAAGAGGGTCGTCGCAGGAGCGGCGTCACTGACGCTCGGCGTGGGATTGTTCGCGGGGCTCGCCCCTTCGAGCGTCATCGCGTCGAGTCACCGTGAGGCGCCGCTCACCTCGGCAGACCCTCAGATCGACATCACGGATCTGTATGCGTTCGTGAGTCCCGACAAGCCCAACACGGTCTCGCTGATCAGCTCCTGGATCCCGTTCGAGGAGCCGGCCGGCGGTCCCAACTTCTACCTCTGGGCCGAGGACACGAACTACGACATCAACATCGACAACGACGGGGACGCGCGTCCTGACGTCACCTACCGGTGGCGCTTCAAGACGAAGTACCGTGACCCCAACTCGTTCATCTACAACAACGGGGCGGTCACGTCGCTCAACGACGAGAACCTCCTCATCCGCCAGACATACGACCTGTATGTCATCAAGGGCAACAACCGCAAGCTGCTGCTCAACAACGCGCGCGTCGCACCGAGCAACGTGGGCGACGCGTCGATGCCGAACTACAACGCCGACCTGTTCGACGCTGCGGTGACGACGAGCGGCAACGCTTCGAGCTGGGTCGGGCAGTCCGACGACCCGTTCTTCCTGGACCTGCGGGTGTTCGACCTGCTCTACGGTGGAGACTTCAGCGAGATCAACGACGACACGCTGGAAGGCTTCAACGTGAACACCTTCGCGATCCAAGTGCCCAAGAACGCGGTTCGCACGAACAACGAGTCGGTCATCGGCGTCTGGAGCACCGCCTCTCGCGGAAGCCTGAGGGTTCAGACCAAGACGGGCGCCTCGAGCTACAGCGGCAACGACGTGCAGGTCTCGCGACTGGGCATGCCGTTGGTGAACGAGGTCGTCGTTCCGGTAGGCGCGAAGGACTACTTCAACGCCTCGAAGCCGAAGAACGATGCGCAGTACCTCCCCGCTGTTCGAGACCCAGAGCTGCCACGGCTGATCAGCGCCGTGTACCCGACGGTGTTCCCGAACGTGCCGGACTCGAACGCGAACAAGAACGGGGTGCAGCGCAGTGACCTCGTCAGCGTGTTCCTGACCGGCATCGACGGCGTGAACCAGCCGGCGGGCGTGCAGGCATCAGAGATGCTGCGCCTGAACCTCGACATCGCGCCGTGCACGAGCGGTTGTTCCACGCTCGGCGTGATCGGGGGCGACACGGCCGGGTTCCCGAACGGTCGTCGTCTCGATGACGACATCGTCGACATCGCGCTCCGTGTGGTCATGGGGGTTCTTCTGACCCCTCACGACCCAGACGCCGACACACTCGGCGACGGTGTGGACGCGAACGACCGGCCGTTCCAGGCCGCGTTCCCATACGTCGCGTACCCGACCTCCGGGTCCGACGCGAACCCACACTGACGCAGCGATCAACGATCCGGTCACAGGCCCGGCCGCGCAAGCGGCCGGGCCTTCACCGGTTGAGCGATATCCGCCACAATCGACCGAGGGAGGTGACGACGTGACGAGGATGGCCCGGATCGCAACGATCGGGTTCATCGCCGTATCGGTCTTCCTCGCCGGTGGCATCGGCCTCTTCCGCTCTCTCGACTCCGACCCGGATCCTGCCCCCGCTGCCGCAGCCCCGGTCGACCCCGATCTGGTCGTGTCGCCGTCGACCTCCTCAGGCTCGCTATCGAGCGCGATCACCGCGTTGCAACTGAGGGTCGACGAGTCGCCTCAGGACTGGCAGAGCCTCGCGAGCTTGGGGCTCGCTTATGTGCAGCAGGCTCGCATCACCGTTGATCCCAGCTACTACCCCAAGGCCGAAGCGACGTTGGAACGCTCGCTGACACTGCAGCCCAAGGACAACGCCGCCGCGCTCGTCGGCATGGCGGCGCTCGACGCCGCCCGACATGACTTCGAGACGTCGCTCGAGTGGGGTGAGCGAGCCCTCGAGCAGAGCCCGGGCTCCGCCGACGCGCTCGGCGTCGTCGGCGACGCTCAACTCGAGCTTGGCCTTTACGACGAGGCCTTCGACTCGTTCCAGCAGATGGTGAACACGCGCCCGGACCTGAGCTCGTACGCGAGGGTCTCCTACGCACGGGAGCTGCTGGGCGACTCGCACGGCGCCGTCGTCGCGATGGAAGCCGCCCGCAAAGTGGCCGGCACATCCGCCGACATCGCGTGGACGAGCTTCCAGCTCGGCGAGCTCGCGTTCAACGACGGACGCATCGACGGCGCTGCGAAGGAGTACAAGCGAGGATCGCAGGCAGACGCGTCGTTCGTGGCGAACCTCGCGGGACTTGCCAAGGTGGCGTGGGCGCGCGGCGACCGCGACGAAGCGATCGAACGGTATGAACAGGTGGTCACGCGGCTTCCGCTTCCGGAGTACGTGATCGCGCTCGGCGACGCCTACGCGGCGATCGGTGACGATGAGGCCGCGGCACAGCGGTTCGAGATCGTGCGGCTCGAGCAACAGCTCTTCACCTCGAACGGGGTCAATACCGACCTCGAGCTCGCGCTCTTCGACGCCGACCACGGGCGACCCGAGGCAGCCCTGCGTGCCGCCCGAGCCGAGTGGGATCGACGTCGGAGCGTGCACGTCGCCGACGCCCTGGCCTGGGCCCTCTACACCAACGACCGTGCCGACGAGGCCCTTCGCTACGCGGAGCGGGCTCTGTCGCTCGGCACGCGCAACGCCTCGTTCCTCTACCACGCCGCCATGATCCGGCTGGCTCTCGGCGACCGAGAAGAGGCTCGCTCGCTCCTCGCGGAAGCGATCACCACGAATCCTTACTTCTCCATCCAACACGCGGAAGCGGCCGCCGAGACCCTCGAGCGCCTCACCGCGGGCGGGTCCGGGAACGCATGATGCGGCGCGTGGCGACCGTGCTGCTCACCGGCGCGGCGATCGTCATCGCCTCGGCGGGCGGTGTCTCGGCGCATCCGCTCGGCAACTTCACCACGAACGTCTACAGCGGCCTGCACGTGCTGCCGGGGCAGGTACGGGTCGACTATTTCGTCGACCTCGCGGAGATCCCGGCGTTCCAGGCGATCCAGGCCATGGATGCCGACGACGACACCGTCGCCGATGAGTCCGAGCTGCAAACGTGGGCCGACGCTCGAGCCGACGAGTGGCTGACAGGCCTCGCGCTGACGGTCGACGGTGACGACCTCGATCTGCGGGTGCTCGACGCCAGAGCTCAGCTGCAGCCGGGACAGGGCGGGCTCGACATCCTGCGTTTCGAGGGCGAGTTCGCCGCCGACGCACCCGACGAGGGCACGCTTGCCTACGGGGACGCGAACTTCGAAGGCCAGATCGGTTGGCGCGAGATCACCGCCGTGGGCCAGGATGGCGCTGCGCTCAGCGACTCCTCGGTCCCGGCCGACAGCGTGAGCGACGCGCTCCGCTCCTACCCCGACGACCTGCTGTCGAGTCCGCTCGATGTTCGTACCGCCACGACATCGTTCGCGCCGGGAGCGAGCGCGCCGTCGAGCGGGTCCACGAGCGAGGAAGCCGCCGGGCGTCCCGGCGTCGAGAGCGGGCCGTTCGCCGGTCTCCTCGCGAACGAGGGCGCGTGGCTCATGCTCGTGGGCGTCGCGGTCGCGGTGGCACTCGGCGCATGGCATGCACTGCTGCCGGGCCACGGCAAGACCCTGATGGCGGCCTACATGGTCGGCTCGGGTGCCCGGGTGCGCCACGCGATCTCCGTGGGAGCGGCCGTATCGGTCATGCATACCGCATCGGTGCTCGCGCTCGGCCTGCTGGTGCTCACGCTTGAACGTACCTTCCGCCCGGAGAGCCTCTACCCCTGGCTCGGCCTCGCCTCGGGGCTCGTCGCGCTCGGCCTCGGTGCCTACCTGATGGTCGCGCGGCTGTCGGCGTGGAGCCGAGCCGACGACCCGCACGAGCCGGATGCTGGGCATGCGCACGACCATGACCACGCGGGCGATCACGACGATCACGGACCGGGTCGACACACTCATGAGTTGCCCGAAGGAGCTTCGCCGATGTCGCCCCGAGGGCTGATGGCGCTGGCACTGGCCGGAGGCATCCTGCCAGCACCGAGCGCATTGCTCGTGATGCTCGGCGCTATCAACGCACATCGCGCGGTCTACGGCATCACGCTCGTGCTCGCGTTCAGCGTGGGACTCGCGGTGTCGTTGATCGTCATCGGTATGGGCGCGCTCAAGGCGCGCGAGGTCATGGTCCGGCGCTTGTCGAGCACCATGGGCCGCCTGGTTCCGGTCCTGTCGGCCGCCGCGATCGTGGGGGTCGGCGTGTTCCTGTCGCTGCGCAGCCTGATGCAGATCTGAACGCTGCCGGTGCAAGCGTCTGACACGATGAGCGACATCGACCTCCGTCGCCACGGATCGCAGATCGGCCTCGGCTGCATGCCGATGAGCTTCGGCTACATGGACGACGCGAGTGAGGACACCCCCGACGGCGTGATCGGTCGTGCGCTCGACCTCGGGGTGACCATGTTCGACACGGCCGACGTGTATGGGCCGTTCACGAACGAAGATCTGGTCGGCCGGGCTCTGGCGGACAGGCGCGATGAAGCGACGATCGCGACGAAGGTCGGACTCGTCGTTGGACCGACCGGCGGCTATCCCCTGACGCGTGACGCCCGTCCCGAGCGCATCGTGGAACAGGTGCACGGGTCGCTGCAGCGCCTCCGCACCGACACGATCGACCTCTACTACCTGCACCGCGTCGACGACCTCGTGCCCCTCGAGGAATCGTGGGGCGCGATGGCCTCGCTCGTCGAGGCGGGACTCGTCCGGGCGCTCGGGCTGTCGGAGGTCGGGGTCGATGAGCTCGTTGTTGCACACGCGATCCACCCCGTCGCCGCTGTGCAGTCAGAGTTCAGCCTGTGGACACGCGACCCACTCGAGGCTGTGGTGCCCTGGTGCGCCGAGCACGGCGCTTCGTTCGTGCCGTTCTCGCCGCTCGGACGCGGCTTCCTGACGGGCACGATCACCGAAGCACGGTTCGAGGAAGGAGACTTCCGCTCGTCGAACCCTCGGTTCACGAACGAAGCGATCGAAGCAAACCAGCGGATCGTGAAGGTCGTGCGGACGGTGGCCGAGCGCCACAGTGCGAGACTCGCGCAGGTCGCGATCGCGTGGATCCTTGCCCAGGGCGAACACGTGCTGCCGATACCCGGCACGAAGCGCATCCGCTACCTCGAGGAGAACGTCGCTGCGGCCGATCTCCGACTCAGCGACGAGGACCTTGCCGCCCTCGACGCGGCGCCGGCCCCGATGGCCCCACGGTACTGATGCCGTGGCCACCCACCAAGCGCTTGACCGAGGGATGCTGCCGGAACAGGCTCTTCCATGCGCAGCTGTCGATCCGAAGGGGTCCAAGGTCGTGCGTGATCACGGCCGCCGCGTTGCCGCGGGGGAGCCGGTGGGAAGCCATCTCGACGCGCTCGCGTCGGGCTCCGCCGGTTCTGGTTCCGGTGCATTCGCAGCCCTCGCCGCTGCCTCGGGGGCTGCCCTCGTGACCGCCGTCACGCGGCGAACGATGCGGCATCTGCCCGACTCCGACCAGACGGCGACCCGCATGATCGAGATCGCCGACGAAGCCGATGCGGCCCGCCCCGCGCTGCTCGCCACGTCCGACCGCGACGCCGAGGTCCAGCAGCAGCTCGCCGCTGCGGTCGCTCGGCCGCAAGACACCGACGAACAACGGACCGCCCGACTGGTCGAGCTCCGATCGCTCCTCGAAGAGTCTGTCGATGGACAGCTCGAGCTGGCTCGCCGCTCGGTCCGCCTCGCCGATCTGGCCGAGGAGGCCACGGCCGCCTCGGACCCGAACGCCGCAGCCGACGGGTTGAGCGCCGTCGCGGCACTTCACGCGGCCGCGGTCGCGGCGCTCGCCAACGTGGAGCTGAACGCGTTCGCGATCGTCGACAGCGACAGGCGTGACGAGCTCACCGAGACCTGCCGCGCGCTGCGAGATCGGGTGACACTCATGCTCGACGACGCGCGAACTGCCTTCGACGCGCGGATCCGCCCCGCCGCTCCCTGAGCCCGGCTGGCCTTCTCTCCTGTGATCCCTTCCCGCCTCAGGTCGACGCAGCTGCCCCCGAAGCCTGGACCGGTTCGATGAGCGGGCCCGAAGGCACCTGGCTGGATCGACCGTGGGGTCGCATGCGCGTGTGGACTGCCGGACGGGGGCCGCTCGTGCTCGCCGTGCACGGCCTCGGAGGTTCCGGCCGCTACTGGCGAGGACTCGCCCAGCGCATGGACGGTGAGTGCACGATCGTCGCGCCGGACCTCGCGGGCTTCGGCGCATCCGATCCCCCCGACGGAGATGTCGATCGTTCGATGCTCCTGGCCGACCTCGATGCTGTGGTCGAGGCTCACGAACCCGGCGAACCACTGCGGGCCGTGGGGCATTCGCTGGGCGGGGTGCTCGCCGCGCTGTGGGCAGCGCGGAACGTCGATCGCGTGGGGTCGCTCGCGATGGCGTCACCACCCTTCCCCGATGGATCGGCCATGGACTATCGCACCAGGGCCGACATGCGCCCGTCGTCGAGCCGGCGCGTCGCGGCGCACCTTGCACGGGCGATCTGGCCAGCCCTCGCCTTGCCGATCGGCCTCGCAACCGGGTATCCGACCGACGTCGTGGCGGACTTCGGACGACAGTCCGTACGCGCACGAGCGTGGACGATGTGGGCGCTGTGGTCGGACCCAGCCCTCGAGGGCGAGCTCGCCCGCCTCGAGACACTCGACCGGTCGATCCCTGTGCTGCTCGCACACGCGCGTGACGACAAGACCGTCGGGCTCCGAGCGCACGCCGGATGGTCGCGCGTGTTCCCCCACGCGGAACGCCGCCTGCTCGACGAAGGCGGGCACCAGTTCCTGCTGCGCTCAGGGTTCTCACCGTTCGTGGAGTGGCTCGCCCGAGGGGCCCCCGCGGATTAGGCTGCACCCATGGCCGACCCGGCGACCCAGCATCACTTGGTGCTGATCCTCGCGCGCGACTTCGCGTCTCGCCTGGCCACGCCGGTGTTCTTGGTCGACGCCCTGGGCTCGGTCATCTACTTCAACGAGGGCGCCGAGCGGGTGCTCGGCAGACGGTTCATGCAGGGCCCCGGCATGGACGCCTCGGAGTGGAGCACGGCGTTCGCCCCCTGCGACGACGACGGCAACCCGATCGCGCTCTCCGATCTTCCGCTCGGCGTCGCGATCCTCGAGCGCCACCCCGATCATCGGATGATGTGGATCAAGAGCGTCGACGGCATCGAGCGGCGCATCGAGGTCACCGCGTTCCCGCTGTTCGCACATGAAGACGAATGCCTCGGCGCGATCGCGATCTTCTGGGAGACACCGGCCGAGGAGCGCAAGCCGAGCGGTAGCCCTCCGGAGAACTAGTTGCTTGCGCGCATCTGGGGGTGCCGCGGCTCGATCGCCGCGCCCGGCCCCGAGACGATCCGGTACGGCGGCAATACGTCGTGCGTCGAGGTTCGCGGCGGCGGCGGCGAAGTGATCGTGCTCGACGCGGGAACGGGAGCTCGTCCGCTGGGCGACCAACTGTTGCGCGAGCACGTGTCCCGGATCGACCTGCTGCTCACCCACCTGCATGTCGACCACCTCGAGGGTCTCGGCATGTTCGGTCCGATCTGGTCGCCGGACACCGAACTGCACATCTGGGGACCGCCGTCGCCGATCGCCTCTCTCGACGAGCGCATCGCGACCTATTTCTCCCCACCGTTGTTCCCGGTGCACCTGTCCGAGGTGCCTTCGCGGGTCATCTTCCACGACGCCCCACGGAAACCGTGGATGATCGGATCGATCACGATCACCTCACATCCGATCCTGCACCCAGGCGCCACCGTCGGCTACCGGTTGGAGTCGGGCGGGCGTTCCCTCGCCTACGTCACCGACCACGAGCCCGCGCTCGGCACCGATATCGAGTCGGTCGGCACCAGTTGGATCTCGGGGTTCGCGCTCGCCTATCGCGCCGATCTACTGATCCATGATTGCCAGTACTCCGACGACGAGTACTCGTCGCACGTGGGCTGGGGTCACCCGAGCGTCGCTCATGTCGCGGCGTTCGCACGCCGCACCGAAGTCGACCGCCTGGTGATGTTCCATCACAACCCAGGCCACGACGACGACGAGCTCGACGCGATGCGTGGATCGATGATCGCCGCATGGCAGGTCGAGCCTGAGCGCTGCATCGTCGCAGCCGAAGGCGCCGAGATCCACGTCTGAGCCCCATACAATCCGGCCATGACGGGCGACGACGCGACTCGCGCTCGCTCTGCGTCGGAGCCGCCCGCGAACGCGGCACCGTGGCGCGAGGTGTTCGCAGGTCGCCGCGGACGACTCACCGCAGGCCTGTTGGTGCTCGAGGCGCTTGTCGCCATCCAGTCGCTGATCGTGGCGACGATCCTTCCCGACGTGCGCCGCGATCTCGGCATGGTGCAGCTCTATGGCCTCGCGTTCACCGCGATGAGCCTCGCGACGATCGCGTCGATCCCCGTGGTCGGCAGGGCCGTCGATCGGTTCGGCACGAAGACCGTGCTCGTGCCGGTGCTCGCCTTGTTCGCAGCCGGCTTGCTCGTGTCGGCGACCGCCCCGGCGATGCCGATGGTGCTCGCGGGACAGTTCCTACTGGGGATGGGAGGTGGCGGCCTCTACGCACTCTCGCTCGGAACGGTCGCAAAGACATATCCGGACCATCTGCGTCCGCGTGTGTTGGCGTTGCTCGCCACGATGTGGATCCTTCCCGGCCTGATAGGTCCGCCCGTCGGCGCCGCGATCGCCAGCACGGTCGGCTGGCGATGGGCGTTCGTCGCGCCGGTCCCGGTGCTCGTTCGCGACCTGGCTCTTGATCACACCGGTGCTCGATCTCGTGCCGCGATCCGACGACCACGGCCCCAGCGTGTCGTTGCGGTGGCCCCTCCAGCTGATGGTGGGGGCGGGCTTCGTCTTCGCGGCGCTCACGATCGCCCAGTGGTGGGTGCCGGTGGCAGTGGTCGCCGGTCTCGCGATCGGCGTGCCGGCGTTGCGGCACATCGCCCCCCACGGCACCTTCCGGGCCGCCCCCGGCATGCCGGCCACGGCGGCGGCCGCCTTCCTGCTCTCCGTCTCGTTCCTCGCCATGGACGCCTTCCTCACACTCATGCTGACGGAGGTGCGGGGGCTGTCGCTCGGTGCGGCGGGGCTCGTGATCACGGTCGCGTCGATCACGTGGGCGATCGGGGCGTGGTGGCAATCGAACCGGACCGAGCACCGAACGCTCTCGTCGCTCGTCGGCGTCGGGGCGGCGCTCCTGTTCGGCGGGCAGACAGCGGTCGCGAGCACGCTCTGGCTGCAGGTGCCGCTCGCGATCGCGTACGTGGGGTGGGGCGTCGTCGGCCTTGGCATGGGCATCGCGTTCGCCACCGTGCCCCTGGCGGCCATGCGGGCATCCGCGACAGGTGAGGAGAGCTCGGAGCTGTCGTCGGTGCTGCTCATGGACATGCTCGGCGTCGCGACCGGGGCCGGGCTCGGCGGCGCCGCGGTGGCCATGTCGGACGCCTTCGACGCGACCCTGCGCACCGGCATCGCCGGGGCTTTCGGGATCGCGCTCGTCAGCGCCCTGGCACTCGCGTCGATCTCGGGGCGCATCCCCTCGGGTCGTCCGACAACGGCGGCCGAGCCGTGAGGCGCCCGAGGACCACGCCGGTGCGCGTGGGGGTGCAACTGCCTGAGGTCGAACGAGAGGTCCGCTGGCCGGAGTACGAGGCGATGGCACTGACGGCGGAACGCGTCGGATTCGACTCGGTCTGGGTGGGCGACCACCTGCTCTACCGGGGCGACGGCCGTCCCGAGCGCGGGCCATGGGAAGCCTGGACGATCCTCGCCGCGATCGCCGCCGCGACGGAGCGCGTCGAGCTCGGCCCGCTGGTGGCCTGCGTCGGATTCCACGCTCCGGCGATGCTCGCGAAGCATGCCGCGACCGTCGACGAGATCTCGGGCGGGCGCCTCGTGCTTGCCTCGGCGCCGGCTGGAACGAGGCAGAGTTCCATGCGTTCGGCTTCCCGTTCGATCGGCGGGCGTCGAGGTTCGAGGAGTCGTTCGAGGTGATCCGTCGGCTCGTGGCCGGGGGAACGGGTGACGTTGCACGGCGAGCATGTGAGCGTCGACGACGCCGTGCTGCTGCCCCCGCCGGCCCGGCGCCCCCGGCTGATGATCGGCAGCACCGGTCGGCGGGTGCTCGCCGCAGCACTCCCCCACGTCGACGCCTGGAACACCTGGTTCGACTGGTACGGCAACTCCGCCGAAGGGTTCGCCGCGCGTTCGGGCGAGATCGACGAGGTCGCGCGTTCAGTCGGGCGAGACCCACACGAGATCGAGCGGAGCGCCTGCCTGCTGGTCGCCCTCGACCCCTCTGCCGGGGAACGGCCCCTCGACCCTTCAGCGCCGCCGGTTGCGGGCGGTCCCGCGCGGGTAGCCGACGCGATCCGTGAGATGAGCGAAGCCGGAGCCGACGAAGTGATCCTCGTGGTCGACCCGATCACACAGGGCTCGATCGAAGCGCTGGGCGAGTCGCTTGCAGCCCTCTGATCCTCGAGGCGCCCGACGCCTCGAGACATCAACCCATCAGCAGCTCCAGCACGATCACCATGCCCGACGACACGAGAGAGGCCAGCACGGCCCACGGGAGGAACCGATCGATGAGACCTGCGATGAGCCCACGATGTTTCGCTTCCACCTTCACCGCCTCGCTGGCGTCGGCAGGAAGGTCTGACCCCTCGTACCGCAGGATCGTTAGGAGCGTCGGGTCAGAGAGCTCGGATGCATCGGGACATCGGCGGCCCCGTTCATCGGCGTCCCAAGCGGCTTCCCGGAACTCGAGGGCCTGCACGCTCGCCTTGACCATGGTCTCGGTCGCATCACCCACACCGATCACCTCCTTGACGCCCACCGCCCACGCGTGGTGGAGACGAAGCATCGAAGGAGCGACCGTCGGGTCGCCTCGCGAGGCGCGGGCTGAAGGCATCCTCGGATACATAGTGCACCCGGATCGCTGAACACCGGCTGAAGGAACGTTGACGACCTTCGAGCTGGCTGCGAGGGTAGGACATCCGCTGAGCTAGGCCCACTGTCCTACGGTGCGTGTTCCCCCCGCGTTCGAGGCAGCGCCGGGCCGCTCCTCACCCCCCAAGGAGGGTCCATGCTGAAGCGCGTCATCCTCATGGCCGCAACCGTGTCTGCGGTCGCAGCGGTGCTCGTCAACCCCGGCACCGCCACCGCGGCGCTCGGATCGTGCGACGTGCGCGTCGAGGCTCCCGCCAACCTGCACGAGCGGTTCGCCCGAGCTCCCAAGGGGGCGGTGATCTGCCTGAGCGGTACGTTCAGCATCACGTCGCCACTCGTGCCTCGAGACGGCCAGGTCATCCGGGGCCCTGCTGCGATCGTGAACGCCGGAGGCGTGGAAGACGGCTTCTTCCTGGGTGAACGCGAGCCATGTCACGATCGCGGGCCTCGACATCTCGGGGTTCACTCTCGGGGTGTGCGATGCGGCCCCTACACCCGGCTGCTGCGGTCGTCGTTGCACCACAACCGGCAGAACGGTGTGGGGTGTCAGCTCGACAACCGGGGAGGGTCACACGTCGTGATCGCATCGAACGACGTGTATGCCAACGGTGATCCGTCGATCGAGGGACACACTGCGGGCGGCATGAAGTTCGTGCGCACCGGTGCGCCGGGCGACCGGGCAGGCAGCTCGATCACGCTGCGACACAACAGGGTGTGGGGCAACGTGGGCAACGGCATCTGGTTCGACATCAACTCGGCCGGCGACCTGATCGCGCGCAACGAGGTGTGGGACAACACCCGCAACGGCATCCGTTACGAGATCAGCGCGGGGCCCGCGATCATCCGCAGGAACGTCGTGCATCACAACAGCTGGTACGGCATCTGGATCACGTCATCGGCGATGGTGGTCGTTCGCGAGAACGTGGTCGTGCAGAACGGCAGGGGTGACATCGTCGTGGTGAGTGACGAGAGGGCAAGGCTGAGGTTCCCCGATCTCGGCGGAAGCCACGACGGCTACAAGACACGGAACATCGTCGTGACCCGCAACACCGTGGCGAAGCAACTCGTAGGTTGCTCGCTCGACAACGTCTCCTGCTAGGCGGGCGGCGACCCACTTGGATCAACACATCGGATCGCGATGGCGGCCGCTCTCGCCGCGGGGGCGAGCCACCTGCCCGACCACGGAGCCCGGCCGTGGCGGAGCGCCTGCTCCACATGGCTGAGCGGCCACCAGGCGGGGTGGCGATACCCCTCGTTGGGTTCCTCGAGCGCTTCCACCTTGAGCAGGAACACAGGCGACATCGTGTCGTCGCGGAAGAGATCCCGAGGGCGCTTCCGCACGCGAACCCACGCGATCGGTTCGGCCTCGAGCAGGCCAGTGACACCCGCTTCTTCCCGCGCCTCGCGTGCGGCTGACTGCGCGAGGGTCTCGCCCGACTCGACCTTGCCTCCAGGGAAAGTCCACGCGCCCCGTCTGGTACGGACGAGCAGGAGCTCAGCGGCAAACCCGTGACCGCGGTAGCAGCACGCCACGACGCGACGGGGACATCGCGTCGAGCCTCCATCGTCCCCGCTCGGCTCAGGCATCTGCGTCGGCGCCGACAGCTCGCGCCGGCGCGACGACCCGCAGCGCTCCCGGCTCGGATACCGATCTCGACCAGCGCGGTCGTCCCCGACCTCCTCACCGTCGAGGGCGAGCGGCCGTGCCCCGCGATGCAGCTCGATCCGAACCAGCCGGGCCTCGGTGCGCACCACGCGTCGGGGGCGTTGGGTGATGGCGTGCCAGGCCAGCTTCGACCGCGCGCGCATGCTCTCAGACGTCCTCACGATGCGGAGATCGAGCACCCCCGCGTCGAGCCGCTCCCGCGTGCCGATCCGTCCGGGCTCGGTGGAGAACACGTTGTTGCCCACGAACACGGCCGCCGCCTCGAGTGCCCTTCTGTCGCCATCGGCCTCGACCACCCCCTCGAGCGGATCGAAGTCGATGAATACGCGCACCGCTGATGCCGCGAGCGCCGGCCACTTGCCCAAACGCTCCTCGCGACGTTCTCGCTCTCGCACGACCTCGGGATAGAGACCGACGCCGACGTTGTTCACGAAGGCTCGGTCATTCGCGACACCCACGTCGACCGCTCGGATGGCGCCGGCCTCCAGCGCATCGAGCGCGTCGTCGACCTCGCGCACACCGAGGTCTCGGGCGAAGTGATTCAGCGTGCCTGCGGGCACCACGCCGATCACGCCACCCGCCTCGACCACGTGGTGGGCCACCGCGTTCACGGTGCCGTCGCCGCCGATCGCTACCATCACGTGATCCTCTGCCACCGCCGACCGAGCATGCTGGCCCAGGTCGACGCCTTCTTCGAGTGCAACCATCTGTACATCTCCCAGACGCTGCTGCACGGATGCGACGAGGTCGTTGGCGGACGAACCAGCGTTCGGGTTGGCGACGAGCACGTAGTGCATCGAGCGATGGTATCCGCCGACCGGGTCGCGAAGCGCGCTCGGAACGACTCGATGGGAGCCGTACCATGGCGGCCTGATGGCAGACCGATCTATCGATCGTTCTGGGTGGCGCGAGATCCTGCGGACCGCGACGGCAGAGGCCGGCGCGGTCGACCTGTCGATCTACAGGGCCGTGGCGCAGACCCCGACCCCGCTGCTCGACCGCGGGGTGCCACGGTTGAGCGACGCCGCCGACCGCTCAGTGCTCTGGCTGTTCGTCGCTGCGGCACTCTTCGCGCTCGGCGGACGCTCCGGCCGACGCGCAGCGCGTGACGGGCTCACCGCCATCGCATTGGCCTCGGCCACGGTGAACCAGGGCATCAAGCGGATCGCCGTGCGGGCGCGCCCCGTCCGCGACGAGCAGACACTTCCGGCGAAGCGGTGGGTGCGCATGCCACTGTCCACATCGTTCCCGTCAGGCCATACGGCCTCGGCCTTCGCCTTCGCAACGGCCGCAGGTGAACACCTACCGCTGCTCTGGCTCCCCCTCCGCGCGCTTGCCCTGGGCGTTGGCTATTCACGCGTGCACACCGGCGTGCATTACCCCGGTGACGTCGTGGCAGGCGCCGTGATCGGCACGGCATGCGGCTGGACGGTGATCGGAGCGACCCGCCGCCGCGACCGCAAGGAAGCCGCGGCGGCTCGCACCACGATCAGGAGATCTTGACCCACGAGGCGACCGACGGCACACCCGCGTCGTCGATCAGGAAGAGCATGTACCACCCAGGCGGAGCCTCGGCGCCCGAGGCCGGCGCGCTCACGGTGAGAGAGCCGGCACCGGCCGAGAACGTCAATGGCACGTGCCGCTGATCGAAGTTCACGCCGTGGGTCGACGAGTTGGCCCTGACCAGCGCCACTTGGTCGATGGAGGCCGCCTGAGCGGTGTCGATCGCGAACGACGATCCGAATGCGGCTGCAGACGGCGCGGAGTCGATCACGGGACGAGGCCCGGCGAACAGATATGGGGGCGAGTAGATCTCCGCCGTGGTCTGCATCGTGCCGTCGGTCTGTCCTGCCGACAGCACCCGACCGTCGGGGAGCAGGAGCGCGGTCGAGTGATATGCGCGAGGCGCCGCTTGGGCCGCCATCTGCGTCCACGTTTCAGTATCCGGATCGAACATCTCCGAGCCGAGCACGGGCTGGTCGTACAGTCCCGTGCCCTGGTTCCCCCCGACGGCAAGCACCTTGCCGTCAGGCAGCAGAACGACGTTCAGGTTCTTCCTCGGCTCGTGCATCGAGCCGGACAGCCGCCACTGGGGTGTGGCCGGCCCGAGGTCGAGCATCTCGGTGGTCGCCGTGGCGCCGGTGCCCGTCATGCCCCCGATCGCGAGCACCTGGTCGAGACCGGGGAGCAACACCACGCTGCCCCGAGGACGAGATCCGAACTGCATGTCTGGACCTGGCGTCCACGAGGGTGCATCGGGGTCGAAGAACATCGTCTGTCGCTCGGTGCCGACCCGCACGATCCGTCCGTCGGGCAGCACGAACATGCGGGGATAGGTGCCCATCGACAGCGTCGCGGCGGCAGGAAGGGTCGAGAACGAGTCGGTGCTGCCGTCGTAGCGCTCCACCTGGGTCGCGGTCACGCCGCTGTTCACACGCCCGGCGAACACCAGGGTGTCGCCGTCGGCCAGCGACACATCGGTGGGATACCACCGAGCCGATGACATGGCGGGACCCTCCCGCCACTGCTCGGTCACCGGATCGAAGAACGCGGTCTGCGTGGTGCCGTTCGGGTTGCCGGCGCCCCAGAGCGTGCCACCCGTCACGAACACATCGCCGTTGGGCCGGAGCGAGTGAGCCGAGCAGAACAGGTTGTGTTGCAACCCGATCGGCACCGGTACATCGGTGATGCTCCCCGTTGCGGGGTCCCACAGCTTCGCGGAATCGGTCGGATCGGTCGTCTTGTAGAACAGCAGCACCTTGCCGGTGAACACCACCGAGGCATGCACGCCGATCGTCCCGACGTCGAACGGAGAGGTCCACCGGCCCATCGGGACCGACGAGCCGCCAGACGTCGTCGTCGCCGTCGCGGCATCGCTTCGCGGCGAGCGGTTGCCGGCGGCGTCCACCGCATCGACCTTCCACCAATAGGTCGTACCAGGCGCCAGACCGTCGTCGAGGAACGCGGTGTCCGGAGTGGACGCGACGAGCGAGAACGTGGAACCGTCGAGGGAGCGGTAGACCGTGTAGCCGGTCACGCCGGTGTCGTCGTTCGAAGCCTGCCAGTCGAGATCGACCGAGGTGTTGTCGACGGTCGTCGCGACGAGGCCCGCGGGCTGGCTCGGGTCGGTGATGTCGCCGGGCGCCGAGTCGGTCGCCAGCGACACATCGTCGAAAGCCACGTTGAAGGTTCGTCCCAGGAGCGAGTCTCCGACGGTGAGCCTGCCGATCGCGCTGGTCCCGAGGTTGTTCGTCCTGCTGAGCGCCGTGACTGCAGCGCCGTCGAACGTCACGTCGAAGCGCCCGCCCGTGCCCGTCTTCGTGTGCACGCCGAGCTCGTGCCACGAGCCGTTGCCGACGACGATCGTGCTCACGTAGGTCACCTTGGTGATGTTGTTGCGAGCGATCAGCTTGCCCTTGCCGTTCACGCCCACCAACAACGTGGCGCCGCCCGACGACGGTCGGAACGAGGTCAACCACACGGCCTTCGTCCGCGACGCGATGTTGAACCAGACCGTGGCGTTGAGCTCGGCCTGGCCCGCGAACGACCGCCAGACATGCGACGGGCTCCCCGTCGAGCTCGCGCGCCCGGCCCATGATCCGGAATGCACGATGGCGCTCTGGGCCGTGAAGGAAGCCGACCCGCTCCACGCCGAGAGGTTCCCACTCTCGAAGCCGTCGCCGAAGATGGGCGCTGCCGACGACGGCGTCGCGAGGGTGGTCGCGAGGCAGAGCGAGGCGACGACGATCATGGTCGATCGCCGGCGCATCGCAGGCCGCCGGGCGACCGGCGTGCAGGTCGTCTTCTGGCTCGAGCTTCTGGGGGGCACGCGTGAGCTCCTCTCTGTCCCCGTGCTGGGGGATGACAGCTGACGAAACGTACGTGTCCCACGGCGCGAGGTCAACGGCCTGACGGCCTAGGTCTTTCTCCGCGTAGCATGTGGCGCCCGACCGCGAACGCCGAGCGCGACGCGCTCCTAGGATCGGAAGGGGTCGCAGACGAAGCGAACGAGTCCGCGCACGTTGCCTGCACTCGTCGATACCCGCGTGCAGCTGGTCCTTGCCAGCTTCCTCATGCTCTTCACAGAGCTTGCGCTCATCCGGGCAACGACTGCCCTCGTCATCTACTTCTCGTTCTTCTCGAACCTCGTGTTGCTCGCGAGCTTCCTCGGTGTAGGTGTAGGTCTTCTGCGCTCAGATCGACCCAAGGGCGGCATCGTGCACCTGCCGTACGCGTTCCTGAGCATCACCCTGTATCTGGTCGCGTTCCCGGCGGCGATCGGGGCCACGGAAGACGGCACGACCCAGGTCGTTGGGCAGCTCGGCATGTCGTCCCCCCCGGCGTGGATCACGGTCCCGCTGCTCCTCGGTCTGGTGGTCTGGACGCTGGCCTCGATCGGGCATCGGGTCGGGCAGCTCTTCGGCGAGCTGCAACCGTTGGAGGCGTACCGGCTCGACATCGCCGGAAGCATCGCCGGCATCGTGATGTTCTCGCTGTTCGCGTTCGTGCACGCTCCCCCGACCTGGTGGGCGGTCGTGATCGGGGGGGTCACGCTCGCGCTGGTGCGACCCCGCGCCAGTCGCCGGATGCTCGTCGTGCTCGGGTGCTGGGTGATCGTGGTCGCCGCCCTCTCGTTGGTGCCAGGCACGATCTGGTCGCCCTATCAGCTCGTGACCTACTCCTCCCGCGGCGACCGGGTCGACATCAGCGTGAACAACCGGCCGCACCAGACCATCACTCCTGTCGACGAGCTGGCCGAGGAGCAGCCCTATCGTCACCTGCCCTACGCTCACGTCGACCCGAGCCGCCGGCTTCGATCGGTGTTGATCATCGGCGCAGGCACGGGCAACGACGTCGGCATCGCGTTGGAGCAGGGCGCCGAGCGTGTGGTGGCCGTCGAGATCGATCCCGTGCTGCACTCGCTCGGCGTCGACCTGCACCCGGATCTTCCGTATCAGGATGCCCGAGTCGAGGTGCACGTCGACGACGGGCGCGCGTTCCTCGAACGATCGTCGGAGCGTTTCGATCTCGTGATCTTCGCGCTCCCCGACTCGCTCACGACGGTGTCCGGGCAGGCAGGCATCAGGCTGGAGAGCTATTTGTTCACCGTCGAGGCCCTCGAGTCGGTCGACGAGCATCTCGATCCGGCGGGCACCTTCGCGATGTACAACTACTACCGGTCCGACGTCTTCGAGCGGTACGCGAAGACGATCTCCGAAGTGTGGGGTGCTCCATGCATCTTCCGGGGCCTGGAGGAAGGTCTCGAGCGGTCGCAGGGCGCCCTCGTCGTACCGCTCGGCGCTCGGTCGAGCTGCTCGCCGGTGTCGCAGCAGCGGCTAGAAGTCGCACCGTCGTCGGCCACTGATGACCGTCCGTTCCCGTACCTGCGAGGGCGGACCATCCCGCTGTTCTACCTCGTGACGTTGGCACTGATCCTCGTCATGTCATTGCTCGTGGTCCGATCCTCGACCGAGATGCGCCTCGGCTCCATGCGCCCGTACGCCGACCTCTTCTTCATGGGGTGCGCCTTCCTGTTGCTCGAGACGAAGAACGTGGTCGGGTTCGCGCTGCTGTTCGGAACGACATGGTTCGTGAACTCACTCGTGTTCGCGGGCATCCTGGTCGCGGTGTATCTCGCGGTCGAGGTCGCTCGACGCGTGCGGCTCCCGAACGGCGCGGTGCTCTTCGGTGCACTGGGAGTGTCGCTGCTCGTCGCATGGCTGGTGGACCCACGCACACTGCTCGGCCTTCCGGTCGTGCCTCGGTTCGCCTCTGCGACGCTCCTCGCATTCTGCCCGGTCTTCGTGGCCAATCTGATCTTCGCGCAGCGGTTCAAGAGCGTGGGCTCATCGAGCGTCGCTTTGGGTGCCAACGTGCTCGGTGCCATGGTCGGAGGGGTGCTCGAGTACGCAGCGCTCGTGACGGGCTACAGGAACCTGCTGATAGTGGTGGCCATGCTCTACGGGCTCGCCTACGTACTGCGACCGCGAGAACCTCAGCGGCACATCATCTCGGAGCCCCCTGAGCAGGCTACGCTCTCATGACCCCGTTCGGGGGTATCGGAACCCCGTGCATCTGACGGGATACTCGAGGAGCACCGACGAGAAGGGCGGGAGGAACCACATGCAGCGGAAACGGATGCCACGGACCCACCGTCGCAGGCTCGGCGCGGTCGCAACGGCGACTTCGCTTGTCGCGTACATGATGATCGCAGCTGTGCCGGCCAGCGCCGTGGTGGCCTGCGTGGTCACGGGGACCAGCCCGAATGAGACGATGACTGTGACGATGGCTGACGCCGACACGGTCACCCTCACCGTCAACGGCGCGAACATCGAAGTGAACGCCGCCCCCTGCACGCCGGCAGCAACGACCGCTGGTGTCTCCACGATCATCGTGAGGGCCGACCTTCTGACCGATGTCGAAGACCAGACCGTGACGATCGACAGCTCCGGGGGCGACTTCACCGCCTCGATCACTGCCGGCCTCGGTGCCGGCGATGACACGCTCACCGGTGCGAGCCTGCTCACCAGCATCACGGTGAACAGTGGCCCCGGCAACGACACGATCACCACCGGGGCAGGCAACGATACGATCACGGCCGGTGCCGGCAACGACACGATCACGGCTGGTGCCGGCAACGACACCGTCACCGCCGAAACCGGCAACGACACCGTCACCGGCGATGACGGCGACGACACCCTCTCCGGCGACGCCGGCGGCGATTCGGTGAGTGGCAGCAACGGCGCCGACACCGCCACGGGCGGCGCGGGCGTGGACACGCTGAGCGGTGGAGCCGACCCTGACGTGCTCTCCGGCGATGGCGACAACGACACGCTCACAGGTGGCGACGGGGCCGACTGGCTCGCCCCCGGTGAAGGGGACGACAGCGTCGATGGCCAAGCGCAGCGCGACACAGTTTCGTTCGACGACGCGACGGCCCCCGTCGATGCCAACCTGACCGCCGGAACCTCGACGACCGGCGCCGACGTCGACGTGCTCGTGTCGATCGAGAACGCCGAAGGCTCCGATCTGGTCGACACGATCCTCGGCACCAACGGCAGCAACCAGATCACCGGAGGCAAGTCCGCTGACCTGGTTCGAAGCGTCGGCGGGAACGACAGCGTCCTCGGCGGTGGCGGCCCGGATCGCCTGCGCGGCGGCAGGGGCGACGACGGTTTGTTCGGTCAACGCGGCGCCGACGCTCTCTTCGGCGGTCGCGGGGTCGACGCTTGCAAAGGCGGGAAAGGCGTCGACATCATCCACGGCTGCGAGTGACGGCCCTCACCGACGATCTCCTGTCTTGGCCTCCTTCGCGACGACGCCGTTCCCTGATGTGAGCAGCTCGAGGGAGTAAGGGGGAGCCGTGCGATGGCCGCAGAGATCAGCGATCTCGGTGTGCTTGCTCCTCGCCGCGTGCAGCGCGGGGTCGTCTTCGTCCGATACCTCGACGCCGTCGGCCGCTGCGTCCGACCTCGAGGTGCCCTCGTGGTCTCTTCCCGCCGATCCGATGTCGCTCGCGCAGGAGGCCGGGCTGATGCCCGACACGAAGGAGTACCTCACCTTCCACGTGCACGCCAAGCTGGACGTCTTCGTGGATGGGCATCCCGTGGAGATCCCAGCGGGGATCGGCATCGAGATCACCGATCCTGCTGTGGTGGACTTCGGCACGGGCTACGGTGGGATCCCGATGAAGGGATGTGACCAGGTCTGCATCTCTCCCCTTCACACACACGACCCCGACGGGTTGGTCCACATCGAGGCGCCGTCCGAGACTCGATTCACGCTCGGCCAATTCTTCGCGGAGCTGGGCATACGACTCGACGCATCGTGCGTGGCCGAATTTTGCACGCCGGACGTGCCCGTAGCGGTCTTCATCGACGGCCAACAGCAGTCGGGGAACCCTGCTGACATCGTCCTCGGCGACAGACAAGAGATCACGATCGTCATCGGCACACCACCCGAAGGGTTGGAGGACACGTTCGCCGACGGGTGAGTAGTGGAGCCGATGTGTCACGCATCATGCGGCATCAGACAACGAGTCGCTCGGAGTGAAACCCGGTCGGGCATGCAGGCTCGAATCGTCCTCGACGACGGAATAAGAATCGGGGTCCAGCTCGTCGTCAGCCAATCGAGCAGCACGTCTCGCGGCTGGCGAACTGCCCGGTACCAACTGATGGGTAACCGGCTTCCAGTGTCGGCAGAACGTTCAGGCTCCAGACACCGAGTCGTTCAGCTCCTCGGCGAGTTGTCGGCCCGAGACTGAGATCGGGGCGGGCTTGCCCGACAGCAATGTGTGCGGCTATTGATGATGCTCAAGATTCTTCTAGTGGCTCCGGCATCTCGGCATCGGCGGGCTCATCTTGGTCGGTCCGCGCGAAGATCCCGTTCAAGGCGTCCCGCTCAACCTGCTGCCAGGTGGACAGTGAAAGCTGCGATGGAGCATGCTTCCCGATGGCGTGCACCGACCCGATCGGAGGGCAGCGTGGATCGAACCAAGGCGGGGTTGTTCCTGATCGCGTTCAGCGTCATCGGGATCCTCACGATCATCGAGGGCATCAACGATGGCTGGACGGCTCTCAACTGGATCGTCCTGGCCGTGAGCATCGTGTTCGGTGCCCAATCCGTCCTTGTGCTCACGAAGACCGACTCACCCTCCAGCTGACCGCGGCCTCAAGGCGTCGCCTACGCGGCCTCCACCCCGACACGGGACAGGGAGGCTTCGAACGGTGACGTTCGACCACGACCTAGGGCTCGCTAGCGACCAAGGGACGTCCCCGCCCAATCGACCCAGGAAGCCGAGGCGCGCGTCGCCGCGGGATGGATCGAGACTGACCGGATCGGGCGTCCCGCGGGGCCTGGCGATCTTCCGAACTCGGTCGAGACCGCGCGCCTAGGACGAACGACAGTACCCTGGTCACCCGGCTGAGCATCAATCGAAGCGTCGTGTGCGCCGATGGAGGACGCCATGGCTCGAACGAAGAAGGCAACGGTCGAGGATTTCCTCGCCGAGCTGCCTCACCCGCGAAAGGCGGAGATCGAGGAGCTGCGAGCCGCGATCCTGGGCGCGGACCCGGCCATCGGCGAGCAGGTGAAATGGAATGCTCCGAGCTTCGGGGTGGACGGGGACGACAGGATCACGTTTCGCCTCCAGCCCGGCGATCGAGTGGAGTTGATCTTCCATCGCGGGGTCGCCAAACGCTCCGATACGGCTTCGTTCTCGTTCGCAGATCCATCGGGACTGATCCAGTGGTCGACCGGCGATCGCGGTGTCGTGGCGTTCCGTGACCAGACCGACATGTGCCGCAACAAGCAGGCCGTCGTCGAACTCGTTCGCGCCTGGGTCCGAGCAACCACGGAGTGACCTACCGCGCCAATCGGCGCGTTGGCTCGGGCCTTCCTTGAGAGGATGAGCAGGAGGGCATGGGGCGACGTCGCACCTCGGACTGCCTGAGTTCGAGTGGCAGACCTAGTGCATGCCATGCAACACCGTGATCAAGGAAGCGTAGCGGTCTTCACCGGAGAGACAAGAGCGGGCTGCGATCGATTGAACCCGAGGAGGCGTCCATCCGTACTCCTAAATGGCGTGTGACATGGATCGAGGCGGAACCTTGGACCTCGTTGATGGGGAGGACGTGCACATGACGACACGCGGGATGCGGATCGTAGTCATGTCGGCCGCGCTGGTCTTTGCGTTGACGGCTAGCGCATGTAGCAGTGATGACGGTGGAGGCGACGGTGTTGACTCGTCCCCCCCGGCAGACTCGGGGACCCCGACAGACTCGGGAACTGAACTCGCGATCGCGGCTCAGGACTTCCAGTTCTCGCCTTCGTCATTGAGTGTGCCATCGGGCGAGTCGACGATCACGGTGACCAATGAGGGTGAGGTGGAGCATAGCTTCACGCTCGACGACGACAGCGTGAGCGAGGACGTCGAGCCCGGCGACTCCGTCTCCGTAACGGTGGACATCACCGAGGAGGCCGGATTCCATTGCGAGTACCATCCCGACACGATGACCGGGACCCTATCGGTTGGCTAGACCCCGCCGAAGACTCGGTCGTTTCAGAGATCAAGGCTTCCGATTCGCTAGAGGCGATTGATTAGGTAGTGCCGTGGACGGTCGCATGCAGCTGACGTGCGGTATTGGCCTTTGGACCCCTTGAGTTGAAGCGCCTGATGGGTTTACCTTCTCGCTCACGGTGAGGCGCAAGGCGCCCTCTGCGGCCGCGGAAACAAGGGTGGGTAGATCGTATTGAAGATCGAGGAACGAGATCCTCCCAAGGTCCCTCGAGGGCTCCGAAACCCTGCGCTCAAGGAAAGCGGAACCGGGATCGCCCTGCGCACGCATCGCCTCGGTCGGGCTCGTTCAGGGAGCGCACTGCGGCGGGCACTCACGGATCCGTTCGTGCAAGACACGTTCATCGCATCGATCCTGACTGCGGCTTCACTCCTTGGCCTGCTGGTGCACCTTCACCTCGACCTCCCGGAGGGTGCGCGGGACACAGGCCACCGCGCCCTCGACACACTCGGGCTCGCCCTCGCCCTGTTGCAGACGGTGCCACTCGTCTGGAGACGTGTCATGCCAGTGCTCGTCCTAGCGGCGTGCAGCGGCGCCATGTTCTTGTTCTTCTTCCTCGGGTACCTGCCCTCGTTCGCTTCGTTCGGCTTCCTATTGGCGCTGTACACGGTCGCGGCTCACCGGGATCACAGGGTCTCGATCCCGGCAGCGATCGGCGGCGCGGCCGTGGTTCTCATGATTCTGATCTGCTCCAAAGAACCTATCGAGTTCGACACGATCTTCGCCGAGGGACTCGTCGTCGGAGCAGTCTGGTTCATCGGGGACGGTCTGCGGGCGAAGCGGACCCAGGTGATCACTCTCGAAGACCGAGCGACGCGACTCGAGCGTGAGCGCGAAGAGGAAGCGCAGAAGGCCGTTGCCGAGGAGCGTCGGGTGATCGCGCGTGAGTTGCACGACGTGGTGGCCCACAACGTCAGTGTGATCGTGGCGCAGTCGGTGGCCGCACAGCGCGTGTTCGATGTTTCCCCCGAGGACGGACGCGATGCGCTGCATTCGATCGAGGACGCGGGGCGAGAGGCACTCGTGGAGATGCGCCGACTCCTCGGATTCCTGCGCACGAGTGACGACCGCCCTGATATTCGCGACCCACAGTCTGGCCTGGGCGACATCGAGACCCTCTTGTCACAGGTGCGAGAAGCCGGATTGCCCGTCAGCCTCAGTGTAGAGGGGACGTGGCGCCCCTTGCCCGTGGGCCTCGATCTCTCAGCCTACAGGATCATCCAGGAGTCACTCACCAATGTGTTGAAGCACGCGGGGTTGGCCAGAGCTGCGGTCGTGATTCAATACCGAGAATCCAGCCTCGACCTCACGGTCACCGATGACGGGCGAGGGCTAGGGACCGGGGACCCCGACCCACTTCGGCCTCGATTCGGACATCTGGGGATGCGCGAGCGTGTCGGGCTCTTCCGTGGGCGGCTGCGAGTAGGGCCCAGGAGTGATGGCGGCTACGAGGTGGCCGCCACGTTGCCGCTTGACACGAATCTCTCGTGACCATCCGCGTCCTGATCGCCGACGACCAACCGCTCATGCGGGCTGCCTTCAAGATGACCCTTCGTTCGGAGACTGACATCGAAGTGGTGGGCGAGGCCGCGGACGGACGCGAAGCGGTCGAGCAGGCCCGGCTCCTAGAGCCACAGATCATCCTGATGGACATCCGCATGCCCGAACTCGATGGCGTGGAGGCAACCAAGATGCTTGCAGCCGAGAGCTCGGACATCAAGATCCTGATCCTCACGACCTTCGATATCGACGAGTACGTGCTCGAGGCACTTCGGGCCGGCGCCAGCGGCTTCCTACTTAAGGACATCCGCGCAGAAGAGCTCGTCCACGCCATCAGGGTCGTCGCCGCCGGCGACACGCTCCTCGCACCCTCGGTGATGCGCCGACTGCTCGAAACCTATGTAGCGCCTCGTCCACCGAGCCCGGAGCAGGCGCACGAGCTGGAGGCGCTCACACCGACTGAACGCAGGGTTCTCACGTTGGTCGGACGGGGACTTTCGAACAGTGAAATCGCAGCGAAGCTCTTCGTCGCCGATACCACCGTGCGTACCCACGTGAGGCACATCTTCGAGAAGCTCGGGCTCCGCGACCGAGTGCAGGCCGTCGTGCTTGCTTACAGCACCGGGCTCGTTCGACCCACCCCCCAGTAAACCCCGGGCCCTACGGCATCTCGTCAGCCTGTGCGATGACGAGGGTTCGTCTCCCGCGACGATGACTCGCCCATCCCCATGTTCCTAGTGTGCGGAACCAACTACGCAGGGAGGTTCCGCACCATGATGCGGTGGATCATCGGATCGAGTCTCAAAGCACGCGGATTCGTGCTGTTCCTCGCCGCATCGCTCATGGTCCTGGGGCTATTGCAGCTACGGCACATCCCCAGAGACGTCCTTCCGGAGTTCACCCCTCCGACCGTTGAGGTGCAGACGGAAGCCCTTGGACTGTCCGCGATCGAGGTTGAGGAGCTGATCACCGTTCCCCTCGAACAGGACCTGCTCAACGGCGTCGCCTTCCTGCACACCATCCGCTCAGCTTCGCTCCCGGGTTTGTCTTCGATCGAGATGGTCTTCGAACCCGGCACCGATATCCTCGATGCCCGCCAGGTGGTGGAAGAACGGCTCACCCAGGCACATGCCTTGCCGCAGGTGTCGAAACCGCCTCAGATGCTTCAGCCCGTCGCATCGACGGGGCGCGTCATGATGGTCGGGCTCTCTTCGGACGAGGTGTCCTTGATCGACATGTCGCTCCTCGCTCGCTGGAACATCCGGCCTCGATTGATGGGCGTCCCCGGCGTGGCTAACGTTGCGGTCTGGGGTCAGCGCGAGCGTCAGCTGCAAGTGCTGGTCGACCCCGAGAGGCTCCGCGCCAGTGATGTCTCGTTGCAACAGATCATCGAGACAACGGCCAACGCACAGTTCGTTTCGAACTTGACCTTCGTGGAAGCCTCGACGCCAGGCACCGGAGGCATCATCGAAACCCCCAGCCAGCGATTCGGCATCCAGCACGGCGTGCCCTTCGCGTCGCCGGCTGATCTCGAGAGGGTGATCGTGCAAGACACGCGGGGTGCGCCCTTGCGTCTCGGCGACGTAGCCGACGTCGTCCAGGACCACCAGATGCTGATCGGCGACGCCGTGTTCGCCGATGGCCCCGGCCTCTTACTCGTCGTCGAGAGGCTTCCTGGCGCGAATCCCTTGGACGTCACGCGAGGGGTCGAAGCCGCCCTGGACGACCTGCGACCCGGCCTCTCGGGCATCACGGTCGACACCTCTCTCCTCCGACCTGGGACCTATATCGAGACTTCGAACGACAATCTGTCCACGATGCTGATCATCGGCGCGGTCCTCCTCGTGCTTGGTCTTGGCGCGTTCCTGTTCGCATGGAGAACCGCGTTGATCGCACTGCTCACGATGGCGGCGTCGTTGCTGACGGCGGTGCTCGTCCTCTCATGGTCACACGCAACATTTAACTCCATGATCGTGGCCGGGTTGATCCTGGCACTCGTCGTCGTGATCGACGATGGGGTAGGCGACATCAGCAACGTCGCGCGGCGCATGCGAGAGCGAAGCGAGAGCGACGTCCTGTCGCCGAACTCGGCCGCCGGGACTATCCGCGAGGCCGCCCTCGAGATGCGGCGGGCCGGAGTGTTCGCGGTCCTAACATCCCTCGTGGTGTTCGTCCCGGTTTTCTTCACCCGTGGTGCCTTCGGCGCGTTCTTCCCATCCATCGCGGTCTCGTACGCGATAGCTGTTGTGGCCTCCATGCTCGTCGCCTTGGTCCTGACCCCGGCGCTCAGCCTGACATTGCTCACGGATGGTGCCCATCACGTCCGCGAGTCGCCGATCCTTCGCTGGCTCACACCGCGTTACGAACACGCCCTCGCACGGATGGTGGGTTCGGCCCGCCCGGCCCTCGCGTTGATAGGCATCTTCCTCATCGTGGGTCTCGCCACCTTCCCGTTCCTCCGGCGCTCATTGACGCCCGAGTTCCGCGACACGAATCTGCTGGTCCAGCTCAGTGGCACGCCTGGCATGTCCCTCCCCGAGATGGGCAGGATCACCGCTCTCATGAGCAACGAACTCAGCACCGTCCCGGGAGTCCTGAACGTCGGCGGACATGCGGGACGCGCGATGTTGTCGGATCAGGTCGCCGGGACCGAAACGAGCGAGTTGTGGGTCACGCTCGACCCGGAGACCGACTACGCCGCGGCAAGGACGTCGATCGAGGACATCGTGCACGGCTACCCGGGCCTCAACCGCAACGTGGTGACGTACCCGTCCGCGCGGATCGACCAAGTACTCGCGAGCGCGAACGAGCCCATCACGATCCGAGTCTTCGGTCAGGATCTTGAGGTCCTTCAGGAGAAGGCCGAAGAGGTGCAACACGTCCTTTCGGGGATCGAAGGGATCGAGCAACCGCAGATCGCCGTCCAGTCAGACGAACCGACACTCGAGGTCGAGGTCGATCTTGATGCCGCTGAGCGGTATGAGATCGTCCCTGGCGACGTTCGACGGGCTGCTGCCACGCTGTTGTCAGGCATCCAGGTTGGCAGCCTCTTCGACGACCAGAAGGTATTCGACGTCGTGGTGTGGGGCACGCCGGAGGTCCGGCACGACCTGTCGAGTGTCGAAGGGCTGCTCATCGACACGCCTTCGGGCGGACAGGTGCGGTTGGGTGATGTCGCCGAGGTGCGGATCGGATCGTCCCCCACCGTGATCCGGCACGTGGATGTTTCGCGAAGCATCGACGTCACCGCCGGGGTATCGGGACGCGACCTCAACGCCGTCGTCGACGACGTCCGACAGGGACTGCGCGAGATCGAGTTCCCGATGGAGTACCACGCGGCGGTCGTTGGAGACTACGCGGAGGATCAAGCGACGGATCGTGAGGCCCTTGGCTTCGCGGCGGCCGCCGCCATCGGCCTCCTCCTGCTGGTGCAGGCAGCGATCGGCAACTGGCGGCTCGCTGCCCTCGTGTTCCTCCTGATCCCCCTCACCGTGGTCGGTGGAGTCGTGGGGGCCCTGATCGATGGCGGGGTCGTTTCGATCGGAACGGTCGCTGGGATCCTCGCGATCCTTGGGCTGGCCACTCGTCAGGCCACCATGCAGATCCGTCACGCCCAACACCTGAAGCGTCAAGAGCGTCAATCCTTCGGAGACGAATCCGTCGTCGAGAGCGCTATGGAACGATTCGGTCCGATCCTAACCTCGGCTGTGACGACCGCGCTCGTCTTCGTCCCGTTCGCGGTCGCAGGTCCCATCGCCGGCCTCGAGATCGTGCACCCCATGGCCGTCGTGATCCTCGGAGGCCTGTTTTCGACGGTGTTGTTCTCCATATTCATCGTGCCGTGGCTCTACCGGCGTCTCGGCGCCCAATCGGAACCCGACCTCTCGACGCTCTTCGCCGAACCCATCGTCGACCTTTCCGAGGCCGAGAGGGTCGAGCTCACACGTTCGTAGGAGGAACCGGCATGGCACAGCTTCGATCCACGATAGGGCTCCTGATCCTCGTGGGACTGTTCGTATCAGCGTGTGCGGGCGTCCCGGAGGAGGAGGAGGCGATCAACGAACCCGCCACGCTCGAGCCGATCGAGGGATCGGACGTGTTGCGCGTGACCCTCACCCAGGAGGCGGCTGAACGTCTCGACATCGAAGGCGATCCGGTTCTCGACGTCGGGACGTCCACCAAGATCCCCTACGCCGCTGTGTACTACACCTCTACCGGTGATACCTGGACATATACGAACCCCGAGCCGTTGACGTTCGTGCGGGTGCCCATCGTCGTGGACCACATCCGGGGGAACCAAGCGTTCCTATCAGATGGCCCACCGCCGGGCATGGAGGTCGTCACGCAAGGGTCGGCGGAATTGTACGGGACCGAAACCGGAGTGGAAGAGTGACCACGCAAGGGCCGATTCGCCCATGATGCGCTGGATCGTCGGTTCGAGCATCAAGCTTCGCTTCATCGTCGTCGCGATGGCCGCCGGCATGATGCTCTACGGATTCACGCAGCTGCGGGATACACCGTTGGACGTTTTCCCGGAGTTCGCGCCCCCCCAGGTGGAGATCCAGACCATCAGCCTGGGCCTCTCCTCGACTGATGTGGAGTCCCTCGTCACCGTTCCACTCGAGGAGGCCCTGAACGGAGTGCCCGGCCTCGAAACGATCCGCTCACGATCGGTGTCAGATCTTTCGTCGATCCAACTGCTCTTCAAGCCGGGAACCGACCTCCTCGAGGCACGCCAACTGGTTTCGGAGCGGGTACGGATCGTGACGCCCACCTTGCCAACATGGGCCGCTCCCCCGGTGATGATGCCTCCGGTATCCGCCACGCGCAGGGTGATGCACATCGGTCTCTCCTCTGACTCTGTGTCACTGATCGACATGTCGACGACCGCGTACTGGAAGATCAGAGCCCGTCTGCTTCGTGTTCCAGGCGTGGCGAATGTCGCGATCTGGGGTGAGCAACTCCAGCAGCAGCACGTCCAGGTCATCCCGAAGCGGCTAAGAGAGCTCCACGTGAGTCTCGATGAGGTCATGAACGCCACGGCGGACTCTCTGGACGCTGGCCTGCTCAAGTACTCGGACGGAGCGGTGATCGGCACAGGTGGAGCGCTGGAAACACCCAACCAGCAACTCTCGATCAGACACATCCTGCCTATCACGACCCCCGAAGATCTCGCCCAGGTGGTCGTCAAGCAACACCACGGCGAGACGATCCTGCTTGGCGATGTGGCCAAGCTGCTCGTCGATCACCAGCCGCTCGGGGGCGACGCCGTCGTGAACAACGGCCCCGGACTCTTGCTCGTGGTCGAGAAATTCCCGTGGGGGAACACTCTGGACGTGACCCGCGGGGTCGAGGCAGCACTCGAGGAGATGCGACCTGGTCTCCCTGGTATCGAGATCGACTCGCAGATCTTCCGGGCAGGGAACTTCGTCGACGACGCGATCGAGAACCTCTCCCACTCCCTCATCCTCGGTGTCTTCCTGATGATGCTTGTTCTGATGGTGTTCTTGTACGACTGGCGAAGCGCGCTGATCAGCGCGGTGACGATCCCCCTATCGCTTACTGCGGCCGGACTCGTGTTGCACCTGCGCGGAGTCACGATCAACACGATGATCCTGGCGGGATTCGTGATCGCCTTGGGGGCCGTGGTTGACGATGCGATCGTGGATTGCGAGAACATCGTGCGGCGCCTGCGACTCCATCGCAAGGCGAGTCAGGATCGATCGATCGCGACGACGGCCAAGGTCATCTTCGATGCTTCGCTGGAAGTGCGCGGGGCGGTGGTCTACGCCTCGATGATCGAGGCGTTGGCATTGTTACCCATCTTCTTCCTGCAGAGCCTCACAGGTTCCTTCTTTCGCCCCCTGGCGGCAGGCTATGCCCTGGCGGTGGCCGTTTCCACTCTGGTCGCCCTGATCGTGACGCCGGCTCTCGCGATGATCCTGCTACGTAGAGCCCCGCTCGAACGACAGGAGTCGCCGCTCGTGGCGTGGCTCCAGAGGGGCTATGCTCGGCTACTCGCTCCCATCATCCGGACCCCCCGACCGGCTTACGGCGCGGTGGCGGCGATCATGGTGGCAGGGGCGATCGCGTCGCCTCTGCTGGGGCAGTCACTGCTTCCCGAGTTCCAGGAGCGGGACTTCCTGATGCATTGGATCTCGGCACCCGGCTCGTCGGTGGGCGAGGAGCGGAGGATCGTCACCCAGGCGAGCCGAGAGCTCACAGCCATCCCCGGCGTACAGAGCTTCGGATCTCACATCGGGCAGGCGTTCCTATCGGAAGAGATCGCCGGCGTCAACTTCGGTGAGAACTGGATCAGCGTCGACCCTTCAGCACCGTTCGACGAAACCGTCGCTGCCATCGATGAGGTCGTCGAAGGCTACCCAGGACTATTCCGCAATCGCGAGACCTACCTGAACGAGCGCATCGATGAGGTCCTCGCCGGGTCGAGCGATGCCATCGTCGTGCGACTCTTCGGAGACGACCTTGAGGTTCTGCGTACCAAGGCCGACGAGGTGGGCGAGATCCTCGGTGGGATCGAGGGCGTGGTCGAACAACACGTTGAGCTCCAAGCCGATATCCCCCAGATCAAGATAGACGTCGACCTCGGCAAGGCAGAGGACTTTGGGCTGAAGCCGGGCGACGTGCGTCGGGCCGCCGCCACCATGCTCGCAAGCGAGGAGGTCGGGGACATCTTCCGGGATGGCAAGGCCTACGACGTGCACGTGTTCAGCATCCCGGCGTCGCGCAACACCGTGGATGACGTAAGCCAGATGCAGCTCGATACCCCCGACGGAAGGTATGTGCACTTGGCAGATGTTGCCAAGGTTCGATTGATCCCGACTCCCAACGCTATCCAACGTGAGTCGTTCTCGAGGACCATCACGGTTGGAGCCAATGTGGAAGGTCGCGACCTTGGCTCAGTCGTCGACGAGCTCCAGCAACATCTCGGAGCGGTCGAGTTCCCTCTTGGTGTCCACGCCGAGGTGTTGGGTGAGTTCGCGGAGCGGCAAGCGGCACAGTCGCGCCTGCTCGTGTTTGCGGCGGTCGCTGTGATCGGTATCTTCCTGATCTTGCTGATGTCGTTCGGGAGCTGGCGTCTTGCGACTCTTGCCTTCGTGACCCTTCCGATGGCGCTCGTGGGCGGGGTGCTGGCCGCCTATGCAGGCGGCGGCATCATCTCGATCGGCTCGCTCGTTGGGTTTTTCACCGTGCTTGGGATCGTCGCTCGCAACGGGATCATGATGGTCAGCCACTACAGACATCTCGAGGAACACGAGGGCATGACGTTCGGGCCCGAACTCGTGGCGCGTGGTTCGCGCGAGCGACTCGCTCCCATCTTGATGACAGCGTTGACGACCGGGCTGGCGCTCGTTCCGTTGGTGCTGTCCGGGAATCTCCCTGGCCAAGAGATCGAGTATCCGATGAGCATCGTGATACTGGGAGGACTGATCACGACCACACTGCTCAATCTGTTCGTTCTGCCCTCCCTCTACCTGCGCTTCGGGAAGCTACGACCGCTCGACGCGATGGACGCGACTGCCGCCCTTCCCCCCATGCCTGCATAGGCTGATCCAAATCGCCGCGATGGCGCTCGACCGTGGCGGCATCCGCTCAGGGGCATACACTCCGGAACATCGAACCCCGGTGCATGCCCCTCACCCGGGAAGCTCAAGGCTCGACCGGCGAAACTTGTCCGTCGATCTAGGAACGCGAGTCGCTTGGAGGAATCCTCTCGGGCGTGCGGGTCGATCACAACCACGAACGCGGATCCACTGAGGCCGGCCAAGCCATGGCCAGTGTCGATCGTTTCCACACGCGAGCATCAGGCATGTAGCGTTCCGGCCATGAGGTTGCCGGCGAGGGTCCGCGACAACAGCTTTCGATCGCCCTCTTCGGTCTCTTCGTCATCTTCTTGGTGGGCCAAAGCCTGACGGGCTGGCGAACCCACAATGCGGACCAGACAGCACACTCAGAAGCCCCGATCGATTACCTCACCTATCGCTCGACCGGTCACTTCGTCGAAGCTACCTTCGAGAACTGGGAAAGCGAGTTCCTCAGATGGGCGCCTACGTTGTCTTGACCGTCTGGTTGGTCCAGCGCGGATCGGCGGAGTCGAATCCGATCGACGACGAAGCGACGACCAAGGGGGAGCCCAGCCCGTTCTGCTCGTGAGCTTCAGGTGCATCGGCGGGGCCGGAATGAGGCTTCCGCAGAAGCCCTCCGCAGCAGGCAATATGAGTGCCCCCGGCAGGAATCGAACCTGCGACACCCGGTTTAGGAAACCGGTGCTCTATCCACTGAGCTACGAGGGCACGAGGGCCGACGAGGGCGAGAAGGCGTCGATACGGTAACCGAGAGCACGGCAGAGCTCTGGAGAAACCGGTCTTGCGACTCGACCGATAGCTACGGCTGGTAACGCAGCACCGCGAACGACGCGTGCGGACCACCGGAGCCCGCAACCCCGGAGCACACGACCGAGCCGTCGGACTGGACCGCAACGCTCCACGCAGAGTCGAAGCTCGACGTGAGATCCGTGGTGACCGTGCCGTCGCCGCGGAACGTGGGGTCCCGCGTCCCGTCGGCGAGGTAGCGCACCGTCCCGAAGCGCGGCGCCGGTCCGCCGTCACCCGCCGTTCCCGCCGCCACGATCTTGCCGTCGGGATCGATCGCCACGCCGTACGCACTGTCGGCGTGCGGCGTGACGTTGGTGATCACGGTCCCGTCGCCGTGGAATGTGGGATCGAGCGACCCATCCCCCACGTACCGCGCCAGGGCGAACCGTGGATCGCGGCCGTCCTGTGCAGCGCCTCCAGCCACGACGATCCCGCCGTCGTCCTGGATCGCGAGCGCGAACGGGATGTCCATCTTGGGAGTGAGGTCGGTGAACACCTTGCCGTCGCCGCCGAACGTCGGATCGAGCGAACCGTCGTGCTCAAACGCAAGCATCACGAACCGCCCGTTCGGTCCGGCGAAGCCTGTTCCGCCGGCGACGACGATCTGGCCGTCGGCCTCGACGCCGACCGCGTACCCGTCGTCGTACGTCGGCGTGGGGTCGGCGCGCACGACCCCGTCACCGCCGAACGTCGGATCGAGCGAGCCGTCGGAGCGGTAGCGCAGCACCCCGATCTTCCCGTTGCTCTCTCCCGCGCTAACGCTCCCGACCAGGACGATCTTGCCGTTGGGCTGCATCGCCATCCCGTTCGCGAAGTCGTAGGAGGGCGTGAGGTTCGTCGTCACGGTCCCGCCGTCGCCGAACGTCGGATCGAGCGAACCGTCCGATGTGAGACGAGCCAGCGCGAAGCGCGAGTTCGCCCCGAAGTACCCGGCCGCGCCCGCGACGACGATCTTCCCGTCTGCCTGGATGCGAACCGCGTACGGGAAGTCACCGCCGGGCGTGAAGTCGATGGACACGTTCCCATCGCCGCCACCGAAGGTTGGATCCAAGGAGCCGCCGGTCTCGTAGCGGACGATCGTGAAACGGGGGTTCGGGCCACCGATCCCCTTCGCGCCGGCAACGACGATCTTGCCGTCGGGCTGGATCGTCACCGCGAAGCCGTGGTCTTCGGTGGGCGAGAGATCGGTTCGGACGACGCCGTCGCCCCCGAAGGTGGGATCCAGATCTCCGGGTGCCGCTCGCGCCGCCGGCGCGGTCGCCAGGACCAGCACGAGTCCCGTGATGGATGGCCACATTGCCCGCCAACCCATGGGTCGACTCTAGGCCGGTGGCGCTCGAGAGGTCAATCCGTCGGTGGCACCCTCGCCCTGCCCACGAGCGCCATCACCGATTGCCCCGTCGTACCAGAGCAGGTGTGGCGGCATGGCCTGACGCGCGTCCTCGCGCAGGATCGATCGAGCACGCCGGAGAGCGCTGTTCACGGAGTCCACGCTCAGATCCAGCAGGCCTGCGGTCTCCTTGGCCGACCATCCGAGGAGGTCGCGGAGGGGCAAGATCGCTCGCGGTCTCGGGGACAGGAACTGAATGGTGGCAGCGTCAGACCAGTTCGTCGCCGAGCCCTGAGCTGTCCGCACTCTGAGGAGTCGGCAAGAGGCGATGGCTGGCCACGACCGCTTCGGCGACATCGACGACCTTGCGGTTCGTCCGTCGCGAATGATCGCGGATCATCGCGAAAGCTTCGCGCTCGTCCACGCCGTGGCGCTCCATCAGGATGCCCTTCGCCCGCTCAGTGATCGCTCGGCGACCGAAAGCACCCTCCAGGTTGTGGTACTCAGCGAATCGCCGCAGCACGATATCGATCGCGCTCTGCAGCTCCATCGCTGCGTCTCCGTCGGTGACGTATGCGAAGATGCCGAGTTTCGCCGCTTCGTTGACGAAGGCAGGATCCTCCACATCGAGGATCGCGATAACGGGGCAGGTCGCCTCCCTGACGATCCGTGCGATCTGACCCAGGGCATGTTCGGAGCTCTCGCCGACGATCACGAGGGCCACGTCGGGTCGCTCGGCAGCCGTGTGCGCACCGATCTCCTCCAGCGTGGTGTCGCGTGCGATCACGTCGTGTCCGAGACCGGTCACGACGGCTGCCACCTGCTTGATCCGTTCGCCCCGCCCGTCGGCGACGAGAACCCGCAGTCGTGAAGAAGATCCACTAGCCATCGACGCTTTCGGAAAGTACCACGTCGCAGGGTGGGCTCGACCAGTCTCGATGGATTGGTGTATGGTCGCGATGGACCTGACCCCAACCTTCGGTCTCCTCCACACGAGCCTCAGCGTTCCGGCTCATCCGACCCCGCATCAGCCTCGACCTCGGCTGAGTGGGAATCGTACGCGGAAGGCGACCATGGCTCATACAGGTTCAGGACCCAACGGCTCCTTCTCGGTGAAGACCCTCGAAGACGGCGACGGCGTTCGCTTGTACATCGAAGGCGAGCTCGACCTTGCGACCGTCCCCCAGTTGAGCGCGGCGCTGGTGAGCGTCGAACGGAATGGTCACCGATCTATCGTGCTCGACCTCGAATCCCTCTCGTTCATGGACGCGAGCGGCCTGAATGCCATCCTGTCCTCCCGCCACCGCATCGTGTCGGCAGGCAAGGAGTTCACCGTGGTGTCGTGTCGTGGCAATGTGGCTCGTGTCTTCACGTTGACGGGTCAAGAAGCCGTCTTATCCCCCGCTCGCTTGAGCACGCTTGATGTTGAGTGAATCCGCGGCGGAGCTCCTGACGCAGATCGACGTGCGAGTGGTCAACGAGTGGATCCAGGATGCGAACCGCTCGTTCGGCTCGAGCCGGCGGCTTGAACGCTTCCGCTGCGAGTGCGGCGGCAGAGGGTGCGAGCACACGATCGGACTGACCGACGGCGAGTACGAATCGGTTCGGGCCGATGCGACTCGGTTCGTGGTGGCCGTGAATCACGAGCACCCCGGCGAACGAGTGATCTGCGAGGGCCGGCGCTTCGCCGTCGTCAGCACGATCGACGCTCGCTCATGCAGCGCCGCGTCGAGCGCCGATCCCCGCCATGTCGTGAACTAGCGGTCTCGTCCGGTCGGCCCTTTCGCCGCGCTCCGCACCGCCTGCACGATGCCGTCGTAGCCCGTGCACCGGCAGAGGTTGCCGGCCAATGCGATGCGGATCTCATGCTCGGTCGGGTCAGGGTTCGCTCGCAACACGGCGGTGGCCGACACGAGCATGCCTGGCGTGCAGAACCCGCACTGCACTCCCCCGTGACGCAGGAACTCGGCCTGCAGCGGGGCGAGCTCTTCGTCACCGGCCAATCCTTCCACCGTGATCACGGGCTTGCCGACCGCCTGCATGGCCAGATAGGAACAGGAGTTCACCGGCTTGCCGTCGAGCAGCATCATGCAGGCGCCGCATTCGGAGTCGTCACACCCCTCCTTCGAGCCGGTGAGCCCGATCTCGTCACGGACCGCTTTCAACAGGCTCAGGTGCGGATCGATCTCGACCTGGAAGTCTGTGCCGTTCACGTGCAACGTCGCATCGACCTTCATCGACCGTCTCCTCAGGCGCCGTAGAGCGCGTCGCTCGCAGGTATGGGAAGCGTCTCGCCGCGCGCTCGTGCGAGCGCTCCCGCGATCGCGCGGACGCGCGACGACCTCTGCCATCGCGGTCCGATAGTCGACCGAGGCGCGCACGTCACCGATCGGCGCAGAGCCGTCGGCGACCGCTCGTGCAGCGGCCGCGACGGCGTCGTCGCCTCCGTCGGTGCCGACGAGGGCTTGCTCAGCCGCCGCGACCCGTCGGATCGTGGGTGCGAGCGCCGTGATCGCGATGCGAGCGTCCGTGACCGACGCGCCGTCGCCGGCCGCCGTGACCACGGCCGTGGCCCCGACCACCGCGATCTCCATCTGGCGGCGATACTCCAGGCGCACGTAAGCGGAGCCGGTGCCCGCTGCCGGAGCGGGCAGATCGACCGCCACGAGCAGTTCTTCCGCAGTCGCGCTGGTCGTGCCGGGACCGGTCCACAGATCGCTCACGGGCACCGCACGTTCCCCCTCGGCGGAACGCAACGTCACCAGTGGCGCCGAAGCACAGCAAGGCTCCGCCGGTGTCCATCGCGGGCGAGGCGTTCATGACGTTGCCGCCGATCGTGCCGTGGGCGCGGGTCGCATGCGAACCGACGATCGCCGACGAATCTGCCAGCGCGGTGTACCTCGACCTGACGTCATCGTTCGCCACGATCGCCGCGTGAGTCACCAGGGCGCCGAGGTGCAGCCCTGCGCCGTTCGCGGTGAGCCCGCGCAGTGCGTCGATGCGGTCGATCGCCACGATGGACTCCGGAAGCGGCTTCTTGCCCTGCCGCGCGCCGACCACGAGGTCGGTGCCGCCCGCCACGGGGCGCGCGCCCTGTCCGAGCGCGGCAACGGCTTCCTCGACCGTCGCGGCCGAGGTGAACGACCTCGTCATGCGTGCGCCCCGTTCACCTGCTCGACGTGGCCGCGGCCGCCCAGACCCGCTCGGGGGTCATCGGCATCTGCCGCACCTGGGTTCCGAGCACCTTCGAGATCGCGTTGGCGATCGCGCGCGGCGGTCGGCACCTGCGGGGGCTCCCCCACGCCCTTCGACCCGCGCGGGCCGGCGCCCTCGGTGTGGATCTGGATCCAGTCCACCTCGATCTCGGGCGCGTCGGCGCACGTGACGAGCTTGTAGTCGAGCAACGCCGGGTTGCGCTGGCGGCCCTCGTCGTCGAGCTGGGTGCCCTCGCTGAGTGCCAGGCCGACCCCCATGACCACACCGCCGGTGACCTGGCCGTCGGCGCCCCGTCGGTTCAAGATCACGCCCGAGTCGTGAGCTGCGGCGATCTTCAGGACCCGAACGACCCCGGTTGCCCGGTCGACCTTCACGTGAGCTGCCTGGGTGATGAGCTGCGGCGCCAGGAACGTCTCGTTGCCGAGCCTTCCGACGCACCCACCGGTGTCGCCGGTCGGGACTTCGGGCACCTCGCCCGACCCCTTGCCGTGGATCGTGCCAGCTCCGGCGAGATCGGCGATCGTCACCGAGCGGTCGGGCGAGCCCTTCACCCGCACGGTGCCGTCGACGAGCTCCAGGTCTTCGCGGTCGGTCTCGAGTTCGTCGGCGGCGGCATCGAGCAGCTGCCCGCGCACGTCGACCGCGGCGCCGAGGATGGCCCGACCGCTGTTGAACGTCGTCTGTGAGCCGCAGGAGCCCATGTCGAAGTTCGCCGCGGCGGTGTCCTGGTACAAGATCGTGAAGTCCTCCGCCTTCATGCCCAGCTCGTCGGCCACGAACATCGGCATCGCCATGACGGCGCCGCTGCCGTTCTCCTGAGCGCCCGTGACGATCGTGCCGCTGCCGTCACCGTTGATGTGGATGTAAGCCCCTGATGGCGAGGGCATGCAGGGCCACCACCCGACAGCCACGCCGATCGCTTCGTCGTCAGGAAGTTCGCGACCGTAGCCGATCATCTCCACCGCGCGCTCGAGGGTCTGCTTCATGCCGATCTCGTCGAAGACTTGGCGCGTGGGGCCCTCGGTGCCGGCTTCGATCAGCGTGCGGCGTCGAAGCTCGACAGGGTCCATCTCGATCGCCCGAGCCACATCGTCCATGTGCTGCTCCAGGCCCCAGCAGACCTGGGGAGCGGTCGGCGCTCGCACCGAGCCCGACGGCTGATTGTTCGTGTAGTTCAGGTGCGCCTCGACGAAGACGTTCTCGATCACGTACGGGCCGCACGCGTGCATGGCGGCCATCTGCCCGAAGAAGCCGCCCTCCCCGCAGTACGCGCCCTTGTCGAGCACGAGCTTCGCCTTTCGGGCCACGATACTTCCGTCGCGCATCACGCCCGTCTCGAACTCCATCGCGATGCCCTCGCGACGTTGCGCGATCGCGACGAACTCCTCGCGGCGGCTGAACACGAGCTTGACCGGACGCCGGGCCGCGCGGGCAAGGGCGGCGACCTGCGCCTCGAAGTGCAGGTCGCACTTCGCGCCGAACCCACCGCCGAGCAGCGGGACCACGATGCGCACGTTCGCCTCGGGCACCTGCAACGTCTGCGCGACCCCGGCGCGAGCCGCGTACGGCACCTGAGTCGAGGACCAGATCGTGACCTGCTCGCCTTGCCACTGCGCGACGACCGCCCTGGGCTCGATCGGCACGCCCTGCGAGGCGTCGGAGACGTATCGACCCTTCACCACCACGTCTGCCTGGGCCAAGCCCGCGTCGGCATCGCCCTTCTCGATCGTGGAGTAGGCCATCGTGTTGCCCTTCGCGACGACGTTCTCGTCCATGCCGTACGACGCGAGGTCGGGGTGGATCAAGGGCGCGTCGGGGGCCATCGCAGCCACGAAGTCGCTGATCGCGAGGAGCGGCTCGTACTCGACCTCGATGAGACGCGCTGCCTCGGTGGCGATCCGTTCGGTGAGTGCCGCCACGCCGGCAACGATCTCGCCCTCGAAGCGCACGACATCACTCGCGAACAGGGTGCGGTCCTGCACGAATCCCCCGAATCGAACGTCGGGAAGATCGCGTTGGGTGACGACGGCCACCACGCCCGGCAGGGCTTCGGCTTTCGTCGTGTCGATGCTCACGATGCGAGCGTGCGGGTGGTCGGCGTAGCGGAACTTCGCATGCGCCTGCCCGGTCATCGTCAGATCGGCGGTGTAGCGGCCGGTGCCCGTGACCTTCTCCTTGCCGTCGGACCGCACGAACGCGGACGTCGGTGGTGCGATCTCTGTTGACGCCACTGGGCTCCCTTCCGAACGGGAGCCATATCGTATGTCACGGTGGCTAGACTTCGTCGCCGATGCCTCACACATCGCTCACGGTCGGAGATATCCAGATCACGATGCTGCTCGACGGCGTGCGCGAGCTCGACAGGCCGATCGCCGAGTACTTCCCTGGCGTGCCGACTGATGCACTCGGGTCGTTCCGAGCACGAGCGCCAGGCGTGTACGGCGACGGGGGTGGTTGGCGCTTGCACGTTCGTGCGTGGCTGATCCGCCATTCCGGTGGGCTCGTGCTGGTCGACACGGGCGTCGGGCAGCTTGGCGCGCCCGGCCCGCTGTGGTTCGGGGTTGCTGGTGGCCTGCTGAGCTCGCTCCATGAGAGCGGCTCGACGCCCGATGACATCGACACCGTCGTGCTGACGCATGTGCACGACGACCACGTCGGCGGCACGGTGACCTTCTCGGAAGCTGACCCTCAGCCGGCCTTCCCTCGCGCGACCTACCTGCTGCAACGGGCGGACCGGACCTGGCAGGCAGAGCTCGCGCGCGAAGACGAGGAGGATCGGCAGATCGACTCGATGCTCCTGACAACCGCTCGAGCGATCGGGACGGCTGACGCTGATCGAGGGCGATCATGTGCTGGCCGAGGGCATTGAGCTGCATCTCGCCCCAGGGCACACACCGGGTCATCAGATCGTTCGTGTTCGCTCGCGCGGAGCCTTCGCAATCATCACCGCCGATACGTTCAACCATCCGATCCAACTGCCGCATCCGGAGTGGCCGTCGGGCACCGACGCCGACCCCGCTGAGGCGGTACGGACCCGTAGCGCGCTGCTCGCGGACCTGGCGGCCCGCCCGGGCACGACGGTCGCGCCGACGCACTTCGCAGAGGCCTTCGGTGAGGTGCAGGGTGGCGAGGATGGGGCCGCGACCTGGCGACCTCGCTGAGCGCCGTTTCCATCGGCCCCACCGATGACCCGGCCTACAGCACTCGGCTCGCTCGATTCTCCGGAACGGTGAAGTCACCGTTCGCGCTGGGGCCCAGGGGACATCGGCAAGGGGTTCCTCGAGCGCACAATGATCCGGGGTGACGGACCCCAGTCTCGGCCGCTAGGGTCGTGCCATCGCATGAGGGGTGCGAAGACCTTCCTGATAGGCGCGTTGCTTGCTGCCGTGCTCGTGGCGGCAGTGTCGGTGACCGCGAGTGCGTCGAACTCCAACGAGATGCGGCGCAAGCTGCTCTCGCTCACCAACTCGGCCCGTAACAACAATGGGATGCGCCCCCTCGATCTTAATTGGCGCCTGTCGGAAGACGCGCTTCGGCACTCCCGACGCATGGCCGAGAGCGAACATTCGATCTTCCACACCGCCAACCTGTATCGGATCGTGAGGCAGTGGCACCCGACGGTCTGGGGCGAGAACGTGGGCATGGCGGGTACCGTGTCGAGGGTGCAGCGGATGTTCATGACGAGCTCTGCGCACCGCGGCAACATCCTGCGAGGCAACTATTCGAAGATCGGGATCGGGGTGCTCCGGCGCGGCGGCGACATCTGGGCGACCGTCGTGTTCTACGGCAGGTGAGCTAGCGGTTACATTGACGCCGGGCGGCGGTGATGCCGGGCGCCGCGGGTGATGCCGCCCGCTCAGCCGATCAGCGAACGGATCTGCCGCAGCGCCACGGTAAGCCGCGCGAGATCGCCGATGCCGTCGACCGCCAGGCTGCGCATGAATCGTGCCAGACGCGTGAAGGCCTCATCGCGCGATTCCAGGAACTTCTCGACCGCCTCGTCGATCGGCAGTCCGCTGCACTCTTCGAGCACCGTCTCCGCCAAGCTGCGGCGAAGGGTGAACAGGTCGTCTTCCATCGACTGCAACGCCCAGCGATGCCATCGAGAGCCGCGGGCATCGCCTCGACCTGCTTCTCGAGCCAGTCGAGCTGCAGCCGCTCCCCGAGCAGGAAGAACGCCCGCGCCACCTCGAGCACCGTGCTGCCCGGTCGCATGGGAGACCGTGATGATGTCGGGTCCGTGCACGAGCTCGGCCTGGAACGCCTGGCGACGTGCAAGTTCCCCGGGCACTCCTTCGGCCTCGAGACGGCGAGTCAGGTGCTCGTGCTCCTCGCGCCATGCCTCAGGCCCGATCTGGTCGATCACTCCCGACAGCTCACGGAACGAATCGCGCGAATCGTCGACGGCCTCGTCGAGGCGGCGGCCGGTCGCGTGCACCAGGTACCACCGCGACGTCGTCTCAACGAGCCAGTCGACGCCGGTCATCAGCTCGTTCTGGATGCCGGGATCGATGACACCATCCAACGCCTCGACGTCTGCCCACCGTTGGACCGCGCCCGTCACGTCGCGAGCGATCCGGAACGCGCGGACCACGTCGGTCGTGCTCGCGCCGGTCTCGGTCACCATGCGCGAGACGAACGTGATGCCCTGGGAGTTCACGACGTCGTTCGACACGATCGTGGCGATCAGCTCACGACGCAGCGGATGTTCCTCGATCAGATGTCCGAACCGTTCCACGATCTTGGCCGGGAAGTAACTTCGAAGATCCTGCGCCAGGTACGGGGAATCGGGCAGGTCCGAGTCGACGAGTGAGGCGAAGATCGACCGCTTGGCGTAGGCGAGCAACACGGCGAGCTCGGGTCGCACGAGCCCCTCGCCTGCCGACCGGCGCTCGGCCATCACTTCTGACGACGGCAGGAACTCCACATCGCGATCGAGCTCTCCCTCGCCTGCCTCGAGCTGCTGCATGAGGTCCTCGTAGGCCTCGACGCGCTGCGCAGAGACCTCCACCTCCTGCGAAAGGATCTGGGCTTGCTGGTAGTTGTCGTAGAGGACATGCGCGACCACGTCATCGACACACGCCTGCTGCAGGGTGTTGCGTTCATCCATCGTGAGGTCTCCACGCTGGATCGCAAGGCCGAGCAGGATCTTGATGTTCACCTCGTGGTCCGAGGTGTCGACGCCTGCCGAGTTGTCGATGAAGTCGGTGTTAATCCGACCGCCGGTGCCGGCGTACTCGACGCGCCCACGCTGCGTGAAGCCGAGGTTCCCACCTTCGCCCACCACCCGCGCCCGCACCTGCTCGCCGTTCACGCGAAGCGGATCGTTCGCCCGGTCGCCGACCTCCGTGTGGCCTTCGCGCGCGGCCTTCACGTAAGTGCCGATGCCACCGTTCCAGAGAAGATCGACCGGCGATTGCAACGCCCGGTTGATCACCTCGGCCGGGGTCATCTCCTGCGCGACTGCGTCGTCGATGCCGAGTGCCACCCTCGCTTCGGGGGAGAGCGTGACGCTCTTCGCGGAACGCTCGAGCACGTCGCCGCCCTGGGACATGAGCGAGCGGTCGTAGTCGGCCCACGTCGATCCCGGCGTCGTGAACAGACGTTGGCGTTCGGCGAACGACGCCGCCGGGTCGGGATCGGGGTCGATGAACACGTGGCGATGATCGAAGGCACAGAGGAGCCTGATGTGTGGTGTGTAGAGCATGCCGTTGCCGAAGACGTCGCCCGACATGTCACCGATGCCGACCACGGTGAAGGGTTCGGTCATCACATCGATGCCGATCTCGCGGAAGTGGCGCTTCACCGACTCCCACGCACCACGAGCCGTGATGCCGAGCACCTTGTGGTCGTAGCCCTGCGACCCGCCGCTCGCGAACGCATCGCCGAGCCAGAACCCGTACTCCTCGCTGATCGCATTCGCGGTGTCGCTGAAGGTGGCGGTGCCCTTGTCGGCGGCGACGACGAGGTAGGGGTCGTCACCGTCGTGGACGCGCACACCGGGTGGGTGCACGATCGCGCCGTCGATGAGGTTGTCGGTGATGTCGAGCATGCCGCGCATGAACGTCACGTACTGCGCTGAAACCTCCGCCTTGAGCTCCTCGGGGCTCGCCGGCGTGCGGCGCAGGATGAAGCCTCCCTTCGAGCCGTCGGGCACGATCACGGCGTTCTTCACCTTCTGCGCCTTCATGAGTCCGAGTACTTCGGTGCGGTAGTCCTCCTTGCGGTCGGACCACCTGATGCCTCCCCTGGCGACCATGCCACCGCGCAGATGGATCGCTTCCATGTGCGGGGAGTGCACGAAGATCTCGAACAACGGGAAGGGCTTCGGCATCTCCGGAACCCGTGCCGATCGCAGCTTGAAACTGAGCGACGACCGTCCGGGCACGTAAGCGTTCGTCCGAACCGTGGCTTCGATCGTGCCGAGCAGGCTGCGCAAGATGTTGTCCTGGTCGAGCGAGGTCACCTCGCGCAGGCCGGCATGGATCGACTGCCGGATCTCGTCGACATCTTCATCGGTCGCCGCGCGATCCGGATCGAACTTCGCCTCGAACATGTGCACGAGCGCGCTCGAGATCTGGGCCTGATCGGCCATGGCGTCGTTGCGGTACTCCTCGGTGTATCGCGACGAGACCCGCATGCGGTACTTCCGCAGCGCCCGGAGGATCTGCACCTGCCGCCAGTCCAGGTCGGTCAGCGTCACGAGGCGATTCAACGAGTCCGACTCGGCTTCGCCCCTCCAGACGGCCGAGATCGTCGCCGAGACATTCTGGGCTTCCTTGCCGAGATCGAGCACAGCGCCTCGCGAGTCCAACACACCGAAGTCGTGGATATAGGTCTTGCCTTCGCCCAGCACCTGCGTCGGGATCTCCTCGACCGCCCGCAGCCCAAGCGCCTCGAGGATCGGGATGAATGCAGAAAGGTCGACCTTGCCCCCGGTCTTGTAGAGCTTCACGCGCGTGAGGCGCTCGCCCTTGCGCTCGTTGCCGATGCCGACGAGGTAGCCCTCAGGATCGGACTCGAGCGCTTCGAGCGCCAGCACGTCGTCGGCGATCAGGTCCCATTCCTCTGATGCCTTGTAGTAACTCGGGAAGCGGGGCGCGTACTTCTCGGCGAGCACCGGACCCCGAACCGGGCCCGCACGTGCGATCAGCACGTCACGAAGATCGTCGTCCCAGCTCCGCGCCAATCGCTCGACCTCGGCCTCGAGCTGCTCGTAGGGCACGTCGGGGATGCGGGTTTGGGGGTCGACATGCACGGTGAAGAAGATGCGCGCCGACTCCGTTTCGCCGAGCGACAGGTGGTAATCGACGGTGTTCCCGTGGAACTCCTCCAGGAAGTAGTGCTGCAGGCGCTTGCGGAGCCCAGCGTTGAAGCGGTCGCGGGGCAACGCCACCACGACCGAGACACTGCGTCCATACAGGTCACGACGAACGAGCACGCGGATGCCGCCATGCTTCTCGAGCTGCAGCAGGCCGATCACGAGCCGTCGGAGCTCGTCGGCCGAGGCTTGGAACAGCTCGTCCTTCGGGAACGATTCGAAGAGCTCCACGACCTCCTTGTAGTCGTGGGAGCCGGGGATCAGGTCCTCGGCCGTGATGATCTGCTCGAGCTTGTGATGCAGCAATGGCGTCTTGGCCGCCGGCTCCATGTACGCCTTCGACGTGAATAGGCCGATCAGGCGCGCCTCGCCAGTGACGAGGCCTTCCGCATCGACGACACGCACCCCGATGTAGTCCATGCGAGCGCGCCGATGAACCGTGGAATACGAGTTCGTCTTCGAGAAAACCAGGAGATCGCCGCCCTCGATCCGCGCCCGCACCACCTCATCCAGGTCGACGAGCCGTGTGGTCTCAGCGAATGCCGAGCGCTTGAGATCGCTCAGGATGCCGAGGCCGCTCCCGGGCACCGCGCGGATCGCAGCGCGCTCCTCGCCGTCGACATCGACGAGCTCGTACTCGCGGTAGCCCAACAGCACGAAGTTCAGCTGCGCCAGCCATCCGAGGAAGTCGATCGCTTCACCGACCTCTTGCGGCGGATAGCGGATGGCTGCGGTGCGGGCGAGCTCGATCATGTGACGCACGCGCTGCTGCATCGGCTCGAAATCGCGCACCACGAGTCGCACATCACGCAGGATGGTGGTCACGCGACGCTCCAGGTCGGCGCTCTCTTCCACCGTCAGCACCCGGTCGAGCTCGAAATGCATCACCGACTCACGGTGGCTGGCGTCGCGCCCCGACATCACCCGTTCGATGCGGCCCTGCTCGTCTCGGATCGTGCCGATGACCGGGTGCAGCAATCGGCTGACCCCGACGCCGCGGGCGAGCAACTCCTCCTGGATCGAGTCCACCAGGAACGGCGAGTCATCGGTGTTGGTTTCGATGATCGACCCGACCGCGTCGTAGCCGTCGGTCTCCACGTCGGCATGGAACACCCGCACCGCCGATGGCTGGGCGCCGCGGCGGTCAGCGAGATCGAACGCAGCGCGCACCATGCCGATCAGGCCGTCGACCCCCAACACGCCGAGCTCCTCGACAGGAAATCTCCGCAGGAACGCCTTGGCGAACGCCGCGACCGCGTCGCGACGTTCGGGTTCCACCCGTTGGTCGATCGCTTCGAGCAAGGCCTGCATCACGGCCTCTGGCTCACCGGGCGTGGGGGCCGCCAGGATCTCGGGATGCGCGTCCACGACGGCACATTCTCGCAGGTCGAGGGCGTGTGTGCGGCCGGCGTGAGGTCTGAACCGTCGCAGCCGGCCGTGCCGGGTCGGCGGCGCCCTTCACCGACCGGTGGCCACCAGCCGAACCGCATGCTCGTCGTAGGCGGCACGCACGAGAGGCAACAAGCCGGTGATGTAGGCGCCGCCCACACATCCGCGACACCATGCCGATGCGTTGATCGCACGGGCGGTGACCTCGGACGAGCGACATGCGCGAAGGCTGTCGACGACCGCCCTGTACCCGTACGACTCGTCGCCAAGCAGCAGGGTGTCGCGCGAGGCATCGAGTCCCTGTTCGAGCGAGACGAAATGCTTGACGCCCACGGTGTTCATGTCGGTGGCCCCCGCCATGTCGCGTGTCGTTGCGAGCGGATTGAAAGCAGCCGATGTCGATTCCGAGGTCTCCCAGGTCACAACTATCAACAGGTTCTCATCACATGACGGCGCTCCGAGCCGCTCCAAGAATGCGCCGGCCCAGCCCTCGTACGTCACGGGCTGCCAGGACACCTGCGCCGGTGCCCCCGTGCGGCCGGCCTCATCGGACGGCGGCAGCAGAGCTCGCTCGCGAGCGCGAACGAGCTCTGCGAGGAACGCGCTCCAGGTGTCGAGCTCGGCTTGGACGTGTCGCGCCCACGACGATCGGAGGGTGGCCTCCAACTCTCTATTGGCGCGTTCGAGACGGAACCAGGGATCCCTGCTCAGGGTGAGGGACCAACCCGGCCGTCGGATCACATCGGTGCCGGGGGGGAGGTCGAGACGAGCTCTTCGAGGCGATCGACCCGGGTTGCCGACCGGCGGATATGCCGGTACCAGCGCTCGATGCGTGGGTACCAGCGGTCGATATGTGCCTGCGCCTTCTCGATCCGGGCATCGAGGGTCGCGACATCGAGACCCGATGCAGGATCCCCCGAAGCCGAGACGACCGGCGTTCCGGAGGACGCGACGGCGAGGAGCACGAGGATGACGACGATCAGGCGGCAACGCATATGCGACGGAGGTATCGACTGGCGCGTGCCGCGCCTTGACCCAGGTGTCATGCGCGAGCCGCCTCGACGAGTTCGGCCGCCCGATCGTAACGGCCGAGATGAGGCATCAGGTAGATGCCGGCCACGCCTTCGTCCCTGAGCATGCCCACCAGCTCGATCGCGATCGAGCGCCCTGCGGACCAGCCATCGTGGCCGGCGCCCTCCATGCGTTCGCGGATCCGGTCAGGGATCGAGACCCCGGGAACCTCATTGTGCAGGAAGGCCGCGTGACGGGCAGAGGCGAGCGGCATCAGACCGGCCACGATCGGGACCTCGAGCGTACGGCCGGCCTCACGCTCGTAGGCGGCGCGAAGCGCTCTCAGCGGCGCCATGCCGAACAGAGGTTGCGACAGAAGGAAGTCGGCGCCAGCATCGACTTTCCTCCGAAGCAGCTTGACCTCCCGGTCGAGATCGGGCGCGGCCGGGGTCACCGCGGCGCCGACGAAGAACGACGTCGGTTCACCGATCGTCGATCCGCGCCGGTCGCGGCCTTCGTTGAACCCCCTCGTCACCAGATCGATCAGTCCAGTGGCGGTGACGTCGACATCGTTCAGGGTCTGCGGGTACTCACCGATCGCAACCGGGTCGCCGACGCACACGAAGAGGTTCCTGATGCCGAGCGCGTGCGCCCCCAGTAGGTCGCCCTGGAGCCGGAGCAAGTTGCGACCTCGCGTCGGGAAGTGCAGGACTGTCTCGATCCCGGCTTCCTCGTGGATCGTGCGACAGACCGCCCAGGCGCTCATGCGCATCTTCGCCATCGGGGAATCCGCGACGTCCACCACGTCGGCTCCCGCCTCGCGCAGGGTCACCGCGGCGGCGATCAGAGTGGCGACGCTGGTCGAACGGGGCGGCTCCATCTCGACGGCGATCACGAAGCGCCCGTCGTCGAGAGCGGACCGCAAGGCAGTGGGCCTACTCCCGGTCACCTGGACGGGCCGGGTGTCGACCGGTGTAGGCACTTCGACGCGCGCCTGCGGAGGGTGACCGCTGAGCGCGGCAGCGATCGCCGCTGTATGAGCTGGGTCCGTGCCGCAACACCCACCGACGATCGAAGCTCCCGCGTCCACGGCCGCGACCGCGTGCTCGGCCACGTATGCGGGCGTGGCGGGATAGATGACCCGGCCACCCACCCGGCTGGGCCCGCCGGCGTTGGCCCTGGCAGCCACCGGCGTCCCCGGCTCCGCCTGCACCATGGCCCGCACGATGCGCAGTACCTGTGCTGGCCCTTCCCCGCAGTTCACCCCGATCACGTCGGCACCGAGCTCCGTAAGACGAACGGCGATCTGCTCGGGCGTCGAGCCCAGGGGGGTCCGGTCATCCCTGGTAAAGGTGGCGCTCGCAACCACTGCGATGTCGGGCGCCACCTCCCGAACGGCGGCGAGCGCCTGCTCGAGCTCCCGCAGATCGGTCTGGGTCTCGACCACGAGCAGGTCCGCTCCTGCGCCGGCCAGCGCTTCGGCCTGCTCTCGATAGGCATCGCGTGCATCGTCGAGCCGCAGCCGCCCGTATGGGGAGAGGCGTGTCCCGATCGGACCGATCGATCCCCCGACGAACTCGGCGCCGGCCCGGCGGGCGAGCTCGACACCCGCCGCGTTCAACGAGGTCACGCTGGCGCCCAAGCCGTGCGGCGTCAGCCGGTATCGGTTCGCACCGAACGTGTTGGTGATGACGAGTCGAGCCCCCGCCGCGACGAACGAGCAGTGTACGGCCTCGACCCTGGCCGGATCGTCGATGTTCCATCGCTCGAGACAGCCAGATGGCGGCGGATCGCCCGAGAGCAACGATGTACCTGTCCCCCCGTCGGCGAGTAGCGGGCCTAGGGCGAGCATCGTCCGCACGTCACCCCGATCCATGCGTCGATGCTCCCAGACCCACCCGAGACCGCTGCCTCGACGCGACGACGCCCCACGGCTACCATCCGACGATGCTGCGGCCGACGATGCCACGGCCGACGATGCTGCGGCTGACGACGTTGCTGCCGGCGAAGTGCGCGGGGTGGCGCAGCGCGGCAGCCGCTGCCACTGTGTTGTTCGCCGGCTGCACATCGAGTCCCGAGGTCGTCCTCGCTCCGAGCTCGCCGGTCTCGACCACTGTGCCCATCCAGAGCCTCGCGATCGAGGATCTCGAGATCAAAGAGCCCGATTGGAGAGCCGATGGCTCCAACTGGCGACTGATCCTGTCCTGGTTGGCCCCAGACGGTCTCGTTCTCGACCACTACGAGGTAGCTCGTGACGGCGTGACGATCGATGACGCGGTCGAGTCCGCCACCTTCCGAGACAACGGCGTCGAGCCCGGGGCGCGCTATCGTTACTCGGTGATAGGTCTCGACGCCGCCGGCCACGCGACGCAGGCCGTCGTCGGCTCTATCAAGACAGACGAGCCGTCGCTGGCCGAAGCTCGACTCGAGGGAAGCTTCGCCGTTCGCATGACGGTGGAACGCGCGTCCGGCACCAAGAACCCCGTTCGAGGCGGCGCGATCTTCTTCTCCTTCGATCCCACGTGCAGCCGCGGTGCGTGTTCGGTTCGCTGGAAGGTCCGCAACTCCCGCACCTCAGGCGTGCTGGATCGCGCCGATGCAGCGTACACAGCCAAACTCCGCACACCGTTCTTCGTACGGAACTGCTTCGGACGCCTGGCCGACGAGGCGCTCGACGTGCGACTCCGGGTGAGCGCTGCGGCGCCGCTCCGAGATCGGTGGCGCGCGACCAAGATCGAAGGTTCGATCGAAGAGGTGTCGTCGCACCGCAGGTGCGTGACCGCCTCTATCGACTGGGATGTGCACGGGGCGCTCCAGAACTGACCATGGATCCCCGCACTCCGACCGCCTACCCCGACGAGGCCCAGTACACCGACCCCCCGCGGCGTCGAGACCGGCGTCTGGAGATCGCCCTCATCGTGGTCGCGGCCGTCGTGGTGGTTGGAGCCGTGCTGATGTTCGTACGCTCTCCCGGCCCGCCCACCACCCCTGTGGGCCTGCAGGTCGAGGCGATGACGTGTGAGTCACCGTGCGTGATGGTCGCTCCCCACGTCACTGTGACATGGACGCCGCCCGAAGCCGGAGCAGACCCCACGGGCTACCGGCTGATCCGTGACGGTGCCCCGATCGAAGCCTCGCTCGACGCCAGCCAGCTGACGTTCGTCGACGAGTCGGTCACCATCGGCGAGTCCTACGCCTACCAGGTCGTGGCCCTCAGCACGGAGGGCGACTCCGCCCCAACCGCTCCCGCGGAAACGGTCGTGCCGGAGCCCCCCGAAGAGGCGGCGAACCTGGGCGGTGTCTACCGGGTCGAGCTCACGGTGACCAAGGCGAAGTCGATCGGAGCGGCGTTCGGCATCGAGAACCCGATCCCGGGCAAGCACCTCACTGATAGATGGTCGTTCTCGCCGACCTGCGATGACAACGAGGTGACCTGTGCCTCGGAATGGTCTGGGCTCGAGGGCGCCATCGTGCAAGAGGGAGGCTGGTGGAACGGAACGGTCGAGGGGCTCCCCGCGCAGTGCGACGGCGAGCGTGAGGCTCGGGCGCCGATCGACCTTCGTCTGCAGACGATCGACGTGGAAGTGGTCGATGCAGCGTGGGTGGTGTTCGGATTCCAAGGAACTGCAAAGGTGTCGTTCCGATGCCCGGGCTTCCCCCCGGCCTCTGCCACGGTCAGTGTCACCGGCTCTCTCTAAGTACCGGACAAGAGCGGGAGTAACGGGACAGTTCCTCACATCACCCATCGGGCCGCCGGATCTTCCGGGCAGATCAGATGATGCGGAAGTCAAGATTCGACCCCATAGGGGCCGAGTGTAAGGGTGAGGTCGAGATGCTCGACACCACGTGCTCGGCGACACGCTCGGTACTACCGCTCCTACAAAGGAACTAGCTCACTTGGGCCAGTCATTTTCCGCCGCTTGGCTGCGCCGTTCTCGTGAGAGCATGAAGTACGCTCCCGCTCAGATGGGGGCCGAACAGGGGACAGCGAACGCATGAGCGCGAGAGGCGTCCGCATCGTCGTCGGAGAGGGCCCATCTGCACGCACGGGCCTGCTCCGCTTCGTGTTGGACGGCGAGGGGTACGACGTCGTGGCCGAGGCTGCTACGACCGCCGAGCTCGCACGCCTGATGGCTACCCATCGTCCCGACATCGTCGTGCTCGATGACGGCATCGGCGCGATCGCGGTCGGCATGATCAACGAGATGTCGCCTAACACCAAAGTCGTGCTGGTCTGGCCCGGCGCTGTGATGCCGATCGGCGGAGCAGCTCGCGTCGAGCCCTCACGCGTGCTCCAAGACCTCGGTCCCGCGATCGCCCGCCTCACCGGTCAGCCGGGCGCCTCCGCAGCCGGAAGAGGGGCGGCACTCCTTGATCGGGTGACCAACGACCCCGACAAGCTTCATGAGTTGCTGCTCGGTGGCAGACGCGCGATCGACGAACCCATCATCGAGGACAGGGAACCTGCCCCCGTCGTGATCTTGCCGCTCACGCCCACGATCGATCACAGCGAGCTCATCCTGAACGTGCCCGACGCTGCTCCCGACGACGACCGCACGGGCGTTGCCGGCGCCGCGGCGGGGGCGACCGGCCTCGCAGCAGGCGCCGCGGCGCTCGCTGGATCCGTGCCGGCTGCGGCGGCTGAGGGCACGCCAAGCTCCGGTGGCGCAGCGGCCACCTCGCTCGCGGGGCGCCGCGGCGCGGTGGGTGCCCAGAGCGCTCTGAACAGACGGCTCGGCAACCTCGCCCTCGGCGGGGCCGCGGTCGCGAGCGCCCTGGTGCTGGCGCTGGCCCTCGGCGGCGCCCGGGTCCCGATCGCGGGTGTCTCGGGTGCCGCTTCGACCTCGTCGACACCGCCGCCAGTCGAGAGCACCGCCACCCCCCCACCGACCGGAGACCCGCGTCCGGGTGGAGAGAACACCACTCCGCCGGGCGAAGAAAGCACCGGCGGCGATGCGCCGATTGCGGAGCCTTTCCAGAACATCAGGCCGGTGGGCAACGAAATCCCGGAACCACCCGGGCCACCAGAAGTCGACATCGATCCCGGCGACATCGGGCCCGGAGGCGGCAACGACGGCCCACCCAGCGGGGGCGGTAGTGATGACGATGGAAGCGACGATCACAGCGGGAGGGACTCCGGCGATCATGACCGGGGCGGCGGGAACGATGATCCCGACAACGGCGGTGGCGGTGGTGGCGACGACGACGACGGCAGTGACGACCACGACAGCGGTGGCGGTGGTGGCGACGACGACGACGGCAGTGACGACCACGACAGCGGTGGCGGCAACGACGGCGATGGTGACGACCACGACAACGGCGGCGGGAACGACGACGAGGACAACCCGGCCCACGATGATGACGACGTCGAGGAACCCGGCGGCGGCAACGGTGGCGGCGGTGAGGGGCAGGGCCAGGGCCAGGACGCTGGAGCCGACCGGGCTGAAGACGCTGGTTCTGACCATGGCGAGGGCGGCGTCGCAGGGTAAGGGAAGGCGGCGCGGCACACGGACCACGTAGCATCGCTGCGTGACGATCCAGAGCTCCGTGGGGCACCTTCGGAGGGTGTACGTGCGCCCGCCGGTCGCCACTGACACAGATGCGTGGCGGAAGTACTCGTGGCGAGCCCCGCCCGACCAGGCTCGTGCCGCCGACGAGCACGACGCATTGCGTGCGACGCTCGAGTTCGCAGGCGCCGAGGTGGTGATTGGGAGGTCACCGGTGCCCGGCGATCCCGACGCGATCTACGCATACGACCCCACGCTGCCCACCGATCAGGGCGTGGTCGTCTTGCGCCCCGGCAAGCCCGGGCGCCGGCTCGAACCCACGGCGGTCGAGCACGACCTGCACGCCCTCGGACTCCCGACGCTGGGCGCACTCGTGCCTCCGGCGACCGCGGAGGGCGGCGACATGTTCTGGCTCGACGACCACACCTTGTTGGTCGGCCGCAGCTACCGCACCAACGACGCCGGCATCGAGCAGATCCGCTCGATGCTCGGGCCCGGCGTCGAAGTCGTGTGGTTCGACCTGACGCACCACCAGGGGCCAGATGCATGCCTGCATCTGATGTCGTTCATCTCCCCTCTCGACCACGACCTAGCTGCCGTCTTCCTGCCGATGGTGCCGGTGAGACTGGTCGAGATGCTGCGGGAGCGAGACGTCGCACTCGTCGAGGTGCCCGAGGAAGAGCTCGATTCGCAGGGACCGAACGTGCTCGCGCTTGCCCCCCGCGTCGCGCTGGCGCTCGAGGGCAATCCCGCGACCAGGCGACGGATGGAGTCGGCCGGGGTCGAAGTTCGCACGTTCGTCGGAGAGGAGATCTCACTCAAGGGCGACGGCGGTCCGACCTGCCTCACACGACCGCTCGACCGAGCGTGAAGCGACCGATGGACGGCCCTGAGTTGCTCTGCTCGGTCGGCGGGGTTGAGTATGCTCACGCGCGATGTACAAATACTGGGTCGTGCTGCACATCCTTGGCGTGGCAGCATTCCTGCTCGCCCACGGAGTGTCGATGTTCGCGCTCTACCGGCTCCGGTCGGTCGATCTCGACCGCGCCCGCATCGTCGACACGATCACATTCTCGGGTGCGACCTCGAAGCCCATGTACGCCTCGCTGGCCGTGCTCACCGTCGCCGGCTTCGTCGCCGGCTATCAAGGCAAGTGGCTCGACGACTGGTGGATCTGGATAGCCGTCGCGGTGCTTGTCGCCACGACCGTACTCATGACCTTGATCGCGAAACCCTATTTCAAGCGCATCTCCGCCGCGTGTGCGATGCGTCCGTCGGGCGTGCCCCGCACGAGCGACGAGGAGCTCGGCGAGCTCGTGCGCTCGCCGAAGGTGCATCTGATCACGACGATCGGCCTGGGCGGGCTCGCGATCATCATCTGGCTCATGGTGACCAAGCCCGGCCTGACCGTCTGACCGCGCGCTCGAGCTCTACGCAGGTGGAAGTGGACGCGCGGCCGGACCGTTCACGACCTCACCCTGCGATCCGAACCTCGAACCGTGACACGGACATTCGAAGACATGGTCGGCGGTGTTCCAAGCCACGGTGCACCCCATGTGCGTGCATCGCGCCGACATCAGATGCAGCTCGCTTTCGGCGTCCATGAACGCCGCGAGCCGCTCCCCCGCTTGCACCAAGATTCCCCCTTCGCCGGGTTCGAGCTCCGACGCCACCTGCGCGATCGTGCGGGCAACCAGCACATCGCGATCCGCCAGGTCGACGACCTTCTCCGGCACCGGGTTCAGGAAGAACCGCTTGGCTCCTGTCATGCCCTTGTTCCCGATCACGACCAGGTCGGCACCCACCTCTCGAGCAACGGCGAGGATCTCGACCGCCGGGTCTCCTTGTCGAAGCACGATGTCGCACTCGGCCTCGGCCCCGTACACGGCGACCGTGTCGTCGGTGATGAGCTTCCCGGTCGCGGGGTGCCCCACGAACACGAGGGTGACCGGGGCGCCGATCGATGCGGCGAGATCGAACCCCTTGCGAGCTGCGCGGTCAGCCGTCGCCGAGCCATCGGTGGCGATCAGGAGTCGTCGATAGAGCCGCTCCCCATCGCCGCGGGGGACGTCCATCGCGATCAGTAGGTCGCGGGGCGCACGATGTGACAGTCGGTCGGCGGTCGGCCCGATCTCGGTCGCGCTGCGGCCGCCGCTCACCACCACGAGGCCGACATCGCGCTCCTCGGCGAGATCGATCAACACATCGGCCGGAGAACGCCCGCCGTGCAGCTCGCCCTTGGTCTTCTTCACCCCCGCTTCCTGGGCACTGATGACCGCGGCGTCGAGCACGGCCTGGGCACCCCCGGGGCGCTCCCAAACGTGCGCCACGATCAGCTCGGCCTTCCCTGCCTTGGCGAGCTCGGTCGCGACGTGACCCGAGGCAGCCGCACGGGGGGTGCCATCGGTACCGAACAAGATCCGTTTGTAAGCCACGGTCGACCTCCTCGCGCTCGAACGCTACCGCGCACCGCCCGTCGCGACACCCGAACGCATCCTGGGAGCACGAGAGACCAGAGAGGCCCGACCCGTATCCTTCGAGGCGTGTATCGGTTCTGGGTGTTCGTGCACCTCGTCGGGGTGACCGGCTTCCTCATGAGCCACGGCGTTTCGATGTGGGCGATGTTCGCGGTGCGGGCGGTCGATGGCGACCGCGAGCAGATCCTCGATCGATGCGAGACCTCGAAGGCCACCACGACGCCGATGTACGTCTCGTTCGGCCTCTTGCTGCTCGGCGGGGTCGCCGCCGGCATCGACGGGGCGTTGTTCGCCCAGGCGTGGCTGCTTGGTTCGTTGGCGCTGCTGCTTGCGCTCGCAGCATCGATGTCGATGGTCGCGACGCCCCACATGAAGCGCCTACGGGAAGGATGCACACGCTGGGCCGACGGCAGCTACACGATGTCGGACGCAGATCTCACCGAGGCGCTCTCCGCCCCGGCCACCATGATCACCGCCGCGAGCGGTTCGATCGGCCTGCTCGCGATCGTCGCCCTCATGGTGTTCAAGCCGGGCTCTTGACGCGCGGGTCTCGTCGACACGCTGGACTGCCGGCTCGATAGCCTGGTTCCTGCCATGAACACACGCGTCGTCAACTTCGCCGCAGGGCCCGCCACGCTTCCTGTACCGGTGCTCGAACAGGCCCAGCGCGATCTGCTCTCGCTGCCGGAGATCGGCGTCTCACCGCTCGAGATCTCTCACCGCAGCTCCTGGTTCGGTTCCGTGCTCGACGAGACCAAGGACAACATCAACGCGCTCCTGGGAGTGCCCGACACCCACCGGGTGATCTTCTGCCAGGGGGGGGCCACCCAGCAGTTCTCGATGGTGCCTCTGAACCTGCTCCGTGGCTCCGGACGAGCAGCCGAGCACGTGGTCACGGGGACCTGGGGCGCCAAGGCCGCGCTAGAAGGTGAGAAGGAAGGCGATGTGCGCGTCGTGTGGACCGGCGCCGACGGGGGTTTCAGCCGGCTGCCGCGCCCCGACGAGTGGCGGGCGTCACCCGATGCGGCGTACCTGCACGTCACGTCGAACGAGACGATCCAGGGCGTCGAATGGCCCGAGGCGCCTGCACCGCCCGACGACGTGCCGCTCATCGCTGACATGTCCTCGGACTTCCTGTCGCGACCCGTCGATGTCGCTCGCTTCGGACTCGTCTATGCGGGTGCCCAGAAGAACGCCGGGCCTGCCGGGGTCGCGATCGTGATCGTCCGCGAGGACCTGCTGCTCCGGGTACCCGCCGGGCTGCCAATGATGCTCGACTATCGCACGTTCGTCGAGCACGACTCGCTCTTCAACACCCCGCCAGTGTTCGCGATCTACGTCGTGATGCTCGTGAGCCGGTGGCTCCGTTACGAGATCGGTGGCCTGGTCGAGCAGGAACGCCGCAACAGGGCGAAGGCCGCCCTGCTGTACGACACGATCGACGACAGTAGCGGCTTCTACTCCGGTCACGCCGAACCGGGGTCACGCTCGCTCATGAACGTGACGTTCCGATCGCCGAGTGACGGGCTCGATGCGCGGTTCGTTGCCGACGCCGCCGCTCGAGGGCTTATCGAGCTGAAGGGCCACCGCTCCGTCGGCGGCATCAGGGCCAGCATCTACAACGCGATGCCCATGGAAGGCGTCGAGGCCTTGGCCGAGCTCATGCGGCGGTTCGCGGCGACGCACTAGTCTGTGGCAGACTAGTGGGATCGCGGACGCGCTCAGGAACCGATGAGCTCGCCGGCCATCTCGCTGTAGATCTGCGTGTGCCGATCGACGTCGTCGGCCGTCGTCGCCGGAGACATCAGCGCCATGTTGTGGAACGGGGTCATGAGGATGCCCCGGTTCAACAGGTAGAGGTGGATGTACGGGTCGACGTCGTCGTCCTGGCCGGCCGCGGCTTCGGCACCGTTGCGAGCCGCGTCTGGCCGGAACAGGTACTCGACGCGGCAACCCAAGCGCACCACATGCCATGGCAGCTCACGGGCCTCGATCACGCCGCGCACACCCTGCTCGAACCGCTCGCCGAGCGCGATCATGCGGTCGAACGCCTCGTCGGTCATGACCTGGCCGAGCGTGGCCCGCATCGCGGCGAGCGAGAGCGCGTTCCCGGCGAGCGTTCCGCCGACGCCACCGACGTCGGCGTTCTTCCAGTCGGTGTGCTCGTAGACCAGCTGGCTCACCCTCTCGGTCATGCCGTACGCTCCGCTTGCGACACCGGCGCCGAGCGTCTTGCCGATCGTGACGAAGTCCGGCTCGAGGCCCCATGCCTTCGTACAGCCGCCCGGTCCGGCGCTGATCGTGTGGGTCTCGTCGATGATCAACAGCGTGCCGTACTTCGTGCACAGCTCTCGCACGGCCTCGTGGTAGCCGGGGTCGGGCAGCACGATGCCGATGTTGGTGAGGGCGGGCTCGAACAGGCACGCTGCGACATCGCCGTTGGCGAGGGCTGCCTCGAGACCCGCGAGGTCGTTGATCTCCACAACACGGGTGGTCTGGTCGAGCGCGACTGGCTTGCCGACGTTGCCCAGCCTCGCCACCGTATTCCCTTGGGCATCCAGGTTCGAGATCGTCTCGTCGACCGAGCCGTGGTAACACCAGTTGTGCACCACGATCTTCGGCCGTTTCGTGATCTCACGCGCCCACCTGATCACGAAGCGGTTCGAATCGGTGGCGGTGACCGTGAACTGCCAGTAGGGCACCCCGAATCGGCGTGCCATCTCGGTACCGACCCACGCGGCGTCTTCGGTCGGCAGCATCAACGTGATGCCCTTGCCGGCCTGTTCGGCGATGGCGTCCACGGCGATCTTCGGCGCGTGCCCCGCCATGCCCCCCGTGTCGCCGAGGCAGAGGTCGATGAACTCATTGCCGTCGACGTCCCAGAAGTGCGCGCCTTCCGCTCGGTCGACGAAGACGGCATGATCGCCCGGCCAGCGGGTCATCCAGTTCATCGGCACGCCGAACAGCAGCGAGCCCTTCGCCTCTTCGGCGAGCTGCCCGCTGCGGGCATGACGGTGGCGGAACGTCGCCCGCTCGCGCTCCATGAGCTCGGCGACCCGGGAACGATCGATCATCTTCATCGTGTGATGCCCCCTCGAGATCGTGCACCTGCGCACGGGTTCGACGCGGAGTGTAGCCGCGCAACGGTGCCACCTGTGAGCGCGGTGGACAGGCCATCACTGCGTCGGCACGAGTAAAGGTGGGCTCGGGTCCGGCCGATGGGGTAGCACGATGGACCCCGAGCTCGACCTTCCTCGGCGGCGCTTGAACGACGGCCTCAACCGGCGCCTGAGCGACCTCGCGACCGAGCCCTCACCCAATGGCAAGCCCCGCCGTCGCGACCACGACGGGTGGCTCGACCGATGGGTTTCGACGGTCTCGGACCTGACGCGCCTCAAGAACACGCACCCGATGGTGGATGCGGTGATCGAGGAGCAGGTCGGGCGCAGGATCCGCATCGGCGATCGATGGCTCACGGACTGGGCGTCGTGCAACTACCTCGGCTTCGACCTCGATCAGGAGATCATCGACACGGTGCCCGAGTACTTGGCGCGGTGGGGCACACATCCGTCGTGGTCACGCCTCCTCGGGAATCCCCGGCTGTATCCCGAGATCGAGGGTCAGCTCACCGAGCTTCTCGGCAGCGAAGACTCCCTGGTGCTTCCCACGATCACGCACATCCACATGTCCGTGATCCCGGTACTCGTCGGTGACGGCACCATCTTCCTCGACGGGCGAGCCCACAAGACGATCTACGACGGCGCCATGGTCGCGGCCGGACACGGGGCGAACGTCGTGCGGTTCCGCCACAACGACCACGAGCATCTCGACGAGCTGCTGGGGGCGAGCGACCCGGGGAGCCCACGGCTGATCGCGATGGACGGGGTCAACTCGATGACGGGCAACGCGCCTGACATCGTCGCGTTCTCGGGCATCGCCGCCGACCACGGGGCTCTGCTCTACGTCGACGACGCCCACGGCTTCGGCGTGCTCGGCGAGCGCTCACCGGACGAGCTCTGCGACTACGGCACCAAGGGGAACGGCATCATGCGTCACCTCGGCGTGGACTACGACAACACCGTGTTCGTCGCCGGCTTCTCGAAGGCGTACTCGTCGCTGCTGGCCTTCGTGGCGCTGCCGACCCGGCTCAAGGATGCCCTGAAGGTGCTCGCCCCGCCCTACCTCTACTCGGGGCCATCACCGGTGGCGTCACTCGCGACGACGATCGCCGGGTTCGAGGTCAACCGCACCCGTGGGGACCAGTACCGCGTCGAACTCTGGCGCATGACCCATCGGCTGCTCGGTGCCCTGCACGAGATGGGCATCAGCACGCCGAACACGTCCGGATTCCCGATCGTCGAGGTACCCCTGGCGAACCACGAAGAGATCGACGAAGTGGGTCGGTACCTGTTCGAACACGGGCAATACGCGACCATGGCTGCCTATCCACTCGTGCCAACGAACGAGGTGGGCTTCCGGATACAGGTGACGGCGGCGAACACCGATGAACAGATCGAGGAGCTGATCTCGGTGCTGGGCTCGCTGCACGACCACTTCCTGCTCGAACAGGCCTCCGATCAGCTCGCGTCGAGCGGCCTCGCCTGAGTCGACTCGAGGAGACCTCACCCATGCCCACCGAACCGAGTCGGGGCGGCAAGCTCCGGGGGCGAACCGCGCTCGTGACGGGCGGCTCGTCAGGCATCGGCCTCGCGGTGGTGTCGAGATTCGTGTCGGAGGGCGCCGATGTCACGGCGCTCGCCCGTCACTACCGGCCCGAGGTCGATGACGTGGGGGGCCGCTTCGTCGCAGCCGACACGAGTGACCCTGCTCAGATGCGGGCCGCCCTCGCGGCCTCGGCCGACCACGCAGGCCCGCTCGACGTGCTGGTGCTGAACGCCGGCATCGCGAGCATCGACGCGAGCACGCTGGAAGCGACGGATCTCAACGATGTCGACGAGCTCGTCCGCGTGAACACGATGGGCGTGCTCAACGGGCTCACGGCCATGCCGCCCTTCCTTCGAGATGGTGCGAGCGTCATCATCACCGCGTCGGCCGCCACGTCGTGGGCATTCCCCGGATACATGGGATACAGCCTGTCGAAAGCGCCACTGTACGAGATGGCCCGCCACGCCGCCATGAAGCTCGGCGCGCGGGGCATCCGCGTGAACACCGTGAGCCCCGGCACCGTGCTGACGCCGATGCAGCCCGCCGACGACCCTGAGGCCCGGATCGCGCGGGTCGCCACCTGCCTCGGGCGGGCGGCGTTCCCCGATGAGGTCGCTGGGGTCTATGTCTTCCTCGCCTCTGACGACAGCGCGTACGTCACGGGCACCGACATCCGGGTGGATGGCGGATGGCTCGACGGTCTGACCGAGGCACATGCGCGCGCGCTGCTGGCCGGGATCGACGCCGAGACCAACGCCCACGAGCTCGTCCGGGCGGCCAACGCTGCAGGCCAGACGCGGTGACTACCTGATCCCGGGTATCAGCACATGGTGACGACGACCGATACAGCACAGGTGAGGAACCGAGCGTGGATCGTGTATCCCGTGGCTGCGGTCGTTGCGACCGTCGTCTACTACGTCTTCGGCCACAACAGCTATCTGTTCAACGTGATCGGCCTCACCTCGCCCGTGCTGATCCTCGTCGCGGTTCGGCTGCACAAGCCCGAACAACGAGCGCCGTGGTTCCTTATCGCCGTGGGACAGTTCCTGTTCATCGCGGGTGACGTGGTCTCGTACAACTACGAGCTGTTCAACCTCGCGTTCCCGCAAGTGTTCCCGCTCGACTTCGCATTCAATCCGGCTGGCGACGTGCCGTTCCCGGGCCCCGCCGACCTGCTGTACCTCAGCGTGTACCCGTGCCTGATCGCGGGCGTCATCATGTTGATCCGCGCGCGCAACCCGGGGCGCGACCGTGCCAGCCTGCTCGACTCGTCGATGGTCGCGATCGGAGTGGGAACCGTCACATGGGTGCTCTTGATCGCGCCGTACCTCGACATCGCCGATCTCGACCTGAAGATCAAGCTCACCGCGATGGCCTATCCGGTCATGGATCTGTTGCTCGCAGCAGCCGCGATCCGGCTCGCCGTCGGCGCAGGGCGGCGCCCCGTCGCCTTCTACCTGCTCACGGGATCCATCGTCGCCCTCTTCGCGACCGACGCCGTCTACGCGTGGTTCGGCCTCTATACGGAGAGCGGATACCAGCCGGGCAGCGGCTGGCTCGAGGCAGGCTGGATGTCGTTCTACGTGCTGCTCGGCACGGCCGCTCTGCACCCCTCGATGCGGGTGCTGACCGAGCGAGCCCCCGAGACCCAGGAACGCCTCACCGTCGGCCGATTGGTGCTCCTGACGGTGGCCGCGCTGTCCCCGCCCGTCCTCAGGCTGGTGCAGCTGGCCCGCGACGAGGAGGTCGACATCGGCGTGCTCAGCGCAGCCTCCATCGTGCTCTTCTTGCTCGTCGTGTTCCGCATGGCCGGCCTGATCCGATTGCAGGAACACTCGACCGAGCGCGAGCGTGCGCTTCGGAGGGCGGGAGCGACCTTGGTCACGGCGACGAGCCGCGAAGGCATCCACGAGGCCGCCATCGAAGGTGCGCGAGCGCTGGCGGGCGCGGACGCCGCGATCCGCATGTGCCATGAGTCCGGCGTGTCGGGCGAGCTCGTGGTGGTGGCTTCTGCCGGCGGCACCGCGGACGCTCACGATCTGCGCTTCTCGATCTCGATCCTGCAGGAATGGAAGCAGCAACGGCTGCTCGACAACGACGCCTATGTGGTCAAGGCGTATGAGAGCACCCTGCGCGGGCCACTCGCCCTCCCCGCCGATGCCGACGGCTCCGTGTTCGTGGCGCCGCTCTTTATCAAGGAGGAGCTCCAAGGGTTGATGGTGGTGTCGACCCCGGCGGAGATGCCCCGCTCGGTCGCGGACTCCTTGCGTGCGCTGTCGTCGCAGGTCGCCCTTGCCCTCGAATCGGCCACGCTGACCGAAGATCTGCTGATCAAGCAGAGCGAGGCTCGGTTCGCCTCGCTCGTGAGCAACTCTTCCGATGTCGTCTGCGTGATCGACCCGGACACGACCGTGACCTACGCAAGCCCCTCGGTCGCTCGAGTGCTCGGATTCGATCCGTCGCAGATCGAAGGCACCCGCTTCAGCGACCTGATACACCCCGACGACATGACGCGCGTGCTGCAGTTCCTGTCGCCGGTCGGCGACGCAGAGGGGCACACGGGCCTCGTGGAGTTCCGCATCCGCCGCCGCGACGGCGAGTATGTGCACACCGAGACGCTGCGCACGAACCTGTTGCACGACCCCAACGTGAAGGGCACGGTGCTGAACACCCGCGATGTGACGGAGCGCAAGCAGTTCGAGGAGCAGCTCGCCCACCAGGCGTTCCACGATTCAGTGACCTCGCTCGCCAACCGCGCATTGTTCCATGACCGCGTCTCGCACGCGCTCGAGCGTCAGACCCGCGAGCACGAGCCGATCTCCGTGCTGTTCATGGACCTCGACGACTTCAAGACGATCAACGACTCGCTCGGTCACGCAGCGGGCGATCAACTGTTGTTCGAGGTCGGCGAACGACTGAAGGGCTGCTTGCGTGCGGCCGACACCGCGGCGCGCCTCGGCGGCGACGAGTTCGCGATCCTGCTCGAAGACGGCGAGGAAGGCGTCACCGCCGCCGACGTGGCCGAGCGCATCATGGAACTGATGGAAGAGCCGTTCACGCTCGAGGGCAAGGAGGTCTTCGTGCGCGCATCGGTGGGCATCGCGATCGCCGACGGAGAGCGCGACGGTGACGTGGAGGAACTGCTGCGCAACGCCGACGTCGCGATGTACATGGCCAAGGAACGCGGCAAGGGCCGCTATCAGGTCTTCGAGCCGGCGATGCACGACACGGCCCTCAAGCGCCTGGAGCTGAAGGCCGATCTGCAGCGGGCGATCGAGCACGACGAGTACGTGCTGCACTACCAGCCCGTGATCGAGCTCGAGACCGGACGCATCACGGGCGTCGAGGCGTTGGTCCGGTGGATCCACCCCGTGCGTGGGCTCGTCCCGCCCCTGGATTTCATCCCGCTCGCCGAGGAGACCGGGCTCATCGTGCCGATCGGCCGGTGGGTCATGCTCGAAGCGTGCCGATCCGCGGTCGAGATGCAGGATCGGTTCCCGAGCGACCCACCGATGCACATGGCGGTCAACCTCTCGGCTCGCCAGATCGCCCGTCCCGAGCTGGTCGATGAGGTCCGCGACATCCTGACCGAGACCGGGCTCGATCCCGGATCGCTGATCCTGGAGATCACCGAGAGCGTGATGATGCAGGACATGGAACTGTCGATCGAGCGGCTCGGCATGCTGAAGGCGCTGGGCGTGCAACTCGCGGTCGACGACTTCGGAACCGGCTATTCGTCGCTGAACTACATCCGGCGTTTCCCTGTCGACATCCTGAAGGTCGACAAGTCCTTCATCGACGGCGTGAACGAGGGCGGCGAGGCGTCGGCACTCACGGAAGCCGTCATCAAGCTCGCAGGCATCCTCAACCTGAGGCCCGTCGCAGAAGGCATCGAACGGCCAGACCAACTCCAGCGTCTGCTCGAGCTGCACTGCGACATGGGCCAGGGCTTCTTCTTCTCGAAGCCGCTACCGAGCGACCAGCTCGCCATCTTGCTCGATGAACGCTCGGCGATGTACAGCGAGGCCGACGCGCTCGCGCACGGCCGGCGGACCTGACCGCTCGCTCGTTGCGAGCGGCGGCCGCCCGACCTCGTAGCCTGGTGCGGTCGATGCGCCGCCCTCGGTTCCTGTTCGCCCTCTGCCTGAGCTTCACGGTGGCCCTGTTGGTGCACGCCCCAGCGCTGGCTGGCCCCCCGCGATGGGTGCACCGCGTGGATTCGCTCGTTGGCGACCGGCCGATGTCGGTCGCCATCGCGCTCGTTGGCGACACGCTCTACGCACACAAGGACTGGGTCGCCCGCCCGCCTGCGTCGAACCAGAAGCTGTTGCTGTCGATGACGCTGCTCCGGCGGCTGGGCGCCGAGTCGACGATCGCGACCAGGCTCTTCGCCACCGACCGCGTGGGCGCCGACGGCGTCCTCGAAGGCAACCTCTGGATCGTGGGTCACGGAGACCCCGAGATCGATGCGCTCGACATGGCCGAGCTCGCTCGAGCCCTCGTCGAACATGGCGTCGAGCGCGTGCGCGGGCGCGTCTTCGCAGGCACGGGACCCTTCGCCCGCGACTGGTGGGCGCCGGGCTGGCGCGAGTACTTCCCGGATGTATACATCGCGCTGCCGACCGCGCTGACGTACCGGTTCAACGAGGGAGCCGGAGGTCGTCACCTGCGCGACCCGGAGCGCCTCGCCGCCAAGACCCTCACGAGGAAGCTCGAATCCCGCAACGTTGAGGTAAACGGCAGGCCGGGGTCCGGGTCGCCACCCCGAGATCTGGTGTCACTCGCCACGATCGAGAGCGAACCGCTGGCGACGATCATGCGGAGCATGAACCTCGTCTCGAGCAACTTCCGGGCAGAGGTCCTGGGCAAGATGCTCGGAGCGAAGCAGCTCGGGTCACCGGGCACGATCGCGAAGGGAGCACGCGCGGTCGAACGGTTCGCGCGCTCGCACGGAGTAAGCGTGGTGGCACACGACGCATCTGGCCTGTCCTACGGCAACAGGGTGAGCGCCGAGGGCATCGTCGACATGCTCCGGGTCGCGGAACGAGCGCCGTGGGGCGAGGTGCTTCGTGGCACGCTTCCTGCCGGGGGCGAGGGAACGCTCCGGGGCCGCCTCGAGAAGATCACGGTGCGAGCGAAGACGGGCACGCTGATCGACGTATCGGCGTTGTCCGGCTGGGTCTGGCTCGAGCGGGAGGACGCGTGGGCAGCCTTCTCGATACTGTCGAGCGGCATGGACGAGGATCGGGCCAAGTCGATCGAGAACAAGATCGTGCGGGTAGTCGCGGCCAACGCCGCGCGCCGATAGGGGCGGCCAAACGCCGCGCGCAGATGGGGCGATTCAGAGGTCGCGCGCGTATCGCACGACCGGCATGTTGGAGCATTGGACCTGGTGGGAGCTGCGCGTGCCGTCCCAGACCCAGCCGCTCGCTCGTAGAAGCGGCGGGCTCGCTCGTTCGTGTCGAGCACCCACAGGCTTGCCTTCTTGAAGCCGGCCGATCGCATGCCCTCGACCGCCCGTTCGAGCAACTCACGACCGACCCCTCTGCCGACGGCACGTTCCTCGAGGTAGATGGCGCCGAGCTCCCCGGTACTCGGCGGGGTGTCGTCGTCACGCGTCGGCCCAGCGCTCACGAACCCCACGATCGAGCTGTCGACCACCGCCACGAGCGCGATCGTCGAGAGGTCGGAGATCGCGTCGCGCCATCGAACCGTACGCGCGACGACATCGAGACCATCGAGTGTCTCGTCGGGGAGCTGTCCCCGATAGGCCCATCGCCACGATGCGACGTGGACCTCGGCGATCGCGAGCGCATCATCGGGCACGGCCTCGCGGATCGAGACCGAGCCCACGGCTCACTCCCCGGCCGTGCGCGGATGCAGCAGGCCGAACGTGTATCCGTCGACCAGCGCTTCCCACGAGGCCTCGATGATGTTCTCGCTCACCCCGACCGTGGTCCATTCGCGCTCGCCGTTCGACAGATCGATGAGCACCCGCACCACCGCCCCGGTACCGTGCGTGCCGCTCAACACGCGCACCCGGAAGTCCTCGAGCTCCATCTGGTCGAGCGCCGGGTAATCGTTCGCGAGCGCCTTGCGCAGCGCCGTGTCGAGCGCCCCCACCGGCCCCTGCCCCTCTGCCGATTCGATGTGCCGCGTCCCCTGCGTGCGCACCTTCACGGTCGCCTCTGCGAGCGGCGGTTCATCGTCGCCGACACGTTCCTCGACGTGCACACGGTAGCTTTCGATCTCGAAGAAGGGTTGGGACCAACCACCGGCCCGACGCATGAGGATGCTCGAGCGAGGCCTCGGCCACGTCGAACGCGTACCCGCGCGACTCACGTTGCTTGATCTGCTCGACCACGGCCGGGATCGCCGCGTCGTCGAGGTCCAGGCCGAGCTCCATCGCCTTCATGCGGATCGTGGCACCCCCCCCGTAGTCCGAGGCCACGATGCCACGGCGGTTGCCGACCGTCTCGGGCGCCACATGCTCGTAGCGCGCGTGACACGCGTGCCACTCCGCTGGTGTGCAGCCCGGCCTTGTGCGTGAACGCGTAGCGGCCCGTGTACGGCTGGCGCGAGTCCGGAGCCAGGTTCGCGATATCGGCCACGTAGTGAGCGAGCTCGGTGAGGCGCTCGATCGCGCCTTCGGGAAGCGCGTCGATGGCGCCCATCTTCAACACCAGGTCCGCCGCGAGCGGGATCAGGTCGGCGTTGCCGGTGCGCTCGCCGTAGCCGTTGATCGTGCCCTGTACCTGCTGCACGCCCGCGTCGACCGCTACGAGCGAGTTCGCAACTGCGCACCCGGCATCGTTGTGTACGTGGATGCCGAGTGGCACGCCCGCTTGCTCCTTCACGGCGGTCACGACCTTCGCAACGTCGAACGGCAGCATGCCCCCGTTCGTGTCGCAGAGCACGAGGCGCTCGGCGCCGGCTTCCTCAGCCGCAGCGAGCACCGCCATCGCGAACGCGGCGTCGGATCGGTAGCCGTCGAAGAAGTGCTCGGCGTCGAAGAACACGCGCCGCCCCTGGGCCACGCAGGAACTCCACGGACTCGCCCACCATCGCGACGCCCTCATCGAGGTCGGTCCGCAGAGCCTCGGTGACGTGCAGGTCCCAGGCCTTTCCCACCAGACAGACGACCTCGGTGCCGGCGTCGAGCAGGTCGCGGAGTGCCTGCGACCCGTCGGCCCGCTCGCCCGCGCGTCGCGTCATGCCGAACGCCGTCAGCGAGCTGGTCTTCAGCGTCTCCTTCGTCGCGAGCTGGAAGAACTCCGTGTCACGGGGGTTGGCACCGGGCCATCCGCCTTCCACGAACGGGAAGCCGACCTGGTCCAGCTTGTGCAGGATGCGCAGACGATCCTCGACCGTGTACGACAGATCGGCCTGCTGCGCGCCGTCGCGAAGCGTCGTGTCGTAGAGCTCGACGTTCACGCAGGTTCCCTCGACGACGAGATCGCCGACCTCGGCGGTCGTGAAGCCCATCTCGCCGGCCCGCATCGACTTCATCTGCCGGGTCGCGGCTCGGATGCCCATGTCGACCCTGTCGGCGGCCTCGGTCTCGCCGATCTGGCGCAGCAGCATCTCGAGCGCTCCGATCGCGGCGAGCGGATTGATGGTGCCCTTGCCGGTCTCGCTCGGCGCGGTGCCCCCGATCGGTTCGAACATCGACACGCCGTCGGGATTGATGTTGCCGCCTGCGGCGATGCCCATGCCGCCTTGGATCATCGCCCCAAGATCGGTGATGATGTCGCCGAACATGTTGTCGGTGACGATCACGTCGAACCGGCTCGGCGAGTCCAGGAAGTAGATGCACGCCGCGTCGACGTGCACGTAGTCGGTCTCGACGTCGGGGAAAGCAGCCGACACCTCGTCGACCACCCGCTGGTAGAGGTCGCCCGCGAACGTCAACACATTCGTCTTGTGCACGAGCGTGACCTTCCGGCGCCTCTGCGGCTGCATCGCGAGCTCGAACGCGTAGCGCACGATGCGTTCGACGCCGTGGCGGGTGTTGATCGATTCCTGCACGGCCACCTCGTGCTCAGTGCCTCTGCGATGGAAGCCGCCAGCACCCGAGTACAGACCCTCGCTGTTCTCCCGCACGACCACCATGTTCACGTCGTCCTCGGCATGGGCGGGCACAAGCGTCTCCACGCCCGGATACCGCACGACGGGACGCAGGTTCACATACTGGTCGAGCCCGAAGCGGGCCTTGAGCAGCAGGTCCCGTTCGAGCACGCCGGGCTTCACCCGCGGGTCACCGACCGCGCCGAGGAAGATCGCGTCGAGCCCGCGGAGCTGCTCGAGCTCCGCGTGGGGCAGCGTGTCGCCGGTGCGCAGGTAGCGGTCGGCACCGAGATCGAATTCGACGAGATCGAATGCGGCTTCTCCTCGCACGGCGTCGAGCACCTTGAGACCCTCACCGATCACTTCGGGCCCGGTGCCGTCGCCGCGGATCACGCCGACCGTGTGGATCAAGGAGTCTCCTCGTTCGACGCGCTCTGCGACGTGATGTGCACAGCACGGTTCACGGCGGCGAGGAACGCGCGGGCGCTCGCCTCGACCACGTCGGTGGCGACGCCACGACCGGTCACGCGTCGTCCGTCGACCTCGATCTGCACCACGACGTCACCTAGCGCGTCGGTGCCGCCCGTGACGCTCGAGACGTGGAAGCTCACGAGTCGACCCTCGACGCCGGCGGCCAGTTGGATCGCCCCCATCGCGGCGTCGATCAGGCCGTCGCCGATCGCGGATCGCTCGATCACCTCCTCGCCATGACGAAGACGCACCGTCGCCTGCGGCTCGCGATGCGTGCCTCCTCCGACCTCCAATGACTCCATCACGAGCACGTCCTCGTCAGTCGCGCCGAGCTCCTCTGCGGCGATCGCGGCGAGATCCTGGTCGGTCAGCTGCACCTTGCGATCGGCGAGGTCCTTGAATCGTGTGAACGCGCGGTTGAGATGGTCGTCATCGAGCGAGATGCCGATCTTGTCGAGCGCGTCGATGAACGCATGGCGGCCCGAATGCTTGCCGAGCACCAGCGCGTTCCCCTCGAGCCCGATCTCGACCGGATCCATGATCTCGTAGGTCGCTCGGTTGCTGAGCACGCCATGCTGATGGATGCCACTCTCGTGCGCGAACGCGCTCGAGCCCACGACCGCCTTGTTGTTCTGCACGGTGTAGCCGGTCGTCATAGCGACCAGGCGTGACGTGCGCATGATCTCCTTGATGTTCAGGTCGTGCGTACGGCCGAGCGCCTGACCGCGGGTGCGCACGATCATCGCGATCTCCTCGAGCGAGCAGTTGCCTGCGCGCTCGCCGATGCCGTTCACCGCAACCTCGACCTGCCCGGCGCCGTTCTCGATGCCGGCGAGCGAGTTCGCGACCGCGAGCCCGAGGTCGTTGTGGCAGTGCGTCGAGATCACGACATGGTCGGGGGTCTGGTCGCGCACGATACGGATCAGCTCGCCGAACTCCGTCGGCGTGGCGTAGCCCACCGTGTCGGGCACGTTGATGGTCGTCGCACCGCACTCGACCGCGAGCCGGTAGGTCTCGAGCAGGAAATCGAGCGGCGTTCGTGTGGCGTCCTGCGCAGAGAACTCCACGTCGTCGGTGTAGCTCTTCGCGAGCGTGACGTTCTCGCGGATCGCCTCGAGCACCTGGTCGAAGCTCATCTTCAGCATCGACTCGCGCTGCACGTCGCTCGTGGAGATGAACGTGTGGATGCGCCAGCGGTCGGCGCCCTTGAGCGCCTCGGCCGCCCGCTCGATGTCGCCGGTCGCGGTGCGCGCGAGGGCCGCGATGACCGGGCCCTTCACGGTCGATGCGATCTCGGCGACCGCATCGAACTCGCCGGGCGAGCTGACCGGGAATCCGGCCTCGAGGATGTCGACGTTCAGCCGGGCGAGCTGCTCGGCGATCTCGACCTTCTCGGCCTTCGTGAGCGCGATGCCGGGGGCCTGCTCCCCGTCGCGCAGGGTGGTGTCGAAGATGCGGACGCGATCGCCGGTCGGTCCGGCGACCGCGTCGCCTACGTTGCCTTCTCTGGTGTTCATGCGGGTGGCACCTTCCGTTCGCTCTCCAGCCAGGGCATCATCTGGCGCAGCTGCCGCCCCACCTGCTCGAGCTGGGACGTCTGCGCCTGCTGGCGAAGTCGAAGGAACTCATCGAACCCGCCGTCGGCCTCGGCGATCCAGCGCTTCGCGAATGTGCCGTCTTGGATCTCGGCAAGCACCTGGCGCATCTGGTCGCGCGCATGCTCGTCGATCACCCGCGGACCGCTCTGGTAGTCGCCCCACTCGGCCGTGTCGCTCACCGAGTAGCGCATCCACGACAGGCCGCCCTCGTAGATCAGATCGATGATCAGCTTCAGCTCGTGCAGGCATTCGAAGTACGCGATCTCCGGCTGGTAGCCGGCCTCGACGAGCGTCTCGAACCCGTTGCGGATCAGCTCGCTGACGCCGCCGCAGAGGACGGTCTGCTCACCGAACAGGTCGGTCTCGGTTTCCTCTTCGAAGGTTGTCTCGATGATGCCCGGCTTCGCGCAACCAATCGCGGCGCCGTATGCCAGCGCGCGTGCCTTGGCCTTGCCGGTCGCATCCCGGTGCACGGCGACGAGGCCGGGCGTGCCGTTTCCCTCGACGTAGGTACGGCGCACGAGGTGGCCGGGACCTTTGGGCGCGATCATCGTGACGTCGACGCCCTCGGGTGGCGTCACCGTGCCGAAATGGATCGAGAACCCGTGGGCGAACATCAGCATGTCGCCGTCTTTGAGGTTCGGCGCGATCTCGCTCGCATAGACGCTACCGTGGGCAGTGTCGGGAAGCAGGCACATCACCACATCGGCTTCGGCGACTGCGTCGGCGACGTCGAGCACTCGCAGACCGGCGTCCTCTGCCTGCTTCCGACTGGCGGACCCGGCGCGCAGACCCACCCGCACGTCGAGGCCCGAGTCCTGCATGTTCTGGGCGTGGGCGTGTCCCTGCGAACCGAATCCGAGCACCGCGATCTTCTGGTCGGAGAGCACCCCCGGGTCGGTGTCCTTCTCATAGTAGATCGTCGCCATGTCGTCGTTCCCCCTGCGTCGTCGGGCCGGGCTGACCCGGCTCAGAACTACTCTGTCGTGGACTAGCCGGCCTTCGCCGGCTTCAGCGTTCGTTCCCTGATGCCTCGCTCGCCGCGTGCGAGCGCGATGCGCCCGGTGCGCGAGAGCTCGACGATGCCAAACTCGTTCAGGAGCTCCCGTAGCGCCTCGAGCTTCTCGGGCCCACCGCTCGCCTCGACTGTGAGCGTCGTCGCCGTGACGTCGACGATGCCTACGCGGAACACGTCGGCAAGCTCCATGATGCGCGCGCGCGAGTCGCCCTGGGCGTGCACCTTCACGAGCATCAGCTCGCGCTCGACCGCCGAGCCGGGATCGTGCTCGAGGATCTTGATCACGTTGATCAGCTTGTTGAGCTGCTTCGTGACCTGCTCGAGCGGGCTCTCATCGACGTTGACGACGATCGTCATGCGCGAGATGCCTGCGGCCTCGGTCGGTCCGACCGCCAGCGAGTCGATGTTGTAGCCGCGGGCAGCGAAGAGGCCGGCGACGCGGGTGAGCACGCCGGGGCGGTCTTCCACGAGCACCGAGATCGTGTGCATCGTTGCGCCGTTCATACGATCGGAGCCTCCCCCGGATCGATCGTCGGCTGGATCGCTTCGGGCCCGACGATGATGTCGTCGTTCGAGGCGCCCGAGGGCACCATCGGAAACACCATCTCGCCCGGGTCGACCCGGAAGTCGATCACGACCGAGCGATCGGTGACCGAGTACGCCTTCTCGATCGCGTTGTCGACCTCGTCGGGCGAATCGACCCGCAGCCCTACGGCTCCGTATGCCTCAGCGAGCTTCACGTAGTCGGGAACGTTCGGATCGAGCCACACGCCCGAATAGCGCTCATCGAAGAAGAGCTCCTGCCACTGTCGCACCATGCCGAGGTAGCCGTTGTTGAGGATCGCAGTCACGAACGGGATGTTCTCGGTCGAGCTGGTCGCGAGTTCCTGCGCCGTCATCTGGAAGCACCCGTCGCCATCGATCGCAACGACGCGCTTGTCGGGTTGGCCGGCCTTGGCGCCCATGGCGGCCGGCACCGCGAACCCCATGGTGCCGAGACCGCCGGAGTTGATCCATCGGCGCGGGTGCTCGAACCGCCAGAACTGCGACGCGTACATCTGATGCTGCCCGACGCCCGAGACACAGATGGTGTCGTCGTCGGCGAACTCCCGCAAGCGCTCGACGCAGTACTGCGGCTTCAGCTTTCCGTCGTCGGTGTCGTAGCGATAGGGGTAGGTCTCCTGCCACTCGCGGAGCTGCGCGAGCCAGGCGGCACGATCGGGAGGGCCGCCGGCCTCGTCCTGTCGCGTGTGCAGCTCGGCGGCGAGCTTGCCGATCACGTCTCGGCAGTCGCCCACGATCGGCACGTCTGCCACGCGGTTCTTGCCGATCTCGGCGGGGTCGATGTCCACGTGGATGACCTTGGCGTGCGGCGCGAACGCGGCGAGCTTGCCCGTGACGCGGTCGTCGAAGCGCGAGCCGAGGGCGACCAGCAGATCGGTCTTCTGGAACGACGTCACCGCCGTGTAGTTGCCGTGCATGCCGGGCATGCCAAGGCAAAGCTCGTGAGAGTCGGGGAACGCGCCCCTCGCCATGAGGGTGGTCACGACCGGTAGCCTCCCGGTGGTCGCAAGGTCGAACAGTTCCTTGTGCGCGTTCGCCTTGATCACGCCGCCGCCCACGTAGAGCACGGGGCGCTTCGCCTTGAGGATCATCTTCACGGCCTCGACGACCTGGCGCTGATTGCCCTTGGTGTTCGGCTTGTATCCGGGCAATGAGACGTTCTCCGGCCAGCGATAGGTGGTCTCGGCGATGAGCACGTCCTTCGGAAGGTCGATCAGCACAGGACCGGGGCGGCCCGTCGATGCGATGTGGAACGCCTCGCGCACGGTCGTGACGATGTCGGCCGGATCCTTGACCAGGAAGTTGTGTTTCGTGATCGGCATCGTGATACCGGTGATGTCGGCTTCCTGGAAGGCGTCGTTGCCGACCACCGGCGTCGGCACCTGTCCGGTGATCGCGACGATCGGCACGGAATCCATCTTGGCGTCGGCGAGCGGTGTGACGAGATTCGTGGCGCCCGGTCCGCTCGTGGCCATGCAGACGCCCACCTTGCCGGTCGCCCAGGCGTAGCCCTCGGCGGCGTGGCCGGCGCCCTGCTCGTGACGGCACAGGATGTGACGGATCGGCGACCTGTCAACCAGTGGGTCGTAGATCGGCATGCTCGCGCCGCCCGGGATGCCGAAGACGACGTCGACGCCCTCTTGCTCGAGAGCCTTCAGCAGCGCGTCGGCACCGGACATCTTGGTCATCGGGCCCCCACTCCTGTTTGTGCGTCGCCGCTCGCCACTCGGTCCTCGACAGGGCCGGTCTCGACGCGTCGCACGTGCGCCTGTAGGCGGTGCGCCAGATTGCGGCAGGCGCGCTCGAACTCCCAGGGGGTCCAGTCGCGGCGGCGCATCTGCAACACGTCCTGTTCCTGCTCGTCATCGAAGTCGAAGCCGGAGCCCAGGTACACGACGTCGGAGGACAGGTAGCGGTCGACGACGGCACGCGTCGACGGCTCGGCCGACTCGACGCTCACCTGGCCCGGACCTTCCCAGAGCACGCTGGCGACGACGGCGCCGTCTCGCTCGAACTCGTACCGCATCGGTGCTCTCCTTGTCTCCGGGTGCGTCACCCGGCGCCTGTACTTCTCGACCGTGGAAGCTGGGTACAAAAAACCCCCGCGGTGGCGGGGGCATCGGCGCGGTCGGCAGGCCTCGTGGGCCTGGCCGCGCCTAAGAAATAAGTACGAGGTCGTTGCGTCGCGTGGAGGTCGCCTCATCACACATGGTCACGACAGTGTAGAGACCGAACCCAAGCTGTCAACTCGAGGAAGGGAATCAGATACGGGGGTGCGGCGTTCGCTCTCCCGTCTGATCGAGCCCCCTGGGCGTCTGCCTTCGAGAACTCTCTCCCGCGGTCGGGCGATCAGTGTTGTGGGATCCAGGGTCGCCGCGCCGGGGAACCGGGCGAAGTCGCGATCGGTGGTCCAGAGCCTGGCACCGATCTCCTCCGCGAGGGCTGCGAGGGGAGCGGATCGTTTGAGACACGCGAGGGTGGAAGCACGCAGGTTCCACTCACGCGCCAGCGCCGGCTTCGAGGAGCCGGGCGGCCGTGCGGTCCCACGTCCATTCCCGCCTCACGAAGTCGCTGACGGCTGCCCTGAGCTCGTCGCGTTCCTCGACCGGAAGTGACAACAGCGAGTCAACTCCCTCGGCCAAACGGCCAACGGCGCCGTCGCCGGGCTCGAACGAGAACAGGCCCGGACGGCCGACCTCGGCCTCGAGCGCCCCGGCCACCTCTGCGAGACCCGAATGCCTCGCGACCATGATGAGAGCGCCTGCGGCGGCGCCCTCGGCCGCCACCATTCCGAAGGCTTCCTGCAGGACAGAGGGCACGACCTGCACGTCCATGGCGGCGAGCGCCGCGGGGACGTATCGGTGGTCGAGCCGCCCCGTGAACACGACATCACGTCGTTCGTCTTCGATGGCCGTCGAGGAGGAGACATCGCCGGGCATCTCGCCGGCTCGGGCCAACCACTGGAGCGTCGCGGTGTCGCATGTGCGTAGCGCGATGTCGAGCGACGCGAGCCACTCGCGATAGGAGCCGAATCCGATGATCAGCGCTGTCGACGACCTGCGCATCATGCGGTGGCTGGCAAGGAGCAACTCAGCGCCTTTCTGGGGGATCAGCTTGCCGAGGTATCCGACGATCGGGTCGTGACCGTGAACCAGCTTCCTCAGCCGGTTGGCCGCATCACGATCGGGGACGTCGTGCTCGTATCCGGTCGCCAACGCGTCGAGCGCTTCGCGATCTCGGCCCGAGAGCGCGTGTGCGACCTCAGCGTCGAGAGACGAAGGACGCCCCCGGGCCGTGTCCGGATCACGCTCGAGGAGTTCGGCCGCCTCCAGCAAGGCATCTGCACGAGGACGCGGTCGGAACGACGTGACGTCAACGCCCGGGGGCACCACGTGGGCGAGGGCACGGACCTCCGGTACGAAGCTCGCCGTGCGCTCCAGCACCTCTCTGCTCGGACCGACGACCGCTCGGGCGGCTGAGAGACCCTCGCGAGCCAACGACTGGTACCGAGCCTGGTGCCGAACGGCGTACTCCAGGTCGCTGCCGTGGATCTTCACCAGGTAGCGACCCTTCCCGAGCGCGCGACGGGCGATCGCCGCCCCGGGGACCACGTGACCGAAGATCGAGATCTCGCTGTCGTGCCAGGCAGCGGCCGCCCTCACCGCCTCGACGTTCGAGTGCAGGTACGCGTCGAGCTCGGCGGAGGTGAGATCGACGAAACGCTTCACGTCATCGAAGCCCTCGTACCGATCGACCACGAACACCGGCAAGGTCACGCCGATGCGTGGCCGCAGGGCGATGCAGCGTCCGGGCGCTCTCGACGCGTCGTGGCGTTGCGTCAGCTCGCCCGGGCCACCGGCGCCGATCGAACCGTAAGCATCGATCCAGTCGTAACGCTCGGGATGGGGCTCCTGACACAGCAACACGACGTCGTGGCCCGACGCTCGGAAGACGTCACAGACCTTCGCCGTCGCGACGTTGGAACCCGAGCCTTCGAGGAGCCAGCCGTGCCAGATGAGGATCCGCATCGCCGAATCGTACGGATCCCTGGCCGGAAGTCGGCCGACTCGTGATCGGCAGCGCGATGAGGAGCACGAGATAGGACCAGACGTAGATGTTGTCGAAGACGACACTGCCGGTGCTTCCGTTGCTGCCTTCCGGCCACGTGGCCGTGACGAACAGGCTGAGGGCGATCACCGAGCCCCAGCTCAGCCATCGACCTCGCGATCGTCCATCTCCGAGGAGAACTCCCGTGATCGGCACGATCCATACCGCGTGATGGATCCACGACACGGGTGATATGAGCAGGCTGGTGATACCGACCAGGGTCACGGCCGCGAGCTCGTCGCCCTCCGCGTGCGCAACGCGAGCTCGACTGAGCCCGGCGACGAGCACGACACACACGAGCAGAGCCCACGGCAGGAAGCCGCGCAGATCGAGCCGGTGGAACAGCCCGTTGATCGACTGGTTGGCGACGATCGCGAGGTCGCCTCCGATCCGATCGGCCCTGGCGAAGATCTCGAGCCAGTAGCGCCGCGACAGGTCGGGGCGAAGGAGCGCCACGAGGAGCGAGGCCCCGACCGCCGTAGCGCATCCGACGAAGGCTGCCCGCCATTGCTTCGTGACGAGCCAGTAGAGCAGGAAGATCGCGGGAACGAGCTTGATCGCCGTGACGAGGCCGACCAAGACCCCCTTCGGCAGACGACTCCCTTCGTGGTGAGACGTGTCGGCTACGATGGCGGCCAGCAGCACGAGACCGACCTGGCCGTACGCGAACGTTTCGGTGATCGGCGCCGTGAGAGCCAGCAGCCCGGCGAAGATCGCCACGAGGATCGCGGCATGCCGGGAGCCTTCGACGAAGGACCCATACGCTCGGCGGGTGCACCACAGGAGCAGCGCGATATTCGCGGCGGCCCACAGCCATCCAACCAGTGACCACGGCATCCAGGCGACGGTCGACGAGATGGCTGCCAACAGTGGCGGGTACGTGTAGGGCAAAGGGACCGCCAGCCCAGATCCGAAGCCGGGTTCGTACAGCTCGCCGCCTCTGACGAACTCCTGCCCAGCCAGCAGGAAGACGTACAGATCGATGGATGGCCCGCTCCACCCGAGCACCATCGCGCAGACCGTGACCGAGACCGTGATCGCCGTCGCGACGGAAGCGACCTTGAGGAGCCGTGAGCCGCGAAGTGTCTGTGAGGAAGCTCGAGACCTCATGGGTCGGTCACCGACCACGACCATACGGCATCGCCCCCGCGTGGACGCTCAGGCGATCCGGGCGCCGGCGAGGATGCCCACGACCTCGTCCTCGATCGCACTCGCGGTCGTCTTGTCGAGGTCGCGCGAGATCACCGAGAACGCGACGCTCGTGCCGCTCGCGTCGGTGACGTAGCCCGAGAGCGAAGAGACCGGAGTCTCGAACAGCGTGCCGGTCTTCGCTCGCACCGGCAGACCGATGAGCCGAGAACCGACCGTGCCGTCGCCCGGCCCGGGAAGCGACCGGACGAGCGTCGATCCCCAGGGCTCGCGCGCGGCGAGCAGCAACAGGGCGACCAGGTCGTGCGTCGAGATCCTGTCCTCATGGGAGAGCCCCGAGCCGTCCCGCACCTGCGCGTCGACTCCCCAACCGTCGGCCCAGCTCTCGACCATCGCTGCACCGTCTGCCGTCGACCCGGGTGCTCCGGTCGCTTGGGCGCCGAGGGCCTTCAGCAGCATCTCCGCGTAGAAGTTCACCGAGCCGTGGTTCTGCGTCGTGAGCAGGTCGGCCAGGGGGGCCGACGGGATGCGTGTGAGCGGGGTGAGGTCGGTCGGCCCCTCACCGGCGCCGGGTACACCTGCGATCTCGACGCCCAGAGCCTCCAGCGCCTCGGTGAGCGACACTGCGGCCTGCTGTTCGGGCAGGCCGGCGCCGGCGTTGCCGTCGAACGCGAGCGCGGTCGCGCGGTTGACGTAGCTGCGCGAGAGGCCGGTCACCCAGCCCGGCGCCCACCATTCCCGCGTGAACGCGCTCATGTCGCCCATGACGGATCCGACCACGCGCGCGAGCCCGGCGGCATGGAGCCGGCTCGCGAGCCGCGCCATCGAGGCGGTCGAGATCTCGGGGTCACCCGAACCGACGATCCACAGGTCACCGCGGACGACACCATCGAAGGCCGGCTTCCTCGCCATGGCAGTCGTCGGGAAGCGGAACGATGGTCCCCACACCTCGAGCGCGGCCATCGTCGTCAACAGCTTCTGGTTCGACGCCGGGATCCGAGCCTGCTCTCCGAGATGCTCGTACACGATGCGGGTGCCGGTGCCGACGGCGACCGACACGTCTTGCCCCTCGATCGCCGCATCGATCGACGATGTCCACGTCGCGTCGGACAAGCGCTCCGTGATGAGCTCGGCAACCGTCGGTGCAGGCAGGGTGAGCGTTGCCGACCACGAGGGGTCGGCTCGAGATGAGACCGACGGCGTCACCTGCTCCCTTGACTGCATCGCCTGCGGCGCCGAGCACGCGGAAAGCAATGCGAACACCGCGGCGGCGACAGCAGCTCTGCGACGCGTTCGAGTTCGATCGGCGTTCATGCTCGAGATGACTCTTCTTCCTTGACGAGCGAGCTATCGGCGCGGATGCCGCCCGGGCTCGCAACAACTATTCGACGCCAGGAACTCCGTCGCCCTGCTCCGCTGCACGACCCCAAGAAGTTGCCCCTTCGGCGTCGTCACGAGGATGCTCTCGACGTTCGCCTTCGCCATGCGCTCGGTGAGGGGTCCGAGCGGTTCGGTGAGCTGCACGGTCGCAGGCCCCGGCTCGACGACATCGCTGAGCTCGGAGGCGGCGGGGAGTCGCTTCTTGCGGACCCGCCCGAGCACCACGCCGCGGTCGTTCACGATCACGCAGTACGACGCCTCACTCGCCTCGAGGACCGCGCGGATCTCGTCGAGGCTCGCCTCGGGCCCGCAGGTCGCCACGTGCTCATCGACGACATCGCCGGCGACCGCGTGATGGGGACCCGTGCCCTCGACGGGCAGGGCATGTGCCAGCCACTCGAGCTTGCCCGCAACGTAGTCGTTCACCTCAGCGAACCCCATCGCCTCGAGCCGCGACGCGGCCCGTGAGCTCAGGTCTCAGGTGTCGTTCCAGCAGTAGACGACCACCGGCCGGTCCGCATCGAGGGTCGACGCGCGTTCCGCCGTGAGCTCCTTGAGCGGCAGGCTGATCGCGCCGGGCAGGTGCTCCTCGTCGTACTCGTTCGCTGGGAGCGACTCGACGAGCTGGACACCCTGCGCGACCAAGCTCCGAACCTCATCGAGCGAGATCTCTTTCGGCATCCGTCCTCCGGGAAGGCGGCAGCGAGCCATCTGGAACGCGAACGGGGCCGGCGCTTCGCGCCGGCCCCGCTACGTTGAGACTCGAGTAACGCCTCAGACTGCTCGTACGTTCGCCGCCTGCGGGCCCTTCTGGCCCTGGGTGACGTCGTACTCGACCTTCTGGTTCTCATCGAGGTTGCGATACCCCTCGCCAGAGATCGCGCTGAAGTGCACAAACACATCGGCGCTACCGTCGTCAGGCGTGATGAAGCCGAAGCCCTTCTCGGAGCTGAACCACTTCACGGTTCCTGTTGCCACGTGCGATCCCCTCCTTCCTTCCGCCGTATCGGGCATCGTGCGAGATGCTGGCCCGCCGGCGCCGGCCGTGACAGCCGGGGTGAGGGAACTGCTCGAAGCTTGTAACCGCGATCGGTGCCCTCGATCGGTAACGCTAGCAGGAACCGACGACCTTCGGCAGGGCGGAGCGCAGATCCGGCGGGTACGGTCGTCGGGTGGAGGCTCGCGGTGACCCCCGGCTCGAAGCGGCGATCCGCGCGGTCGAGGCATGGCGCGGGCGCGATATCGGCGTCACCCCGATGTCGGCGGGTGACGACGAACGACGATTCCTGGTCGAGGCCGGCGATGAGGCTTTCGTCGTCCGGCTTACCGCTCCCACGAGCACCCGCCCCCTCACAGACCTCATGGACGAAGTCGACGTGGCGCGAGCGGCGGCCGCGGCGGGCGTCGCGCCCGAGGTGATCGGGTTCCTTCCCCAGCTGGGCTGCCTCGTGACGCGGTCGATCTCGGGAAGCAGGCTCACACCGAGCGACGCCGACGCGCCGGGAGTGCTGGCATCGATCGTGGGCTCGGTGAGGGCGCTGCACGCGTGCCCGCTTCCTGCCGCAAAGCGATCGGTGTTCCGTGACGCCGAGGAGCTCCGACGTGCCGCGCACGCTCGAGGAGTCTCGATGCCGAAGACCGAACCCGACGCCACCGAGGCGATGCGCCGCGTCGAGGCCGCGATCGGCGCGCGAACCCATCGAGCGGTCGCATGCCACGGGCACCTCACCCTCGAGAACCTGTTCCTCGACGACGAACGTCTGTGGATCGTCGACTATCGGCGAGCGGGCGCCGCCGACGCGTTCGAGGACCTCGGGAGCATCGCGGCCCACCTCGGCCTCACCGACGAGCGGAGCGACGAGCTGCTCGCGCTCTACTTCGGCGGCGTCGACCATCGGTCTCGCTGCGATCTCGATCTGTCGAGGGCCGCTGCCGACTACTTGGCGGCGATGCGGAACCTCGCACACCCTGCTGTCGTGACGAACATGCAGACCGTGGAAAGCAGGCTCGCGGGCGTCGCAGCCGCCGCGGCGAGGGCGGGCGCTACGTGACGGGTTCCAGCGAGAACCAGGCGACCCGGTGCGGCCGGTCCCCCCACGACATCAGAGCCTGCCCGAGGTAGAGCTCTTCCTCGATCTGCACCAGCTCGTCGACGACACGCCGCAGCGGGAAGGACGGGTTTTCGCGCACGCCCCGGTAGTCCAGGCGCAGGACCGTGACGTCGGGGTGGCTGACGCTCGGCGCGATGCTCGTGACGAAGCGGAACGCCGACGTGCCTTCCTCGTCGTCGCCGAGACCGCGGTAGCGGGGGAACGCCGTGCGGATGGCCCGTCGTCCTCCGACCGTGAACAGGTTGACGCCCTCGGCAGCCTGACGAGAGAAGTGCTTGCCTCGCCACGGCATCCATACCCGTGCCAACGCCTCGAACGGCGCGTCGAGCCCGTAACCGCATGTGGTCGCGATGATGCGCCCTCTCCGGAAGCCCACGAGCCCTTCCGCCGCCTTGCCACCTGCGAAGCATGCCTGCACCTCGGCCAGACCGAGCGGCCGATCGAGCCGGAGCATGGCCACTGCGTGCCAGAAGTCGGTCATGGCTCCTACCCCAACGCCGCGAGGAACTCGTCGAGGTCGGGCGCGACGTTGTACGTGGGCTCGAGGAAGCCCTCGAGCGCTTCGATCGTCTTGTAGCCGTTGCCGGTGACGTAGGCCACGACTTCCTCGCCGGGCTCCACGATGCCCTGGTCGACCATGCGCTTGAGATTCGCGATCGTGACGCCGCCCGCGGTCTCGGTGAACACGCCTTCGGTGCTCGCGAGTAGTGAGATGCCTTCGCGGATCTCCTGCTCGGTACACCACTCGATGTGTCCCCGCGTCTCGCGAGCGACCTTCAAAGCGAAGTAGCCGTCGGCGGGCGCCCCGATCGCGAGCGAGCGAGCGATCGTGTCGGGCTTCACCGGCGTGACGTCATCGGCCCCGTCGAGGAACGCCTGCGCGACCGGGCGGCACCCTGCGGGCTGGGCACCGCTCACACGGTAAGGCTTCTCCTCGACAGCACCGATGGCGATCAGCTCACCGAACGCCCGGTGGATCTTCGTGAGCAGGGCCCCCGACGCGATGGGCACCACCACGTGATCGGGCAGCCGCCAGCCGAGCTGCTCGGCGGTCTCGAATCCGAGCGACTTCGAGCCCTCTGCGTAGTAGGGGCGCATGTTCACGTTCACGAACGCCCATGGCAACGCCTCGGCGACCTCGCTGCAGAGACGATTCACTTCGTCGTAGTTGCCCTTGACCGCGACGACCTTGGCGCCGTAGCACTCGGTCGCGAGGATCTTCGCCCGCTCGAGATCTTCGGGCACGAAGACGAAGCACTCGATGCCCGCCTTCGCCGCGTGGGCGGCGGTGGCGTTCGCCAGGTTGCCGGTCGAGGCGCACGAGATCGCCTCGTAGCCGAAGGCGCGCGCCATCGTCGTCGCGACGCTGACGACCCTGTCCTTGAAGGAGTTCGACGGGTTGACCGAGTCGTCCTTCACCCAGATCGTCCCGTCGTGGCCGAGCGCCTTCGCCAGGTTGTCGGCGCACCGCAGCGGCGTGAACCCGGCGCCGAGGTCGACGCGTTCGATGCCCGGGCCCCCCGGAAGCAGCGACTCGTAGCGCCAGAGGGTGTGCGGACCGGCTTCCGCCTGCTTGCGGAAGTCGACACCGTCGACCGACTGCAGGTCGTAGGAGGGCTCGAGCGGGCCGAAGCATTCCTCGCAGATCGTGAGCGGCTCGACCTGGTACTGCTGGCCGCAGTTGCGACACTGCAGGGCCGCGGGCGAGGTGATCGTCGGGTGCTTGGTCACCAGGTCACCGCACCGTGATCGGCCGAGCCAACGGCACGCGCGTACTTCGCGAGGGCTCCTTGCGTGTATTTCGGCTCGGGCTCGGTCCAGTCGGCCCGGCGACGATCGAGCTCGGCGTCGTCGACCAGCACCTCCATCGAACGGGCGTCGGCATCGATGCGGATGCGGTCGCCGTCGCGCACGAGAGCGATCGGCCCCCCGACGAAGGCCTCGGGCGCGATGTGACCGACGCTGAATCCCTTGGTCGCCCCGCTGAAGCGGCCATCGGTGATGAGCGCAAGCTGGTCGCCGAGGCCCGCACCCGCGACCGCCGCGGTCACCGCGAGCATCTCCGGCATACCGGGCGAGCCCTTCGGGCCCTCGTAGCGGATCACGATCACGTCACCGGGCGCGAAGCCTCCGCTTGTGAACGCGTCGAACGCAGCCTGCTCGGAGTCGAACGCCTTGGCGACGCCCTCGAACACCGTGCTTGCCGCGCCGGCGATCTTGATCACGCCGCCGTCGGGGGCAAGGTTCCCACGAAGGATCGCGAGCCCGCCCCACGGGTGGATCGGATGGTCCGAAGCATGGACGACCTCACCGTCGGGTGCCGCCACATCCATCGCGGCCAGATTCTCGGCGATCGTCTTTCCCGTCACGGTCATGCAGTCGCCCTCGAGCAGGCCGGCGTCGAGCAGCTCCTTCATGACGACCTGAACGCCGCCCACCCGGTCGATGTCGCTCATCACGAACCGGCCGGCCGGGCGAACGTCGACGAGGTGCGGCACGATGCGCGCGATGCGATCGAAATCGTCGAGCTGAAGGTCGACATGGGCCTCGCGAGCGATCGCGAGCAGGTGCAGCACGGCGTTGGTCGAACCGGCGAGCGCCATGACGACCGCGATCGCGTTCTCGAACGCTTCCTTGGTCATGATGTCGCGAGGGAGCGGGCCGCTCTCGGCAACGAGACGCGCGGCGTGGATGCCCGACTCCCGTGCAGCCACCTCGCGCCGGTAGTCGACCGCGGGAGGCGAGGCTGCACCCGGCAGCGACATGCCGATCGCCTCGCCGACCGCAGCCATGGTGTTCGCCGTATACATGCCGGCGCATGAGCCCGTGGTCGGGCATGCCGCACGCTCGATGCCGCCGAGCTCGGCGTCGTCGATCGTGCCCTCGGCGTGCGCACCGACGGCTTCGAAGACATCCTGGATCGTGATGTCACGTCCCTTGTACGTGCCCGGCAGGATCGTGCCGCCGTAGAGGTAGACGGAATGCAGGTTCAGGCGCGCCATCGCCATCAACATGCCAGGCTCGCTCTTGTCGCATCCCGCGATGCCGACGAGTGCGTCCATGCGCTCGGCGTGCATGACGAGCTCGACCGAGTCGGCGATCAGGTCGCGGCTCATCAGCGACGCCTTCATGCCTTCGTGGCCCATGGCGATGCCGTCGCTCACCGCGATGGTCGTGAACTCGATCGGCACCGCACCGCCTTGGCGCACGCCTTCCTTCGCGAGGGCGGCGAGCTTGTCGAGGTGATAGTTGCACGGGGTGACCTCGTTCCAGCTGGAGGCCACTGCGACCTGAGGCTTGGCGAAGTCTTCCTCGCTGAAGCCCACGGCGCGAAGGTATGAGCGAGCGGGAGCTCGGTGTGGGCCCTCTGTGACCTCCCAGCTTCGTGGCTTGCCCCGCGAGCGTTCTCCGGCCATCGGACCGCCTTCCTCGACGTGGAACGGGATGGCCCTCACCGTAGCAACCAGGCGGCCCGCCGACGACGGACTGCGGGTACGATGCGGCACCGTGGATCCCATCGGCTCCGTGAACGGCCTCGTGATCGACTGCGCCGAGCCCATCGCGCTCGCCCGGTTCTGGAGCGCGATGTTCGCGACGGAGATCGACTCGATCGAGGACGACCCACCTCGCTACGTCGACCTCCGCTCTCGTACCGGCTTGCCGGTGCTGCGCTTCCAGCGGGTGCCAGAGGCGAAGGCGGGGAAGAACCGACTGCACCTCGACGTCGAGGTCGATTCTCTCGACGACGCGGTCGACCGGGTACAGACGCTCGGAGGACGCCCCTTGCAGGCACGCGATATCGACTACGGCTGGCACTTCCGCGTGATGGCCGATCCCGAGGGCAACGAGTTCTGCCTGATCGAGCAGGCCGCTGATAGTGACGGCGATACCCTGGTGCGCTCATGAACTCTTCGACCGACCCACTCGACGTGGTTGTACCCCCCGATGCGGGCCGCAGTTGGTGGCTGCGCGAAGCGCTCTCCCTGCCGGAGTTCTCCGGCGAGGACGCGCCCGTGCTCCGAGGCCATACGACCGCCGACGTGGTCGTGCTCGGAGGTGGCTACACGGGCTTGTGGACCGCCTACCAACTGAAGCGCCTCGATCCGGGCGTCGATGTCGTCGTGCTCGAGCAGGACGTCTGCGGAGGCGGTCCGAGCGGACGCAACGGTGGGTTCGTCAGCAGCTACTGGAACGACCTCCCCCATCTGACTCGCACCTTCGGCGACGACGCTGCGATGCGCCTGTGTCGGGCCGGCGAGGCGAGCGTCGCGGCGATCGGTGCCTTCGGCGAGGAGCACCGGGTCGACTCGTGGTACCGCGCCGACGGCGACCTGAACATCGCCGCCTCCGACACTCAGATCGGCGCATGGGGCGACCTCGTGATGACAGCGGAGCGGCTCGGCCTCGCCGATGACTTCGAGGTGCTTTCGGCCGAGCGCATACGCACCCTCGTCGACTCACCGGTGTTCCGTGGTGGCGTGGCCGGGCGCTACGGCGCGACGGTGCAGCCCGCCCGCCTCGTGCGCGGGCTGCGCCGGGTGGTCATGGAGATGGGCGTGCGGGTGCACGAGCAGACCCCCGTGGTCCGGTTCGGCTCGGGGTCTCCCTCCGTGGCCGAGACGCCGTCGGGAGCGGTTCGCGCAGGCACGGCCGTGGTCGCGCTCAACGCCTGGGCGTCGCACTGGAAGCGATTCCGCCGCGCGATCACCGTGCGCGGCAGCTACATCGTGATGACGGCGCCGGCGCCTGAGCGGCTCAAGGAGATCGGGTGGACGAACGGCGCCGGACTGAGCGACTACCGGGCCGCGTTGCACTACGTCCGCACCACGCCCGACGGGCGTATCGCGTTCGGCATCGGCGGCATGCAACCGAACCTCGCACGCTCGATCGGGCCCCGCTTCGCATACGACGAGCGCGCGCTCCGTGTGGCCTCCGCTGACCTTCGGCGCATGTTCCCGAACTTCGACGACGTGCCGATCGAGGCCGGCTGGGGGGGCCCCATCGACGTCTCGGGCACCCACCTTCCGTTCTTCGGAACCCTGGAAGGAGGCACCGTCCACTACGGCCTGGGTTACACGGGCAACGGCGTCGGCCCGGCGCACCTGGGCGGGCGGATCCTCGCCCATCGCGTGCTCGGCCGCCACGACGAGGTGCTCGAGCTGCCGATCGTCGACGCCGAGCCGATGCGGTTCCCACCCGAGCCGATCCGCTCGCCCGGCGCGCTCATCGCGAACCAGGCGATCCGTCACAAGGACGAACTCGAGGACCGGGGCGAGGTGCCGAATCCCATCGTGGACTTCGTCGCCAAGCTGCCGCGCCGGCTCGGATACAACCTTGGGCCGTAGCGAGCGATCACCGGACCCGGCGGAGCCATCGCTTCACTCGCCGAACGGCGTGAAGCCGGGCGCGGTGGGAAGCCAGGGGCGGGCGGCTTCCCACGCAGCACCGACCGCGAGCACCATGTCGTCGGCGAACCGAGGCCCGGTGATCTGCATGCCGAACGGCACCCCGTTGGGCGACAGACCCGCAGGAACCGACATCGACGGATGGCCGGTGATGTTCGCCGCCTGGGTGTTGTAGGCGGACGCGGGCGCTCCGATGTCGTCGCTGCCCGGGCTGCGTCCGTCGGCGTAGAAGCCTTCGACGCACATCGTCGGACAGACCAGCACGGTGTCGGTGCCGAGCAGCTCGTCCAGCGTTCGTGTCTGCTCGAACCGCCGGCGTCTGGCCTCGAGGTACCCGTCGGCCGTGATCGTCGCCGCGAGCTCCATGCCGCGGCGCAGGTACGGGGTCAGCGCACCCGCATGCTCGATCACCGTGTCGCGTCCGATCCACGTGAGCTCCTCGACCGCCACCGTCGTGAACCAATCGTCGTCGATCTGCTCCGTGAACGGAGGGGCGAGCATCTCGATCGGCACGCCCGTCGCCGCCTCGAGGCCGATGACGGCCTCGTCGAACAACGTCGAGATCAACTTCGGAAGCGAGCCGTAGTCGACCATGCGCGGCGTCGCGACGATGCGCGCGGGCCAAGCCTCTGCGCGAGGTGACCACACCGGCACAGCCGTCGGGTCGCCCGCGACCGGCCCGCGCATCACCTCGAGCAACAGCGCCGCATCGGCCACGCTGCTCGCGAGCGGACCCTTGATGGACAGATCGATCCACGACGGTGTGGGGTCGCGCCCGATCAGCCCGCCGGTCGGCTTCAGCCCGACCAATCCACAGAACGCCGCGGGGATGCGGATCGACCCTCCGCCATCGGTGGCGGTCGCGAGTGGGGAGAGTCCCGCCGCGAGCGCTGCAGCGCTTCCACCACTCGAACCTCCCGGGGACCAGTCCAGTGACCATGGGTCGTGCGTGTGGCCGAACAGCCGGTTCGACGTGAAGCCCTCGAACGCGAACTCCGGAAGGTTCGTCTTGCCGACCACGATCGCGCCGGCTGCGCGGAGCCGGGCGACGACCTCGCAGTTGCGCTGGGCCGGCGCGACGCTCGCACGCAGCAGGGACCCGAACGTCGTCGGCAACCCGGCCACGTCCTCGTTGTCCTTCACGAGCAGCGGCAATCCCGCAAGCGGCCCCGGGTCGTCGCCTGCCGCGACGTTGGCGTCGACCGCCGCCGCGTCTTGGAACGCTCCGTCGCCGCGCGTCCGTACCACCGAGTTGATCGGACCGTCGAGGCGCTCGATGCGCCCGAGCGACTCCGCCACCAGCGATTCGGCCGAGACGCGCCGTTCACGGACCGACTCAGCGATGTCGTGCAACATCCGATGCAGGGTATCGGCAGCGGGGCGAGCGGAACAACGGCCGGGTCCGTCGCCGGTAGTCTCAACGAGTGGATACCGACGTCGTCGTGATCGGTGGGGGGTTCGCCGGCTTGGTCGCGGCGCGAGACCTGCGGGAAGCCGGCCGCTCCGTCGTGCTCCTGGAGGCCCGTGATCGCCTGGGTGGCCGCACGTGGTACCGGCGGCTTCCGGGCACCGACGTGATGGCGGAATACGGCGGCACATGGTTCTTCCTCGACACCCAGACCGCATTGCGCGACGAGATACGCCGTGCCGGCGTGTCGTTGAACGAACCGATGATGCCCGAGTCGGTGACATGGCTCGCGAACGGAACCCTCCGCAGCGGGGATGACGCCGCACGGGCCGTCACCGACGCGCTCGCGGACGCCGCCGTGCTCGACGAGACGGTCGAGCGCATCGCTCGGGAGATCGCAGCGTCGCCGTCCGGCGAGATCGACATCGAGGCGTGCCGGGATCTCGATGTGCCGGTCACCACGTGGCTGCGCGCCAACGACGTGACCGGCGATGCGGCAGCATTCATGCTCGCGTTCGCGGCCACGATGGGCGGGGGTGAGCCGAGCCGGTTGTCGATGCTCGGACTGGTGCTCGATGCGGCGACGCACGAGTACCGGTTCGACCAGGTGCTGGGCGACTTCGGGTCGACCTTGGCAGAGGGAACTTCCAGCCTGGTCGACGCGATCGCTGATCAGGCGGATGCGGACATTCGGCTGTCGAGTCCGGTCGTGAGGGTTCGGTCTTCCGGGGGCTCGGTATCCGCCGACATCGCCGGCGGGGGCGACGTGCGGGCGGCGGCGGCCGTCGTGGCGCTGCCGCTCCACGTGTGGGTCGACGTGACGTTCGACCCCCCACTCGGCGAGGACAAGCGGCGAGCTGCGATCGTCGGCCACGCCGGGTCCTCGACCAAGGTGCTCGCGATCGCCGAGCACGCGCCCCCCGGGGCCGTGGGGGTCGGCTGGCCGGCGTCGCTGCAGGCGGTCATCGTGGGTGCCGAGGTCACCGGTGGCGGCCGTCTCGTCACCGGCTTCTCGGGCACCCGCGCGATCCGATCCGACGATCGCGACGCGGTCGAGCGAGCGATCCGCGCCTACTTCCCGGACGCCCTGGTCAGCGCGGCCGACGACCACGACTGGGTGGCCGACCCGTACTCCAAGAGCACGTGGTTCGCGGAACGGCCCGGGTGGCATGACGGAGATCCCGCGGCTCGCCGAAGCATCGAAGGTCGAGTCGCGTTCGCCGGGTCCGACATCGGCACCGAGGGGGCCGGATGGATCGAGGGGGCGATCCGCACCGGCCACGAAGCCGCGGCCGACGTTTCGGCGCTGTTGTCAGCGTGATGCGTGCGATTTAACCCGAGGCGAAGGGCACCACTCGCAGGCCGTCCTTCCATACCTGCTCGATTCGAGCCTCGTAGTCGTCGAACACGAACGGGTCGCCATCGAGCACGACGAGATCGGCACGCTTGCCCGGTTCGAGGCTGCCCAGCTCGTCGTGCAGTCCCATCAGCTCGGCCGAGCTGCGCGTGGTGGCGTGCAGCGCCTGCGCCGGCGTGAAGCCGTTCGCGGACATGTGGCGAAGCTCGTTCAGGTTCGTGCCGTGCGGTGCGACCGGACAGTCGGTGCCCATCGCGACCTTGACTCCGGCCTCCGCCGCCAGGCGGAACGCGTCGAGCTCTGGGCGGCCGAGCCCCCGGAGCTTCTCTCGTACCGCCGGCTGCAGCTTCTCGTCGTTCGCGAGCGCCTCCGTCGTATCGCCGGAGGTGAGGGTCGGCACGAGCCATGTGCCTCGCTCGAGCATCATCTCCACTGCCTTCGGCGTCGAGGAAGGTCCCGTGCTCGATCGATCGCACGCCTGCTCGCACCGCGCGCTTGATGCCCTCCGCCCCGTGCGCGTGCGACATGACCCACGTGTCCAGGTCGGCGGCCGTGCGCACGATCGCGTCGACCTCGGCTTGGGAGTAGTTCGGCTCCATCGGGTCGTCGGCAGGCGAGAAGAAGCCGCCGCTTGACGCGATCTTGATGACGTCGGCGCCGGCGCGGATCACCTCGCGCACCTTCGCGCTGACGCCGTCGACGCTGTCGCACACGCCCGAGGGCATGCCCGGATACTCGATACCCCACAGACCCAGCGCACCGCTCGGCAGCCAAGGGTCGCTGTGCCCGCCGGTCATCGAGAGCATCGTCACCGAGATCTGCATGCGTGGACCGACCAGGGTGCCCTCGTCGACCGCAGCTCGCAGGCCCGCGTCGGCTCCGGACGCGTCCCGCACCGTCGTGATGCCGAGAGCGAGCGTGGTGCGCAGGGTCTGGGCCATGCGGTGGAATGCGAGCGAGAACGGCTCCTGCATGCGGGCGTACTCGTCGAAGTCTTCGAACCGGGAAGCAACATGCACGTGGCAGTCGAACAACCCCGGCAGCAATGCTTTGCCCGCGCAGTCGATGCCCTCGTCCCCATCGAGACCCGGTCCGACCTCCACGATGCGACCGTCATCGATAACAACATCGGCCTCCGCAGGCGCCGCTCCGGAGCCGTCGAAGACGACTCCGCCGTGGAACACCGTCGTGCTCACCTTCACGCCTCCCTCGAGGGGCAACCTACACTCGCGCCGAACCTACCCGCGAACCGAAGGAGCGACCCACGTGGACCTGAGGCTCTCCGACACCGACCGTGACCTGCAACACGCTGCACGTGAGTTCACCGAACAGGTGCTCATGCCGCTCGAGGACGAATGTGAGGCGAACGACGGCCTCTCTCACGCGAGTCACGTCTGGGCGAAGCAGGCCGTGCTCGACCATGGCTTCCACGGCATCAACCACTCGACCGACGACGGCGGCCGAGGCTACGACACGTTCCAACAGATGCTGATCGAGGAACAGTGGGGCCGGGCGACCGGCGCCTTGTGGGACATCCCGTGGCGACCGTCGATCCCGCTCGCACGCGGCACCGAGGAACAGAAGGAGCGGTTCCTGCGCCCCGCCATCCGCGGCGAGCGGCGCGATGCCTATGCCATCACCGAGGAAGGCGCGGGCTCCGACGTCACGGCGGTCACGACGACCGCGCGCCGTGACGGCGACGAGTGGGTCATCGACGGGGAGAAGTGGCACGTGACGAGCGGCGACGTCGCCGACTTCTTCCTCGTGCACGCGCACGTCGACGGCGACCCAGCAAAGGCGACCGTCTTCCTGATCGACAAGGAGATGCCGGGCGTGCGCCTGGTGCGCACCCCGAAGTACACGCACACCTTCGTGTTCGAGCACCCCATCTATGCGTTCGAGGATGTGCGTGTGGGCGACGACCGAGTGCTCGGCGAGGTCGGTGAGGGCCTGGAGCTCACGAAGGACTGGTTCGTCGAGGAACGCATCATGATCGGTGCACGCACGATGGGAGCGAGCGCTCGCGCCCTCGAGCTCTCGCTCGCGTTCGCGATGGAACGCCGTCAGTTCGGCAAGCCGATCGTGGAGTTCCAGGCGATCGAGTTCATGCTCGCCGACATGGCGGCGGAGATCATGGCGGCGAAATCGCTCCTGTACCGCGTGTGTTGGGACGCCGCGCGCGGCGATGCGGATCGGAAGCAGACCCACGCGATGGCGAGCGCGGTGAAGCTCGTCTGCAGCGAGACAGCAGGGCGCGTGATCGACAAGGCCGTGCAGATCTTCGGGGGTCGTGGGTACATGCGCGAACAACCGGTCGAACGCCTCTGGAGAGAGCTGCGTGTCGATCGGATCTGGGAGGGGACCTCCGAGATCCAGCGCGTCGTGATCGGCAACGAGCTCAGGAAGCGCGGCACGGATCTCTATACCGGGTGGCCGGTCGAGACCTCGGCGGGAGGCATCGGAGGATCACGGGAGGGCCCGGGCTACGTCTGATCGAGGCAGTCCAGCACCTCATCGGGAAGCCCGGCGATATCGAGTCCGGCGCCGCCGGTCACGAAGTCGTAGGGCACTCCCTCCCACCGCCCGGGAAAGCCCGGGTACGCCACGGGCTGCGTATCGACCGAGTCCCACTGGAAGCCGATCCAGTCGGGCGAGCGGAATCCGCGTGTGCCGTAGGGAGCCACAGCGGCGACACCGCGGCCGAACAGCCTCGATTCCACGATGAATCGGCCCGCGTAGCTCCAGTCGGAATCCACGTACAGCTTGATGTACCAGCGGCGGATGTCCTGCAGGTATCCCTTGTCTGGCGAAGGAGGGGACTCCGGTCCAACGAACATGCGCATGTCGACGACGACGAAGTCACCCTCGACCGGCGCCGTACGTCGGATGATGCCGAGAGGATCGGTATACATCGGTGTGTCGCGCGGGGGTGTGCGCCACCCCTCGATGCATCCGGGAGACCGGGCGCCGCGAGTGGCCACCGCTTCGTCGGGGACCGACGGCTGCGTGGGTGAAGCGGCGGCGCTCGCGCTCGGCGTGAACGCCTCACTCGCCGAGGAAGCGGCCGAAGGCGCTGTTGAGCTGAATCCAGCGTCTCGTTCGGCCACGTCGTCTGCTCGGTCGCATGCCGCCGCGATGAGCGCGAGCGCCGTCGTCGCGACGAGGAACCTACGCATCATGGGCGACCCCGCCGACGATACGGATCGCCTGCTCTTGCATGGCAAACAGTATCGGGGCGCGGTGTGGCGAAGCTGTGTGCACGGTGCGGCCAGGATAGCGATAGGTCGAGAGCTTGGTACAAAGAGGTATGCCCGATCACGTGCACATGCGCGACGACGACCACAGGTCGCAGCATCCCGTATCGTATTCGCGACGCCGTTTCCTCAAAGGTTCGACGATGGCGGTCGCGGGCGGCGTGCTCTTCTCCTGCACCGGCGGCCGGGTGATCCCGAAGATCGAGGACCGGACCCCTGCGATCGACACGGCGACGCCGATCAAGCGCGTCATCTACGTGATGCTCGAGAACCGCAGCTTCAACAATGTTTTCGGCAAGTTTCCCGGGGTTGAAGGCACCCTCGAGGGCGTCGATCTCGGCAAGGAGCGACCGTTGATCCGATGCCCGGAGTGGCTCCCGAGCGACATCCCCCACGATCGCGCCGCCCATCTCAACAGCGTGAACGGCGGCAAGATGGACGGTTTCGGCAACGACGCCACAGGCTTCAACTACGCCTACTCGGTCTTCGACGAGGACCAGATCCCGAACTACTACACGTGGGCACGTGAGTACGGGCTCTCCGATCAATTCTTCGCGAGCGTGGGAGGCCCGTCGTATCCGAATCACTTCTATTTCATCGCAGGCCAGTCGGGCGGCGTGCTCGACAACCCCGAGAACATCGAGACTCGCATCAGGGATGGCAAGTCATTCAAGAGCTGGGGCTGCGACGCGGTGGGTGACGATGTCTTCGTCTTCGTGAAGGACGACACCGGCAACCTCACCAAACATGACACGTGCTTCGACTACGGCACCGTCGGCGAGCAACTCAGTGACGTTGGGGTCGATTGGGCCTACTACTCGGCGGTGCCCGGTCAGTCCGGCTACTTCTGGAACGCGTACAACGGCATCGCCAACGTGATCCACACCGACATGTGGCTCGAGCATATGCGGCCGGTCGACCGCATCGTCGACGACATCGAGGCGGAACAGCTCCCGGCCGTGACCTGGGTCACCCCTCGGTTCGAGCTTTCCGACCATCCTCCGGAATCGAGCGGACACGCTCACAACTGGATCAGTGACATCGTGAACGCGATCATGCGGAGCTCGATGTGGGAGCACACCGCGATCTTCATCACGTGGGACGAGTGGGGCGGCTTCTACGACCCGGTCGTGCCTCCGCAGGTCGACGACATCGGTCTCGGGGTGCGTGTGCCGCTCCTCACCATCAGTCCGTACACCGAGCGAGGGGTGATCGACACCGAGGTCGGTGAGTTCTCCACGCCCTTGCGGTTCATCTCCGACAATTGGGGGCTCCCCTACCTCACACCTCGTATCGAGAGGACGCATTCGTTCGAGCACGTCTTCAACTTCAACAAGGCGCCGCGCTCCCCCGTCTTCGGAAGGAAGTCGGCCCCGACGTTCGGCACCCCGTGGCACTTCCCCGATGGGTATGACGGGTGGGAGGCGGGCACGGTCCCGAGGAAGGACCACTTCGTCTGAGCCCGGGTCGTGATCGTCTCAGTCCTTGCGGTCTTCGATCTCCCAGGCGTGATCGAGCACGTGCCAGGCAACTCGCCGCAGGAAACGGCGCGGCGTCCACATTGCGCCGCCTCGCGGACCCCGCTCGGGCAGATCTCCCGTTTCCGCGCGGGCGAGCCCCTCGAAGACGGCAGCGCGCTCACCATCGCGCGAAGCCCCCGGGTCGTTCTCGTCAACGGTGACGCCAGACCCAGTCAACTTGCGCAGGTAGCTTGCCTCTGCACCGACGACGTGGCCCACGATCGCGTCGAGCGTCCGGCCACCCCCGCGGGGGCCCTTGCGGAGCTCGACACCCTCGGCAGCGTCGACCGCTCGGTCGAAGGCGGCCCAGCACGCCTCGAGCACGGCTCCGAGCCGAGTCCATTCCCGGGTCGACACCGGCTCCGTGTCGGCACCGAAGTTCCCGTCGGGTGCGCCGAAATCGGTGGTCGCGTTGCCTGGCACCCGCTCGATGACCCGGAGCCTCGAGGGTGCCGTCGGCGCAGAGAACCGGAGCCCGCTCGAGCTCAGTACCGACGCGTATCGCGGGCCGTAGTCGTGCAGGGCCTGAACGGCCGCGTCCTCGTCGCGAGCACTGCGGCACCATCCGGGCCACGCGGCGGCCGCCGCGAATGTGCGCGTGGCGCCCTTCTCGACGAGGCAACCGATCGACGCGGCCACCGAGCGTCTCCCTAAGGGATCGAGACGAGGTAGTCCTCGGCCTCGTCATCCCACTCGAGCGCCACGGACCTTTGGGTGGCGGCCGCTCGGCAGAACTGCAGGAACCCGCGGTACCCGTACTTCTTCTCGCTGAAGTCGGGGCGCACCTTCCGCACGCGGTTCTTGAGTCCGGACAGCTGCACGGGGCCTTGGGACCGCAGGTCGGCGACGACGTCACGCAGCAGATCGAAGGCCTCGGTCTCGGCGCCCTGCGTCGGCAAGGTCACCTCGGGGTCGCCTTTGGCGGAGCCCTCGTTCAGCTCGATCACGTTGCGATCCGCCAGGTGCCGCAAGAGCTCGCCGAACGCGCGGAAGCCGTGATCGGCCTCGCTGAAGGTCGGATCCTTGCGCAGCAGAGCGCGCTTCACCGACGATGCGAGCACCGGACCCGCCGAGCTCTGCTCGAGGCCGGCCACGGTCTGCGCGATCAGGATGGCGAGCTGGTCCTGGTCGAGAGGCGGCGAGCTCTCGCGTGGCTCCTCGTCGTCCGCACGATCGGCCTCGGGAACCGGCGCGGGCACGACCGCCGGGTCGTCAGGGGCCGGGCGACCGCTGCCCTTGCGCCCGCGACGCCTCCGCTCCGCTGGCACGTCGACCCCTTCGAGGGCCTCGTAGTACAAGAACTCGTCGCACGCCGGCGGCAGTAGCTTCGACGTCGATTCCTTGATCCCGACGCCGATCACGCGCTTGTTGAGCTCACGCAACTTGTGCACGAGCGGCGTGAAGTCGCTGTCACCGGTGCAGATCACGAACGTCGTGACGTAGTCGCGCTCGAACGCCATCTCGAGCGCGTCGACGCAGAGCTTGATGTCGGCAGAGTTCTTTCGCGAGGCGCCCATGCGCTGAGGGATCTCGATCAGCTCTACGTGGCTCCGAGTGAGCATTCGCCGGTCCTCGTCGAAGTAGGACCAATCCGCATACGCCTTGCGAGCGATCACCCGCCCACGCTCGGCGAGCGCATCGAGCACGGGCCGCAGATCGAACTGCATGCCCTCGAGACGATCACGCGCACCGATCGCGAGGTTCTCGTAGTCGAGGAACAGAGCGATGCGTTCTTCGTCGAAGTCCACGTACTCAGCCTAGTCGCCGCAGCTTCAGGCGGGCGCGTCGGAGGCGGGTCGCTCCCTGACCTCGACGTCGTCGTCAGGAAGCCCGAGCACCGCTGGGTCGGCAGCCTCGATCGGCGTGCCAGCTTCGACGATCCCGGCCGCACGGTCGGCGTCGCGTTGCGCGCGGGCAACGCGGCGCTCCTCGCGAGCGGCGGCCTTACGCGCCTTCACGTCTTGGCGCTGACGCTTCCCGTAGCTCTCCGGCATGCCTTCCAGGTTACCCGGCGCGCGGTCGCCATGCCCCGTCGTGTCGGGAACGGGAAGCACGCGCGGGGCTGCCGAAGGCCGGGATTCGTTCAGTCCTCGCCATCGGGCACGACGAGGCGCAGTACCAGCGTCACGATCGAGATGATCACGGCAGCCCAGGCATATGCCCAGAAGCCGTCGATCTCGATGCGGTCGGTCAGGGCCGTGGTCACCCACAGCACGACCATGTTGATCACGATGGCGAACAACCCGAGCGTCACGATCAGGAACGGGATGCTCAGGATGCGAAGCACCGTGCCGAGCACGGCGTTCACGAGGCCGAGGACCGCCGCCACGATGATCAGCGATATCAGTCCTTCCCTGAGTTCGATGCCGGGCACGAGCTGGGCCGCAACGAACACGGCGACCGCCAAGATCGCCCACCTGATCAGGATCCTCATCGATCTCCCCTCTTCGAGCGACCTGAAGTGTATGCGTCACCGCGAGCGGAGACGAGGACTGAGCACCTCGTCGAGCGCGAAGCCGACCATGGTGAACGACAGCGTCACGAACATGATCGCCAGTCCGGGCGGGATCAGCCACCACCACCAGCCTGCCGTGAGCGCCCCCGCCGAGAACGAATCATCGATGATCCGGCCCCACGAGAGCGCGTCGGCCGGCCCGAGGCCGAGGATCGAGAGCGTCGTTTCGGACAGGATCGCAAGCGCGATCATCAACACGGCGTTCGCGAACAAGATCGGGAACACGTTCGGCAACACATGGCGGGTGATCAGGTGTCCGTGCCCCGCGCCGAGAGCTCGCGAGCGCTCGATGAAGGGCCGTTCCTTCACCGACAAGGCCTGCGACCGTACGACGCGAGCCGTGCTCGCCCACGACGTGATCGCGATGACTACGATCACGTTCACGAGCGTCGGGCCGATCACCGCGGTCAGAGCGATGGCCAAGGCGATCCACGGCAACACCAGGAACCAGTTCGTGATGCCGCTGAGCACCGTGTCCACACGGGTTCCGCCGAAGTAGCCGGCGGTGATGCCGATGCCGGCGCCGATGAGCATCGTGCCCATCGCAGCGGTGAACCCGACGAGCAGCGAGATGCGGGCGCCTTCCACCATCAACGCGAGCACGGAGCGTCCGTAGTTGTCGGTGCCGAGCGGGTAGGCGAGCGAGGGCGCTGAGAGCAAGGGGCCGTCGGCGGTGGCAGGCTCGATCGATGCGGGATCGATGAAGATCGGTCCCATCGCTGCCACGATCACGAAGAAGGTCAGGACGCCGAGACCCACCACGCCCTGGCGGTTGTGACGGAACGTCGCCCAATGCGCCGACGCTGCGGCTCGCCGTCGCTGCCACACCATGGCGCGAGGCGATCGGAGCTCCCGGATCTGCTCGCCCGTCGCCATGTCAGGCTTCCCGGACCCTGGGGTCGAGATAGCCGTACGTGACGTCGGCCAAGAGGTTGAACGCGATCACGGCGGCGCTCGACAGCAGGAACACCCCTTGGATCACCGGGAAATCGAGAGCATTGATCGCGTTGTAGGTCAGCAGCCCGAGACCCGGCCACGAGAACACGGCCTCGACGACGATCGCGCCGCCGAGCACGAATCCGAAGTTCAGGAAGATCAACGTGAACGTCGGCAAGAACGCGTTCGGCACGACGTGGTTGCGTCGCACCATGTGCTCGGGCACTCCCTTCGCCCGAGCACTCGTCACATAGTCCTCGTTGATCACGTCGATCATCGACGACCGCATGATGATCGCGTACTGGCCGACGTAGCCGAGCGTCAGCGTGAGCACCGGCAGGAACAGGTGGTCCAGCACGTCCACGAAGCGGGCCGTACCGGTGAGCCCTCCGGTCTCGAACCCACCCGCCGGGAACAGCCCCAGCGTGCCCGAGAGCACCAAGAGTAGGATCATGCCCAGCCAGCCCTCGGGGATCGAGTAGAGCGCCAGCGAACCGTAGAGCGACGTCGAGTCGAAACGGCTCCCCCGGCGCCATCCGCCTTTGATGCCGATCCAGATGCCGATCACGGTCGAGAACAGCGTGCCGAGACCCACGAGCAGTACCGTCGGCCCGATGCTCGACCAGATCGTGGACGTCACTCGGCGTGCAGTGCGAAGTGACACCCCGAGGTTGCCCGTGAGCGTCTGCCTCACGTACGTCACGTACTGGCTCGCGATGGGCTGGTCGAGCCCCAGCTCCGCCTGCAGACTCGCCACGTCAGCTTCGGTCAGCCGTTGGCTCTTGGCCAGCAGCCCGACCGGATCGCCGGGGAGCACCCGGAACAAGAAGAAGTTGAAGGTCAGCACGAAAGCGAGGGTCGTGACTGCCTGCACCACCTTGCGTGCGACGTACCGTCTCGCTCCCACGTCGCTTGCCGCTCCCACCCGGTCTCTGGCTCAGGCTCCGTGGCCCGGCTCAATATTCACGCTTCGTTGAGCTCGCGCCGCCGGCCACGGCGTGAGAACCCCACGATCACCGCCACGATGCCCACCCCGGCCACGAGCCAGATCCACCCGGGGATGCCGCTCGACCCGCCCGAGGAGGCCGCCACCGACTCGCTCACCGATCGCAGCTTCACCAACGAGTCGTAGTTGTATCCCGGCATCAGGTATCCGTCGGCGCCCGGCGCCGGCACCCACCCGGTGAACCGGTCGCTCCGGAAGGCCTGGAGCCAGCCCGGGTAGGCGAGCACGACGCTCGGGACCTGTTCGTAGGCACGACGCTGGGCCTCGAACACGAGCTCTTGCCGCTCAACCCGGTCGAACACGGTGCGCTGCTCCTCGTAGAGAGCGTCGAACGCCGGGTCCTGCCAGCAGCCGTCGCTCCACGCGCCGCACTGCTCCGAGGTGAACACGAAGAGCTGGTAGTTGGGGTCGGGGTCGCCGCTCCAATACCAGATGTAGGCATCGAAGTTGCCGGCGCCCCAGAAGTCGTTCATCTTCGCGTCGGAGACCGGCCTGAGCTCGACGCCCACGCCGATCTGCTGCAGGAAGCCATCGATCAGCTCCCCCGACTCCACCGCGCCCGTCGTGTCCTGAGACGCCGGGATCAGCAGCTCGAGCGCGTCGCCCGTCTCGGGATCCTCGCGGACACCGTCGTCGTCGGTGTCGACGTACCCGGCTTCATCGAGCAGGTCGTTGGCGGCAGCGGGGTCGTATGCGATCTCGTCCTCGGCCGGGATATCGAGGTGCCAGTAGGCCGACGCCGGTCTGATGATCGTGTCTCCCGGCGTCGCCGTGCCCTGATAGACCTTGTCCGCGATCGCCTGCTTGTCGATCGCCATCGCGATCGCCTGACGCACGGTGATGTCGTGCAACGCCGGCAGGGCATCGGCGTCGGGGCCCTGGCCGCCGAAGTTGAATGCGAGGTTCAGCCACCAGTCCGAGACGACGCGTTGGACCTGCACGTCGTCGATGCCTTCGACCGAAGCGATCAGCGACGGCTTCAGCCCGTCCGCGAAGTCGATCTCTCCGTTGCGGAGGGCCTGGATCATGGCTTCCTGGTTCGAATAGAGGCGGTACTCGATGCGGTCGACCTCGGGCTCCTCACCCCAGAAGTACGGGTTGCGTTCCATCGTCCAGCCCTGGCCCGGCTTCCAGTCGGTGAGCGTGAACGGACCGCTGCCGATCGACGGGGTGTTCTCGACCGCTCGGATCGCGCGCAGGCCGTCACCGTCGTAGGGCGCCCACACCTTCTCCGGAACGATGTAGACCCACGGGGGCATGTCCGGTGCGAACGTCGGCTGCTCGGCCTTCCAGATCAAGGTCTGGTCGTTCGGGGTCTCGAACGTCGGGTTGAACGGGAAATAGCTCTTGTACTGAGGGATCTTGTTGTCGATCACGAACCGATAGGTGAACGCGATATCGCGCGAGGTGAGCGCAGAGCCGTCGCTCCACTTCAGGCCTTCCCGCAAGGTGCACGTCCACTCCGTCGAGTCCGCATTCGGCTCGCATCCGGTCGCGAGACTCGGCGCCGGCGAGAGATCCTCCGAGGCGAACTTCAGCATCATGTCGTACTGCAGCGTCACGACCACCCAGTCGCTGCCGGCGCTCACCGCCCACGGGTTGTCGGTGATGAGATCCGAGACGACGCCGACACGCAGTGCCAGCTCGTCATCCGTGGCCGGGGTGGCCGTCTGCGCACCCGCGAACGGAACCGCGATCGTGGAGATGGCAGCAGCCAGGGCGAGGAGGACGATCGGACGCCTGAGCCTTCCGGTGGTGCGGATGCCGTGTCGCGCCGATCCCTCGAGTCTCATCGTGCTCCCTCCGCTTCCTCGTCCCTATGCCTCATGAGCTCGTGCCGGTCGGTCTTCGACGACAGCACGGCGCCGAACCTAGCCCTTGCCGCCGCTGCGAGGCGGCGACAGCGTGCCGCCACGGCAACCGTTCCTCTCCGTTCATCGTGTGGTCGCCAAGATGTCGACGACCTCGCGATGCACGATGCCGTTCGAAACGAGAAGGTTCTCGCCCGCGCTCGGAGCGCCTCCGGCGAGCGTCGTGACTCGGCCACCGGCTTCCTCGACGATCAGGCCGGTCGCGGACCAGTCCCACGCATGGCATGGCTCGTGCTCGAGCAGCACTTCGACGGAGCCCTGCGCGACGAGCAGATGAGCCCACGCATCACTCAGACCTCGCGTGCGCCGAGCGCTGCCGGCCAGGTGCATCAAGACGTCGCCCCGGCCCCCTTCGATCCATTCCTCGACGGCGGAATGCGCGAGGAAGGACTCGGCGAGTGATGCGACGTCCGACACGCGCAGGCGACGGTCGCCGCGCCACGCACCCTGCCCCTTGACCGCGTGGTAGCGATCCCCGATCGCCGGCGCGTCAGCGACGCCCACCATAGGGATGCCGTCGATCTCGAGGGCGACCAGGGTGGTCCACAACGGGATGCCCTCGGCGAAGAGCTTCGTGCCGTCGACCGGATCGATCACCCACCGACGCCCGTTCGCGCCTTCCTGCAACCCGTCCTCCTCGCCGAGCACGCCGTCGCCGGGGGATCGAGCCGCGATGACGGTTCGGATGGCGTGTTCGGCGCGTCGGTCGACCTCGGTGACCGGAGTCGCGTCGTCCTTCAGCTCCACGGGCAGCCGGTCACCGAACCACGACAGCGTCACCTCGGCCGCGGCGTCTGCGAGCTCGTGAGCGAAAGCGAGATCGGCACTCAGATCGGGTTCGACCATGCCCTCCGCCCCTGCTCGTCCTCGACCACGATGCGCCGGTAGGGGAGCCCCATCGACGGCTCGAATCGCGCCCGCACCACGAGCCCGCGATCGTCGCGTTCGAGCACACGCGCGTCTTCCTGCCGGTTGCGGGCGCCGGCCTGTACCGCCCAGCCGGTCTCGTAGCGCGAGACCATGACGACGCTGCGCGCCGGGCTGCAACGGACCTCGACTGCGTCGCCGTCGAGGGAGATGTCGACGAACTGAGGGCCGTTCGTCGCGTACAGGTGCCCACGACGCAGCGCCTCGAGCACGGCCTCCTCGGTGCGCTCTGCCGCGCGCACCATCGTCCAGGCGTCGCCGATGTCGAAGCCAGGGTAGTGACAGTCGTCGGTCGCGAAGCCCCAGAGACGTTGACCTCGCTCCAAGCACTGGTCCCACACGTACGAAGAGTCCCCGCGGAGGTTCTCGCGATCGGCACTCGAGTTGAACAGCTCGAGACCGTGGGTTCCTTCGACAGCGAGCAGCGTTTCGAGCGGCATGCCGCTCCAGTACGGGTGAGCGATGAAGGAGACTCCACCCTGGTCGGCGATGCTGCGTGCGGCGGTCGACAGGTCTGCGAACGTCTTGTAGTGATATGCGTCGATCGGACCCCATCGCGTGCGGTCCCCACCCGGATCCTCGGGGATGTCGGAGATGCCGATCGCGAGGATCTCACTGTCGGTGAACGCATCGCCGAACGGGTCGGCGGCGAGCTCGGCACCCGTGATCACGAGACAGTGCTTCGTCGATGGCTCGTGCGTCAGCGTCCAATGGTCGGTGATGGTGCACACGTCGAACCCCGCCCACTCATGGTGACGCACGTGCGCCGCGGGGTCGAGCTCACCGTCGGATCGCGACGTGTGCGTGTGGAACGCGCTCTTCAACCACACACCGTCGACTCCGAACGGGTTGCCGTCATCCATGGCGTGATCCCTCCGCGATCCTGCGACCGGCGACCACGGCGTTCACGGTCGTCGGCGCGCAGGCTACGGACGCGCCGATCGCCGCACAAGGCAGACCGTGCCGTAGCGGCAACACACTATGATCGCGGGATGAGGGTGATCGACAGCGCCGAGCGAGTGGTGCAGGTGCTCGACGCGCTCGGCGGCGCTCGCGACGGTTTGGGTGTGTCGGATGTCGCGCGCGAGCTTCACGTTCATCGATCAACCGCCTCCCGGTTGCTCGGCACGCTGGCTGCGAGCGGCATGGTGGAGCGCGACCACCTGAGTCTTCACTATCGGCTCGGGGCACGCATGGTCGGGCTCGCTGCGACAGCGGTCGCGCGGCTCCCAGTCGTGAGCCAGGCCCGGCCCGAGCTCGAGCAGCTCTCCGCTGCGACGTCCGAGACGGCCAACCTCGCGATCCTCGACCGCTTCCACGTGGTCTACGTCGACCAGGTCACTCCAGCACAGACCGTGGTCATGGCGAGCTGGGTGGGCAGGCGAAGTCCCGTCCACGCGAGCTCGAGCGGGAAGGCGATGCTCGCGTTCGGCGACCACCGAGCTCGCGAGGCGCTCCTTCGCCGGCGGCTGGAGCCGCTCACCCAGCGCACGATCACCGACCCCGGCACGCTGCGCGCCGCGCTCGACGAGGTGCGACGCCGGGGGTACGCCTCGAGCATGGGAGAGTTGGAAGACGGGTTGATCACGGTCGCCGCCCCCGTGCTGGTGGACGGCAAGGCGGTCGCCGCGGTGAGCACCTCGGGCCCGGCCTATCGAGTACCTGCGAGAGACATGCCCGGGCTCGGGCGCCGCGTCATGGAAGCGGCTGCAGCGGTCGGCCATCGGATGGCCGGGCGCAGCAGCTGATCGACCACTCGGGTCGCCCCGCTCAAGCTATGCTTCGCGTCATGGCCGTCTACGAGTTCGTCTGCCTCGCGTGCGAGCACAACTTCGAGGAGCGGCGCGCGATCGGCGCCCGGGTCGAGGCGGCGCTCGCGTGCCCCTCCTGCGGCGCCGAACGGGTCCGCAGACGCTTCTCGGTCTTCGCGACCGGGTCAGCGGGTGCGACGAACCTCGATGCGGCGCCTGCCTCAGGCGGCGGGTGCTGCGGTGGCGGCTGCGCCTGCGGAAACTGAGAACCAGCAGCTCACTTCAGTCTGATCTTCTCCGAAGTCTCCACTTGGATCACTGCGCCATCTTGCATCACGAGGACGACCGTGCCGTACTCGATGGCGCCGAGCAGATCGTGCACGTGCAGTAGTAGCTGGCGTCGCTCTGCAGGCATCCCGGCGAATCTCAGCACATCGGCCGGGACCTCCGGACCGAGTGGGCCGTCGCCTTCCGCAGCGCGAAGGGGCGTCATGTTCACGCTCCGGCCGAGACCTCACCGTGGTCGAATGCCTTGGGGTTGCGCATGTCCACGCTGACGAGGTCGCCTTCGGACGCGCCCGCCAACTCGTCTTGGGGAACGTGGGCAACCAAGGTGTGATCCCCATCGCCGTCGAGACGGATGGTGAGTCGTGCGAGCCAGCCGAGCGAGGAGATCCGCTCGATGCGCCCGATCGCGAGCGACCCATCGCCGTGACCTTGACCCTGCCCGTTCGATCCCTTGGCAGTGACGCGCACGTCGTGAGGACGTACGAACGCAGTGGCAGCCGAGCCTTCTGCCAGATGATCCGCACCAGGAAGCCGGAAGGCACCGAGGTGCACGTGGCCCCCTTCGACCACGCCGTGGAGCACGTTCGCGGCACCGACGAACCCTGCGACGAATGGAGTCTTCGGATCGTCGTAGATATCGCTGGGGGAGCCGACCTGCTGCACACGACCCTCGTGCATCACCACGATCTGGTTCGCGAGCTCGAGCGCTTCTTCCTGATCATGGGTGACGAGCAAGCTGGTGACACCGAGCTCACGATGGAGCTCATCGAGCCACTGGCGAAGGTCCTGGCGCACCCTGGCGTCGAGCGCGCCGAACGGTTCGTCGAGCAGCAGCACCTCGGGGCGGGGAGCCAGCGCTCGGGCGAGCGCGACACGCTGGCGCTGACCGCCGGAGAGCTGGTCGGGATAGCGTTTGGCGAAGTGTGAGAGCTGGACGAGGTCGAGGAGCTCGTCGACCCGGGCCTTCCTGTCGCCCTTCGCGTGCTTCCGCACGGCAAGTCCGAACTCGACGTTGTCGGCTACGGTCATGTGGCGGAACAAGGCGTAGTGCTGGAACACGAACCCGACCCGCCGCTCCTGCACGCTCTTGGGTGTGAGCTCAACGTCGCCCATGAAGATGCGACCCTCGTTGGGGTTCTCCAGCCCCGCGATCATGCGCAGGACGGTGCTCTTGCCCGAACCCGAGGGCCCGAGCAGCGCTGTGATCGCGCCCCCGGGGGCCGTGAACGACACGTCGCTCACGGCCTCGAACGAGCCGAACCTCTTGGTGAGCTGCTCCACCACGATCGGCGTACTCATGTGCGTACCTTCCTTCCTTCGATGCGGTGCCTCGCCGTTTCGATCCCGACGAGCAGAACGATCGACACCGCAGCGAGGGTCAGGGCGACTATGTAGGCCTCCGCTTCCTGACGTTCCTCGATGGCGGTGAAGATGAACAGGGTGGCCGTCTCCGTCTTGCCCTTGATCAATCCGCTCACGATCAGAACGGCACCTATCTCGCCGATCGAGCGCGCGATCGTGAGTGCCACGCCGTAGAGGATCCCCCACCGGATGTTCGGCAGGGTGACCTTGCGCCACGTCTGCAAGATCGACGCGCCAAGAGTGCGGGCTGCGTCCTCCTCATCCTTGCCGATCTCCTGGAGCACCGGCACGACCTCACGGATCGTGAATGGGATGCAGATGAAGATCGTCACGAGCACCATGGAAGGCACAGCGAAGATGATGTCGATGCCGCGGGCGTCGAAGAACGGCTTGAGCCACCCGCCGGCTCCGAACAAGATCACCGCGGCGAGTCCGACGGTCACCGGTGACAACGCGAACGGCAGGTCAACGAGGGCGTTGAGCAGTGACTTGCCCACGAACCGCTGTCGCACGAGAACCCACGCGGTGATCACCCCGAACACCGTCGTCACAGCCGCTGTGATCAGGGTGATGACTCCGGTCAAGACGAACGCATGCTGCACGTCCGGCCGTGAGAACGTTTCGGCGACCTTCGACCAGCCCGGCTCGAGGGCAGTGATAACGATGCCCACGAGGGGCAGGAGCAGCAGGATGCCGACGTACACGATGCACGCCGTCACTATCCCGCCGCGGACGAGGCGCCGGCGACCGCCGCCGGAAAGGGAGACGGTGGGGCTGTCGGAGGGGGTCCTCATGCGTCGTCCTCCTTCCGCTTGAGCAGGCGAGCGGTCACCAGCACGAGCACGAACGAGAGTGCGAACAACAGCGTCGCGACGGCCGCCGCCTCGATCGGGCGGAACTGGTTCGCGAGCTGGAAGATGAAGACGGGCGCCGTGAGGGTCTCCCCCGCCCGGTTGCCCGCTACGAGCACGACGCTGCCGAACTCGCCGAGACAGCGAGCGAAAGTCAGGAGCGTGCCACCCACGATGGCCACTCGGATCGCTGGCAATACGACCTTCCGGAACGTGGTGAAGCTGTTTGCACCGAGCGTGGCCGCCGCTTCCTCTTCAGCGTCGTCGAGCTCCTGCAGCACAGGCTGCACGCTCCGCACGACGAGTGGCAGAGTCACGACGAGCAGCGCAAGCATGATCGCGATCGGCGTGAAGATGACCTGGATGCCGAGGCGATCGAGGACACCCCCGATCGGCGATGCGGGCCCGTACAGGGCCACGAGCATCACTCCCGTGACGAGCGTGGGGATCGCGAGCGGCAGGTCGACGACCGCCGAGAGCAGCCGCTTGCCGGGGAAGGAGAACCGCACGAGCACGTAGGCAAGCATCGTGCCCATCACCGCATTGATCGCCGCAGCGAGGGCGGACGTGATCAGTGTGAGCCGGATGGCTGCCACCGCGCCCGGCACTCCGAGCGCTGTGCGCAGTCCTTCGAGCCCGTCCCCGAACCCCTTCACGACGACCGCCGTGACGGGCAGGGCCACCATCGCCCCGAGGTAGACGATGGCAACGCCGCGCAAGGTGAATCGTCGCAGCCGTGCAGCTGACCGCGGAGAGAGCCGGGTCCGACTGCGTTCGATGGTGACTTGCGCGGCGCTGCTCATCGTCGTCTGTAGGTCCTTTCGGGGTTGGACCGTCTGGTCAGCCGGCGATCGCCTGGGTGACGACGCCGCTGTCGCTGAACAACTGCTCGTTGAGGGCGTCCCAGCCACCGATCTCATCGACCGTGAAGAGGTCGTCGATAGCAGGGAACTGCCCACCGCCCTTCTGGGCTTCCTTCACGTCCGTCGATCGAAGGAAGCCGACGTCGGTGAAGATCTCTTTCGCCTCGGGCGAGTGCAGGTAGTCGACGAATGCTTCGGCCACCTCGCGCACGCAGTGCTCGTCGACCCACTTGTCGACGATCGCGACCGGGTTCTCGATCAGCACCGTCGACGGGGGATAGACGGCCTCGTCGTCGAGACCTGCTTCCTGGGCGGTGAGCACCTCGTTCTCGTAGGTGAGTCGCGACGTCGCCGTTTCCCGCTTCGAAGTTCTGGATCGAGTCGCGCGCGTTCTTGTCGAACACGATGACGTTGCCGAGCACGTCCTGCATCAGCTTCGTCGCTCCGGCCTCATCGCCTTCATTCACGCCGGCGTAGCCACGAAGAGCCGCGCCCCACAGGGAGACGAGGTTCCACCGTGCACCGCCGCTCGATGCGGGGTCGGGGGTGAGGATCTCGGCGCTGCCGAGGTCATCCCAGTCGGCGATGCCAAGCGGGTTGCCGGGACGCACGTCGAAGACCACGACCGAGCTCGACACCATGCCGGCATCAGTCGTGTCGGTCCAGTCGTGTGTGATGACGCCGGCGTCCGCGATCTGGTCGACATCCGGAGCGAGCGAGAGCGCGACCACGTCGGCCTCGTAGCCAGCGATGACGTTGGCGGCTTGCGTGGTCGAGCCCGCGTAGGACTCCTGGAAGATCACGTTCTGGTCGTTGTTGTCTTCCTTCCACTGCGAGACGAACGCCGGGATGATCTTGCCGTACGCCTCACGGGGTGTGCTGTAGGCGGCGAAGTTGATCACCGGGGTCTCGGCAGGCTCACATTCGCCTGAAGCGGTCGTGCCTTCGCCGCCCTCTGCGGAGGAGCATGCTGCGAAGATCGTGACGGCAGCGAGCGCAAGCGCGATGGACCGCGCATATCGGGCATTCGCAGCGAAGCGTCGCGGGGGGTGGTGGACGAACATCGAAGCTCCTTTCGATGGACCGGCCGTATGCCGGTGGCCTTGGGTGCTCGGCCTCCGGTGGTCCGGTCAACCGAAAGGGTTTCGCGCGGCGGTGTCGCAGATCGCGATCCGGCCGGGCCTTTCGAGTGCAACGCCTCCGGTGATCCGGTCGGCGTGACGCGTTAGAAGTACCCGCTGGGGACGGTGGTGTCAAGGAACGGCGTGCAACATGGGTCTCCTGCGACGAGAATGCAACACAAGTCCGATGCCACAAGTCTGATGGCGGATAGGACGGATGGCCGTTGACCCTGCCCCGACGCCGGGGGTACTCTCGCCGTGCAGCTGACCGGAAAGACCGGAGGCCGCAACGCACAGGGGGAACGCCAGTTCCCGCGCCGCGTTGCGGCCCCTTACGTTTCAGGAGAGAGCCTGAACATGTCGAAGCGATCATCGAAGGAGCTCGAACGCGACCTCGAGCAAGAAGCGAAGCTGGTCGAGATCGACGGCGAGTTCTGCGTCCCGGTCGAGGCGAACCAAGCGCGGTACCTCCTCGACTGGGGACCGTTCGAGGCACCTCGGTCCCCGTGGGATATCGCGAAGAAGCTGCTCCTCTTCGTACCGGCGATGTTCCTGTTCATCCTCGCCGTGCAGCTGATGAAGGAAGGGGCCGCGGCCGTCGGCCCACAGATCGAAGGGCAGTTCCCGTTCGCCAACGGGGTGTCGACCCTGGGTGCCGGTTGGCTCGGCGCCTACTTCGTGCTCTCCGGCTCACCGGTCGCCGCGACGGCGATCAGCCTCTTCGGCGCCGGTACGCTCACGAAGCTGCAGGCCTTCACGATGCTCTCGGGCTCGCGACTGGGCGCGTCGTTCATAGTGTTGCTCACCGGATTCCTGTACGCGACGAAACAGGCGAAGGTGCAGATCGCAGCCGGCGCGTCGAGAGCCGACATCAAGCGGGGTCGCAGCGACTCGATCGGCATCGGCATCCAGGCGATGACGATGACCGCGATCGTGTACCTGCCCGGCATGGTGATCGGCTACGCCTTCATCCGCGCTGGTTGGCTCGACGGCTTCGACCTGCACGCATCGGGCAAGCTCAACGCGATCCTCGGCACCCTGTGGGGTCCGATCGTCGACCTCGTGCAAGAGAACGTGCCGGGCTGGTCGCTGTTCCTGATCGGCCTCGGAGTGATCCTGGTGTCGTTCAACCTGATCGATCGGGTGTTGCCGCACGTGAGCAGCGACGCCACGGCTTCGAAGCGCGCCGCATGGCTGAAACATCCATGGACGATGTTCTTCCTCGGCTGCATCGTCGCGACGCTGACGCTCTCGGTGTCGGTGGCGCTCACGGTCTTGGTGCCCCTCGCCGCAAAGGGACTCATCAAGCGCGAGGAGGCGCTCCCGTACATCATGGGCGCCAACATCACGACCCTTGCCGATACGCTGGTCGTGGCGATGCTGCAACCGACCCCCGACGCTGCTCAGGTGGTGCTCGCCGAGGCGATCGGGGTTACGATCGTGTCGCTGCTGATCCTGGCCTTCATCTACAAGCCGGTGCAGAGCACGGTGCTGCGCCTCGACGAGTTCCTGGTGGCCAAGAATCGGCGACTCGTGCTCTTCGTCGGCACGCTGTTCCTGATGCCGATCGGTCTGCTGGCGACGGGATTCATCTACACAACGTGATACCGGGGGTCGCCGGCATGCCCGGCGTAGACTCCGACCGTGGGCGACGACACGACGACCGAGATCACGATGGCCGACAGCCAGGGCACCGCCGACGAGCAGTTGACGGCCCTCGAGCTTTCCGAGGAGGAACGCCTCGTGCTTGCCAAGGTCGCCGGTATCGTCCGGCGCATCAGCTACGGCACGGTCGTGTTGGTGATCCAGGACGGCAAGGTCGTGCAGATCGAGATGGCCGAGAAGTTCCGGCTGCGATGAGGCCCCAACCAACCATGAGAGCGGATCGATGAGCGACGTGATGACCACGGCGGCGAGGCCGGCGCCCGCCCCTGATGGCGCGCCGCCGAAGCTCGCGGTGCACGACCTCGTGAAGACACGTCGTTCGACGAGCGGGTCGTTCGTCACCGCGGTCGATCACGTGACGTTCGACGTGCATGTCGGCGAGTTCGTGTGCCTGCTCGGCCCCTCGGGATGTGGCAAGACATCGATCCTCAACGTGCTCGCGGGCCTCGACGAGCCCACCTCGGGGCAGGCGTTGCTCGACGGACGATCGATCACAGGGCCGGGCCCCGATCGCGCCGTGCTGTTCCAGGAGCCGGCGTTGTTCCCCTGGCTTACGGTCGCCGGCAACGTCGAGCTCGCGCTCAAGCTCACTGGTGTGCCGAGCGACCAGCGTCGTGAACGCGCGCGTCGGTGGCTCGAGAACGTTGGACTCGGTTCGTTCGGCGACGTGCAACCACACGAGCTGTCGGCTGGCATGCGCCAGCGCGCCCAGCTCGCCCGGGCGCTCGCGTCCGAACCCGACGTGCTGCTCGGCGACGAGCCCTTCGGGGCGCTCGACGCGCAGGCGCGCGAGCTCCTGCAGGACGAGGTGCAGCGCGTCTGGCTCGAACGAGGCGGACGCAAGACCTTCGTGTTCGTGACGCACAACGTGCGCGAAGCCGCCCTCCTCGCCGATCGCGTTCTCGTCATGTCGGCGGCACCGGGCCGGTTGCTCGAGGAGGTGCGTATCAGCGCGCCTCGCCCCCGCCAGCTCGACGACGTCCTCGTGACGCGAGTCGTCTCCGACGTGCACGAGCTCCTCATGCGCGAAGTGGGGCGGGCGAGCGCCGAAGGCAGCGATCGATGAGCGTCGTCGCGGCGCGTCACCTGCCTCGATTCGGCCTCCGCCGCCTCTGGCACGAGATCGGGCCGCCGCTCGCCGGCATCGCCGGGCTGATCGCGGTCTGGGCAGCGATCGCGGCACTCACGACGACGGCGGGCGTGCCCTCGCCGCTCGACACGTGGGAGGCGTTCGTCGAGGGCATCAGCGACGGCACCCTGCCCGAAGCCACCCTGAAGACCCTGATCCGGCTCGTCTTCTCGTTCGCGCTCGCCGTCGTGATCGGCACCCTGCTCGGGGTCGGTTTCGCGCTCAACGAGTTCGCGCACCGCTCGATCCGCCCGCTCGTGGTGGCCCTGCAGATCGTGCCGTTCGTCGCATGGGTACCGATCGCCGTGATCTGGTTCGGGCCCACCGAGCGAGCGGTTGTCTTCGTCACCGTGGTCGGTTCGTTCCCATCGATGACACTCGCCACGATGGCCGCGATGCGGCAGGTACCACCGATCCTCAAACGGGCCGGTCGCACGCTCGGCGCGCAGGGGTGGACCCTCTACCGCGACGTGATCCTGCCGGCGGCCTTGCCCGGGTTCCTGGCGGGCCTGCAGCAAGCATGGGGCTTCGCATGGAAGGCGCTCATGGCCGCCGAGCTGATCATCGCCGCGGCCGGGGCCGTCGGGCTCGGACACCTGCTCGCCCGCGAGGCAGACGACGTGCCGACCCTCCTCGCCGCGGTCGCGGTGATCGCGGTGATCGGTGTGCTCGTCGACTACCTGATGTTCAACCGCCTCGACCGTCGTGTGCGGCGGCGTCGCGGCCTGCTCATCGAAGGCTGAGCTCAGCCTTCCTTGTAGACAGCGATGAACCGCCGATAGTTGATCGCGATCTGCGCGACGGCCTCCTCGCGGGCCATCGCCCCGTCGACGAAGAACTTCAGCGGGTTCCACCAGATCGAGCGTCCGATCGCGAAGCCCTGGTAGCCGGGCACGTTCCTGGCCGCACGCAACCATGCATCGACGGCGGCGTCGTCGGCACCCCTTCCCAGAACGACGCACGCGACATCGTCTCGCCCCGCCATGCGGCACTGTTCGGCGATCTCGGCGCACCGATCGGGGTCGTCGATGCCTTCGATCTTCCAGACGTCGGGCTCCACGCCGCTCTCCTGCAGCTGCGCGATCGCGACTCGCATGAGATCGGGCCGCAGCTCGCGGTCGTACCTGAGGGCGTCGTTGCCCACCGCTTCGAGCTGGTCATGCTCAGCCGGCACCAGCAGCTCGAACAGGAAGAGCCGACCGGTCTGATGCAACCAGTCCGAGAGCTCCCTCAGTCGCATCGACTGGCGCGCGTTCATCGCGCCATCTCCCTCGGGGTTGTAGCGAACGAGGACCTTGATGAACGTCGGGTCGAACGCCTGGATGTGCGAGGCGAACTCGGTCCCGTACTCGAAATCGAACTCGAGCTGGCCCGACTTCTCGGCAGGCATCGCCACCACGAGCCCGGCCTGCTTGGCATCTTGCGCGACCTGCGTGCCGAACTGCTCGTCGACGAGCACTCCTGCCGACGAGGGCGGCACGCCTTCGCCCAGGGCCCGCTGCATGCCCTCGAAGATCACACGCTTGGCATCGATGATGCGCGCCGCCTCGTCGGGGCCTGGGGCGCCTTCGATGCCGAAGAACTTCTGCTGGAACGAGCCGCGATGATCGAATGCGAGCAGGAAGAGCGTGCGGTCGTAGCCGAGCCTCATCGTTCCTCCCACATGCATCGATGGCGTGATGTTGCAGATGCTACCCGCGTGCGCGTGGTCGACCGGTCGGTAGTCTGATTCCCCAGATGCCTGAGCGCGGACCACGAACATCGCAGCCCACAGGCACGCGCGCCGCCCTGTCCCTGCTCACACGCAACCGGGACTTCCGACGCCTGTTCTTCGCCTCGGTGATCTCGCTCGGGGGTGACTGGTTCCTGTTCGTAGCCGTCACATCCTTGATCGTGCAAACGACCGGTCGTGCGATCGACGTCGGACTCGCGATCTTGGCCCAGGAACTCGCGTTCTTCATCGCCTCGCCGCCCGCAGGCGTGCTCGTCGACCGGCTCGATCGCAGGAAGCTGATGATCGTGTGTGACCTCGCACGTGTCGGTGTGTGCGCGTCGTTCCTGATGGTCGGGCCTGGGTCGATCTGGCTCGCATACCCGCTGCTCGCACTGCTCTCGGTCTTCGGCGCGCCCTTCGATCCGGCCTTCTCGGCGGCGACACCGAACATCGTCGATCCGCGGGATCTGCCTGCCGCGAACGCATTGTCCGGCTCCCTCTGGGGGACCATGCTTGCGGTCGGAGCAGGACTCGGCGGCATCGTCGCCACTGTGTTCGGACGCGACACGGCGTTCGTGATCGACGCCGCTTCGTTCGGCGTCTCGGCGCTGTTGCTGTGGGGTATCCGGCGTCCGTTCTCGGAGGAGCGCGAGCCCGGTCACGAGCACCCGAAGATGCTCGACGCCACGATCGAGGTGCTGCAGTACGCGCGCCGTGACCACCGAGTGCTGGCCTTGATCGGTGTCAAGGCCGGGTTCGGCCTCGCCGCGGGCGTGCTCGCGCTGCTTCCTGTCTTCGGAGCGGAAGTGTTCGATCGCGGCGAGATCGGCGTGGGGGCGCTCATGGCTGCTCGGGGCGTGGGCGCCCTCGTCGGTCCGTTCCTCGGGCATCGCATCAGCGGCCAGGGACACCGTCGGCTGTTCGGGGCGATCGGCATCGCTCTCGCGGTCTTCGGCGCCTCGTACATGGCGCTGGGTCTCGCGCCCTCGCTCTGGATCGCCGCCGGGGTCATCTTCGTCGCCCACCTGGGTGGAGGCGCCCAGTGGGTGCTCTCGACGTTCGGGCTGCAGGTGCTCGTGCCCGACCACATCCGAGGTCGCGTGTTCGCCGTCGACTTCGCCATGATCACGCTGTCGCTCGCGGTGTCGAGCCTGATCGCGAGCGCGATCGCGGACTCCGCGGGGCCTCGCATCGCCGCGCTGCTCGTCGGAGCGATGGCGGTCGTCTGGGCGATCATATGGACCTGGCTCACGCGCTCGATCAGGCGCCGCACCGCCGACGAGGGCTTCGACCTCCCCGCGGGTGCCGGCCCCTATCCCGGCGTGGGTGGCGTGGGTTGATCGGGCGATCCCGACACGTCGTCGACCGGCGGCGGCGGAGCGGCCGACGAGGACGGCGTTGTCGGCGTGGTCGGTGACGCGCCTGCGGGCGGCGCCGGAGTCGCGCCGGCGAGCGGTGCGCCGGAGCCCGTCGGCGACCCGAAGTTTACCTGCGGCGCTCCACCCTCGCGGATCGCGTCTTCGACCTCGAAGAACTCTTCTTCTTTGAAGCCGAACAGGCTCGCCACGATCATCGACGGGAACTGCTTCACTCGCCGGTTGAAGTCGCGGACGTTCGCGTTGTAGAAGCGCCGCGCGGTCTGCAACCGGTCCTCGGTGTTCGTCAGCTCACCCTGCAGCTGCAGGAAGTTCTGGTTGGCCTTCAGGTCGGGGTAGTTCTCAACCACGAGCATCAGCTGTCGCAGGGCAGCGACGAGCGGACCTTCCGCTGCCGCCTGCTCGGCTGGTGAGCCGGTGGCGCTCGCCGCCATCGCGCGGGCGCGGGTGACGTTCTCCAGCACCTCCTTCTCGTGTGAAGCGTAGCCCTTGACCGTCTCGACCAGGTTGGGGATCAGGTCGTACCGGCGCCTGAGCTCGGTGTCGATGTTCGCCCACGAATCCTTGATGAGCGTCTTCTGCGAGACGAAGCGGTTGTACGAGACGACGGCGCCGATCGCACCGAGCACGACCACCGAGAGCACGATGATGAGCCAGATCTCCACGCGCGTTCCCTTCCCTGAAAGAGCCTGATGAGAGCGGGCTCAGCCTACCCCGCTCGCGCCGGGCGTGAACTCAGGCCCAGCCCGATGGCACGTCCGGCACGGGTCGAAACGAAAGGCGCCGGTCTCGTCCTCGTCGTTCTCACGCACGGCGCCATCGGGTCCCACAGGGCACCGAGGCGTGAGCGCTTCGGCCGGCATCGCCGGATGCAGCGATCTCACAGTGTCGGGAACCTCTCCGCGATGGCGAGCACCAGCGCGAGGAGAGAGTCGACGTCGGGGATGGCCGTCGCCGGCCTGGCCACCAGGATGCGGTTGCCGACCGTTTCCACGAGACATCCACGAGCATGCTCGACCAGAAGCTCGACCATGCGCGCATCGAGGAAGTCGTTCGCGACTTGCGGTCGTCGGCGGTCACCTCGAACGCCCGGTTAAAGGCCTCGAGCTCGAGATCCTGATCGCGCAGCGACACGACGTCGGCGAGCGCGGTCAGCACACCCTCGGGCGCCACCGAGAGCCGCCAGCACTCGGCGCCGGCCCGGACCATCGCGCACTCCCACCGCTCGGTCACGACGTGTGTCGGGGCGCCGTCGTCGGTGAAAGCTTGGACGAGCATGCCGGCCATCGAACGTTGGGGGCCGGCCGAGATGCCCGGCTCGTCTTCTCGGATCATGACGTCGAGGTCGAACATGCGGATCTCACGGCCTTCGATCGCCCACACGAGACATTCCGAACGACAACCACGTCGCCACGACGGCAGAGACCGAAGGGCAGTGACGCCCCATCGTGCTCGTCGTGCTCTGAGAACCATTGGCGGTGTCGCAGATCGGCATCGAGCCAGGCCGCCGCCCGGTCGTTCACCGGTCCGGCCGTCCGGGCGTGCTCGAGGGGCTCAGATCGCTTGCGGGGAACAGCGACATCAACACCGGGGGGACGTGCTCGAGGAACACGTCGAACCGGCCCAGCGCGCGGTCCACATCGTCGAGGCTCGACAGCGAGCGCGGTTGGAACATCATCAAGCGCCCCGCAACGATCTCGAAGCCCACCCCCGGCACCTGGAGCATCAACCATTCCATCATGCGCGCATCGAGGAATGCGCCCGCGAACCGGCGGTCGCCCGCCCGCACGTTGAAGGCGCGGTTGAATCGCTCGGATTCCAGGTCGATGCGGGTCACCCCTACTGCGTCTTTCGCAGCGGAGGCGAAGCTCGTCGGGGTCACCGACAGATCCGCCCATGCCGGTCGTGCCTCGATGACGCACACGAACCGCCGGTAGTCGTCGAGGCTCGGGTTCGAGCTCGGGGCGTACCAATAGTCGGCGACGACGATCTCGCGCCCGCCGGAAACACCCCACGCGGTGTTCTCCAGGTCACGGGCGGAAGCCGGGCGTTGGAAGAGCTCGAACCCCGCCTGCATCAGATCGAGAGGATCGCCGGGCTGGGCTCGCAACCCTGCCCGCCTCGCCTGCGACTCGAACGATCCGCGTCGGGGCTCGATCCTGAACCGGTATACCGCCGAGGTGAGACCCGCCACGATGAGCGCCAGCACCAACAGCTGGGCAAGCGTGCTGCCGGCCTCTGGGTCGCCGCGCGACGAACATCACGAGCACGGTGAGCGCCCAGACGGCCCCGATGCCGGCCACGATCCGGAGGCTGGTCGCCGGCCTCATGAGCGACCCAGGCCCGCAGCCGGCGACCCACCTGCACCGTCACCGATCGACTCGGGCGACCAACGCCCCTGCAGCCAGCGGTCCTCATGACGACCCTTGCTCGGGCGTGGCGGGTAGAGGTCGGCGACGACGGGCGGCACGGCACGGCCTATCGCCCGCGCAGCCTCGAAGAGCAGCAGCAACTCGGCCGGTGGCAGCTCCGCGGCTCGCAGGAGCAGACGGTCCTCGTTCACGGCGATCGTCACTCCGGATGGAAGCCCCATCAGCGCGCGCATCATCCGCTGGTCGCAGAACGCGACCGCGAAGCGCCGGTCGTCGGCGCGCAGACGGAACCGGCGATCGAATCCCTCGAGCTCCAGATCGATGTCGGATCCCGCGAGCATGTCGGCGAAGTGTCCGAGCCCATCACGCGGACGGATCTCGAGCCTGGGACACCCGAACGGCATGGCGACGACGGCGCATGTGTACCGGCGCGGCATGCGCGGCGTGTCCTCGCCGGCGGGCACCTGCTCGATCAGCAGTTCGAACGCTCGCACGTCGTCGCCTTCGGCGCGGTTCCACACGACGTTCTCGGCACGTGTCCATCGGCCGTCTCCGAGCCATCGGAACGGCAGCCATAGCGTGTCGGGGAACGGATCGATCGGCGAGAACTCCAGGTCGGCGCGGTGACATGCGAGCATGATCCGTCGTGCGCGGCCTCGACGACGCATTGCCCGCCAGCCACCAGCCGCAGCAACGACGATGAGCGCTCCGGCCCAGACCCACGGTCTCATGCCAGGGGGAATCGGCTCCCCCACGCCGTTCCTTGATGCCCGGTCGTCTGAGCTGGACTAGCGGACGCTGAAGGTCAGTCCCTCGTCCCCGGCGTCGATCGTGAGCGAGTCGCCATCACGGATCTCACCGGCCAGGAGTTTCATCGCGAGCGGATCCTGGATCTCACGCTGGATCAGCCGCTTGCAGAGGCCGCGCACCGAACGCCGGCTCGTACCCCTTGTCCGCCAGGTAGTTCCGGGCCTCGTCGGTGAGCTCGATCGCGAGCCCCCGTTCGGCGAGGCGGCGTTCCAGCCCGCTGAGCTGGATATCGACGATCTGGCCGATCTCGTCTCGTCCGAGCGGATCGAACACGACGATCTCGTCGATGCGGTTCACGAACTCGGGCCGGAAGAAGCCGCGGACGTCGTCGAGCACGGCTTCCTTCTGCTTGGCACGGGTCGAGCGAGGTATCGCTGAACACCGCCGAGCCGAGGTTCGATGTCATGATCACGATCGCGTTGCGGAAGTCGACCGTGCGCCCGTGGCCGTCGGTGAGCCGGCCGTCGTCGAGCAGCTGCAGCAGGATGTTGAACACGTCGGCGTGCGCCTTCTCCATCTCGTCGAGCAGGACCACGCTGTAAGGGCGCCGGCGCACCGCCTCGGTGAGCTGGCCACCTTCCTCGTACCCGACGTAGCCGGGCGGCGCGCCCACCAGCCGTGAGACGGCGTGGCGCTCCTGGTACTCGCTCATGTCGACGCGCACGACGGCTCGCTCGTCGTCGAACAGGTAGTCGGCAAGCGCTCGAGCGAGCTCCGTCTTGCCGACCCCCGTCGGCCCGAGGAACAGGAACGAGCCGATCGGGCGGTTCGGATCGGACAGGCCGGCGCGCGAGCGCCGGATCGCGTTCGCGACGGCTTCTACCGCTTCGACCTGGTCGACGACCCGCTCGTGGAGGGCCGCCTCGAGATGCACGAGCTTCTGCATCTCGCCTTCCATGAGCCTCGATACCGGAACCCCGGTCCATCGCGACACGACCTGAGCGACGTCTTCCTCGGTGACCTCCTCGTTCAGGAACCGTCGGTCGCGCTGCACCTCGGCGAGCGCGGCGTTCTCGGACTCGAGCTTACGATCCAGCTCCACGAGGGTGCCGTAGCGGAGCTCGGCCGCGCGCTGCAGATCGGCATCGCGCTCGGCGCGCTCGGCTTCGGCCCGGGCCTCTTCGATCTTCGCCTTGAGCTCGCGGATCTGATCGATGCGCTCCTTCTCCTGTTGCCAGTGCGCGGTCATCGAGCTCCGGTCCTCAGCTAGGTTGGCGAGCTCCTCCTCGAGCCGGGCGAGGCGGTCCCTCGACGCTTGGTCGGTCTCCTTGCCCAAGCGCAGCCTTCTCGATCTCGAGCTGGCGGATGCGCCGCTCGACCTCATCGATCTCGACGGGCATCGAGTCGATCTCGATGCGCAGTCGCGACGCGGCTTCGTCGATCAGGTCGATCGCCTTGTCGGGCAGGAAGCGCGCGGTGACGTAGCGATCGCTCAGCACGGCGCCGCCGACCAGCGCCGGGTCCTGGATGCGCACGCCATGGTGCACCTCGTAGCGCTCCTTCAGCCCGCGCAGGATGCCGATCGTGTCCTCGACGCTCGGCTCTTCGACCAAGACCGGCTGGAAACGTCGCTCGAGCGCCGGGTCCTTCTCGATGTGCTGGCGATACTCGTCGAGCGTCGTCGCGCCGATCGCACGGAGCTCCCCGCGCGCGAGCATCGGCTTCAACATGTTGCCGGCGTCCATGGCGCCCTCTGCAGCCCCGGCGCCGACGATCGTGTGCAGCTCATCGATGAACGTGACGATCTCGCCCTCGGCTCTCGGAGATCTCCTTCAACACCGCCTTCAGTCGCTCCTCGAATTCTCCGCGGTACTTCGCGCCCGCCACCATCGCGCCGAAGTCGAGGGCGATCAGCCGCTTGCCTTGCAACGAGGTGGGCACGTCGCCGTCGACGATGCGCTGGGCGAGCCCCTCGACGATCGCCGTCTTGCCCACGCCGGGCTCGCCGATCAGCACCGGGTTGTTCTTCGTACGCCGGCTCAACACCTGGATCGTGCGGCGCACCTCTTCGTCACGACCGATCACGGGGTCGAGCTTGCCCGCACGTGCGGCGTCGGTGAGGTCACGTCCGTACTTCTCGAGCGACTGGAACGTGTCCTCGGGGGTCGGGCTCGTGACACGCCGGCGGCCGCGCACTTCGGCGAGCGACGAGAGCGCGGCGTCGCGCGTGAGCCCCGCCTCGAGCAGGATGTCGGTGGCCTTCGAGCCCGCGACGGCGAGAAGCGCGAGCAGCAGGTGCTCGGTCGAGATGTACTCGTCGGTGAGCGCCTCGGCTTCGGCGCCGGCCGTTTCCAGAAGCTTCGCGGTCGCGGGTGAGATGCGCACCTCGACACCCTGAGCGTAGACCCTGGGCATCGCGTCGAGCACCTCGTCGACCCTCGATCGCAGCTGGGCGGGGGTCGCGCCGACGTGGTGCACGCAGCGGGAAGACGACTCCCTCGGCGTCGGCCAGCAGCGCGAAGAGCACGTGCTCGGGCTCGATCAGTTGGTGGTGACGCGCAGTGGCCTGTCGGTGGGCTTCCTGCAGAGCCGCCTGCGACTTCACCGTGAGCTTGTTCAGATCCATGTCAGGCCTCGTTCATCCGTGCGGTCGCGCTCGTCGTCGTCGCGCTTGGTGAGCCCGTAGATCGCGTGGTCCCGGGGGCCGTTGGGCCCGGGCATGAACTCGCGGAGCACACCTTCGAACGCGAAACCCAACCGCTCGGCCACCTTGCGCATCGCCGCATTGTCGACGTCGGTCGTGAGTTGCACCCTGTGCGCGGCCTCGGCATCGAACAGGTGCCGGATCATGGCCACGATGGCATCGGGCCCGAGCCCTCGGCCACGGTCGGCCCCATCGAAGAGCTCGATACCGACCTCGAACACGCCGGGTGGCAAGCCGTTGACGGGCTGGCGCGCCTGCACCTCGCCCACGAGGCGACCCTCGCTCTCGATGGCGAGGATCACCACCCCCTCGGTGAACGAGCCGGACCGCCGGATGCGCTCGCGTACTCGCTCCGCGAGCTCGCGCGCGCCCGTTCCTTTGGGCGTGAACCACTCGGCATCCGCCCAGGTCGACTCCAAGATCGAGGCCTCGTCGGTCCGGTAGGGGCGCAGCGACACACGCTCGCCTGCGAGCCTCGTCATGACTGGACCTCCCACGGCGCCGAGAACACGCTGCGACGCGGCACGATCTCGTTCGTTCGACGGCCCGGCATCGCGATCGCGCGCCGGTGCGCGAGCTGGGTCCGCAGCTCCGCGACCTCTCGCTGCAGAGCGTCGACCTCGGCCCGAAGCTCGATGATGCGCTTCACGCCGGCGAGGTTCACCCCCGTGTCGGTCAGCTCCTGGATCGCCAGCAGCCGGTCGATGTCGGCCTGCGAGTACCGACGCGTGTTCCCCGACGTTCGCTGAGGCCGCACGAGACCCTTCCGCTCGTAGATCCTCAAGGTCTGCGGATGCACGCCAGCGAGCTCGGCCGCCACGCTTATGATGAACACTGCGCGCTCGTCGATCGATCGCTCCTGCTCTGACATGCCGGGTCCTCTCACGCCGCGCTCGCTCATGACACGCCGAGCGAGCTCCGAGGTGAATCCTTCTGGGCATCATCGAGCTGCTGCAGCAGATGCTTCTGATCCTTCGAAAGCTTCCTCGGCACATCGACCTCGGTCGTGACGAGCAGATCTCCGGCGCCCCCTTTGGTCGTGGGGGCGCCCTTGCCCTTGATGCGGAAGGTGGTACCGCTCGGTGTGCCCGACGGCACCTTGAGCGTGACCGGTCCGTTCAGCGTCGGCACCTGCACGTTGGCCCCGAGCGCCGCCTCGGGGAACGAGATCGGGAGCGTGAGCGTGAGGTTGTTGCCCTTGCGACCGAATAGGTCGTGCGGAGCGACTCTCACGCGCACGAACAGGTCACCCGGGTGGCCGCCGGCTGGCCCGGGCTCGCCTCTGCCGGCGAGCTTGATACGAGCGCCGGTCTTCACTCCGGTTGGGATCTTCACCTGGAAGGTGCGGGTTCGCCGGACCGACCCAGCGCCCTTGCACGTGGCGCAGGGCGTCTCGATGATCTGCCCGGTGGCCCGGCATCGTCGGCACGGCTGCGCGATCGAGAAGAATCCCTGGTTGACCGCGATCTCTCCGCTGCCGCCGCATTCGGGGCAGGTGATGGGGCTGGTGCCAGCCGCCGCTCCCGAACCGCGGCAGGTCGCGCAGACCGCCGGACCGGTGATCTTCACAGGCACCGTAGTCCCAGACATCGCCTCGTCGAACGAGATCGAGACGTCGGTCTCGAGATCTGCGCCGGGCTGCGGCCGTGACGAAGCGCGTGAACGACCGCGACCGCCGCCGAACAGGCCACCGAACAGGTCGCCGATGTCCTCCGCGTTCACGTAGGTCGCGCCCGTGGGCCCGCCCGCTCCCGACCATGCCCCCCCAGGGCGTGCCTGCCCGGATCGGCCTCCCGCCCCGCCGAACCCACCGGGGCCGAATCCCCCGAATCCAGACGCGCCCATCTCGCGGACCTGGTCGTAGCTCTTCCGTTTCTCCTCGTCGCCGAGCACGTCGTAGGCGGCCGATACGTCCTTGAAGCGGTTCTCGGCGTCGGCGTTGCCTTGATTCGCGTCGGGGTGGAACTGCCGCGCGAGCTTGCGATACGCCTTCTTGATCTCCGCGGGCGAGGCGTTCTTGGCCACGCCGAGGACGCCGTAGTAGTCCTTCTCGAACCATTCTCGGCGGACCTCGTCGGCCACGGTCAGGCCTCTCGCTCCACGCGCACGCCGGCGTGGCGAAGCACGCGCCCTCGCAGCGTGTATCCCGGTCGCAGGACGTCGGCAACGACGGGATCGCCTTCCCCGTCGCCCGTCTGCAGCAGCGCCTCGTGCACCTCAGGGTCGAAGAGCTCCCCCTCGGCCTGCATGCGCTCGACCCCCTCGGCCTTCAGCGCGTCGATGAGCTTCGCGTACACCAGCTCGACTCCCTTGAGGAACCGATCAAAGTCCGGTTGATCCTGGGCCGACATCAACGCGAGCTCGAAGTCGTCGAGCACTTCGAGCAAGCGCCGCGCCACGGGCATCGCACCCAGCTCGGCCAGCTCGGTCTGCTCCTTCACGACACGCTTGCGATAGTTGTCGAATTCCGCCTGCAACCTGCGCAGGTGGTCGAGGTAGCGCTGAGCCTCGTCGTTGGTCTCGTGTTGATCGTCGGTCGCTTCGGTGGCCGAACGAGGCTCGTCCGCCTGGGCATCCGGCGCCATGGACGGGGGGGTCACGCCGGCGTCGGCCAGCGCCCCCCCTCCCTCGCCCAGGTTCGCGAACCGACGTCGGTCCGTGATGCGGACGCGAGGCTGCTCGATGTCCGACTCTCGGTCGTCGGGCGCCACCTACGACGCCTCCCCTTCGTCGACGATCTCGCCCTCGACGACATCGTCGTCGCCCTCGGGCTCCGACACCTCGGCCTCGGGTTGCGCTCCCCCGTCGACCGGATCCGAGGCTTCGGCCGTTGCTTGCTGGTTCTGGACCATGGCCTGCCCGACCCGCTGGTACACCTGCATGACCGCCTCGTTCGCAGCCGTTAGCGTCGCTGCGTCGGACGACTCGTCATCGAGCGCCTTCTTCAGCTCGTCGTTCCTCGCGACCAGCTCGTCCTTGTCGGAGGCGGGGATCTGCTCCGCGTTGTCCTCGACGAACTTCGCGACCTGATAGTGCAGTTGGTCGGCGGTGTTGCGAGCCTCGGCGGTCTCGCGCCTGGTGTGGTCCTCAGCCGCGAACTTCTCAGCGTCGGTGACCATGCGGTCGATCTCGTCCTTCGACAGGCTCGTCCCGCCGGTGATCGTCATCGCCTGCTCCTTGCCGGTGGCTAGGTCCTTGGCGCTCACGTTCACGATGCCGTTGGCGTCGATGTCGAATGCGACCTCGACCTGCGGCATGCCCCGCGGCGCCGGTGGGATGCCCATGAGGTGGAACCGCCCGAGTGATTTCACCGCCGGGTTCATGACCGTCTCGGCCTCACCCTGCAGCACGTGGATCTCGACCGTCGTCTGATTGTCGTCGGCGGTCGTGAAGATCTCGGACTTGCGGGTCGGGATCGTGGTGTTGCGCTCGATGAGCTTCGTGAAGATGCCGCCCTTGGTCTCGACGCCGAGCGTCAGTGGAGTCACGTCGAGGAGCAGGATGTCCTTCACGTCGCCCTTGAGCACGCCCGCCTGGATCGCGGCACCGACCGCGACGACCTCGTCGGGATTCACGCCCTTGTGCGGCTCCTTCCCGTCGGTGAGCGACTTCACGAGCTCCTGGATCATGGGCATGCGCGTCGAACCGCCGACGAGGATCACATGGTCGATCTCGTCGGCGGGCTTGCCCCAATCGGCGATGGCCTGCTCGAACGGGACCTTGCACCGCTGCACGAGGTCGGCCGTCATGCGCTCGAGCTCGCTGCGCGTGAGCTTCTGCTCCATGTGCAGCGGCCCGTCGGCAGTGGCCGTGACGAACGGCAGGTTGATCGTGGTCTCCGCCACCTGGCTGAGCTCGATCTTCGCCTTCTCGGCGGCCTCCTTGAGGCGTTGCAGCGCCATGCGATCCTTGCCGAGGTCGACGCCATGGGCGTTCTTGAATTCGGTGACGAGCCAGTCGATCACGCGCTGGTCCCAGTCGTCGCCACCGAGCTGGGTGTCCCCATGGGTGGCCTTGACCTCGAAGACGCCCTCGCCGATCTCCATCAGGGACACGTCGAAGGTCCCGCCGCCGAGGTCGAATACGAGCACGGTCTGCTCGGTGTCCTGCTTGTCGAGGCCGTAGGCCAGCGCGGCAGCCGTCGGCTCGTTGATGATCCGGAGCACCTCGAGGCCGGCGATCTGGCCGGCTTCCTTGGTGGCTTGGCGTTGGGCGTCGTCGAAGTAGGCGGGCACGGTGACGACCGCCTGGGTGACGGTGTCGCCCAAATACGCCTCGGCGTCGCGCTTCAGCTTCAGCAGGATCTGCGCGCTGACCTCCTGGGGCGTCCACGCTTTGGCGTCCACATCGAGCGACCATCCCTTGTCGCCCATATGACGCTTGACCGAACGGATCGTGCGGTCGGGGTTCGTGATGGCCTGACGCTTTGCGACCTCGCCCACCAGGATCTCGCTGTTCTTGGAGAAGCCCACGACCGATGGGGTCGTGCGACTTCCTTCTGCGTTCGGAACGACGGCGGGCTCTCCCGCTTCCAACACGGCGACCACCGAGTTCGTGGTGCCGAGGTCGATCCCCACTGCTCGAGCCATGAAGCCACTCCTCTCGTTTGGGTGGATCTTCGGGGCCGGTTGCGTCCCCTCGGTCGGTAGAACGAAGGATAAGACTTGAGTATTCCATTGACAAGTTAGTTGCTAGTTCCAACGCTGGTGCATCAGGAAACCACTGTGCTGCAACGTACTACGCCCAACCGGCCGGGACCCCGTCCAGACGGGAAAAGGCTGAGCACCGAGGGCGATCCGCTCCCGAGGGGTCAAGGCGAGGGCCTTGTGTGCCGAAAAGGCACTAGAACCAACGGTCCCGACCGAAAGGAACGAATCCAGCAGTGAGCGTCCCACAGGAGCATGCCCACGCGCTCGGCCGCGGGGACGATCCCGTTGAACGAGTGAATCCTGCTGTGCTGAGCACGGTCGAATCGCTGATGCTCGAAGAGCGCACTCGCTGGGCCATGACGATCCACGATCGCCTCACCCAATCGGTCACGAGCGCCATCCTCGAGCTGCAGGTGCTGCGACACCGTGTCGAAACCGACCCGGCCTCCGCAGTGGACGTCCTCGCCACGGTCGAGCAGGCGATCCGCACCGACCTGAGCGAGATCCGTGAAGTGCTATTCCAGCTCGACGAGGGCCTTCTTCGCGAGGATCCGTCGTTCGTCACGTTCGTAAACGAGCTGGTGAACCGCTGGAAGCTCCCTGCGCGTGTGACGATCGAGGGCGACCTCGAAGCGATGCCGGCGGCCGTGCTAGAGACGGCGCACAGCGTCGTGGGCGAGGCGCTCGCCAATGCAGCCAAGCATTCCGGTTCCAAGGACGTGACGGTGAAGGTCGTTGCCGGCGCTCAGGCGCTGCGGATCGAGGTCACCGACCGCGGCAGAGGCATCGCCGCGGTGACCGACGACGACCCGCACTTCGGGCTCCGTCTGCTTCGCACCCGTGTACATGAGATCAACGGCTCGATCGAGATCGAGTCGACCCCCGGACGCGGCGTTCGTGTGATCGCCGTGCTCCCCGTCGGAGGGCAAGAAGGAGAAATCAGATGAGGATCCTGGTCGTGGACGATCACGCGCTCGTGCGTCGTGGCATGAGCTATGTCGTGAAGGAAGGCTTCCCCGATGCGGAGGTGGTCGAGGCCGAGAGCGCCACGGTGGCGCTCGAGGCGCTGCACGCGAACGCCGACATCGACATCGCACTCGTCGACGTGCGCATGCCCGATCTCGACGGGCTCGAGCTGCTGCGCGCGATCAAGGCCGAGTGGGCCGGCATCCCGGTGATCATGCTCTCCACCTACGAGAACGCTCCCTACGTCAAGCGCGCCCTCGCCGACGGCGCAGCGGGCTACCTGCTGAAGGACGCGACGCCCGAAGACCTGTCGCAGGCGATCAACGTCGCGATGTCGGGAAGCGGCAACGTGCTCAGCCCACGCGTGATCCAGAACCTGTTCGACGAGCAGCTGGGCGGGACGAACGAGAACGGCAGGCGCAACGAGTACAGCCTGACCCAGCGCGAGAACGACATCTTGGCCCGGCTGGCCGAAGGACGTTCGAACCGCGACATCGCGCAGTCGCTGTTCCTGTCGGAGAAGACGGTCAAGGCACACCTGGCGGCGGTGTTCCGCAAGCTCGGTGTCACCAATCGCACACAGGCCGCCATGATGGCCGTACAGATGGGCGTGGGACCGATCCCCGGCGCGATCGCGGTCAACGACTAGGAAGGCCGAGGGGGACCGGGCAGCAGGGCGAACCCGCAGCTCCCTGCCGAAGTCGGCGTGAACGAACGTGGCCTCGTGCGACGTCGACTCACCGTGGCCGGACGCTCCGGTCAGGCACTCAAGCTCGCCGCCGCACTGGCCGCGACCCAGCGATCGAGCGCTTCGGCAGCCCTCCCTGAATCGATCGCCTCGGCGGCGAGCGAGATGCCATCGGTGAGATCACCCGCCCGCCCCGCCACTTCGAGGGCGGCGCCGGCGTTCAGTAGCACGACGTCGCGCTTAGGCCCGGTCTCGCCCGCGAGCAGCTCTCGCACGATGGCTGCCGACGCGGCGGCGTCGCCACCCTGCAGGTCGTCGAGCGTCGCGTGCGCGAGGCCATGGTCCGCCGGATCGATGATCGTCTGTTTCACCTGCCCGTCGCGGACCTCATACACGGAGCTCGACCCGGTCGTCGAGAGCTCGTCGAGCCCGTCGTCTCCGCGGAACAAGATGGCGCGTGTGTTCCTGCGCGCGAGCACCTCCGCCATGAGCGGCAGCATGCGGGCATCGGAACACCCGACCGCCTGAGCGAACGGTCGCGCGGGGTTAGTGAGCGGCCCAAGGAAATTGAACACGGTCGGCACACGTAGCTCCCGCCTGACCGGTCCGGCGTGCGCCATCGCCGGATGGAACTTGGGCGCGAACAGGAACGCGGCTCCGGCCTCGGCCAGGCAGCGCTCGACCCCCGGGGCGTCGAGGTCGATCGTCACCCCGAGCGCCTCGAGAACGTCGGCCGAGCCGCAGTGCGAGCTTGCGGCCCGGTTGCCGTGCTTGGCGACCGGCACGCCCGCGCCCGCGACGACGATCGCCGACGCCGTGGAGATGTTGAACGTGCCGCTGCGGTCGCCGCCCGTGCCGACGATGTCGACCGCCGGCGCGGGGCTGTCAACCGGGTTCGCGAACCCGAGCATCGTGCGAGCGAGACCTTCGACCTCGTCGGCGGTCTCGCCCTTGGTGCGCAGCGCCATCAGGAATCCGCCGATCTGGCCGGACGTAGCCTCGCCGGCCATGATGCGACGCATCGCCTCGGCCGCCTCGTCGGGGTCGAGCGCCTCGTGCCGCACGAGCCGCGTGAGCGTGTGCGGCCAGAAATCCGGATCGAAGTCAGGATCGGAGTCCGAGTCGTGATCGCTGCGCGGCTGGCTCATCGCCGCCCGACGCTAGCAGGTGGCGCATCTTCGCCGGAAGCGGGTCGACCCATGGTTCCCGGGCTCGTTACACTTGGCCCCGCCGGCCCATCGGTGGCCTTCGCGGGTGTGGTTCAATGGCAGAACGTGAGCTTCCCAAGCTCGAGACGGGGGTTCGATTCCCCTCACCCGCTCTGATCCGGCGCCGCGACGAGCGGCGCTTTCGTGCGTTTCAGGGCATGCCCAAGTAGCGCGGCGCGGTCGGACAGAGGTCCTTCAGCGGGCACTGGCGGCACCGTGGCATCTGCGCCTTGCAGATCTCGCGGCCGAGCCTGATGAACCCGACGTGCATCGGGGTGCGAAGCCCGTCGGGCACGAGGTCGTGTAGCAGACGGTCGGCCTTCTCTGCGTTCGTCTTCGGTGGGATCAGCCCGAGCCGTGCCGTCACTCGGTGCACATGCGTGTCGACCGGCATCGCGTCTCGGCCCAGCGCGAAGCTCAAGACGACCGCCGCTGTCTTTGGGCCGATGCCGGGAAGCGTCATCAAGTACTCCCGCGCCTCGGTGTCACCCATCACCCGCAGGCGCGAGAGGTCGAACTCCCCCTCGCGCTCACGCACCTCTCGCAGGATCGCCTGGATGCGCGGAGCCTTCGAGTTCGCAAGCCCGCCGCTTCGGATCGCGTCGGCGACCTCACCCTCGGTCGCTTCGACGACTGCGGGCCAGGCATCGGGAAAGGCCGAGCGCAGGCTCTCGAACGCGCGCTCGGCATTCAGGTCGCTCGTGTGCTGGCTCAGCATAGTGAGCACGAGCTCGTCGAGCGGATCGACGGCGCGAGGTGGGTCGAGGGGGCCGAAGCGCTTCGCGAGACGGTTCGCGATCGCGCGGATGCGGCGCCGCGACGGAGCGATCCAACCCTCGACGGACGCCGGCTTCAATGCTGGCCGCGCGCTCCGTTGCGGAACTGCGTGAGCGAGGGCTCGAAGCCGAGCGGGATGTTGTCGGTCGGCCCGTTGCGGTGCTTCGAGACGATCAGCTCGGCCAGCTTCTTCTTCTCGGGGTCGGCATCGTCGCGATGGATGAACATCACGATGTCTGCGTCCTGTTCGATCGCCCCACTTTCGCGAAGGTCCGAGAGCTGGGGACGCTTGTCGGCTCGCGCCTCGGGGTTGCGGTTCAACTGGCTGACCGCGATCACAGGGATCTCGAGCTCCTTGGCGAGCATCTTCAGCGACCGGCTGATCTCGGCGATCTCCTGCTGGCGGGAATCGGGCCGCCTCCCGCCCATACCGGGGTGGCCCATGAGCTGCAGGTAGTCGACGATGATCAACGAGAGCCCGCGCTTGCCGGTTCGCATGCGGCGCGCCTTGGCGCGGATGTCGACGATGTTCGTGTTGCCCGAGTCGACGATCGACAGCGGCGCATCGTGGAGCACCTCTGCCGCCTGCACCACAGCTTGCCAATCGTTGGGACCGACGCGCTTGTTGCGGATGCGATCCCACGGCACCCGCGCCTCGGCGCAGAGCAGGCGCATGCCGATCTCCCAGCGCGACATCTCGAGGGAGAAGATCGCGACGGTGTTGTTCGCCACCGCGATATTGCGCGCCATGTTCACCGCGAGCGAGCTCTTGCCCATGCCCGGGCGAGCCGCGAGCACGATCAGGTTGCCCGGCTGCAACCCCGAGGTGAGGTTGTCGATGTCGATGAATCCGGTGGGCAGGCCCGTGTAGGCGGACTCGCGCGTCTGGATCGACTCGAGGTCGAGCATGGCCTGGTCGACCAGGTCTCGAAGCACAGCCATCTCGTCGCGGTCCTCACGGCGCGCGACCTCGTAGATGCGCTGCTCCGCGTCGTCAGCCACGGCCTCGGCATCGTCGGTCGAGGCGTAAGCCCTTTCCATGATGTCGGCGGCGGCGGAGATCAGCCGGCGACGCAGCGCTGCTTTCGACACGATCTCGGCGTAGTACCCCGCGGAAGCCGGGGTGGGCACCTCGTTGGCGAGGTCGGCCAGATAGAGACGGCCACCGATGTCGTCGAGCGACCCCTCGCGCTCGAGCGCCGCCGCAGCCGAGACGATGTCGATCGGTTCTCCGCGTGCGAACAGCCCCCGCAGCGCCCCGTAGATGCGCCCGTGCACCGAACGATAGAAGTCGTCGGGCTCGAGGATCTCGACGACGTCGGCAACGGCCTCGTTCGACAGGAGCATCGCACCGAGCACCGATGCCTCGGCCTCCAAGTTGTGCGGCGGAAGCCGGTGCCCCTCGCCGGCAGGCAAGCGCCGGACATCGTCGGCCGTGCGCGCCATCTACCTCTCCCCCCCGAAGCCCACGCCGGCGGCGGACCCGTTCCTCGATGTGGCGACGCTACGCCCGAGCATGACAGGGCGACAGTGGACAACCGCGGTGGATTGTTGCGGTGCAGGTCGCGAGCCGAGATTGATTGTCACTCCGCCTCTGACCTGCGCTTTCCACATGTGGATAACCATGTGGAACATTGTGAATCACATGTATGACATTCGTGCCGCGCGACGGGGTGACACGATCCGCACCCGAGTCGCTCTCGACAACGACAGATGGCCGGGCGCGAGGGCCCGGCCATCGGTCGGTACTATCGGAGTAACGGTCTCAGCCCTCGGGCACGACCTCGACGGTGACGACCGGGTCGACCTGATGGAACAGGTGCACCCGTACCTCGTGAGAGCCGACCGAGCGGATCGGCTCGTCGAGGTGCACATCACGCTTGTCGACCGTGACGCCCTCGTGCTGGGCCGCGATCGCAGCCGCGACGTGCTCTGCCGTGACCGACCCGAAAAGCTTGCCTTCGTCACCGGCCCGGGCCTTCACCAGGATCGGACCGCCCGAGATGAGGCGTGAGGCCGTCGCTTCGAACTCGCCCTTGCGAGCGTATTGGCGGCGCTCGTGAGCACGCCGCAGGTTCTCTGCTTGCTGCCCGGCGCCCTTGTGCGCCCGGACCGCCATCGACCGAGGGAACAGGAAGTTCCGCGCGTAGCCGCCGGCAACCTCGACCACGTCTCCGGGGTCTCCGAGCTTGTCGACGGGCTTCTGGAGGATGACCTTCATCGGCTCGAATACGGCAGCATGGCCATCTCGCGTGCGTTCTTCACGGCCGTGGCGACGTCTCGCTGGTGCTGCACACAGTTGCCCGTGACACGGCGAGCGCGGAGCTTGCCTCGCTCGCTCACGAACTTGCGCAACGTGACGACGTCCTTGTAGTCGACGTAGTCGACCCGGTCCTTGCAGAACACGCAGAACTTGCGCTTGCCCTTCTTCTGCCAGCCCTTCTCGTCCTTGTCGCGGCGGCGCTTGGGACCTTCCCTCTTCTTGGGTGGCATTACAGCGGAGTCTCCTCTTGGTCGGTGCCCCCGCCGCCACCCACGGGCGCGGCCACGCGCTCACCCCAGTCGCCGCCCGACGAGTTGCTGCTCGAACGGGACTGGCGCTCGACGCGCGCCGTCGCCCATCGCAGGCTCGGGCCGACCTCGTCGGCCTCGATCTCGATGGCGGAGCGCTTGTCGCCGTCCTGGTTCTCCCAGGAGCGGTAGTTTAGCCGGCCGGCCACCACCACCCGCGTGCCGCGCGTGAGCGACTCGGCGGCGTTCTCCCCGAGGCTGCGCCAGCAGTTGACCGTGAAGTACGACGCTTCGCCGTCCTTCCAACCACCAGCACCATCGGGCAAGCGGCGGTTCACGGCGATGCGGAACTTGCACACCGCGGCCCCGTTGGGGGTATACCGAAGCTCGGGGTCATCGGTCAGGTTTCCCACCAGCGTCACCTGGTTGTCACTCGCCATGTCACGTCACCACCTTGTCGGTGTCGCACCCGCCGCGCGTATGGCTCACGCGGGGGCGGGGGAAGCTTCGGAGTCTGTGTCAGGATCGATCGATCGCGGGCGCCCACCACGGGCCTCGGCCCGCTTCGCATGACGCCCTTTGGCCGGCAAGGCGATCACCTTGTGACGGATGACCTCGTCGGCCAGGTTCAGCACGCGATCGAGCTCGCGCTGGCTCGTCGGTTCGGCCGTGAACGAGGCTACCGCGTAGTAGCCCTCGTTCGCATGGTCGATCTCGAACGCGAACCGACGACGGCCCCAGCGATCGATGTTGGAGACCTCACCACCGTCGGCGGAAACCACCTTGGTGATGCGGTCGACCGCCGTGGAGACGACCTTCTCGTCTGCCTCGGCCGGCAGGATGAGCATGACTTCGTATTCCCTCAACCAGTCACCTCCTCTGGTCTGGACGGCCCCCTCTCGAGAGGGAGCAGTAGGGACTTGAGGGTCGCCCAGCAGTGTACGAGAACGGTTCGAACGCTAGCACCGAGGTCCGACACGCCTTTGGGAAGGAAGCTTCGGGGGTTCGCCGCCGTTAGACTCGAACGACTGCCGTGCACTTGAAGGAGGCGCGAGCGATGCCCGACCGAACCGTGTCGATCCACGACCTCAGAGCGTGGAAGGGTGAGCAGCGACGCTGGGTCATGCTCACCGCGTACGACTTCCCGACCGCCCAGATCCTCGACCGAGCCGGCGTTCCCGTGCTGCTCGTCGGCGACTCGCTCGGCCGCAACGTCTTGGGGTACGAGAACGAGCTGCCAGTCACGATGCAAGAGATGCTCCATCACGTGAAGGCCGTGGCCCGTGGCGCCGAGCACGCGATGGTGGTGGGCGACCTTCCGTTCATGAGCTACCAAGCCTCGACCGACGACGGCGTGCGCAACGCCGGTCGCCTCGTGAAGGAAGGCGGCGCTCACGCCGTGAAGCTCGAGGGCGCCCAGCTCGACCTCGTGCACCGGCTCACCGAGATCGGCATCCCGGTGATGGCCCACGTCGGGCTCACCCCACAGGCGGTGCACGGGCTCGGCGGGTACAAGGTGCAGGGACGAGGCGAGGCCGCGCAGAAGGTGCTGGACCAAGCCGTGCAGCTCGAGAAGGCCGGCGCGTTCTCGATCGTGCTCGAAGCGATGCCGTCGGAGCTCGCCGGCGAGATCACCGGAGCGGTGCAGATCCCGACGCTCGGCATCGGCGCGGGCGCGAACACCGACGCGCAGGTGCTCGTGATCAACGACCTGCTCGGCCTCACCGAGCATCCGCCGAAGCTCGCGAAGGCATACGCCGATCTGCGAGGCACGATGACCGACGCCGTCACACGCTTCACCGCCGACGTGGAAGCCGGCACCTTCCCCGACGAGGACCATTCGTACTCATAGACTCGGGTTCGTGAAGCCGTCCCCAGCAGAAGACGCCAAGACGCGGGCGGAGCTCGTCTCGATGATCGCGCATGAGCTGCGGGGGCCGATCACCACGATCAAGGGCATCGCTGCCACCTCGCGCACCCACTTCGACGCGCTGAGCGACGAGGAGAAGCTCGAGTTCCTCGATCTGATCGAGCAGGAGTCGGCACGCATGCTCGAGATGGTCGACCAAGCCTCTCTGGCGATGAAGCTGTCCGCGGGTGTGCTCACGATGCAGACCGGGCCCACGAAACTCGCCGACGTGGTCCGCGAGGGCGTCCGTGTGGCGGGCGTCGACGCCGACCGGTCGGTTCAGCTCGACCTCGATGACATCGCGATCGAGGGCGACCACGCCCGGTTGGTCGAAGTCGTGCGGCAGGTCGTGCAGAACGCTCACTCTTTCTCGCCTCCTGGGGAGCCGATCCTGGTCACATCGCAGCGCGAGGGCGACGATGCGATCGTCGAGGTGACAGATCGCGGGCCTGGCATCCCCGAGGACAGGCGCGAGCAGGTGTTCACGACGTTCCCGAACTGGCGACCCTCGGGCTACGAGGAGGTGTCTGGAACCGGGCTCGGCCTGTTCATCTCGAGGGCCCTGGTTGCCGAACACCGTGGACAGATGTCCGTCGAAAGCGCACCGAGCGGAGGTACCATGCTGCGCATCCGCCTTCCGCTGAAAGGGTCCGAACGTGGGTGAGCGCACCACGGTGACGCTTCTGATCTGCGACGACCACAAGATCCTCACCGACGCCCTTGCAACGGTCGTGGGCCTCGACGAGAGCCTCGAGATGGTCGCCGACCCCGTGCACGAGGCCGAGAGCGCCATCGAGGTCTGCAGCGAGATGCTCCCCGACGTCGTGCTGATGGACATCGTCTTCAAGGGCGGCGGGCTTTCCGGCATCGACGCGACCCGCAAGATCAAGGAAGTCTCGCCGAGTACCAAGGTCGTGATCATGACGGCGCACGACGACGACCGACTACTCGTCGAAGCTGTGGAGGCTGGCGCGTCCGGCTTCCTGGGCAAGGACGAGGCGGCGCAGGAGCTGCTCTCGGCCGCCAAAGCCGCCGCCGACGGCGAGGTGCTGATCGACCCCGCGACGCTCACGCGCCTGCTCGCCCAGGTGGCGCGCGAACGCGAGATCCTGCGGGAAGCCACGATGCTGCTCGACGACCTCACCGACCGCGAGCGAGAGATCCTGCAGCTGCTCGCCGAGGGCATGCGCAACGACGACATCGCGACGAAGCTGTTCATCAGCCCGCAGACGGTGCAGACGCACGTGCGGAACATCCTTGGGAAGCTGCGCGTGCACTCGAAGCTCGAGGCCGTGGCGTTCGCCGTGAAGCACGGCGCGATCACCGTCTGACCGCAAGCACCTGGTTCGCCGCCCGATCCAAGGCACTACCCGATCCTCGGTAGGCAGGATTACCGCGACGCGACCATCCAGCGGGGGACCCAACGGTCGATGATGAGGGCAGACACGGTGAGCCACCACCCCCTCGGTGGCCCGCCGCAACGAGCGAAGGGCCCGAGTCCACCCCTCCCGGACTCGGGCCCTTTTCCATGTGCCATGTGGGGCGGCGGGGCTCAGCGGTCGGGAAGCGCGCCGCGCCTGAGCTTGCCCGCCGGTGTGCGCGGCAGCTGGTGCACGAGCACGACCTCACGGGGAGCCTTGTGGCGAGCGATGCGATCGCTCGCATGCCCCCGCAGCTCCTGCAGGCTCGGCGCGTCGTCGATCGAGCGCGGCACGACGAACGCGACGACCTGTTGTCCCCACTCGGGATGCGTGCGGCCGGCCACCGCCACCTCGGCCACCTTGGGGTGCGACTCGAGCGCTCGCTCGACCTCGAGCGGCCAGACCGTTTCGGCGCCCGTCCGGATCGCGTCGTCCAGACGCCCATGCACCCGAAGCCGACCGTCGTCGTCGATCGCGCCAGCGTCTGCGGTGCGCAACCACCCCCGCACGTCGAACGCGTCGCCCGTCGCGACCGGCTCGCCGCGGTAGCCCTGCATCAGGGTCGGCCCACGCAGCTCGATGCGCCCGGCCTCACCCAGCCTGACATCGGTGCCCTCGAACACCGTGCCGTCGTAGACGATGCCCCCGCACGATTCGGTGAGGCCGTAGGTCTCGACGATCGTCGCGCCCAGCGCCTCGGCTTCGGCACGCAGTCCGGGGTCGAGCGCACCGCCTCCGACGAGCACCACGCCGAGCCGATCAAGATCGGCTCGGTCGCGCACGAGCCGGGCCACCATCGCCGGCACGAGCGAGACCGCCGATCCGGTTGGCGCCTCCCGAGCGAGCCTGCCGGCGTCGAACCGCTCATGCACGACCACGGGCACCTGGTCGATCTCGCTGCGCACGAGCACGAGGAGACCGCCGATGTGCGCCGGCGTGAGGCAGCTCACGAGTCCTCTGCTCACGTCGTGACCGGTCGCCTCGAGTGCTGAGCGCGAGCCGACGACCGCGGCGAGGATCGCGTCGCGAGAGAGCTCCACCAACCGGGGGGCGCCGCCTGTGCCGGACGTCGCCATCACGATCGCAACATCGTCGTCGACGGGCTTGGCGCCCGCGTACACGGTGGCGCCTCCGCCAGCGCCGAGCACGGCGGCCGGGCGGGCCACGTCGAGCAGGCGGCGGCGCTCCGACTCGGGTAGGCGCTCGTCGAGCGGCATGAAGGCGACGCGTTCGCTCCAGAGCCGGTGCAGCAGCGGCACCCATGCCGAGCCTGCCGGCACATCGACCGCGAGCAGCTCTCCGGGCGCAGCCGGGAGCGATCCCCTGGGCCCCATGCCCGGACACCCTACCGGCGGGTCAGCTCCTCACGACGAAGTCGACCGAGGCGATCTCTCGGTAGACATCGGTGAGCAGGTAGAACGCGGTGTAGCGCCCGGGCGGAAGCGGAACCCGCACGTCGAACGCCACCGTGCCCTCGACGGCTGCTCGCGTGTAGCGATAGGCGATGTAGTAGTCGACGAGTGGATCGGCGCCGCGCTCGTACAGCCCGATCCAATCGAATCGGTTCGCGGGCGCCCCGGTGAACGAGATCTCGATCGGCTCGCCGACGTCGTAACGGGAGGCCGAGTCGAGCACGGGCGGCGCGTCGACCTCGCGCACCCAGAATGGGCTGCGGGCGAGCTCGGCGTCGGCCCCGTCGATCAACACGACGTCGTAGGCACCGGCGGCGAGTGAACCGGTGGCGAACGTCGCGACGCCGTCGATGAGGGCGCCCGGCGGGGTGCCCTGCGAGTCGATCACGTCGGTCACCGGGTCGCCGCCCCTCGGCACGATGCGCACCCGCTCTCCCGCACCTCCCGGCGCGTGGTACGTCACATCGAGCGGGCGGCCGATCTCGACCAGCAACGGAGCAGGCGAGACCATGACGGGCGGTGTTCCAGGCGCCACGTCGAACGTCGAGATCACGGCGCGGTGATCGGATCCCCATGGCGTGACCGAGATCCCGACCTCCGGGCCATCGCGCTCTCCGACGAGCTCGCTCGAGACCGCCGTCGCGGTGCCCGCCGACCAGATCTGGTCGATGCGGTCTTCGGGGGCGTCACGGCGCGGGTTCCAACTCGTGTCGGAGCGCGGACGAGCGGCAGGCCAGGTGAGTCCCTCGTCGGCCACGGGATCGGGGTGCACGACGCGCCACGAGTCGGTGAAGCCCTTTCGAGACATGAGCTTCGTGACGGGCCACACCACGGGGAAACGAACCTGCGGACGGAGCCCCACCGCGGCTCGCGTCCAGTCCTCGTGCGAGGGCGAGTTGAAGTCGCCCACCACGAACGTCGGGATGCCCGCGTCGTCGAGTCCGGCCGTTGCTCGCACGAACGGCCGCAGGTCGGGAACGCGCACCGCCCGCTCGGTGCGGAGCACCTTCCTCTTGCTCCAGCCGTCGAGCAGGCGGCGCGGTCCGTAGTCGCTCGAAGCCAGGTGCACGTTGGTGAGTGCGACGACGTTGCCGGGAGCGAGCTGCACGAACACGTACCGCCCGCCTGACCCGGGCGCGTCGACGATCGGGTAGCGCGAGACGACGTCGAGGCGGCGGCTCACGTAGCCGTAGCCGGTGAGGCGCCCGAGCCGCGCGACCTTGCCGTAGGACTCGTTGAAGGCCACCACATCGGCATCGGCGCGGCGGACCGCTGCAAGGACCTTGTCGAGGTCGACGACCGTGCCGCCGTACTCGATGTTGAACGTCATGATGCTGATGCTCGGCGGCACGACGACCCCCGCGAGCGCCGGGGCGGGCCCGATGGGCGCAAGCAGGGCGAGCGCGGTCGCGAGAACGACCGTCGTGTGCCACCGGACGCGTCGCTTCGCACGCACGGCTCGGAACCTAGCACCACGCCCGTCCGGTCCGATAGCCTCGCGGTCAGATGAGCGATGCCACCGACCCCGAACGCACGATCGAACCCGCCGCCGAGTGGGTCGCCGACGGCGACTGGCAGGACATCAGGTACGAGACGGCCGAGGGCATCGCGAAGATCACGATCGATCGCCCCGAGGTGCGCAACGCCTTCCGCCCTCTGACGACCGCGGAGCTCATCAGGGCGTTCGACACCGCGCGCGACGACGCGACGATCGGCGTCGTCGTGCTTACCGGGCAAGGCTCGCTCGCGTTCTGCTCGGGCGGCGATCAGAAGATCCGCGGCGACGACGGATACGTCGACGAACAGGGCATCGGCCGTCTCAACGTGCTCGATCTGCAGATACAGATCCGCCGCATGCCGAAGCCCGTGGTCGCGATGGTGGCGGGCTACGCGATCGGCGGCGGCCACGTGCTGCATCTCTGCTGCGACCTGACGATCGCCGCCGACAACGCGCGCTTCGGCCAGACCGGCCCTCGCGTGGGGTCGTTCGACGGCGGCTACGGCATCAACCTGCTCGCCCGCCAGATCGGCGAGAAGCGCGCCAAGGAAGTCTGGTTCCTCTGCCGCCAGTACGACGCGGCGACCGCGCTCGACTGGGGACTCGCGAACGCGGTCGTGCCGGTGGAGGACCTCGAGCGCACGACCGTGGAATGGTGCCGCGAGATGCTCGCCTACTCGCCGCTCGCCCTGCGTCTGCTGAAGGCCGGATCCAACGCGGGCACCGAGGGCCTGGCCGGCGTGCAGCAGCTCGCCGGCGACGCCACGCTCCTCTATTACATGAGTGAGGAAGCGCAGGAAGGTCGCGACGCCTTCCAGCAGAAGCGCGCCCCCGACTTCTCGCGGTTCCCCAAGCGCCCGTGAGCGCGGCGGCCTCGGTGGAAGAACGTCCGGGTGCGGTCGCGATCTGGTGGCGAGGCGCCCGCCCGCGCACCCTCGGCGCCGGCCTCGTGCCGGTCGTACTCGGCACCGCGGCGGCCGGTGAGGTCATCTGGTGGCGCCTCGCAGCCGCGCTCGTCGTCGGCGCCGGGCTCCAGGTCGGCGTGAACTACGCGAACGACTACTTCGACGGCGTGCGCGGGGTCGACACCCGCGAGCGCCTCGGACCTCCTCGGCTCACGGCGAGCGGTGCCGCCTCACCGCGCGCCGTGCTCACGGCGGCGCTCGTCGCGCTCGTCGCCGCTGCGGTCGCTGGGCTCGCCTTGGCGCTCGCCACCGAGCCCGTGCTGATCCTGTTCGTCGGCGCGCTTGCTCTCGTGGCCGCCGTGCTCTACAGCGGCGGACCCCGCCCCTACGCGGGACTCGGCCTCGGTGAGCTCATGGTCTTCGTCTTCTTCGGGCTGATGGCCACGGCCGGCACCGCGTTCGTGATGGTCGAGACCGTGCCCGCCTCGGCGTGGTGGGGCGGCGCGGCGCTCGGCTTCCTGGCCGTGGCGATCTTGGTTGCCAACAACCTTCGAGACATCGCGACCGACGAGGCGAGCGGCAAGCGCACGCTCGCGGTGCGCCTCGGCGACCGCCCGACGCGGCGCCTATACAGGGCGACGGTCGTCGCCGCGTTCGCCACAATCGCCCTCGGCGTGATCGTCGACATCGCGGTCGAGGGCGCGGGGCTTCCGCAGTGGGCGCTGTTCGGGCTCGGCGCATGGGTGCTCGCGATCCGCCCCATGGAAGCCGTGGGAACCGCGACGGGGCGCGACCTCATCCCGGTACTGACGGGCACCGCTGCGACCCACGCCGCCTGCGGCCTGCTCATGGCACTCGGCCTCGTGCTTGGCGCGGTCGATCAGTCGGAGCTTAGGCCCGGCGAAAGCTTCCCAGTCGCGATCGTGGTTCACGCCGCCTGATGGGGATCGCCGAGCTTAACCTCGAGTGCGCATGGGCGCTGGTCGACGGGCTTGTCGCCGGCGGGGTTCGACACGCGTGCCTGTCGCCCGGCTCGAGGTCGACGTCGCTCGCACTCGCGCTCGCGCGCCACCCCGAAGTCGAGCTGCACGTGCACTTGGACGAGCGTTCGAGCGCGTTCTTCGCGGTCGGACTCTCGCGCGCGACGCGTACCCCGGTCGCGATCGCGTGCACGAGCGGCACCGCCGCCGCGGAGTTCCTGCCCGCCGTGGTCGAGGCCTCGCAGTCGCGGATGCCGCTCGTGGTGCTGACGGCCGACCGGCCTCCTCGCCTTCGAGGCACCGGGGCGAACCAGACGATCGACCAGGTCGGCCTCTACGGCTCGTACGTGCGCGGGGTGCTGGACCTTCCCGTTCCAGAGACCACGGGTCAGGACGCGTGGTGGCGCCAAGCCGCCCGCGAGGCCCTCGAGGCCACCCGCTCGGACCCCGTCGGCCCCGTGCACGTGAACTGCCCCTTCGAGGAACCGCTGAGCCCATCGCCCGACGTCGTGCTGCCGGCGCCCACCGGCGAGCAACTCAATCTCTCGACGCGCCCCGAGGCCGAGCTCACCGAAGAGGAAGCCGACCGGCTCGCCGCGATGGTCTCCGGCGCACGCGGCGCCGTAGTGATCGGTGGCTGGCCGGGCGACCTCTCGGGCGAAGCCAGGTACTGGTCGCAGACGCTCGGCTGGCCGGTGATCGCCGAGCCCGGCTCGACCGCACGCCAACCCGGCATGTCACTGGCCGCCGGGCAAGCGCTGATCGGCGACACGGTTTGGATAGAGCAACACATACCGCAGGTCGTGATCCAGCTCGGAGCCGCGCCCACGAGCCGCGCGACCCAAGCGTTCGTGGCTTCCGCGGAGCGGCTCGTGGTCGCCGACCGATGGCACCTCGACGCCGATCCTGAACGGCAGGCGAGCTGGCGTCTCGCCGTCGACGCCGATGCCCTCGAGAACGCACTCGCCGGTCGTCCGATCGACCAGCAAGGGGCGATCGCATTCTCCGGGGCGCTCCCTCCCGCCGGTGACGCAGCCGACCTGTTGGCGCGTCCCCTGCACCGAGCGCCGACCGAATGGAGCGAGACCTGGCGAGACGCCGACGACCGCGCTCGAGCTGCGCTCGACAACTACCTCGACGGAGTGGACGAGCCGTTCGAGCCGCGGATCGCGCGCGACGTAGCCGCATGGATCCCCGACGGGGGAACGTTGTTCGTCGGCAACTCCACCCCGATCCGCGATCTCGACCTCGCGATGGCGCCGCGCAGCGGATCGCGCGTGCTCGGCAACCGAGGCGCGAGCGGCATCGACGGCCTCGTCTCGACGGCGCTCGGCGTGGCAGCGAGCGGACGGCGCAGCGGTCCCGCCGAGTGGCAGGAGGACCAGCCCGTCGTGGCGCTGATCGGCGATCTCTCGTTCCTGCACGACTTCGGCGCGGTCGCTTGGAACGCCCGGCGAGGCATCGACCTCACCATCGTCGTCATCAGCAACGGCGGCGGCGAGATCTTCTCGCTGCTTCCCCAGCGATCGCTGCCCGAGCACCGCGACCTCTTCGTCACGCCGCACGGCATCGACATCGGTGAGCTCTCGCGTGCGGCCGGCTCGAGTCACACGCTGGTCGAGCGTGCCTCCGAGCTCTCGCCGGCACTCGCCTCGGAGATGGCGGGACATGGCCTGCACGTCGTGGAAGTCGCGGTGAACGCGGAGCGATCGCTCGCCCTTCGGGCCGAGATGAGCAGAACGATCTCGGCAGATCTCGGCGCAGCCGAGTAGGGCTTCACCGAGAGCGAGGACTCCGGCGGTGGCCTCCGGGGAATTGGCAATAGGCTGGCCCGCCGTGACCACATCCGACGAAGCCATCGCAGCGCTCGAGCAAGCGTTCGCGGACGTGCCGCGCCCGCCCGACGCACACGGATCGCGATGCGGCGTTGGTCGTATCCCTGTTCCAACTGCTCTGACTGGCGTTCGCGCTGCTCGCCGCCGGATCAGCTGAAAGAACGGAGAGTCTCCTCGTTCGATGCCGAGCACTACAGCGGCTGGGCGTCGGAACCACCACTTTCTAGTCTGCGTCAGACTACCTGACCCTGCGAACGCGCGGAGCTTGTCACGTCGTCCCCTACGATGCGCGGGTTCCCGCCCGGACCTGACTGGAGGCCAACGTGTCGCATCGAACACTTCGAATGATCGACGTCGTGCTCGTCTGTTGGTTGCTGCTCTGGTGCGCGATCGGGTACGCGGTAGGTCACGCGGTGAACGGCCTCGCGGGGCTGAGCGACGGGGTGATCGGCGCCGGTGAAGGTGTTTCCGACGCGGCCGGCGCGCTCACCGACCTCGTCGACGTGCCGCTGGTCGGTGGAAGCGTCGAGGCGATCGCCGACCGGATCGACGCGCTCGGCCGGGGCACGGTGCAGAAGGCAGAGGCGAGCAAGGATGTGATCTTCAACGTCTCGCTGCTGCTGGGACTGTTGATCGCGCTTGCACCCTCAGTGCCTCCGATCGCCGTGTGGCTCGTGATCCGCTCGCCGCTCGCGCGCGACCGGCGTCGTATCGGCAGGTCACTCGATGCCGACGAGGCCGGGCTCGAGGGGTATCTCGCGCTTCGGGCTGCCACGCGATTCTCGTACGCGCGCATCTCGTCGGTCACGACCGACCCGTGGGGTGATCTGCAGGCCGGGCGGCATTCCGCGCTCGCAGCGATCGAGCTCGGCCGCCTGGGACTCACGCGGCGGGCGGCGCGGGCGAGCCTTCCACCACGCTGAAGCGGGTCTCAGCCCCAGCGCAGGGAGTCGAGGAATGCTCGGAACTTGCGCTCCGTCTCGTCGACCTCTGCGGCGGGATCGGACCCGGCCACGATGCCGGCCCCCGCGTAGAGGGTGGCCCGGTTGGACTCGAGCAGCGCGCATCGCAGGGCGATCGCCCAGTCGCCGTCGCCGTTGGCGTCGACCCATCCAACGGGACCTGCGTATGCGCCGCGATCGAACGGTTCCAATTCGGCGATCGTCGATGCTGCGGCCGGCGGCGGTGTTCCGCAGACCGCCGGGGTCGGGTGCAGCTCGGCCACGATTTCGAGGGCACTCACGCCGGGATCTCGGAGCGTTCCCTCGAAACGGGTCGCCAGGTGCCACACGTTCGCGGTCGGCTCGAGTGCGGGCTCGGTATCGAAGGTGAGGTCGTCGCAGAACTTGCCGAGCACCTCGGCGACGGCGTCGACCACGATCGCGTGCTCTTCGCGGTTCTTCGCCGACGCAGCGAGCCCTTCGGCGTTGGCAGCGTCCTCGTCGGGGTCGCCGGCGCGTGGCGCGGTGCCTGCGAGCGGCGTCGATCGCACCCGGTCGCCGCGACGCGAGAGGAGGAGCTCGGGGCTCGCGCCCACCAAGACGCCGAGCGTGGTGGGCGCCGCGAACGTGAAGCAGTGGGGCTCCACCGCCCGCAAGCGGTGCAGCAGCCGTCGCGCATCGAGGACGCGTCCGGCGTCGACGCGCAACGTGCGCGCCAGCACGACCTTCGCGAGCTCGTCGCGCGAGATCGACGCAACTGCCTCGGCGACCCTGGCCGCGTACACCTCGGCCGACGGTTCCTCTGAGAGCTGCATCGCACGGAAGGCCTCGTGTGGCAGGTCGCCGATCACGCGCTCGGGACTGAACGGCGGCTGCTCGGCGTCGCCGGCGAGGTCAAGCAGCCAGGTTTCCCCGGCGCCGGCACGATGCACAGCTAGCGCGGGCACCCACAGCGACGCGTCGGCGCCGTCGAACGGCAAGACCCCAATGGCGAGCGGCGCGACACCGCCGCCGTGCAGCTCGCGCAGCGCCTTCGAGGTCGCGGCCGCCAGCGCTCGGAGATCGGGCTCAGGTCCGATGTGCAGTCCGCCGTGTACCGACGACGCCGAGACGCCGAGGCCTTCACGCTCGAAGTGGAACCCGTCGGGCGCCTCGTAGGCCGCCAGTAGGTCGAACGCCGACCCCAGCGGAGTCGCGGTGACGGGAGTCACTCGCGTGTGCCCACCAGCAGTTGCGTGAGGCCGCCGGAGAGCTGGCGACGTTCGGCGTCGGGGAAGCCGGCCACCTCGAGCATCGAGACCATCTCGGCGGCCGGCGGCAGGTAAGCCATCGACCTCGGCAGGTAGGAGTAGGCGGCCGTGTCCGAGAGAGCACCGCCAATCATCGGCACGATGCGGTTGAAGTACAGGCCGTGACCGGCTCGCAGCACGCGGTTATCGGGCTCGCTCGCGTCGAGCAGCGCGATGCGTCCACCGGGGCGCACGACACGCCCGAGCTCGGTGAAGAGCGCCTGGAGCGAGACGACGTTGCGCAATGCGAACCCGCACGTTACCCCGTCGGCCGCGCCATCGGCGAGCGGCAGCCGCACGATGTCGGCCTCGACGAGCGGCGAGTCGGTGCGGGCGTTCAGCAGCATGCCGTGGCTGAAGTCGAAGCCGACCGCGCGATAGCCCCGTCGTTCCAGCTCGCGACAGAGGTCGCCGGTGCCGCACGCCAGGTCGGCCACGAGCGAGCGGCCCGCGAGCCGCAGCGACGCGACCGCTGTGCGTCGCCAGCCGACGTCCATGCCGAACGTCATCACGCGGTTCACGAGGTCGTATCTGGGCGAGATCGTGTCGAAGAGCCGGCGGACCGCGAGGCGCTTCTCGTCCCCCTGGGGGAGCTGCGCGCTCACGGCGCAGGCTCCTCGATGTGGTCTTCGGCCGTCTCGAGCAGCAGGCGCCGGAAGTGGTGCGAGACCAGCGTGGTGACCGCGGGAAGCAGCTCGCGGAAGGCGTCGACCATCTGCTCGGCAGCGCGCTCGTCGTCGCCCGCCGTATCGCGGATGGGCTTGCGCACGTGCTCGTCGAACAGGTCGACCGCCCGCTCGGCCAGGCCCCGCATCGCGGTATCGGCGTCGCGCGCGAGCGCGAGCAGGTCCGCGAGCGGAAGCCCGAACTCGAGCAGCCGCAGCGCCGTGCGGACGAGCTCGATGTCGGCCGAGGTATACCGGTTGTCACCGTCGACGCGCCGCCCGAGCCTGATGCCTTCGCGCTCCACCGCTTGGATCAGCGATGCGGGAACCCCGCTCGCCTCGGAGAACTCGTCGAGGCTGAGCGTCGCGGCAGGCTCGTCACCGGCAATCGGCAGCGTGTCGCTCGCCCCGCCGCGAGCGGTAGCCACCGCGGCGGCGAGGTCGGCGTCGGCAGGACCAAGCTCCCCCGATACGACACGGCGGATCGCTGCCAGCGACAGCCCCTTGCCCTGCAGCGACCGGATCTCGGCCAGGCGCTCCACGTGCTCCGGCCCGTACCAGGCGACCCGGCCTTCCCGTTCCGGTGCAGGAAGCAGCCCCCGCGACTGGTAGTAGCGCACCGTGTCGACCGAGAGATCGCATGTCGCCGCGAGCTGTTCCACCCGATACCTCACGACCGGACACTCTACGAGTCCCAGCTCTTACTTTCCTTCGGGCTACGTTCGCTGCGCTCACTACTTGAGCCCGACTGCTTCCTCCTGGCTACGTTCGCTGCGCTCACTACTTGAGCCCGACTGCTTCCTCCGGGCTACGATGCGGGCCCTATGGGTCGACCTGGGCGCGCGGGCACGAGCCTCGGACTGGTGATCGCATGCGTAATCGGCACGATGGCGCTGGGGGCGGCGTCCAAGGGACCGTGCGCCTCGGGCGCGTGGGGCGACCTCCGCCAGTACCGCAACCTCTGCTACACCGACGTGGTGCCGTTGCTCGACACGGAACAGCTCCGCGGCCCGCGCCTGCCGTTCCTCGACGAGTGCGTGGCGATCGAAGCGCGCAACTGCGACGAGTACCCGGTGGTCACGATGTACGTGATGCGTCTCGCGTCGTGGATCTCTGGAGACGACTACGCGCCCTTCTTCTGGGTCAACGCCTTGATACTCACTGGGTTCGCCGTCGCGATCGGGGTGATGCTCTTCGTGGCGAGCGGCTCTCGCGCCCTTTACTTCGCCCTCGCTCCCACCCTGCTCGTGTACGGAACGGTCAACTGGGATCTCGTGGCGGTGGCCTTCGCCACCGCCGGTCTCCTCCTGTTCTTGCAGCGACGTGATCGCGGCGCCGGTGTTGGGATCGGGCTCGGAGTCGCGACGAAGCTTTACCCGGCGTTCCTGCTGGTGCCGATGCTCGTGCAGCGACTGCGGGAACGGCGGCCCGACGGCGCGATCGTGCTGGGCTGGACCGCGGTGGGCACGTGGGTACTGATCAACCTGCCGTTCGCGGTGATCGCACCCACCGCATGGCTCACCTTCTTCCGCTTCAACGGCGAGCGTGGGGCGGACTTCGACAGCCTCTGGTACATCGCCTGCCGCCACCTGGAGACGTGCTTCTCGATACGGGCTGATCAACGTGGGGTCGTTGGCCCTCTTCCTCATCTCGAGCGCGGTCGTCTGGGCCTTGAAGGGCCGCCGGCACCCCAACTTCCCGCGATGGACGCTCGGGTTGCCGCTGCTCGTGCTGTTCCTGTTGTCGAACAAGGTCTACTCGCCGCAGTACGGGCTCTGGCTGCTGCCGTGGTTCGCCCTCGCGTTGCCCTCGCTCGCGCCGTTCCTCGCGTTCTCGATCGCCGACGTGGCCGTGTTCATCACGCGGTTCACGTGGTTCGGACGTTTGGAAGGCGCGGCCGGCGCGTCGCAGGAGCTGTTCGAGGTGATGGTGCTGCTGCGCGCGGCAGTGCTGGTGTGGTGCGTGGTGGCATGGGTCCTGCGCGAGCACGAGCCGCTCGAGATCGAACGCCGGGCGCGCGCCGCTGCCGGCGAGCCGGGGCCGTCCGAACCGCGGGACGAGGTCGTGCCGGCGTGACCGATCCGCCGCCCGTTCGGCTGCGAGACGGGCTGCGCGACTCGTTGCTCGTGTTCCTCGGGGTCCGCCTCGGGTTCTCGCTGCTCGGGCTGCTGGCGGTCGGACTGATCGTGCAGCGCGAGGCGCCGCCCGCGGTCGCAGGCTGGGCGATCGAGCCGGTCACGTTCGAGTGGACCGCGGTCTTCACGGCTTCCGAACGCCAGGACGCCGCGCGGTTCCTCGCCATCGCGACCCGAGGCTACGACCCGAACGACGGCAGCGCGGCCTTCTCCCCCCTGTACCCCGCGATGATCAAGGCGGTCGCCTGGCTGCCCGGCGTCGGTCCGCTCGGCGCGGCGCTCGTCGTCTCGAACGCGTGCTTCGCCGGCGCGCTCGTCATGCTGCACGGGCTCACGAGGCTCGAAGGCATGTCGCAGGAAGCGGCACGACTCACGGTGCTGCTCGTCGCGATCTTCCCGACGGCGTTCTTCTTCCTGGCCCCCTACAGCGAAGGGCCGTTCCTGCTGGCGTCGGTATCGGCGTTCTGGTTCGCGCGACGAGATCGGTGGGGGCTCGCGGCGTTGGCGGGGGCGCTCGCGGCGAGCACCCGGAGCGTCGGGATACTGCTCGCGACTCGCGCTCGCCGTCGAGGCCGTGCATCGCTCACGCGAGGACTCGCGTCGGGTCGCACCGCGCCTGGCGCGCCGCGCTCGCCGTCGCGCTCGGTCCGCTGCTCTACCTGGTGTGGTGGCGCGTGAGGTTCGGCGACGCCCTCGCGCCGTGGACCGCGCAGCAGAGCTGGCAGCGCGAGGCGAGGGCGCCGTGGCAGACGGTGATCGACGCCGGGAGCGCCGCCTGGCGATACGGCGGTTACTGGCTCGTCGACGTCGTGGTCGTCGGTGTGGTGCTGATCGCCGTGGTCGCGGGGATGCGATGGATCCGCGCGAGCTACTCCGTGTACGCGCTCGCGAGTCTCGCGCTGCCGCTCGCCTACGCCTGGCCCACTCGTCCGCTGCTGTCGATGCCGCGGTTCGTGGCGGTGATCTTCCCGGCGTTCTGGGTGATGGCTCGCGCGGTCGAACAGCGCCGCGCTTCCCGAGCCCCTGGCCGTGGCGACGTTCGCCGGCGCCTACGCGTTGCTCGGTGCGATTGTTCGTCACGTGGTGGGACGTCTTCTGAGCGGGCCGTCGATGGTTCGCATCGTCGCGTCGCTCGAGCGACTAGGATGTGCGGAACTCGGGGGGCCATCAGGAGGAAGTGTGACGATCAAGGTTGCGATCGCGGACGATCACTCGCTGGTGCGCCAAGGCCTGCGACGGTACCTCGAGATGGCCGACGGCATCGAGGTGGTGGGCGAGGCCGCCGACGGCAAGGAGCTGATCGAGCTGATCGGCACGGAGACCCCCGACATCGCTTTGATCGACATCCGCATGCCCGAGATGGACGGGCTCGAGGCCGCGCGGGCGATCCGCGACCAGTGGCCCGAGATCGGCGTGATCATGCTCACCGCCTACGACGATCGTCAGTTCGTCGTGGAAGCCGTCCGCTCCGGCGCCCGCGGGTACGTGCTCAAGGCGCGCGACGCAGAGCACCTGATCCAGACCGTACGCCTGGTCGCCGGGGGCAACATGGTGATCGATCCGCAGCTCGTCGTCGCTCTCGCGGAGGAGCTCTCGACCGCCAAGGAGCGCGACCGCAAGGCCGAGACGCTCACCGCGCGCGAGATCGAGGTGCTGCAATTGCTCGCCTTCGGCCATACCAATCGCGACATCGCCGAGCGGCTCTACATCTGCCCCGACACGGTCAAGACCCACCTCGAGCACATCTTCGAGAAGCTTGGCGCCTCGGACCGGACCGCCGCCGTGGCTGAAGCGCTTCGCCGCCGGCTGATCGAGTAACACCGCGGGTGACCGCGCCTTCGGAGAGTCGGCGCTCGGCGGGCTAGTCCGTTCGGTCCAGAATGACACCCGCCCGGGTGATGGAGTCGGGTGTCCCGAACAGGCATCATGGACCCCACATGAGCGACATCGTCGTCCGTCCGCGTGCGCGACTCGGCACGGGCCTGTTCCTCGGCGTCGCCGCTGCGGCCGCCGTCGCGACCTATCTGGCGTTCCCCAGCGGCTCCCGAGATCAAGCCCGGGCGTCCGAGATCATGGTCGCGGGTGCCTGTCTGCTCTCGGGTGGCTTGATCTTGCGAGCGGTCGGACAGGGACGCGCATGGCGAGGCACGGTGCACCTCGCGTACGCGCTGTTCATGGTGGGAGCGGTCAACGTCGTCTTCCTGCTGACCGAGGTGAGCACGCTCGGGGTGTATCAGCCGCGGGTCACCGATCTCGCGTTCGTCTTCTTCCTCGTGCCGCTGGTCCAGTTCGCCCGGGCGGAGTTCAACGACCATTTCGACCATCGCGACAGCATCGAGATCGGCACCGACGTGTTCCTGATCGCCGCATCGGTGACCGCCCTGATCTACGTGGTCGTCCGCCCGTTCGACGCGTCCCCTCAGGCATCGATCACCGCCGCCATCTTCAGCATGATCACCGCGACGCAGATCGCCGCCTTCGGCGCGCTGCTCCTGTGGGCGCCCACGCGGCGGCATCTCGCGCTGTTCGGCATCTTCGCGTGCACGGCCGCGGCCACCGCCACGTTCGGATGGCATTGGACCCGAGGAACGTTCGACGGCACGATCCCCTCGATCGAGCTTCCGTTCATGCTAGGCCCGCTCGCGTTCGCCGCGTGGACGCTGTTCACGGGCAACCTCGACGAGGCGACCGTCGCAGCTCCCCGTCGCTGGGCCCGGCCGGTGCTCACCAGCGTGTCGGTGGTGTCGGCCTGCGCCGCGCTCTCGGTGGTCGCGATCTTCGACGACGCGCGTGGACTTGCCGGCGGACAGTCGACCGCGATCATCCTGTTGCTCGGCCTCGGCATCGCCGCACGCATCCTTTCGAACCAGACGGCGAGCACGCTCGCGCACCGCGAGACCAGCGACGGCTCTCGAAGAGAAGGAACGCGCCCTCGCCGAGACCGACCAGGCGCTCGAGCGGGTGCGCGAGGCCAACGAGACCCTGCGCCAGTCCGAGGAGCACCTGCGGCTCGTGTTCGAGACGGCCGAGGACGGCATCGTCGAGCTCGACGAACGCGGCGTGGTGCTGCGGGCGAACGAGGCGTTCGCCGACATGATCTCCCTGCCGCGCGAGTCGATCGAGGATCAGCCATGGACGGCGCTGGCCTCGGTCATCATCGGCGTCGACGATGCGTTCGCCGGCGCTCGCGTCGGGCGGGCAGTCGCAGATCTCGCGTGCCGACGGGCAGGTGTTGCATCTCGAGTCGCGCACATCAGCGGTGCCGACCACCCCTCCGCGAACCCTGTTGCTGGTGCGCGACGTGACGGCGGCGAGGGTGGCCGACCAGACGATCCGTTCGCTGTTCCAGTTCCTGCAGGACCGCGACGAGGACCGCAGCCGCCTGATGCGGCGCACGAACGCGGCGATCGAGGCCGAGCGCAACCGCATCGCGCGCGACCTGCACGACGGACCGGTGCAAGGCGTGTCGGCGGCGTCGCTCTCGCTCGAGGCGGCGCTGCTGATGATCAGGGCGGGCGACGTCGATCAGGGCGTCGAGGTGCTCCGCAAGATCCGCGAGGAGCTCGCCGGTGAGGCCGACGCGCTGCGCCGGCTGATGTCGGGTCTCCGGCCGCCGGTGCTCGAGGAGCGCGGGCTGCTGCCGGCGCTGCGCGAGACCCTCGTTCGCTTCGGCGCCGACCAGGAAGTCGACACCGACTTCTCCGGGCGCGTCGACGTGCCGCTGCCCGAGGATCTCGAGACGCTCGCCTACCGCGTTGTGCAGGAAGCGTTGTCGAACGCGGCCAAACACGCCAAGGCCACCCAGGTGCTCCTGTCGGTGCAGGCGAGCTCGTCGCACCTGCGAGTCGAGGTCGAGGACGACGGTCAGGGGTTCGACGCCGGACTCGCGAGGGACTTCCTGCGTGATGGGCGGGTGGGGCTCGCCTCGATGCGCGAACGCGTGGAGCTCGCGAGCGGATCGCTCGTCGTTCGCTCCTCACCGGGCCGCGGCACGTCGATCATCGCGACCCTGCCGCTCGACGAGCTGGCGACGGCCCGCGGCTCGGCCTTGCACGAAGCCTCGTAGCCAGTCAGCCGCCCCGTCAGGGGGTCGGTGTTGGGTCGTCGGAAGGGCTCGGATCGTCCGACGGGCTCGGATCGTCGCTCGGTGATGGATCATCCGATGGACTCGGATCATCGCTCGGTGACGGGTCGTCGGAAGGTGACGGATCCTCGCTCGGCGACGGGGGTGGCGGCGGTGCCGGTGACGAGACCACGACCTCGGGCCCACGCGTGCCGGTGTCCACGAAATCGGTCGGGAACGGCGTGTCCACCCAGCCCCAGTTCTCTTCCCCGTACGCCATCGCCTTCACCATGAATTCACGCCAGATCGCCGCCGGGATCGTGCCGCCATAGACCGTCGGCACGCCTTCGATGTTGATCAGCGGCCGCTGCTCTTCGGGGTACCCGACCCACACGCAAGTCGTGAGTTGCACGGTGTACCCGCAGAACCAGGCGTCGACGTTGTCTTGGGCGCTCCCGGTCTTCCCCGCAGCATCCCAAGGGTAGATCGATGCAGATGATCCGGTACCTCCCTGGATGACCGTCTGCAAGGCGGTCGTCACCCCTTTCGCGACGTTGGGATCGATCTTGTTCTCCCTGTCGGGCGATCTGACCCGGCCGGTCGGCTGGCCGTTGGCACGCGTGACCTTGAACAGAGGATTGGCTCGGTGATACGTGCCCTCGCTTGCGAGCGTCGAGTAAGCATTGGTCATCTCGAGTGGGTTGATCTGCACGCTGCCGAGCGTGATCGAACACACGGCGGGAAGCTCCGACTCGATCCCGAGACGATGCGCCATGCGAACGACGTCGTCGGGGCCGCCGTCGAGGGCGGTCACGAGCTGCGCATACACGGTATTGACCGAGTTCTGGGTGGCGCCCTCGAGGTCGACCGTGCCTGCCGAGCTGTCACCCGCGTTCGTCGGCTGCCACAGTTCCCCGTCGGTGGCGCAGCGCTCGTCCGGGATCGTGACCGTTGACGGGCCGCTCCAGTACCGACCCTCGAGCGCGAAACCCTGGTCGAGCGCGGCAGCCAGCGTGAACGGCTTGAACGCGGAACCCGCCTGCCTTCCGCATCCTTCACACGGCAGCGTCGCCAGGTTCAGCTTGGATTCCTCCCAGTCACGACCGCCCACCATCGCGAGCACCTCGCCATTGGCGTTGTCGATCGTCACCAGGGCTGCATCGGGGTTGTATCTGGTGTCGGGCAGGTTGTCGTCAACCGCGGCCTCGGCCATCCGCTGAAGCCTCATGTCCAAGGTCGTGCGGATCTGCAAGCCCCCGCCGTACACCTGGGCGCTGCCGTAGCGCGCGAAGAGCTCGGACCGCGTCCACTCGACGAAGTACTCCGAGTCGGCCTTGCTCGAGAGCCGCGCTTGTTCCTTCCGCTGGCTCTTCGGGACGCCGCAGCAGCGCTTCTCCTTCATGCGCTCGGCCTCGTCCACCGAGATGTAGCCGTACTTCGCCATCTGGTCGAGCGTGTAGTCACGACGGAACTCGTTGTCGAACGTGCTCTTGATCGGGTCGTACAGGCTGGGGGCGTGCAGCACGGCGGCGAGTACCGCCGATTGCATCACCGTGAGCTCCGACGCCGCGACGTTGAAGTAGGTCTGGGCGGCCGCTTCCGCGCCGTAGGCGCCGTGGCCGAAGTACACCGTGTTGAGGTACTTCGCGAGGATCTGGTCCTTGGAGAGCTCCTGCTCGACCTTGATCGCGAGCAGTGCTTCGCGGACCTTCTCCTTGATGGAGCGTGGGGGCACGATGTACTCGCGCGCACCGTTGGGGTGCGTGACGTACTCGCCCGCGTAGACGTTCTTCACGAGCTGCTGCGTGATCGTCGAGGCGCCGACGACGGTGTCACGCTTCACGAGGTCGGTCCAGGCGGCGCTCATGATGCCGCGCACGTCGATGCCGGGGTGTTCGTAGAACCCGGCGTCCTCGGTGGCGAGCACGGCGTGCTGGAGGTTCTTCGAGATCTGGTTCAAACCCACGATCTTGCGGTCGACCGCACCGTGCAGCGACGTGAGCGGCACACCGTTGCGGTCGAACAGGTAGCTCGTACGGATCGGCGGCAGGGTCTCCGGCAGTTGGATACGCGCGTACGCTACGTAGAGCGAGCCGGCCAGAGCCGCGATGACGAGCAACGGCACAAGCACGAACACCCACCAGAACCTGCGGAAGAACCCCTTCTTCCTGGTGCTGGGGGTGTGCTTGGGGACGTGTTTGGCGCCCTCAGGGCGCGTGGGGGCATCGATCGCCACGAGACCCCGATTGTATCCAGCGGGGTGGCATCTCACGCTCATGCCGTGTGACGGAGCGATGGAGATGCGGAGCGGCGCGTTGTTCAGCCGGTGGCTGAGCGCCGAGCGGTGAATGCCTCGCGCAGGTGGTTCCACTGACAGCTGGTGCAGACCTCGACGACGTAGCAGCTTGCGCCGGGGTGGGCCGCGGTCATGCGCAAACCGGTGTCGATCGACCATACCCTGCCGTTCTGGTCGCGAAGGCTCTCGCCGTACACGTACGCCAGCAGCACCAGCTTCACCTTGGCGCAGACCGGGCAGTCGTGCCTCGTGGGTTCGCCGACGTGCTTCGCGGCGCGGATCAGCTCGGGGTGCGCGTCACAGATGTCGGTGAGCCCCAGCACCCCGACCTGCGCGTCGCGGAGCAGCGCACGCTTGGCGAGCGTGAAGTCGATGACCCCGAGCTCGGCCCGCTTGTTGCGCCCCAGCGGCGTGCGCTTCGGCCGGTTGCCCTGTCGGTTCGGCATGGTCGGCAAAGCATACTCCCGGTCCGTGTCACGGTGGACCCGCCGGAAGGCGCAGATGGCCGGTAGCCTTGCGCTAGGCCCAACGGCCACTCCTCGAAGGGCGGTGCCGAAGATGAGCGACGTGGTGCAGGACACCACGATCAGGGTCGTGCGGTCGGGCGAACGCGAAGCGTGGCGGGCGTTGGTCGATCCGCCCGGCGCGATCCCCTCGGGCGGACGGGAGACCGACGTCTTCACGACCGCCGGCGGCGCCGTCTCGACCGGGTTCTGGGAGCGCGATCCCGACACGTGGTCGTTCGAGCGGCCCTACGACGAGGTCGCGCTCATCCTCGAAGGCGACGCCGACATCGTGACCGACGACGGCCGCACGCTCACGGTCGGTCCGGGCGACGTGCTGGTGACGCCGAAGGGTTCGGCCGGCACGTGGGTGATCCGCGAGCGCATCGTGAAGTTCTGGGTGATCTACGACGGATAACCCCTACGGCTCGCTCGGATCAGAAGGGCCAGGTGGTGCCGGCGAGGCCACGACCGGCTCGCGCCCGCCCCTGTATCCGGAGGTGGGCACCATGCCGACGCTGATCCGCGGCGTGCGCAAGCGGTGTCCCCGCTGCGGCGAGCGCGACACGTTCCTGTCGTGGTTCGAGATGCGCACGACCTGCCCGCGGTGCGAGTGGCGGTTCGAGAAGGAGCAAGGCGGATACCTCGGCGCCATGGTCGTGAACTACATCGTTGCGATCGGCCTGTGGGTCGCCGTGCTGCTGACGGTGCTCGCCCTCACCGTGCCCGACGTGCCCGTGGTGTCCGCTCACGATCGCCAGCGTGGCCGTGCTCGTGGTCGTGCCGCTCGCGTTCTATCCGCGATCGAAGACGATCTGGGGGGCGGTGGAGTACCTGGTGCTGCGCGCCGAACCCGACTACCACGTTCCCGTGCACCGCGACCCACGAGCGAGGGGCCTCGGAATGACAGAGGCGGTCGTCGGGCTCATGACGGCTCTCGGTCTGTCGACCGCGGCCGGGCTGAACGCGTACCTTCCGCTGCTGATCGTCGGCGGGCTCGATCGGTTGGACCGACCTGATGACACTCGACGCGCCATACGACACCTTGGCGGAACCGGGTGTGATGCTTGCGATCGGCGGCGTCGCGCTGCTGGACTTCGTCGGCGACAAGATCCCGGCCATCGACTCCGTGCTGCATGCGATCGGCGTGGTGGTCGCGCCGGTCGCGGGGGCGCTGGTCGCTCTCGCGGCCACCGGCAACGACGCGGTCGACCCGGCGTTCGCTGTCGTGGTGGGCGTCGCGGCCGCGGGTGCCACACACGGAGCGCGATCGATGGTGCGTCCGGCCTCGACAGCGTTCACGGGCGGGGCCGGCAACCCGGTGCTCTCGCTCGGCGAAGACGCCATGTCGACCCTGCTCTCGTTCAGCGCCGTGCTCGTGCCGGTCGTGGCGTTCGTGTTGGCGCTGTCGTTGTTCGGGCTGCTGTTCTTGGGGGTCCGCCGCGTCTGGCGGCGGAAACGCACCGTGCGCGCAGCGGAGGTGTCGCGGATCTCACCCGGCGATCACGGCTCGACGTAGCGACGGAGCGACTCGAGGCGCGAGTCCCAGTCGCCGCCGACGTCGACCATCCACCCCATGGCCTCGGTGAGAGGTCCGGGCGTGAGCCGGAAGGTGCGGCTCCGCCCGTCTGCGCTCGCGCTCACCAGACCTGCCTGCTCAAGTGCGGCGAGATGCTTTGCGACCGCTTGACGCGTGACCGGAAGCTCGTCGGCCAGGCGGGCGAGGGTGGTCGGGCCGCCGTCGGACAGGCACGTGATGACCGCCCGGCGGGTGGGGTCCGACAACGCGGAGAAGACGCGGTCGACGCGATCGCCGCTCATGCCGCGCCCCTGCGCGCTGCCGGTGTGAGTGCCACGGGCTTGCCGGGCAACGGCGCCGGTGTTTCGACGATGTCCACTCGGGTGTCGCGGTCGCCGATCGGGGTGAGCACGATCTCGACACGGGTGGGCTCGCCGACGTGCAGGGTGAGTCCAGCGCCCACCATGCGCCGCCAGCGGAAGACGAATCGCCTGTTCGGCTCGGCGTGCTCGACGAGCCCGCGGCTGGTCGAACGATCGGGCCAGCGCACCAGCACGGGGCACCCCGGCCGCGGGTCGAGCTCGACCTCGCCGCCGAGCCATGCCTCGAGACCGTCGGCGGTCGAGATCGCCGCCCAGAGCCGCTCGACGGGTGCCGAGATCGTGACCGATCGATCGATGCGAGGCTGGGGTCGAAGATCCTCCGGCACGGCGCTCCTCTCTTCTCGCTTCGTTCCTCGCGTCCTCGGTGTTGGCAACCGTGAAGTTGCCATGAGCCGCGGCTCGAGGTACGGTCGTGGTGGCAACCGAACGGTTGCATACTATCTCGGAGGAGGCTCCCCGTGTCGACCCCGTTCCAGACCCTGGTGCCGAGCGTGGTGGAACCGTCGGAGCGCGGCGAGCGCGTCTTCGACATCTACTCACGGCTGCTGCGCGATCGCATCGTGTTCCTCGGCACACCGATCGACGACGCCGTCGCGAACCTGATCGTCGCGCAGCTGCTGTTCCTGCAGTCCGAAGACCCGCACAAGGAGATCGCCATGTACATCAACTCGCCCGGCGGCTCCACGACGTCGATGTTCGCGATCCACGACACCGTGCAGTTCCTCGGCACGCCGGTCGCCACCTACTGCGTGGGACAAGCGGCGAGCGCCGGTGCATTCCTGCTCGCGACGGGGTCACCCGGGAAACGGTTCGCATTGCCGAACTCACGCGTGCTGCTGCACCAACCCCACGGCGGCATGGAAGGCCAGTCGGCCGACCTCGAGATCCACGCGCGCGAGATCGTGCGCATGCGCCGGCGCGCAGACGAGATCCTGGCCGAGCACACCGGCCAGACGGTCGAGAAGATCAGCGCCGACACCGACCGGGACTTCATCCTCACGGCCGACGAAGCGAAGGCCTACGGCGTGGTCGACCACGTGGTCTCGGGAGTGCCGTCGGTGCAGGCGCTCGCCGAGGCATCGGCGCTACCCGCCGTCGACGAGACCGACGCCGTTGATCTCACGCGGCCCGTGGAGGATGCGATCGGAGCCCTCGAGCCCGCGCGAAGGACGTGACCGGTCGCGTTCAGCAGACCACTCAGGGTTGGTTATCAGCCGACGGGCGCGCCTTCCAACCAGGCGGTCGGTGACAACAGGCTCCGGTGGTGGAAGAAGACCGCTCGCGCGATCGCCCGGAACGACGGGTTGTCGAGTGCGAGGTCGATCAGCGCGTTCGGCGGATGTAGGTCCATCGCCGTGCGCATCGAACGCTTCCAGATGGAGCGCGGGTAGGCGCCCTGCAGTGCCCGGTCGAGCCCAGGGCCGCCGTCGAGCAGGTGGCTCGCGATCGCGATGCCGGCCGCGCGACCCGACCGCAGGGCCGTGTGGATGCCGCCGGCGGTGAGCGGTGAGACGAGGCCCGCGGCGTCGCCGACGAGCGCCACGTCGCGCGAAGCGAACGGGCGCACAGGGCCACCCACGGGGATCAGCCCGCCCCGGGTGCCCACGCGCTTGGCAGCAGAGAGGTCGAACACGCTCGAGATGCGCTCGATGAACCGGGCCAGGTCGGGACGCGCCGGTCCGCGAGCGGCGAGCCCGACCTGCGTGATGCCGACCCCCGGCACGACCCACCCGATGTAGCCGGGCGCGAGCCGAGAGTCGAGGAAGACGTGCAACCGCTCCTCGACGCCCCGAACCCCGCGGAACTCGGCCTCGACGCCGGACAAGAACGCTCGGTTCACGCCGAGGCGCATGTCGCGCGCCACGCGCGACCGGGGGCCGTCAGCGCCGACCAACATCTGCCCCGAACGCACCGACGTGCGGAACTCCCGGCCACACCGGATCTCGGCCCCGGCTGCTTCCGCTCGCTGGGCCATCGCTCGTAGCAAGGCCGGCGTGTCGGTCGCGAGGAAGTAGTAGCCGGGCGCGTCGAGATCGACCCACCGCAACGACGGGCCGTACAGGCGCACCCCGTGGATGCGTCGCGTGATCTCGAGCGGTAGGTCTTCCTCGTCGGCGGCCTCCTTCACCAGCAGCCCGGTCGTGCGAACCCCGTGACCCGGGTCGCGCTTGCGCTCCCAGACGACCGTTCGCAGCCCTCGCGCGGCACAAATGCGAGCGCACGCCAGCCCGGCGAAGCTCGCTCCGGCGATCTCGACGTCGATCATCTGCGCGAGCGTCACGCCTGCATCTGCGCGGGGGAAGGGGCGCGACCATATCGACACCCGCGCAGCACATGTCCGCAATCTCCTCGACACCCGTACGATGGGAGAACGTCACGATCGGAGGAAACGATGCACGGCACGTCGACCACCGCGACCACACCGCAGGAGTACATCGCCGAGCTCGAGGAGCCGCGTCGCGAGCAGATCCAGCAACTCCACGACCTCATCCGGAAAGCAGCACCGAAGCTGCAACCGCGCATCGACATGGGCATGATCGGCTACGGCACGATGCACTACGTCTACGAGTCAGGGCGCGAGGGCGACTGCCCCATCATCGGCCTCGCCAACAACAAGAGAGCGATCTCGCTCTACTTCAACACCCAGGGGCCCGACGGCGGCTACCTCCTCGACTCGTTCAGGGATCAGCTGCCCGAGGCCGACGTGGGCAAGGGGTGCGTGCGTTTCACCAAGCTCGACAAGGTCGATGCTTCCGTGCTCCGCGAGATGGTCAAGACCGCTTCGAGGTCCACCCTCGATCCGCGTTCCTGATCGCGGCGAACAGCCCGCGCTGGCCGAGGTGACGTGATGAGGGGCACGTCGACGACCGCCCGCGCTCGGGCTCGCACGGTGAGCCCGTCGCTCGCGAGGAACATCGGGCCGACCGGGATCGCTGACCTCGACGGTAGCCTCGAGCGAGACCGGCGCGCATGTGCACGAGACGAGTTCGCCACCGTTGCGCGCCGCGTAGTCGCTCGCGAGCTCGACGGGCGTGCTTCCGCTCGGCAGCGCGAGCTCCTGCGCCGCGGCGAGGGCGGCGGCATCGGCCGCGGCCCTCGCTCGCGCTCGGGCCACGAGCGCCTTCCCGACGTCGGCGAGGCCGAGGGAAGCCACGAGCGCGATGGTCGCCACGCCCGCGACCACGATCGAGACCGAGCCGCGTTGTGAGCGATCGCAGGCGTTCATGTGAACTCTTGCCGGTCCGTCGCCTCAGCCCGCATCGACACCCCCGCCGGGAACAGCCATGCGACGAACGGCACCCTGATCGCTGCCACGTAGGTCACGGTGACGGTCACCGGTTCGCCGCGCACGCCCGACCGGTCGGTCGAGACGGCGACCGCCGACGGCTCGAGTGCGGGCGCCGCTCGAAGCACGGCCGCTCGGATGGCGTCGTCGCCGGACTCGACGGCGGCGGTGCGCGCCCCGGAGCGCACCGCCGACTCGACGAGCAGCCGGTCCCGAACGAGCAGACCGACCTGCACCAGCGCGAGCACGATCGCGAGCACGATCGGCAGCACGAGCGCGAACTCCACCGCCGCGGTGCCGCGCTGGCTCACCCGCGAGGAACGGTTACGCGCCGGCCGCGTCACCGATCACCTGGTCGATCACCTGGTCGAAGAACGCCGGCAACCGCCCCGATGAGCGCGCCCACGCGATCAGCACGACGGCGACGGCCGCCGCCGCCAGGATCACGAGCGCGTACTCAGCCGTGGTCTGACCTTCCTCGCGACGGAGCTCACGCAAGAGCTCCTGCCTCACGAACCAGACCGCGTCGAACCACAAGATGTTCAGCACCTGCATCGTGCACCTCCCTGTTCAACCGATGGACCGCACGGTGGTGAGCAGCACGGGCACCACCGTCAGGAGGAGGAACGCGGGGAGGACGAGGAACACCAGAGGGAAGAGCATCTTCACCGGCGCTGTGCGGGCTCGCTCCATGGTTGCGGCGCGGCGCGCCTGACGAACCGATGCCGCGAGCTCGGCCGTGGCTTGAGCGAGAGAAGCGCCGAGTGACTCGGTGCGGGTAAGCGCCGACACCGTGCGCCGGAGATCGGGCAGGTCGAGGCGATCGGCGAGCGCCTCGAGCTCGTCTCGCCAGCGAGCGCCGAGGTCGACCGCACGCACGGTCGCGCGCACCTCGTCGGCGAGAGGGCCTGTGAGTCCGTCGGCCGCGCGTCGCAACGCGAGGGGAGCCGCGAGTCCCGCCGACGACCCGGCCGCGAGCAGATCGAGCAACTGCGGGATCTCGGCGTCAGCCGCGGCGCGACGGCGCTTGCCGGCTCTCGACTGGCCCCCAACGCTGAGCCGACCGATCAGCTGCCGGGACTTCAGCACTCGAGAGCTTGAAACGGGCTGGCTACGCGCGGGCCGAACCGTCGCGCGTCCGCGAACCGTTCGAGCGGTGCCGGTCGCTGCGCACAGCACGGCCACAGCCACGAGGACCGATGCGACGAGCGGCATGATCAGCGGACCTCCAGCAGATGTCGGATCCACACGAAGGCGAGCCCTTCGAGCACGAGGCCGAGCCCGATCGCGACGACTCCCGCGGTCGAGCGGAACGCCCCTTCGATCTCGCTGCGCGAGGTGAGCCAGAGGAACGCGAAGAAGCCGAACGGCAACACGCCGAGGATCGTGCCGGACAGGCGCGCCTGTGCGGTCAGAGCGTGCACCTCACGGATCGCTGCACGTCGCTCACGCAACGTGCCCGCCACCTCGTCGAGCACCGAGGGCAGGTCTCCCCCGCTCCGACGGTGCAGGGTCAGCACCCCCGCGAGCAGGCGGGCGTCGCCGGTGTCGACGTCGCGCGTCCACGCACCGATGGCTTCGTCGAGCGGCACACCGAGATCGAGGGCGCCGTCGAGACGTGCCAGCGAGCCACGCAGCGGCGGGCGAGTCTCGTCCGCGGCGAACGACAGCGCCTGCGGCACGGATTGGCCGGCCCGGATCGCGGCGGTGATCGACGTGACCACGTCGACGAGCTGCTCGTCACGCTCGGCCTCGAGCGCACGCCTGCGTCGTCGCTCTCGGATACGCCAGGCGATCGCCCCTGCCGCTGCCCCGCCGATCCCGAGCACGACCCCCGACACCGCATAGCCCACGCCCGCCGCAACACCGGACCAGAGGATCCAGGTCGGCACCGTGCGCCTGGCGCCGGTTCGAAGCGTCTCCGGGCCCGGTACCCGGCGCTCGAGCCGGCTGCGGCGGGTTGCTCGCGACCCTCGTTCCGCGAGCCAGGCGGCGAGGCCGAGCAACGTCAACGCCAGCGCGCTCATGAGTCGTCCTCGGGCGCGAACATCCAGTCGGCGACATCCTCGCCTCGGTCGCTGAGGGTCGACGTGATGTCCGGCATGGTGCCGGTCGCCTCGAAATGCCCATCGGCGCCGGCGCGAGGCCGGTACCGGAAGATCGGGGTCACCACGGGCTCCCCTCGCCGGGTGCCCTCGACCGCGGCGATCTCCCACACCACCCGCCGCCCGCCACGCAGTCGAGCGAGATGGACCACGATGTCGATGGCAGCCGCGACCTGATTTCGGATGTGCGCAGCAGGCAGATCGACGTCGGACATCATCGCCATCGTCTCGAGGCGCCAGAGCAGATGCCGGGCGGAGTTCGCGTGCGCCGTCGAGAGCGAGCCCTCGTGACCGGTGTTCATCGCCTGCAGCATGTCGAGCGCCTCGCCGCCGCGGACCTCCCCGACGATGATGCGATCGGGACGCATGCGAAGCGCGTTGCGTACCAGATCGCGCACCGTCACCTGCCCCTTGCCCTCGACGTTGGCCGGGCGCGCCTCGAGCGCGACCACGTGGGGCTTGGCGAGGCGAAGCTCGGCAGCGTCCTCGATCGTGATGAGCCGCTCGCCGTCGGGGATGAACCCGCTCAGCACGCCGAGCAGGGTGGTCTTGCCGCTTCCGGCCCCGCCGCTCACGATCACGTTCGCCCGGCCGCGCACGCACGCCGACAGGAACGCCAGCATGCGGGGACCCAGCGCGCCGCTCGCCACGAGATCGTCGGCGGTGAACGGCACGCGGGAGAACGTGCGGATCGTGACTGCAGGACCGCGGAGCGAGAGAGGCGGCACGATCGCGTGGACCCGCGAACCGTCCGGAAGTCGCGCATCCGCCCAAGGCGATGATTCGTCGACCCGAAGGCCCAATGGTCCCACGATGCGTTCGATCAGATGCAAGACAGCCTCCTCCCCCTCGAATAGACCGTCCGGCGCCCTCTCGATGCGCCCCCCTCGCTCCACGTACACGTCGTCGGGTCCGTTGACCATGACCTCGGTCACCTCGGGATCCTGCAGCAGGAACTCGATCGGACCGAACCCGACGACCTCGTCTGACACCTCGTTGACCATGCGCGTGAGCTCGCGCTGGGGAAGCATCGCCCCGCTCGCCCGAAGCAGGCTGAGCGCCTCGTCGCGCACGTGCACCCGCCGTTGGGTGCGCGGCGCGGTCGCAAGCCCGCGCGCGTCGACCCGCTGGCGCAGATCCTCGCGGAGCTGCCGGCGCACGGTCTCGAGCGGATCGGCGCTCATGCGGCCTCGCCCCCGTCGAGCACACGCTCGGCGAGCTTCGCGAACGCCCGTCCGACCTTGCCCTTCGGCGGCAACAACCTGCCCCGATCCTGCGCCCGTGGCACAGCGCGGTCGGCAGGAACAACCACGAGCGGCCCGGCGCCGAAGACCCGCTCGACGTCACCGGGCGTGATCTCGCTGCGCGTGGCGCGATTCACGACGAACCCCACCCTGCCGTCGAGTCCGAGCGGCGTGAAGACTTCGATCGCCCGAGTGGCCGCGCGGAACGACAGCACGTCGAGCGAGAGCACCTCGAGCACGCGATCGGCGGCTTCGAGCCCCGCGGCGGTGAGCTCACCGAGCTCGCGTGGAAGCGAGACGACCACCACGTCACTCGAAGCTGCGGCGACGCGCACGATCGAGGCAAGATCGCTCCGGGTCACGACAGCCGCGCGTTCGGCAGGGGGCGCGGCCAGCGCCCGGAACCCCGCTGGGTGCGCCCAGAGCGCGTCATCGAGGTGTGCGGTCGAGAGCTCAGGTACGAGCGGCAGCAGGTCGGTGATCGTGTGCACCTGGTCGTCGGGCACGCCGATCGCTGCCGAGACATCGCCGTAGGTCGGGTCGGCGTCGAGCAGCACGCAGTCGAGGTCGCGCCGCGCGAACGCCTGGGCCAGGTGCGTAGCGACGAACGTTGCGCCCGACCCCGCCCCGCGCGCCGTGCACCGCCACGACCGTCGCGCGCTTCTCTCCCACATCCGGTACGGCAACCGTGGCCGCCGCCGCTCCCGCGAGCGCGTCACGCTCGCCGGGCCAGAGGTAGAAGCCCCGGGCGCCGACGCGGATCGCTGCGCGCAGTGACGCGACCGATTCCCTGGTGTCGAGCGCGAGCACCGCAGGGCCTCGAACAGCCGCCGGCTCGACCAGCGATGGATGCGCCACCACAGCATCGGGTTCGAGCTGGCGAACCGCCTCGGTGAGCTGGCGATCGTCGGCGGCGGTGCCGACGACGCGCGCCGAGCCGCTGCGATCGAGGAAGTGCATGACTTCCTCGGCGACATCGTTCGCCTCGAGGGCGAGCACGACACGAGCGACTTCCGGCATGCGAACCCTCCAGCACCGATCGCGGACAGCACCGCACGGCACGACGCCGTGCGGAGGAAGTGCGAGGGAGAGACGATGCCCGGCCGAGGCCGCCGCACCGAGGGGATGCGAACGTTACCGGCTGACACCAGGAGCGGTCGATCCCCAGACCGGCCGATTTCCGAGCCGCGGTCGGGGGACGGCCGAGAGTGGCGACCGGGGGATTGAGGCGTGACGAGCGTCACGCGGTTCGCTCCCCCGTCATGTGTTGCGTGCAACAATTGACAGGAATTCTTGTCAAGTGCAAGATGTGAACGTGTCCGCTGATGTCGCCGTGCTCGAGGACCCCGCCGTCGCTGCAACCGCGCTCGACCCCGTGCGGGCGTCGCTCCTTGACCAGCTCGGCGCCGAGCCAGCGTCGGCCGCCGTCCTCGCGGCGAAGCTGGGCTTTGGCCGCCAGAAGGCGAACTACCACCTGCAGCTCCTCGAGTCCCACGGGCTCGTGTCGGAGGTCGGTCGGCGCCGCCATGGTGGGATCGTGGAGCGGGTGCTCGCACCGATCGCGGCGGGACTGGTCGTGTCGCCCGGCGCGTTCGGCCGAGCCGGGGCTCGTCCGGAGCGAGTTGGCGATCGGCTCTCCGCCTCGTATGCGATAGCGGTGGCGGCCCGCGTGGTGCGAGAGGTCGGGCGGATGGTTGCCGAAGCCGATCGCGCCGGGAAGCGGCTGCCGACGCTCACGGTCGACGCGGACATCCGGTTCCGGTCGGCTGCCGACCGGGCGGCGTTCGCCGAGGACGCAGCCGCGGCAGTCCGGACGCTGGCGGCGCGCTATCACAACGAGCGAAGCGGCGGCGGGCGCTGGTACCGCGTGGCGCTGCTCGCCCACCCCCGACCTGCGGAAGGAGGCGACGGATGACGAGCGGCGAGTCCGATGCGAGATCCGAGGGCAGGAAGATCGAGCTGTCGATCGAGGTGCCTGGGACACCTGAGGAGGTGTGGCAGGCGATCGCCACAGGCCCGGGGATCTCATCGTGGTTCGTGCCGACGGAGGTCGCCGAGCGTGAGGGCGGCGCCGTTCGCCGGCACTTCGGCGAGATGGGCACCGATGAAGGACGGGTCGTGAGGTGGGAGGCTCCACGGCGTGTCGTGTTCGAGGGCACGGCGTCGATGGGCCGCCCGCTCGCCTTCGAATGGACGGTCGAAGCCGTCAGCGGGGACACGTGCACGGTGCGTCTCGTGAATACGGGTTTCGGCCACGGCGAGGAATGGGACGGCGATTTCGACGGCATGAGCATGGGGTGGCGGCTCTTCTTGGAGAACCTGCGCCTGCACCTCACCCATTTCCGGTCGCAGCGGGCGACGGCCTCGGTTCCGATGGCGATGGTCGCGGGGCCGAACGAACGTGCGTGGTCTGCGCTCTGCGCGGGGTTCGACATCCCCGACCGGCTGGGCGAGGGCGACGTGATCCTTTTGCCCGGCGGGGAGGGCGGGCCGTGGCTCGGCCATGTCGAGCGGACGGCGGCGATCGAGGCGATGCGGCACTACGTGGTCATGCTCGACGAACCGCCCGCAACCGGCTTCCTCGCGGCCGAGGGGGAAGGTGAGCAGATCGCGGTCAGCGCGTACTTCTACTTCTACGGCGATAGCGCTCGGGAGGACGCCGCTTGGTGGGATCACGCGTGGACGGCGCGCTTGGCCGACGCGTGACGACAGGAAGTCGCCAGAGTCTCCGTCGACCGGTCTCGGTCGACCAACCTCTGAGGAGTCCACACATGCGCTTCGAGAAGTCCATCGATATCGATGCCCGAGAGCAGCGCGTCTGGGACGTGCTCAGCGACCTCGAAGCGTGGCCGCGGCGCATCGAAACGGTCGAGCTCGTCGAGCTGCTCACACCTGCTCCCATGGCCAAAGGCAGCCGCGTGCGCCTCAAGCAACCGAAGCTGCCAGAGGGCGCATGGGATATCACCGTCTGGGACGCGCCGACCTACTTCGAGTTTCGCCAGAAGTCCCGCGGCATGACCAGCGTCGCGGGCCATCGTGTCGAAGCGCTGGAAGAAGAACGCTCGCGCCTGACCCTGACCCTGGATACATGCGAGGGTTCCTGATCCCGTTCGCCCTGTTCTTCAAGGGCATGACGAACCGCTACCTGACCAGCGAGGCTCAGAGCATGAAGCAGGCCTCCGAGTCCCCCGACACGTGAGGCGATGCCGCCTAGCGATGACGCCTGCTTGAGCGGTGCAGATACGATAGCTCTCTTCTGTCTCCCGATTCCGAGGGTACTTACCCCCCCGATTCCGAGAGCACTTTCGTCGCGATCTCGAGGCACTCCGATTGGATCCAGGCGTGACGAGCGTCACGGGGTTCGTGCGATGCTCAACGCTGGACCGCGTGGCGCAGAGGAGACCTCTCGAGTCGATGCCAGGGAAACCGAGCTGCCAGACGTGCGGCGCGGCGGTGCCGGCCGACGCGCGCTTCTGTCCCGCCTGCGGGGCGGCAGTGGCATCGCTCGCCGACACCGGATCACGCCGCCCCGTGACGATCGTGTTCACCGATGTCGTTGGTTCGACGGCGCTCGGCGAGCGTCTCGACGCCGAGTCACTCGGCGGGCTGATGACTCGCTACTACGAGACGATGCGCGACGCCGTGGAGCGCCACGGCGGTGCGGTGGAGAAGTTCATCGGCGACGCCGTCGTCGCCGCGTTCGGAGCGCCCGTCGTGCACGAGGACGACGCGGCGCGAGCGGTGCGAGCCGCTCACGAGATGCACGCGGCGCTCGACGCGCTGAACGACGAGCTCGAGCGGAGATGGGGCACCCGCCTCGAGGTCCGCACAGGCATCGCGACGGGCGAGGTGCTCGCGGGCGGCGGCGCGGCGGTGCTCGGAAGCCCGGCCAACCTCGCGGCCCGACTGCAAGGCGAAGCCGGTGACGGTGAGATCCTGCTCTCGGCCGACACGCATCGACTCGTGCGGGATCTGGTGCGGGCGGAAGCCGCCGGCGCGCTCGAGCTGAAGGGTTTCGAGTCGAAGGTCGAGTGCTTCCGGCTGCTCGATCTCGACGGCGAGCCCCGGCGAGGAGCGCGCGCGCCCCACGTCGGCAGGGAGCACGAGCTCGCCCTGCTGGAGCTCGCGTACCGGCGGGCGATCAGGCATCGGCGGGCCCAGCTCGTGACCGTGCTCGGCGAGCCGGGAATGGGCAAGACGCGTCTGGTCGCGGAGGCGGTCGCGCGCCTCGGAGCGGCGCCACGCGTGCTGCGCGGACGATGCCTCCCTTACGGCGAGGGCATCACGTTCTTCCCGGTGGGTGAGGCCGTCACGGCGGCCGCAGGCATCGGGCGTGAGGACGACGCAGTGCGCGCCAAGGCGAAGGTGGCCGCGATGGTGCCGGCCGAGTCGGCCTCTGTCGCCGCCCGGGTGAGCGAGTCGATCGGGCTCGGCGGCGCGGCCGGCGCGCCCGACGAGACCCTCTGGGCGATCCGGCGGTTCTTCGAGCTGCTCGCGGCTGAGCGCCCACTCGTGCTCGTCTTCGACGACCTGCAGTGGGCGGAACCGACCTTCCTCGACCTCATCGCGCAACTCGTTGAACGAGGCCGTGGCATCGCGGAGCTCGTCGTAGTTGCCGGGCGGCCGGAGCTGCTCGAGCAGCGGCCCGACTGGGCGGGCGGCGCGGCGAACGCCGTCACGATCTCGCTCGAGCCCCTCACCGACGAGGAAGGCTCCCAGCTCGTGAGGCACGTGGCCGCCGGCGCCTTACTCGATGACTCGGCGGCTGCCCGGCTCGCCGGGGCGGGCGGGGGCAACCCGCTCTTCCTGGAGGAGTACGTCGCGATGCTCGTCGACGACGGCGCGATCACCGAGCGCGACGGTCGGTGGCTCGTGCCGGTCGACGTCACACAGGAAGCGACGACGCCCCCGACCCTGAACGGTCTGCTCACCGCGCGCCTGCATCGGCTTCCTCCACACGATCGCGACGTGCTCGTCAGCGCGTCGGTGATCGGCAAGGCGTTCCGGGCCGACGAGCTCGGGTCGCTGATGGACGAGGGATCTGAACTGGCCCACACGCTCGCCCGGCTGCTCGAAGGTGACCTGCTCGTGCCTGCCGGGCGAACCGCCGACGATGTCGGATCGTTCGAGTTCCGCCACCAGCTGCTACGCGATGCTGCCTATGCCTCGCTGCCCAAGTCCCGCCGGGCGGAGCTACACGAACGGTTCGCTGATCACCTCGAGGTGGCGTTCCCGGAACGGCCCGACGAGATCGACGAGCTGGCCGGCTTCCACCTCGCGCAGGCTCACGACTACCGTTCGGCGCTGGGCGCGAACGACGAGACGACCCAGGCGCTTGCCGATCGGGCTTCGCAGCGGCTGAGCGCGGCCGGGGGCCGAGCGGTCGACCGGGGCGACCCGCGTGCGGCGACCCGATCCTTGCAGCGTGCGGCATCGCTGGCACGCCAACCCGGAGCGCGGGCCGCCATCCGACTGCGCCTTTGCCACGCCCTGGGTGACGGGGCTGATACCGAGGGGTATGTCGCCGCGCTCGACGCCGGGCTCGCCGACGCCGTCGCCGACGAAGATGAACGCCTCCGCACACGATTCGAACACCTGCAAACCACTCTTGCGTTGCTGAGGGATCCGAGCGCCGTGCCGGTCCAGGAGATGGTCGACCGATTGGTGTCGCAGGCCGAGACGCTCGAGGGTCTCGACGACGCCGAAGGCGTCGCTGAATGCCACTATCAGCTCGCGACGGTCGCCTGGATCCGAGGTGACGCATCGTCGTTCGAACGGTGGGCGAGACGGGCGCGCGACGACGCCGTCGTCTGTGGCAACGCTCGACTCGTCGGCCGCGCGACGTCGTACGTGCTCGTGGCGTTGCTGCGCGGATCCACGCCGCTGCCCGAAGCGCTCGCCGAGCTGCGCGAGATGCGCGAGGTCACCGATCTGAGTGCCGCAGCCGAGGCCAACGTGCGCTTGGGGGAAGCCGAGATGCTGGCGTACCTGGGAAGGCACGACGAGGCACGGAGCCTGGTCGACGCCGCGGCGGCGGAGTTCGACGAGCTCGGCGCTCGCGTCGACCTTGCGGCCGCCGAGTCGGTGCAGGCGATCGTGGCCGACATGAACGGCGACCTCGACGGCGCAGAGCGCGCCTTCCGATCGTCGTACGAGCGTTTCCGAGGCATGGACGACGCCGCGAACGGCGGGCTCGTCGCTGTCGACCTCGCCGACGTGCTCGCGCGGCTCGGCCGCCACGCCGACGCCGAAGCCATGGCTGCGGTCGCCGCCGGCCTGGCTGCCGATTTCGACGTAGAAGCGCAGGTCAAGTGGCGCACGGCGAGCGCCCGGGCGCGATCTGCGCTCGGCGACGCCGACGGCGCCCTGCGGCTCGTGGCTGAAGCATCCCAACGACTGGAAGCCTCGGACTTCACGATGCTGCGCGCGGACTCGATGAGCGCGATGGCAGATGTGTACATCAACCTCGGCGTGCGATCGGAGGCCACCGATCGCCTCGAGGCGGCTCGGAAGATCTACGCATCGAAGGGCCAGCTCGTCGGCGAGCGGCGGGCGGCGGAGCGGCTCGACGAGCTCGCGACCGCTCAGTCCACGTAACGGCGGGCGTCGGTGAACGCCGTATCGGTCGAGACGATGCCCTCGATGGTCTGCAGTGGGCCGTAGACATCGGAGGCGACTACGTCGAACGTGTCGGCGCCGAGCTGCAACAGGATGTCGAAGTCTCCGAAGGTCACCGACGCGCCCTTGAACGTGTCGCGGAGCGGGCCGTTCTCGTCGGCCATCGTGTCCAGGACCGCGCCCAAGGCGCCGGCGCTGGTGCGAACGCGCACCAGCGCGATCACCTCAGGTGTGCTGCGCTTGGCGCCCTTGAGGCTGGAGCCGACATGGGCGACGCCGGCTTCCACACAGTGCGCGCATCGTGCGCCTCGCGACCAGAGCTCGCCGGCGATCAGGTCCTGCAGCTCGGCGAGCGTCTCCGTTCGCACGTGTGCGAACCCGAGGTAGCCCCCGACCATCTCCGAGGCGAACATGACCGGTCCTGCCGGGGGCGGACCGAACTCCCGTAGACGATCGATCACATCGCGGATGTTCTCGCCAGGGTCGACCGAATCGATGAACACGAACGCGTGCAGCCCGGTGTAGTCGAACTCGTCGTCGGTCATGGCCGCTCCCCCCATCGGTGACGGGGTTCAGCCTGGCGCGACGAAGCCCTGCGCGCAACCCGGGCCTCAGGCGCCTTCGGGGACCGCCTCGCGGTCGGTTCCCCCTGAGGGACGGCGTCGCCACACCAGAGCCCATGCCACGGCGACGAGGGCTACCGCGATCGCTGCGGCCGCCCACGGGTCGATCATCGGACGCCCGGCGGCTTCCTCGGCTGCTGCTTGTGCGGCGGCGAGATCGTTCTCGAGTGTCTTCACTTTGGAGGTCAGAGCCTGGCGTGATGCATCGCTCTCGGTCAGCGACGCCGACAGGGCTTCCACCTTCGCTGCGGCCGACTCTTCGGCCTTGCGGAGATCTCGCCTGACGCCAGAGAACTGCGACCGGAGCCTGCCGTTGTCGGTGAGCAGCTTCGCCTCGCGGGCGGTCGCCACGATCGAGACGGAGCCACTGACCGTCTCGCCGAACCCCGCCAAGGTGCACGGATCGTTGCAGAGCCCGACGTTGTAGTAGTCGCCGACGACGTCGGGCACGGTGAACGTGACCGCGAGCTCGGCGTCGGTCGCGGCCTCCTCGACCACGAACGTGCCGACGCGGAGCGCCCCCTCCGGAAGCGGGCGTCCGGCCTCAATGAAGTCGTTGCCGCGAAGCAGGTACGCATAGAAGGGACCGCGGTCGAGCAGATCGAGATGCTTCCTGGGGATCGACACGTACAGCTCGCCGGTCACCACCTCACCCGGAAGGTGGTGCGTGCCCTTGAACTCGATGTATGCGCCGCCGTTGGCGGAGGCGACCGAGGGCGTGAGCCCGATCGCCGCCAGTGCCAACGCCACTACGATCGCCGTCCGTGCTCGCATGACGCCCTCCACTTGTCGCCGGCCTCGCTTCACCTCATCGATCAGCAGACCGTACGGAGAGGCGCTCGGTTCCCCGCCCCTTCGATGGAACCGATCGGCCGCTCACGCAGTACGTGAGGTAGCGCGCCGACCGGGCGACACCGTCGTCGAGAGGGGAATCACGATGCGCACCAACTCCAGACACACCTCCAGGTTCGCGGCCGTGGCTGTGGCGGCGCTCCTGCTCGCCGCGTGCACGAGCGGTCCTCAAGCCGCCGACCCCCCGGCAGCCGAGGACCGGCCGGCGCAGGACCTGGCCGCCACCGACATGCCCGTGCTCGTGGCCGCCACCGAGGGCGGCGACGTCGCGATCGACGGCGCGTCCGGGGCACTGCTCGCCGGTGGTCCCGGCACAGTGGCGACCCCCGGCGGCGACACGATGTATCGGGCGTCAGAGGTGAAGGGTGACACCGTCGTCTCGACCCTCGACGCTCGCACCGGCGCGACGACCACCTCGACGCGCCTTCGCGGCGACCTCGAGCTCGCGGTCGCCTCGGTCTCGGGGAGCGCGCTCGCCCTGGTGCAACCGGCCCCCGGCGCACAGAGCTACTCGGTGCCGGGCCTGCCGGTGCCGCGAGCATGGACACCCATCGTAGTGGCGGACCCGAGTGGAGAGGCTTCCCCTGCTCGGTTCCGGCTCGAGGGGAACTTCGAGCCCGAGGCGTTCTCGATCGACGACGAGCGGCTCTTCCTGATCCAGTACCTGCCGGCCGAGGCGCCGGCCGTCTACCGCGTGACGGTCCTCGACACCGCGACCGGAGAAGTGCGGCCGGTGAAGGGTCGGTTCAAGACCCCGCCCGAACGCATGCCCGGGGTGCGGCTCGGCCAGGTCTACGACCCGCAGACCTCGCAGATGTACACGCTCTACTCGAACGAGGCCGGGGCCTACTCGCAGAGCTACGAGCAGGCTGGCGGCTCCTCGTACGACTGGCCCGAGGAGACGTTCGTGCACGTGCTGAACCTGCGGAAGGGCTGGGCCTACTGCGCGGGCGTTCCCAAAGAGATGTGGGGCGGCGCCGCGCGCGATCAGGCGCTCGCGCCCTCACCCGACGGCAGATCGCTCTACATCGTCGACTCCAGTGAAGGAACGATCGCCGTGATGAACACCCGTTCCCTCGAGATCGAGCGCACCGCGCAGGTGGACTTCACCGATGCCGCTGAGGGGACGGGGGTGCGCACGTCGCTCGCGGTGAGCCGCGACGGCGCCACGCTGTTCGTGGCGTCGGGCGCATCGCCCGGCACGGTCTCAGCGATCGACATCGCCGGCCTCATGGTCGAAGATCAGTGGCCGTCGCCGGTTCCCGTCTCCGGACTCGGTCTCTCGCTCGACGGCTCGGCGCTCTACGTGGCGGGCGCCGGACGTATCGCCCAGTTCGACCTGGTCACCGGAGAGACGAGCGCGACAGTGCCGACGCCGGTGCTCGACCCGATCGTCGAGCTCGACCCACTCCCCGAGTCGGGACTCGACGCAGCCACGGGCCTGGCGGAGTAGTGCGCGCGAGGCCTAGGCTTGCGTGACCGAACGGTCGTTCGACGAGCTGAAGAGGACACGGGTGCGTGACGCCGACCCCCGCACGCTGGAACGAGCCCGTCGCGGCGAGCTCGATGCATTCGAGCTGCTCGTGCGCGAGTTCCAGGCCGACGTGTACCGGTTCGCCTGGCACCTGACCCGCGACCGCGACCTCGCCGACGACGTCACGCAGGACGCGTTCCTTCGCGCCTTCCGGTTCATCGACGGGTTCCGCGGCGATCGCAAGTTCGGGTCGTGGCTGTTCAGCATCACCCGCAACTGCGCGATGGACGCACTGCGGCGGCGGCGCTTCCCCTTGCTGCACGAGCTGGACCACGAGGTCGAGGGCTCGATCGGCGACGCCACCGCCCACGCGGAGCTCGACGAGGCCCTGCGCTCGATCACGACCGAGCACCGCGAGGCGTTCCTGCTGGTCGAGGTCTTCGGCATGAACTACCAGGAAGCCTCCGACGTGCTGGGCATCGCGGTGGGAACGGTGAAGAGCCGCATGTTCCGCGCGCGCAAGGCCCTCTGCGCGGCGATCGCCGACGAGGAGCAACGCGATGAGTTGTGACCGCGTACAGCTCGCGATCTCCGCCCGCATGGACGGTGAAGCGGTGGATCGCCGGAGCGCCGACGACCTCGACGACCATGTCGCTTCTTGCGAAGGGTGCAAGGCGTTCGCCTCGGAAGCCGAGCGTGTTCGCGCGGCGGTGCGCATCCGCGCGGCCGAGCCCGTTCCCGACCTGGTCTCGCGCATCGTCGGTGAGCTCGAGACCTTGACGCCACGGCCACGCAGGCCCGTGCGCCGGTGGCAGCGGTCGATGCCCGTCGCCGCCGCGCTCGTCGCGGGCGCGGTCATCGGAAGCGTGCTCGTCGGCGGCCCGTTCCGGGTGCGCGACCGCGAGGCGATCTCGGCGAACGCGGTCGTGCAAGGCGTGCGGAACGCCTCTCCCGCGCTCGAGTCGTTCGAGGGCACGTTCAGCGTCGTGGAACGTGGCCTCGCCTCCGAAGTGCCGGTACGCCGCCTCGATGTGCGTATGGCGTTCCTGGCGCCTCAACGCTTCCGGCTCGACGTCGTCGATCGCACGATCTATCCGCCCGAGGCGTCGTTCATCCCGAGCGACCTGACGTACATCGAGAACGCGACGACGACGTTCCACTCAGGTCCCACGGGGTGCCCGGTCGGACTCGCCGATCGTGCCTGTCCGCCGACGAGCACCACGGTCACGTCGGGGCCGACTCCCACGGACCTGATGGTGCCCGTGGCGACCCTCGGGTCGGCCGAGGGCGTCCGGGTGCTCGGCACCGGCCGCGTCGATGGCGCCCAGGTCGTGCGGCTCGAGCTCACGTTCGTTCGCGCGCAGGCGATGTTTCCGTTCCTGTGGCTAGACGACCCGGCCGGCCCAGCGGGCGCGGGCAGCACGTGGCGGCCGTTCTTCCCGGGCGACCGGGTCGAGGTACAGCTCGACGCCGGCGCGTGGGTGCCTCGACGCATCACGGTCTACCCTGCGGCCACGGAGAGACGACGGGCCTGGGAGCTGCGGTTCGGCCGGCCCGTCGAGGACCCATCGGTGCCGATCCTCGACGTGGTGGCCACCCACATCGCGACCGAGGCGCCCGACGCATCGCTGTTCGATATCCCTGGCCCGACGCCGGCACCGACGTCGGTCGCCGATGTCGCCGAGCTGGTCGGATACCGGCCGGCGACCCCGACCCTCACCGGGGACCTCGAGCTCGCAACGTCGATCGCCCCGACGGCCGCGTCGCGAGCGCCGACCTCGTTGCTCGTGTACGCCGACGGGCTCGACTACCTGCGCGTGGGGGAACGTGCCGGCTCCCACGCCGAGCTCGTCTCCCCCGACGCCACCCGGGTTGTGCTGCAGGGTGGAGGAATCGCGTACTACTGGGCGGCGACGACGGGCCACGGGCGGCGCATCGCGATCCTCGGCGACGACACGAGCCTGCTGCTCGAGACCAACCTGCCCAGGCTCGATCTGTTCGCGATCGCGGATTCGTTGCCGGTGCAGGGAAGGCCACTGCCCTGACGCGGGTCGTGCGTCCCCTCGTCGCGGCGATCGCCGGGCTCGTCGTCGGGGCGGTCGTGACGGTCGCCATCCAAGGAGGCGCCACGCCGGTGCGCGACGAGGCGGCGCGCCAGTCGAAGCATCCTGCCGGCGCGCCACAGACGTTCCTCGCCTGGGTGCCTCGGGGGCTGCCCGCCGGGTTCGACGACGACGTGCGAGCGCTCGCCGAGACTGGGCCGGTGACGACCGTCGCCGAGGATCACACCTGGCTCGCGCGCTCGTGGAGCGCCTCGGGTGCCGTCGTCGACCGCACACGTTCGCCCTACCGACTTCCCATCGACACGATCGCCGTCGATCCCTCGTCGTTCGCGGGCTTCCTCTCGCGCGCCGACCGGCGACTGTTGGCGCCGATCGGGTCTGGCCAGGGCGTGCTGGGCGCGACCTCGGCCGCACTGCGCGGGCTCGGTCCGGGCGCCGTGCTGCGGTTCGAAGGTGGACAGACCGTGACGATCGCCGCGGTGCTCCCCGACGAGGCCGTCGGAGGCGCGGAGCTGATGGTGTCGCGCGGAACGGGACGCGCGATCGGTGTGCACTCCGACCGATACCTGTTGCTGCGCCCGGCCGAAGGCCAGATCCATGAGATCGGGAACGCTGCGCCCGCTGCTGCGGCCCCTGCTGCCCGCTGAGCTCGGAGTGTTCGCCCGCGTGCAGGTTCGCACAGCGAGCGAGACCCCGCTGCTTCGCCCGGGCGACGCGGTGCTCTCGACCGCCCAGACGAAGGCCGTCTTCGGCGAGTTCGCGGCGCGGCCCGAGCCCGGACGCCCCGGCTACCTCGACATCGACCCGCGATGGGCCGACGAGCACCTCGTGACGACCCGGGTGCCGCTGCTCGGCTCGATCACCTGCCACCGCTCGGTGGTCGGGGCTCTCCGCGGCGCGATGCGTGAGCTCCGCGAGCGCGACATGGGCTCGCTGATCGAGACCTACGACGGCTGCTTCGCTCCACGGTTCATCAACCGCGACCCCTCGGCCATGCTCTCGCACCATTCCTGGGGCATCGCGGTCGACCTGAACATCGCCGGCAACTACTACGGCGCGCCCCCAGATCAAGACCAAGACCTCGTCGAGGTCATGGAACGGTGGGGCTTCGCCTGGGGCGGGCGCTACATCGTTCCCGACGGCAACCACTTCGAGTACCACCGGGAACCGCAACCCGACGCGGTCACTGAACCCACCGAAGCCGCGGAGGCTGTGGACGCTCCCGCGGCCCCGGAAGCCGCCGCGATCACGCCGCCCCCCTACTTCCTCGCGTGGACGCCCGGAGGGCTGCCCTCGGGGTTCCGTGCGCGGGTCGGCACTATGGAAGGCCTCGGCGACACCGTCGTCTTCGCCGGCGACACCATCTGGCTCACTAGGTCGCTCGACGCGAGAGGCGAGGTGGTCGACGACCCGCGAGCTCCCTACGAGCTCCCGATCGACGGGTTCGCGGTGAGCCCGGCCGAGCTCGCGCCGTTCCTTCCCCGTGGCGTTCGCGACCGTGTCGGGTCTGCGCTCGCTCGAGACAAAGCCGTGCTCGGCACGCGCAGCGCCGAGCTCCGCGGACTCGGCGTCGGCGGCACGCTGGAGTTCGGCCGGCGATCGGTGCGCGTGGGCGCCGTGGTGGCGGAAGAGTTGATCGGATGGGCGGAGCTGTTGGTCTCTCGCGAGGCGGGCACTCGACTCGGCATCGTGAACGACCGCCATCTCTGGGCGTTCCCCGCGGGCGCGCCAACACGGCCGGACGGGCGCGGCCTCGCTGCGTTCGATCGCATGATGCGCCGGCTCGTGCCGTCCTCCGAGCCGCTGCGCGTGGAGACCCCGGGTGTCAGCCCCTACATGCGTGTCGCCAACGGGGTGAACCCCCCGATCGTGCTGAAGGAGGCGTTCGGCGAGTTCGCGGCGGTGCGCGACCCCGCGAACCCAGCCTTCTTCCGGCTCGCGCCCGCGTGGGTGGAAGCGAACCTCGTCACCAGGCGCGTGCCCCTGCTCGGCACGCTCACCTGCCACCGGGAGTTCATGGCCGACCTCGTGCGAGCGATGAACGAGGTTCGGCGGCGAGGGCTGAGCTCGGCGATCCACTCGACGGCCGGGTGCTTCAACGCTCGCACCGTGGCCCGCAGCCCCACGAACCCCCCGTCGTTCCACGCATACGGGGCGGCCGTCGACATCAATGCGCCCGAGAACGCCTTCGGAGCGCAGCCCACGATGGACCCGCGCATCGTCTCGATCTTCGAGCGTTTGGGATTCAACTGGGGCGGACACTTCCTGATCCCCGACGGCATGCATTTCGAGTACGGGGGTGGACCCCTGGTCGAATACGGGGGTGGACCCCTGGCCAGTGCAGGGCTGGAAGCCGCTTAGGCCAGATGGCAGGCAGGGCTACTACTTCCGTCCGTTGTTGCGAAACCCCCGTCCATGCGACCCTCGTACGACCTTAGGACCGAAACCGGACCACTCCGACCCCCGGGAGGATCTGCCTTCATGTTCGCCGCCCGTCCCTTCGCGAAAGTCACTGCGCTCGCGCTGCTCGCCTCGCTCCTCACGCTCATGCCCGCGAGCCCGGCATCTGCCGCGGTGCCCGCAACGGAGTCCGACGACGTCGGCATGGTCGACGGCATGGTGCGCACGATCGAGGTCGTCGGAGACCGTGTCTGGGTCGGAGGCTCGTTCACCCAGATGCGCAACCCCAACGGCACCCCGGCGCGCCCCGTTTCGAACCTCGCGGTCTTCGACGCCGTCACCGGCGCGCCCGACCTCACCTTCGCGATCCCCGAGATCACCCGGAGCCCCGGCGTGGCGGTCGTCTACGACCTGGCGCTCGGTCCCGACGGTCTGCTCTACGTCGGCGGCGCCTTCGATCACGTCGGCGGCGTCGTGCGTCGCAACGTCGCCGCGATCGACCCGTCCGACGGATCGGTCGAGCCCTTCTCGCCCGGCACGTCGATCGGCAGGAGCGTGCTGCCCACGGCCGACACGATCTACGTCGGCACATCGAACCTGCTGAGCTTCGAGCTCGACGGGTCGCCGACCCCCGGATTCGACCCGCCCCAGCTGCAGACCGACCTGTCACTGCGGGCGCACAACACCCCACCGCACGTGCGTGACATGGAGATCGTGGGCTCCACGATCGTCGCCGCGTGCCAGTGCGACAGCACCGTGCAGGGCGGTACCACCAAGCCGGCCAAGGCCGTGATCAAGGTCGACGCGAACACCGGCGAGGTGTTCACCTGGACGCCCGAGAACCTCACCGCGGCCAGCGGCTCGTTCGGTATCAGCGTGTTGATCGAGAACCACCCCGACACCGGCGACCCGACCGTGTTCCTCGCGGCGGGCGGATCCGACTTCACGGGCGCCTTCGACCTCGGCACCGGGAACCAGCTGTGGAAGACCGACACCTCCGGCTCGTCGCAGGTAGTCGGGTGGTTCGACGATGTCTTGTACGTGGGCGGACACTTCGAGTGGGTCGCGCAGACCAGCGGACAGCTCTGCGGCAGCAACGGCACCCCGAACCCGGGCTGTCTGCGACTGCCCCGGCTCGTCGCGCTCGACCCGGCCGATGGGCGCGCCACCCCGAGCGCCAGCCCTTGGAACCCCGGCATCTGCTGCAAGTACAACGGCGTGTGGGCCATAGAGGCCGACGCCGGACGAGGCCACCTGTACGTGGGCGGTGAGTTCACCAAGGTCGGCGGCTCCTACGTCTTCGACGGCGCCGAGTGGCAGCTCGTCGGCGCCGCGACGCAGGCCTACGTCGCCCGATTCTCGGGCACACCGACGACGCTCGAGACCCTGACGGTCGCGTTCGCCGGCGACGGCTCCGGAAGGGTGCAGAGCAACCCGGCCGGTGTCGACTGCACGACCGACTGCCAGGGTGACTTCGCCACCGGCACCATGGTCACCCTCACCGCCGCGGCCGACGCGGGCTCGAGCTTCACGGGCTGGTCCGGCGACTGCTCCGGTCTCGGCACATGCCAGGTCAACATGAACCGATCGCGATCGGTCACCGCCATCTTCACCGCCGACACGCCTCCGCCTTCCCAGTGCGGCCGCATCACCTACGCATCGAGCCGCCACGGCAACGCCGACGTGTTCACCATGTCACCAGCGGGAACCGACAGGGTCCGACTCACGACGGGCGGCGCCGCTGATATCGACCCGACTTGGTCGCCCGACTGCACGAGGATCGTCTTCACCAGCGCACGCACCGGTGACCCCGAGATCTTCGTCATGGATGCCGATGGCACCAACCGCCAGCGGCTCACGAACACCACAGGGGCCGACACCCGACCGGCATGGTCGCCCGACGGCGCCCAGATCGCCTTCACCTCGACGCGCACCGGTGACGCCGAGATCTTCGTCATGGACGCCGACGGCTCGAACGAGACGAACCTGACGAACAACGCCGCGCGCGACAGCTCGCCCGCGTGGTCACCCGACGGCGGCACGATCGCGTTCGACAGCAGCCGCGGCGCTCAGACGAACGTGTGGACGATGAGCGCCGGAGGCGGCGCGCTGACCAACCTCACCGACGGTGCAGGACGGTCGACCGCCCCCGCCTACTCCCCCGACGGCGCCACGATCGCGTTTGCGAACGACCGCAGCGGACGGCGGCAGATCTGGCTCATGGACGTCGACGGTTCGAACCATCGCCGCCTCACCAGGGACAAGGGCAAGCACAGCCACCCATCGTGGTCGCCGAACAGCACGCGCCTCGTGTATGCCAGCTCGCTGACCGGCCACAACCAGGTCTGGCGGATCAGGTCGGCCGGCGTCGGAGCGAGGAACCTGTCGAACAACATCCGCCTGGAAACGACCCCGACCTGGAGCTAGCAGAGCATCGGCATCGGTTGGTTCGCAATGGCTGGTGTGTTGTCCGTCTCATCGAAGTGATCGATATTCACCCATCACATGGGTGAATCTCACCCATCGTCGATGGGAGTACAAGACACCACGACCGCATTACCATGCGCGTGAAGCATCGGCTGCATCCCGGACACGCATGGGGGCCGATGCCTTGTGTGCATCACCTCTCTACTTGTGACCTGATTCGCATATGACCGACGAGCAGCCGCACCTCTACACCGATCTTGCGCCGTGGTTCCATCTGCTCACGGCGCCCGCGGACTACGAGGCGGGGCCGTCCACGCCCTGGCCGTGCTGACCGAGGCCATCGGGGAGCCGCCGGCAACGATCCTCGAGCTGGGGTCCGGTGGCAGGAACAACGCCTCGCACATGAAGGCGCACGCCACTCTAACGCTCACGGACCTCTCACCGGAGATGCTCGAGCTGAGCCGCTCTATCAATCCGGGATGCAAGCACATCGAAGGCGACATGCGAACCCTGCGCCTGCCGGGTCGCTCGTTCGACGCGGTCTTCGTGCACGACGCCGTCAGCTACCTCACGACCGAGGCCGACCTCCGCGCCGCCTTCGAGACCGCTTGGCACCACCTGCGTCCGGGCGGGGCTGCGCTCTTCGAGCCGGACCATGTGCGAGAGACATACGCCGACGACACCGACCACGGGGTCACGACTCGGCGGACCCGACCGATCCACGAGCGCTCCGCTACCTGCAGTGGCGAACCGACCCGACCCGACCGACACCTGGTATCTGGACGACTTCGCGTACCTGCTTCGCGACGCCGAGGGCGCTGTACACGTCGCCTCCGACCGACACACGCTCGGTCTCTTCCCGCGTGCCACGTGGTTCGAGCTGCTTGCAGAGGTGGGCATCATCGACGCCCGCACGGTGGCAAGCGCCTACGACGAGGAGGAAGTCGTCGGCGCCGAGGGGTTCCTCGCACGCAAGCCGGGCAGACCCGCGCGCGCCGGAACACACGCCCGCCGGTGACCCGAGGTAGGCTCCCCGTCATGGCGATGGTGACGCTGCGAGCGCCCTTGTCCCAACGCGCCGGAGGCACGAGCGAGCACGATCTTCCGGGCGAGACCGTGGGCGAGGTGCTGCGTGAGCTCGAACGGCGTCATCCCCCGATCGTGGGCTGGATCCTCGACGAGCAGGGTCGGGTCCGCTCGCACGTCAACGTGTTCGTGAACGGTGAGCGCATCAAGGAGGACGTGGCCGTCGCAGCCGCCGACGTGTTGCACGTGCTCCCCTCGATCTCGGGAGGATGAACGTATGACGACGGAGCTCCTGGTGGGCACCAAGAAGGGTCTGTTCGTGCTGCGGGGAGATCCTTCCGCAGGCGAGCCGTTCGAGATCGCGACGCGCGCGTTCCCTGGCGACGTGGTGGAGTTCGCGACCCGCGACCCTCGCACCGGACGCTACTTCGCGAGCCACACCTCGGGCTTCTACGGCCCGCGCCTCATGTACACCGACGACCTCGCCGGCGAGTGGACCCTCGCCGAAGGTCCGGCCTTCCCAGAGGAGGGCGACGCGACGCTCGAACGCATCTGGATGATCAAGCCGGGTGAGGAAGACGACCTGCTCTACGCAGGAGTCGCCCCCGCCGCGCTCTTCGTCTCGACCGACAACGGCGAGTCATGGTCGCTGAACGAGCCCCTCTGGAAGGAGCACAAGGCGGGCGATTGGCAGCCCGGGGCCGGCGGGCTCGCGCTGCACTCCATCTGTCCGTGGCCCGGCGACGCCCAGCGACTGGCGGTCGGAGTGAGCGCCGCGGGCGTCTGGATCACCGACGACGGCGGGCAGTCCTGGCGATCGGGCTTCACGGGCATAGTGCCCGAGTACATGCCCGAGGAGGCTCGAGAGGGCACCAACACACTCTGTGTGCACAACATGCATCGGGCGCCCACGCGACCCGAACGACTGTTCATGCAGTTCCACGGCAATGTCTACCGAAGCGACGACGCAGGCTCGAGTTGGAACGAGATCCGGGCAGGCCTTCCGACGGAAGGCTTCGGCTTCCCACTCGTGATCGACCCTGCCGACCCCGACAGTGCGTACGTGATCCCCCTCGTCGGTGCGGAAGATCGCGTGACACCCGATGCCCAGGTGCGCGTCTACGAGACGAGGGATGCCGGCTCGTCGTGGACCGCACATGGCGAGGGCCTGCCGTCCAGCGAGGCCTATCTGACGATCTACCGGCAGGCGTTCGGCGCCGGCGGCGAGGGTTCGGCCATGCAGCTCTACTTCGGCGCCACGAGCGGAGACGTCTTCGGCTCCGCCGACGCCGGGTCGTCGTGGTTCCAGGTGCACGAACGCCTCGCTCCCGTCACCAGCGTCCGCGTCGCCTGAGCACACAGCCCGGCCATAACAGGACCCGAGTCGCCTGAACCTCCCAGGCGTGTCAGACCCTCGGGCTATGGTTCGAGGCATGGCACAGGTCATCTCGCTCGACGACTACCGCACCCGCCGCAAGGGTCCGCTCGCGATGGCGATCGAGCGACTCGACCGAGCCGTCGCTCGCCTCGATCCGCTCGTGCACGACCGCACAGGCCGCCTCGCCCCTTCTGTCGAGCGTGAGCTCGCGCTGATCGCCCGCGACGTCGGCGCCGCGCGGCCGCTCCAGGCGGCGATCCGAGCCGAGCGCCTGGCCGATCTGCTCGAGCATCCCGCGGCCTCGGGCTGAACCGCTGTGCGTCGATGCCGAGCCCGGGCATAGAGCGAGGGGAGCAGGTATCAAGCGTCTCGTCTGCACGTGCTCGGGCGCCGGCGGCGTAGCCCCCGGGGCCTGAGCATGCCTCCCGCGGCATGACTCGCGCGTGGGTTCTGCTCCCCTCGCGGGTACCTCTCGGCACCCGCATCGACCGTACACCCGTCGCGCCGAACGGCGCAAACGCCGAGTCGGTCAGTCTTCGGCTGCGATGGATACGTGAGCGCAGCACGACCCACAGCAAGACCGCCGCAACCGCCGCCGCCCCGACGGCGGCCGCGATCGACGGCTTCGGGCGGCGGCACCGCCTGTGCGATGCGAGTGCGCAACCGAACCGGCCGCCGGAAGTCGCGCACCTGCCACCCACGCTCCTCGGCCTCCCGGCGAAGGTCGCGGTCGGGGTTCACCGCCACCGGGTGCCCGACGACCGAGAGCATCGGCAGGTCGGTGATCGAGTCGCTGTAGGCGTACGAGCCGGCGAGATCGATGCCCAGACGCTCGGCGAGCCCCTCGATCGCCTCGGCCTTCTGGTCGCCGTACGCGTAGAACGCAAGCTCGCCCGTGTACCGGCCGTCGTCATCGATCTCGGCGCGCGTCGCGATCACCCCGCTCGCCCCGAAGTGCTGGCTCAGCGGGCGGACGACTTCCTCGGGCGAGCTCGAGACGACGTAGATGCGCCGGCCTTCGCTGCGGTGCAGCGCCATGAGGTCGAGGGCCTCCTGGTACACGTACGGATCGATCACGTCGAAGATGACCTCGCGCACGAGCGTCTCGACCTGACCCTGGCTCCAGCCCTTCGTGAGCGAGAGCATGCCTTCCTTGAGGCGCTCCATCTTGTCCTCGTCTGCACCGACCAGCAGGTAGACGAGCTGGGCGTAGGCGCCGCGCAGCAGCTGGGAGCGCGAGACCATGCCCGCCCGGTACAGCGGACGTGACAGCGCGAGCGACGACGACCGAGAGATGATCGTCTTGTCGAGGTCGAAGAACGCTGCTTCCATCGTGGTTCCCATCGTACGGTCGGTCACCGACATGTCGACGGCAACCGCCGATTGCCCTAGCGGCGGACCTTGCCGATCGACGCGCGGTACGTCTTGAGCCACGCGAGCTCGGCCTCGGCCATCGCTTCCTGCTGGTGCAGCATCGCGATCGATACCGCCCGGCCCGCATCCCGCTCCGAGGCCGAACGATCGAGTTCCGTGCGCACCGCGTCGAGCAGATCGCGCACCGCTCGCTCACGGGCGTCGGCCGCCGCGCGAGCCACCGTCACAGGCACCACATGCGCGAAACCGAGCGCCACCCCGGCAGCGGAATCGAACGGCACGAGCTCGCCGGCCATGTCGCTGCACGCCGTCGGCGAGGTGCTCGCGTCCCTCGCTTCGTGATGCGGAAGACGCGCCGGTCGGGACCCTCGCGGCCTTCCTGCGCCTTGCCCGCGACCGATCCGTCGCGCTCGAGCCGTTTCAGCACCTGGTACACCGAGGCACGGCTGAGCTCGGTCCAGAAACCCATGCCTGCGCGTCCTGAACCTCTCGAGCAGGTCGTAGCCGTGCATCGGGCCCTCGGCCAGCAGACCGAGCACCACGATCTCCACCTTCGTCGCCATCGCCGTCGCTCCTAGTCTTACATGGACTAGTAGCATACCCGGTCGGCATGGAAAGATGCAGTCATGGACGCCCTCAGGCGCCGGGCGGCAACGCGCCGAGAAGCGCGGCAGCCATGGCCACCGCTCGACCCCATCGCACCAGTTGGTCGAACCGCCGCCCTCGTCACCGCTTCCTGCCTGGTGGTGGCAGGCGTCGCCTTCGCATGGGCATCGATCGACGAGCTGCTCTGCCGTGGCCGGGTCCTGGGAGGTGGCAACCCTCGCACGTCCCTGGGCGCTCAGTCGGAGTGCGACGCGATCGCCGGGCTCGCCGGGATCGTGATCTTCTTGGGCCTGTGCGCAGCGGCGGTGGGTGTCGCCATCGCATGGCGGGTGAACCGGCGTGATGTGCTGCCAGAGGGAACCAGTGGCTGGAGGTGGGGCGAAGGTCTCGTCACGATGATCGGCATCGCCGTGCTCGCCACGAGGATCCCCAGATACTCGTGCCCCCCGGCTTCGAGCTCGACGGGGACTTCGGCCTCTGCATCTCGGCGACCGCTCGACTCGATGCCGCCGGTCACGGCCTTGAGCGGATGCTCGTCACCGCCGCGGGCATCGCACTCGGCATCGCACTCGCGAGGCTGCCCTGGATACCGAGATATCTGGCGGCCATGGTGACGCTGATCGCGTGGTTCGCAGGCATGGGGTGGCTCCTCGTCGACACGTTGGGCGGATCGCTCTCGCCCACATGACACACCGTGCACGACCCGAGCTCGAGCGGCGGGTAGCCTGGGTGACGGAGGCGTCAGGGTTCCTGGTGGGCCCCGCGGTCTTCAAAACCGTTCGAGGGGGCGCAAGCTCCCTGGCGGGTTCGATTCCCGTCCGCCTCCGCTGCGAACGCTCGCGACAGCGAGGCGCCGTCGGTGCGGACACGCACCGTCGCTCGTGGACCTGCGCGCTACCCTAGATGCCACATGAGCTCGCAGGCACGTATGTCACGGATCAGGCAGCTCGCCGATCAGGCCGGTATCGCAGCGGATGAGCTGCTGGACTACCTGGACTCCCCGGCCGGACGGAGGTTGCGGCGGGTCTTGGCCGGCGCTGTGATCGTCTCGGTTCCGTTGATCATGCGCATCCCGGGCCTGAAGCGGTCTCCGCTCGGACGACTCGTCACAATCACGGGCGGGAGCGCGATCCTGATCGGCATCGCCGAGGCGATCCGCGACTGGGAGCGCAGCAACGAGTCAGGCTCGCGCCTCGGCCCGGTCATCGACGTGCCTCCGGCTCCGACCAGCTGATCTTCAACGAGCGAGTGGCGGCTCTGGGGCCTCGGGCATCTCATGAGTCCCAGCCGATGCAGCTTCCTCGTCGAGACGCAGCTCCTCGTCGATTTCGCTGGGGGCGAGCGTGCCCACCGTGCCGCGCCTGATCGCTCGCGCGTATAGGAACAGCGCCGGCAGGCGCAGCAGCCCGGACACGACGAGGGCGGTCGGAACCGAGAGCGAACGGGCGATGAGCCCGATGCCCGGCCCGCCCGCCGCCTGCCCGATCGCGTCGGCCTGGCCACCGACCGAGTTGATCGTGGCCCGGTCTTCGGGTCGAGCCCTTGATTGATCCAAGCTGTGAACACGGGCTCGCGGACGCTCCGCAGGGTGCCCACGAACCAGAAGGCAACGAGCGCCCACCAGAAGCTCGCCACGAGCGCGAACGCGACGGCCGACACGACGAGCACGATGTCGAGCGTGGCGAGGACCCTGGCGATTGCCGCGTGTCCTTGCAGGTGCACCCGTCGCTTCACGATCGCGAGGGCGGCGATGCCGAGGACCAGCGCCCCGCCGTCGAGCACCCCGAACCACACCGGCAGCGCCAGGCCGACCAACTGAAGGCAGACCGATGTCCTCGAGCAGGTGCAGGTCGCTCAGCCGATCGAACCCTCGGTCGACATGCCGTGCAGCGCCGCGGTGCCGAGGATCAGCAGCAGCACGTGATGGGCGCGCACCTCTGCGACCCCCTCGCGAACGGTGGTCGCGAGCGATGTATGCAGGCGATCACCGTCGCGCCGTTCGGGCCGGAAGTTCTCCTCGCGCATCGCGAACGCCATGAACACGCCGAGCACGACGAAGCCGGAACCGGCCACGAGGATCGGCGCGCGCAGGCTCGTGAACGACGCGATCGCCACGCCGACCGCGATGCCGGCGAGGGAGCCAGCCTGCCACCACTGCTCGCTCCGCAGGTACATCGGCTGGGCGGTTTCCTCGCCGATCTCGTCGGTGAGCCAGGCGACATCGGCGCCGCTCTGGAACGTTGCGAACACCCCCCACATCGCCTGGGAGATCATCGCGACGGCGAACGAGCCCGAAAGGCCGAGCAGCAGGAACGCGGCGCCCGAACCGACGAGGCCGATGACCACCGACAGGCGACGGCTCACTGTGTCGGCCACGACTCCGGTCGGCACCTCGAAAAGCAGGTAGGTGCCCTCGAGCACCGTGCCCATGAGCAACAGCTGGAGCGGTCCGAGGTCGAGCTCCACGATCAGGAAGATGCTGAACAGCACCGACATGAGGTGGAAGAAGAATCCCTCCCCGGTGGAATAGGCGAGGTACGTGGATTCGGGCCGGAGGGGTCGCACGGTCTCGGGGAGAATACGCCGCGTTCAGAAAGAGCACGCGTTCATCGATGCGATAGCGCGATGTGGGAGCATCCGAGGCGTGAACGCGGTCTTCGACCCCGCGCCCGACGATCGGCCCTTCGCGGTCGTCGACATCGGCTCGAACTCAGGGCGCATGATCGTGTTCCGGTTGCGCCAGGGTGAGCACCTCGACGTGATCGAGGACGCGCGAGCGCCCCTGCGCCTCGCGCGAGACCTGCGCGAGTCCGACCGGCTGAGCCCCGACGCGATCGAGCGCACGCTCGAAGCCCTGCGCGATTTCGTGACCGTCGCCAAAGGAGCGGGGGCGTCGCAGATGATCGCGGTGGCGACCTCGGCCGTTCGCGATGCGGCAAACGGGAACGAGCTGATCGAGCGCGCCCACCACCTCGGCGTGCCGCTGCAGACAATCGACGGGAACCACGAAGCGAGCCTGGGGTTCTACGGCGCCGTGCACGACCTGCCCGTCACGAGCGGGTTCACGTTCGACGTCGGAGGTGGCAGCGCCGAGGTGTCGTCGTTCCGCGACAGGCGCCTCATCCGGTCATGGTCGGTACCGCTCGGCTCGCTACGGGTGAGCGACAGCTTCCTCGCCTCCGATCCGCCCGGGGACGATGAGGTACGGGCCTTGCGCAAGTCGGTGAAGACCACGCTCGCTGAGGCCGGCATCACCGAGCTCGGCAAGGGCGAGGAGCTCGTCGGCATCGGCGGCACGGTTCGCAACCTTGCGAAGATCGACCTGCGGCGCACGGACTACCCGCTGCCGCTGCTGCACGGCTACCGCATCGCGGACAAGCGGCTTGGGGTGGTGATCGACGAGCTCGCGGGGCGAACGATGAAGCGTCGCGCACACGTGACGGGGCTCAACCCCGACCGCGCCGACACCATCGTGGGTGGGGCCCTCGTGATCCAGGGCATCGCCAAGCATCTCGGCGCCTCGGAGATCGTGGTCTCGAGCCGCGGGCTGCGTGAAGGCCTCGCCCTTGCGACCGCGGGGGCGAGCGCGCCCTCACCCGAGTGGGTCCGCTCGATCTCGGTCGCGACGCTCGCCGCTCGGTTCCGTACATGGGATGCCGCCGCGGCCGAGCGAAGGACCGGCCTCGCCGCCGATCTGCTCGAGGCCCTGGATGAGTCAGCGCCGCCACGACTCCGAGAGATGCTCTCCCACGCCGCAACCCTTCTCGACATCGGACGAGCGATCGACTACTACGACCGGTTCCAGCATGCGGCGAACATCGTGATCGCGGCCGACCTCGCCGGGTTCTCTCACGCCGATCTCGGCACGCTGACCGCGATCCTGCGACAAGCCGACGACGACTCGCGACTCGGCCCCTACGCGCGACTCGTGCCCGACGAGGATCGTCCAGCCGTGCTGCGCGCCGCAACGGCCCTCACCCTCGCCGACGAGCTGAACCGGCGCATACCTCCCGGCGCACCGGCGCCGATCTCCTGCAACTGGATGCGAGGAGGCTTCGAGCTCGTGGCGCCCGTGCCGAGTGGCTGGCGCCCACGCGCCGTCGCCCTCCGCTTCCGCGCGGTATTCGACGCCGAGCTGCTCGTTGTCGCCAACGAGACCGCGCCGGTGCTCGCCCCCGCGCTCGAGCCCGACTAGCAGCGGAAAGGCATGCTGTGAGCCTGAGCATCTTCATCTCCGTCGACATGGAAGGCATCGCGGGCATCACGACCCTGCGCCAGACCGTCCGCGGCACCGACGACTACCAGTGGGCTCGCGAGATCATGACCTACGAGGCCAACGCTGCCATCGCGGGGGCATTCGACGCCGCAGCTCGCAAGGTGATCGTGAGCGATTCCCACGGCGACATGGGCAACCTGTTGCCGCTCGAGCTCGACCAACGCGCAGATCTGGTGCAGGGCTCGCCCAAGGTTCCGTACAGCATGATGACCGGCATCGAGGACGGTATGGACTGCGCGATCTTCGTCGGCTACCACGCGGGCGCCGGCACCCCCGGATCGATCCTCGCTCACACCTACACCGGGTTCATCACCGACCTGCGAGTCAACGGCGAGTCGTGGAACGAGACCCATCTGAATGCGGCGCTCGCCGGCACGTTCGACGTGCCGGTGGGATTCGTGGCGGGCGACCGAGCGTGCTGCGATCAGGCGAAAGCGCGACTCCCGTGGATCAAGACGGTCGCCGTGAAGGAAGGGTTCGGTGATCGAGTGGGCCGATCGATGTCACCCACGAAGGCGCAGCAAGCCATCAGGGGCATGGTGCGCGATGTCGTGAAGAACACCGACCGACTCGAAGTGTGGAAGCCAGACGGCCCCTACACGTTGGAGCTCGACCTGGCGAACACGGCGGTCACCGATCTGTGTGCGCTCGCGCCGGGCACCAATCGCACCGCGCCGCGGTCTGTCTCGTTCACCAACGACGATTTCCGCATGACCTATCGCTGTCTGCTGACCTGGATGCATCTCGGAAGGAGCGTGGCGCCGCGATCTCCGGTTGACTGAGCCTTCAGTCGTCGGTGCCGTCGCGCGGTAGCCAGCACTCGACCGTCGTGCCGGTGCCGGCCGCGCTCGTCAGCCGGCACCAGCCGCCGACGAGCTCAGCCCGCTCGATCATGGTGGCGAGGCCGAGGTGGCCCGGCACCGGCGTCTGCACGCGTCCCGTGTCGAACCCGGTGCCGTCGTCGGAGATGACCACCGTCACACCGTCTCCGGCGGTCGACACCCGCACCGAGACGATGATGCGCATCGGCGTGCTTGCGCGCATTCGTAGCGGCTTCCTGCACGATGCGGTACAACGATGCCCGGAGCTCGGGCTCCGGCTCGTGGGAAAGCTCGTCGATCACCTCATAGCTCCAGCCGGTTTCCTTCGCCGCGTACGAAAGGTACTGGTCGATCGCGACGACGAGCCCGTCGCTATCGAGTGCGGCGGGCCGCAACTCGAACACCAGCGAGCGGAGCCGCTCGATCGAGTCGCGCACGGCCGAGCGGAGCTCGCCGATCGACGCCGTCGTGATCGTCTCAGGCTTCTCCGCCAGCAGGGCGAGCCGCAGATCGACGGCGCTCATCACCTGGATGGGGTCGTCGTGGATGTCGGCCGCGATCTGACGGCGTTCTTCCTCCTGCGCGGTCTCGACCGTCTGCGCGAGCTCCCGCCGTTGCTGGATGGTGCGCCTGAGCACGTCGAGGCTCCAGCGAAGCTTCTCCTCGGCTTCCTTCTCGGCGGAGACGTCGAGCATGATGCCGCGCCAGTACTTCGGCTCGCCATGCTCGTCGCGCACGAGCAGGGCGTCGTCGCGGATCCACACGATGCGTCCGTCGGTCGCGATCACCCGGTACTCCGCGTGGAAGGGTTCGCCGTCGACGTTGGACCGGTCGTTCTCGGCGCGAACGGCGTCGACATCGTCGGGATGGATGATGCGCAGCCAGAGATCCTGGTCGGTGCCCCACTCCTCGCTGGTGTACCCGAGCAGCGCTTCGGCCTGCGGGCTCGTGTAGAAGTTCGTGGAGAACTCGTCGGGACGATCGACGTAGAGGATGGCGGGGATGCCCTCGACGAGCTCACGGTAGTCCTCGACGAACGGCCGGCCCTGCTCGTCACTCGCCGGTCCCGTTCATCGGCTGGCGCACATCGGTGCTCAGGCCCTCGAGATCAGCCCCGCGAGCAGCGCGACCCGCGGCACGACGCTCGTGAGGTCGAGCCACTCGGCAGGCGCATGGTCGTCGCCCCCGATCGGTCCGAGGCCGTCGATCGTCGGGGTGCCGGCGGCGCTCGTCGTGTTCGCATCGCTCGCGCCGCCCGTCGCGGCGTCCCGGAGCTCGAACCCGAGCTCCCCGGCGAGCTCGATCGCCAGCGCGGCGAGACGGGCGCCGCCCTGCTTCTTCTCCATGGGGCGGTGCCAGCCGTTGCCCTCAACGCGAGTCACGACGCCGTCGACACCGTGATCCACACAGAGACGCTCGATCTCGGACTTCGGCCTGCTCGAGCGTGACGAGCTCGGGCGAGCGCAGGTCGACCTGCAGCATGCACCGCTCGGCGACGACGTTCGTGCGGGTACCGCCGCGCGCGACGCCGACGTTCACCGTGACTCCCGGCCAGCGGCCGTTGAGCGCCTGCAGCGCGACCGTGGCGTTCGCCGCCGCGAGCACGGCGTTCGCGCCCTTCTCGGGTTCGACCCCCGCGTGCGCGGCACGTCCGATGAACTCGATCGTGTAGTCGGTGATGCCTTTGCGCGAGCTCACGATGTCTCCGTTCGCGCGTGCCCCCTCGAGCACGAACGCGGCATCATGCGCCGGCGCCAGCTCGTGGATCACCGGTCCCGACATCGGTGAGCCGATCTCCTCGTCGGGGTTGCAGACGTAGGTGATGCGACCGAACCGCTCGAACCCCGCTTCCTGCAGCACCTCGACCGCATGGAACCCCGTGAGAAGCCCGCCCTTCATGTCAGACACGCCCGGCCCACGCGCGATGTCCCCCTCGATGCGGAAGGGTCGCTCGGCCACTGTGCCCTCGTCGAACACCGTGTCCATGTGCCCGACGAGCAGCACGTTGGCGCCGCCGACGCCCTCGAGGGTGCCGATCACGAGATCGCCGAGCCGCACCTCACCGTTCGCCGGCTGGTGCGGACGGCGGTCGACCGTGAACCCACGCTCGCGCATGCGCGCCTCACAGATGTCCGCGATCGCGTTCACCCCGGCCGTCGTGTACGAGCCACAATCCACGTTGACCATCTGCTCGAGCTCGTCGACGAACGCGTCGTAGCGGGAAGCGGCGAGCTCACGGAGCGACTGGGCATGCACGCACGTGACGCTAGCATGGGCGCCTCTCGGCGAGCAGGAGGAGCGGTTGCCCACGAACGGTCTCGGGGCGGTGGTCGAGCATGCGGGCGCCGCGATCACCGTGGAGCCGATCGTGGTCGACGACCCCGGCCCCGGCGAGGTGCTCGTGCGCATGGCGGCGAGCGGCGTCTGTCACAGCGACGTGTGGGCGATCGAGCACGGTAACTGGGGCGCGCCGTGGCCGATGCTGCTCGGTCATGAGGGGGCAGGCGTCGTCGACGCGATCGGCGAAGGTGTGGGTTCGGTGACTCCCGGCGATCGAGTCGTGCTCACATGGGCGGTGCCGTGCGGGCGCTGCCGGCTCTGCCTCCGCGGCGCGCCCCGCCGCTGCGGGCACGAGCTGCACCAACCGCCTCGGGTGCGGCGGGCCGGGAACGGCGAGGTGCTGACCGGTGTCCTGCAGTGCGGCACCCTTGCGACGCACACGGTCGTGACCGAACCGCAGGTCGTGGCGATGCCCGACGGACTCGCCCTGTCGCGTGCGTGTTTGCTGGGGTGCGGCGCGTCCACGGGGATCGGCGCCGCGGTGCAGACCGCGAAGGTCTGGCCAGGGGCGACGGTGGCGGTCATCGGACTCGGCGGGATCGGCCTGGCGGCGCTCCAGGGAGCCCGGGTGGCCGGCGCAGAGAGGTTGATCGCGGTCGACGTCGCGCCGGCCAAGTTGGAGTGGGCTGTCGATCTCGGGGCGACCGACACCGTCGACGCGAGTGCGTGCGATGCGGTCGATGCCGTCCGCGCGCTGACGGGAGGTGACGGAGTCGACATCGCGTTCGAGGCGGTCGGACGGCCCGAGTGCGTCCGCCAAGCGGTCGAGATGCTCAGGTTCGCCGGCACCGCGGTCGCGATCGGGGTGCCCCCCCTGCCGAGCGAGGTCACGCTCGCGTGGAACGGCTCGGATCGTGCCGCCTATCCGCACAAGGCCAGCCTGCTCATCACCGACGGAGGCGACCCGATCCCCAGCGAGGACTTCCCTCAGATGGCCGCGTGGGCGATCGACGGCTCGCTCGACCTCGATCGCATGGTGACCCGCGAGATCGCGCTCACCGACGACGATCTCACCGAGGCCATCCGCGCGATGCTCGCCGGCGAGGTCATCCGCTCGGTGGTCGTGTTCCCAGGGGTGGATACCGGGGTCGTCAGCGCCGGCACTGGCACTCCGACATGAACTGGATCTGGATCGTCGGCGCACCGCTCGTGCGAGCGATCATGTCGACCGTGTTCCGGGTGCGGATCGAGGGCATCGAACACGTACCCCGGGACGGGGCGGTGATCGTGGCGCCGAACCACGTGAGCGTGCTCGACGGACCGGCGGTCTCGGCGATCACGGGCACCGGCCGCTGGCGGGCGACACGCAACCTGATCGCCGCAGAGGTCTTCCACGGCCTGCTCGGCTGGATCCTCCGCCAGGCGCGACAGGTGCCGATCCGCCGCGGCGCGGGCGATACCGGCGCGCTCGACGAAGCGATCGCGGCCGCCCGCAGCGGCTCGTGCATCGGCATCTTCCCCGAGGGTCGGGTCAGTGATGACCCTTTCGCAGGGTTGCAGCGCATCCGCTCTGGCCTCACGCGTATCGCGATCCCATCGGGCGCGCCGGTCGTGCCGGTGGGGATCTGGGGCACGCACGAGGTGTGGCCGCGCGCGGGGCTAGACCGAACGTCGCTCGGGCGTCGGCACACGATGGCCGTCGTGTACGGGGGGGCGATCGTGCCCCACCCGCAGGAGTCACCGGCGGAGTTCCGGGACCGCTTCCGGGAGGGACTCGAGGCGGTCGTGTCTCGGGCGCGGACCATCGCCGGAGTTGCTCGATGATCGGACCCGACGACGCCCCGAGCCCGTGGTCGCGCGTCTCGCGCACACTTGCGTACGAGAACGCGTGGATCCAGGTGTTCCACGACGAGGTCGTGCGACCCGATGGGAAGCCGGGCGTCTACGGGGTGATGCACCCTCGAACGCACGCAGTCGGAGTGGTCGCGCTCGACGGCGACCGTCTGCTGCTCGTCGGTCAGTACCGGTACACGCTCGGCCGCTACTCCTGGGAGATCCCCGAGGGCGGCGTTCCCATCGGTGACGACCTGCTCGAAGGCGCCCAGCGTGAGCTCGCCGAGGAGACCGGGTACCGCGCGGAGAGCTGGCGCGAGCTGCTGCGGTTCTCGCTCTCCAACTCGACGACCGACGAGACCGGCGCGCTCTACTTGGCCACCGGTCTCCTGGAGGGGCAGGCCCACCCAGACGAAACCGAGGATCTCGCCTTGCGATGGGTGGCGTTCGACGAGGCTCTCGCACAGGTTCGCTCGGGCGAGCTGTTCGACTCGATGACCCAGATGGGCATCCTGCGGCTCGCGCTCGATCGCACCCCGGGCCGTGCCTGAGCGCGCCCCGCGTCAGGCCGTGATGCGAGCTGCGGCGCCGCGACGCTTGTGCTCGTACATCGCTGCATCGGCTCGAGACATCAGGCTTTCGGCGTCACGAGCCTCGAACGGGAACACGCTCGATCCCACGCTGATCGTGGTCACCACCGTGCGCCCTCTCAGCGCGATCGGCTGCCCGACCGCGCTTTCCACGCGGGAAGCGACAGCCTGGACCACGCCCTGGGCGGAGCTCCCCCGGTCATCGGGGAGGTCGGCAAGCAGCACGAGGAACTCATCCCCTCCGAGCCGAGCGACGAGGTCGGTATCGCGGGTTGCGACCCGGAGCCGCTCGGACACGACACGCAGCAGCTCGTCGCCGGCAGCGTGACCCATCGAATCGTTCACGTCCTTGAAATCGTCGAGATCCATGAACAGCACGGCCACCGACCGATCGTGCCGCCGGGCACGGGCCACTGCGAGGTTGAGGTGGTCCTCGAACATGGCGCGATTCGGGAGGCCGGTCAACGTGTCGTGATAAGCCATGTGCTGCATCGCCAGGTCTGCCTCTTTCTGTGCCGTGATGTCGAGCATCACGCCCTGTACGAACATCGCGTGCCCGTCATCGTCGCGAACCACCTGTGAGCGGTCGTGGATCCAGACGACCCGTCCGTCGGCGTGCAGATACCGATAGTCGCCGCTCTCGGGCTGGCCCGTCTCGATGAACGAGAGATAGTCGGCTTCGACGCGGTCTCGGTCGTCGGCATGGATCATCGAATCCCAGTCGCCGGCGCGGGCGATGTACTCGGCCGGCGAGATGCCGAGCAGCTCGCGGATGCGAGGGCTCACGTAGTAGGTCGGCCCGTCATGGTGGGGTGAAGCGATGTAGATCGCCGCCGGAAGCTGCTCGAGCAGGTTCTTGTACTTGGCCTCGCTCTCGAACAGCTTCCGCTCGGCGTCCGCAAGCCGAGCCTCAAGGGCAGCCGCATCGCGAGCGTTCAGGCTTGTGTCCTCCACTCGGGGGACATCGGCGCCCAAGCGAAAGACTGAAGCCTCGTGACGGAACCAAGAGGGCCGGTCCTATGGGACCGGCCCCGATGGCACACGTTGTCGGCGTTCGAGCTAGCCGAGCGCCACCGTGTTGATGAGGTTCGAGTCACGCAGCTTGCGCAGCGCTTCCCTTTCGATCAGTCGCACCCGCTCACCGGAGAGACCGAGCACCTTGCCTGTCTCGCGCAGACTGAGCGGCTGTCCGTTCTCGAGCCCGTAGCGAAGCGCCACGACGTGACGCTCGCGGTCGTCGAGCACGCGGTCTACGGCCCCGCCGATCTCCTCACGCAACAGAGCGTCTTCGACCTCGTTGAACGCGGCGTCGGAATCGACCTCCTCGATCAGATCGCCGAGCTCGGTGTCCTCGCCAACGGGCGATTGCAGCGACAACGGCTCGCGGCGCCCCATCTCGGTGAGATCGTCGATCTCCTCGACCGTAGTGTCGAGCGCCTTGGCGAGCTCTTCACGGCTGGGCTCGCGACCCATCGACTGCGCGAACTGGAATCGCGTGCGGTTCAGCTTGCGGAGCCGGTCGTGGATGTGCACGGGCAGGCGGATCGAGCGCGAGCGATCTGCGATCGCGCGCGTGATGCCCTGACGGATCCACCAGGTGGCGTAGGTCGAGAACTTGAACCCACGGCGCCAGTCGAAGAGCTCGACGGCGCGCATCAGGCCGATGTTCCCTTCCTGGATCAGGTCGAGGAGTGGCAGGCCCTGGCCCTGGTACTTGCGGGCGACGGACACCACCAGTCGTAGGTTCGCCATGATGAAACGCTGACGCGCGGCCTCGGCCGTGCGTACGTCACGGCGGGCCTTGGCGATGGACTTCTCGGACCGAAGACGCCCGGCGCGCAGGCGTTCCTCTGCCTCTTTGCCCGCCTCGATGGTCATGGCGAGCTCGACCTCCTCCTCCTTGGTGAGCAGCGGCTCGCGAGCCGCTGCCTCCAGGTAGAGACGCAGGTCGTCGGCGTCATCGGTCCCTAGGGGACGCGCTGGCTCCGGCACTTCGTATCACACTCCTCCTCGAGGCTGCTCGGCCGCGCAGTGCGACGTTGTCGGTCCTCGGGAACTCGGGTTCCGTGGTCTGGCGGGCGATCGGGCTGCAGGGAGTCAAGACGCACGGGAAGAAACGTCTTGGCAGCCGCTTCTGCATATGGTAAGGCGTCCTCACCGCCTTTGTAAAGCCGGTCAGATGTGACGGTCTCGTGAAGGCAGCGGCCCCGGAGCGCGAACCTGCATGATTCCCTCCCCGATTCCCCCGCCGACACGGCGCTAAACCCCCGTTTGACCTCACGATCCTCAACAAGCTGCCGGTCGCCAACATTCCGGATCGGCGGGCCCTGCCGAACAGGCCCTCAGCGATGGCTGCTGCCCGAGTAGCCTTCCCGCGTGACTATCGACCTGCCGGACCTGCTCACCGCCGAGGTCGACGGGCCAGTCGCCTACCGCGAGTGGCCTGGACCATCCGATACGACGTTCGTGCTGGTGCACGGGCTGGGTGGCTCGCACCTGAACTGGGTGCAGGTGGCTCCCGGCCTCTCGGGCCTTGGCGGGGTCCTGGCACTCGACCTTCCAGGGTTCGGCCACACGGCTCGCAACGGCCGGGGATCTGGAGTGATGGACGGGCGCCGGGTGCTCTCGCGCTTCATCGCCGAGCGTGCGAGGGGACGCGTCGTGCTCGTGGGCAACTCGATGGGCTGCGTGATCGGCATCATGCAGGCTGCGGTCGAACCCGATCATGTCGGCGGGCTCGTGCTCACCGGTTCACCGTTCCCCTGGGTGCGCGGAGCGTGGCCGCATCCCGTCGCCATCGCCGGGTTCGCCGCCTACGACGCCCCCGGTCTCGGACCGGTGATGCTCGAAACTCGCATCCGACGACTCGACGCCGAGCGAGCCGTTCGACTCGGGTTGCGGTTCCTGGTCGCCGATCCATCGAGCATCTCCGACGAGGTCGTGCGCCTCACGGTCGATCAGGTGCGGGAACGCTCGCTCGACCCCGATGCGCCGGCGGCATTCCTCGACGCGTGGCGCTCACTTCGTCGGCTGGGCAAGCGACCCGATGTCGCCCAGCGAGCGATGGGGGGGGTACGGTGCCCTGTGTTCGTGCTGCACGGGCGCCGGGACCGACTGGTGCCGGCGGCCTACGCCGAGGCCGCGCTACGCGATCATCCCGCATGGCGCGGAAGGATCTTCCCCGACCTGGGGCACGTGCCGCAGATGGAGGCACCGGGACGGTGGCTCGCCGAGGTGGCTGACTGGCACGCTGAGGTGATCGACTAACGGAGGTGGCGGTCGCTCAGCGGCGAGGATTCGAAGGGGTTGCAGCCGCCACCTTCTCGAGCTCGTCGACCGCAGTCTCGATGCCGCGAGCCAGCACCTCGACATCGGGGACCGAGTCCCAGTCGGCTGTGAGACCGAACGCCATCGTGCCCCCCAGGCTCGTGCACGCGATCGAGAGTCCGCTGCGCTCGCCGAGCGGCATCGACGGGTAGTTCGCGACGAGTGGCGCGCCCGCGAGATACAGGGGCACCTGGGGAGCCGGCACGTTCGAGACCACCAGGTTGAACCAGCGGCCCTTGCTGGCGAGGCGAGCGGCCATCGAGTGGAGTGCCGGGGGTGCGTAGGCACCGAGGCCGATGATCGTATCGGCGCCGACAGCCATCGAGGACTCCTTGAGCTGAGCGGTCGCTCGTCGCACCCGCTGCAGACGGGTGCGAGCTCGCAGTGGGCCGACCGGCACGTCGACGAATGCGGGGGCCACCCGATTCCCCACCTCGCCTTGCTCGGCTTTCGATCTCACCGACACCGGCACCATCACCCTGAGGGTACGTCGTTCGGTGTGTTCGGCTCGATGCTCGAGCAGGTCGTGCAGGCCACCCGCGACCGCTGTGAGGACGACGTCGTTCACCGTTCCGCCGAGAACCCTCTTGATCTCGCGGATGCGATCGAACGAGGTCTCGGCCATCGCGAACCGGCGAGCGGGACCGACCTGGGTATCGAACGGTCCAGCGGGCGGCGCGCCCATATCCACCACATCGCGAACCCCCGCGAAGGTCTCGGCGAGCGCGTGCAAGGTGCGCGCGGGCGCCCCGATCGCATGACCGACCGCCTCGACCGGATGGAGCACGAGGTCCTGCGCGGCGTCACGCAGCAGGTCCTCGCGGGTCGGCGAGGGAGAGGCCTTCCAGGGTGTGGCCGGCGGTGATCCGATCACTGCGTCGGGCGCGAGGTCGAACAACGCCGAGGCGATCGCCATGCCCGAGATCCCGTCGGAGAGGGCATGGTGCATCTTCAGCAGCACCGCGGTTCGCCGCTCGGCGAGACCCTCGAACACGTAGAGCTCCCACAGGGGCTTCGACGGGTCGAGCGGTCGGGACAATACGCGTCCGACGGCTCGCTCGAGCTGGAACCGTCCACCCGGCGACGGGATCGCCGCCCGTCGCAGATGGAAGTCGAGGTCGAATCGATCATCGTCGACCCAGAGCGGGCGCGCCAGCCCGAACGGCACCTGCAACACGCGCTGCCGCAGGCGAGGCGCCATGTGCAGCCTCGCCTCGACCACCCGTTGCACATCGTCGTAGGTGAGCGGACCATCTGCGCGGGGATCGAGGACCGAGACGCCCGCGACGTGCATGTGCACGGCCGGGGTCTCGAGGTACAGGAAGCTCGCGTCGAGGCTCGACAGTCGGTCAGGGGTCATCGCGACGAGGGTACTCCGTGTGTCGGGCAGAGGAGATGTGATCGGTTGGATCAGATCGTTGTGTACAGGACGTGCAAGAGCGGTTGCGTGCCTGCGCCATCGAAGGCCGCGGCCACCCGCTTGCCACTCCCGCTCCCGGAGATGATGAGCACCAGGGCGCCTCCGCTCCACATCGGGCGGTTGACGATCTCCTGGACGACGGCGGCCAGGTTGGGCGTCCGCTGTTTCGGTCCTCGTTCGTTGAGAGTGGTCCACGGTTCGGGGATCCACGAGATGTCCGCAGTTGTCCGGCTTCGAGTCGAAATGTCGAACGCCGCCGACGTGAATGCGCGCGGATCATCAGCCGCCTGCCCCTCGATGGTGAGGCCCACGACGCTCGAGCTCGTCTTGCTCGCCTGGAATTGCACGTGGGCATCGACGATCGTCGCGCCTCGAGGGATCGAGACGCTCAGGAAGCGGAGCCCGACCGTCTGGCTCGTCTTGTTGAACGCCAGCTCCAGCGCTGCGCTGGACCGGTTGACCGTGCCGGCGAGCTTCTCCTCCGCGTCGTTGGAGCTCGCGGCGATCGAGACGTCCAGCGTCGTGGCACCCTCGGGATCCACCCTCACGGTCACGTCATCGCTGGCCTGGAGCTCGGTGTCGTCGGCCGTCAGCCGCAGCACATAGGTACCTGGCGCCGAGAACGACACGTCCGTCGTTGCGGAGGTCGGGTTCGTGAACGACGCCGAGCCCGGCGCTCCGGGTAGCTGGCTCCACGTCGACGTCACGGTCGCGCCAGCCGGCAGTCCGTCGTCGGATACGGATCCATCGAGGCTCACCGTCGCCGGCATCACGACTGCCCGGTCCGCACCTGCGTTGACGGCCGGCGGCTGATTCCCGCTCGGGAGAGAGGCGTTCATCTCGTACATCTTGCCGTCGTTCTCGTTCGGGTCGGCCTGATTGTCCACACCCCGGTCGACCACATACATGTGCGTCTGCCCTGGGTTCGCGGCTGCAGGCGCGAGAACGACATCCTCCGCGTGCCGGGGGTTCGCAGCTGAGATATCGACCGTCTCAACGAGCGATCCACTAGTGGACGTCACGTAGATCGATCTCTGCATCGGGTCGACCACGAGCAGGACGTTGTGTGCTGCGTCATACCCGAGTCCCTCGGACGCGAGCGCACCGAACCGTTGCGTGTCGAAGTGCGACGTGGTGTCGTCCCCGGCCGGCGGAACCCCGTCGAAGGTGCCATTGCTCCCGGGCGAGATCCGATAGACCTCGCGTCCTGCCCCGTCGACGGTGAAGAGGTCGCCCGATGTCGTGTCGAAGGCGACATCCTCAGGATCGCCGCTTCCGAAGTCGCTGGTCCTCACGCGCGACACAACGACATCATCGCTGGTCCCGAAGTCACCGTCCGCGCCCGGAGCCAAGGTGAAGACCGAATCGAGTCGATCGTCCGACACGAACAGGCGCCCGCTCGCAGGATCGAGCGTCAGCCCTGTCGGTTCCTCGGTGAAGCCGGGTGATGGAGGCGTGATGTCACCAGAGCCGGTGAGAGTGCCCTGCAGGTCGAGCTCGTACACATTGACGCCACTGTAGATCGCCATCTCTTCGACCTCTGAATCGGCGACGATCAACCTCTGCGCGATCGGGTCCCACGCGATCCCGGAGGGATCGGGGCTCGGCGGCGTGAGCAAAGAAAGCCGAACCGTCCGAACGAGGACCGCGGGGGAGGTGGCTGCGCTCGCCGGCAAGGCGGCTGCGAGCGGCGCCAGCACTGAACCGGCCAAGCATGCGACGAGACCCAGGCGAACGCGGCGTCTGCTGCTCATCAACTGCCTCGATACTCCGAGGCGCCTCTCTTCTCGGGTCACGGTGGGCCGGTCAACGGCAGAGTCAGGTCACCTCTGTCGAGCACATCCTCCCCCACGAGCGACTCGATGTGAACGGGCTCTTGGCATCCTTCGTGCACGTGGCTCGGAAACATCGAGGCTCACTCGTGACTCACCCGGGAACCGCATCGGGCGCGCGGCTCTCGCGTTCGTCGAGCTGGATGCGGATGCGCTTGTTCGCCTTGCCCTTCGACTCCGTCTTGACCACATGAACGCGGCCGACCTCGCCGCTCGACGCAACATGCGTGCCACCGTCGGCCTGCTTGTCGATGCCCGCGATGTCGATCACGCGGATCGGGTCGACCGATCCGGGGATCAGCGACACCTTCGTGCGGATCAGATCGGGGTCGGCGAGCGCTTCCTTCCGCGGCAAGAAGAGCACATGCACCGGTACGTCCTCGGCGAGGCGAGCATTGAGGCGTTCTTCGACCTCGCGCCCGAATTCCTGGCTGATGCCGTCGAGCTCGAAGTCCATGCGGGCGATGCCCCCCGAGTCCATGTTGCCTCCGGTGACCTTGGCACCGAAATCAGCGAACACCACGCCCGACAACGCGTGCAGCGCTGTGTGTGTGCGCATGTGCTGGTACCGACGCTCCCAGTCGAGCACGGCCGTCACGCTGGTACCCACCGCCGGGCGCGGCATGGACGCGTCGACTTCGTGCACGACCTCACCGTCGTCGCGGGACTTCGTTGTGTCGGTCACGAGGCACTCGCCATCGGCCCATCGCAGCGCGCCGGAATCGCCGGGCTGCCCGCCTCCACGCGCATAGAACACGGTACGGTCGAGCACGATGCCGTCGTCCCGAACCTCGACGACGGCCGCGTCACACGAGCGCAGATACGAGTCGCGCGAGCACAGATCTTCGGTCATCGTTCGACCGTATCGCAGCCCGGGCCGGGCGTCATGGTGGCCGACACGGGGCTTCTCAGACGTTCGGTTCGGCCGTTCGAGTGGTGCGGACCGTTGACGCGATCACGGCGCCCACCAAGATCAGCGCACCGCCGGCCGCCACCGCCGGCGTGATCGGCTCGTCCAGGAAGACGGCCGCGAGCAGCGCGACCGTGAGCGGTTCCAATACCCCGATGATCGCGTTTCGGACCGCCCCGACACGCTGCAGTCCGGCGAGCATCGTGGCGAAGGCGCCCGCCGAGATCAGCACGATGGCCACGAGGCGACCGGCGGTCGCTCCTGAAGGCACGATGAAGGAGCCGGCCACGACCGCGAACACGACGTTCGAGGTTGCGGCGCCTGCGCCGAGCCAGCCCGCCGCCGTGACCGGGTCCGTCCGCCGGACATGCCGATCGGTGCCGACCAGATAGGCGGTGTAGGCGAGCGCCGTCGCGAGCGCGAGCCCGATACCGAGTGGTTCCACTTCGGTCTCGCCACCGCCGCCGAGCACGACCACCGCGCTGCCCCCGATCGCGAGAGCAAGCGCCGCGAACAACGGGGCCGACGGAGCACGTCGGTCGAGCGCGATCGTCACGAGCATGACCCACACGGGGTAGGTGTAGAACAGCAGCGTGATCACCGCGGCCGAGCCGTGGTTCAACGCCGAGAAGTAGAGAGCAGCCTCTGTTCCGTAACCGAGGGTGCCCGCGAGCGCAAGGGCGATGCGTTCCCCCGGTGCGGGCAGGCCCGGCCGGCGAAGCGCAACCGCCAGGACGAGCAGGAGCACCGACTGTCCTCCGAACCTGATCGCGAGCGTGATGAAGGGGGGTCCACCCGCCTGCACCTTCGAACCGAGGATGACCACGCCCGCGAACAGCACAGCCATGGCCACCGACATCGCCGAGCCGACGAGCTCGCCGCGTCGATCGGTGGCTCGCCGGGTCGTGGGAACGTCTTTCACACTGTCCCGGCCAGGAACAGGCTGACCCGCTCGACAAGCATCGGGATCGAGGCGAGCAGGTCGTCTTCTGAGCTCAGCACGATTACCTCGGCGTTCGGCATCTGAACGGCGAGCCGGCGAGCAACGGAGGCCGGGTGGATCGTGTCGCCTTCCCTGGCGATCACGAGCGTGGGGCTATGGACCTCGCCGAGCAGACCGAGGTCGGCGACGGCCGCGTCGCGTACCACTTCACGGATCGCACGTGCGACACCCACCGGGTTCATGTCTTGCCAGAGCAGCAGATCGAACTCACGGAGCCCCGGTTGGGCCTCGTAGTTCCGGGCTCGACCGGACTCGGACAAGATCGCCTCGATCGCCTCGTCACGTGGAAGTGTCTCGAGCAGCTCCGCCGTCCGATCGAACAGGGTGCTCGATCCGATCGAACCCTCGAGCGAGGCCGGCAGCAAGAAGACGAGCCGTTCGAAGCGGTCGGGGCGCCGAGCGAGCAGGTTCGCGAGCGCCCCGGCACCGAGCGAGGTGCCGACGGCTCCGGTCGCGTCGGTCGCGTCGGCCACGGCCTCGAGGTCGCGAGCGAAGTCGGCGTAGCGGTATGCGCCGGGGCCGGGGGTGCTCGAATGCCCGTGCCCGCGGAAGCAGAAGCGGACCTTCGTGCCGGGCGCCATGGGGGTGAACGCCGCGAGCTCCATGCACGAGTTCGTGAGCCCGTGGGCGAAGACCGTGGTGGGGTCACCGACCCCGTCGGTCACGAGGTGCAGGGTCGCGTCGGTCGTCTGCACCTCACCCATCGCATCCTCGGACTACCGCACCCATGGCGACCGAGGGTACGATGTCGTGCCACGATGCCTGACGACGCAACCCAAGCCGGAACCCCTGGCGCCACGACGGCGACGCAGGTGAAGATCAGACGCACCGACGTCGAGAACCTGCTCTCCCGATTCCATGTGCGACTGACGGACGACGACGGCTCGACGACCGAGCACGACGTCACGGTGTCACGCGGGGACTGGGAACGATTCGGCGTGAGCTTCCGCACACCCGAAGCGCTCGTCGAGGCATCGATGCGGTTCCTGCTCGAGCGTGAGCCGAAGGAGCAGATCCTCGCTGCCTTCGGCCTCGGGCAGATCCCGGCCTATTTCCCATCGTACGCGCGCGAGATCGCTCCGCCTGCGTAGGTGTTCGGGCGCGCGAGCGGAGGCGCGGTGGTGGTGGTGCTCCTAGGTGTGCGCATCGTCGTGCTCATCTCGGTGGTCGTCGATGTTCCCGGCTTCCATTCGGCCGCGTCGGAGCGGTATCGCGTGATCGCCGAGACGCCCGGCAGGCCGTACCGGGATTTCGATGTCGAGTACGCACCTGGAGAGCTCGCGATCGCCGAGGCGGTCGGCTCGGGAAGCTCGGCCGCCTCGCGTGGGCTGCTCGCAGTGATCGCGTTCTCGGGCGACATCGTCGCCTTCGCTGCGATCAGGCGCGGATGGGGCACCGACGCCGCTCGACGCTATCTCTGGCTCGGACTTCCGCTGCTGATCTTCATCTACCGGCGCGCAGACCTGGCCACCGTTGCACTGAGCGTGGCCGCGCTCATGCTGGCGCGCCGCCATCGCGAGGGTGCGGGCGGGCTGGCCATGGCCGCGGCCTTCCTCACGCGGGTGTGGCCCGTGATCCTCACTCCGATCTGGGCGATCGAGCGCAACCTGCGTGCACTGTGGGTCTTCGCGGCTGCCGCGTCCGCCGGTGTCATCGCCTGGGTTGCGTACGGAGGACTCGACGGCGTCGGGCAAGTGTCGTCGTTCCGGGGAGCGACGGGGTGGGAGCTGGAGTCCTCCGTGGGCGTGGTGGTGTGGGCGATGACCGACGAACATCGTTTCGAGGCCGGCGCGAACCGAACCGGCATCGTTCCCGCCTGGGCGGGGCCGGTGATGTTGGCGTCGCTGGTCGCGATCTTCGTCATCATCTGGCTGCGGGCGAGAGTCTCAACGTCGGAACCCGCGGGGCCACCGGCGCTCGCCGCGGTCGCCGCCCTGCTGGTCCTTTCGCCGCTCCTGTCGCCTCAGTACGCGAGCTGGCTGCTTCCGTGGGCCGCCATCGCGGGAGCAGGTGGACGGCGATTCACGATCGCGGCTTCGATCCCGATCGCGCTGACCGGCGCGGTCGTCACCGGCTGGTCCCTCGACCTCGGGTTGGGCGCCGGGCCCGACCAGACGATCCTGTTCCTGCGGAACTGCTCGCTGGTCGCGATCGTCGTCACGTACCTCGCGGGGACACGACCAGATCGTCCTGAGGTGCCAGCTCGTCACGGATCCGCCGCGCCCACGCCGCGACCAGCGCAGTGAGTCCGAGGAAGACCGCTCCCGAGACCAGCAGGATCGACCGTGTCGTGGCCTCGCTGCCCTCGGTCCAGATCAGGAACAGGATGAGCGCCGGCACGATGTAGCCGAGGTTGTAGGCGATGTCGAACAGGGCGAAGGCCCGGCCGCGGAAGTCGTCGGGCATCGACTGCTGCATGATCGTGTCGGCCGAGATCTTGCCCACGAAGAACGAGAAGAACCCGATGAACAGCATGACCGCGAAACCGACGACCGAGACGAACAGGCCACCGACGAGCGTGCCGACGCCGAGCAGCACCATCGACATCAGCAGCAGGCGCACCGGCGGCACACGGTCCTTGTACTTCTGGGCCACCACCATGCCGAGCGCCCCGCCCACCAGACCTCCGAGGCCCGACAACACGAGAGCGATCGTGTCGGAATCACCACCCGCCACCAGGTTCTTGGCGTAGAGGCCGAAGACGAACAGCCCGAACCCCCAGAACTGGTAGCGGAGCATCTGGAAGGACGAGAGACCGAGCGCAGCGGGCGCGCGGCTCGCGACTTCCTTCAGACCGGCCACTACGTTGCGAATGACCTGCGAGGCCTCCTGCGCGAACGTGGTTCGGTGCGCATGCGCCTCTGCATGATGAAGCTGCTTCGCCACGAAGGCGCCCACGAGCAGCACCCCCGCGCCGACGACGACCGGCACGAACGGGGGCACGAACCCGGCAAGGCCTCCGCCGAACACTATGCCGACGATCTGCGCGAGCGCGCCGCCGGCCTGCGACAAGCCGTTGCCCTGCAGCAAATCCTTCCCCGACAGCACGTCGGGCATCGCTGCGGACTTCACCGCGAGCGCGACCCGCACGCATGCCTGCACGGCCAGCAACCCCGCGATCAAGGCGCCGGTCGCGAACGCCTTGCCCTCGGTGGTATCGGAACCGAGCGGCACCAGCACACCGGCCGCGACCACGACGACGACGGCGGCCGTGACGATGTCGGCCCACCAGATGACGCGACGACGCGGGAACCGGTCGATGAAGACCCCGATGAACGGCGAGATCAACGTGTAGGGCACGTAGAGCGCGAGCACGACGGTGAGCAGGTAGTCCGCCGACGGAAGGTTCTGCACGTCGAAGCCTTCCTGCCCGCCGAAGGCGAGCGACTTCGCGATCGCACCCTGCACGATGCCCTGACCCGCCTGCGCCAGGAACTGCACTCCCACGAGCACCGAGAAGTCGCGGTTGGAGAAGGCGGAGAACATCGAGTTGAAGAAGGCGCCGAAAGCTTCGAGCGGGCGCCGCAGCCACGCGTCGGCAAGGCGGAGCGCCACGCCGACGCCGATCGCGACGGCGACGACCGTCCACCCTTTGGTCGGGCTCAGCGGCCCGCGCCACACCGCGAGCACTGCGATGCCTGAGATCAGCACGATCACGATCGACATCCCGGGGATGAGGGCGATGCGATCGACCGTGGTCCGGATCCCGAGCCACCCGGCCGCCAGCCAGCCCGGCACGACGAGCAGCAGGCCGAGCAGCGCGACGACGAGCAAGTTCTGGGGAAGGTTCTCCAGCGCCCCGGGGTGCGCGTCGAACTTGGCGGCCTCCTCGGCGGCGGCCGACCGGGCTCGCTCGACGACCTCAGGCGGCGGCGACCACAAGCCCTCCCCCTCGATGACGAAGACGTCGGGACCGACCTCCACCCCCTGCGATGTGGCGTCGGCGAGCGCCTGCTGCTCGAGGTCGGCGGAACACCCGTCGACGCCGTTGCAGAGACCGCCGTAGTACTGCCCGATCACGAACACGACCGGATCGTCGGGGAACTCCTCGAACCGGGGCAGGAAGTCCTCGGGTTTCTTCGCGTCGGGATCGCAGAGCGCGTCGGGCCCTCCAAAGGCTTCGCAGAAGTGCGAGGCAGCAGCGTCGTCATACCCCTCGCTGCCGCTCGTCGACGTCGTCGGCTCACCGGCCAGGAAGTGTTCGAGCGTGCCGAAGTACGTGACGGAGCGCTCGAGCGCCTCGCCGGGCAGCCCCGTCCTGAACACGTTCGAGTACGTCTTGGCCCATCCGTAGCCGACGTTGGTGCCGTCGACCGGATCGTCGCCGTCATCGCGGTTGACGACGAGCACGTTCGCACGTTCGTTCCCCGCCGCGGTGACGACTTCGTTGACCGCGGCGAGTGAGGTCCTCACACCCTGGTTCGCCCACTGGTTCTTCTCGCTCACCCATCGCCGATCGAGGCCGTCGTACAGGACGAACCCGAGTGAGCCCACGACCACCGCCGCCCCGACAACGCCGGCCACCTTGGCCACTCCGTCCAGGCGGAGGAACCAGCGGATCGCGACGAACGAACCGAGGCCCGCGAGGACCATGGGAGCCGCAGAGGCGTTCATGAAGCGGTAGTACGGCAAGGCTGCACCGGTCAGCACCGAGGCAACGCCGGCGAAGGCGAGGAGCCACCAGATCGACACCTGGTCCTCGTTGCGAACCGGTCGCGACGCCGCCCTCGACCACAGGATCGTCGACGCGATCGCGATGACGACGAAGGGCGCGATGATGGCCGGCTGCAGCGAGTTGGTCCACTCGATGAGGCGCTGGGTGAAGAACTCCGCCGTGTACGGAGGAGGCAGTGCCGCCTCGGCGAGGCTCGCGGAGGTGCCCCAGATGCCGACGACCCAACACGCCAACCCGGCGATCATGCCGAAGCCGACCGACATGAGCATCGGACCATCGGACCGCAACGCGGCCCCGAGCGAGAAGCGCCCCGTCAGGAAGTGGAACCCGAACACCGCCATCAGGACCACGCCGAAGATCACACACGTGGTGGGGTGCGTGAACGCCGCCGCGATTCCGATCAGGAACAATGCCGTGCGAGCGCCCCAGGAGTCGCGAGCCTCGTGCACGAACGGGATCATCAACGAAAGCAGGAACAGCACCGTCACGTTGTCGAGGTATCCGAGGTATGGCGTCGTCAGGAACAAGCCCACGGTCGCGAGCAGCGTGGTCAGCACCACGAGGGGGTCGCGCCGGCTCCGGAACAGAGCGGCGCCCAGAGCAAGGCCCGTGAGGATCGGCATGCCGATCATGAGGTAGGTGCTGAACGTGTACCGGTCGATGCCGACGACCTGCTGCAGCAGGGCTCCCGCGAGCGGCACGGTGACCCGGTAGCCACCCGCGAACAGGCCGTTGGGCCCCCATTCCTCGACGACGCGGACCGGATCGCTGTCGATGATGACCTGGGCCCGCCACGTGTACCAAGCGGGGTCGCGCGTCGGGGCCGAGAGGCTCGGATCGGCCAGGAACTTCCAGCCGAGCACGAGCAACATCAGCAGGGCGAACCCGCCGATCGCCCACCACGACCCGAGCCAGCCCGGACCCGGGACACGATCGGTCGAGTATGCGTCGTCGTCGGCCGGAACCTTCACGGTATCGGTGGACGCCATAGAGCGGTGATGCTATCGCCTCGCCTCGGGCAGACACGGAAGATCCTGCATCAGCGCCGAGGGGAACGCCGCGTCCATCACGGCGTCGCTCTCCTGGCCGGGGTTCGGGACCACGCCGCCTCCGACGGTCTGCGCCTGGGTGAACGTCGCCATGTACCGAGCGACGTCATCCACCGTGTGCCCGTTGGACTCGAGCTCCACGAGGTTCAAGAACGCCTGTGTCGGCTGCATGAGCTCGACGATGTCCGGGCCGCTCGTGCTACCGAACCGCTCGTTGATCATCTCCTGCATCGGGCCCGTGGAGATCTGGAAACCACCGCTCACCGCCGGGTCCGGCATGGCCGCGTGATCGGCCGTGAGCACCATGGCCCACTCCCCTTCGCCTACCTCGCGGTCGAGGTACTTCACCAGGTCCTTCATCGCCAGATCCTGTGCGGCGACGGCATCGAGCATCTCCGGCGAGTTCATCGACCAGACATGGCTGACGTAATCGATCTCCTTGAAGTTCAGGTACAGCAGGTCTGGCACATCGTCGGCGCCGAAGCCTTCCTGCTGGATCACGCGCTCGACGACGCGCTGCTGATAGGGCGTGCGCGCAGGCGTGTCGAACCCCTGCAGCAGCTCGGCGATGTCGTTGTCGCGCCACTTGCCGTCGAGCTCGCCGTCCGCCTGGTCGAGCACTCGTTGATCGCGCTCGAATCCGGCGACGTCGTTCGCGTATTCGGCCAGCCGGTAGTAGGGAGCCTCGCGTTCGGGAAGGTTCCATTCGAAGCCCTCATCAGTGAGGGTGTCGCCGCCGATCACCGACCGGGTGAGCGCGATGTCCTCGTCGCCGCCGGAGAAGAACGACCCATGGCCGAGCATGCCGAAATGGATGTCGACCGTGCCCACGATGCCCGCGACCGGCTCGTTGTCGAGGGCGCGGTCGTACACGTCGGCGAACGTCGGCTCGACGAGGAACGCCGGTCCCTGGTTCCACGGGGCGGTGATCTGGCCGGCGACGAGCATGTTGTGCCCGACGATGCCGTGATGCAGCGGGAATGCGCCCGTACCGATGGTGGCGTGGATCTGCGCGGTGCTCGTCGGCGACGAGCCCACCGTCGCGTCCGTGTACCACGTGCCCTTCGGGATCAGCGACTTCGTGAACGGCCATGCGTTCGGATGCTCCTCGAGCACGTTGATGCCGCCCGCGTCCCACACCATCGTGACGAACAGCTTGGGGAGCTCGCGCTCGGCGGCGGGCAGCAGTGCCTCGGTCATCGGCTGTCCGTCGGGCGCGCGGAAGCCGTCGAAGTCCAGCAGCTGCGCCGCGGTGGGCGCGATGCCGGCGACGGTCACCGGGCGGTCGATCTCGCCCTGAGCCCTCACGAATCCCGGGCCGTACCAGAACATCGGCACGGTCTGGATGTAGTCCCAGGGCCCGACGTGCGGAAGCCCGGAGCCCACGAAGTTCGGCTCCTTCGGCACGAAGCTGAGCTGCGCGCCGCGGTCGGGACGCCATCCGCGCCAGATGCGCAGCAGCTGATCGTGCGGCAGTGAGCACGCGACCTTGCACGAGATCGCTGGTCGGTCGACTGCTCCGCGCGGCCGGCGGGCGGCCGGACGAGCGCCAGGCCGGCGAGCACGGCGAGCGAGCGCGACTGTGGCGGCGGCGAGGCGACGCGGACATGTCGGCATAGGGAACACGACCTCGGATGAGCGCGACAACCGGTCGCTCCGCCGGATCCCTCGCCGGATCGATTCGCCGGACCGGCGGCCGCGGATACGGCTCGCCCGGTAGCGTGAGGCAGTGCCCACAGGTCGTCGACTCTCGATGCTGGTCCTCACCTTGACGCTCGTCGGCGCCCCCGCCGTGGTGCTTCGGATGCTCTGCGTCGGCAGCGCGTGCGACGCAGGCGAAGCCCGCGCCGAGGCAGCCGTGCCGTTCTGCACGCTTCCACTGGACCTTCGCGGAGGGATCGGCGCGGGGTTCCGAGAGGGTCGGTCTCCCGACGTGATGGCTGCGACGGCTGGCCTCGACCTCGTCTCGACCGACCTGAGCGAACATGCGGGTCCCGTGGCCCGGCGTCGCGGCCGTCGCAGGGGCGGGCCGACCCTCCCGACACGCGCGTGCCGATGGTGTTCTTCGGTGCCGGGGTCCATCCGGCTCCGATCCCCGACGGTTCCGCACTGGACTCCATCGCGCCCACGCTCGAAGCAGTCACAGGGGTCCGCCGCGAGCACCCGGAGGTGCGTACCGGCGAGCCGATCGATGGCCTGGCGGCGCCAGACAACGGCACGATCCCTCTCGTCGTCCTCATCGCATGGAAGGGTGCCGGCACGCCGGACCTCGAACGCGACCCCCGATGCGTGGCCCTTCCTCCGGAGAATGGTGCGCTCGGGAGCAGGTTCCCTCGAGGCGGTGACCGGATCCGTGCCGCTCGACCCTGCCGCCACGCTCACCACGATCGGCACGGGCGGGCTGCCGTCTTCCCATGGCATCACGGGCACGTTGCTCCGAGAGGACGACGGCGACGTGTCGCAGGCATGGTCGACGCCCGCCGCCGGCTCGGTGATCGCCACGTTCGCAGACGATCTCGACCGCGGGACCGACGAGCGATCCCGCGTCGCGGCGATCCTGACCGATCCTGTCGATCGAGGCATCATCGGCGACGGGTGGTACCTCGATGCACGCAACGACGACCGGGTGTCCGGTGCGGGCGACGTCATGAGGCGGCAGGCGCTTCGGGTGCGGACGATGGTGGCGTCGGAGGATCTCGGTGCCGACGAGATCACCGACGTGCTTGGCGTCGTGCTCGGTGGACCGGTCGCGCGCCTCGACGCGGCAACCGCCGATGTCGTGGCGACCATCCGCGGCCTCGTGCCCGGGGCAACGTTCGTCGTGGCTGGCACGGGATCGACTCGGAGCGACGGAAGCATCGAGGCCTCTGAGCTGGGGTCTCGGGTCGATGAAGCGCTCAGAGCCGACGTCGTGCAAGAAGTGGCGGCGGACGGGCTGTTCCTCGATCGCGAGGTGCTCGTCGAACGCTCGATCACGTCGCAACGCGTGGTCGATGCCCTACGCAGCGAACGGTCGCTCGACGGCGAGGTCCTGTTCGCCGACGTGTATCCGTCGTTCGCGGTCGCGTTCTCGAGGTACTGCTAGATGACCATGGACCTCGAGCATCGGCGATCGAAGAGCTCATCCTCCTCGAGGGAGTTCGGCCACCGACCGCAGGCGCCGTGGGTTCTCGGGTCGTTGATCGCCCTCGCGGTGCTCGTGCGACTCGCCGATCCGTCGAACCTTCCGTGGCTGCGGAATCTCCTGATCGTCTTCGGCTCGCTGCTCGTCGAGGCGATGCCGTTCATCCTGCTCGGTGCTGCCGTCTCGGCCGCGATCGAGGTGCTCGTGCCGGCCTCGGCGTTCGCGCGCATAGCCTTGCTGCCTCGTGGTCTGCAACTTCCTGCCGCAGCGGTTGCCGGCGTGGCGTTCCCAGTGTGCGAATGCGGATCGGTGCCGGTGGCGCGCCGACTGGCGGCGAAGGGACTCGCGCCGAATGCCGCGGTCACGTTCATGCTCGCGGCGCCGATCGTGAACCCGGTCGTCGTGGCCTCGACGTTCATCGCCTATCGGGGCCGCGACACCGTGTGGATCATGGTGCTGGGGCGGCTCGCACTCGGTTTCCTCGTCGCGATGACGGTGGGCTGGGTCATAGGGCGGATCCGTTCCGGCGAGCTGCTGCGGGAACGCCCCGGCGAGGCCGAGACGCTCGTGGTAGACGTCGACGAGTCACGCTGGCGCCGGTTCTTCGGCCACCTCGCGGGCGATACGGTCTTCATGGCTCGCTTCCTGATCATTGGTGCTGCCCTCGCCGCCGCGATCCAGACGTTCGTTCCACGATCGATCGTGGACAGCGTCGCGAGCCTTCCGGTGCTTAGCCTGATCGCGATGATGACGCTGGCGTTCGTGATGTCGCTGTGCTCGGAGTCCGACGCCTTCGTCGCGGCCTCGTTCACGGCATTCGGGCCGTCGGCTCAGCTCGCCTTCCTCGTCTTCGGGCCGATGGTCGACCTGAAGCTCGCCGCGTTGTACATGGGCACGTTCCGGCCGGGATTCCTGCGAGCTGTGATCGTCGCGGCGGGGGCGACGACGCTCGTGAGCACCCTGTGGATCCAGGTGATGGTCGGATGAGGTTCAGCGGGCCACGTGTGGCGGTCGGGCTCGCGCTGGGTGCGTGGGCAGGTCTCTTCTGGTTCCTGGCGATCGCCGGGCGAACGTCGCTGTACCTGTCGAGTCGCACGGCGTGGCTCGTCCCGCTCGGCGCGGTCCTCGCGTCACTCGCAGCCATCGGGCGGCTCGCCACTGCACGGGTTCGGCACACCGAGCGGCTCAGCGCGAGAGAGTCGTGGATGCTCGGCGTGATCGTGGTGCCCGTGGTGATGTTGCTCACGCTTCCGCCGGCAACCCTCAACTCCTACGCCGTCGACCGGCGCTCGAGCTCGGCTGGCATCGGCTCGAGCGCGCGCATCGTCAGCGGCCCGATCGACCTCGTCGACATCGCGGCCGCCCGCGCCGTGATCGACGCCGAGACCGCGCTGCGGGCACGAGCTGGAGAGCAGGTCACGATCGAGGGCTTCGTCACCGAGGAATCTGGTGAAGCCGACCGCTTCCAGCTCACGAGGTTCGTGATCACATGCTGCGTGGCAGACGCGACCATCAGCTACGTCACTGTCGTCGACGCGCCGCCCGGCGGTTTCCGCACCGATGAGTGGGTGCGCGTGACGGGGCCGATCTACCCGCTCGGAAACGACATCCTGGTGCAAGCCGAGTCCATCGAGGCGATCGAGCCGCCTGACGAGCCGTACCTCACGCCCTGACCGTGCGGGTCAGCCGCAAGATCGGCACGTTCCCATCAGGTCGAGACGGTGGCGAACCTTCGCGAACCCACTGCGTCGCGCGAGCTTGTCCACCGTTCGATCCATGGTGGTTTCGAGATCGGGCGGGATAGTCACGTCTTCCACCGCGCCACATCGGGTGCAGATCAGATGATGGTGGTGCTCGGTGAGCTCCTCGGCAAGCTCGTAGCGAGCGAAACCGCCCTCGACGATCACACGACGCGCTACTCCGGCGTGCTCGAGGACCGCGAGGTTACGATAGACCGAGCTCTGAGGACCGGTTCGAGCCTCGACGAGATCGGCGGTCGACAAAGGCTTGCCCGCCCGCTCGAGTGTGACGACGAGGGCCTCGCGCTGCGCCGTGTAGCGCTGCCCCACGGCGCGCAAACGCCCCGCGACCGTCGCATGCAGATCCGAAGCAGCGGGCCGGCTCATCGTTGTGCCTCCTCCTCCGCCACCGTGCCCGCAGCATTCAGGAGCCCACGGGCAACGACCGCAACGACCACGAATGCGGCGGCCGCGACCAGCACGATCGTGCCTCCGGGAGCCAGACCCCATACCCTCGAGAGCGCAAGGCCGGCGACCGAGGCCGCGACACCGATCGCGACCGAGAGCGCGAGCGACGCCCGGAAGGATCGAGCCAGCAACTGCGCGCTCGCGACCGGAAGCACCATCATCGCGGCGACGAGCAGGATCCCCACGATCTGCATCGCCGCCACCACCGCCACGGCCGTGAGCACCGCGAGCAGGGAGTTCAAGGTGACGACGGGAAGGCCAGCGATCCTGGACCATTCCTCGTCGGTGACCACGGAGAACATCGCACGGCGCAGGACGAAGACCACAGCGACGATGCCGAGGCCGAGCAGCACGATTGCGCGCACCTCGCTGGCCTTGACGGTGAGTGGTTGCCCGAACAGATACGCGAGCACGTTCGCCGACACGCCGTCGCCCAGCGAGATGAGCACGACACCGAGCGCGATGCCCGAGTAGAACAAGATCGCGAGGGCCACATCGCCCGAGGTGCGCCTCCGTGCACGGAACCACTCCACGGCCAGGGAGCCACCGACGGCGAAGGCGAGAGCCGTCCACAACGGGGCCCACCCAACGAGCAACCCTGCGCCCACACCTGCGAAGGCCACGTGCCCGATGCCATCGCCGATGAGCGACAGGCGCTTCTGAACGAGGAAGACCCCGATCATGGGCGCGAACGCGCCCACGGCCACACACGCGATCAACGCCCGCTGCATGAAGCCAAGCTCGAAGGGGAACGGCACCGCGAGATCGGCGATCACGTGAGCTGCTCCAACCAGATCGGAAGGTCCTCTGCGTGAACGCCGAGGCTGCCGACTCCCTCGGCGGCAAGGTCCGACGGACGTCCGTCGAAGACGACCGTTCGCTTCAGCACGATCACCCGATCGACGTCGTCGGCGACCGCCGAAAGCTCGTGCGAGACGAGCAGTACCCCAGCACCGTGCTCACGGATCAGGTGCACCAGCGAGTTCCGGAACAGGCGTTGCGATGCAGCGTCGACCCCGGCGACCGGCTCGTCGAGCACGAGCAAGGACGGCTCGCTCGCGAACGCGCGGGCGATGAAGGCGCGCTGCTGCTGCCCCCCCGAGAGCTCGTTCACCGGCCGATGCGCGAGCTCGGCGAGGCCGACAGACTCGATCGCGTGCTCGACCTGCTCCCGGCCGGTCCGTGACATCGGGAGCCACCACCGTCCGTCGGTGAGCCGACCCGCCGCGACGATCTCACGGACCGTCGCAGGCAGCTCCGAGCTGAGGTTCGGGCGTTGGGGAACGTATCCCAGCCGTCCGCGCCGGCGCACCGTGCCCGGAGGCCGCCCGAACAGTCGCACGTGCCCGGCATCGGGCTCGAGCGACCCCAAGAGCACGTGGAGCAGGGTCGACTTGCCCGATCCGTTCGGCCCGACGAGGGCGACGAACTCCCCTGCTCCTACGGTGAGGTCGATGTCTTCGATGACGGGTTCCCGCCCGTACCCGAACGTGAGACCGGTCGCCCCGAGCAGCTCCTCGTTAGCTCGAGCGACACCGGGAAGGCGAGGACTAGGCGCAGTCGAGGCCATCACGCAGGGTCTCCAGATTCCGGCGCATCACCGACGGATAATCGTCGCCAGCAGCGAGATGCGCTTCGGTCAAGCCCTCCAGCGGGCTGAGCACCGCGGTCGCGAGACCGGCCTCGGCGGCGAGGATCTCAGCGACCTCGGTCGACACGAGGTCTTCGGCGAACACCGTCGTGACTCCGCGGGACCGGGCGATCGCCGCAAGCTCGGCGATGCGCTCGGGGTCTGGCTCGGATCCAGGAGAGACGCCGGCGATCGCGACCTCATCGAGGTCGTACGCCGCTGCAAGATATCCGAAGGCCGAGTGGTTCGTGATCACCAACCGTGTCTCACACTTGGCGAGCCCGCGTCGGAACTCCTCATCGAGCGTGGCGAGCTCGCCGTCGAGCCGACGAGCGTTCGTCAGGAACGTGCTTGCGTCGGCAGCTCGGACTTCGCCGAGTGCCGTGCTCACCCGGTCGACGATACCGGCGTACAGGGTCGGATCGAGCCATACATGCGGGTCGGAGGGCTCCGAGTCGGGGCCGTCGTGTTCGTCCGACCGGCTGGACAGGTTGATGCCTTCCGAAAGATCGACCGTGGCGCCGGCGGCTTCGGCTTCGACGGCTTCCTCGACGACGGGCTGAAACCCCCCGCCCATGTAGACGACGACGTCGGCCAGCGCGATCCGCTCGAGATCTTCGGGCGCGAGTTCGAGATCGTGCGGCTCGACCCCGGGGGGGGTGAGGTTGGTGACGGTCACGAGATCGCCGCCCACGCGCTGCGTGGCGTATGCGAGTGGGTAGAAGCTGGCGACGACAGAGATCGTCCCGTCGTCGTCGGAGGGCGCAGCGCCACCGGCACTCCCGCACGCCGTCGAAGTGAGGCATACTGCGACCACCAGCGCACGGAACGGCTTGTGTGGCAGGCGCCTGGGGATGCGCTCGACGAGCGGTCGTTCGGGAACGATACTGAGAATCGCTCTCATTTCTGGTAAACCGTACCCTGGGTTCCGTCGAAACGTCAACCCGGTGAGGGACCATCCGCCAGCGACACACGGCCCCGGTCTCGACCCGCCGATGCGCCAGCCGACGCGACGACGACGCCGTCTCGTTCGAGGCCGCCGATGGCTTCCACGGCACGTTCGAGGGGCAGCCCCATCGCCCTCGCGAGGCCGCCGAGCGTTCGGGGTGATCGTTCCTGCAATGCCGCCAGAACCGACCCACGGGCCTGCCGGAGCGATCCTTCGTATCGCGGATGACGCCGCGTCGACGCCCTGCCCTCGCGTCCATCGGCCGCGAAGGCGCACCACGGCCGCAGTGGACAGACGTCGCATTGCGGCGTGGGCTTGCACACCTCACGTCCAAGGTCCATGAGCGCCGAGTTCCACGAGGCAGGTCGACGCGCATCGAGCCATGCAACCGCGGCGTCGCGGATCACGCGCGCGGGCACCTCGTCCGGCTCCGCCGCGTGGTCGACCCGCGCCCACACCCTTCGGACGTTGGTGTCGACGACCGCGACGGGCGACCCGTACGCGAGGCTCGTGATCGCCGCGGCCGTGTAGGGGCCAACGCCCGCGAGCGTCCGCAGCGCCGCCGGGTCGCAGGGAACCACGCAGCCGTACAGCTCGACGATCTCACCTGCGGCACGGTGGAGCGCGACGGCGCGCCGCGGGTAGCCCAGCCTGCCCCACGCCCGGAGCACGTCTGCGCGAGACGACGAGGCAAGCGTGCGCACATCGGGAAAACGCGACATGAACGCCTCGAACGCGGGTGCGACCCGTGCGGTCTGCGTCTGCTGCAGCATGACCTCGCTCACCAGCACGGCGTACGGGTCGGGTCGCCGGGCACCCGCGCGGGCGGGTGCACGCCAGGGGTAAGCCCTGCGCCGAGGCCGGTACCAAGCGAGCAGGGCTTCCCGCGCCTGCTCGCGCGGACTAGGCTGCTGCCCGTCACCAACCGGCCGATCAGTCGAGGTCTCGAAGGGGCTAACCATGACCGTGATCCGTGACGTGATGAGCACCGACCTCACGATCGTCTCGCCGACCACGACGATCGCGGATGCCGCGACGATGATGAGCACGCATCAGGTCGGCAGTGCGCTCGTGCTCGAGGGCGACCGCCTGCTCGGCATCTTCACCGAGCGTGACGTGTTGCGCGCGGTCGGGTCCGACTTCGACGCCGAGAATCACCCGGTCACCGAGTTCATGACGAAGGATCCAAAGACCATCGACGCCCAAGCCGATGCCCACGAGGCGCTGGAGTCGATGTTCGCGTTCGGATTCCGGCATCTGCCGGTGCTCGACGAGGGCCGCGTCGTGGGGATCGTGTCGATGCGCGACGTGACACCCCACGGCTGACGCGACGCCTGCTGACCCGACGCTGCTCACCCGACGCTGCTCACCGACACGCTGCTCACAGGCGGCCGCGTACTTTTAGAATCCGGGCTTCGAATCCTTGTTGGGCATCGCGTCGGCCACCGAACGCAAGGCTTCGTGGACCGAATGGAACACGTCGGCCACGAACGAAGCCTGCTGACCACCGGCGCCCGTCATGGTGCCCCGCACCGCCGACGCGGTGATCTCGCATGCCTTCTCGAACACGGCCCAATCGCTCTCGCGGGACATCGGTCTCCTCCTGTTGGATCGTTGTGCTGGATCGTTCCTCGATCGACGGTGCAGGCTACCTGAGCCGGGCGCCGCCACGAGCCTCGGGCACCCCGGCAACGGCTGCGCGCCTCGACGATCTCGGTCAGGATGTCGATGAACGAACGGCGCCGTTCGTCTATCGATCAGGGGGCGACGGAGCCACCACACAGAGGGAGGGGCTATGGCTCGATACATGCTGCTTATCCACGCCGAGGAAGCGAGCGGGGACGCCGGCGACGACACCACGCGGACCGAGCTGTACGAGGAGTACGGCAAGCTCCTCGCGCGCATGAAAGAGCACGGTCACCTGATCGAGGGCGACGAGCTGCAGGCTTCCGGGGCTGCGAAGCTCGTCCGGGTTCGTGCCGGCGCCACCCAGGTCGTCGACGGTCCCTTCATCGAGACGAAGGAGCAGCTCGGCGGGTACTTCTTGGTCGATTGCGACCTCGACGACGCGATCGCCTACGCGGCAGCCATACCCGGCGCGCGGCAAGGCACCGTCGAGGTGCGCCCGGTAGTCGGATCCGAGAGTGCGTAACCAGCCGATCGCAACGGCGATCACCACGGAAGGAGCAGCCCGATGCAATACACCCTGCTGATCTATGCCGACGAGACCGCCGGCGCAGCCGCCCCGCCCGAAGCGCAGCAGCAGATGATCGACGAGTATTGGGCGTACGAGGCCTGGCTCGCCGACAGAGGTATCAAGCGCGCCGGTGAGGCCTTGCTCGACACGAGCCAGGCAACCACGGTGCGGGTGAGAGACGACGACAACCTGACGACCGACGGACCGTTCGCCGAGACCAAGGAACAGCTCGGCGGCTTCTATCTCGTCGAATGCGACAACCTGGACGACGCCCTCGAGGCAGCGCGACAGTGCCCGGGCAGCAAGTACGGGTCCGTCGAGGTGCGACCTGTGATGGACTTCAGCCAGATGGAGAACGTGCAGTAGCGACCGAACCCCCCTCCTCGGAGGCCGTCGGCCGCCTGTTCCGTCGAGAGTCCGGACGCGCGGTCGCGGCCTTGATCCGAGCGGTCGGAAGCTTCGACCTGGCCGAGGACGCCGTGCAGGACGCCTTCGCCGTCGCGATCGAGCGATGGCCTCGAGACGGCTTCCCCGACAACCCCGGCGCGTGGATCGTGACCACGGCGCGGAACCATGCGATCGACCTGATCCGACGAGAGCAGGTCGGGAGGACCAAGGCGGAGACCGTCATGCGGGTGCGGGCACTCGATTCGATCGGCGACCATGAGATGTACGAGATTCCCGACGAGCGACTGCGCCTGATCTTCACGTGCTGCCACCCCTCACTGGCGATGGAATCCCGGATCGCGCTCACCCTTCGCACGGTGGGTGGGCTCTCGACCAGGGAGATCGCCCGAGCCTTCCTCGCACCGGAGTCGACCGTGGCGCAGCGGCTCGTTCGGGCCAAGAAGAAGATCCGCGACGCAGGCATCCCCTACCGTGTGCCGCCGCGGGAACTTCTCCAGGAGCGGCTCGAGGGTGTCCTCACGGTCGTGTACCTCGTGTTCAACGAGGGGTACAGCGCCACGAGCGGCACCGACCTCGTGCGCGTGGATCTCTGCGACGAGGCGATCTGGCTGACGCGCGTGCTCGACCGGCTGCTTCCCGGCGAGGCCGAGGTGCATGGGCTGCTCGCCCTGATGCTGCTCCAGCATTCGCGGCGTCACACACGCACGGACGCCATCGGCGACCTGGTGCTGCTGGAAGAACAGGATCGTGCCAGGTGGGACCACGAGATGATCGACGAAGGCGTCGCAATGCTAGAGGCGGCCATCGCCCTCCGCGCCCCGGGTCCGTACCAGCTGCAGGCGGCCATCGCGGCTCTCCACGCCCAGGCCCCTCGGCCCGAGCACACCGACTGGCCACAGATCGCGAGCCTGTACTCGGCGCTCGGCCGAGCCACTTCCAGCCCCGTGGTCCAGCTCAACCGAGCAGTGGCCGTTGCCATGGCCGATGGGCCGGGAGCCGGTCTCGCCCTCATCGAGCGGCTCGCCGACGACCTCGGGAGCTACCACCTGTTCCATGCCGCGCGAGCGGATCTTCTCCGGCGGCTCGACCGGCGCGAGGAGGCCGGCGCCGCGTACCGGCGAGCCCTCGAGCTGGCGACGAATCCGGCCGAGCGGAACTTCCTGGAACGCCGCATCTCCGAGCTCTGAAGACGCGTCGGGCCGTGGTGCCCCGTGCGCTAGGGTTCTGCGTCGATGCTCTTCCCCACGATCGATTTCGCGATCTTCTTCGCCCTCGTGTTCCTGGGTCATTGGCTGCTGAACCCGAAACCCTTGCCGTGGAAGCTCTTCATGATTGGGGCGAGCTACGTCTTCTACGGCTGGTGGGACGTGCACTTCATCTGGCTGCTCGCGGGCGTGTCCGCACTCGCGCAACTCGGCGCTCTCACGGTGGCTGGCCGAACCGACGAGGTGCAGAGGCGCGTTGCGTTGGCGGCGAGCATCGCACTCACAGTGGCGCCGCTCATCGCCTTCAAGTACTACGGGTTCTTCGCGCTCGAGCTCACGAACGCAGCGAGCTCGCTGGGTTTCAACCTGGGTCTGCCGCTCGCGCAGCTGATCCTGCCCGTGGGCATCTCGTTCTTCACGTTCATGGCTATCAGCTACATCGTCGACGTCTATCGCGGTGACACGGGCGTCGCGAGCTGGGTCGACGTCTTCCTGTACCTCTCGTTCTTCCCGCATCTGGTGGCAGGGCCGATCGTGCGACCCGAGGAGCTCATCCCACAGCTCGACGTTCGCCGCGATCCGCGCCACCTGGACGTCGCCGGCAGCTCGTGGCTTGTCCTCGGCGGTCTGTTCAAGAAGGTCGTGGTGTCGAGCTTCCTCGCGACGTCGATGGTCGACCCGGTGTTCGGCGACCCGGCCGGGCACTCCGCGATCGACGTGCTCTTCGGCATCGTCGCCTACGCGATCGTGATCTATGCCGACTTCAGCGGCTACACCGACATCGCCATCGGCGTCGCGAAGCTGCTGGGGTTCCAGTTCCCCGAGAACTTCAATCGCCCCTACACGGCACGGTCGCTGCAGGACTTCTGGCGGCGATGGCACATCACGTTGTCACGGTGGCTGCGCGACTACCTCTACATCCCGCTCGGCGGCTCGAAGCGCGGCGAGGGGCGTACCTATGTGAACATCGTGGTCACCATGGTGCTCGGTGGACTGTGGCACGGCGCCGCGTGGCCGTTCGTCATCTGGGGGCTCTTCCACGGCATCGGACTGGCGATCGGCGCCTTCAAGCGCGCCCATCTGCCCGAAAGGCCCGAGACGCCACTGCTCGTGCTGGGTCAACGCATCTCGACGTTCGCCCTCGTCTGCGTGGGATGGGTCTTCTTCAGGGCCGACTCGCTGGGAACCGCGTTCACGATGTTCGGACGGCTGCTGTTCGGCTGGACGACCCCCACCGAGCTGGTCACGCCCCTCGGGGTCGGCACGATCGCCTTCATGCTGGCGCTGCAGCTCGCGCCGCGGGAACCCGGCCTGCGGTTGCAGCGTTCGATCTCACGCTGGCGCCCGGTGCCCATGGGGCTCGCGGGCGCCGGTGCCCTGTTCGTGATCGCCACGCTCGGACCTCAGGGCGTCGCGCCGTTCATCTACTTCCAATTCTGACCGAGGTGACGACAGCCCCATGACCGATCCCCCGACAACGACGTTGGAGCGCCCCGACCCCCACGGTGATGACTCCCGCACGCCCGTCGCGCACGGGGGCAGCACGATGGCGGCGGGGCGGGCCTTGATCGTGATGGCGGTGGTGCTGATCACCTGGGCGTTCCTGTTCGCTCCGACCCTCAAGAGGGCATCGGAAGCCCAGCCGCTCGGCACGCGACGCACGATGTCGCTGTGGGTGCTCCGGCCGATCGCGGCGATCAGCGACTTCGTGCAGCTCACGTCGGCCACCGACACCGCCAGCCGGGCGCTCGGCCGCGATCCGAGCGAGGCGCCGGGAGGCGGGGTCGACGTGCCGCCTCCCCAGGACATCCCGACCGTGAGCCCGTCCGGCTCGCCGAAGCCGACGGATCCCGTGGTGAAGGACACCAAGATCCGCCGGCCGACACCTACGAACGAGCTGCGGATCGCCGTGGTGGGCGACTCTCTCGCCGCCGGGCTCGGGGTGTATCTCGAGCGCGAGTTCCGACCCGCGTTGGTCGAGGTGCTGCGCCAAGGCCGGGTCTCGACGGGGCTGTCGCGCCTCGACTACTTCGACTGGATGGATGCGATGAGCAGGATCGAGTCCAACTACCAGCCCGATCTCGTCGTCGTGATGATCGGCGACAATGACAACCAGAGCCTGCTGAGCCCTGGGAACCAGGTCGTCGCCGAGATCGGTTCGTTCGAGTGGCCGCAGAAGTACGAGGACCGAGTGGAGGAGTTCACCCGGATCGCCGTCGACGGCGGGTCGCATGTCGCTTGGGTCGGCCTGCCGATCGTTCAGCGCAAGGAGCGCTGGGATGTGATGCAGCGCCAGAACGACATCTTCGAAAGGGTCGCCGGGATCACGCCGAACGCCCTCTACATCGACACGTGGGATCGGTTCGCCACCAAGGACGGGCAGTACACACCCTTCTACTGGGAAGGCGGCAGGGTCGAGCTGATCCGCACGACCGACGGCCTGCACTTCAACCCGCGCGGGTACGAGCTGCTCGCCGAAGCCGTGGGCGCAGCGGTCGTTGACCAGTTCCGGCTCACTCCGAACGCCCTCGCCGAGTGAGCCGCGACGACGGGTTCAGACCGGGATCGGGATCTCGGGAAGGTTCGCGAGCGCGGCTTCCTCATCGGCGGCGTCGAACTCGAAGTCGGGAAGCCTGCCCGCCAGGTAGTCGTCGTAGGCCTGCATATCGAAGTGTCCGTGCCCGCAGAGGTTGAACAGGATCACCCGTTGCTCGCCGGCCTCGCGCGCCGCTATCGCCTCGTCGATCGCTCCCTTCACGGCATGGTTCGCCTCCGGCGCCGGCAGGATGCCCTGCGTCTTGGCGAACAGCAGCCCGGCCTCGAAGATCTCGTTCTGCGTGTAGGCGGCGGCGCTCATATGGCCGTGCTTCACGAGCAGTGAGAGCGATGCCGCATCTCCGTGATAGCGAAGACCGCCGGCGTGCACGGGCGCGGGCACGAAGTCGTGGCCGAGCGTGTACATCGCCACGATCGGCGCGATCTGCGCTGTGTCGCCGAAGTCGTAGGCGAAGGTTCCCCTCGTGAGCGTCGGGCACGCCGCAGGCTCGGTCGCGAGGAAGCGCATGTCCGGCGTCTCGCCGCGGAGCGTGCCTGCCATGAACGGATAGGAGATGCCGGCGTAGTTCGAGCCGCCTCCGACACATCCGACGACGACGTCTGGCCGTTCGCCCGTCATCTCCATCTGCTGCTGGGCCTCGAGCCCGATCACCGTCTGGTGCAAGAGCACGTGGCCGAGCACGCTGCCGAGCGCGTAGTTCGTGTCGTCGTGAGTAGCGGCATCCTCCACGGCTTCGCTGATCGCGATGCCGAGCGAGCCGGTCGAGTCCGGGTGCGCCTCGCGGATCGCGCGACCACTGTTGGTCTTGTCGCTCGGCGACGCCACCACGCTCGCGCCGAACGTCTCCATGAAGATGCGGCGGTAGGGCTTCTGCTCGTAGGACGCCTTGACCATGTAGACGTCGCACTCCAGTCCGAACATCTGACAGGCAAGCGCCATCGCCGAACCCCACTGCCCCGCCCCGGTCTCCGTCGCGATGCGGCGGATGCCGGCTTCCTTGTTGAAGTACGCCTGCGCGACCGCGGTATTGGGCTTGTGACTGCCGGCCGGCGAGCCACCCTCGTACTTGTAGTAGATGTGCGCGGGCGTCTGCAGTGCCTGCTCGAGGCGGGTCGCCCGGAACAGCGGCGAGGGTCTCCAGGTCTTGTAGACGTCGATCACCGCGCCGGGGATGTCGATCCACTCGTCGGTCGAGACCTCTTGGCCGATCAGCGCCATCGGGAACAGCGGCGCGAGGTCGTCGGGTCCGATCGGCTGCTTCGTCTGAGGACTCAGCGGCGGCAGCGGCTCGATGCCCGATCTCATCATGTCGGGCATCAGGTTGAACCACGCGGTCGGGATCTGGTCGGGCTGCAGGTCGAACCGTGTCCGCACGTCGGTCATCGCGGGAACCCCTCCTCGCGGATATGAGAGCCGCGAGCCTACCCTTCCCCCGCGCGGGTGGCGACCTCGACCCACCCGTCGATCTCGCGAGCCTGGAACACCGGAAGGGCGTCGGCCGCCGGTCCTTCGATCGGTTCACCGTTCTCGACGTCGAAGACGCTGCCGTGGCACGGACACTCGACGGTCGCTGCCCGGTCGTCGAACTCCCCTTCGGCGAGGGAGCAGCCCTGGTGCGTGCACTCATCGGCGAACGCGTACAGGTGCGCCTCGATGTGGGCCACGGTCACGCGCCCGCCGGGCGTGTCGTAGGCCCGCATCTCCCCCTCGGGGATCTCGCCGAGGGCGCCGACCCGCACGAAATCCATCGGCGTCCCCTCCACCTCATGCTCGGCTCAGCGCGGTGAACCCGCGCTGGACACGGTGAACACGCCGAGGACCGCCAGCAGCACCAGGGCCGGGAACATCATGCCGGGGATCAGGAGCCCGACCAGCAGCGCGAGCACCCGCTCCAGCCGCTGGAACAGGCCTTCGGTGAGCTCACGCCGACGGCCTCGGCCTCGGCGCGGATCTGGCTGACCCCGAGGCTGACGATCAGCGTCAACAGGGCGAGCGCGGCCTGGAGCGTCTCGCCCTGCGAGGCGAGGTTCCAGAACAGGCAGGAGAACAGGATCATGTCGGAGACGCGGTCGAGCACCGAGTCCATGAACGCGCCGGAGCGACCTCGCTTCGCCTCGATGTCGCGCGACGGAGCCGTCGAACACGTCGAGCACGCCGCCGACGATCAGCAGCAGCCCGCCAGCGAGCCAGTTGCCCGGCCACGATCTGCCAGCCGGTCAGCACGATGAGGACCGGTGAGAGCAGCGTGAGCTGCCAGGGGCGCACACCGGTCCAGATCAGGAACGCGAGGATCGCCCGGTAGGGCCACGCGAGGAGCCGCTGCATGGCGCCGCCCGCAGCGCTCTCGTTCTTGCGCGGGGCGGGCATGTCCCGCACGCGCGGCGCCTCGCGTCCGGCCGTCGGCGTGGTCGCTGGTCACTAGTCCATACCAGACTAGTCGCGGTCAGCCCGCGAAGGGCTCGAACGCCCACGACGACGTATCGGATGGTGCCGCCGGGAGCCTCGTAGGCGACCTCCTGATCTCGCGGCGGCGCCGATCAGCGCCGTGCCGAGCGGCGACGAGGTCGTCACCGTGCGAGCGCCGGGCGCCTTCTCCTCCGCGTGCTCCGCGAGCAGGTAGGTCTCGTCGTCGGGGTCGGCCTCGTCGAGCGGGCGGATGGTCACGAGCATGCCGGGCCCGACCGTCGTCGGCTCGCTCGGCGCCTCGACGATCTCCGGGTCGCGCGAGCATGTGCTGGAGCTTGCGGATCTTGGACTCCATGAGCCCCTGCTCTTCCTTGGCGGCGTGGTACTCGGCGTTCTCCTTGAGGTCGCCGTGCTCGCGCGCCACCTTGATCTTCTCGGTGATGCGCTCGCGTCCCGTCGTGGTGAGCTCCTCGAGCTCGGCCTTGATGCGCCGGTAGGCATCGAGCGTGAGTGTCGCGGTGGGCTCCTGCCCGGCGGCACGGGCGGGCCGGTTCCGCAGCTCTTCGGGGAGTTCGGGCATGCGTGCGAGTGTAACGGCGACGGCGCCCGCCCTCACCGCGCCCGGATCACTCCTGGCTAGAAGAAGACGTTCTTGACCTCGGTGTAGAGCTGCACCGCCGCCATGCCCATCTCGCGCCCGATGCCGCTGTGCTTGAAGCCGCCGAAGGGCGCCTCCGTGTGCACGCTCGATGCCGAGTTCACGCTGAGGTTCCCGGTGCGGATGCCCTTCGCGACCCGGATCGCCCGGCCGAGGTCGCGCGTCCAGATCGTGCCCGACAGGCCGAACGGGGACTCGTTGGCCAGACGCACGGCCTCGCTCTTCGGTGTCGAACGGGATCAGGCAGACGACCGGCCCGAAGATCTCCTCCTGCGCCACCCGCCAGGCGTTGTCTACGTCGGCGAGGACCGCCGGCCGCATGAAGTATCCGTCGCCGTCCAGTCTCCTCGCCGCCGGTCACGCGACGAGCGCCCTCGTCGATGCCGATCGACGAGGTAGTCGAGCGACGTCTGCCGCTGGCCCGATGAGATCAGCGGGCCCATCTCGGTGGCCTCGTCGAGCGGCTGGCCGACCGCGATCGGCGTCGGTGCGCTCGGCGAACCGCTCGACGTACTCGTCGTAGATGCCCCGCTGCACGAGTTGACGCGATCGCGCGCAGCAGTCCTGGCCCGCGTTGTCGAACACCGACCAGAGGGACTTCTCGATGCAGACGTCGAGGTCGGCGTCGTCGAAGACGACGTTCGCCGACTTGCCGCCGAGCTCGAGCGAGACGCGCGTGATGTTCGTCGCGGCCGCCTGCATCACGCTCGCGCCGACCTCGGTCGAACCCGTGAACGAGATCTTCGCCACGCGAGGGTCGGCGATCAGCGCCGCCGCCGTGGTCGACCCCGGCCCGGGAAGGACGCTCAAGTGTGCCCTCGGGTAGCCCGCACTCGTACAGGATCTCGGCGATCGCGAGCGCGGTCAGCGGCGTCTGCGACGCCGGCTTCACGACCGCCGTGTTGCCGCAGGCGAGCGCCGGGGCGATCTTCCAGCTCGCGATGACCGCCGGGAAATTCCAGGGAGTGATGAGCGCGCAGACCCCGACGGGCTCGCGGAGCGTGACGTCGAGGCCCGGCGGCACGACCGGGATCGTCTCGCCCGCGATCTTGTTCGCGGCGCCGCCCCAGTACTCGAAGACGTTGGCGACGATGTCGATCTCGGCGCGGGCCGAGCCGATCGGCTTGCCGCCGTTGCGGGCCTCGAGCGTGGCGAGCTCCTCCTGCCGCTCACGGATCAGCGAACGACGCCTTCGGTGAGCAGCCGACCGCGCTCGCGCGCGCACATGCGCGGCCAGGCACCTTCCTCGAACGCGCGCGCAGCGATGTCGACCGCGCGCCGGGCGTCGTCGGCGCCGCGCCTTGGCCACCTCGGCCATCGGCGCGGCGGTCGCCGGCTCGATCACCTGGTCGGTCGCGCCGTCGGCGGCCTCGACGCGCTCGCCTCCCAGCACCAGCAGCTCGGTCATGGCGTCCCCGCTCCCTCGCCCGTGACGATGCGCATCGCTAGCACGACGGCGTACCCTTCGGCCGTTCCGACAGCGACGGAGGGGACCGCATGCGACTCGAGGGCAAGGTGGCGTTGATCACGGGCGGCGGCAGCGGCATGGGCAAGGTGGCATCGGAGCTGTTCGCCGCCGAGGGCGCGAACGTCGTGCTCACCGACGTGAACGACGAGGCGGGCGAGGCGACCGCATCGGCGATCGGCGACCGGCGCGTCCTACGTCCACGCCGACGTCTCGAAGGAAGCCGACGCCGAGGCGATGGTGGCGGCTGCGGTCGAGCGGTTCGGCCGGCTCGACGTCCTCTACAACAACGCCGGCGTGATGCTGCCCGACGACGGATCGGTGCACCGACGCGGACGGATCGCATCTGGGATACGGTGCTCGCCGTCAACGTGAAGGGTGTGGTGTTCGGCTGCAAGTTCGGCATCCCCGCGATGCTCGAGACACGGCGGCGGCTCGATCATCAACGTCGCGTCGTTCGTCGCGTGGATGGGCGCGGCGACGTCACAGACCGCATACACCGCCTCGAAGGGGGCCGTGCTCGCGATGACCCGGGAGATCGCCGTCGAATACGCCCGCAAGGGCATCCGGTGCAACGCGCTTTGCCCGGGACCGATCGAGACGCCCCTGCTGCTCGCGCTGCTCTCCGACGAGGCCAAGAAGCAGCGCCGGTTCGTGCACATCCCGATGGGGCGGCTCGGCCACGCCGAGGAGCTCGCGAAGGCGGCGCTGTTCCTCGCGAGCGACGACTCGAGCTACATGACCGGCTCGAGCCTGATCGTCGACGGGGGCATCACCGCCGCCTACGTGACGCCCGAGGACTGACCGCCGGAGGGTTCACGTGCCGAAGACCGGTCGCAGCGCGTCGTAGACCGCGCGATACCGTCCGTACGCTTCCTCGTACGCCTCGCGATTCGCCTCGTCGGGCTCGTGCACATCAGGCCGGAACCGCACGAATGATCCGACCGCATCCGACACGGTCGGGCGCACGCCGGCGCCCACCGCTGCGAGGATGGCCGCGCCCGTGGCAGTCGTCTCCACCGACTCCGGCACCCGCACCGGCAGTCCCGTCACGTCGGCCTTGATCTGACGCCACAGCGGACCCTTCGCGCCGCCCCCCACGATCGTGAGGCGCCGCACGCCCAGCCCGGCGTTGCGCATCGCATCGAGGATGTCGCGCAGCGCGAACGCGCTGCCCTCGAGGATCGCCCGCGTCATGTTGTCGCGCGTGTGCGCGAGCGTGAGCCCGTAGAACACGCCACGGGCGGCGCCGTTCCACTCGGGCGCCATCGCTCCCTGCATGCACGGCAGGAAGACCAGCCCCTCGGCGCCGGGGTCCACATGGCCCGCCTCCGTCGAGAGGAAGTCATACGCGTCGCCGAGGCCCACCGCTTCCGCGTCGCGCTCGATCGGCGCGAACTGGTCGCGCCACCAGCGCAGGTTGCCGCCCGAGACGAACCCAGGGTTCTCGAGCAACCACGCATCGGGGTCGGCGTGGGGGTGGCATTCCACCAGCATCGTCGGGTCCTCGCGAGGCTCGTCGCTCGCCGCGCACACCGGCTCGGCGGTGCCGACGACGTCGCAGACCTCGCCGGGCTCGAAGACGCCGGCGCCGAGCGTCGCCGCCATCTCATCGCCGCACCCGATCGCGACGACGGTCGTGGGATCCAGTCCGCTGGCCTCGGCGAACGCGGCGGTCACGGCGCCGACGGGGTCGGTGCCTGCCGCCAGTCGTGGCAGCATCGACTCGTCGATGCCGGTCGCCGCAAGGGCCTCTGCCGACCACGCCCGCGTGCGCGGATCGAGCAGCGCGAGCGAGCTCGCGTTGGAGTAGTCGACGGCGAGCTCACCGGTCGCGTGGCGCAGCACGTAGGAACCCGGGGGCATGATGTGCACGGCGCGCTTCCAGGCGTCGGGCTCTTCGTCGCGCACCCACAGCGCCTTGAACACCGCGTGCGACGAGTCGAGGTTGGCACCCACCGCCCGGTAGAAATCCTCGGGGGAGAGGCGCTCGGCGAGCTCGGCAGCCTGGGCTTCGGCGCGTCGGTCCATCCAGATCATCGCGGGATGCACCGGACGCGCGTCGGCGTCGCACACGACCATGCCGTCGAGTTGTGACCCGAACGACAGGCCCCGGATCGATGCGGCGCCGCCGGGGGTCGCGGCCACGAGGCGCGCACACGCACGCTCGACCGCGCCGGTCCAGAGGTCGGGGTCCTGTTCGGCCCATCCGGGACGCGGGAAGGCGACGTCGTAGGCCTCGTACGCCGAGTCGATCAGCTCGCCGTCGTCGCGGTACAGCGCGGCGTTCGTGCCCTGGCTGCCGACGTCGCACCCGATCACGTACGAGCTCACGGCACGATCACCATCTTCAAGCCGGTGCCGGACCGGATCGTCTCGAAGGCATCGCCGATCTGCTCGCAACGGCCACCGGTGCGTGACGACCGCGGCGAGCACGTCCTGCTTGCGGTCGAGGTAGTCCATCGTGATGCGGTACTGGCGATGCGTGGCGCCATATGCCCCCAGGATGTCGAGCTCCTTGTAGTGGAGCTGGTTCATGTCGAGCGGGCTCACCGGGTCGTGCTTGGGCAGTCCCGCGAAGTACACGACCTTCGCGCGCTTGGCGGCCATCTCCAGGGCGGCCTGTTGCGCGGGCTTGGCGGGCGCCGCCACGCTCACGCGCTCGGCGCCGTGACCCCCCGTGCGGGAAAGCACCTCCTCGACCCCGTTGTCCTCGCCCGCGACCCACGAGTCGTCGACGACGTCGCCGACCGCATCGAGCGCGATCGCCAGTCGATCGGCGGAGACGTCGGTGAGGTACACCCTCGATGCGCCGCGGTCGCGGGCCATGACCGCCTGCCAGCAGCCGATCGGGCCGGTGCCGAGGATCACGACGGTGTCGCCGAGCCGCACGTCGAGCTGCTCGATGCCGTTGAGCGCGCACGCGAACGGGTCCGCGACGGTGGCGAGATCCGACGGCAGTTCCGGGGGCAACGGGATTAGGTTCTTCGTCGCGATGGGCGGCACGGCGGCCATTTCGGCATAGGCGCCGGGATAGGGGTCGTAGCCGTACAGCAGGTGGTGCTCGCACAGGTTCTGGAACCCCTCGGCGCACCATCGGCACTCGCCGCATGTGAGGATCGACCCGAGGAACACCCGATCGCCCGCCGCGACACCGGGGGGCAGGTTGGCCTGCGGACCCACCTGCTCCAGCACGCCGACGGGTTCGTGCCCGAGCTGCCACGGCGACGGGGCCTTCGGGTCGCCGTTGAAGAAGGTCCGCGCATCGGTGCCACAGATGCCGCAGGCCTCGACCCGCAGGAGGGCGCCGGCCGGATCGAGTTCGGGCTCCCGCGCATCGTCACGGACCTCGACCACGTTGACATCGGTCATGAACGCGGCGCGCATCTACGCCGTCTCCTGGCGCAGCGCATCGAGCGCCTTCTCCGCGGTCCATCGCTCCCTGATCACGCGAGAGAGCGCGCGGGTGATCGCCTCGGGATTCGCGTGCATGAAGATATTGCGCCCGACCGAGCAACCGATCGCGCCGGCGGCCATCGCCTGTTCCATGCGCGTGAGGAGTTCCGCATCTTCGAGGCGGGAGCCCCCCGCGAGGACCACCGGGATTCCGTTCGCCGCTTCGACGCACTTGCCGAACGAGTCCTGATCGCCCGGCCAGTTCGTCTTCACGATGTCGGCGCCGAGCTCGGCGCACAGGCGAACGTTGCGGCGCAGGTACTCGAAGCCGTACTGCTGCTTCAGCTCCTCGACGGTCGCATACGTCGTGGGGAATTCTGCCTCCGCGATGAACGGCATGCCGAGCATCGAGCACTCGCGCCCGACCGCCGACAGGATGTCGATCATGCCCGCCTCGGTGTCGCCCCCGAGCGCGGTGAACAGCACCACGGCGTCGGCGCCGAGCGTGAGGGCTTCCTCGACGTCGGCGATCTGCACGATCTGGGGACGGTCGCCGTCGGGTGATGCGCTCGCGGAGAGCAGCAGCGCCAGTGAGGTCGTCGGCGAGAAGGCATCGACCGCGATGCGGATCATGCCCCTGCTCATCATGATCACGTTGGAACCGCCGGCGACCGCCTCCCTCGTGCGCTGCGTGATGTCGGCCAACGGCTCGAGGAACATTGGCGAGGTCATCCCGTGATCGAGCGCGCAGATCACGGAGACTCCCTCGGGATCGATCACTCGCTTGAGCCGCATCGCCTTGCCGACGCTGGTCGTCACGGTCCGCTCCTTCCCGGTCCTCGCCGGACCACGGTGAACTCGAACGCCTCGCTGAGGTGATGCTCGTGCGACAGCAACAGAGGCTCGCCCTCGCGCCCGTAGTCAACCTGATGTAGGTACAAGAGGAGCGACCCGGTCTTCACCCCGAGTCGCTTCGCCAGCGCGCGATCGGCTCGGGCTGGCTCCACGCTCACGACGCCGTGCTCCACCGAAGTGCCCTGACGATCGAACAGTTCGTAGACGGAACCGTCGAGGGGCATCGACGCCAGTTCGGCGGCACCCACGCGCGCGGCGGACACGACGTCGACGGAGAACACGACCGCACGCCCGTCCGCCGTGCGCACCCGCTCGAGCCGCACGACGGGATCCCCCGGCTGCAGCTCAAGGTCCGCGGCTTCGTCCTCGGTAGCCCCTTCGGCATGCACCGAGCTCTGGCTCGTGCCCGCCTGCATGCCGGCCGCACGGATCGCTTCGGTGACGCCGAAGTTGACGTCGAGGTTGTTGCGCAGTCGTGGCCGGTGGGTGGCGTACGTGCCTGCCCCGCGGGTCCGGGTCACGAAGCCGTCCTCCTCGAGCGACCGCAGCGCTTCTCGCAACGTCGGGCGGGAGACACCCATCTCCTCGGCGAGCGCCGGCTCGGGAGGCAGCTTCGAGCCCGGAGGGATCCGTCCCGTAGCGATGCGCGACAGCAGATCGTCACGAACCCTGAACGCTAGCCGCTTCTCCGTCACGACCCCCCCTTGCGCCCACGGCAGGGTAGTTTGTCTGACAAACTCTGTCAAACCGCAGCTCGCGTAGCATCCTTCCATGGACCTCATGGCCGTCGGCGTCCCCGTCCTGACCGGACCGGCACAAGGATGGAACTTCTGGCCATTGATCGGCATCCCGGTCTCCTTCTTCGTTGCCTTCGGCTGGCTGCGGCTGCCCCGCAGGGCATGGGTCGCTGTCGCGGCGATCCTGGCCGGCCTGCTCATCGCCGACGCCGTCGCCGCGTGGGGTGTCGTGCCCGTCGCCGGGGGGATCACGTTGGTGGTGGCCGGATGGGCGGTGACCGTCGGCCGGTTGCGTCGAAGGCATCCCCCGACCGTTTGACAGACAAACGAGATTGTGTCTCCATACCCGATGTCCGCTGACGGGGGGTCATCGGGAGGGAGGGTGACGCATGTCCGAGCGCAAGGTCGGGTCGGTCACGTACCGAGAGGTCGGTGAGGGCTACTTTGAGGAGCGGGGGCTCCGACGCCACGCCGGCGTCTGGTCCCTATGGGCGCTCGGGGTCGGCGCCGTCATCTCCGGCGACTACTACGGCTGGAACTTCGGTCTGTCCGTCGGCGGATTCGGTGGGCTGCTCTTCGCCACGATCGTCATCGCGATCATGTACTACGGGCTCTGCTACAGCATCGCCGAGATGTCCCCGGCACTCCCGCACACCGGAGGCGCGTACTCGTTCGCGCGCTCTGCGATGGGACCGTGGGGCGGCTTCCTCACGGGCCTGGCCGAGAACGCCGAGTACGTGATCACAACCGCAGTGGTAGGCGGAGCGATCGCGCTCCTGGCGCAATCGGTGGTCGCCGATCTCTTCAACATCGTCGGCGATCCGTTCTGGAACAGCGAGCCGTTCTGGTGGGCGGTCTTCTATCTCGTGTTCCTCGCGATCAACATCAGCGGCGTCGAGGCCACGTTCCGTTTCACCGTCGGCATCACGATCGTCGCGATGGGCATCCTGGTCGTGTTCTACGTCTCGGCGCTCGTGAGCGGAGAGTTCAGCCCGGACCTGTGGTTCAACATCGCCGATGGAGGTGGCGAGGCGCCCGCAGGCGACGGCTCGTTCCTGCCGTTCGGTATCAGCGGCATCTTCAAAGCCTTGCCGTTCGCGATCTGGTTCTACCTCGCGATCGAGGAAGTGCCGCTCGCAGCCGAAGAGTCGATGGACCCGCGGCGTGACGTGCCCAAGGGCACGATCCGCGGCATGCACACGTTGCTGCTGCTCAGCATCGGCGTCCTGCTGCTCAACTCGGGTGTCGGGGGCGGCGCGCTCGCGATCGGTGAGTCGGGTACCCCGCTCTTCGACGGCTTCAAGGCCATCTTCGGCGACAACACCGGCGCCGTGCTGCTCGGCATGATGGGGCTCGTCGGCTTGATCGCGAGCTTCTTCACGATCATGTACGCCTACGGCCGGAACACGTACTCGCTCTCACGGGCCGGGTATTTTCCGCAGTTCCTCTCGAAAACGCACAAGACACGGAGGACGCCGCACGTCGCGCTGATCGCGGGCGCCGTCGTCGGTTACGCCGTGCTGTGGGTCGTCTGGTACCTCGGCCGGCAGGAAGGAGACCTCGGCGCGCAGGTCGTGGCGGCGGTATTGAACATGGCTGTCTTCGCCGCGGTTCTCGCCTACGTGCTGCAGTGCCTGTCGTTCGTGCTGCTGCGGAAGAACCTGCCGAACATCGACCGGCCCTACGTGAGCAAGTGGGGCGTCGCCGGCGCCTACATCGCCGGCACGATCGCGCTCGTCGCGCTGGTGTCGATCTTCCTCAACGAGGACTACCGGCCAGGCGTGTACGGCGTCGCCGCGTACTTCGTGCTCGGAATCCTCTACTTCGCGATCGTGGGCCGGCACCGCCTGGTGCTGTCGCCCGAAGAGGAGTTCGCGTTGACCCAGGGCGAGCAGGGCGTGCCCGAGGCAGCGGGGTTCAGCTCCTCGGCGTCAGAGCAGGAGGCGATCCTGCGCGGGGGTGACGGCGGGTCGTCGGCACCGCCGCCGTCCGGTTAGACGAACATAGCGGTTGGATCGAGGGCGCGGCGGCCGGCAACGGCCGCCGCTTCCATGTAGGCAGCGAGGAGGGGTTATGGAGCAGCAAGGCTTGCTCGACGCTGAAGAGCTCGAAGGACGTGCGAACGCCGGCGAGATCGACACCGTCCTCTGCATGTTCACCGATCTGCAGGGCCGGTTCATGGGCAAGCGGGTGCTCCCCGACTTCTTCCTCGAAGACATTCTCGGGGCCCGAGGGACTGCACGCCTGCTTGTACCTGTTGGCTGTCGACATGGAGATGGAACCACTGCCCGGCTACGAGTACGCGAGCTGGGAGACCGGATACGGCGATTTCCGCATGGTGCCCGACATGGCGACCCTGCGCATGTGTCCCTGGCTCGAGAAGACCGCCATGGTCATCTGCGACATCTACGAGGAAGACTCCGACGAGCCCGTACGCGTAGCGCCCCGCCAGATCCTGAAGGACCAGCTCGCGAAGGCCGCTGAGATGGGCTTCACCGTGAAGACCGGGTCGGAGCTCGAGTTCTACCTGTTCAAGGACGGGTTCGACGAACTGGCCGAGCGGGGGTACCGCGACGTGCATCCGTCGAGCACGTACATCATGGATTACCACATGCTGCAGACCACCAAGGACGAGTGGATCATCCGCCAGATCCGTAACCACATGCGGGGCGCGGGCATCCCGGTCGAGTTCTCCAAGGGCGAGTTCGGCAAGGGCCAGCACGAGATCAACATCACGTATTCAGACGCGCTCTCGAACGCCGACCATCACTCGCTGTACAAGCACGGCGTGAAGGAGATCGCGGCGCTCAACGGCGTGTCAGCCACCTTCATGGCCAAGTGGACGATGGACGAGGCCGGCTCGTCGTGCCACCTGCATTCCTCGATCTGGAATGCGAAGGGCACGAAGAGCCTCACGTGGAGTGACAAGGGCGTCGGCAACATGACCGACGAGTTCCGGTGGTACCTGGGCGGCATCATGGCCACCGCGCGCGAGATGGCGTGGATGTTCGCCCCGACCGTGAACTCGTACAAGCGCTACCAGCTCGCGTCGTGGGCGCCGACCGCGATCGTGTGGAGCCGCGACAACCGAACCGCCGGTTACCGCACCGTCGGCGAGCACGGAGGGTTCCGTGTGGAGTGCCGCATCCCCGGGGCCGACGCGAACCCGTACCTGGCCTTCGCCGCCACGGTCGCGAGCGGAATGTGGGGGATCGAGAACAAGATCGAGCCTCCGCCTATCTTCGAAGGCAACGCATACGAGGCGAAGCGGGTTCCGCGGGTGCCGACGAGCCTGCACGAGGCGATCGACGTGTTCCGCAAGTCGAAGGCGGCCAAGGAGATGTTCGGCGACTTCGTCTACGGACACCTGCTCAACACCGCCGTGCAGGAGCAGTCGATCTTCGACAACCTCACCGTGACCGACTGGGAACTCCACCGCTACTTCGAGCGAGGCTGACCTCGATGCTCGAGCCGGCGCTCGACGCGATCCTGCGATCGGTGCCCGGCTGGGCCGAAGCAGAGTTCGACGTCGTGCCGCTCGATGGCGGCATCACGAACCGCAACTACGTGGTGACGGTCGGAGGCGTTCGGTACGTGTTACGCGTGCCGGGGCGAGACACCGAGTTGCTCGGCATCGACAGGGCGAACGAGCACCGGGCCGCCGTGGTCGCGGCCGACGCAGGCGTCGGGCCCGAGGTCGTGGCGTTCTTGGCCGATAGCGGGTGTTTCGTGTCGCGGTTCGTCGAGGGCGCGCACGTGCCGGAAGAGGAGCTGCGCGTGGGCGATGTGCTGGAGTCGGTCGTCGCTTCGGTGCGGCTCCTGCATTCCTGTCCCCCGATCCCTTCGACGTTCCCGGTCTTCCGCATCGTGGAGCGCTATCGGGGGACGGCAGCGGAGCGGGGAGTCGCCGTCCCGCCTGCGTACGACGCAGCGCACGCATTGGCCGATCGCATCGAGGCGGCGTTCGCGACATCGCCGTCACCGCTCACGACGTGCCACAACGACCTGCTGAACGCGAACTTCCTGCGCGACGGCGATCACGTGTGGATCGTGGACTATGAGTACGCAGGCATGGGAGACGTCTTCTTCGACCTGGGCAACCTCGCGGTGAACAACGGCCTCGACGACGACGCCCGCGAACGGCTGCTCCAGCACTACTTCCTCGGTGATGTGCTCGACCGGCATCGCGCGCGGCTCGCACTGATGATGCTCATGTCGGACTTCCGCGAGGCGATGTGGGGAGTCGTGCAGCAGGCGATCTCGACGCTCGACGTCGATTTCGTCGACTACGCCGACCGTCACTTCTCGCGCATGCTCGGCAGCGCGAGGGCGCTCGCGCTCGAGGACCTGTTGGGAGCGGCCGCCGAACCGATCTAGGCGCGGGCTCCGACGAGCACGACATCAGTGCCCTCCTGCACGGGCTCGCCGCGCTGGTTCAGCACCCGGACATGCATCGTGACGACGCCGCGATCGGGCCTTGAGCGTGACCGGCGAACCTCGGTCACGGTCGACACCGTTCGGATGGCATCGTCCGCATGAACGGGAGCGACGAAGCGCCGCGTCGCTTCGAGATAGATGCCGAGCGACCAATCATCGGCCGAGGTCGATTGGCCGCTCGAGATCGACATGATCAGCAGGCCGTGCGCTATCGGGGCGTCATACGGAGATGCGCCGTCGACCGACGCAGGGTCGAGGTGCAGCGGATTGTTGTCGCCGGTCAGCTCGGCGAACGCGCTGATGTCGGCGGCCGTGATCGTGCGCGCCTCGGTCACGAGTTCGAGTCCGACCTCGATGTCTTCCAGGTGTACATGGCCCACGGTCGCTCCTCTTCTGCGGTCCGAGGGTAGCAACAGCTAGCATCGGGTCGTGAACATCGCCGTGTTGGTCAAGTGGGTGCCCGAGCCCCAGGGCACGCCCAGGCTCGGCGAGGACCATCTGCTCGTGCGCGCGGGTGCCGACGGAGCGCTCGACCCCGGCGACGAGTACGGACTCGAGCGAGCGCTGCAGCTCGTGGAACGTGACGGCGGCGAGGTCGTGCTCGTCTCGATGGGGCCAGACGTCGCCGTCGCCGCCATGCAGCGCGGCGCTCGCGATGGGCGCGGCGCGCGGCGTGCTGGTGACCGACGACTCGTTACGCGGCGCCGACACCCTGGTGACCGCGCGTGTGCTCGCTGCGGCGATCGGCTCCCTCGGCCCGGTCGATCTGATCGTGGCCGCGGTCGAGTCGACCGATGGGTACACGGGAACCCTGCCGATCACCGTCGCCGAGCTGCTCGGCTTGCCGAGCATCACGTTCGCGACGTCGCTCGATGTCGAGAACGGCTCCGAGCTCCGGGCCGAGAGACAGACATCCGCCGGAACCGAGGTGATCTCATGCCCGATGCCGGCGATGGTCACCGTGACGACAGGGGTAGCGGACCCCAGGTACCCAAGCCTCAAGGGGGTGATGGGTGCGAAGTCCAAGCCGATCGAACGGCCCTCGATCGCCGACCTCGGGCTCGACAGCGATTCCACGCGACCGACCCAGACCATCGCCGCCGTCGAGGCCGCACCGGCGAAGACCGGTGGCCGGGTGATCGAGGCTGGTCCCGAGACCGCCGGCGAGATCGCGGATCTGCTGGCCGAGGCCAGGGTGATCTGACATGTCGGGTGTATGGATCTGGGCAGATGTCGACAGCGACGGCGTGGCGTCGTCCGCGCTCGAGCTGCTCACGAAAGCTCGAGCCCTGAGCGACGATGTGTCGGCGGTCACGCTCGGATCGGGCGCGGCGACGACCGCCGATGCGCTCGGCAACCACGGCGCCGCGCACGTCTACGCCTGTGATGACGAGCGGCTCGCCGAGCCAACCTCGCGCATCGCCGCCCACACGCTCGCCGCGCTCGTCGCCGCGCACGTCCCCGACGTCGTGCTGTTCCCTTCGTCGTATCGGGCGCGCGATGTCGCCGGACGACTCCAGGCCATCTCCGGCTCGACGCTCATGGCCAACGCCGTCGACCTGCCCTCGGTCGATCGGGCGCGTGCCGAGATCCTGGGCGGTACGACGATCGTGGAGGTCGCGCTCGACGGGCCGGCCCCCCACCTCGTGATGATGCGTCCGCGCGCATCCGAGCCCGAGGCCGTTGGCGGCACGGCCGCAATGATCGCGGTGGACGTGGTCGTTCCCGACGACCTCGTCGACGTCCGGGTGCTCGAGACGACCGAAGCGGCGGCGAGCGGTCCGAGCCTCGACAGCGCGAAGGTCGTGCTCGCCGGTGGGCGAGGGCTCGGCGGGCCCGAGGGCTTCACCCTGCTCGAGGAGCTCGCAGCCGCGATCGGCAGCACCGCTATCGGCGCATCGCGGGCCGCCGTCGATGCGGGATGGGTGCCCTACGCGATGCAGATCGGCCAGACGGGCTCGACCGTGAAGCCCGAGGTGTACCTCTCGGCGGGGATCAGCGGGGCGTTGCAGCACGCCGTCGGGATGAAGGGCTCGCGCCGCATCGTCGCCATCACGAAGGATGCAGAGGCGCCGATCCTGCGACTGGCCGACCTCGGGGTCGTGGGCGACCTGTTCCAGGTGCTACCGGCGCTCACCGAGGAGGTCCGCCGACGGACCGGACGCTGAGCGCGGCACTCCTCGTCGCCGTGGTCGCCATGGCGACGGCACTCGCGTGGCGCAGGGCGGCCCCGAGAGTCGCAACACTGCGAGCTGCTCGGCCCGATGACCCAGAACGAGCCGGTTCCACCGGCGAACGGGCAGCCCGAGAGCTGACTCGCGTCGTCGGACAGCGGAAGCTCTTCCAGAGGCTCGTCCCGGGGCTCATGCACGCCGCGATCTTCTGGGGCTTCGTGGTGTTGTTGCCCACGATCGTCGAGGCGGCCATCGCGATCGTCGACGCCAACGGGCACCTGCCGCTCATCGGAGACAACGTGGCGTTCGCCTGTATCGTCGACGTGTTCGCGGTGGCCGTGCTCGGAGGGGTCGCGACCGCAGTCGTCATCCGCAAGGTGCAGCGCCCGGATCGCTTCCGTGGATCGCACCTCGGCGAGGCCGATCGCATCCTGCTCATGATCACCGCGATCGTCGTGTCGCTGCTGTTGTGGCAGGCGACCCGTGTCGCACTCGGGCTCACCGATGTCGAGGGACCGGTTTCCGGGTGGCTCGCGTCGTACTTCGACGGCATCGGCTCCGTGGCGCTTGAACGAGTCGAGCGTTCACTCGTCTGGATCCACCTGCTGCTCGTGCTCGGCTTCCTCGTCTACCTGCCCGGATCGAAGCACCTGCACATCGTCACAGCGGCCCCGAACGTGTGGTTCTCGAAGGCCGGCCCCGGCGGACGACTCGAGCCGCTGCGCATCGACCTCGAGGGGCCAGAAGAAGACCTGCGCTTCGGTGCCGCTATCGCGACCGACCTGACCCGCAAGCAGACGCTCGACCTGTTCTCGTGCACCGAATGCGGCCGCTGCCAGGATGTCTGTCCCGCGTGGGCGACCGGCAAGCCGCTCAGCCCGAAGCTGCTGATCATGGGACTGCGCGATCACGTCGTCGCGGCGTCGCCGGCCGGCCAAGTCGAGCTCCAGCCTCTCGTGCCGAACGCGGTCACCGACGAAGTGGTCTGGGACTGCGTGACCTGCGGCGCATGCGTGCAGGAGTGCCCGGTCGACATCGAGCACGTCGACACGATCGTCGATCTGCGCCGGCACCTCGTGATGGCCGAGTCCCGATTCCCGAACGAGGCAGGCGGGCTGCTGCGGGGCATCGAGGGCGCAGGTGAGAACCCCTGGAACCAGCCGGCGAGCGCCCGTATGGACTGGGCAGCGGGACTCGAAGTTCGGGTGCTCGCACCCGGCGACCCGGCGCCCGAGGTGCTCTTCTGGGTGGGTTGCGCGGGCGCCTTCGACGAGCGGGCCCGCGAAGCGACCCGCTCCACCGTGCGCCTGCTCCAGGCGGCAGGCATCGACGTCGCAGTGCTCGGCCAGCGTGAGTCGTGCACGGGCGACCCGGCGCGGCGCATGGGCCACGAGTTCCTGTTCCAAACGCTCGCGGAGCGCAACGTCTCGACGCTGAACGAGGCCGGCGTCACGACGATCGTCGCGAGCTGCGCGCACTGCTTCAACACGCTCGCGAACGAATATCCAGACTACGGCGGCACGTACGAGGTCGTACACCACTCGGAGTTGCTCGCTCGCCTCGTCGGTGAGGGTCGCCTGCATCCATCTCGCGACTCGGTCGCCGTGACCTATCACGACGCGTGTTACCTAGGGCGGCACAACGACAAGTACGACGCGCCCCGCGACGTGCTCGGCGCCGTGACCGGAAACCTCGAAGAGATGCCGCGGAATAGAGAGCGGGGGTTCTGCTGCGGCGCCGGCGGCGCGAAGTTCTGGATGGAGGAAGGCGGTGACACCCGCATCAACGACGCGCGCTTCGCGGAAGCCGCAGCCACCGGCGCCGACGTCGTCGCGACCGCGTGCCCGTTCTGCCTCGTCATGCTCGACGACGCCTCGAACGCAGCGGGCGAGGGCGGACCCACGGTCGCCGACGTCGCGACCCTGCTCGCCCGCTCGACCCTCGATCCCCCGACGGCAGCGGATAGCTAGTCTCGTTCAGACTACCCGGCCCTATCGGAGCCTGATGACGTTGCCGGTAACGAGGCTTGCCACATCAGAGCACAAGAAGCCAACGATCCCCGCCACCTCGTCGGGGGTCGCGATATGGAAGAGCACGTCGCTCCCAGCGACCGCCTCCTCGACCTCGGCCGTGACCCAACCAGTGTCGGTCACTGGCGGATGCACGATGTTCGCGGTGATGCCGACATCCGCGAGTTCATACGCGGCCGACATCGTGAAGTTCTCCAATGCTGCCTTCGCTGCTCCGTAGGAGACCTCCTCAGGGAAGCCGTCGGGTCCACCCGAAGAGAGGCCGACGATACGGCCCCAGGTTGCGCCGCGCTCTCGGTGTCGACGCGCGAACTCCGCCATCATGAGCGCAGATCCGCGTGCATCGACGGCGAAGACCTGATCGACGGTCGCCGCCGACACCGACCGGAGGGAGCGACCCAAACGGTCCGATGACGCCTCCTTGAAGGTGTCCGCCACCCATCCGCTGGCGTTGTTGATGAGGATGTCGGCAGGACCAAGTCGAGCCTCAGCCTCATCGAAGATGCGGACGGCGCTCACTGCATCAGCAATATCCGCCTCGAGTGCGAACGCACGACCCCCGTAGTCGTCGATCGCACGAACGACCTCAAGCGCGTCACCAGACCGCGCCAGTCGGTAGGCATCCTGCACTCCTGCTTTCTCCTCATCGTGCTGGCGCATGTACGTCAACATCACGGCTGCGCCGAAGCGGGCGAGGTTCCGAGCTACTGCGGCGCCGATGCCATGATTCGCCCCTGTGACAACTGCGACATGACCCGACAGATCGATGCGAAGATCGGGAACGTTGGACACGAGATCTCCCTTTCGATGGCCAGCGGCTGCACAGGGTGCCCATGTTCGGTTCAGACGAAGGCGCGGTGACCCGTGAGCAACCCGCCGATCACCAGGGTGTGCACCTCTTCGGTTCCCTCGTAGGTGATCACAGACTCGAGGTTCGTCATGTGGCGCATGATCGGGTACTCGAGCGTGATGCCGTTCGCGCCAAGGATGCCTCGAGACGTGCGCGCGACCTTGATGGCCTCACGCGTGTTGTTGAGCTTGCCGATCGAGACGTGCTCGGGTCGAAGACGACCGTCTTCCTTCATGCGGCCGAGATGGTAGGCAAGCAGCGTCCCCTTCTCGATCTCGAGCGCCATGTCGGCGAGCTTCTTCTGCGTGAGTTGGAAGGCACCGATGGGCTTACCGAACTGCACCCGCTCCTTCGAGTAGTTGAGCGCCGACTCGAAGCACGCTCGGGCTGCACCCATCACGCCCCACACGATGCCGAACCGCGCCTCGTTGAGACACGAGAGTGGGCCCTTCAACCCTTCGACGCCCGGCAGCATCGCCCCGGCCGGGAGCCGAACATCGTCCATCACGAGCTCCGAGGTAACGCTCGCGCGCAGTGACATCTTCTTGTGGATGTCGGGCGCGCTGAACCCCGGCGCGTCGCACGGCACGGCGAAGCCGCGCACGCCGTCGTCGGTGTTCGCCCAGACGATGGCGACGTCACTCACGCTTCCGTTCGTGATCCACATCTTCGTGCCGTTGAGCACCCAGTCGTCGCCGTCGCGCTTTGCGAACGTACGCATCGAGCTGGGGTCGCTCCCTGAGTCGGGCTCGCTGAGGCCGAAACATCCGATCGCGTCACCGCTCGTGAGACGCGGAAGCCACTCCGCCCGCTGCTCGTCGCTTCCGAAGGTGAGGATCGCGAACATAGCGAGCGCGCTCGTCACCGAGACGAACGAGCGGAGTCCCGAGTCGCCGGCCTCGAGCTCGAGCTCGACCAGACCGTAGGCGACGGCGTTCAAGCCGAGCATGCCCTCGCCCTCGAGCTGCATGCCGAGGAATCCCATCTCGCCGAGCTCCTTCGCGAGCTCGCGCGCGGGGAACTCACCCGCCTCGTACCAATCGTCGACCTCAGGCAGGATGCGGCCCCGCACCCATTCCCGTGCGGTGGCGCGGACCGCACGTTCGTCGTCGGTCAGCAGGTGGTCGATGTCGAGCATGTCGTGTGGATCGATCGAGGCACTCATGACGTCGAAGGTAGCACCGCGGCATCGCGTCGCGCTCCGCCACGACGGCCTGGGCCGACGGGCACGAGGCTGTGCGAAACTTGTGCCCATGAACCAGATCTTGTTCGCCCGCTGCGACCCGGTGGAAACGTTCGGCGTGGGCCTTCCGGCGATGGAAGCGGCCGGGGTGCCGGTCACCGTGTGGGAAGCGCTCGACGGCGAGCCGCGACCCTCGCTCGATGGGGTCTCCGGGGTGGTGCTCTTCGGCAGCTCCTACAACGTCGAGCACGCCGACGAGCAGCCCTTCATCAAGGATGCCCGAGAGCTCACGCTCGAAGCGATCGATCGAGGAGTGCCCTACCTGGGCGTCTGCTTCGGCGCGCAGATGCTGGCGTGGTCGCTCGACGCCGCGGTGATGAAGGCGCCGGTACGCGAGGTCGGCTTCGAACCGATCCGCCCTGCTCCCGCCGCGGCCGACGATGTCCTGATCTCCCACCTCGCCGACGGCGACATGGAGTTCCAATGGCACATGGACACGTTCGAGCTGCCCACGGACGCGACCCTGCTCGCGACCGGCGATCACGTGAGGAACCAGGCATTCCGCATCGGGGACCGAACCTGGGGCGTCCAGTTCCATCTCGAGATCGTTCGCGACGAGATGGACATGTGGCTCGACGCTTTCGAGGGGCAGGACGGTCCGCTCGAGACGTCGTGGGGTAAATCGGCGGCCGCGATCCGCGCGGAAGCCGACCGGTACCTGGAAGGACATGAGCGCCGTGGCACCGAGGTATTCGCGCGCTTCGCGGGGCTGGCCGGCTCGACCAGATGATCACGGGTGCCGGCCAGCAAGCTGATAGGTACCGGCCCATCGTCGCCGTCGTCGCGTATCGCCTCGGGCGCGACCGAGTGGCGCGCTGGCCCGAGGGCGGCTACGGCGTGCCGGCCCCGTACATCGATGCGCTCAGACGATCGGGGTCGCGCACCGCGATCGTCTCGCCGGGGGAGCCGAGCAAGGCGGAGGAGACGCTCGAGCCGTTCGACGGGCTGTTGCTCGTCGGAGGCGGCGACGTCGACCCCGCCGCGTACGGCGCAGAGCCTGACACCGACCACAACTACGGCATCGAGGCGGAGCGAGATGCGTTCGAGATCGGGCTCCTGCTGGCTGCCGAGCGCATGCACGTGCCGACGCTCTGCATCTGCCGTGGCATGCAGGTCATGAACGTTGCCTACGGGGGCACGCTGCACCAGCACTTGCCCGAGATGCCCGGTCTGCTCCAGCACGGCGTGCCGCTCGAGGGCACCGAGACCCTCCACACCGTCTCGCCCGAGCCCGATTCGTACCTCGCCGCGATGACCAAGTCCGGCGACCTCATGTGCTCGTCACACCACCACCAGGGGATCGCCACGGTGGGCCCGGGTCTGCGGGCGACCGGCCGCAGCCCCGACGGCCTCGTCGAGGCGATCGAGCTCGACATCGGATCGACCGACGATCCGACGATCGAACCGTGGATGGTCGGGGTGCAGTGGCATCCAGAAGAAACCGCCTCGAGCGACCCGGCCCAGCAGTCGCTCTTCGACGCGCTGGTCTTGCTTTCCCGACTTCGCGGCACACGGGCCAAGCCCGGCGAGTCCGAAGGACGGGGTCGCGATTTCGGCATCGACGACCCCGACCCCAACTGGCCCGCTCAGTTCGAGACCGAGGCAGCACGCATCGTTGCTGCGCTGCCGGTAAACCTGGTCGCGCGCGTCGACCACGTGGGATCCACGTCCGTGGCAGGCCTGGCGGCGAAGCCGATCATCGACGTGCAGCTCTCGCTGCACGAGCTGACGCCGCGCAACGTCTACGTCGAGCCGCTCACCGCCCTCGGCTATCGGTGGGTGCTCGATCCCTGGGATGTGGACCACGAGTACTTCAGTCGCGATATCGACGGCGAGCGATGCTTCCAGCTGCACGTGTGCACCGCGGGCTCGGAATGGGAGCGCCGGCACCTCGCGTTCCGCGACTGGCTGCGCACCCACGACGACGACGCAGCCGCGTACGCCGAGCTCAAGCGCGGGCTCGCCGAGTCCCATGTGAAGGACACGCTGACTTACACCGAGGCCAAATCGGAGTTCATCACCGCCATCCAGCGACGAGCCGAGGGCAAGGGAGCGGAAGTCGGGACTAGCGCGAACGGGCTAGCTCCTGCATAATCCCCGGCAACGTGGGCTACGAGCCGAAAGCCATGCACCGAACGGCCACTTGCACCAGCGATCCATTCGGTCGAGCGCCGAGATCGTGGGTGAGCGCGACAGCGTGACGTCCGTCACCGCCACGCTCTTCGGCGCTCCGTTGCCCCCAGGCGGCACGGTAGGCGTCTGCTCGCCCAGCGGGCCCTATTACAACCGCAGCGATATCGAACGGCCTGTGGAATGGTGGCAGGAGCGCGGATTCCGCGTGAAGCTCAGCGAGGGCGTGTGGGCACAGGACGACTACGTCGCCGGCACGCCGGAGCGTCGTGCCGACGACCTGAACGCCTTGTTCGCCGACCCGGAGGTCGACGTGATCCAGGTGCTCTGGGGCGGCACGGGTGCGATGCAGATGCTTCCCCATCTCGACTACGACCTGATCGCGCGCGAACCCCAAGGCGCTCATGGGCTATTCCGATATCACGAACCTGCACATCGCGATCCGTCAGCGGACGGGACTCGCGACGTTGCACGGTCCGGGCCTCGGTTCCATGGGCATCCCCGAACGCACGGCGTTCACGTGGGACTCCGCGCTCGACGCCTTCATGAAGGGTGCCGCCGGAAGGGTTCCCCGTGATCCCGACGATCCCTACGTGCGCGCGATCGCCCCCGGAAAGGTCACCGCGCCGATCGTGGGCGGCAACCTGTTCACGTTCGTCCATCTGCTCGGCACACCCTTCGAGCCGGTCTTCGACGGCGCCATCCTCTTCTTCGAGGAGGTGCACGAGCCCACGTACGTGATCGAGGTGCATCTCGACCAGCTGCGGCTGGCGGGCAAGCTCGAGGGCGTCGCGGGGATCGTGATCGGCGAGATGAAGGACTGCGGCTGGCGAGAGGAGCGTCCCGAGACACCGCGTGACTCGCTCGCTCGAGGATGCGTTCGAGCGGCATCTAGCGTCGCTCGGGGTCCCGGTGCTATACAAGCTTCCTCTCGGCCACGGGAAGCACCTGGCCTCGATACCGCTGGGGGTCACCGCGACCCTGGATGCGGACGCAAGGACACTGACGATCGACCAACCGGGAGTCGCACCGCGTGCGTAAGACATATCGACATTCGCGAAGCGAAAGACGGGCGACGCGATCCAACCGAAGGAGGAGCGCGGCATGAGAACGACCAGACGGGTGATCGCGGCGATCACCATGCTGACCGTATTGGGAGGAGTCGCGCTCTCGGGAGCTGCGTTCGCGCAATCGCCGAGCGCCGATGACGAGGAGATCGTCTTCGTCGCGGGCACTGTCAACGACATGCGGACCGTGAACCCGTTCCGGGCCTTCGAGATCGCCCGAGTTCGAGGTCATGGACCTCAACTACGACCTGCTGATCAGCTTACGCCAAGGAAGACATGTCGCCCGTTCCGAGCCTCGCGACCGAGTTGGACGCCGAGCGAGGACGGCCTCACGTGGACGATCGAGCTCCGTGACGACGTCACATGGCAGGACGGCGAGCCATTCACCGCCAACGACGTGGTGTTCACGTACGACTTCATCGCCGAGAACAACATCGCCGCCTTCACGAACTACCTGCCGTTCACCGATTCGTTCGAGGTGGTCGACGACTACACGTTCACTGGCACACCACCGAGCCGACCACGGCTCCAGAGGTGCCCCCGTACGTGTACATCCTTCCCGAGCACATCTGGGGAGACTTCGACAAGAAGGAAGCGCAGGAATTCAAGAACTACCCCAACATGATCGGCACCGGCCCCTTCCAGCTCACGGACTGGGACAAGGGCCAGTCGTGGACGATGGAGGCGAATCCCGACTACTGGGGCGGCGCGCCGCACATCGACAAGTACATCGTTCGCAAGTACGACAACGAAGAGGCGATGGTCACCGCTCTCCGCGAGGGTGAGATCGACTACATCGGCGACGTTTCCATCGACCTGTTCGAGTCCCTGGCCAGCGGTCGAGGGCATCACCACGAACGTCGGCCCGGAAACCTCGTTCACCCAGATGAGCTTCCCGATGTGCCAGCCGGACTCCCCTGAAGCCGATACCGATTGCAAGAAGACCGGCACCGGCGGGCACCCTGCGCTCCTCGACCACGATGTGCGGCTCGCGATCGCTACACGCGATCGACAAGCAAGCCCTCGTCGATCGGGTGCTGCAGGGCTTCGGGAGCGCCGGGCACCACCGTGCTGCCCCCGTACATACGCGATGGCGATGCCGAGCCTGAGGAGCCGATCACCTACGATCCGGCCGAAGCGAACCGGATCCTCGATGAGGCCGGGTACCTCGACACGGACGGCGACGGCGTCCGCGAGATGCCGGGCGGAGGGCAAGCGCTCGACTTCCGATTCGTGCTCCGGTCCGAGGACCACGGAGAGCAGTCACGTCGGGCGAGTTCATCTCCGGATGGCTCGAGGACATCGGCATCAGCACGAGGATCGACGTCGTCACCGACGACAAGCTCACCGACATCTACCTGGCGAACGACTTCGACCTGTACATCTGGGGATGGGGCGTCGAGCCCGACCCGGATTTCCAGCTGTCCACGTACACGACCGAGGAGTGCGGGTACTGGAGCGACACGTGCTACGCCAACCCCGAGTACGACGCAGCTCTACGAACAGCAACAGACGGCGTCGCAGCTCGGAAGAGCGCGCGGCGATCGTCGCCGAGATGCAGCAGATCATCTACGAGGACATCCCCGAGATCGTGCTCTACAACTACAACACGCTCGAGGCCTACGACAGCGCCGAGTGGGGCGGGCTGGAGGAGAACGTCGCTCCGAACCCCGACGGCTTCCTGTGGGGAGCAGTACGGGCGGCACACCGCTCTCACCCTGGCTCCTCTGGCGCTGATCGGCGAGGGCGGTACGGGAACGCAGGCCGGGGACACGGGCATCTCGGCCGGAGTCTGGCTCGCGGTCCTCGGTGGCATCGTCGCGGTGATCGTGGTGATCGTCGCGTTGGTGAGGCGGGGCCGTTCGGAGGAGGATCGCGCGTAGACGCCAGAGGAGAGGCAAGGAGGCAGGAACAGGGTGGGGACACAGCGGTACCTCCTGGGCAAGATCCTCCAGGCGCTCCTCACCCTGTTCTTCATCCTGACTTCAACTTCTTCCTGTTCCGGGTCATCCCGGGCGATCCGGTCGATGCTGCTCACGAGGACCGCCGGGCGTCGAGCTCAGCGCGGAGCAGCAACAGCAGCTCAAGGAGCGACCTCGGCCTGCTCGAGCCGCTTCCGCACGCAGTTCTTCGGCTATCTCGGCGACACGTTCCGCGGTGACCTCGGAGTCTCGACGTTCGTGGCGCCGGGCGAGAACAGGTGTCGACGGTCTTCTTCCGGGACCTGCCGAAGACCCTGGTCCTCGTCGGCACCAGCACGATCGCGTCGGTCGCACTCGGGCTCGTGCTCGGCATCTACGGAGGATGGAGACGAGGCCGTGCCCTCGACCTCTCGTCGATGACCGGATCGCTGATCCTGTACTCGATGCCCGAGTTCGTGCTCGGCATCCTGCTTCTGCTTCTGTTCACCAAGTACCTGCATCTGTTCCCGAGCGGGGGGTACAGGTCGGTGACGGGGAACTTCACCGGCGTCGCCTACGTCGTGGACGTGCTGAACCACATGGTCCTGCCGTGGATCACGCTGACCCTCGCGTACGTCGGCGAGTACTACTTGGTGATGCGCTCGTCGCTGCTCGACGTGCTGGGTGAGGAGTACATCACGTTGGCCCGGGCGAAGGGCTTCCGCGAGAAGTTCGTGCTGCGACGTCATGCCGTCCGCAACGCACTGCTGCCGACCGTGACGCTGATCGCGCTTGTCGTTCGGCTTCATCCTCGGCGGGGCGATCACCGTCGAGCTCGTCTTCTCGTACCCGGGCGTCGGCAAGCTGTCGTTCGATGCCTTGCGACAAGCACGATTTCCCCGTCCTGCAGGGGACGTTCCTTTTCTTCAGCCTTGCCGTCCTCGTCGCGAACCTGATCGCCGACCTCCTGTACGGCTACCTCGATCCGAGAGTGAGGTCATCTGCATGAAGACCGAGGAGGCCAACGGGACCACCGCCGCCTGAGCCGGCCTCTCTGCCCGAGTTGCGGAGCCCGCGACAGATCACCCGGGCGCGCCGCCGCTGGCGGTCTCGCGCTTCTGGCACAGTATCGACAGCAGCACGATGGGCATGGCCGGCCTCGTGATCCTGATCTTCTTCGGCGGGATGGCGATCGTCTCGCTCTTCGTCGATCAGTCGGTCCTCAGGAAGAGCTCGTCACCGAGGCCGACATCGCCCCGTGCTCGTTCCGGGAGCTCCCTTGCCCGCCCAACGCCAACAACATCCTGGGCACCGACGCCGACGGGCGATCGGTGCTGTGCGCTGTCGTGCACGGCTCGCGAATGTCACTGCTGGTCGGGCTCGTCGGCGAGCGTGATCACGATGGTGATCGGGTCGCTCGTCGGCATCGTCGCAGGCTTCGGTCGGTCGGTTCAGCGACGCGGTGCTGATGCGCTTGGCCGACTTCCTGCTGGTGATCCCGTGGTTGGTGCTGGCCATCGTCCTGGCATCGATCTTCGGACAGAACATCTGCGTGATCATCGCCATCATCGGGTTCACGTCGTGGCCGGGCGCAGCTCGGCTGATCCGCGCCCAGACGCTCTCGGTGAAGGAGCATCTGTACGTCGAGCGTTCGAAGGCGCTCGGTGGCGGGAGCTGGCACGTCGTTTCGCGCCACATCCTGCCCAACGTGATGCCCGTCATCCTGGCGAACGCGATCCTCACGGTGGCGATCGCGATCCTCTCGGAGTCGGCGCTGTCGTTCCTGGGACTGGGGGATCCGCTCCGCGTCACCTGGGGACAGGTCATCGAGGAGGCGCTTCATCGCGGCGCAACCTCGATCGGGGCCTGGTGGTGGCTGCTGGCGCCCAGCTTCTGCATCGTGCTGGTCGTGCTCGGGTTCACGATGGTCGGCTACGCGCTCGACGAGGTCATCAACCCGAGGATCCGTGAGCGGTGAGCGTCCTCTCGGTCAAGGACCTGCGGGTCACGTACTCGAACGAAGGGCGGCGACGTGCCCGCCGTGCGAGGGGTCACCTTCGACATCGACAAGGGCGAAGTGCTGGGGCTGGCCGGGGAGTCGGGCTGCGGCAAGTCCACGATCGCCGGCTGCCATCCTGCGGCTGCATTCGGCGGGGACCAAGATCGAGGGCGAGATCCTGCTCGACGGCAAGAGCGTGCTCGAGCTCTCCCCGGGCAAGCTCCGTGCCGCCAGATGGACGGGGGCGTCCATCGTCTTCCAGGGGGCGCTGCACGCGCTGAACCCCGTCCGCCGGGTCGGTGACCAGATCGTCGAGGCGATCACCGTGCACAACCTGGCGGGCGAGAAGGAGGCGCGGGTGCGAGCGGGCGCGCTGCTCGAGCAGGTCGGCCTCCCACCCGCCGGATCGAGGACTACCCGCACGAGCTCTCCGGCGGTCAGAAGCAGCGAGTGATGATCGCGATGGCGCTGGCCTGCAGCCCGTCCCTGGTCATCGCCGACGAGCCGACGACCGCGCTCGACGTCATGGTGCAGGCGCAGGTCCTCCGGCTGCTGCAAGGCCCTCGCAACGCGATCTCGGCCTCGCGATGCTCTTCATCACGCACGACCTGTCGGTGCTGGCCGAGGTCTCCGACGTCATCGCGGTCATGTACGCGGGCCGGATCATCGAGGAAGGCCCAGCCGAGCACGTCTTCCACTCAGCCCGGTGCACCCGTACACGAAGGCGCTCGCGGCCGCGTTCCCCGAGATCGGCGACACTCGGTTCCGCGGGCAAGCCTGAGGGTCTGGGCGGCGACCCGCCCGATCCTCAGGCGATCCCGGAGGGATGCCCGTTCCATCCTCGATGCCCTGAGGCGTGGGACGACTGCACGAGGATCGTGCCGGAGCTCTGGGATGCCGGACGAGGCGGCCGGCGGGCCGCGTGCCTGCTGGCCGCAGGGCGCTCCACGACCAGCGAAGCGGCGCGCCGCGTGAGCGACGACGACGCTGTCGCGAGCGAGCCGCCGGCCCACCGAGTCGGGGCCGCCGGTCATCGAGGTCCGCGGACCTCGATGGTGAACTTCGCGGGGCGGGTGGGTTTGATCGCCGGCCTGATGGGCAAGAAGGCGGCCGACGCGAAGGCCGTGGCCGGGGTGAACCTCACGCTGCGCGAGGGAGAGGTGCATGGCGCTTGCAGGGGAGTCGGGATGCGGGAAGACCACGATCGCGCGCGCGATCATGGGGCTGATCAGCCCGCAGGCGGGGCGAGGTGCTCTACCGAGGGCGAGCCTCTCGGTCGGAACCTGAAGGCGTACCGGCGCGAGGTCCAGATGATGTTCCAGGACCCGACGGCGGCACTCAACCCCCGCCAGACCATCTACGAGATGCGTGGCGGAAGGGCTCGCGGATCCACGGCATCCACAGCAGGGCCGAACGGCGAGACCGAGGAGCAGCTGGTCGCGCGGGCCCTGTCGCGTGCCGGGCTCCGCCCACCCGAGCGCTTCTACCTCCTGTATCCCGCACGAGCTGTCCGGAGGACAGCGTCAGCGCGTGGTGATCGCGGGCGCGCTGGTGCTGGAGCCGAAGGTCATCGTGGCGGACGAGCCGGTGTCCAACCTCGACGCCTCGGTGCGCGGCGAGATCCTCGCCCTGCTGATGAAGCTCCGGCGCGAGCTCAGACTGTCGATCCTGATCGTCACGCACGACCTGGGGCTCGCGTGGACCGTGGCCGACCGAGTCGGCGGTGATGTATCTCGGTCGCATCGTCGAGATCGGGCCGGCCGAGGAGGTGCTGCTAGCGCCCGACGCATCCCTACACGAAGGCTCTGCTCGACGTGGTGCCCGAAGCGGGTGGGCTCGACCGACCGATCCTCACCGGCGAGCCACCCGACCCGACCCGCGTCCCCGGGGTGCCGCTTCCATCCGCGATGCCCGGTGGTGGCATCGGGCCGAGCCGCCGAGCTCGGCATCGAAGCGCAGTGCCGCGGGGAGGACCTGGGGCTGCGGGAGCTCGCGCCCGGGCACCAGGCCGCGTGTTACGTGGCGTTCGCTTCGGCACGAGCGGCGGCCTCACCGACCGCCTGAAGCAACCTCGATCGCATGACGCGTCGGCTTCCGCCTCGCGTCGTTGCCCTTCAGCACGCCGAGGATCGCCTCCATCTCGGAGTCGGAGACCCTGGCGTCCGCGGCAGGCCCTCGCGTGCTGCTCGCGCGAACGGACGCGAGCAAGGTGCGCAGGTTGGACTCGGCCATCTCGGCCCGGCTCTCGAGCTCACGGTGCTTCTCGGCGTGCGCATGGGCCCGGCCTTCGGCGTCGTCCCGTGCCGCGCGGAGCGAGCGGGTCTCCTCGCGCGCCGTGCGGAAGCTCGCTCGAAGCTGGGCCGTCTCCCGACCCAGATCGATGAGCTTGTCGACGACGGCCCGGCCCAGATCGGAGTAGGCGAGCCTGCGGGAGTCGCTCGGCATCCGGCCGCGACCGTCGGCGCGCCTGGACTTCTGAGCTTGCGAGGGCGGCGTCGATCGACTCCTTCTCGTCTGCCTCGACAGGCTCGGTGCCAGCAGCCGATAGGAACCCTGGCCGGCTCCAGCCGCTTGCGGGCGATAAGGGCCCGAACCGCCCTCGCCGTCGACAAGCGGATCGGGGAAACCGAGATCGCGTCCCATCTCCGCGGGCGTGACGCTCAGCACCTCACCGACCTGCGTGCGCTCGGCGACGGCGCCAAGGAACGCGTTGACCCGCTGGAGGCTCTGCTCGTTCACGACCGCAATCATGCCCGAATGGGGGATTGGACGACCAGTTGCGCCCGTCATGCATCCCCGCCGCACTGGCGCCTGTAGTCTGCGACGCATACCGCAGCTGAGCACATGACCGCGCTCCGCTCGCACGATGTGCGGGTCCTGGACCTCTCGCGCGTGCTCGCCGGGCCGCTGTGCACGCAGATCCTCGGCGACCTCGGCGCGGACATCGTCAAGGTCGAGCGTCCCGGGCAGGGTGACGACACGCGGCACTGGGGGCCGCCGTTCGCGGGCGACGACGCCGCGTACTTCCTGTCGCTCAACCGGAACAAGCGGTCGGTCGCGATCGACCTGAAGACCGGCCGATGGCGTCGCCATCGGTCCGGCGACTGGCGGCCGACTCCGACGTCGTGATCGAGAACTTCCGGCCGGGACTCATGGCGCGAGCTGGGGCTCGGGTTGGACGACCTGCGGGCGGCGAGACCCGGGCTCGTGACCTGCTCGCTCACCGCGTTCGGCGACGACACGCCGGAGGCCGCGAGCACGGCCCGGCTACGACATCATCGTGCAGGCGCTCTGCGGCCTCATGAGCGTGACCGGCGAGCCGGGATGGCGAACCGGTGAAGGCGGGAGTCGCGCTTCTCGACGTGGTCACCGGGCTGTACGCCGCGATCGGGATACTCGCGGCGCTGCACGAGCGAGCGGCGACCGGCCGCGGCCGGCACGTGAGCATGTCGCTCTTCGACGCGAGCGTGGCCGCGATGGTGAATCAGGCGGCGAACCACCTCATCGGCGGGCTGGTGCCTGGTCCGCTCGGCAGCGCCCACCCGAACATCGTGCCCTACCAGGCGTTCCAAGCTCGGACCGTCCGTTCATCCTGGCGGGCGGGAACGACCGGCTCTTCCGGCGAACCTGCGAGGTCGTGGGGCCGGCGAGCTCGCCGACGACGAGCGATTCGCGACGAACGAGCACGCGTGGCAACCGCGATGCGTTGATCCCGTTGCTTTGGAGGAGCTCGCGGCGCGGCCGGCGGCCGAGTGGCTCTAGCTCCTCGACGCGGCCGGGGTCCCGTGCGCGCCGATCCGCGCGATGGACGAGGTGTTCGCCTCTGCCGAGGGCGCTGCTCTGGTGGAGGAGCGTCGAGGACCCCGGCCGGGGCGGCGAGCTCCGGCTGGTTGCGAGCCCGATCCGGTTCGACGGCCGGCGCCTGCCCATGAGGCTCGCACCCCCGACGCTCGGCGCCGACAACGCTACTGTGCTCGACCCATGAGCACCGCCGGGCGTTACCGCGAGGTCACAAGGCTCGCCGACTCCTGGGCAGAAGCCCTCGGGGCCTGGGCGATCCCCGAGGGCATCCTTGATGCCGCACCGGAATCACCCTTCGGGTTTCCCGGCCGAGCTGTTCGTGCGACGAGGCGAGCGGTACAGCGACGATGCGTTCGCCGAAGCCACACCGACCACGGTCAAGGCATCGGAAGCACTCGGCGAAGCAGGCACGGTGCTCGACGTTGGGGTGGGCGGCGGGGCCACCAGCCTGCCGCTCGCCCGCACGTGCACGGGCCTCATCGCGGTCGACGCACAGAACGACATGCTCGATGCGATCGCCCGATCGGCAGCGCGGTTCGGATTGCCGTTCACCCCCGTGCGCGGTCGTTGGCCGGACGTGGCGAGCGACACCCCACGAGCCGACGTGGTCGTCTGTGGACACGTCGCCTACAACGCGCCCGATCTCAGGCCGTTCGTCACGGAGCTGTCGTCGCACGCCGAACGCCGCGTGGTTGTCGAGCTGACCGCCCGACACCCCCTGTCGTGGGTGAACGACCTCTGGCTGCGGTTCCACGACGTCACACGACCCGAACGTCCCGGTGCCGGAGACGCCGAGCAGCTCTGTCGAGCCCTCGGGTTCAACGTGCAGCGCGCCGAACGCCTCGACACCGAAGACATGGCCGGAAGCGGCTTCGAGCGGCGTGAGGACGCCGTCGGGCTCGTGCGCCGCCGTCTCTGCCTGCCACCCGAGCGGGACGACGAGATCGCGACCGCGCTCGGCGAGCGCCTGGCTGCACACGACGGCCTCTGGAAGGCGGGCCCGCACGAGCAACGCGTGGTGACCCTCTGGTGGGACACGCCGGCCGCTGCTTCCTAGGCGGCCATGGCAGAGAGCACTGCATCGCCGACCGCGCCGAACGTTCCCTGACGGCCGTCCGGGCGCTCGACGGCGAAGGCGGCGGTTGCGCCGTTGCGAGCGGCGATCGTAAGGCGCACCGTCGGTATCGTCTCGAGGAACCCACTCAGCTCCTGCGACCCAGCCGGGCTTCGACCCGTCTCCGCGAGCCGGAAGCGGAGCTCCCCGTCGCGCAGCACTCCCACGGCACGCAGATCGATGCGCTCGGCCTGCACCTGAGCCGACGGCTCGTCGCAGCGCAGCGGGCTCTTCAGGGTCGCGGCTCCGGCGCTGTCGATCGGTCCGTCGGCAACGGCGAAACCGATATCGATGCGCCAGTTGGCCGCACAGCGTCCGCCGACGAGCAGGTCGTGAAACGTTCGGGTGTCGATGCGCACCAGCCAAGTGCCGTCGGGCTCGGGAGGGTCAGCGGTCGCAGAGGTCGAGGTGGCGCCAGACCTCGCGCCGGGGTCGTCCACGCCCGGGGGAAACGGGTTCGTGTTCGCTGCAACGATCGCGCCAACGCCAGCGCACACAGCGAACACGACCGTCCACGCCACGATCTTCGCGAACCGTCGCACGGAAGCGACCCTACCGCGACGGCAACACCGCAAACCGGTCTGATACCGGAATGGGTGGCCGTCAGACCTCTCTCACCGGGACCGACGCGCGACGTAGTCGCGGAGCACGAACTCGCCCGACGCGATCGTCATCCATGAGGAAGACACGCCCTCTCGTGATGCGAGCGAGGCGTTCCATGAACCGTGCGAGTCCCTCGGACTCCTCCAGCATGAAGATGTTGAGCGGCACCCCGGACTTCGCCAGGCGCATCGCCTCGGCGAGCGTCAGCTCGATCGTCTCGCGGACCGGCGGCCACGCGAAGAACGCCTGGTCGCCTTCGAGGTGCGCGGTGGGCTCCCCGTCGGTCACCATGATCACCTGCCGCGTCGCGCGCGGGTGTTGGGCGAGCAGGCGGTTCGCGAGCAGGAACGCGTGCTGCATGTTCGTGCCGTACACCCGCTCGAACCCGGGCGCGGTGAGGTCCTCGGGCTGCAGCTGCCGCGCGTAGTCGTTGAACCCGATCAGGTAAAGCGTGTCGTGCGGGTAGCGGCCCTCGATCAGCGCGTGCAGCGCCAGCGCCATCTTCTTCGCGTGCACGAAGTGACCTCGCAACGGCATCGAGAACGACAGGTCGAGCAGCAGCGCGGTCGCGGTCTCTGTGCGCTGTTCCGCCTCGACCATCTCGAAGTCGTCGGGCAGGAGTCGCACATGATCGCCCGGCGCCGACCTCGTGACCGCGTTGAAGACCGTGCGCTGCACGGCGAGCTGGCCGTGGTCGCCGAAGCTCCATGGGCGTGTGGCCCCGGTCGGCTCGGCCTGCCCGCCCGTGTCTCGCGACTCGTGCGTTCCCTCACGATCGCGCTGCAGCTCCTCGAAGATCTGCGTCAGCGCTCGTTCGCCGAGCTTGCGCGCCCCGCGAGGCGTGACCTCGAGCCGGCCGTGACGGCGCCGCACCAGACCTGCCTCCTCGAGCAGGCGCTCGATCTGCTTCAGGCGACGCAGGTCCTGCGCGGCTGTGTCGCCCAGGGTGCGTCGCACGGCATCCTCGTCGACATCGTCGAACGCGGCGCCCGGATAGTCGCCGTGCATCGCCCGGTCGAGCTCCTCGTAGTCGTGCAGGCGTTCCATCACGTCGACCGCCGCCGACATCGGCATGCCCGGTCCGTCGCCGAAGCCCGGACCGGAGCCCGATCCTTCGCCCCAGCCCATCTCCGGGTAGAGCGTCTCGCAGGTTCGCGCCGAGGCGGCTGACCTCGAAAGCGAGATCCATGTCCTGCATCACCTGCTCGGCGAGGGCTGCGAGCTCGTCACGCTGCTCCGGTGAGAGCGAGGCCATCAGGGCGCTCATCGCGGCCATGCGACGAGCCATCTTCTCGAGCAACTCGTCGAGGGTTCGCGGATCGTCGGGGAACAGCGCGCCGTGTCGCGGCATGAACTCTTCGAACGCGGGCTGGGTGTCCTCGCCGCGTTCGCGCATCTCGATCAGGCTGTTGAGCTCGGCGAGCATGTCCTTGAATCGCGCCATGTCCTCGGGCGTCATGTTCCGCATGCCTTCGGCCATCTGCCGGAAGTAGGAGCCCATCACCTGCTCGCGGATGTGCTCCTGCAGCTCGTCGAACATGCGCTGTGCGACATCGTCGACGAATCGATACTCGCGCAGCTCGCCGATCCGCCCGGGGGCGTCGGGAGGAAGCGCATCGAGGAACGCCTCTCGCGTGCGCGCGTCGTCGTCATCACGGAAGCTCAGCTCCGTGCGCTCCCGCTCCAGGATCTCCTCCACGCGTTCCCGGATGTCCTGCAGCGGGCCGGTGAGATCGAGCAACGACTCCTCTCGATCGCGTTGCTGCCGCAGGCGTTGCCGAAGGGACTCCATGCCCGAGAAGCGGCCCCGCATGCCCCGCCGGAGCAACCGCTGCAGCGCGTCGTCGGCGCTTCCACCCATCAGGATCTCGTCGGCGAGCTCCTCGAGCACGTCGGAGGCCGGCACGTCGGGACCGAACGGATCCTGGGTGCCGTCCCACCGCGAGTAGCGGAAGTGCATGCGACCAGCGTACGCGCGAGTCCTTCGAAGGCCGAACGGTCAGCCGCGGACCGTGAAGTGCCGCCCTTCGTCACCCGCGATGTGCATGCCAAGCACGCGAGCAGCGGCCTGTGCTCGAGTGTTGGATCGCACACCTGGACGAGCCGAGACATCCCGCGCGAGATCGGCGACCTTCACGAACCGCACACCCGCGGAATCGACGGGAGGACCAGCGATCGCCTCGGAGAGGCAGAGGATGGGCACCACCTGCTCGGGTATCGAGGCTGAGCTCAGGCGCGCTGAAAGTCTCCGCGTACCGGAGCGAAGCCTGCGTATGCCCCTGATCGCCTGATCGCCGACGACCGGGCGCCTGGAACCGACTCGCGCAACACCCTCGAGGTCGCACGTCGCGATCAGGAACGCCCCGGTGGTGCCGACCACGGCGAAGTCGGCGTTCCACTCATGCGCAGGCACCACGAAGAAGCTGTACGGGTCGAGCCGACCGAGTGCACGCGCGACGGCGTGCCCAGTGGCTCCCGGCTCCACCGCAACCATGGTTGCATCGGTCGGTCGAGCCGAGCACCCACTTGAGCTCTATCCGAGCACCTCTGCCCCGTACCGCTCGGCGGCCGACATGATGAGGTCGAAGTCGATGTCATCGAGCACGACCGTCTCGAGCACGTCAGTGGGCTCGCTCGTCTCTCGGATGAACCCTTCGAATCCTGCAGGCGAGAAGATCATCAGCATGCGCGCGCTCGCCGACCTGACCGAGTAGCGATGTGGCACGTCACGGGGACCGAACACGAACGACCCCGGACCGGCTTCGACGACCGAGTCGCCGATCGAGAACGTCACGTCGCCATCGAGCACCCAGAACGCTTCGTCCTCACGGTGGTGCACATGCAGGGGCACCAAACCGTCGGGCGTCGAGACGATCTCCGCGACTGTGTACAAGCCTCCCGTCTGCTCACCGGTCACCTTCAAGAGCGTGGGCTCCCCCATCCACGACATGCGCTCGCCGCCTTCGGGTTCGAGTCCGAACCCGGCCACCGTTGCTTGATTGGCTTGCATCTTCGTCACTTCTTGCCTCCTCTGCCCGGCTGGGCACCTCGCTCGAGGGCACACACTGCGGCCCGAGCCATGATGGCCGCGGCCGCGCGGGCATCGAAGCCACGCGACTCCAACGACCTGAACGTAGTGAGATCGAAGAACGCGCTCACCAACTGCACCATCCGCCGGCCTGCGGTCCTTCCGGCGAGCGAAGCTCGGACGAACGCCTCCACAGTGGCGCGCTGGTAGATCTCCCACTCACGGATCGAGGGAAGCTCCCGCTCGCCCGGGAAGACATCCAGGTGCGCGCCGCCGCGGGCGTAGAAGTCGAACAGCTCCCGAGCTCCTCTCTCGAGCCGCTCCTCGGTCGTCCCTGAGGCGCCGACGATCTCCGCGGCGTCACCGGGGGACGGTGGGTCGAGGCGGACCATCAGGAGCTCGCCGCAGGCCGGCACAAGTTCGTCGAGCGAAGGGAAGTGGTTGTACACCGTGGCCACGGCGACATCAGCGCGACCCGCGATATCTCTCCAGCTCGTGCCGAGGATGCCCTTCTCGGTGTGGAGCTCGATCGTCGCCGCCAGGATCCGTTCCCGCAGGACTTCTCGGGCCTCCGTTCGCCTGGTCAGATCGTATCCCCGAGGTGTCATTTAGATAGACTATCTATCTAAACTTTTGGGAAGTCAAACCCCGTTCGCGCCGGGGCCGCCACCCAGTTCAGCCGACGCCCAGCCCGGTCATCAGGCCACGCAGCGAAAGACCGAAGCAGATGAACGCCGCGAAGGCGAACGGCACCCAGGGCTGGATCGGCTTCGCGCCCGGCTGCGTCTTCTGCAGATCGCGCGCAAGGGTGTGGGCGATGATCAAGATCACGATCGGGCCGAAGCCGTAGACGTAGTGCAGCCACTCCGTCGGCCGCCGGCCCACCACCAACAGCACGATCCCGATCAGCGCCTGGAGTCCGGCGACGACCTGCGCTGCTGTGAGCCACTGCCAGTACCGCTCGCCCGGACCGCGCCGAGCGATCAGCGCCCCGAGCGGCCAGATCCAGCCGATCGCGAACAACGCGACCACCGCGAACCCGACCCAAGTGTGCACCTCTGACATCGCGCCCGGATACTACGAGGCGGCAAGATCAGGCACTCTCGGACCCCGTGTAGCGCGAGGTCCGATCGCCACCGTCCTTGTTGAGACGTCGAGACAGATAGAGTCCCTCGAGCGCGAACTCCACGGCGCTCGCGGCGACGCCGGGGCTTTCCTCTTCGACGCCGAGCCGCCCGAGCAGCTTCGCGAGACCCGGCAGGTCGCCGATCGAATCGAGCAGGTCAATCGCCGGCGTGAGATCCCCGGTATCGACCGCCAGCCCCTCGTCGAACCGCTCGAGCAGAGCGGAGAAGTCGTACCCCTGCAGTCGACGTCGGAATACCTCGAGCTCTGCGGTGCGCATCGCACGCAGCAGGATGTCGCGACTCGCGTCCCTCCTCGATCGTGTCGAACTCGACGCGTCCCTCGGAGCTCATCAGCACCGCGGGAAGGTCCACCACCCGCGGCACAGCCTCGGGCTCGCCCGTGCGCGCCGCGCGACGAACGGCGGCCGCCTGCAGGGTCTCGAGGTTGCCGATCGAGTAGCGGACGCTGATGCCGCTGCGGTGGTTCACGTGCGACGATCGGCGGAGCTCGGCGGTGAGCGCGGCGACGACTTCCTTCATGAATACCGGGACCCGCAGCGGCACGTGCCGTCGAGCGTCGCCGCCTCCTGATCCATGATCCGGATCTCCTCGCCCAGGGTCTCGGGGTAGTGCGTGCGGATCTGCGTGCCGAAGCGGTCCTTCAGCGGGACTGACGATGCGGCCACGGTGCGTGTAGTCGTCGGGGTTCGCGGTCGCGACAAGCAGCATGTCGAGCGGCAGCCGGATGCGGTACCCGCGGATCTGCACGTCGCGTTCCTCGAGGATGTTGAACAGCGACACCTGGATGCGCTCGGGCAGGTCGGGAAGCTCGTTGATCGCCACGATGCCCCGGTTCGTGCGCGGGATCAGGCCGTAGTGGATCGTGCCCTCGTCGCCGAGGTAGCGGCCCTCGGCCACCTTGATCGGGTCGACGTCGCCGATCAGGTCGCCGACGCTCGTGTCGGGGGTCGCGAGCTTCTCGGCGTAGCGGTCGTCGCGGCGCGATCCACACGAGCGGCGTCTGCGTCGCCGTGCTCGGCCACCAGTGCGCGTCCGTGCGCACTGATCGGCCGGTACGGGATGGTCGTTGGTCTCGGTGCCCTCGATCGCCGGCGCGAACTCGTCGAGCAGCTGCACGAGCGCGCGGACCAGCCGCGTCTTCGCCTGACCGCGCTCCCCTAGCAGGATCAGATCATGGCCGGCGAGGATGCCGCGCTCGAGCGCCGGCAGCACCGAATCGTCGAAGCCGACGAGACCGGGGAACAGCTCCTCGTCGGCGGTAAGCTTCGAGAGCAGGTTGCCGCGAAGCTCCTGCTTCACGGTGCGGTCCAGGAAGCCGGAAGCGCGCAATGCACCGAGGGTCAGAGGGCGATCTGTCATCCATCAAGCGTAGCCTCGACGCGAGATACGATCGTGTCGCTCGCTCGTGCGAGGTTCGAGCGCGAAGATCAGCTCGCGCTGCGGAGCGACATGTCGACGCCGCCGAGCGCCTTGGCGAGCTTCAGAGGGGAACGGCCCTCACGGTTCTCATGATGTGGGTCCGCGCCGTATCCAAGCAGCAGCTGGACGATCGGGCCCTCTCCGCGCGTGCGGAGCGTTGCGCACCACAGCGGTGTGTTGCCATCAACATCCTGCGGATCGATCGCCACGCCTTTGGACAGAAGCAGCTCAGCCACGGCTACCGAGCACCCCTGTGCGGCGTAGTGCAGAGGGGTCTGGCCGTCGTGGTCGATCGTGCCGATGTCGGCCCCGCCGTCCACGAGCTCCTGCGCGCGATGGAGGTCACCGAACAACGCCGCGTAGTGCAGCGGTACGCGGCCCGACACGTCGGCGGGCGGCCTGTCTTCGACCAAAGCCATGGGCTTCCTATCGGCTGCGAGCCGCCGATCCTGAAACCATGGGTCGGAAGAACGTGTCCGTGGGCGCTGGTAGCGTCGCCACCATGGCACGAGGCACGGACCCGCTTTCCGGGCTGAATGACGCCCAGCGTCGAGCAGCCGAGGCGGTGACGGGACCGGTGGCGATCATCGCGGGCGCCGGCACGGGCAAGACCACCACGATCACGCATCGCATCGCGAACCAGGTACGGGTCGGGGCGTTCGATGGGGCTTCGGTGCTCGCGGTCACGTTCACCGAGAAGGCTGCGGGTGAGCTGAAACGGCGGCTGGCGAGCATGGGGGTCGGCGGTGTCGAGGCTCGCACGTTCCACGCGTCGGCGTTGCGACAGCTGAGCACGTTGTGGCCCCGGCACACCGGGCGCGACCTGCCAGAGATCTTGAACTCCAAGGCGCAGATCCTGAACCCGATCGCGAACGGCCTTCCTGGCGCGTACCGCTTCCTGCCCCGGCGCGAGCTCGCGGGGGAGATCGAGTGGGCGAAGAACCGGCTCGTCAACCCGGCGGGCTACATCGAAGCCATCGAGGCCGAGGGCCGCACGCCTCCCCTGCCGGCAGACCTGATGCACCGCATCTTCCAGGCCTACGAGCGCACCAAGGGCGATCGGCGCATGGATTTCGAAGACATGCTGCTCATGCTGGTGCAACTGCTCGACGACGAGCCTCAGGCCGCGGCCGTCGTGCGCGACCGGTTCCACGCGTTCACGGTCGACGAGTACCAGGACGTGAACCCCTTGCAGCAGGCGCTGCTCGACCGGTGGCTCGGCGGACGTGACGAGCTCTGCGTTGTCGGCGACGACTACCAGACCATCTACACGTTCACCGGCGCCTCGCCGTCACACCTCCTGACCTTCCCCGAGCGATACCCGCATGCGACGGTCGTGCGTCTCGAGGAGAACTACCGATCGTCACCCCAGGTGCTCACGGTCGCGAACGCGCTCGCGCGTTCGATGGGCGGGTTCGAGAAGACCTTGCGGGCCACACGCGGCGACGGTCCGAGCCCAACGGCGCGCGCAGTGCCCGACGCCGACTCGGAGGTCGCGTTCGTGGTCGGCGAGACACGCCGCCTGCACGACGCGGGCGTGGCGTGGGAACAGATCGCCGTGCTGTACCGCATCAACGCGCGCTCAGAGGCATTCGAGGAAGCGTTCGCGACCGCGAGCGTCCCCTATCAGGTTCGCGACGGTTCGTTCCTGCGTCGCCCGGGGCCGCGAGGAGCCATCGCCAGACTGCGACGTGCCGAGGGCACCGCCGATGTCGCCGGGGCGGTCGTGGGGGCGACCGACGCGATCGGTTATCTGCCCGACGGCGTGGGCGACGACGCCGGCGAGGAGGAACTCACCCGCCAGGCCGACCTCGGGCGGCTGCGCGCGCTCGCGACCGAGTTCGCCGGTGCGGCCGGCGACAACGCGAGCGTCGCCGGCTTCCTCGCCGAGCTCGACCATCGGTTCGCCGCCGAGCGGGAGGGGCGCGGGGTGCAGCTCATGACCTACCACCGCGCGAAAGGGCTCGAGTTCGACGCGGTGTTCTTGCCTCGACTGCTCGACGGCGAGCTCCCGTTCCGAGCGCGCAAGAGCGAGGCCGACCCCGACGAGGAACGGCGGCTGCTGTACGTGGGCATCACGAGGGCCCGCGGGCACCTGTTCCTGTCGTGGCCCCGCGAGCCTCGGTCGGCGCCGAGTCCGTTCCTGCGGGAGATCGGTGTGGTGAAGCCCGAGGCCGCTCTGCCGGTGGCCGCGCCGCGAGCGGCTCGCGTGCCGGTCACCGTTGGTGGTAGCGGCGGTCCGCTGTTCGATCGGTTGAGGGAATGGCGGCGCACGCGTGCCTCGACCGACGGCGTGCCTGCGTACGTCGTCTTCCACGACACGACGCTCGCCGCGATCGCGGAGCGCAAGCCGAGAGACTGGGCCGACCTCGCCGCAGTGCCGGGCATCGGTCCCGCGAAGCTCGATCGCTACGCAGACGAGGTGCTGGCGATCGTGTCGACGGGATGACGGGCTCCGCGTCGGGAACGCGTGGCGCATCGGCGACGTTGAGTGGAGATCGAGCCGAGGAGGCATTCGCATGTCTGACTGGAACGCAGGGATCGTCGAGGAGTTCCGCGCGAACCACGGTCGCGTGGGAGGCATGTTCGAGGGAGCGCCCATGCTGCTGCTCACCCACCGCGGTGCGAAGAGTGGGATCGAACGAACGAACCCTTTGATGTACCGCGAGGAAGACGGTCGCATCTTCGTCTTCGCGTCGAAGGGCGGCCACAGCGCCGACCCTCACTGGTACTTGAACATCACCGCGAGCCCCGAGGTGACCGTCGAGATCGGTGACGAGTCCATGCCCGCGCGGGCCGTCGAGATCACCGGAGCGGAGCGCGACGAGATCTATGCCCGGCAGGTACTCGATCGCCCGCAGTTCGGCGAGTATCAGCGAGGGACCACGCGCACGATCCCGGTCGTCGAGCTGATCCGCGAACCCGGGGCGTGAATCGCCTGGACGGTGTCGATGTGTTCGATCACCTCGACGTGATCGGGACGCTGCACCAGCTCGATCCACGTGCCGTCGGGGTCGATCGCGTAGTGCACCCGCACACCGTGCCAGTCGCCTTCCTCGGTGAGCCGCACAGGCTTCGAGAGCACTCGCACGCCCGCCTCGCGCAGACGCTCGTGAACGGCGTCGATGTCACCGACCTGCAGACCGATGTGCGTGGCGCCTGGGTCCCAGAGTGACTTCGTGATCGGCGTGCCGATAGGGTGCACGAACTCGACGAGCTCGAGGACCAGGGCATCGCCGACCTCGATGTCGGCCCACCGGATGCTCACGCCTTCCTGGCCCATGATCTCTGCGAGCTCGGCGTCGTCCGAGACCCCCCGGGCGATGAGCGGCAACCCGAGCAGGCCGACGTAGAACCCGAGCGACGAGTCGAGGTCGCGGACGGTCACCGAGACATGATCCAACCTGACGGCTTGCATCACTGCGCCTCCTCGAGTCGAGCTGGCACCACGTCTCTCGCGAAGACATCGCTCACGGTCTCGGCCCGCTTGATGACCTCGGACTCCGCCCCGTGCACGAGCACCGTCGCCGGCCGTGGCAGCGCGTTGAAGTTGGTCGCGCTGGCGTCCTGATACGCGCCCGTGTCGAGGAAGGCCAGCGTCTCACCGTCGCGCACATCGGGCAAGGGGACCGACGGCACCATGAGGTCGAAGCCACAGCTGATGCCCACGACGTCGGCTGGGCCGATCGGCGGGTCGTCCGGCTCGGGAGGCGACCAGCACCGTCCATCGGTTGTGCTCGATCAACGAGTCCGGCAGGAACATCTCGGTCGTGTCGGTCTCGACCCAGCGCCACTGAACGGGCCTCGACTCGCGCTTGGTGTTCACCACGTTCGCGAGATGGATGCCCGCATCGGCGTAGAGACCGCGACCCGGCTCGAGCTCGAGCGTGACACCGTCGGCTGTTCATGCCATGGCGGCCGAGCTCTCGTCGCAGCGACGTCGTGATGACTTCGGCGTACTCGTCGATGGTCGGAGCGGGCGCAGGCGAGCGATCGGCCAGCCGGGACAGCAGGCGGCCGGTGGGATCGCGCGGCACGGCGAATCCGCCCCCGATGTCGATCTCTCGCGGCACCCATCCACCCCAGTCACGCGAGAGCTGCGCCACCAGATCGACGAACGCGCCGATCATGGTGCGGTACATGCCGGTCTCGGGACGATGCCGCGGCAGATGTACGTGCACGCCCGAGAGGTCGAGCGCATCCGACGCGATCGCGCGCCGACCAAGCTCGACGACATCCTCCGTGGGGATGCCGGCCTTGTACGAACGTGTCATCTCGGACGTCGGCATGCCCTCGGGGTCGAAGTCGGTGGGGTCGGTCAGGTCGGACAGGTCCGGACGAAGCCGTAGCCTGACCGTCGCCCGTGTGCCGAGCCGTCGCGCGGCCTCCACGATGAGCGGCAACTCGCGCGCGGCGTCGATCGTGATGCGAGCGCCCGCGGCGACCGCGTCGTCTATCAAAGCGGCGCTCTTGCCGGTGCCGTTCACGGAGATCATCGCAGGCGGCACCCCGGCGCCGAGCGCTGCGGTCAGCTCCGAGGGACCGAACGTGTCGCACCCCATGCCTTCCTGGGTGAGCACGTGCCGAAGCGCGAGCGCGTAGTTCGCCTTGAGGGAGGGAAGCACTCGAACCGAGCCTTCACTCCAACGTTCGGCGAAGGCCGACTGGAAGGACCGGGCGTTCCGCCGGAGCTGATCCTCGGAGACGACATAGAGAGGAGTGCCGAATCGGCGCGCGAGCTCGTCGCACGCCACCTCCTCGATGAACAGGCGCCCGTCGCGCACCGAGAGCGCTTGGTCGATGCGTCTCATGACCAGCCCGCCTCCGTGGCTCGCAGGAAGAGGGCCAGCGCCACGAGCGGCACGGCGATCGAGAGACCGCGGAGCGCTCCCTCAGGCGCGGCGCGCAGCGCCGCCTCGTCGAGCGGCTCCCTGGTGCCGTCGTCGAGCACGAGCTCCCCGTGCACGCCCACGACGTGACGACGCAGGCGCCTGACCGGCGTCGACAGCACGCGTTGCACGGCGCTCAGCACGGCACACGCGGCCGCGGCGACCACAGCTTCCACGCGTAGCTCGGCGGTCTGCGCGAAGTTCGCCGTGAGCACCGGGAACCCGCCCCACGCGATCGCGAACCACAGATCGGAGTGGAATGCACCTGCGAACAGCTCCAGGTTGTACGAGACCACGAGGAACGCGCCGACCACGATGAACGGCGCGAGCCACGGTGACACCTCGATCATGCCGTCGACCCCCAGCGCGATCGCGCCGGCGAGCCCGGCAACGGCGAGAGCCACGAGCGCGCCACTCGGGATGAGCGTGCGGAGCGGGCGTGAATGCAGCTCGTCGAGCGCGTGCGCCGCGAGCCCCATCGCGAGGAAGAACGCCAGCAGGGTCTCCCCCAGCCAGCGAAGGTTCACGTCGGGCGCGAGCGACGCGCCGATCACCACGTACGACAGATGCCACAGCGTGTAGGGAGGGTGAAGCAGGGTCCACCAGTCTCGCCATCCACCGGGTGCGAGCGCGTAGAACGCCGGACGCCCCCCGCGTTCAGCCGCCACGGCGCCCTTCCTTCACGCCCCACATCACCACCGCGGCTCCGAGCGTCAGCTCGCGCGAGCGCACGTGTCGGATACCGGCTTCCTGCCACCAACGAACCTGCTCGGGAAGCGGGGCACGCCGCTCGAGCCGGCTGATACTCGGGCCGAGGAAGACGCCCGTCCACCTCCACTGAGGCGAGACGAACGAGCCGACCACGGGGAGCACGCCTCGCGTGTACGCGAACCAGCCCGCGCGCAGCACCGGCCGCTGCGGCACGTGGAACTCGAGCGATGCGATCGCACCGCCGGGCCTGACGACTCGCGCCAGCTCGCAGAGGGCCGCGGCGGGGTCGTCGACGTACCGCACGAGATAGGTGAACGTGATCGCGTCGAACGAGCCGTCGGCGAACGGCAAAGTCTCCGCGCGTCCGAGCACAGGTCGGATCTGCCCGTGGAGTCCGGCCATCTCGTTCGCGGGCAGACCAGCGCGAATCATCGCCTCGGAAGCGTCGAGCGCCACCACGTTGACCCGGCGCCGCGAGGCGAGATCACGCGCCACAAGCCCGGTGCCGGCAGCCACGTCGAGCACGATGGAACCGGGCACGGCGCCGAGCTTCGAGACCATGAACCGGCGCCAACGCGCGTCCTGGCCGAAGGACATGACCGCACCTGCCCAGGAGTACTGGGGGGCGATGCTCGAGAAGAGCCCGGGTGCCGCGTCGCGATCCGACATGCTCAACCCTCGAGACCGAGCAGCCCGGGCAGGTCCGCGAGCGAATCCACGACTCGGTCGGGCGCCCCGCGCTCGAGATCTCCCTGTCGGAACTTGCCGGTGCGCACCAGCACCCCGGTGAGTCCGGCGGCCTGCGCCCCTTCGACGTCGTTCACGACATCGTCGCCCACCATCGCGGCCCGGCCGGACACAACGCCGAGCGCCTCGAGCGCCGCGCCGAAGTATGCGGCCGACGGCTTCCCGCACACGACCGGGCTGATGCCACTCGCGGCCTCGAGCGCGGCGACGAACGCGCCGCCGTCGAGTTGGAGGCCGTCGTCGGTGCGCCAGTAGAGGTTGCGATGCATCGCGACGAACGCGGCACCGTCGTTGAGACGGCGGAAGACGCGGTTCAGCGTGTCGTAGCTGAAGTCTGTGCACGCACCGCCGAGCACGACGACCTCGGCTTCATCGACATCGACGATCTGCACACCCCCGAGATCGGCTCGTGGGTCGCCGTCGCTCAGCACGAACACCTTCGCGCCGGGATGGCGCGATCGCAGATGAGCGGCGGTGGCACTCACGGCAGTGACGATCTCTTCCGGCTCGAAGTCGAACCCGGCGCCGCGCAGCGTGGCGGTGAGGCCGGCACGAGTATGCGTGGTGGTGTTGGTGATCAGCCGGAAGGCCACGTCATGTGCCCGGAAAAGCCCAACAGCCTCAACCGCACCCGCAAGCGGCTGCCACGAGGTCACGAGCACACCGTCGATGTCGAGCAACAACGCGTCGACGTCGAGCGGAGATGTCATGACCGCAGTCTGCCATGCACGTCATCGCGAGGCGCGATGGGAGTCGGGCCGGCGAAAGATCGAGCTACAGCCGGATGCCGACGCGCTTGCGCGCCTCGGCGAGATCGACGCCCGGGTCAAGGCCCTGCTGGCGCATGAGGAACTCCGTGTAGGGCGCGATGAACCGGTACTTCGGCGGCAAGAACGGTCGCGTCGCGCGGATCAGCGGGAATGCCGCACGGGTCGATGCCTGCTTCACCCGGCCGAACGGCACGCCGTACATCTCTCTGATGTGTGGCGGCAACGTTCCGAAAGCGAGGCGGGACACACCTCGGAGCACCGGCCGCCAGTCGGCCTCCGCAGGCGGATCGAAGAACAGGTCGAGCACCCTGCGCGCACCTTCGGTGACCTGCAGTTCGCCGCGATCGTCGAAGTCGGCGAGCCATGCCCTGAGGCCCTGCCAGGTTGGCGGGATGTCCGCACGCGGGACGAGACAGAGCTCAGCGGCGAGCTTCTGCTCATCGTGGAACCGCTGGCGTCCGGCGTCATCGAGCCGACCGACCGTGAGCTGCTCGAACAGGATGGCCGAGTCGACGAGGCAGGCGTGTACATAGAGGAGCAGCTCGGGGTCGAGGGCATCGTAGGACTTGCCGGTGACCGCGTCTATCCCATTGATGCGTGTGTGGACGTCGTTGATCTTGTCGGCGGCCGCGTGCGCCTCCGTCTTGGTGCCGAAGGTCATCGTGTAGGTCAGGATCAGTGTTCGCTGCAGCCGTTTCCACGGGTTCCGTTCGTACATGCCGGTCTGGTTCGCCCCAGCGACCACGAGCGGATGCGCGGCCTGCATCAACAGCGCCCGTGCGCCGCCGAAGAGCACGGTGACCTCACGGTGCACCTGCCATGAAACGCTCGTTGGGCCGAAATAGCCGCTGTCGGTGGTCGTCGCCATGCCTCGAGCGTACGTGCGCGGGCACGCTGCGTCGTCGTCGGAACCTCTGCGCCGAGCCACGCTGGACTTGCAGTCGAACCGGTGGCACGATCGCAGCCCGCAGGCATCATCCTTCCCCACAATGATCGTCATCCTGTTCGTCGCCGCCACCGGCCTCGTCGCCGGGTTCCTCGCCGGTGGAAGCCTGCGCAACTTCGAACGGGTCCATGTGCACTGGTGGGGTGCCGCGTTCGCCGGACTCGTTGTGCAGGCTGTTCCGCTCCAACGATGGCTCGACGACGACGCGGCCGTCAGTGCACTGGTTGCGAGCTACGCCCTGCTCGTCGCCTTCGTGTGGGTGAATCGTCGCCTGCCCGCCGCACCCATGCTGCTCGTGGGACTCGTGCTCAACACGCTCGTGATCGGTGTCAACGGAGGTATGCCGGTGAGCGAGGGTGCGATCCGTGCGGCACGGGTCTCGGGTGACGGGCTTCCATCGGCGATCGACGACGGCAAGCACCACCTCATGACATCGTCGGACGTCTTGACACCGCTCGCTGATGTGATCGGACTTCCGCCGCCAGCCGCGACCGTGCTATCGGTGGGTGACCTGTTCCTCTACGCGGGCATCGTGGTCTTCACGGTGATCGTCATGCGGGGACACTTCGAGGAGAATCGTCGTCCTCCCGCGTGGATTCCGATGTACCGGGGGAAGCATCTCCCACCGCGACGTCGCTTGCCCCGCCGGTCACGGCATGGGGAGGAGCCTCGGCCTGTAGCAGTGAGCTCGGGAACTTCACCGTGATGGCGGCCCCTTCGCCTGGAGTGCTCTTGAGCTCGAAGGTGCCACCACCGACCTGAGCGCGCTCACGCATCATCGCCATGCCGAAGTGGCCCTCAGGCCCCGGCGCGCTGGTGTCGAAGCCCACGCCGTTGTCCCGGAGCTCGAGCACGATCGAGTCGGCGTCCTCATGCACCGCGATCCAGAAGTCGGCTGCGTTGGCATGCTTGAGCGAGTTCATGACCGCCTCACGTGCGATGTGGAAGATCAGCAAGGCGATCGGTGCGGGCAGAGGCATCTCGTCGATGTCGCGGTGGTAGGTCACGTTAGCGTCGCGGCCCACCTCGTCGGTGAACGACTCCAGGGCCTCGGCGAGGCCTTTCGCGCCCAGAGGTGATCTGTGCAGGTCCCGGATGAGCGCCCGGATGCGATCGGAGGTCTCCTGCTTCGACTCGCGCACCTTCTCGAGCTGGTCGCGGACCGCCTGGATGTCGTTCTTCTCGAGCAGCTTACGCGCGACATCCACTTGGATCGAGAGGCGGAATAGCACCTGCGCCAAGTCGTCGTGAAGATATCCGGCGATCTGGAGCCGTTCGTCGGCGCGCTCCTCCGCCATGGCGTTCGACAGCGTCTTCAACACCTGCTCCCGTTCCTGCAACTCCTTGTGCGCCTCCTCGAGCGCCTGAGACCGGAAGAACATCTGTCGCGCAAGCAGCGACGGCGCCAGGAAGGCAGGAATCGACCAGAACCCAATCTTGTTCGCGAAGATCGCGACGATTAGCCCCAGAACACCCAGACCCAAGTAGCTGACAAGAAACTCACTCAGCCTGCCAATCCGAAGCTCTCTAATCACCGTTGCCGGCGGAAGACCTACCCGCAGGCTGGTGAACACGGTCACCAGCGCAGTGTTGACCCCGTAATCAGCGATTGCGGCGACCATCGCGGGAATGATGAGCGTCCAGGTCGGAATCGTATTGATGCCATCAGGGCCTGCCAGCCAATGAAAGACCGAGCTTGCGAGCAAGACAGAAAGGCTGACCTGGCACCTATTGAAGAGCGCCCGGAGGAAGCTGACTTCCCGACGTAGTTCGCGCGGATCGAAGGAGCCGATCAATGCTGTCGCGGCGGCAGCGGGGGGGGCAAATAGGATCCCAACGGTCATGAGCAATGGGAAGCCAAGGCTGAGATGAACGCCCCGCCAAGCAGGAACGGGCAACAGCTCCACGGCCGCGATCAGAGCAGCCCAAAGGATGAGCTGAGCATTCAGGACGGAGGGATCCTTGGCAAGCAGGGTCGCGAGAAGCCCGAGCGCCGGACAGATTACGCATAGCTCGAACGCGAGGAGCGTTCGATTGCGGCGAGCGTCAATCGCGGGGGTCTCAAGACTTGTCACCCCATCATCTTCGGTCCTCTGCGAGCCCTTTGAAAGTAGGACACATGGAGTCTCCGGAGCCTACGGCGCATGCAGTAGCGTCAACTCCCCGTTGTCCCCCATGCGGGGGTCCCCCGATAGTGGGCGATGTCCCCCGGATGGGGGCAAGCTTCACAACCAAAGAACGATGAACCGTCGGAGAAGGAGTCGGGCCATGAAGATCGCTCGCAGGATTGCCATCGCTCTTGGCTCACTGCTTGCCATCGCTTTCGCGGGTGGCGCGCACTGGAAGGCCTGAGCCAGGCGAATCAACAGAAGCGCTGCGAAGCCCCGGCTCATTCCGGGGCTTCGTCATTTCTAGACGCAGGAATAAGGGCGCGAACGGTGGTTCCAGTCCCTAGGCCTGTCTGAAACTCCACGACGCCGTTCGCGGCCTTCACACGTTCAGCTATGAGGGCTAGTCCGAAGTGGTGGGATGAATCGACCTGACTCGGATCGAAGCCTACGCCGTCATCGGTCACCGTAAGGTCTAGCCCTTGGCTTGATTCGGAAACCTCCACCGTGATCCGAGAGGCTCGCGAGTGCTTCGCCGCGTTGCTCATGGCTTCGCGAGCAAGCTGATAGCAAAGGAGCTCGGCGGCTTCGCAGCCTGAAACTCGGCCAGCTTCAATCACGAATCTGGGCGAGCCAGCTGACTCCAATCGTTGAGCGACCAGTCGGAGGCTTGCCGCCAAGCCTCCTGGGCCGACCTTGGCGATCCGAAGTCCTCGCACGACGTCTCGAACCGCGGACTGCGCTATCTCAGTTGCGCTGAGCAGTTCGGGAAGGTCATCATCCAGGCTCAGCAGTCGACCTGAGGTCAGGTCCTGCCTCAGCACTTGACCCATCAGGTGGACCTTGAAGAGGGGCGGAAGTACCTCGTCGTGGAGTTCCCCAGCGAGTACCTGACGCTCGTCCTGCCGCTCCTCAGCGATGGCGTCCGTAGCTACTCGTAGGGCTTCGACCTGTTGATCGGAGACTCGCCTCAACTGAAGCACCTGACGGCTCTGTTCGAAGACTCCCTTTGCCAGGGCAAGTGGCACGACGAAAGCCACAAAGCCCCTGAGGCCCATCGCTGCCATGGCCTCTGCCAAGAGCACGCTCATCAAGCCGTACGCCAGATACATGAGAGCAAAGAGCTGACGAGGACCGAGCTGGAGCTGTGACAGAGTCTTGGTGACTGGGTCGCCTGTCCGCACGGACGTCATGAGACCCACCAACAAGTAGTTCAGCGAGATATCAGTGGCCAGGGCAAGGAAGCCTGCAATGAGCGACCCCGGCCACAGGCCCAGCTCTCCTCCTGCCATCAAGAAGACTAGTGAACCTCCCATGACGCTGATTGAAGTCTGCCCACGGTTGCAGAGAGCCCTTGACAGGCTTACCTCGTGACGCCATTCGCGAGGATCGATGTATGCCACCAAGGCAACAGCGCCACCTACTCCGGGCCCAAAGACCAGCCCAGCAGCCAAGAGCACGGGCATGTCCAGGGAGAGCGCAGTGGAGCTTCCGGAACGAACCGACAGGAGACCAGCTAGAGCCGCAGCTGAGCCGAGGACCGTTAGTTCAAGCCAAGACGCGGCAGGATGATCCTGCTGGACACCGAACAGTACGCCGGCGACAGCGGAGGCCGAGATTGCCAGAGCAAGCAGCCGGAATCGAGCTGGCTCGCCTTGCCTTTCCAATGATGGAGCGTGCGCTCTTCGAATGGCCGCATGGTCTGACAACTGGGCTCCTCCCCCCTTCGACGCCCCCCGCTCTCTGGGTGGTGAGAGGGTTCTACCCAACGGAGGTGACATGAGTAAAGGAGAGTGACAACACTTCTCCACATGGGCTTCGGACTTCCAGCTGCTGAGGCTATGAAAGGTCGATCCTGCCGGCCCGGGCTATGGAGCACGGCGTCGCACCCTCAGGGAGAGGCCTACGCCTTCCGCCGTTGGCTGAACCCGTGAGAGGATGGAGGCTCCGATGAGCGAGCATCTCCATCGCCGTGACGTGTGGGGCGACGACCCCGAGGAACGTGACGCGAGCGAAGTCGTGGAGGAGCTGCTCGCAGAGCCGGGCATCGCGGGTAAGTGGCACGACCACCCCTCGATCGTCTGGGTCAAGGCCGTCGGCCGATTCATCCGCCGAAGCGGCAAGCGCATCGCCGTCACGGTGGCCGGATTCCTTCTGCTGATCATCGCTGCGCTGATCATCCCGATCCCCGGACCGTGGTCGATCCTGCTGGCGATCGTGGCGCTCAGCATCCTGGCGTCGGAGTACGTCTGGGCGCGTCGTCTGCTCGCCTTCGCCAAGCAGAAGACCGAACAGGTCAAGGGCGCAGTGCTGCAACGCCGCAACAACCGAGTGGAGGACGAGGCGCACCAGGGCCGGACTGTGCCGACCCCGACCGACGACGCCGCTTAGCCCTCCTTGCATGTCCGACGGTCCGATCCTGATCGGCACTCCGCCTGAGACGCAGGTTGCCCCTCGTTGGTGGAGCCTGACCCACGCGCACATGGCAAGCTACGGAGATGAGCGAGTCCGCCGCGCTGCTCATCAGTGGCCCCCCGGGCTCGGGAAAAACCACTGTCGCACGCGTCCTCGCCGCCGAGTTTGAGCGATCTGTTCACCTTGAGTCGGATCTCTTCTTCGAGTTCATCGCCGCGGGCTACATCAAACCTTGGGAGGCACGATCGCGAGACCAAAACGAAGTCGTCATGCAGATCGTTTGCGAGGCTGCGGCCAGTTACGCAGCCGCCGGGTACTTCACGATCGTCGACGGGATATTCATTCCAGGCTGGCATTTCGAAACGGTCCGCGACTGTCTTCACAGCTGCGGGGTGAACGTGTCGTATGCGGTCCTTCGACCCTCGCTCACCACGGCGATCGGACGAGCCAGGCGGCGAGTTCCAAGGAAGTTCGCCGATGAGGCCGTCATCGACCAGCTGTGGGAATCATTCAGGGACCTTGGTCGCCTTGAGCGCCACGCGATCGACAACGACGGCGCATCAGTAGAGCAGACAGCTGCGATCCTCTTTGAGGACCTTCGACAGGGGAGGCTACGAGCGTATCCGTCATGAGCCATTCCTCCTCTTCTCGGAAGGTCGGGACCGACTCGTGATGCATCGGAGAGTCCTGGCCGGACTTGCGGCTTCGCTGCTCCTTGTGTCATGCACGGAGCCGGCGCGCGAAGCATCTGAATCCCACTCGCCCACCCTCGTGCCGTCGCGGCCCAGCGATGGCGCTGTGGGGCACGCCCGCATCACCGACCCCGCGTCACTGGCGACCGCGATCGCCGACGCAGGCTTCACGGTGGAAGCGGCGGATCGACCAGTTGGCGCCCCGTGGCGGGATGTTGCCGGGCTACCCCACGGATTCGTCATCGGCGGCGACGATCTGAAGGTCTTCGCGTATCCGAGTGCCCAAGCGCTGATGAAGATGGAATCCAGAGTCGAGCCGCGTGGTGACCTACTACCCGCGGAAGACGGCGGGATCGTCATGATCCAATGGAGTCAACCACCGTCGCTCTACACGCACGGGCGACTGCTCGCGCTCTACTTCGGAAACGATCCGGCCGTTCGGGCGACCCTTGCCGACCTGCTCGGCAAGCCTCGCTAGTGACGTCAAACCATGACGACTGACTTGCCCTGGGTACGTCGCCGCTCAAGATCGCGGATCGCGTCGGGGACATCCCGCAGCTCGTAGGTCTTCCCGATCACCGGGGTGACCCTCCCGCCCTCGATGAGCTCTTTCAGCACGACCAGGTCCGCCCCGTTGTGCTTGACAGCGAGCGTGGCGAGCTTCTGGCTCACGAAGGGCGAGAGCGCGGGCGCCCAGACCATGCGCCCGGCCTTCCCGACCCATTTCCCGCCTCCTTCACCCCCGACGATCACGAGGGTTCCCCGAGGTGCCAGCGCGTGCCGTAGCTCGGAGACCGGACGACCACCGGCAGTCTCGATGATGACGTCCCAGTGTCGGCCCATCTTCGTGAAGTCGTCCTGGGTGTAGTCGATCAGGTCCTCCGCGCCGATCGATCGGACGGCGTCGAGCTGCGCCGTGTTGCAAACACCGGTGACGTGAGCGCCCAAGGCCTTCGCGATCTGGACGGCGAACGACCCGACACCTCCGGCCGCGCCGATGATTAGCACCCGCTGCCCCTGCTTCACCCCTCCCTTGTCACGGACAGCCTGGAGCGCGCTGGTGCCGGTGATGGCGACGGTCGCGGCATGCTCGTAGGTCAGGTTCGCGGGTTTGGGCGCGAGCAGACCCTCGGGGACCGATACGTACTCGGCGAAGGCACCCGAGCAGGTGCCGAACACGTCGTCGCCCTGGCGGAACCGGGTGACACCCTCGCCGACGGCCTCGACGCGACCTGCCATCTCCTGACCCGCGACGCGGGCCTTGGGGCGGAGGAGGCCGAGCTTCGGGCGGATCGCATACGGGAGGCCCGTGATGACATGCCAGTCGCCGATGAAGACACTCGCCGCATGAACGTTGACCAGCACCTCGCCGATCGCGGCTGTCGGCCGATCGATGTCCACAAAGACGAGATTGTCCGCCGTGCCGTACACGTCTTGGACGATGGCAACGATGGCTTTCATTCGGGGTCTCCCAGCCGAATCGCGGGCTCAGTCTGGCACCCTCTTGCAAGCCTTGCAGAACGCTTCGCACGCCTCAGGCTGTCGGGCGTTGGAGGTATCGTCCTTGACGGAGACGCGCGCAGAGAGCCGCGAATGTTGCCATGCCGTCAGCATCCTCCCACCCCGGCCATGGGGCAACCGGCATCAAGATCGGCACGTCGAGCTGGACCGACCCCACGCTCATCAAAGACGGCAACTTCTATCCGTCGGGCACCACCAGCGCGAAGGCACGGCTCGAGTTCTACGCATCGCGCTTCCCGCTCGTGGAGGTGGACTCGACCTATTACTTCCCGCCGAGCGAGAAGAACTCCGTGCTATGGATCGAGCGCACGCCGATGGAGTTCACGTTCAACATCAAGGCCTACTCGCTGCTGACGAATCACCCGACGCGCACCGAGTCGCTCTACAAGGATCTGGCCGCGGAGCTGCCGGCGGAGCTGCTCGAGAAGCGACGGATCTACCGCGACAAGCTTCCCGACGCGACGGTCGACGAGGTGTGGCAGCGCTTCCGCGACGCCCTCATGCCCCTGCACTCGGCGGGCAAGCTCGGCGCGGTGCTGTTCCAGTTCCCGCAGTGGTTCGTGATCTCGAAGAAGAACAAGGCCTATATCGAGGAGTGCGCGGAGCGGCTGCCCGACTTCCGTGTGGCGATGGAGTTCCGGCACAAGAGCTGGATGGAGGATCGCAACGTCGAGGAGACGCTCGGCTTCCTGTCGGAGCGCGGCCTGCCGTACGTCTGCGTCGACATGCCGCAAGGCTTCGACTCGAGCCTGCCCCCGATCGCCGCAGTCACCGCCGACGATCTCGCGATGGTGCGCTTCCACGGCCGCGATCCGAAGGCGTGGCAGACGAAGTCCGAGACCGCGAGCGAGCGCTTCCGCTACGACTACACCGCCGCCGAGCTCCGCGAGTGGGTCCCGAAGCTCGAGGGGCTCGCAGGCCAGGCCCGCGAGACCCACGTGCTCATGAACAACTGCTACCGGGACTTCGCGGTCAGGAACGCGCGGGAGCTCGGCGACCTGCTCGACCTGGGCCTGCCCGACTGAAGACGATGGCCCTTCGAGAGGTGGGAACGAGCGATCCGTTTGTGGTGTATCCAGACAGATCATGTCGATGAAGCGAGGTCGTCGCCGGATCCGAGTGGGGTGCGGGGTCGTGCTGCTGGTCCAGGTGGCGTGCACGGCCTCGCCGAACGATGGCATCGACGGTCCTCCCGAACCCTCGGCGAGCGCGGCATCGTTCGGGTCGGCCGGCGAGGCGACGATCGCGTTCCACTCCGATCCCGGGGGCCTCGACGACACGTACGTGATGACCGAGACCGGCGCTGGCCTCGTTGCCGTCACGCAGGGCATGGAAACGATCGCCCAGCCGCACTGGTCGCCGGACGGAACACGCCTATTAGTCGAGTGCTGCACGTCGGATCACGGACGGCTGTTCCTGATCGACGCTCCAGGAGCCGAGCCGATCGAGCTCGCTCCCCATATCAGGGGAGCGATAGGGCCGGCGTGGTCCCCCGACGGATCCACCATCGCGTTCGAGTCGATCGACGACCAGATGCTCTATCTGGTGGACGTCGGAGGCCCGACGATCGGCACGCCTCGCCTGCTCGGACCGTCGGGAGCCGGTTCCTCTTGGTCGTCCGACGGCGAGCGCATCGCGTACTTCGCCGACAGGAAGGGCAACGTCGACATCTACACTGTGGCCATCGACGGGTCCGACGTCGAACGGCTGACGCGCGACGAGGCAGTGGACCATTCGCCGAGATGGTCCCCCGATGGCCGCATCGCGTTCGTGTCCGAGCGCGGTGGCGATCAGGACATCCTCGTGATGGACAGCGACGGGTCGAACCAGCTCGATGTCAGTCGGAACCCGTGGCCGGACGATTTCCCGGCCTGGTCCCCCGACGGGGATCTGATCGCGTACGTCGGCTACCTCCACCGCGCCGATCCCCTCACGCTCGGCGACGGGAACGCGGAGATCTACGTGGTCGCCGCGGATGGCTCTTCCAACCGGCGGGTGAGTCGCCACGCGGCATGGGATGGCGACCCCTCATGGTCACCCGACGGGTCGGCGATCGCGTTCACCAGACGAACGGACGAAGCGAGCGTGCACGTGATGAGTCTCGACGGGACCGGAGACCGCACGCTCGAAGGCGTGAGCGGACCGGCGAACGACTGCTGTCCGACATGGCGGCCGTGAGGCACCGTTCCCAGGAGCCGAGGCGCCGTCGCACTAGCTGAACAGCGGAGCCTGGTCCGGATGCGCGGGCTCGTCCACACTCGAGGTAGACACATCCGGACCAGGCGGCTTCGTCGATGGGACCTCGAGGATCGGCGCCGGATAGCCGGTCTCTGCCAGGAGGTCTGAGTCCCACCATGGTGCGAAGATCTGCGGTGCAGGCACCTCCGCGAGCTCGTCCACGTACCGCCGGACGTAGGCGCCGTCTGGGTCGAACCGCTCAGCCTGCCGCACGGGGTTGAACGAGCGCGAGCGACGCGGGTCGGTGCCCGTGCCCGCAACCCACTGCCACCCGCCGGAGTTGTTCGCCGGGTCGCCGTCGACCAGCCACCGGAAGAAGTGTTCCGCGCCCCGCTGCCATGGGATGCCGAGCCTGCGCGTGAGGAACGATGCGGTCACCATGCGCGCGCGGTTGTGCATGAACCCATCGCTCCGAAGTTGTCGCATGCCCGCGTCGACCAGAGGTATACCGGTGCGTCCGAGCTGCCAACGCTCGAAGAGGTCGTCCGCGTGCTCGGGCCGAGGCGGCACGTCACCCGGCGGTTCGCGGAAGTCACGCCACGCGATCGTCGGGTCGTGCGCGAGCAGTTGGCCGTAGAAGTCGCGCCATGCGATCTGACGCACGAGCTCATCGGCGCCCGCCACGGCGCTCGCGCGCACCACCGCCTCGTTGGCGCTCACGCACCCGAACCGCAGGTACGGCGACAGGCGCGAGGTCGCGTCGGCGGCGAGGTCGTTGCGGAGCCCGGCGTATCGGGCGGCGCCGGTCGCCAGGTACGACGTGAGACGGTCGCGCGCCGCCGCCTCGCCCCCTTCGGGAAGGTGGGGTGAATCAGGCTGCGTTCCGGGCAAGACGAGTCCGGCGCCCGCGTCGAGCTCGACCTGCGGCGCCACGAGCCGCGGCGGCGGTGCCAACACCGTCCTGCGAGGAACGTTCGCCCAGGCGCGGTGATACGGGGTGAAGACGGAGTACACCTGCTTGCCAGGCGGTGCGACGTCACCGGGCTCGACCACGGCGTTGCCCGGATGGACGTGGAGCTCCACCCCGTGTGCGGTCAGCGTCTCGCGCATCGACCGTTCACGCTGCTGCGCCAACCAGCTCACATCGGCGGTGAGGTGCACCTCGTCGATCTCTGCTTCGACGACCACGTCGAGCGTGCGCGCGACGGCGTCGCCTTCGCGCACGATGAGCCGCGACCCGAGCCGGGTCAGAGAGCGATCGAGATCGATCAGGCTCTGCATAAGGAATCGCGAACGGTTCGCACTGCGCTGCAACATGTGTTGGTCGAGCACGAAGAGAGGAGTGCACGAAGCGCCGGCCCGGGAAGCGGCGTCAAGGGCAGGCTGATCGTGCACTCGCAGATCGCGGGTGAACAGCACGAGCGAGCTCATCGCTCCCAGCCTATTCACGGGGCTCGCGCACGAACCGCGGGAACCGATGCATCGCGTCTCTGCGTGAACGCCACTGCGGGGTAATCTCGTGTGCATGGGCGGCAGCGGCAAACGATGGAAGGTGCTGACCGTTCGGGGCATCCCTTTGTACCTCAGCACCTCATGGTTCGTGATCGCCGCGTTGTACGTGTGGCTCCGCTACGGGGAGTACACCCGCCAGCTCGTGGAGCCGACCGAAGCCCTCACGATCGCGGTCCTCGCCGCGGTGCTGTTCTTCGGCAGCGTGCTGTTACACGAGGTCGCCCACGCCGTGATGGCCCGCCTCTTCGACCTTCCGGTGACCGGCATCACGCTCGTGATCTGGGGCGGCGCCACCGAGACCAAGGCGAGCGCGAAAGGCCCGCTCGCGGAGTTCCTGGTCGCGTTCGTCGGACCCGCGACGACCCTGGTGCTCGCCGGCGCCTTCTGGATCGGCGAGACCATCACCAACGGGCTCGTCGCCGAAACCATGGGCTGGCTTGCCGGGCTGAGTCTCATCTTCGCGGGCTTCAACGCTCTGCCTGGGTTCCCGCTCGACGGCGGCCGCATGCTGCTCGCAACCGCGTGGGGCGTGACCGGCAGCCGGCGGACCGCGATGCGCATCGCGGGGTACGGGGGCATCGCCGTGGGAGCCCTCTTGGGCGCGGCGGCGGTCTGGAGCTTGACGACAGATGACACCTTCATGGCGTTCTTCCTCGGGTACGTGGCCTTCATCTTGATCAACACGGGACGCGCCATGGACCAACGCATCGCCTTCCGCGACCAGCTCATCAAGGGCACCGTCGCCGACGCGATGCGCGAACCGCCGCCCGCCGTGCCCATCGACATCTCGCTCGCGCAAGCGCTCGATGACTACCTTCGGAGCGCCGACGGACAGGCGTTCCCGGTGATGGAGGCCGGGCGCGTGGTCGGCACGGTGTCGCTCGAGAGCGCTCGCCGGGTCGGCGGGCGCGATCCGATGCGTCCGGTGCGCGACGGCGTTCGCCCGCTCGCCCAGACACCGGTAATCGCTCCCGACGAGACGCTCGACGATGCGCTCGAGTGGCTCGGAGGTCGTGAAGGGCTGGTGCTACGCGACGGCGTGCTGGTGGGGGCACTCGGCCCCGGAGATGTGGAACGCTGGTACCGGCGGGAGATCGAGGGCCGGCCCGAAGGGGTCTCTCCCGACGTGGTCGTGCCCGCCCGCCCCGACCTGTAGCCCGCGATCGACGCCCTCCTCGGGCACGGCTGTCGGTCGACGGCGGTAGCATCCGCGATGTGACGCCCCCCCTCTCCCTCGACGAGCGCCAGGCGCTCGTGCTCGGCCATGCCTCGGGCACCCTGCTCGTGACCGGGCCGGCCGGCACGGGCAAGACCGCCGTGCTGCGGGAACGCTTCGCACGCCTGGTCGAGCATGGAGCCAACCCCGATCGGATCGCACTCGTCGTCGGTTCCTCGTCGGCGCGAGAGGCGGCGCGATCGTCGCTTCTGCAACGGCTCCCGACCTCGCTCTCTGGTTTGCACGTCGTGACGATGCACGGCCTCGCCAACCGCATGCTGAAGCAGCGGGCGGAGGTCGCGGGCGAAGGCGAGCCACCGCAGCTGCTGTCGGCGACCGAGCAGTTCGCGAAGGTGCAGGAGCTGCTGGCTTCCCACGATCCCGACGGATGGCCTGCCTATGGTCCGTTGCTCGGTATCCGAAGGTTCGTGGACGAGGTGCGACAGTTCGTCTCGCGGGCACAGGAGGCCCTGCTCACCCCCGAAGAGATCGCCGACGCCGCCGATCGGCGAGGCCTCGCTGGTTGGCACGAGCTTGCGCGGTTCCTGCGCGAGTACCAAGACGCTCTCGATGCGCAGAACGTGGCCGATTTCGCGACGCTCCTGCAACGAGCCGCGACCTTGGCGCCCGCCACGTCACCCGACGGCGATCCGCCGTTCGATCATGTGCTGGTCGACGACTACCACGACACAACGATCGCCGCCGAGGCGATCCTTCGAGGCCTCGGTGCACCCGACCTCGTCGTCGCTGCCGATCCCGACGCGCACGTGTTCTCGTTCCAAGGAACCAGCCGGGCGCCCCTCGACCGCTTCGCGAAGACCTTCGAAGCCTACGAGCACGTCGAGCTCGACACGAACCATCGCGCGCCCGACCCGGTCGTCGTCGAGGCCTGGGTCGCGCCTCATGCCAGCGAGGAGCACGCGTCAGCCGCGCGAGAGCTTCGGCGTCTGCACGTCGAGCACGGCGTCGGGTGGCACGAGATGGCGGTGGTCGTTCGGCGCCAGGGCACACACCTCGGCGGCTTGCTTCGAGCACTCGACGACGCTCGCATACCTCGCGCGATGCCCGAGCGCGGGCTCTCGCTCACCGCCGAGCCGGCGACCCGGCCGTACGTGCTCGCGCTGCGTTGGCTCGTGGCCGACGAGACAGCTCGCGAGGTGCTGGTCGAGCAGCTACTCGTCTCCGACGTGGTCGGACTCTCGCCCGCCGCTGCCCGTGGCTTGCTCCGGACCGCGCGGGCGGGCACCGGCTCGATCGCGAATGCGCTCGACGTGACCGACGGCCTCACCCCGCATGAGGCCGAGGCTGTCGTTGCCGCGCGCGAAACGCTGTCTCGTGCTGCCCTGTTCGCTGGTATGAGCGTGCAGGACGCCTTCCGACACCTCTGGGAGCACCTTCCGTGCTCGAGGCGACTCGTCGATCGAGCTGGCGAGGGGGCCGAGGCCCGTCGCGAACTCGACACCGTCGTGACCTTCGCCAACGTCGTGGCGGAGACCGACGAGGCGAGCGCCGACGCCGGCGTCGTGGCGTTCCTCGAATCCCTCGATGCCGGGGAGCACGGGCCCGGGTACTCAGCATGGGAGCGCAACCGTGTCGACGCGGTGCAGGTCGTGACCGCGCACGGCGCCGTCGGACGCGAGTTCGACACCGTGATCGTGACCGGCGTGACAGAGGGAAGCTTCCCGAGCCTCACGAGGCCCGAGCCGATGTTCGACCTTGCGGTACTCGAAGGTGCGGTGACCAACGCCGAGCGCAACAGGAGCCGCCTCGACGACGAGCGCCGCCTGTTCGACATGGTGCTCGCCCGCGCGAAGCGGCGCGTGGTGCTCACGTGTGCCGATGCACATCCCGACGCCGACGATCGCTCTGCGCGTTCACGCTTCGTCGAGGCGAGCGCGTGGTCTCCCACGCCGTCCGCGCCGTTCGACGACCCCGTATCGACGCGCGAGGCCCATGCCGCCTGGAGGTCGCAGCTCGCCGACGCAACGATCCCTGCGTGGCGTCGCGTCGCCGCCCTCGACGGTCTCACCGCGCTCGGCGTCGATGCTCGCAGGTGGTGGTTCCAGCGCGATTGGACCGACACCGGGCAACCGCTGCACGACACGATCCGCGTGTCGTACTCGCGCCTGTCGAACCTCGAAGCTTGCGAGCTCATGCACGTGCTCGGCGACGAGCTCGGCCTCGGCAAGCCCGGCAGCTACCACGCCTGGGTGGGCAAGACCGTGCATGCGATCCTCGAACAGGTCGAGAAGGGCGAGATCGCCAAGGAACCGCGTGCGTTGGTCGAGGTGCTCGAAGCGCGCTGGCGCCAGCAAGAGTTCCCGTCGATCGCCGTGTCGACGGCGTTCTTCCACCTCGCCCGCGACCACATGCTGCGCAACTGGTTCGACAACTACGCCAAGAGTCCCGCAGCCGGTATCGAGCGGTTCTTCGAGTTCGAGCTCGAGGGAGCGACGGTGATCGGCTACATCGACCGCATCGGTCAGGCCGTGCAGGACGGCTACGTCATCACCGACTTCAAGACCGGCAAGAGCGACAGCGCCGGCCCTCCACGGGAGAGCCTGCAGCTCGGCATCTACTACCTCGCGGTGCAGGAGTCGCCCGATCTCGCAGAGTTCCAGCCGGTGAAGACCGTCGAGCTCGCATTCCTGCGTGGCAATTGGAAGAGCCCCGACATCGACCATCGCAAGTGGATGGTCACCGAGCGCGACGAGGAGGCCTACCAGGCCGAGATGCGCGAGCGGCTCTCGGATCTGATCGCTCGCAAGCGCGACCTGAACGAACGTGAGGTGTTCCGGCCGAACCCATACGCGAACTGCAGGTTCTGCGACTTCCAGACGCTTTGCCCACTGTATGCCGAGGGACAACCGGTGTTCTCGGTCGAGGTCGTTCGCGCCGGGGCACCAGCGGGAGTGCCGGCGTGAGCGCCGCCGTGCCCACTGAGATCGTCACGGCGATGGGCGGCACCCCGCCTACCGACGAGCAATGGCGCGCGATCACGATGCCGCTCGAGCCGACGGTGCTCATCGCCGGGGCGGGCTCGGGCAAGACGAGCGTAATCGCGGCGCGCATCGTGTACCTGGCGCTCGCGGCACTCGGCCGTGTCGATGCGACCGAAGGTGTGCTCCCCGGCAACGTGCTCGCGCTCACGTTCACCGTGAAGGCCACCGACAACCTCCGCTCGCGCATCCGCAGAGCGCTCGCAGGGGTCGATCTCGCCCGAGGCGACGAGCCCGAAATCATCAACTACCACTCGCTCGCCGCGCAGGTGATCGACCGCTACGGCATGCTGGCAGGCGTCGAGCGGGGCCGCGTGCTGAGCCAGGCACAGCGGGTCACGATCGCCGGACACGTGCTCGACGAGATGTCGTTCGAGCACGTGAAGACCGAATGGCAGCAGAGCGTGGTCGACAAGATATTGAACCTCGACGGCCAGATCGCGAACCACCTCGTCGACCCCGACGAGGTGGTCGCGTTCGTCGATCAGCGCCTTCCAGTGTTCAAAGAGATCGCGCGCACCGACCGCGTCTACTCCACCGCGCTCGAGCGCATCGAGCTGGCGAAGGCCGTGGGAGTGTTCCGCCGCCTCAAGCAAGACCTCGGCGTGATCGACTTCGGCGATCAGATCGAGCTCGCCGTGAAGGTCGCCACCGAGCATCCACAGGTCGGGCAGGAGTACCGCGACCGATTCGGTGCGGTGCTGCTCGACGAGTATCAGGACACCAACGTCGCCCAGGCGAAGCTGTTGCGAGCGATGTTCGCCGGCGGACATCCGGTGACGGCCGTTGGTGACCCCGATCAGAACATCTACGCATGGCGCGGAGCGTCGCTGTCGAACCTGTTCGACTTCCCGATCGACTTCTCGAAGGCCGACGGTTCGCCGGCCGAGCGGTTGCCGCTGTTCACGAACTTCCGGTCGGGGGCTCGCATCCTGCTTGCGGCCGATACCATCATCAAGCCACTGCCGGCGGCCCAGCGGCCCGACCCCGACAAGCGGCTCGTGCCCTTCGGACCCAACGGCGAGGGCGAGGTCACGGTCACGTCGCACGGCGACGAGCTCACCGAGGCTCGCGCGATCGCCGATCGCATCGCCGCGCTGCACGAGGGCGCTCAAGCAGCCGAAGGCGTAGCGCCCACGGAAAGGGCGCTCAAGCAGCCGAAGGCGTAGCGCCGACTGGAACAGGCTCGAGCTGGTCCGAGATCGCGGTGCTCTGTCGCACCTCGCGGCTGTTCTTCCTGCTGCAGCAGACGTTCGCCGAGCGCGACATCCCGGCAGAGATCGTGGGGCTCGCAGGTCTGTTGCGCACGCCCGAGGTGGTCGAGGTCATGGCGTACGCGCGTGCAGCCAACGACGCGATGGCGAGCGTGGCGCTCGCTCGCATCCTGCTGGGCCCCCGCTACCGCGTTGGATTCAAGGAGCTCGCGCTCGTGGCCTCGTGGGCCAAGGGCAGGAACTACGCCTGGCGTGAAGACGGTGGCGACGACGAGGAGACGCCGTTCCTGTTCGCCGAGGCACTCGAGCATCTCGACGAGGTCGAGGGGCTCAGCGACGAGGGCCGCACGCGACTCGAGGAGTTCCGCGCCGAGCTCTCGGCGCTCCGCGTCGAAGCGCGCCGGCCCGTGCCGGAGTTCCTGGGCGAGGTGATCAGACGCATCGGCATCGTCGAGGAGCTAGAGGCCGACGTCGATCGCGCGGCCGCGGCTCAGCGCTCGCGGAATCTCGCGGCGTTCCTCGACCAGGTCCACGCGTTCGAGCCCGTCGAGGGCGAGCTCACGTTGCGGGCCTTCCTCGACTACGTCGACTCGGTCGAGGCCCTCGATAAGGAAGAGTGGGCGCCCGTCCAGCCGAGCGACGCCGACTCTGTGAAGGTGATGACGATCCACCAGGCGAAGGGGCTCGAGTTCGATCACGTCTTCGTGCCCGGCGTCGCCGCCGGCCTGATGCCGTCGAAGCGCATCCAACAGAACCCGGCCGAGCGCGGCTACTCCCTCGACTTCGAGTTGCGAGGCGACGCGGCGATCCTTCCTTCGTTCGACGGGGTGCTCTCGCACTTCAAGCGCGACCTGCAGGCCCAGGAGGTCATCGAGGAACGCCGCACGATGTACGTCGCGCTCACGCGCGCGCGCAAGTCGCTGCACGTGAGCGCCTCGAACTGGTACGGCGAGAACGTGAGGGCAAAGGGCCCGAGCGAGTTCTTCGCCGAGCTCGCCGAGTGGGGAACGACGACCGGGAAGGCCGCCGTAACGATCGAGGCGGGCGAGGTTCGCCGCGGCGACGGCGACGGGGCCGCGGAGCAGAACCCGATGCTCGGATACCGCGAGTCGCTCGTGCGCGACTGGCCCGGCCCCGCCAGGCCCGACGACACCGACGCGACGTTCCCCGACGGGTGGCGGCGCGCCGCGGTGGCCGCGATCGAAGACGGCGCGGTACAGATGACGCTCGTCGACGCGCTCAAGCCGGACGAGCGTGCGTCGTTCGAGCGGGTCGCGGCAGACCGGCGACAGCTCGCCGCACATCTTCGCGATCGGGAAAGGGTCGAGGGCGCGCCGAGCGCCGAGCGCGTGCCGCAGGCGGTCGGCGCGAGCGACCTGATCACGTACACGCAGTGCCCGAAGCGCTTCTACTGGTCGCGCGTTCGTCCACTGCCACGGTTCAGCGGGCCCGCGGCGCGCATCGGCACCGAGGTGCACGCCTGGATCGAACGTCGAGCCCGCGGCCAGGGACAGCTCCTCGAGATCGGCGACCGCCCCGACCTCACCGACGAGGAGCTCGCAGGTGACCCTGGGCGCGTGGAGCGCCTGCGCGAGTCGTTCTTGGCGAGCAGGTTCGCTTCGGCGGCGCCGCTGTACGCGGAGCGCGCGTTCCTGCTCCGGCTCGGCGAGTTCACGGTCGGGGGGCGCATCGACGCGATCTTCGGCGAGCCCGACGGCCCCTGGGAGATCGTCGACTGGAAGACGGGCCGCCGTCCCGCTTCCGACGACCCCACCCTCGGCCTGCAGCTCGACGTGTATGGCCTGGCGGCGGTCGAGATCTGGAGCAAGACCCCGGCCGACCTCAGGCTCACCTACCTGTACCTCGCGAGCGGCGAGGAAGTCTCCAAGCCGATGGACGACCCCGCCGCCGTGCGTTCTCGCGTAGAAGCTTCGCTCACCGCGATCGGCGAAGGCGAGTTCGACCCCACGCCCGGCCAGTGGTGCACGCACTGCGACTTCCGCTCGTTCTGCGATGCAGGCCAGACGTGGCTCGCCTCGAACGAGCGCTAGGGAGTGAGCTCGTCTCTAGTCTCGTGCAGACTACTTGAAGATGAGAGGCGTTCGATCGACTCTTCGAATCGGCGGTATCCGGCCGCGGGATCGTAGCCACCCTCGGTGATGCCGGGCACGAGACGAGCTTCGACGCCGGCCTCGGCCGGAGCGCGGTTGAAAGCTACGGCTCGGAACCACTCGAGGCTTCCGGGCGGCACCATCACTTCGCCGTGAGTCCCCTGACGCCGGTATGACGCGTCATCGGTCACCACCACCGGTGTGCTGCGGAAAGCTCGCTGGAGCGCTTCCTTGACCTCGTGGTCGTCGCTGTCGATCACGGCCTTGCCATCGACCCAAGAGGCTGTGGCGACATGCGCCGCGGGCGCGGCCGAGGCCCCGGATCCTTCGGCGGGCGGGGGCGCGGGGCGGGAGAACTCGACCTTCATCGACGACGCGACACGGACTTCAGCGGGCGAGCGAGTGGTCGACCCGGCGGATCATGCGCGCCAAACTCTCCAGCAGCGAGACCGCGACTTCGGGGTCTTGCTCGAGCTCCTTCAGGAAGTTCTTGCGCTGGATCATCAGCAGGGTCATCGGCGTCACCGCGTGCACGGTGGCGGTGCGTTCGCCACCGTCGAGCAGTGAGATCTCACCGAAGTGATCTCCGGGCAGGATGCGATGCACGGTCCTGCCCTTCACCGTGACCTTCGCCTCGCCGACGAGCGCCACGTAGAAGCTGTCGCCGGGGGCGCCTTCCTTCACGATCGAGGCGCCCTCCATGAAGTTCGCCATCTCGGCCATCGCGGCAACCTTCTTCAGGTGGCGCCTCGACAGCCCCTCGAACAACGGGACCGCCGCGAGCACGGGCTCGAGCTTCTGCTTCGGCTTGGCCACGAAGATCCCTCCTTGCCGGGCATGCGTGCCCGGCGTGTCGTCGGTGGCGGCTCGCGGCAAGACTATCCGGTCGCAGGGGTGCGGCGCACCGAGGCCCCCGTTATCCCTGCAACCTCGATGTCGGTGGTAGCGGGTACGGTGCTGCTCCCCCGAAGGCCCCCGGAGGAGACTTCTCCCCCCGGAAGGAGTCGGAGCCGTGGCGGAACGCTTGCCTCGCAGTCCGCAGCAGCTCCCCCTCGAGCTCGTCGTTCGCCCTGAAGCCGTGGTGGTGCAGCAAGGGGAGCCGTGCCCGCCGATGCGCGTCGTCTCCAGGGGCGCGTTCATGGTCGAGGTGCTCCGCTACGACGGGCGGCGGCTCGTGCTCGATGTGCTCGGGCCCGGCGACGGCGTCGGCGGACCCGGTGACGCCGTCGGAGCTGAGCCCGCCGACACCCCGCGAGCCGCGCAGGCGACAACCCGGGCGCTCGGTCCCGGGCGGCTGCGCGCAATGATGCCGGGAGAAGAGGTACCCCTGCTGGCCCGGCGCGCGGAGCGCGCGGCGCGGTTCGCGGCAGACCTCGCGTGGTTCGACGTGCCCACACGCCTGATCACCCGGCTCAATGTGCTCGCCGAGCGGTTCGGCCACCCCGTTCCCGGCGGACTCTCGATCGGGCTGCGCCTCGGCCATGATGACCTGGCCGCCCTGTGCGGTACGTCACGGGAATCGATCACGAGAGCGATGACGCTGCTCGTTGCCGAGGGCCGGGTCGAGGTGCCTCGCCGGGGGCGAATCGTCGTGCGGCGTCCCACTCTCGTTCAGGCGCCGCTTCCTTCCTGGAGGAGGATCAGGCTGCACGATCGGCAGTAACGTCCGCGCCCGATGACGGGCTTGCCGCACCGCTCGCATGCACGAGGGGCAACCCCCTGCCATCGGGCATCGTCGCCACGACCCTCGCTGGTGGCGCGACCTTCAGCTGTGAGCTTCAACAGGTGCGCGAGCACCGATCGGGCCGCGAGCTCGTGCACCTCGGGCGGATACGCCGCGTAGATGTCGGCGACCATGTCGGCGATCGTGCGGCGGCCATGCGCGATCGCATCGACGATCTGCTGCTCACGTTCCGCACGGTGGTCGACGTACTCTTGCAGCTTCGCGCCGGCCCTGAGCACCACAGGGCCGTGGCCCGGGTAGATCGTGCCGGGCTCGAGCTCCTGCATGCGCGCGAGCGATCGCAGATACTGGGCAAGGTCGCCACCAGGAGGGTCGATGAAGCTCGTGCCGCGCCCGAGCACGGCGTCGCCCGTGAACAGCGCGCCGTCGGCCGGCACGTGGAACGCCATGTGATCGCTCGTGTGCCCTGGGGTGTGCACGGCGATGAGGGTCACGCCGTCGGCGCGCACCTCTTGCCCGTCGCGCAGGTGCTCCGCCCCGGGAAGCCGGAAGGCGTACAGGGGCGCCTCGACACGCACCGCGAACGCCGCCGCGCCGGGTGCGTGGTCGGGATGATCGTGCGTGACGAGCACAGCGGCAACCTGCGAGCCGGCGGCACGCTCGATCTCGTCGAGATGCGCCGGATCGTCTGGCCCCGGGTCGATCACGACGACCGGCGCACCCGTCGCGCTGGGCATGCCCGGTGCAGCCGACGTGGTGGGCGCCTCGCCGACGATCCACGTGTTCGTCCCTTCGAGCGTGTACGGGCTCGGATTGGGAGCGAGCACACGCACGATGTGCAACACTCGACTCACTCCTCCCAGAAGACCGACCGAGGCAGCCGCACGACCTCGTCGTCTGTGGGCTCACGGGTCTCGAACGTGAGCGCGGCAATCGCATCGGCACTCTCGCACGCCGCGAGCTCGAGCATCGTGGCGTACGTGGGCCAGTAGAGCGCGCGAGCACCCACCTGCCACTCGGCGAGCAGGGTGCGAGGCGACGCCCACCAGGCCTGGGCGGCTTCGGCACCGTCGGGCGCCGGTTCGAGCCCGCGGGGCGCGAGGACCGCGAAGTAGCGAGCGTCGAAGCGCACCGGCACCTCGTCGGGGGCGACCCACCTCGCGAGCTCATGGAGCTGCTGCACCGACGGCGGTGAAGCGTGCACCGGGCCGAGAGAGTCGGGCGTGCCGGCGTCGACGAGGCCTGCGCGCGTGAGGGCGAGGCCGGCTTCCTCGACCAGCTCTCTGGTCGCCGCTGCGCGGGCAGCCTCGGCTCTGTCGCCGAACCATCGCTGCGCGAGCTCGGCGTCATCGTCGTCCACCGCTCCGCCCGGGAAGACCACGTAGCCCGCCAGGAACCGGCTCGCCGCTCCGCGCTCCACCACGAGCACCTCCGGATCTCCGGCGTTCCCGGCGGCGCCTTCGCGCACCGCGATCAGGGAAGCCGCGTGGCGGATCGGGTCGCTCATGGGGCGGGATTCTCCCAGGTACCCTGCGCTCGATGACGCGGGAACAGCACCCGGCGACCGATCGGCGGACGTCGCGATCGGTCGCGTCGGCTATCGCCGAGGAGATCGGGCGACTCGGGCCCATGCGATTCGACCGATACATGGAGCTCGCCCTGTACGCGCCTGGCGGGTACTACGACGATCCACCGATCGGCGCAGGACATGCCGGGGACTTCGTCACGAGCCCACATGTGCACAAGGTGTTCGGGCAGCTCGTCGCAGAGGCGATCAGCGGCGTGCTCGACGCGCTGGGCTCACCGCCGCAAGCCGAGCTCGTGGAAGTCGGCGCCGGCGACGGCACGCTGATGATGGCGTTGCTTCCCGAGCTCGTCGACCTCGGCCTGCGGGTCACGGTTGTCGAACGCAGCTCGGGCGCTCGGGCGAAGCTCGCATCCATCGGTGGCCTCGAGGTTCGCGGGTCGATGCCTGCCACCTCGTCACCCGTCGTGGTGCTCGCGCACGAGCTGGCGGACAACCTTCCGTTCAGGCGCGTGAAGGCGACGACGGAGGGCACCGTCGAGGTGCACGTGGGAGCTGACGGAGACCGGCTCGTGGAGGTGCTCGAGCCGGTCGGAGACGACCTGCTGCCCCCGGCTGGACTCGAGATGGGCGTCGAGGCGATCCTCCCCACCGGAGCCGCGTCGTTCGTGACCGAGGCGCTCACCGGCTCGTCGCCCCGAGCGCTGCTCATGATCGACTACGGCACCGACGAGGGGGCGGGCGGTCCGGCGCACGGGTACGCCGCGCATCGCGTGGTGGAGGATCTGCTGGCAGCGCCGGGCGAGACCGATATCACCGCGGGGGTCGACTTCGGGTTCCTGGCGGATGCCGCGCGGGCGAGCGGGCTGCAACCGTTCCCGACCGTCTCCCAAAACGCGGCGCTCACCGCACTCGGCCTCGAGACGTGGCTGCGCTCCGAGCTCGAGCACCAGCAGGATCTGCTCAACACGGGTCGCGGCGCCGATGCGGTCCGCGCCTGGGGAGGCCGCAGCCGGGCGACGATGCTGGCCGATCCGGCGGGACTCGGACGCTTCCGTTGGTTCCTGGTCACGACACCCGGCGTCGCCGAGCCCACGTGGCTGCGAGCGGCCCGTCAGTCACGCACGCAGGCCTGAGCCCGCCCAGAGACCGCCACGGCGCAGCCGGTCGATCGCTCGGTACTGCAGCCACACGATCGAGGCCGTCAGCACGAACATGAGCACGGTCGCGGCCGAGGCGTAGCCGTAGCGTAGGTACTCGAACGCATTGCGGTAGACGAACAGGGGCAGGTACGTCGTGCCGTAGGGAGGCGGCCCGCCTTCGGTCACGAGCAGGGCGGGCACGAAGGTCGCTTGGAAGCTCAGGATCGTGTCGCGCGTCGCCATCAAGAGCAGCGCGGGAGTCATCAGCGGAAGCGTCACGCGCGCGAACCGCGACCACGGGCGCGCCCCGCTCGCAGAGGCCATGTCGTAGAGCTCGTCGGGCACGGCCCGGCGCGCCGCGAGCGCGATCAGGAAGCCTTCCCCGATCAGGAAGAGGCCCATGAGGATGACGCCCCACCTCGCCGAGGCGGGCGCCGAGAGCCACGACGGCGTAGGAAGACCGAGGGCGCCGAGCAGCAGGTTCAGCGGCCCGTAGAGCGGGTTCAGGATCCAGAGCCAGAGCAGCGCGTACGCCACATCGGGGATCACCGTCGGGAAGAACGCCGCCGAACGCTCCGCGCCGACGCCACGCATGCGCCGATGCAACAGCAACGCGAGGCCGAGCGCGATCGCGACGCGAAGGGGCACCGCAATCGCCACGTAGGTCAGCGAGTTCCGCAGCGACGCCCGGAACGCCACGTCGCCCAGCAACTCCCGGAAGTTGCCGAGCCCAAGGAAGCGCGCCGGCTGCAGCAGGTCCCACTCGAACAGCGACATCACGAGTGTGACGAGCGCCGGCGCGACGACGAGCGCGGCCACCCCGGCCAGGAACGGCGCCGCCATCAGCCAGAGACCCAGCCGCTCCCGATCGACGCGGGGCGCCACCTTCAGCCCTCGTTCGCGCGTTTGAACAGGTCCTTCGTCTGGTCGAGCACCGCGAGCACCAGCTCGCCGGCCTCGCCCCCGCCCGCCGGGTCGTAGTACGCCTCCTCGAGCAGTGCGTTCACGACGTCCTCGATCTCGGGCCACGTCTCGATCGGCGGCACCGCCCGGATGTACGGGATGTTGTCGAGGAAGACCTGCGAGCTCGCGGGCGGCACGCTCGGGTCGAGGAACGCGTCGGACTCGGCCACCGACCGCAGCGAGGGCACGGTTCGCCCGGTCGCGGTGGCGATCTGCTGGCCCTCGGTACCGAGCGCGAACTCGAGGAACTCCCACGCCTGGTCCTTGTGCTCACTTGAAGCGGTCATGCAGTAGGCGTCTGAATGCAGGATCGTGGCGGGCTGCCGATGCACCGGCAGCTGCGCGACGTCCCACTCGAAGTCGGTGATCGTGCGGAACGACGGCACGACCTTGCGCGACTCCATCATCATCGCGAGCGTGCCGTCGAGGAACCGCGTCTCGAAGTCTGCGGACTCGGCTTCCTCGTCGGTGGGGGTCACGCCAGCGACGCCGCGCAGGTCGAGGAAGGCCTGCAGCGCCCGGATGCCGTTCAGGTTTCCGAACGCGAACCTCGTCGGCTGCTCGGGATCGTCGACGATGTCGCCACCGTTGGACCAGATGAAGGGAGCCAGCCTGATGATCTCGACGTCGGTGCCGAGCCCGTACACGTCGATCACGCCGTCGCCGTCGGTGTCCTGGGTGAGCTTGGTCGCGGCCTTCGACCATGTCGACCCACTTCCACCCCTCGGCGGGTGGCAGCTCGACGCCCGCCTCTTCGAACAGATCGCGGTTGTAGTAAAGAACCAGGCTCGACACGTTCTGCGGCATGCACGTCTGCACGCCGTCGTTCTGGAACACCGTCATCGCCTCGGGGTAGAAGTCCTCGGCGGAGAAGGCGTCAGACCCTTCGAGGTAAGGGCCGACCGGCTCCAGCGCGCCCTTGGACTCGAACTGCCCCAGGTAGCGGTAGTTCATGAGGAACAGGTCCGGCGGCTCGCCGCCGGCGAAAGCCGTGGACAGCCGCGCGATCAGGTCGTCGCGCTCGGCGATCCGTACGAGATCGATCTCGATCGCGTCCTGCGACGCCTCGAAGCCCTCGGCCACGTCGACGAAGGCCTGGGTCTCTGCGGGATCGCCCGACACCCAGACCGACACGGTCGTGGACTCGCTCGGCGCGGGCGAGCGGGTCGTCACCGCCAGACGTGCACGCTGCCAGCACCAACAGGGCGCCGAGCATCGCGGCGATCGGTCGATGGACCTTCATGTACGGACCTCCAGTCTCGGGTCGGCGAAGAGACGGCGCTGCACGATGGCGAATGCGAGCACGACCGGCGCACACGCGAAGACCGCGGCGGCGAGCATCAGCGGCTGGTCGGTCACGGGAACGATCGCGAGCGAGCGCATGCCGAGCGGCAGCGTGAACCATCGCTCGTCGTAGAGGTAGATCAGCGGGTCGAGGAAGTTCCCCCACGAGAGCACGAAGACGAGCGAGACGACGGCCGCGGTCGTGCCGCGTTGCATCGGCATCGCCACTCGCCACCAGGTCGCGACCGGCGACAGCCCTCGTTCCCTGGCCAGGTCGAACAGGTCGCTCGGCAGGCGTGAGGTCGTCCAGGCGTACAGCAGCACGAACAGCGGCGATGTGCCGAGCAGCGCCGGAGCCATCAGCGGGATCGGCGTATCGGTGAGCCCGAGCCAGCGGAAGACGCTCACTCGCCCCACGAGCAACGAGGTCGCCGGCACCATGAGCACGACGACGCACAACCCGATGAGGAAGACGCGGGACCGACGCGGCAGCCGTGCGATCGCGAACCCGGCCCACGACGCGACGAGCACCGAGGCCGGCACGACGACGGCCACGACGAGCAGGGAGTTCAGGGTGTATCGAGCCAGCGGCACCACGTCGAATATCTCGGCGTAGTTGCTCCACGCGGGCGAGGACGGGAACCATCGAACGGCACGGCTCGGCGCCGCACCGATCGGGCGAAGCGACGCCACGACCATCAGCCAGAGCGGCAGCAGGAACACCGCGACGATGGGAAGCGCGACCAACTGCCTGGCGAGGCGACCCCGCCGCTCGAACGCAGGGCCCCTCCGCTTCCGGCCGCCTGACGGCCCAAAGGCCGGCTCACTCGCTTGCACATCGATGTGCTCGGTCGCCGAGGTCGAGGCCATGGCTCGCGAGCCTACCCGTCGAAGGCTCTCAAGAGGGCTATCGCGGAGGTCCCCGGGCGGACTAGGCTCCGATCATCGACGATGGAAATGGGGTGGGCTCGATGAGCAGACGGCACGGTTGGACCACGGCGATCACGACGATCGTTGCGATCGCGCTGGTCGCCACGGCGGCGTTCGTGGCAAGCGGAAACGGCGGAATCGCATCGAGCGCAGGACGAGCCCGCGCCGAGCGCATCGAGCAGACACTGTCCACCGACCGACGGCTCAGCGCCGCGGCCGATGCGCGACGGATCGGCGCGCTCGGTCAGACCGCTCCGATCGTCGCGGCGGCGGCGCCCGGCTGGATGGGCGAACAGCTCGCGAGCCCCACCGCCGACGACTGGGAGCCGGCGATCGCCGCGGCCCCGGCCACTCCCTGGGTCTACATGATGACCACCCGGTACACAGGTCCGAACGCGTGCGGCAGTCGCTGCCCGACGCCGCACATCGTGCTTCGTCGTTCCAGCGACGGCGGCGTCACGTGGATGGCGGACCAGTTCCTCTGCGTGTGCCAAGGCCAGAAAGGACAGTTCGACCCGATCGTGGAAGTGGTCCCGAGCACGGGCCACGTGTACGCGGTGTGGATGAACGACTTCGACGTCTTCTTCTCGAAGTCCACGAACAACGGCGCGACCTGGACGGCGCCGGTCAAGACCTACGGCAAGGTGAGCTGGAACGACAAGCCCGTCCTGGCTGTGAGTGATGACGGCCAGCACGTGTACGTCTCGTGGAACGGCCCGAGTGGCGGCGACCCCTACATCGCGCAGTCGCACAACGCGGGCGTGACGTGGACCCAGACCAAGGTCGTCGACTCCACCCGGTACTTCTTCGCGTTCGACGGCGACGTGCTCCCCAACGGCAATGTCGTCTTCTCCCAGTCGAGCGTGAGCTACACCGGGCCGGGCTCTGCCCCCGAGGGGCAGGTGCAGGTTCACGCCATCCGTTCGACGAACCAGGGCTCGACCTGGTCCAACGTCGTGGTCGATTCTGTCGAGCTCGGCGCCGCGTGCGTCGCCGCCGGATGCAGCTCCGACTACTACCTCGGCCACTCGGCGGTCACCGCAGATGCGAACGGCGCGCTCGTGATGCTCTACGACGGCGCGACGACGGCCGGTGGCCCGCAGACCGTGTGGTCCCGGCGTTCGACCGACGGCGGCGCCACCTGGAGCGCTCGGACTGCCCTGTCGACGTCGGGCGTGTTCTCGTCGTTCCCGGCTATGGAATCACGTGGCACCGGCGACGTGCGCGTCTTCTACATGCAGCAGGACGGCGGCCCGGATGCGTGGAACGTGTGGTATCGCGCCTCCACCGACGGCGGCGTGTCATGGTCGAGCGCGGTGAAGATCTCCGACGCGACCGGCGGCACGGTGTACAAGACCGCGGCCGGGTTCCGTGAGGCATACGGCGACTATGGGGAAGCCGCGATCACGAACGGCGGGAAGTTCATAGGGGTCTGGGGCGAAGGCGACAGCTATTCAGGCCCCGGCGGCGTCTGGATCAACCGCCAACTATGAGCCGGGCCTCACGCCGGATCGCCTCGGCGCTCGCGATCGCCGTGATGGCGGGCGCCACGTTCCTCGCTACGTCGCGCGGCGGCTCGACGGGACCGATCGCGGGAGGGCGAGGCCCCGGCGTCCCCGGTGAGAACGAGGTCTCCGAGATCGCCGAGCGGCTCGCCGCCAACGACATCGCTCAGATCGCGGGTTCGGTCGGGCGCACGGGTCCCGTGACCAGAGCGCCGGCCCCCGGGTGGGCCGGGGCACGCATCGTGCACCCTCGCAAGAACGACTGGGAGCCGGCGATCGCCGCCGACCCCAACGCGCCGTGGGTGTACATCATGGTCGCCAGGTATGGCTCTCCGCTCTGCGGACGCTGTCCCGACGCCGTGATGATGTTCGAGCGGTCGCGCGACGGCGGGAAGACATGGACCAAGGCACGCCCCGTCTGCCGCTGTGTTGGCACGCCCTGGCAGGCGGACCCGATCATCGAAGTGGTTCGCGACACCGGTTCGGTGTACGCGATCTGGATGGACACCTGGAACGTGGTCTTCTCGAGGTCGGACGATCACGGCAATACGTGGACCGAGCCTGTTTCCACGAAGGGGAACATCGCGTGGAACGACAAGCCCGCGCTCGTGGTGAGCGACGACGGACAGGACGTCTGGGTGACCTGGAATGGCCCGAGCGGCGGTGATGCGTTCGTCGCTCGATCGAGCGATGGCGGCGCGACGTGGTCGCGTCGGCGGGTCACCGACTCCGATCGCTACTACTTCGCCTACGACGGCGCCGTCACCAGCGGGGGAAGCGTCGTGCTCGCGCAGTCGAGCATCAGCTACTCAGGTCCGGACGGTGCTCCCGCGGGCGCGGTCAAACACCATGCCCTGGTGTCCGACGATGGCGGTGACACCTGGCGAAACGTCGTGGTCGACACGGTGCGGATCGGGGTGCCCTGCGTCTCCGCTGCCTGTCCCTCCGATTACTACATCGGCCACAGCTCGGTGGCCGCCGATGACAGCGGCGCCCTGTATTTCGTCTACGACGGAGCGATGCGCAACCGGGTGCGCCAGCGCACGTTCGTCTCGACGTCGGTCGACGGCGGCGACACGTGGTCGGCACCAGTCACGATCTCAGACGAACGTGAGCATTCCGGATTCCCGATGGTCGCGGCAACAGGATCCGGCGAAGTGCGGGTGTGGTACATGCAGACGCGCGATGGTCATCGCAACGCCTGGAACGTCTGGTATCGGGAATCCGGCGACGCCGGAGCGACGTGGACAGATCCCGTGCGGATCTCCGACGTCACGAGTGGGTACGCCTACATCACTCGCCGGGGCTTCCGGGAACCCTACGGCGACTATGGGGAGATCGCGATCACCGACGCAGGCAGGACGATCGCCGTCTGGGGTCAGGGCATGAGCTACTGGGGACCGGGCGGAGTCTGGTTCAACCGTCAGCGCTGAGGTGCAGGCGCCGAGCGCCGGGTGACCCACCATCCCCGGTTGGATCCGATGCTTGCAGTAGACCGCCCTCCGTGAGGTCGACCGACGTCGGCTCGATCCCCGACATGAACGCCCGCCGAAGGCGCGTCATCAGTCGGTTGAGCTGATCGACCGCTGAGACACCTCCTTCGGCCCAGAACGGGTCCATCTCGTCAGGGTCGAGCGTGCCTGGCGACCGGAGACGGTCGCCTTCGGTCGTGAGCAGCACGCACCTGCCTTCGTGCTCGTTCCGCTCTCCGAGGAACCCCTCGAGCTTCTGCCACACCACGCGCTGCGTGCGCACGACATCGATCATCTGCACACCGGCGACGTCGACTCGGAAACCCAACCGTGACATGCGGAGCACGAATCCAGCGCAGCCGAAGAGCGTGGCCGCGGCGAGCGCTCGTACCTGCAGCGAGTAGGGCGAGAACAGGAAGCCGACAGCGATGACCGCAGGTACCAGCGCGGGCACCTGCGATTCCAACCGCCATCCCTTTGCCCAAACCTCGACCGCCCCGTCACGCGCCACCCGGGTACGGAACAACCCGATCGTCTCCACGTCGAACCCCCTTCGAGGGTTGATCACCTGTCGGAGTATCGGCATCGAGCGCGGTGGAACTGGAGCCCTGATCGGGGGTCGGCATCACCGACCCATCATGCGAGCGAGCGACGCCGCCCTGAGCTCGCCGGTCTGCGCCTGGATCAGGTAGAAGGTCGCCTCTCGACTGAGTCGCTGCGCCGGATGCTCCATGGACATCGCCCGGCCCCCCGTTGCCGACACGAGCGCATCGGTCGCCCGCCTCGCGAGGTCGAGCCCTCGATCGCGCTCTGCAGCCCCGGCTGCGATCGCATCGCTGAACCGATCGTCGGTCGGAACGTCGATCGGCTCATCGCTCATGAGGTCGCCGGTGGGCAGCGCCACAGCCAGATCAGCCGCGAGGCGATCGGCGGCCGCACGTCGCTCCGCAAGCTCCGAGCCGAGCGTCGCCGCGGCGCCCGCCGTGCTCTTCGTTGCCTCTTCCAACAGCCGGATCGCGCGGTCGGCGATGCCGAGAGGCGCAGCCGCAGGAAGCGCCGAGCCTGCCCGATCGCGACGTCGCCACTGCTCGTCGGTCTGCACCCCGATCACGTCGTTCTCGGGCACCGTCAGTCCTGAACAGGTCAGCGTCACTGTTCCGGTGGCGCCCATCACCGCGAGTGCGTGCGGCTCGCCGGCGACGAGCGACACGTGCTCGCCGGGCCGATCGAGCACGACCGTCACCACCGAGCCATCGTCGGCCCGCGCCATCAGGACGAGTGCCTGGATCAGACCCCACCCGGTGATCCAGGGTGCCTGGCCCTCGATGCGCCAACCCGCCTTCGTGCGAGATGCGCGTACCGCCGACGGGCCGGGCCGCCGCAGGTATGCGAAGCCGATACCGGCGAGGGTCGATCCGTCGCAGAGCCGAGGGAGCCATGCATCACGGGTCGGCCCGTCACCGCCCACTACCCGCCGCACCGCTCCATGGTGCTGCGCCCAGACGAATGCCGTGGCCCCGCACCCGCCTGCCACGGCCTCGAAGATCGGGCGCGCATCGGCGTGGGTTGCCCCGAGTCCGCCGGGCACATCGGTCGGAGCCTGCAGGCCGAACAGTCCCGCATCACGCAGAGCTGCGAGGTTCGAATCCGGCACGAGTCTCGCGCGATCGGTGAGCTGCGCAGACGGGAACAACACGTCGTCGGCGACGACGCGAGCACGATCGGCGGCCTCAGCGAGCGTCGACTCGCTCAACGAACGACGGGGCAGCCCGGGCGGAGCGAGCCGCTCAACGGTCGACGTCGCCGACCACGAAGAAGATCGAGCCGAGGATCGAGATGAGGTCTGGAAGCTGCGTGCCGGGCAGCATGGCAGGGATCACACTCACGTTCGAGAACGACGGTGTGCGCATCTTCAACCGGTACGGCTGTTTCGCCCCGTTGCCGACCAGGTAGTAGCCCATCATGCCGAGCGGGTTCTCGGTACGCACGTAGACCTCGCCATCGAGCTTCAACGTCTTCGGCAGCTTCGGCGCGCGGAAGTCACCGGGCGGCAGCTTTTCCATGCACTGCTCGATGATGTTGCAGCTTTGCTTCATCCGCTCGACGAGCACCCAAAGACGGTCATAGCTGTCTCCGGTCTGACCGACGGGCACATCGAACTCGACCTCGCCGTACTTCTCGTAGGGCTCGTCCTTGCGGGGGTCCATCGCGATGCCGCTCGCGTGCAGCACCGGTCCGCTCGTGCCGTACGCGAGCGCCGTCTCGCCGGGCAGCACACCGATGTCGCGGCAGCGGGCGAAGATGATCTCGTTGCCCATGATCAGCGACTCGAAGTCGCGGATCGTCTTGCGCACCGCGGCGAGCACACCGACGCTCCGCTTCAGGAAGCCGGCCGGCAGGTCGTCCTTGAGCCCGCCGACGCGGCAGTACGAGTGGTGCATGCGAGCGCCGGTCGCACTCTCCATCAGGTCCTGGATCATCTCCCGTTCCCGGAAGGCGTAGAAGATCGGGGTCATCGCGCCGAGCTCCAGCGGATACGAACCCGAGAACATGAGGTGGTTCAGTATCCGGTTCCACTCGGCGAACATCGTGCGGATCCACTGCGCGCGCTCGGGCACATCGATGCCGGCCAGCCGCTCCACCGCGATCACGAAGCCGAGTTCGTTGTTGAACGCGCTGATCCAGTCGTGCCGGTTCATCAGCACCATCGTCTGGCGCGCATCGCGGAACTCCGCGAGCTTCTCTGCGGCCCGATGCATGTAACCGATCACCGGCTCGGCTCGCACGATCACCTCGCCGTCGAGCTCGAGCACCACCCGGAGCACACCGTGGGTCGAAGGGTGCTGCGGTCCGATGTTGAGGATCATGTCCTCGGTCGCCATCGACCCGTCGACCACCTCGACGTCGAGTCCGCCGCCTCGGATCATGCTGGCGACCTCGGATCGGAAGGCGGGAAGCTCGCGCGTGTCGGCCATCGCGCCCTATCCTGCCACGAAGCTCAGGCCGCCGCCCAGGCGTGGCTTCGGGGAGCCGTTCGTCGACGTCGCGGGATAGGCTCGCACTCAGTGATGGACGCGCGACGTGCACTGCCCTCGATCGACTCGCTGCTGCGGTCCCAGCCGGGCAAGCGGGCGTCGATCACGGTCGGGCGGCGGCTGCTGAAGCTCACTCTCGCCGAGGTGCTCGACGACGTGCGCCTGGAGGCCGCGCAGGCGATCCCCAGGCCCACCAACGACGAGATCCTCGCCCGCGCAGCGGCCCGCGCGTCACGCATCTCGACCGGACTGACCCCGGTGATCAACGCAACGGGCGTCATCCTGCACACCAACCTCGGCCGAGCACCACTGCCGGAAAGTGCGATCCGCGCTGCCGCCCGTGCAGCGCGCGGCTACAGCGACCTCGAGGTCGACCGTGAGACCGGCGCGCGGGGCACACGCACGGCCCGCGCCGAAGCCACACTGCGCGCGATCACCGGCGCCGAAGCAGCACTCGTGGTGAACAACTGCGCCGCAGCCTTGATGCTGTCGCTTGCGGCGCTCACGAAGGGCAAGCAGGTGCTCGTCTCACGAGGTGAGCTGGTCGAGATCGGCGGAGAGTTCCGCATCCCCGACATCGTTGCGGCCTCGGGCGCGAAGCTCGTCGAGGTCGGCACCACGAACCGCACCCGCATCGGCGACTATCGGGCTGCTTTCACCGACCGCGTCGGCGGGGTGCTCAAGGTGCACCCTTCGAACTACCGGGTGATCGGGTTCACCTCGTCGGCGCCGGCGGCGGCGCTCGCGCGGCTGGCCCGACAGCATCAGGTGCCCTTCGTGTTCGACATCGGCTCTGGTCTGCTCCGGACCGGACGTGGCATGCCCCCCGACGAGCCGACCGTTGCCGATGCGCTCGCCGACGGCGCCGACCTCGTGACGTTCTCGGGCGACAAGCTGCTCGGGGGACCCCAGGCCGGCATGGTCCTCGGCCGAACAGCGCTCGTGGCGAAGCTCCGGCGTCATCCGATCGCCCGAGCGGTGCGCGTCGACAAGATGCAGCTCGCCGCGCTCGAGCAGGTGCTCACGATGTCTGTCTCCGATCACTCAGACGATGTGCCGGTGGTTCGCATGTTGCGCGAACCTGCCGAGTCGGTCCACCGTCGCGCGAATCTGCTGTGCGAGACGATCGGCGGAGATCTCGAGCATGCACACACACATCGATGCGAGTCGGTGGTGGGCGGGGGATCCTTGCCGGGCACGGGCCTCGCGTCGTGGGGGGTTCGTCTCTCGGTGCCGGATCCGGGCGCGTTCGCCGCACGCTTGCGAACCGGCAGCCCGAGCGTGTTCTGCCGGGTCGAGCGCGAACATGTGCTGCTCGACCTGCGAACGGTCGCCGACGACCAGATCGCCGACCTCGCGCGAGCGACGTGGTACGCGTTGGAAGGCGAGGGGGAAGGCAACGACCTCGACGACGAAGGCTGAGGTGGCGGGCGAGGACCGCGCCACTCATCGAGTGATCGCGACCGCGGGGCACGTCGATCACGGGAAGTCCTCATTGATCGCCCGGCTCACCGGCATCGACCCCGACCGGTGGCCCGAGGAGAAGCGCCGCGGCCTGACCATCGACCTCGGCTACGCATGGTGCGAGCTGCCGAGCGGACGGGAAGTGGGGTTCGTCGACGTGCCGGGGCACGAACGGTTCATCCGCAACATGCTCGCGGGTGTCGGACCGACCCCACTCGTGCTCCTCGTGGTCGCGGCGGACGAGGGCTGGAAGCCGCAATCCGAAGAGCACCTCGAGATCCTCGATGTGCTCGGCGTGACGAGCGGCGTTGTCGCCCTGACGAAGCGGGATCTCGTCGACGACGAGGCCCTGGCGATCGCCGAGCACGAGGTCCGTGAGAGGGTCGCGGGAACCGTGCTCGCCGACGCACCGGTCGTCGCCGTATCCTCGGCAACCGGTCATGGTCTCGGCGTGCTCCGAGCGGCGCTGGACACGATGATCGAGTTGGCGCCCCCGCCGCGGCCTTCGCCCGTGCGCCTGTTCGTCGATCGCGTCTTTACCATCAGGGGCGCCGGGACGGTGGCGACGGGAACGCTCACGGGAGGTTGTCTCGCCGTCGGCGACGAGGTGGCGATCGAGCCGGGCAACCGCCGCGCCCGCATCCGTTCGTTGCAGACGCATCGTCAGCCCGAGGAGACCGCTTGCCCGGTGACCCGCGTCGCGGCCAATCTGGTGGGAGTCGAGCGCAGCGCCCTCGAGCGAGGCGACGTGCTGGCCGCCCCCGGGGTGTGGGCGCCGGCATCCTCGGTCGATGTCGAGCTCCGTGCGGTCCGAGGGCTCGCCAAGCCATTGACCGCGCGAGGAGCGTTCAAGGTGTACGCGGGGGCTGCCGAAGCCGACGCCAGCCTGCGCCTGCTTGGCGCGAACCGCCTCGAGCCGGGAGCACAGGTGTTCGCTCGGCTCCGCATCTCACGTCAACTCGTGCTCGCGATCGGCGACCGCGTCGTCCTTCGGGAAGCCGGAAGGCGCGAGACGGTCGCAGGCGGCGTCGTGCTCGACCTGGATCCGGCCACCAGCGCCGGTGCCCCTGACCGGCTGGCCGCCCGGCTCGTAGCGCCACCTGCGAACCTTCCCGCTCTGCTCCTTCGTGAACGAGGCGCACTGCCAGCCGCCCAGATACCACGCTTGGTCGGCAGCCCGGCCGACCCGGCCACGATCATCGGTGCATGGGCGATCGACCCGACGCTGCGATCGACGCTGCGGCTCGCCGTCACGACCACGCTCGAAGGGTTCCACGCTCGGGAACCGCTCGCGGCCGGGGCCCCCCTCGAAACGGTGCGAGCGGCAGTGTCCGCGGCGCTGCACGAGGCCCGGGCGCCGACCGACCCGGCGCTGATCGACGCGACTCTCGAGGCCACGGTAGCGTCGGGGGCCGCCCAGCAGACCTCCACCACCATGCGCCTCACCGGACACCGGGTCTCGCTCGAGGAGCGCGACGCCGACGTCCAGCGGATGCTCTTAGAGATCGGCGGCGAACGCGCGGCCAAGCCGGCCACCATCGAGGAGCTGCAGGGCGCCGGGATCGGACGCGACGTGATCGAAGCCGCGGTGGCCGCCGGGCTTGCGGTGAGGGTTTCGAAAGAGCTCGTCTTCACGCCAGAACTCATCGACAGAGCCGAGGCCCTCGTACGAACTGCGCCCCAGGGCATCACCGTGAGCGCGTTCCGGGAAGCGCTCGCTACGACAAGGAAGTTCGCCCTTCCTTTGCTCGAGCACTTCGACCGAACGGGTGTTACGCCGCCGCGACGGCGACCTTCGCTTCCCCCGATAGCCGGGCTGGCCTCGCCGGTCGCCGAGCCTCAGGCCAGCTCGGCAGTGACGGCCACCTCCACAGAGGCGCCGAGCGGGAGCGACGCCACGCCGACCGCCGCACGGGCGTGCCGGCCCGCCTCTCCCAGCAGTTCGACGAGCAGGTCGCTGGCTCCGTTGGCAACCATCGGGTGCCCGGTGAAGTCGGGCATCGCCCGACACGTACACGGTCACCTGCACGATGCCGGCCAGCTGCTCGAACGATCCGAGGGCCTCACGAAGCGCAGACAGGGCCTGCATGCGCTCCTTGGCGGGCAGCCTCTGCCCCCTGTTCGGCCGTGACCGATGCGACCTCACCTTCCTTGCCGGACGGTTCCCCGATCCGCCCCACGTGCATCACGACCCCGTCGAGCATGGGCACCTGGCCGGCGACGAACGCGAGCTTGCCGCTCACGCGGACTGGGACATATGAGGCAACCGCCTTCGGTGGGGGCGGTAGCTCGAGGCCGAGCTCGGACAGTCGGGCAAGGATCTGCTGGTCGTCCATGCGGCGCATCTTCGCACACGCCGCCGACGGCTGGACCGCGACGGTCAGCTCGCTTCACGGGCCCGTTCACGCAACAAGCGGCGACGCTCCATCTCGTTGAGCCCGCCCCAGATGCCATGACCTTCACGGGTCGCAAGCGCGTACTCCAGGCATTCCCGGTGGACCGGGCATCTCGCGCAGAACGACTTGGCCACCGCCTCCCGCGCGTTCTTCTCTTCCCGGCGCTCGAAGTAGTTCGGAGCGAAGAAGTACACGGCGTCCTGACCACGGCAGGCGGCGGCGTGCTGCCAGCTCTCAGCGACGTTCCACATCTCACCTGTTGTTCGGAGAGTGCCGTGGTTCAGGATTGCTCGAGCTAGTGAGCGCAGTCGTTCAGGATCGCCCAGCCGCGCTCGTCGAGCCTTCTGCGAGCTCTTCCTCGACCCGCAGCACGAGACCGTCGACGCCACGGACCCGGACCGCGGATCCAGGCGCGATCGGGCCACCGGCGGTTCGTCCTCGCCACATCGCGCCCTTGACGTAGACGGGCCCCTCCGGGCGCGAGCTTGCCACGAGCCTCGCCGACGAGGCCGATCAGGCCCTTCTGCGTGTTCAGGATGCGATCGCGCGACTGGATCGCAACGGTGAGCGCGAACCCGTAGTACAGGAGCGACGCGACAACAGCACCGCCGATCAGCCACGGCGAGATGCGGATCGAGGCGTCGACACCCGACCACGCGAGCACCGAACCCGCGCCGAACGCGAGCGTGCCGGCGACTGTTGCGAGACCCAGGTTGCGCATGCGGACATCAAGCGTGAGTGCTCCGACACCGCCGAGCAGCAGCGCCATCCCGAAGATCGAGGGAGGCACCACCCAGAGACCGTAGGCCGCGAGCACCAGCATGGCGACCCCCGCGAATCCGGCGAACCCGAAGCCTGGTTGGGTGATCTCGAAAGCCATCGCCGCGAGCCCCAGCACGAGCAGGAAGTAGACCATCGACGGCGTCGAGATCGCATGCGTCAATCGTTGCAGAGGACCGAGGTTGTCGAAACGCAGCGCGACGGTCCGCTCGCCCGCCTCGGCTTCGTTGGTCGCTATCCGTGTGTCGAGCGTCACCGAACCGTTCGGCGTCTGCACGGTGCGTCCATCGACCTCGTCGAGGAAGCTCGTCACCGAGGTGGCCGCAACCGACGCGATACCGAGCTCGATCGCGTCAGCGGCCGGCAGCGGCTCGTCGGTGCGCTCGAGGCGGGTGTCCTTGCCACGGTCGTCGAGCCAACCCTGGATCGTGGCATCGAGGTCGGCTGTAGGTTCCTCCGGGTCCAGTACATCGATGGGGTCGATGGGGCCGGTCTGCGAACCAGGGGCAACCCCCGCGAGCGAGGAGGCGTACATGAGCAGCAATCCGGCCCCCGCGGCGGTCGAAGGCGTCGGCCCCACCCATGCCAGCACCGGCACGTCGAGATCGGCGACCCGTTGTGCCAGGGCAACGCCGTCGCGACCGAGCGTTCCCGGGGAATCGATCTGCAGCACCACGACGGCTCCGTCACGCTCGGCCTGGTCGAGCCGATCCTCGAGGTAGGGCAGCAGCGTCCCATCGATGGCGCCCTCGACCCGAAGCACCACGACCGGCGAGGGCTCGGCGGCACCCGACGGCGCCGCCGAGACCAGCAACAGGACGACGAGCAGGGTCGAGCACTGGGCCACACGACGCACCGGTTCATCGTACCCGCCGCTGCGGTGGGGGTATCCTGGGCGAAACCGTGCCTGATTCGTCCGTTCCCCGCCGGCCCGATCCGCGGCCCCTTTCCGATCGAGCGGTCTTCAAGCCGCTCGCGTTGCTGTTGCTCGTTCCCGTGATCGCATTGGCCAGCGGGCTCGTCGCGATCGTGCTCGCCCCGCCATTCGTCGGCGCGGCGTTCGGCATCATGAGGGTCGACGCCAAGCTTTCCACCCTCGGGGCCGACTTCACGCGCATCCCACGCTTCCCGGAACGTTCGACGATCTATGCGAAGGATGGCGAGACCGAGCTGGCCACGGTCTACCTCGACAACCGGGAGCTCATCCGCCTCAGGGACGTGAGCAAGCCGGCGAAGAACGCCGTGCTGGCGATCGAGGATTCGGAGTTCTACCAGCACGGCGCACTGAACTGGAGCTCGCTCGTGCGAGCGCTGATCGAGAACGCGCAGGCGGGCGAGGTGGTACAGGGCGGGTCCACGATCACCCAGCAGCTCGTCGGGGCCACGCTCGGACCGAGCCAGAACGATCAGGACTTCGAGAGCAAGGTGCAGGAGCTGGCGATCGCGATCCGGGTCGAGGAGAAGTACACGAAGGACGAGATCTTCGAGCTGTACCTGAACCAGGTGTACTTCGGCAACGGCGTCTACGGCATCGGCACGGCCTCGGAGTTCTACTTCAAGAAGCCCGCGCGCAAGCTCACGCTCGCCGAGGGAGCGACCCTGGCCGGCATGATCAGGGTGCCTGAGTATTACGACCCGATCGACCGGCCGAAGAAGGCTCTCATCCGTCGCAATGAGGTGCTCGTGGGCATGGGCAGGCTCGGCCCCGACTCGCCCGTCGGCATCACCGAAGAGCGGGAGGACCGCGCGAAGGCCCTGCCGCTCGAGCTCCCCAAGGGAGTCGGCAAGCTCACGCAGAAGAAGCAGCCGTTCTTCGTTCGCTACATGATCAGACAGGTGCTCGAGAACGCGAACGGTCAGTTCAACTCCCTCGGCCGCAGCGTCAAGGCCCGCAAGCGAACGCTGTTCGAAGGCGGTTTGCAGATCACGACCACGGTCGATCCGGAATGGCAGGAATTCGCGCAGCAGGCGGCCAACCAACCGTACAGCGTGTCGCTCCCGTCCTACGGGAAAGCCCGTCCCGACACCTCGATCGTGACCGTCGACACCAGGTCTGGGGCGATCCGGACGTTGCTGTCGGGCAAGGATTTCCTGCGCGACGAGCTGGCCCTCGCGACGGACCCCCACCCGACCGGTTCGGCGTTCAAGCCGTTCGTGCTCGCGGCCGCCTTCGAGCAGGGCGTGCCGCCGACCCAGACCTACTCGAGCGCATCGCCGTTCTGCAGCCCGCTCTGGGACGACGAGGACCACTGCGTCGAGAACGCAGAAGGAAGCGGCAGGGGCAACGTCGACCTGTGGACCGCGACCGAGGATTCCATCAACGTCGTCTTCGCGCAGCTGATCCTCGACATCGGTCCGGCGACCGTACCGCCGGTGGCCTCGAAGATGGGCGTCTCGTACGAGCTGCCTCCGGTGGCGTCGCTCGCGACCGGCTCCGCCGAGGTCTCCCCGCTCGACATGTCCGTGGGGTTCGCGACGCTGGCGAACGGTGGCGTGCAATGCAACCCCTACACCGTCGAGACGATCGTGCGAGACGGCGACGAGCTCTATCAGCACAAGCCCGACTGCGAGCGAGTGTTGCGACCCGACATCGCCCATCAGATCACCGCGATGCTCGAGCGCGTACCAGTGAGCGGCACAGCAGCGAGCGCCTTCAGTGCCGGCTGGGGCGCGTGGCCGGTCGCGGGGAAGACCGGCACGGCCGACCTGAACAAGGCGGTCTGGTTCTGCGGGTACACAAGGCAGCTCGCGACCGCGGTCTGGGTCGGTTCGAACGGCAACCCGTACTCACTTGGCGATGTCTTCGGTGGCACCGTTGCCGCCCCGATATGGCGCAGCTACATGTTCCGGGTGATGCAGGGTCTCGCCGTGCAGGGCTTCCCCGAACCGCCGCCGCCGCCGACCGCGACCGTGCCGAACGTGGTCGGGCTGCCGAGGGAGAGAGCGATCGCCCGGCTGGCCGAGGCGGGGTTCAACGCATCGGTCATCGAGGTCGACTCCCTCGAGCCCGAGGGTATCGTGGCGTCTCAGACTCCCGCCGGCGGCACCACGACCGACCTCGGCATCGCGGTGCGACTCGAGGTGAGCACCGGCAAGCCGCCGAAGACCGAGGTACCTGGCACCATCGGACTGACCGAGAGCGACGCCCGCGCCGCCCTCGAGGGCGCGGGTTTCGTCGTGGACGTCGTCTACGAGGAGGTCAAGGACCAGTCGAAGGAAGGCACCGTGGTGCGCCAGGATCCGCCGGGCGGCACGCCGGCGGCTGAGGGTTCGACCGTGACGATCATCGTGGGTAAGAAGGGCGGCTAGCCGGCGAGGCGGGCCTTCACTTTGGCCTTCACGATCGCGCCGTCGACCTGGCCCTTGGCCGCGCCCATGACCGCGCCCATCACCTTCCCCATCTGCTGCATCGAGGTGGCTCCGGTGGAGGCGATCGCCTCGTCGACGAGCGCATCGACGGCTTCGTCCGAGAGTTGCGCGGGGGCGTAGGCGGCGAGCACCGCGCGCTCGGCCTTCTCCTTCTCGGCAAGCTCGGTGCGACCGGCCTGCTCGAACGCTTCGATCGACTCGGAGCGCTTCTTCACCTGACCGCCGGCGACCGCACGCACCTCGTCGTCGCCGAGCTCGTGCCCCAGCTCGTCTTCCTTGTAGCGGATGGCCGAGAGCAGCATGCGCAAGGCGCCCAGCGGCACTTGATCGCGCGCCTTCATGGCCGCGGTCATCTGCTCGTGGATCTGCTCCTTCAAAAGGGACTCGGTCACTACACTCCTCCACGTGCCTGCCTTGATCATCTTCGGCGCCGTCGCAGCGGTTGGCACGGCGTGTGTCGTCTACGGTGTGGCCGTCGAGCGCCGGTGGTACCGGTTGGTGCGCCACCGTCTCGCCATGCTACCTGTCGACGGGAAGGGGCCCGACACGTTGACGGTGCTCCACCTCAGCGACCTGCATTTCGTGCGGGGCGACGGGTCGAAGGCGCGATTCCTGGCCGGGCTTCCGCAGGCAGACATCACGGTCGTGACAGGCGACTTCCTCGCCGAGCCGGAAGCGGTGGAGCGGACGGTGGAGGCCGTCCGGTCGGTGCGAGGCCGCATGGCATCGTGGTTCGTGCTCGGTTCCAACGATTACTACGCGCCGAGACCACTCAACTATCTGGCGTACTTCCGCCCGAGCAGGAAACGTCGCCGCGTCGACCCGGGAAGGGCGCCTGACCTGGTCGCGCAGCTCGTCGCCGACGGGTGGCAAGACCTCACCAACGTGAGGCGTGAGGTCGAGATCGGAGGGCTCGCCATCGAGCTACTCGGCCTCGACGACGCACATATCAGCTGGCACGACCTGACGATCGCTCCACGGCAGGCGCCCGACCGCTTCGGATTCGCGGTGATGCACTCTCCTGACTCCGCGCCCGAGGCGGCGGCTCTCGGCTACGACCTCATGGTCGCCGGGCACACGCATGGCGGTCAGGTCTGCCTTCCCTTCGATGGACGGTTCGGCGGCGCGCTCGTCACGAACTGCTCGATGCCCCGGCGACTCGTGAAGGGCTTGATGCGCATGGGCGGGGCGATCCTGCATACCTCACCGGGGCTCGGCACGAGCAAGTACGCGCCGTTCCGGTTCGCGTGCCGCCCCGAGGCGACACTGCTGGAGCTTCGCCGAGTCGCTACACTCGATGCTCCTCGGGACGTGGCGCAGCTTGGTAGCGCGCAGCGTTCGGGACGCTGAGGTCGCGGGTTCAAATCCCGCCGTCCCGACCAGGACGCCAGGGCGGGTCGCGCACGCAGCGACCCGCCCTCGGTCGTTCCAGGCGTGAGAGGCGGTTCCACACAGCGCAACGGATGTTTGACGGCCCCGATATCGCTCGGTAGCCTCGATGCGTCGGCTCCGGAACACCGGAGCCTTTCGTATTTCCTCGGACCCGAGCACGGCAGGGATCTCGAGGCTGATCCACGGGAGGGCGATGAGCAACACCCCGAAGCGACTGGTACGGCTTGCCTTGGCCGTGGCCCTCGTCGTGCCCTCCGTGATCGTCGCCGCCGGATCAGCCTCTGTGGCTGCACCCACCAAGGCCGAGGTCGAGGCGGCAGAAGCCGAAGCGAATCGCATCGGTGGCGAGCTCGAGATCGCTATCGAGGCATACAACGAGGCTCGCGTCCGGTTGCAGGGGGTGCAGGGCAAGCTTGCTGACTCCCTCGACGACATGCGAGCGGCAGAGTCGGTCGCCGTCACGGCGCTCGGGCAGCTCGAAGACCGGGCCATCGAGGCCTACACCGGCGCCGGCTCGCAGATCGACGTGCTGCTGGGCGCCTCCGACCTTTCCGAGTTCTCCGACCGCCTCGAATTCATGGGGGCGCTCGCCCAGAACGACGCCGATCTCGCGAGTGCCGCTGAGAACGCGCAGCAGCAGGCCCGATGGGCAGCGGACCGGTACGCCGACACGATCGAGGAGAAGCAGACCGAGCTCGATCGCATGGAGTCGACACGCGCTGAGATCGAACGGATGCTCGAGCAGCAGAAGGCCCTCGCGAGTCAGCTCGACCAGGAGTACAGGGACTACATCGAGCGGCAGGAAGCCGCGGCGGCGGCGGCGGCGGCCGCTGAGCTGGAAGCTGCGAACGACGCCGGCACCGGCGGCACCGGCGACACCACCGGCGACGATCCACCGCCTCCGCCACCGAACGCGACCGCGGCGCAGATCGCGATCGCTGCGGCCAAGTCGAAGATCGGCGCCGAGTACGTGTGGGGAACGGCCGGCCCCGACACCTTCGACTGCTCCGGCCTCACGAGCTGGGCCTACGCGCAAGCCGGGGTCTCCCTTCCGCATTCGTCCGCGTCACAGGCGACATACCCGGAGGTCCCTTACAGCTCCGCCCAGCCGGGCGACCTGCTCTTCTTCTACTCCCCCGTCAGCCACGTGGCCCTCTACCTGGGTAGTGGCATGATGGTCCACGCACGGCACCCCGGCCCAGGCGGCCAGGTGCAGATCGGGTCGGTGGCCGGGTACGGGACCCCCGTCGTCAAGGTCACCCGCCCGACCTAGGGCGACTCGCTCCGTCCGGCCGGCGGCCGGTAGTGTTCGCTCCGTGCATGCGATCGACCCCGCGTCGAGCGACTTCGAGTTGATCGCGCTGCTCCGCAAGGGCGACGAGCATGCCTTCATGTCGCTCGTCGAACGCCTGCAGCCGATGATGCTGCGGGTGGCGCGGATGTACGTCTCGTCGCACGCGGTCGCGGAGGAGGTCGTGCAGGAAGCATGGCTTGGCGTCTTGCAGGGCATCGACCGGTTCGAAGGGCGCTCGTCGCTTCGCACATGGATCCTTCGTATCGTGAGCAACATCGCGAAGACCAAGGGCCAGCGCGAGGGGCGAAGCGTGCCGTTCGCGTCGCTCGGCGGCGACGACCTCGACGGCCCGGCCTTCGACCCCGACCGGTTCCTCGGCCCGGGCGAGGAATGGGCAGGCCATTGGTCGACGATGCCGACCGACTGGCAAGGGATGCCCGAGAGTCGCCTCAATTCATCGGAGACGTTCGGCGTGATCCGCACCGCGATCGATTCGCTCCCTCCGATGCAGGCAGAGGTGATCCGGCTGCGTGATGTGCTGGGCTGGTCGTCCGAGGAGGTGCGTAACGCCTTGGATCTGACCGAGACCAACCAACGGGTGTTGTTGCACCGGGCCCGCGCCAAGGTGCGCCGGGCTCTCGAGCACGAGCTCACGAACGAGGCACAGCCATGAGCGAGCCCTCAGGCGGCGACCTGACCTGTCAAGAGCTGGTCGAGGTCATCACCGACTACTTCGACGGCGCGATGAGCGATGCCGATCGCGGTCGCTTCGAGCGGCACCTGAACGAGTGCTCCGGATGCCAGGCGGTCGTCTCCCAGTTCCGCACGGCGATAGAGATCACCGGCCGGCTCACCGAGGAACAGGTCTCCGACGCGCAACGCGATGCGATGCGCGACGTGTTCAGGCGTTGGCGCGAGACTCCGAGCGGCTCCTCGTAGCGATCCTGGAACGGCTCAGCCTTCCTGGCCGAGCCCGGCTTCGAGGTCGGCGAGTCGCACCTTCACCTGTTGCACGAGTGGCTCGTTGCCGATCGCCTCCGCTTCGCGCAGCGCCTCGGCCAGCAGCTCTCCGGCCTGCTGCGCGCGCAGGTCGGCCTTGCCTGCGGTGGCGTACTTGAGCTTCTCGTCGGCCTTCACGATGAGCTGGAAGATCTCGTCCGGCTGCACGCTCGATCCTTCCTGTGGGAATAAGGAACCTTCGCACGGTATCGCGAGTCGTCTGCTCGGAGACGGGTGCTCAGCCAGCTGTCACACCGCCCGTCTCGCGCGGCATGTGGTCGTGCAAACGTCCGGCGAACGGTGCGGGAACGTTCCCCGCAGGCCGTTCCCCTCCCCGCACCGTCGTCGGACACTTCCATCGGAACCGCTCTCCGGAGGGGGTTGGCATGAGCACCGACACGCAGAACGAGCTGGAGGCCCACGAGACGGGCGAGGCCGATGCACGACGGGCCATCGTCCGGGCGCTCAATCGGGACCCGTACGACGTGTGGACGCGCGACAGCCTGGCGGGATCGGTCGGCGTCTCATCGGGCCTTGCAGGCAAGATCTTGCTGCAGCTCGCGAGCGCAGGCATGGTGCACCGCCTCCTTGGGCACGATGGTCTCGATGAGGGATACACGGTCGCCGGAGACACCGGCCAGTAGTCCGGTCAAGACTAGTTAGGCGCCGGAACGGCGATCGGCAGCGCCTGGGTGCTGCCGGTAGAGCATCCTCGCAGGTCAGCTGGTATCTTCGGTGAGCACGTCAAGGGCACGAGCTCTCGCAGCGCGCCTGTCGCACTCGGCGACGTCTTCACGGTCAGGGGCACGATCCGGCCCACGCGCCCTGGCCAGCGGGAGCACCCGTCAGGGCTGGAGGAACTCGGAGACCATGGACAAGATCGGACCCAAACACCGTACCTGTCGACGCGTCGGCGAGCCGCTCTGCGGGCGACCGAACTGTCCGTCGAACAAGCGGCCCTATCCCCCCGGCCAGCACGGACGAGGGCGCAAGCGCATCTCGGAGTACCAAACCCGCCTGGTCGAGAAGCAGAAGCTGCGGGCGATCTACGGGGTGAGCGAGAGCCAGATGCGGCGGTACTACGACGAGGCCACTGCGAGCAAGGGCGTGACCGGCGAGGAGCTGATCCGGCGGCTCGAGACACGGCTCGACTCCGTAGTGCTGCGCCTCGGGTTCGCGCTCACGACTCGTCAGGCACGTCAACTCGTCTCCCACGGACACGTGCTGCTCGACGGCAAGCGGGTGAATGTCCCCAGTGCCCGGGTGAAGCCCGAACAGGTCGTGGAGGTTTCCGGCAAGGCCAAGAACTTCGTGTCGGTGCGGGAAGCCCTCGAGATCACCGCTGATCCCCCGGTGTACCTCTACCGCAACAAGGAGCAGCTGCAAGGAACCCTCTCGCGGCAGCCCGAACGCGACGAGGTGCCCCTGCCGGTCACGGTCGAAGAGCGCCTCATCGTCGAGTACTACTCGTAGCTCGGCTCGTACTCCGTAGCCCGTAGCTCTGCCGGCATGGCTCCGAGCGGCCTGTTCCACTATCTGGAACACGGTTCCAACATGTGGAACAGGCTGTCGAGACTCAGACTGAGCTCTGGCCTGCCGTGCGGAACGCGACGTCCCAGAGCGTTCCGTCTGGAAGGATGACCACCGACATCTCTGCTCCGCGATAACGACCACTGGATGACGACGGAGGCTTCGATGCAGCTGGGCATGGTCGGACTGGGTCGTATGGGTGCGAACCTCGCACGCCGACTGATGGGTGCCGAACACGAGGTGGTGGTCTATGACGTGGACACCGACGCGATCGCGACGCTCGTGGGTGAGGGGGCGACGGGTTCCGATTCGCTCGAAAGCTTCGTCACCGCGCTCACGCCGCCGAGGGCCGCGTGGATCATGGTGCCGGCCGCCTTCGCCGGCGACACAGCGAACGAGCTCGCAGGCCTCATGACGGCGGGCGACATCGTGATCGACGGCGGCAACACCTACTACCGCGACGACGTCGAGAGGGCGGCGTCGTTCGGAGAGCGCGGTGTTCACTACGTCGACGTGGGCACGAGCGGCGGCGTGTTCGGCCTCGACCGTGGGTTCTGCATGATGATCGGCGGCGAAGCCGAGATCGTCGCTCACCTCGATCCGATCTTCGCGTCGTTGGCGCCGGGTGTCGACGCGGCCCCGCGAACGCCCGGACGTGCCTCGTCGAGCCTGAGCACCGCGGAGGCCGGCTACCTTCACTGCGGCCCGGCCGGGGCCGGACACTTCGTCAAGATGGTGCACAACGGCATCGAGTACGGGGTCATGGCCGCGTATGCCGAGGGACTGAACGTGCTGCGTCACGCCAACATCGGCAACGACGAACGGCCCGCCGACGCCGAGACGACGCCCCTGCGCGATCCGCAGTACTACCGCTACGACATCGACACGGCCGAGGTCGCCGAGGTATGGCGCCGAGGAAGCGTCATCTCCTCATGGCTGCTCGACCTGACCGCGGCGGCGCTGCGGGCAGACCCCGATCTCGATGGATTCGGAGGACTGGTCTCCGACTCGGGCGAAGGTCGATGGACCCTGCTCGCGGCCATCGATGAAGGCGTGCCAGCGCACGTGCTGTCGGCCGCGGTGTTCGATCGGTTCGAATCCCGCGGCGAAGCCGACTTCGCAAACCGAGTGCTCTCGGCGATGCGCAAGGAGTTCGGCGGTCACGCCGAGAAGCCCTGGAACCCGGAGTCGTGAAGATCGCCGACTCGCCGGAATGGATCGCGCTGCGGGCCGACTCCGAAGTGATGCGCTCGGCCAGCATCCGCGGATTGTTCGCCGATGACCCGCACCGGGCGGAGCGGCTGTCGGCGGAGGCCGGGGACCTGTTCCTCGACTACTCCAAGCACATCGTGACCGACGAGACGATACGGCTGCTCATGGCCCTCTGCGAGCGGGCCAGGCTGCGCGAGCGCATCGATGCCATGTTCGCAGGCGAGCACGTGAACGTGACCGAGGACCGCGCCGCGCTGCACGTCGCGCTGCGCGCCCCTCGCGACGCAACGTTCGTGGTCGACGGGCACGACGTGGTTCCCGAGGTACACCGGGTGCTCGATCGCATGAGTGAGTTCGCCGATCGCGTGCGGGGAGGTGAGTGGCACGGCTTCACGGGTGAACGTATCCGCGCCGTCGTGAACATCGGCATCGGTGGCTCCGACCTCGGACCCAACATGGCGGTCGAGGCGCTGCGCGACCTGACCGATCGATGGATGACGTACCGGTTCGTCTCGAACGTCGATGGCGCCGACATCGCGGAGGCCACGCGAGACCTCGACCCGGCGACCACGATGTTCGTCATCTCCTCGAAGACGTTCGGCACGATCGAGACGCTCACGAACGCGCGCAGCGCGCGCGACTGGCTGGTCGCCGGCCTCGGCCACGAGGACGCGGTCGAGCGGCACTTCGTCGCGGTGTCGACCGCCGAGGAGAAGGTGCGCGAGTTCGGGATCGACCCCGCGAACATGTTCGGCTTCTGGGACTGGGTGGGCGGACGCTACTCGATGGATTCCGCGATCGGGCTGTCACTGATGATCGCGATCGGACCCGAGGCGTTCCGCGAGATGCTCGCAGGCTTCCACGACATCGACGAGCATTTTCGGACCGCGCCGTTCGAGCGGAACATGCCGGTGCTGGTGGGCCTGCTCGGGGTCTGGTACTCGTCGTTCTTGGGCGCACAGACGAAGGCGATCTTGCCCTACAGCCATCACCTGTCGAAGCTCGCCGACTACCTGCAGCAGCTGGAGATGGAATCGAACGGCAAGTCGGTCGACCTCGACGGTGACCCGGTCATCTACGACACAGGCGAGATCGTCTGGGGAACTCCGGGTACCAACGGCCAGCACGCCTATTACCAACTGTTGCACCAGGGCACGCGCCTCGTGCCGGCCGACTTCATCGGCTTCGCGCAGCCCACCGACCCGGTGCCCGGGCACCACGACCTGCTGATGGCGAACTTCATCGCCCAGACGGAGGCGCTCGCGTTCGGCAAGACCCGTGAGCAGGTCGAAGCAGAGGGCGTGGCGGCGCACCAGGTGGCCGCCCGCACTTTCGCCGGGAACAACCCAACCTCGACGATCATGGCGCCGGCGCTCACGCCCCGCGCCCTCGGTCAGCTGATCGCGACCTACGAACACGCGGTGTTCACGAAGAGCGTTCTCTGGCACATCGACGCCTTCGACCAGTGGGGCGTGGAGCTCGGCAAGTCGCTCGCGGTGCAGGTGCTGACCGAGCTGCAGGCCGACGACGACCCGGGCGCCGACTCGCACGACCCGTCGACGCTCGAGCTGATCCGCCGGTACCGTCGCATGCGTGCGCCTTCGCGCGAACCACAGGAAGACTGACCGATGACGCTGCGACCCCCGAACCCACAAGCGATCGTGATCTTCGGCGCGAGCGGCGATCTCGCGAAGAAGAAGGTCATCCCCGCCCTCTACAACCTGGCTGTGGCAGGGCTGCTTCCCGAGCGCTACTGCGTGATCGGCTTCGCCATGAGCGAGTGGGACGACGAGGCGTTCCGCGCGCACGCGCGGGAGGCCATCGAGCTGCACTCGCGCACGCCGCTCGACGAGGACGTGTGGAAGCCGTTCGCCGACTCACTCTCGTTCATCTCGGGCACCTTCGACGACGCCGCCGCGATCGCACGCTTGAAGACCGTCGTCGACGCCGCCGACCGCGATCTCGGGACCGAGGACCGGCGGCTCTACTACCTGGCCGTGCCGCCCGTCGCGTTCCCGACGATCGTGCGCTCCCTGGCGGCGATCGGCGCGAACACCGCGAACTCGCGGGTGATCGTCGAGAAGCCTTTCGGACATTCCCTCGGATCGGCGAAGGCGCTCTCGGCCGAGATCCACACCGCGTTCGACGAGTCGCAGGTGTTCCGCATCGATCACTACCTGGGCAAGGAGACGGTGCAGAACCTGGTCGTCTTCCGGTTCGCGAACGCGATCTGGGAGCGCGTGTGGAACCGTGACGCCGTCGACCATGTGCAGATCACGGTGGCCGAGTCCATCGGCGTCGAGGGCAGAGCCGGCTACTACGAGCAGGCAGGTGCGATCCGTGACCTGCTGCAGAACCACATCCTGCAGGTGCTCGCCTTCCTCGCCATGGAACCGCCGCGGGCGCTCGAGGACGAGTCGTTCCGCGACGAGAAGGTCAAGCTGCTGCAGGCGATGCGACCCATCGACCCAGCCGACGTCGTGCGCGGCCAGTACGACGGCTACAGAGCTGAAGACGGTGTCGATCCCAGGAGCGAGACGGAGACGTTCGTGGCCGCCAGGCTCTACATCGACAACTGGCGGTGGGACGGTGTGCCGTTCTACGTGCGTCACGGCAAGAAGCTCCCGGAGCGCAACACCGAGATCGCCGTCTTCCTGCGACAGGCGCCGGACGTGCTGTTCCGAGAGCTCGAGCTGGACCACATCCCGTCGAACCACCTCACGATCAGGATCCAGCCCGACGAAGGCATCTCGCTCGCGTTCCAAGCGAAGGTGCCTGGCCCCGGGTACGAGCTGCAGACGGTGCGCATGGATTTCGACTACGACCGGTCGTTCATGCATGCGCTCTCAGAGGCGTACGAACGCCTGCTGCACGACGCGATGGACGGCGATCACACGTTGTTCAACCGCGAGGACGGCGTCGAGCGCGCATGGGAGATCGTCACCCCGGCGCTCGAGCAGCCGTCGCCCCTGTTCTTCTACAAGCAGGGCTCGTGGGGACCGGCGCAGGCCGACGACCTGCTCGTGCCCCGCTACTGGCACCTGCGCACCCGGCCCGAAGGGGTGCACCACACGTGAGCGGGTGGATCGACGTGTCGTTGCCTCTGTCGCCCGAGCTGCTGACCTGGCCCGGCAACCCGCCGGTCGAGGTGCTGGCGAACCAGCGCATCGCGAACGGCGACGGTGCGAACGTCAGCGAGCTGCGTCTCGGCACGCACTCGGGCACGCACATCGACCCGCCGCTGCACTTCCTCGATGGCGCCGCAGGCGTCGACCACGTGCCGCTCGACGTGCTGATCGGCCCGTGCTGGGTAGCCGACGCGACGGGCCGCGGTGGTGCGGTCGGTGCCGGCGACCTCGACACGCTCGGCGTGCCCCCCGGCACCGACCGCCTGCTGCTGCGCACCGACAACTCCGAGCGCTGGGACCGGCCGTCTGCGTCGTTCCCCGAGTCGTACGTGAGCGTCACCGCCGATGGCGCTCGGTGGCTCGTGGACCGCGGCATGCGGCTCGTCGGGGTGGACTTCCTCGGGATCGAGGCGCGGGGCTCCGGCGACCATCCGACCCACGTGACCCTGCTGTCGAACGACGTCGTGATCGTGGAAGGCCTCGATCTCCGCCGGGTGCCCGAGGGCGCCTACGACCTGATCGTGATGCCGCTGCGCCTCGTCGACGGCGACGGCGGGCCGGCCAGGGCCGCGCTGCGGGAGCGCTGATCGCATGACGCGACGAAGGATCGTGCTCTTCGACATCGACGGCACGCTGATCGACACGGGCGGCGCCGGCGGCAGGAGCTGGTCGTTCGCCTTCCGCGAAGCGTTCGGGGTCGAGGGCGACATCCGCATGTTCAGCGAGGTCGGCATGACCGACCCGGTCGTGGCCCGCGCGACGTTCAAAGGCACGATCGGGCGCGAGCCCACGACCGACGAGGTCATCCGGCTGATGACGCGCTACGTGCTGCGCCTGCCGGTCGAGGTCGACTCCTCACCCGGCTACCGCGTGATGCCCGGTGTCGAGGACCTGCTCGCCCGCCTCGTCGAGGCCGACACCCTGCTCGGGCTCGTGTCCGGCAACATCGAGGGCGCCGCCCACATCAAGCTCTCACGCGCTCGGCTCGGGCGGTACTTCTTGTTCGGGGGCTACGGCAGCGACTCGTCGGTGCGCAGCGATCTCACGCTCGCGGCGATCGCGCGGGCGGCAGCTCTCTCGGGTCATCACATCGACCCCGCCGAGGTGATCGTCGTGGGCGACACCCCGCGCGACATCGAAGCCGCGCACGGTGCCGGCACGATCGCGGTCGGCGTGGCCACCGGCGAGTTCGACATCGAGGCGCTGCGCGTGGCCGGCGCCGAGCATGTGCTGCACTCGTTCGCCGACGACCACTTCCCGCCGGTGGACTGAGCTCCTGACGTACCTGTGGTGTCTCAGGTTGGATGAGCCTGGGGTTCAGAGGGAGACCCACCCGCTCGTTTCGACGTCATACGGCCTGATGACGACCTTCACCTTCCGGTCTTCGCCAGCTACCGCCTGGAAGCCCTCCGCAACTCGCGTCGCAAGCTCCTGCAAGGCTTCCTTGGTCCGCTCAGCTCGTGCCCAGAGGTCCACGTTGATCCTGGTGACCTCGCCATCGAAACCGTCTGGCATGAGCACTGGAACGACGTTGATCTCCCGATCGTCGATGACGAGTTCAGGCATGCTGGTCAGCGTGCGCGTTATCGATCCCTCGATCGCCGACAGCTGGTCTTCACGTGTCAGATTGAAGACGGTCACCAGTGGCAAGGCTGCCCTCCTCCCAGCGTGACGGTCACAGCCTAGTGTCGTCAGACCTTCGTGCGCGCGACGGTGAGGTCGGCGAAGTTCGCCGAGGTCTTCCCGAACTCCCACCACCCGTGCACCGACGGCTTCAGCACGGCGAGGCTGCGCCCGTACACGAGCGGGATCACCGCGACCCGATCGGCCACCGCCATGCGATCGGCCTCGTGGAACAGCGCGAGACGGCCGCGGTCGCTGCGCTCCTGGCGCGCGCGTTCGATGAGCTCGTCGAACGGCGGATGCACGAAGCCGCCCTCGTTGGTGCGGCTCTGCGAGTGGAACAGCAACCGTAGGAAGTACTCCGGGTCGGCGTAGCCCGGCAGCCACCCCGTGAAGTAGATCGGCGCCTGCTGCCGGGGGGCGGCCATGGTCGCGATGTCGTCGATCGACCACACCCGCCGCTCGACCGTGAGCCCGAGCACCGCGCGCCACGACTCGAATACCGGATCGAGGATCGGCAGGTCGTCGTCGAGGGCCGCGACCGCCAGAGGCCCGGCATGCCCCGACCGGCCGAGGCACGCTCGCGCTTCGTCGGGGTCGAATCGCAGCGAGATCTCCGGCGTGTGCCCCTGCAGCGCGGGCGGCACGATGCCGCCGGTGGCCACCACCATGTTCGCCGGCATCGCGGCGCCGAGGGCGTCGCGGTCGACCGCGTGCGCGAGCGCCCGGCGCAGCTCGAGGTTCGAGCCGACCGCGCTCGCGTGGTCGAAGGCCAGGTAGCCCGACCACCCCGCCTGACCCACGGTCGCATCGGGCACGTCGCGCTCCACGAGATCGGCGAGCCGGGGGGTGTATCGCAGCGGCGATCATGTCGAGCTCGCCGCGAGCGTACGGGTCGAGCGCATCTGCGATGCGCGATGCCCGGTACTCCACCCGGGCGACGTTCCCGTCGCGGGCGACGCCACCCTGCGCGCGGCGCTCCAGAACGAGCCGGTGCTGGTCGCGTTCGGTCACCTGGAACGCCCCCGAGACGACTTGCCGCCCAGGCTCGGTCCACCCATCGCCCATCGCCTCGATCGCGTGCCGCGGCTGCGGACCGCCGTCGGGCCGGTTCATCACGCTCATGAAGTACGGCGCCGGCGCCGCGAGGCGGAACTCGACCGTGCGATCGTCGAGCGCGCGCACGCCGACCCCGGTGTCGTCGGGCGCCTGGGCAAGGTAGCGCTCCTGGCCGCCTTCCAGCACGAAGTAGACCGCGACCGACGACCCCGGCGCCTCGGGGTTCAGCACCCGCTTGATGCCGAACTCGACGTCGTGCGCGGTGAGCGGCTCGCCATCGGACCACGTGAGCCCGTCGCGCAGGTAGAACACGTAGCGCAACCCGTCGTCGGCGATCTGCCACCGCTCGGCGAGCGAGGGCACGATCGTGCGCTCGGGCCACTGCTCGACGAGCCGGTCGAAGAGCTGCATACAGAGCTGGATGTTGGGCCACGCGATGGCCGAGCGGGGGTCGGCGTCGTCGGGCAGGAAGCTCGTCGCGACCCGCAACTCGGCGTCGGGCGTGCGATCGGACGAGGGCGGCGGCGTCCAGTGGCCGAACGCGCGCTGGTACGCCTCGTTCGCCTCCGCGAACCGCAGCGACATGTGCAGGGCGAGCGCGAGCTTGAACAGCACGAGCGCGATCTCGCGTTCCTCGCCGCGCCGGTCGAGCAGGGGCAGCAGCTCCCGGTAGTACGCGATGGCCTCGTCGAGAGCGTAGCTCTGGCGGGCAGCGTCGCCGGCCACCGTGAGGTAGCGGATCGCCTTGTCCTCGTCTTCGGCGCCGAGCCAGTGGTGGGCGAGCACGCCGGCCACCTCGTCCTGCCGGCCGCCGTGATGGTGCTCGAGCCAGGTGGCCGCCTTGCGGTGCAGACGCATGCGATCGTCGGCCACGAGGGTCCGGTACGCCGTCTCCTGGATCAACGCGTGCGTGAACCGGTACTCGGGCTCGGGCCACCGGCGGCCCTCCCGCACGAGGTCGACCCGCATCAGGTCGCCGAGGGCCGTGCGCACGTCGCCCGCGGCCACCGCCTGGAGCAGCGGCAGGCTGAACGACCTGCCCACGACCGACGCCGACACGATGGCCTCATAAGCGTCTGGCGACAGCCGGTCGATCCTCGCCAGGATGACCTTCTCGACCGTGGGCGGCACCTGCGGGGTCACCTCGTGCACGAAGCGCCACCCGTCGCCGTCGGCCACCAGAGCGCCGGCGTCGACCATGGACCGCACCAACTCCTCCAGGAAGAACGGATTGCCCTCGGCAGGCTCGAGGATCTGCCGTTGCACCTCGGTGGGAAGCGTGTCGCGTCCGACGAGCGACATGAGCAACTCGAGCCCGGCGTCGCCCGACAACGCTTCGAGCGTCACTTCGAGGAAGCGGTGCGGGAACGTGCGAGCGACGTCCTCCTTGAGGCGCCACGCGGCGTGGTCGCGCTCGTGGCGAAGGGTGCAGACGACCAGCAGCGCGGCATCCTCCGTATCGGCGATGACCTGCTCGAGCAGCTGGACCGACGTGGCGTCTGCCCAATGCACGTCCTCGATCACCATCGCGACGGGGCCGTCCTCGGCGAGATGCCGTAGCGTCGAGCGCACCACTTCGAACGTGCGGTACTGCAAAGCTTCGGGTGAGAGTTCCTCGAGGCGCTCTGCCTCGCCGGCCACCGGCGACAACCCGAGCAGCGCCGCGAGGTAGGGCACGGCCTCGTCGGCCCGCATGCCGCTGAGGCGGTCGACCTGTCGCCGCAGGGCGACCCGCACCCGCAGGTCGGGCTCGTCGTCGCCCACCCCCAGCCACGACCGCAGCAGGTCGCGGAAGGGCCAGTAAGGCATCGACCCGCCGTAGCTCACGCACCGTCCCTCGAGCCACAGCGAGCGGCCGTGCTCGGGCGTGACGGCGCCGAACGCGCGCCGCAGCTCGTGCACCATGCGGGTCTTGCCGATGCCGGGCTCGCCGGAGACGAAGACCGCCCCGCCGGCGCCGGTCGCGACGGTCGCGATCGACGCCTTCACCCGCGCCATCTCGGCGTCGCGCCCGACCATGCGGGCTGGCGAGCCGGCATCGCGCCGCGCGGTCGTGCCGTCGGCCGGACCCGCGATGGCGAAGGCGGTTACCGGCTCGGACTTGCCCCTGAGGTCGAACGCCCGCCCGTCGCCGAAGGCGAACCGGTCGCGCACCGCATGGTGGGTGGCCTCACCGACGAGCACCGAGCCCGGCTCGGCGTGGGACTGCAGCCGTGCGGCCACGTTCACCGCGTCGCCCATCGCACCGAACTCCACCCGGTCGCCCGCGCCGATCGAGCCCGTGATGACCGGGCCGGTGTTGATACCGACACGCACGTTGAGGGCGTCGATGCCCCACGCCTCAGCCACCTCGCGACCGAACTCCGCCACGTCGTCGACGATGCGAAGGCCTGCACGGATCGCCCGTTCGGCGTCGTCCTCGTGGGCGACCGGGGCGCCGAAGAGGGCGAGCACGCCGTCGCCGGCGAGGTCCTTCACCGTGCCGCCGAACGCCTCGACCGCGTTCACCATGCGAGCGACGGCGTCGCCGACGACGAGCTTCAGCTCCTCGGGGTCGAGACGTTCCCCGAGCGCCGTCGAACCGACCAGATCAGCGAACAGCGCGGTCACGTCACGGCGTTCGTCGCGAATGTCCACGGCGAGCATCCTCCCGCGCCCGGCAGCCACCGGCAACGTGATACAGGCGATCAGTCGGTGGCGGGGCGGAGCGCAGCGCGAACGAACAGCAGCACCTCGCGCTCGCGACGACGAAGCGACGCCTGCCCGGTGTCGGCCCCGACCACCGCACTCAGCACGCTCGCCTCGGTGAGCGAGCCGACGACCGCCGTGTACAGCGTGAACAGCAGCATGGCGGGGTCCTGCTTGCGGATCTCCCCTGTGTCCATGCCAGCCTGGAGGAACTCGATCGCGCGCCGGCGGAGCGGGTCGATCACGCCGGCGAACCGATCGAATGCCGAGGGGCCGAGGCGTGCCGCTTCCCTGACGAACATCGGGAACTCGGGCCACTCCGCCGCGAGGCGGAACACTCCATGGATCACGGCCTCGGCTCGATCCCAGTACGTCTCCGCGTCCTCCAGCGCGGTGGCGAGATCCGCGCCGAGCCGTTCACCTGCTGCCTGCAGGCACGCCTCGAGCAACGCTTCCTTGTTGGGGAAGTAGTACAGCAGCGTCTGCTTGCGTACACCGACGGCGGTCGCGATGCTCTCGATGCTCGCACCCTTGTAGCCGTCTCGGCCGAACTGGTGGATCGCCTCGGCGACGATCGTGGTCCGCCGTTGCTCACCGCCGACGCGAGGCACCCCTACTCCCAGGTCTTCCCGGTGCCGCGTCGCTCGATGGGACGAGAGCCTTCCCAGCGCTTGCGCCACTCAGGACCGCTCGGACCGTACGGCGCCGGCGTCTGACCACGCTCGGCCCGCTGCAGCGATTCCCACCAGGTCGTGCGGTCCTCGTCGAGCAGCTCGGCCACCGCCTGCGTCATGCGCACGGTGAACGCTTGGTGGGTTTCACCCTCCAAGGGGAACAGTGGCGCGCCGATCCGCACGCGCACCGGCGGCCTTCCCGCGCGCGGCCACCACCGCCCTTTGGGCATCGCCTGATACGCCCCGCGGATGCCCACCGGCACCGCACCGACACCGGCCTCGATGCACAGACGCGCCGTGCCGTGGCGGAACCGCTTCGCATGCCCGTCGGGCGAGCGGGTGCCCTCGGGGAACACCACGAGGCTCCACCCGTCGTCGAGCAGCTCACGCGCCTTCGTGACAGCGTGCCGGCCGCCGCGCGATCGGTCGATCGGGAACGCACCGTAGGCGAGGGCGGTGAACGACGCGCGCCACCACACGTCGAAGAAGTAGTCACGCGCCGCGCCGACTGCCGTCTTCTCCTGCCATCGCTCCGGGAGCGCCGTCAGGATGATGGTCGCGTCGAGATGGCTCGAGTGGTTCGAGAAGAAGATCACACCACCGTCGATCGCCGCGAGATGTTCGATGCCGTACACGCGCAGCGCCACCTGGCTGCGGAGCAGCGGACCAAGCCCGACGTTCAAGATCACGAGCCTCGCCGCCGTGCCCGCCCCGGTCCGAGCCCAGTCGGTCGGGAACACCGGGTCTTCGCGTGACGGCATGTGCGGCTCGGCGCTGCGTGGCACCATCGGCCGACGGCCCCAGCGGAACCCCTCTGACATCGTCTTCAGCTCGTCGCGGAAGCTCATGCGCTACCCCTTCGGTGCTTCAGCGCTGCCCATCGCTCAGCTCCTCAGTGCACGTCGGCGATCATCACGGGCGGCGCGTGGAAGTACGTGATCGTGGGCGACGAGCCCACCGTGTCCTTCGCCATCTCGAGCGCGTCGCGCATCGAGTCGGCCCGCCGGTAGCCGAGACGCGCCACGCTCGAGGGGTTCCCTCCGATGAAGATCACCTCGCCGGCGTGGTCGCGCCCGTGGGCGCCCCAGTACCACATATAGAAGGGATGGACGCCGTGGTAGGCATGGCTCGTGCGATACAGGTGCACGTACCACGGATCGGTGGCGTAGCGCTCCTCGAACTCCTTCTCGATCGTCTTCGGATCGGTGCTCTCCGCGAGCACCTCCTCGAAGAAGTCGATGTAGCTCGGATGATGGATCGAGTGGAACTCCCACGGCACCGGATGGTCCAGGATGATCACGCCCCCCTTCTTCACCAGCGGCTTGTTGCGATACATGTTGAACAGGTACCCGAGCCCGAGACAGTGCACGAGGATCGGGTTGAGGATCGAGTTCACGTTGTACGGGCCCAGGTAGGGCACGCCCATGATCAGCACGTCGGCCTGGCCCTGCACCTCGACGAGCTGTTGGCGGTGCAGGTTCGTCAGCGTGCGCTCGTGCACCGCCTCGACCTCACCGCCGTTCACGCCCGTGAGCTTGTAGGGCGCCTCGATGCGACGGAAGAACTCGCGGCGTACGCGCGGCGGCGCCATGTTGTTCGCCTTCTTCGCCGCCATCATGAGCGCCTGGTCGCTCGCGCCCCACTCCCATTCGCGCTTGTTCAGGAAGCCGAGGTTCGACGGGAAAGTCTCGGAGTTCACGGTCGTCTCGATCTGGAAGATCTTCACACCGGCATCCCTGAGGACCCGACCCATGCGGTTCACCGAGTCGTTGATCGCGCTGCGTCCCTCCCGTGGATCCATGTACGACGTGGAATGCAGCATCGTGTGCACGTTGTGGTGGTGCTTCAGGCTCCGGTATCCGGCGAGACCCACGGCAACCGACTTATGACCCCCGTCCATCGCAACAAGGTTGATGTTCACGTAGACGATCAGGTCGCTCTCGGCGGCACGCGTGGAGATCTCGACCAGTTCGTCCTCGCTGGGTCCGGCCGATCTCGACGAGGCCCTGCGGGTCTTCCGCGTCGAAGTTCTTCAGGTGTTCGGGATAGAACGAGCGATAGACCCGCTCACCGACCGCTCTGCGGATCTCAGCGGCGGTCATCCGACGATGGAGCGCCGTCGCGACGATCAGCTCGAGATCGTCGACGCCCGCGCGAGCTGCGAGCTCGATCACGTGCTCCAAGATGGGCTGGCGCACATCGGGCGTGCGCATCGGTGGCAAGGGGATCGAGATGTCGTCGATCGCGACGGTGAGCTTCATGCCCGAGAACAGCAGCTCCGGAAGCGGCTTCGAGTCACCGACCGGGTTCAGCAGAGCATGGCGAACCGCCGCCGGCACGTCGCGGATGCCCGGGAGCGGATCAGGCGGGTACACGACGCGAGTGCCGAGCGGGAACTTCTGCATGCGATAGCCCTCGCCCCGGTGCACGAGCAGCGGCGGCGTTCGCTCGTCCACCTGCAACACGAATCCGGGTCTGGGCATGTGCGGTCGTCTCCTAGGTCGTGGGTGTATGTGACGTCGAGATCGTGGTCGACGTCGTGTTGTCTTGCGGGGCGAACGCCACCTTGAACGTGCCGAGGCGCCCGGCCGACATGGCATGGTCGATCGCATCACGCCATCGAGCGAGCGGATATGTCGCACCGACCATCGGCGCGAGCACCGGGCCGATCTGGCTCGCGAGCTCGAGGGCGAGCGCGAATGAGTGGCGCCGACCCTCGGGCATCTCCTCCATGCCGGTCGTGTACGCCCCGACGAGCTCGAGCTCGCGGAACCACAACGGCGTGAGGTCGGCACCGCCGGCGGGGATGCCGCTCACCACGACACGGCCACCAGCCTTCGTGGTGCGCAGCGCCATGTCGAGGGCGCGCTTCGTTCCCGTGCACTCGAACACCACGTCGGCACCGCCGAGCAGGAACTCCTGGCCGCGCTCGGGCGTGAGCTTGACCGCGTGCCCAGCGCGACGCACAGCTTTGAGCGCATGCTCGGGACGCACGACCTCGTCGGCGCCGGCCATCGTCGCTGCGGCGCGCTGCGCGGCGTGCTTGGCAGCCACGATCACGCGGCCGGGCTGGGCGAATCGCCGGAGCGCCACCTGGGTGAGCAGTCCCACGGTGCCCGAACCGATCACGAGCACGTCGTCGCCTTCGGTGATTCGAGCCCGGAACACCGAATGGATCGCCGTCGCCAACGGTTCGATCAGCACGGCGGTGTGATCGTCGATCCCGTCGGGCACGGCCCAGAGCTGGGATCGGTGCGCGAGCATCATGCGACTCCATCCGCCACCGGTGCTCGAACAGAAGCCCGTCTGCAAGCCTGGCTTCAGCGAGCCCACGGTCACGCGGTCGCACCGTCCGTACTCGCCCTCAGCGCAGTGCTCGCAGAGCTCTGCTTGTTCCCGCGCGGCGCAGCCGAGCACCGACGAGAGCGTGACCCGCTGGCCGGTGGGATGGTCGCCGCAGTCGTCGAGCAGCTCGCCGACGACCTCGTGTCCCGGCACGAACGGCATCGAGACGAGCGGTGAGAAGTAGAACGACGACGTGCCGGCGATCGTCGACAGGTCGCTGCCGCAGATGCCGGCGAGTGTCGGCTTCAACCGCGCCCACCCTTCCCGAGGCGGCGCCAGGTCGGCGTGGGTGACCAATCGCAGCGGTGCGAGCGGTCCGCCGGCGACCAGCCCCGGCGCTCGCCGGCCCGCGATGCGGGCACCGACGTAGCGGGGCATCGACCGGAAGTACTCGAGTGCGAGCGCCATCAGCTCTCGCTCCCGCTCATGTGCGCACCGCCGGCCTCGGGAACCGCACCCTCGGCATGCCCGTGGTCATCCGCCATTCCTCGATCGGCCAGCGGCGGCGGCGCGCGAACCGGTACAGCGAGGCGTCGGGAGAGACCGCGACCGGGTTGCCGACCGCGCGGAGCAACGGGAGGTCGGAGTACGAGTCGGCGTACGCGTAGGAATGGCGCAGTTCGATGCCCTCGAGCAGCGCGTAGCGGCGCAGCCACGCCGCTCGGGCCTCGCCAACCAGCGGCGGCGCCGACATGAATCCGGTGTAGCGCCCGTCACGCTCCTCGAGATCGGCGCCGATCACCACGTCGAACAACGGCGAGAGTGGCCGCACGAACGGCTCCGCGGCCGCGGTGATCAAGATCGTGAGGTGACCGGCGGCGCGATGCTCCCGGATACGACGGAGAGCCGCCGCGCTCGCCTTCTGCAGCATGAACTCCGCGACGTGGCTCGCGACGAGCCGGTCGATGCCTTCGACGCTCGCGCCTTCGTACCGCCGGAAGAACGTCCGCAAGAAGTCGCCGCGGTCGCGGCGATCGATCTGCAGGTACCCGGGGATGCGTCCGAACACGCTCGCGAGCTCGCGCGGCCACTCCTCGGGCGTCAGGTCGGCCATGCGCGCCCAGACGTAGCTCTCGACGACGTTCGACGTGATGATCGTGCCTTCCATGTCGAACAGGGCGAGCACGGGTTCGTCGCGCTCTCGGATCGTCACCGTCGCCCGCTCGCGGTCTCGCCGCGACAGCTCCCGAAGCGACTGCGTGACCGCCGGCGAGTGCACGTCCTGCATGTAGTGCTTCCAGTCGATCGCGGCCGCGTCGAACGGGAAATTGGCCTTGTCGTGGGGGCTCAGCGACTCGAAGAGCGCGAGCGTGCGGTCGTCGGTGTAGACGACCTCGGTCTCGGTGTACATGCCATAGAGATCGCTGTACCGCTTCACGAAGTCGATGCGCGCCTTGTCGCGATCGACGCGTCGCACCGCATCTCGCATCGCCTTCGACTTCGGCATGTGGGTCACGACCTGCTCCGCGATGTCGGTGAGCCGCTCGGCTCGCCGCAGCATGCGTTCGACCGTCAGGTTGCCCGGGAAGTCCCACTCGGGCACCTTGTGCTCGCCGCGTCCGCGCTCGGGCAAGGGGTGTTCCTCGAAGTAGGCGCGGATCCACTCGTATAGCTCGAAGAAGCGCAGCGGGTTGCGGGAGCCCGAGCTCACGTTGTAGTGGTTCACATCGCCGGGCGCGGGGGGGTTCGCGGCGACCGCGAGCAAAGCGTTCACCACGAAGTCCACCGGGATGATGTCGATGATGCCCTCGGGGATGCCGGGGAACTCCGGGATCTGCCCCAGCCCGTAAGCGCGGATGATCGGGTCCGCCATCTTGAACCCGTCGATCCAGCCCGGAGACGGATGCGTGTACGCCGACTCGATGATCGACGGGCGCACGATCGACAGCGGAAGGTTCGCCTCGGCCGCGAGCGATTCCACCGCGCGCTCGCCCATCGCCTTCGTGAACGTGTAGACGTCGGGCCATCCGAGCGAACGAGCCCGGGTGCGCCCGTACTCGACCAGCCGCTTCGTGACCCACTTCTGGCGCCGATCCTCCGCGTCGTCGGCAACGGTCCTCGGGCCAGCGCGCGAATGCTCCTCGCGGGCGAGGTCCATGAACGCGGTCAGCATCTCCGGTTTGCGGCTCGCGGCTTCCACATCGTTGCGAGCAGACAAGGCCAGCTGGAGCTCGAGCATGTAGTCGACGCGGTGCTCGAGGGGACCTTCCGGGATCACCCCCTTCTGCACCCCGGCGACGTACGCGGTCGAGACGTGCACCAGTGAGGGGTTCGAACCGGAGGCGATCACGCCGCCGTAGAGGTTCATCGCGCCCTGCAGGTTGGTCATGAACGCCTCGTCGATCGGGGGGTCGAAGCTGACCGTCGCCGCGGAGTGCATCGCGATGTCGATGCCGGAGGGCACCTCGGGCTGCCCTCGACCGAAATCGCCGTCGATCACATCGACCCGCTCGTCGAGCATCGTCATGAGGCCGTCCTGGCCGACCCGCTCACGCAGCGCATCGAAGGCCGGCTTGCGGAACAGGTACTCGACCCGATCACGGCTCGTTGCTCCGGTCTGCGAGCGCACGAGGAGCGTGACACGCGTCTCAGGGAAGTCGGCCAGCAACCGCTCGAAGACGACCTGCGCGAGGAAGCCGGTCACCCCGGTCAGCAGCATCGTCTTGCCCGAGAGGGCTTCGACGATCGAGGAAGGCGCGGGCGAGCGGTCCTCGCTCTCTACCATGCGGCAGATTATGGCTTCTCTACCGGTCGGTAGACAACCCGGGCGGATTGGACCCTCCACTACACTCGCGACCCATGCAGCTGTCGGACCTGCAGTCACACATGCGCGACATCTATCTCGATCGTGATGCCCTTCGAGGGCGCGACGCGACGTTCCGGTGGCTCATCGAGGAAGTCGGAGAGCTCGCGAAGGCCCTCCGCACCGGTGATCGAGCCAACCTGGAGCACGAGTTCGGCGACGTGCTCGCGTGGCTCGCATCGCTCGCCAACATCGAGGAGATCGATCTCGAGATGGCCGTGGCGCGGTACGCCGCGGGCTGTCCGAAGTGCGGCGCCACGCCGTGCGGGTGCCCGTGACCGTGAGCACCGCGGAGATCAGGGCACCCGCAGAACACGAGCGTGAGCGCGTCGCGGAAGCGCTCGCCACGTCACTCAACTTCTCGCGGGAGCGCGCGGTGGCGCGCTCGCACCTGTACGAGCTCGACGACATGCGAGTGGCCCTCGCCGGCGATGACATCGTCGCGACGGCCGGGGAGTTGAGGTTCGACCAGTGGTTCGCGGGGCACGCCCTCGCGTGCTCGGCGATCTGGGGTGTCGCGACCTTGCCCGAACATCGCGGAGCAGGCATCGGCTCGGCGGTGACCGCAGCGGTCCTGCGAGCCGGACGCGATCGGGGAGCGGTCGTGAGCGCGCTGTTCCCCGCGGTGGTGAAACCGTACCGGGGACTCGGCTACGAGCTGGCCGGCACGTTCACGAGGCATCGCATCGCGATCGAGGCGATCCCACCGCAGTCGCGCGACCTGACCGCCCCCGAGCTCTTCGACCTCGATCGAGACCTGGCCGGCGTTCGCTCGGCGTATCGAACGTTCGCCTCGGGGCACACCGGGCCGGTCGAGCCCACCCGCGACGCCCACTGGGCCGACCGCATCATGATCAGGACCGACGACGAGACTCGCCGCGCGGTCGTGGTGCGCGAAGGCGGCGAGGTGACCGGGTTCCTGGTGACAGGTCGAGACCCCGATCCTGGACCGCTGGACGTCGCTTTCGGGTTGTGGACCGAGGCGTTCGTGGCGAACACCGACACGGCCCTGCGCTCACTGCTGGCGTACGTGCGCCGGTTCGGCGGCATCGGCAAGTGGTTCCAGTGGAGCGGCCCACCCAACGATCCGATCGCCATGCTCGATCGAGGACCAGTCGCTCTCGGTCGACATGCACTACCTCTGGATGCTCCGCCTGCTCGACGTGCGCGCCGCGTTCGAACAGCGCGGGTGGCCGGCGATCGATGCCGAGGTGGTGTTCACGGTCGACGATCCCATCTTCCCCGACAATGCCGGGCCGTGGAAGCTGCGCGTCGAGCGAGGGCATGCGTCGGTCGCACCTCATACCGGCGCTCACTCGGCGCCCATGTCGATCGGCGCTTTGTCGTCGATGTTCAGCGGCTACCTGCGGGCGGGCGACGCGGTCCGGATCGGCGTGCTCGAGGCCGACGATCCCATCGTGGACGCGTTCACACAGTTGTTCCGTGGGCCCGACCCCTGGTGCCCGTTCTTCTTCTGAGCCAGGACCGATGAGTCGCGACATCACCGTGAGGATGGCGACCCCCGACGACTGGGTGGCGATCGCGGGACTCCTCGTCGAGCTGGGGCGCGGCGTGGCGGCAGGCACCGCCCACGATCCCACGCACCGTCAGGCGTTCGCCGGTCATCTGCGCCAGCTCGGCAACGTCACGCTCGTCGCCCAGATGGACGAGGAGATGGGTGGCGAGGTCGTCGGAGTCATCGACATGGAATACCACCAGCGTCTCGGCGACCATCGCCCACAGGCGCGCATCAACGACGTGGTCGTGACCGAGCACGCGCAGGGCGCCGGGGTCGGCACCGCCCTGCTGCAACGGGCCGAGGAGCTGGCGCGCAAGCGCGGCTGCTTCCGCATGGCCCTCGTCACCGCGACCTGGCGCGAGGCTTCGATCACCTTCTACCGGCGCGAAGGCTGGCACGATTACGGGGCGTGGTTCGTGAAGCCGCTCGCCGACGACGTCACCCCGGGCGGCGAGCCATCCGACGATAACTAGTCTCGACTAGACTAGTATCGCTCAGCGCAAGAATAGGTGCTCGGCGATCTCGACCGCGTCGAGCGCGGCACCCTTGCGGAGGTTGTCGGCGCAGCTGAACAGCGCCAAGGCGTCGTCGCGCCCGGGCACCTGGCGGACGCGCCCAACCAGGGCGTCGTCGCCACCGGCCGCGTCGAGGGGTGAAGGGAAGACGCCCGCGCCGGGGTCGTCCATGAGGCGCACTCCGGGAGCGACGGCGAGCAGCTCACGGGCTTCCTCGACGGTGATCGCCCGCGAGAACTCGGCGAGCATCGAGACCGCGTGACCGGTCACGACCGGCACCCGTACCGAGGTCGCCACCACGCGCATGTCGGGCGCCGAAAGGATCTTGCGAGGCTCGGCCATCATCTTCGTTTCCTCGCTGGTGAACCCGTCGGCTTCGAACTCCCCGACCTTCGCCACCACGTTGAACGCGATCGGCTTGGCGAAGACCTCACCTCGAGGCAACGCGCCTGGGTCGGGGTGGGCGAGTGACCCGATGTCGCCTCCGAGCTTGTCGACCTGCTCGGCGAGCTCGCGGGTTCCCTTCCACCCCGCGCCGCTCACTGCCTGGTAGCTCGAGATCACGAGCGACGTGCACCCCGCTGCCCGGTGCAACGGCCCGAGGGCAAGCACGGCGGTGATGGTGGTGCAGTTCGGCACCGCGATGATGCCCGGATGCGGCCAGCCTTCGAGCGCCTCGGGGTTCACCGCAGGCACCGAGAGCGGCACGGCGGGGTCCATGCGGAACGCGCTCGAATTGTCGATACAGACCGCGCCGCCTGCCGCGATCTCGGGCAGGAAGGCTCGCGAGGTCGTCGCACCGGCCGACACGAAGGCGACATCGACGCCGCGCGTCGCTTCAACGGTCAGCTCGTGAACCTCATGCTCCTCGCCGGCGAGCTCGACGAGGCTGCCGGCGCTCCGAGCGCTCGCGAGCGGCACGAGCTCGCCGACCGGGAAACGCCGCTCCTCGAGGATGCGGAGCATCTCCCGGCCCACGGCCCCGGTGGCTCCGATGACGGCGACCTTCATGGTCGCTCCAAGCTACCAGTGAAGGCCGGGCCGGCCGGTCACCCAGGGCCGTTCAGTTGCAGGGCACGGGGCCGCCGCTGTCGAGCACTGCCTCATCGACGCCGACGAACTCCCAGGAGTAAGAGTCTTCCAACAGCTGCAACCCTGGTGGCCAGCCAGTCGGAGACCGCCATTTAGACGAAGTGCCAGCTGTCCAGCAGCTCTCCGAGGCGCGAAGTGCTCGATCCGAATCCGACCCCTTCATCGGCGAGCGTCACTCGCCACGCGATGTCCTCTCGCGTGAAGAGCACCTCACGCGACCTCACCACACCGTCCGGGCCATCGAAGACCGCGTCGAACGCGAGCGCCTCAGCGCCATCGACCTCCATCGGCATCGACCCACCGGTGGTGGCGCCCTGTGCCTCGTCGTCGCCGCGCACGAACTGCTCGAACCGCCTCAGATCCTGCCCCTTGGTGAGCGCGACGGCGGTGACAGTGATCACGGCCGAACCGTCCTGTTGCAGGAAGTGGTCGAGGGGCGTGTCCTCTGCCTGAGCAGCGGCCGCGACCCACCCCGCAGGCGTGCTCGCGCAGTATCCGAACCGGACGGACGTGAAGTCGGCGTCCCTGCAGGCGGTGCCGCCGCGGGCCCAAGACACGAAGCGCGACGCCGCTCGTAACGACGAGCACGACGAGCACCAGGGCCATCACCACCGGAAGCACGGAACGTCGCTGAGGCTGCTCGTCCGATGGTCCCGATGGAGAACCGTCAGCACCCCCAGTCGGCGGGGGCGGGGGCAGACCTGGGTCGCGTGGCGGCGATGGGAGCGCGGCGAACCCCCGTCCGTGATCGCGCCGCCGATCTCGTCGAGACCCATCATCTCAGCCCGTCGGGATCTCCGGCGTCGAGCCCGATTCATCCAGGCCGAATCGCTCGTGCACCACCCGCACCGCCCGCTCGCCGTCGCTCTCGCGGATCACGCACGAGATGCGGATCGGCGATGTCGAGATCATCTCGATGTTGATGCCCTCACCGGCGAGCGAATCGAACATGTCGGCGGCGACCCCAGGATGGCTCTTCATGCCGGCACCGACGAGCGAGAGCTTCGCGATGTCGTCGTCGATCGTGTAGGAATCGGCGCCGATCTCCTTGACGAGGCGTTCCATCACGCTCGTGACCCGGTGAAGATCTGCGCGCGGCGCGGTGAACGATAGGTCGGTGGCGCCTTGGTGTGACACGTTCTGAACGATCATGTCGATCGATATCGCGTCGTCGGCGATCGCCTTGAACACCGTGGCCGCGACACCCGGGCGGTCGGGTACGCGATCGAGCGTGACCTTCGCTTCGTCGGTGTCGAGCGCCACGCCCGAGATCAGCACGCCTTCCATCGCTACATCGACCTCCTGGACCCATGTCCCTGGCTCATCGTCGAACGAGGACCGCACGTGCAGGCGGACCCCCGTGCGTCGCGCGTACTCGACCGAGCGCGATTGCAACACGTGCGCCCCCGACGCCGCCAGCTCGAGCATCTCGTCGTAGCTCACGACATCGAGCTTTCGAGCGGCCGGCTCGATCCGGGGGTCGGTCGTGTAAATACCCGCCACATCGCTGTAGATCTCACAAACCTCGGCCCCGATCGCCGCTGCCATCGCGACCGCCGTGAGGTCGGAGCCCCCCCGTCCCAGCGTGGTGATCTCGAACTGACTGACGCTCAGCCCCTGGAAGCCCGCGAGCACGACGACGCTGCCGGCTTCCAAGGCCTCGAGGATGCGTTTCGGGCGGATCTCGACGATCTTCGCTTGTCCGTGCTGGTGGTCGGTCATGATGCCCGCCTGCGAGCCCGTATAGCTCGCAGCTCTGCATCCACGAGCGTTGATCGCGATGCCGAGCAGCGACATGGCGATGCGCTCCCCCGCCGTGAGCAACATGTCGAGCTCGCGCGGATCGGGCACGGTCGCGATCTCGGCGGCCATCGCGAGCAGTTCATCGGTGGTGTGACCCATCGCAGAGACCACGACGACGACGTCGTTGCCGCCTTCACGCGCATGCACGACCCGGTCGGCGACGGCCTGGATGCGTTCCACCGACCCGACCGAGGTGCCGCCGTACTTCTGAACGATGATGGGCATACCGGTCTCCGAGACGCAGAGGGGTCCGAGTCTAGCCTCGGTCTTCCGCGCGAAGGCGTTCCGCAACCTCGGGCATGCGTTCTTCCCACCCGCTCGCGGGTTCCCAGAAGCGGGTCCATCGGGTCGTATCGGTGCCCCAGCGCGGGATGACGTGCATGTGGAAATGGAAGATGTCCTGGAAGCCTGCCTCCCGGTTCGCCTGTGCCAGAGTGAGCCCATCCGGTCGAAGGGCGCGATCAAGCTGATCGGCAACCGACCGGATGGCGTGCCAGACCTCGGTGGCGAGCGGTTCTTCGAGCGCCCAGATGTCGGGGACGTGCCGCTTGGGGATCACGAGCGTGTGCCCATCGTTGCCAGGGAAGTGCGCAAGGAACGCCAACGTGGAGTCGGTCTCGTGAACGAGATGGGCGGGCTCGGTCCGGGCAACGATGTCGCAGAACACGCAGGGTCCGTCGACACTCATCGAGGGGATCGTCCGACAGCGAGCGCCCGGTGCAGGAACTCGACCTCGATCTGCAGCATCGCCTCGGCGGCTGCAGGGTCCACCGGGCGGTGCGTGATGCCGCTGAGGGGGATCATCGCGTGGCGACGGCCGGCTTCCATGAGCGCCTTGGTCATGCGCAACGAGTGCGCCACGTACACGTTGTCGTCGGCGATGCCGTGGATCAGCAGCAGCTCCCCCTGCAACTTCGCCGCGTCGGGGATGAGGTCGGCGTTGGCGTAGGCATCAGCGTCGTCGTCGGGCATGCCCAAGTAGCGCTCGGTGTAGTGCGTGTCGTACAGGCGCATGTCGGTGACCGGCGCCCCCGAGATGCCGGCGTGGAACACGTCGGACCGGCGCAGCAATGCGGCCATGGTGAGGTATCCCCCGTACGACCATCCTCTGATCGCCACACGTGAGAGATCGATGAAGTCGTACCGCTCAGCCGCTGCGTGCAGACCCTCGACCTGGTCCTCGAGCGCGACGTCGATGTAGCTGCGATAGACGGCCTGATCCCACGCGACGCCGCGGAACGGCGTGCCTCGTCCGTCGATCACGAGCACGGCGAAGCCTTGGTCGGCGAGCCACTGCGACTCGAGCAGGGGACGCTGGGCTCTGACGACCCGTCCCCAATGCGGACCACCGTACGGATCGAGCAGCACCGGGAGCGGCCCTGCGGGATCGCGACCGCTGGGCGTGAACATCGCGACGCGGAGCTCCCGCTGTCCGACCGAGAGGAACGTCGGCCGGGCGGTGATCACCGGAGCTTCGGCTGCCCGCTCGAACGTGTGCAGCGTGTCGGCGCCTCGCACGAGTCGAGCCGCGGGCAGAGCCTCGTCCACGGTCTCGCTGACGACGACAGCGAGAGCGCCGCCTGCCACGGCCACGTGTTGCCCCACGACGTCGCTCACTCGGTCGAGCGAGCCGTCGGCGGCGAGCTTCCAGACGTGCATCTCGGTGGACTCACGGGTAGCGTCGAACCACACGTCATCACCGGCCTCGATGACCGAGTCGACATGCAAGCCGGCGGGCGATGCGGGCTCACCGTCGATCAGCAGCATGCGCGTGTCATCTCGGTGTCCAACGGTGAGCAGGCGCCCGCCGGGGAGCCACGCGGGCAAACCCGGCGTGATGTGGGTCCATCGATCGTCGTGGTCGATCCACGCGATCTCGGACCCACCGGTATCGGGATCGATCGCGAGCACCTGCACGTCACGCTGGTCGCGAGACTGCACGAGCACGAGCGGCGGACCTTCATCGGTCCATGAGACGGCAACGACGTACTCGAACGCCTCGCGGTCCCACTCGACATCGATCAGGGGGCCGTCGATGCCGAGCACATGCAGCGTCACGATCGAGTTCGCCGTGCCGGCCCGCGGGTAGCGCACCGCGCGCGGGGCGCAAGCCGGGTCGATCGGCGAGGCGATGTGCCAGAGGCCGACGGGCCGATCATCGACGCGACAGGCCAGGAGACGCAGACCGTCGGGCGCCCACCAATACCCGCGCAGGCGTTCCATCTCCTCGGCGGCGATGAATTCCGCGACCCCCCAGCGCACGTCGGGGTCAAGGTCGTCGGCGAGCAGGGAGTCATCGTCCGAAGCCAGGTCGTGGACGCGGAGGGCGCCGCCTGTCTCGTACGCCACGCGCTGTCCGGTCGGATCCATTCGAGCGTCGAACGGCGGCCCCGGCGTCTCGATCACCCGGATCTCCCCGCTCACCAGGTCGGCGACGTGCAGGCCGCCGCCGACAGCGAACGTGGCACGTCGAAGTCCGGGATCGGTGTCGTACGACGTGACGCCCGACTGCGGCTCGCGCGCGCGTTCCCGGCGATCGAGCTCTTCCCGGGTCACGTGCTCGTCGGCTCGAGCGGGGTGGTACACCTCGCGCTCCTCGCCGGTCGCGACGTCGAGCACCCACAGCCCGGCGACCGTGTCGTCGCCGGCCCTCGTGCGAAGGAAGGCGACACGCGAGCCATCATCGGCGACGCGGAACGCCCGAGGAAGCCCCAGGTTGAATCCGCGCGTGCGCGCGTACTGCCGCGGGAACGAGTCGGTCATGCCGGCCCTGTGATGACGGGCACCTTGCTGACGGCGTCGCCCACACTGACCGAGCCGCCTTCCACGACCCGGGCGTTGAGGCCACGCAACCGCGCCGCGCGACCCTCTTCGGAGTTGACGAACCGCAGAGCCTCGGGGCCGAATCGGGCCGAGAACTTCTTGCATCCGCGGTGGGGCTTGGCACTCGCCTCGAGCACCACGCTGCCGATGCGCAGCCTGCTCCCGGGCGGAAGGTTCGCCTCGCTCAGGTCCATGTCGACGTGGAGCTGGTCTCCGGCGAGCGGCCACCGGTCGGCATCACCTGCGAGGAGCGCGATGCACCTGGCGTTCATCACGGTGACCTCGGCGTCTGGGTTCGGTCGCCCCCTCGTGCTCCAGGAGTCGCCCACCACACCGTGGCCGGGTTCGATCCGCGCCTCGGCCACGACCTCGCGCTCGTCCTCCGCCGGTCGCCGCACGACCATCTCGAGCCGACCCTCATCACGCGGCGACCCCAGGATGTGCGCGAGCCCTTCCTGCAACTCGTCGAGTCCGAGAACGGCCACTCGGGACCCCCTTGTCGTTCCGACCGGTAGACGGCATCGAACGTACCATCGCGTGATGCGCGCCTGGCTGCTGCACGCGACCGACGGCGCAGAGTCGTACGAGCTCGGTGAGACGCCGACCCCCGAGCCCGGCCCCGGGGAGGTGCGGGTGGCTTTGCGGGCTTCGGCCTGCAACCATCTCGACCTGTGGGCATCGCGTGGCTTGCCCGCTCCGCCGTCGTTCCCCCACGTGAGCGGCGCCGACGGCGCCGGAGTCGTCGATGCGATCGGTGGCGGGGTCGACGATGTGATGCTGGGCGACGAGGTCGTGATCGATCCGTCGACCTCCTGCGGGGTCTGCAGGGCATGTGCACGCGGGGACGTGTCGCTGTGTCGTGACTTCCACATCATCGGCGAACATCGCTGGGGCACCCACGGCGAGGCGGTCGTCGTGCCCGCCGAGAACGCGCGATCGAAGCCATCGTCGCTCTCGTGGGAGCAGGCCGCCGCGTCGGGCCTCGTGACCTCGTCGGCGTTGCGCATGCTCCGCCGCGCTCGGTTCGAACCTGGAGACGACGTGCTGGTCATCGGTGCAGGGGGCGGCACGTCGGTCGCCGCTCTGCTGCTCGCGATCGCACTGGGCGCGGGCAGGGTCTGGCTGACCTCGCGCAACGAGAGCACGCTGACGTGGGCGCTGGATCAGGGCGCAGCGGGAGGCTGGCTGACCTCCGAGCCATTCGACGAACGACTTCGGGAGGAGACCGAAGGCCGAGGCGTCGACATCGTCGTCGACAACGTCGGCACGATCACGTTCGAGCGATCACTCCGCTCGCTCGCTCGAGGCGGGCGACTCGTGACGAACGGATCCACGACGGGCCGGATCGCCGAGCTGCACCTTCCGACCCTGTTCTGGCGCCAGCTCGAGGTGATCGGATCGACGATGAACGACCACCAGGAGTTCGCAGACGCGATGCAGCTCGTCGCGAGCGAGGCCATCGAGATCCCGATCGACTCGACCTTTCCATTCGAGGATCTCCCGAAGGCGCTGGCACGGCTCGACGCGGGCGAACAGCTCGGCAAGATCGTGCTCACCCGCTGATGGCGGAACCACACCTCCCGCTCGAGCGTCCCACTCCTGTCACACGCCGGAACCCCCGCGGCATGTCCTGGTCGTACCGCTCCACGTACAACCCGGCCCCGCGGGACCGACACGAGAGGTGAGGCCGTGGTCGAAGAGCGCACCGACTCCGAGTTGCTGATCGCCTCGCGCACCGAGCCCGAGGCCTTCACCGAGCTCTACCGGCGTCACGCCGAGGATCTGCTGCGCTACTTCGCGCGGCGCACCCTCGACCCCGAGACGGCGGCCGAGCTCACTGCCGAGACGTTCGCCGAGGCATTCGCCTCGCGCGCCAACTATCGAGACCAAGGGGTGAACGGCGTGGCATGGCTCTACGGCATCGCTCGGCACCGGCTGGGGCGGTTCTTCCGCAGCGGCCGGGTCGAGGCGGCGGCCCGCCGCAAGCTCGGCATGCCGGAGCGCGATCTCGCCCCCCAGGACTACGAGCGCATCGAGGACCTGATCGACTTCGCCCCGATCCGGGAGGCCTTGGTGGAAGCGCTCGACACGCTGAACGATGAGCAGCGCGACGCCCTGCGCCTCAGAGTGATCGACGGCCTCGGGTACACGGAGGTCGCCGAGCGCCTGAAGTGCACCGAACAGAACGCCCGGCAGCGAGTGAGCCGGGGCCTAAGGAAGATCGCGCTGCTGCTCCAAGAGCGTGGCATGCAGCTCACCACGGAGGTCGAGGCATGAACACCGACATCAAGGCACTGCAGCTGTTGGAACGAGACCTCGAAGCGGTCGCCGTGCGGGAACGCGACCGGCTCGCCTCGGTGGCGAGCGGTGGACCGGGTGCACCGCGCCGCCGTCCCCGGCGCGGACGCGGCGGCTCACACGCGTGGGGCGGCGTCGCCGCGGCCCTGGTCGGGGTGCTGGTGCTCGCAGGCGGCATCGGCTTCCTGTCACAGGGCGGGTCGGACGAAGGCGTCGTGGGGGCAGTCTCTGGAGACGCTCCGCAAGCGACAAAACCTCCAGCTCCCGAAGACGAGGCGGCGCGTGATCAAGCCGTGGCCCCTGGCACAGGTCGGATTCATGGACTCCGCGAACGAACGTCTCCAGGTCGAGCACGACTCCGCCCTTTCCTCCTTCGGGCAAGCAGGTGGTGGAGACGCGGCTGGTTCCGCCACGCGCCAAGGGGTCGGCGCGGTTCCTTTAGAGCAGGGTGATCTCACGAAGATCATCCGGGACGGGCGTATCGGCATCGTGATCGCCGACGGTTCCTTCTCGAAGGGCGTTTCGCGTGTCACGCAGATCGCGAGGTCGACCGGTGGGTTCGTGCTCGAATCCTCCTCTCGTGACGAGCGGTCCGGCACGCTGACCCTGCGTATCCCGGCGAAGAGGTTCGACGACGCGATGCTCGCGCTCCGCGACCTCGCCGGCGAGCTCCAGGGCGAGGTGGAGTTCCAGGACATCAGCGGACAGGACGTCACCGCCGAGTTCATCGACCTCGGCGCGCGGCTCGAGATCCTGCAGGACCGGCGCGAATTGCTCCGCGACATCCAGGCCGACGCTACCTCGTCATCGGAGATCCTCCGGCTCGCCGCGCTGATCGACGACGTGACGCTGCAGATCGAGAACATCCAGGGACGGCTGAACTTCCTGAAGGACCAGGTCGCCGAGGCCACGATCAGGGTCGAGGTGCGCGAGCGCGACGTGCAGCCCGAGGACCCGGGTCCCGATACCGAGAACCCGAGCCTCGCCGACTCGTTCGAGCTTGCGGTGCAGGGGTTCCTACGTATCCTCGGCGCGATCGTGATCGGCCTGGGCTACCTGATCCCGCTCGCCGTCATCGCCCTGCTCGTCTGGGGTGTGATCATGCTGGTGCGGCGTCGCGATCGCGGAGCCAACTGAGCGCCCGGAAGCGTTCGGCAGCCGCCGAGGCGACCTGCGCGTCTTCCCCGGCGCGGCCCCCGGTGGCGCCGAACCAGGCGTCGGCCTCGAGCCATGCGGCCTCGATCTCGTCGCGCGGTCGCAGCCGCCCCTCGGCGCGGAACCCGTCGACCGACCCATAGCGCATGATCGCCTCGTCGAGGTGCTGCTGCTCGAACTCGAGCCCGTACTCGGGCATGCGCTCCAGATGCGAGAGCGCCCACAGCAGCGTGCCGAAGGCTTCCTTGCGCCACATCGCGTCGGCCACAGCCTCACGCGGCCACGACCCTGAGGGCGTTTCGATCAACGAGCGCTCGACGCGAAGCACGGCAGGCCACAGACCCTCGCGCTCGAGCCAGTCGTCGGTTTCGCGACGCGCCGCCTCAGCCTGCCTGATCCGACTCGGCTCGCCCTGTGTCTCGTTCACGACGAACTCGATCGCGCCACGGCGCACGAACGCGTAGAGCACGAGCGCCCGGTCGCTCACCTCAGCGACGGTCGGTCCGGTCATGCCCGTCGATCCAGGTCACATCTCGCGACGGCCGTCGAGGGCCTGCGAGAGCGTCACCTCGTCGGCGTACTCGAGATCGCCGCCGACGGGAAGTCCACTCGCGAGCCGCGTGACGCGCACCCCGAGCGGCTTGAGCATCGCCGCCACGTACATCGCCGTGGCGTTGCCTTCGAGGTTCGGGTTGGTCGCCAGGATGACTTCCGTCACGTGGTCGCGATCGACGCGTTCGAGCAGCTCCTGCACGCGGAGGTCGTCTGGACCGACACCATCGAGCGGACTGATCGCACCACCCAAGATGTGGAATCGACCCTTGATCAACGCGGTCTTCTCGATCGTGGCAGCGTCCTTCGGCTCCTCGACGACGCAGAGCAGCGTGCGGTCGCGAGACTCGTCGCGACATATGCGGCACAGATCGCCCTCGGCCACGTTGCCGCATTCTCGGCAGAAAGCGATGCGATCCTTCGCCTGTACGATCGCGGCGGCGAGACGCTTCGCGTCGGCGGGGTCGGCCTTCACGAGCCAGAACGCGAGCCGCTGCGCCGACTTCGGTCCCACGCCGGGAAGCCTCGCGAGCTCATCGATCAGCTCCTGGATGGGACCTTCGTACACCGCCTACTCCACCCGCTCGGCGTCGGCCGTGACCTGGGCACCGAGCATCTCCTGCACACGCTTGAGCGCTTCGGCCTCATCGACGACCTCGTCGTCCTCGACCATCTCCATGGTGGCTGGAGCACCCCCATCTCGCACCTCGCGCACGACACACACGATGTCGGGCCTGATGCCGAACATGTCACCCAGCACCGCCCGCAACTCCGCTTTCTTTCCCTCGACCTTCTGGGGCCCGACCTTGCGATCGGGTGGGAACGCCAGCTCGAGGGTCGCGCCGTCGTAGCTCGCGACCGTGGCCGATTCGAGGATGGCCGCGAGGATCATCTCGCGGTTGCTCGACAGGTGATCGAGGAGCGACTGCCACGACCGGCGCAGCAGGGCGACGTCGACGCTGGCAGCGTCGGCGGCATGCGGCACCGGCATCTGCTCGGCTGGCTCAGGTGTCAGGGTGATGGTGTCGTCTTCCGCCGGAACACTCGCGGGCGACTCACGGGGGTTGGGCACGGCCTCGGGAACCTCGAGGATCTCGGGCGCTGGTGGTGGCACCGAAGCCGCGGGCTCGACGTCGTCGGCGGGACTCGGTGGACCCTTCGCCACCGTCACGTCGGCAGCCGTCGGCACCACCGAGCCAGGGTCGAGGTTGGCGAGCCGCTCCAGTCGCTCGAGCCGCGTGAGCAAGCCGGACGGATCGGCGTCGGTTTCGGGCATCGTGGCGCGGACGAGCGCCAGCTCGAGCGAGAGCCGGGGAGAGGTCGTCCATCGCATGTCGTTCTGGGCCGCGAGCAAGAGCGCGAGTACGCGGGCAAGCTCGCCCGGCGTGAACTTCTCGGCTTGGATACGCAGGGTGTCGTACGCGTCGTCGGGCACATCGACGAGGTCGGGTTGCCCGGGCGCCGTCTTCACCAGCAGCAGATTGCGGAAGTGCGTGAGCGACTCCGCCGTGACGTTGCGCAGGTCCTGCCCGTCTTGCACCATGCGTCCGACGATCTCGAACACGCCCTTGGCATCGCCGATCGCGACGGCGTCGGCAAGCTCATGCTGCACCTCGCCACGAGGCGCACCGAGCAGTGCACGGACCACATCGTCGTCGATCGCAGCACCCCCGAGCACGCGCGCCTGATCGAGGAGTGAGAGCGCATCGCGCGAGGACCCCTCGGCCTGCCGGGCGATCGCGTGTGCGGCCGACTCGCTGAGCGACGCGCCTTCGGCAGAGGCGACCGACTGCAGCTGCGCGGTCAACGTCTCCAACCCGAACCGTCGGAAGTCGAAACGCTGCGACCGCCCCACGATCGTCGCCGGCATCTTGTGCGGCTCCGTCGTCGCCAGCACGAAGCGCACGCCCGGCGGAGGTTCCTCGAAGACCTTCAGCAGCGCGTCGAACGCCTCACGGGACAGGCGCTGCGCCTCGTCGATGATGTAGACCTTTTCGCGGCCCTGCACCGGCGCGGTCGGCGCCTTCTCACGCAGCTCGCGCGCGTCCTCGACGCCTCCGTGACTCGCGGCGTCGATCTCGACGACGTCGAGGTGCGAGCCCTCGCGCACCGCCACGCATTGCGAGCACACCCCGCACGGCTCGGCCGTCGGCCCGAGCTCGCAATTGACCATCTTCGCCAAGATGCGTGCCGTCGAGGTCTTGCCAGTGCCCCGTGGCCCACAGAACAGGAATGCGTGGTGCAACCGTCCTTCGCGGATCGCGCCCGTGAGCGCCCGGATAACGTGATCCTGGCCGAGCACCTCGGCGGGCGTCTGCGGCCGGTACCGGCGGTACAGGGCCTGGTGCTGCTTCTCGTCCGCCACCGTGCCCTCCCGCTCCCCTCGGCTCGGTCGTCGTTGCCTCGCGCTCCCGAAGGAGTGAAAAGTGGCCGTGCACCCGCCGTCGACCACGGATGACTCGGTCGCTACCTGGTACGACAGCTCCAGCCAGGCGTACCTGCGGCACCCACCGGCTTCCGCTTACGGCTGCTTCCTTCCGGACCTGACCGGGTTCGCGGGCCGATGTCGCGCAGGACCCGACCTTCAACGCTTCGTTCCGAGGGCTGCCCCGGACCTTCCGGGCCTCGGGCGGGGATTCAGCCCCGCTGAAGCGGATCGCGGGTACAGGGCACCGCTAGCTCCCCGCCTAGCACGGCCTCGGGCAGTATACGTGGGGGTTCCGACGAGCGGAGGCGACATGGAGATGCCGGTGATCGCGGCGGCGGCATGGGGCTTCGTGGCGGCGTCGGCGCTGCCGATCGGAGCCCTCATCGCGAGGTGGCGTGTGCTCACCCCGCGCATCATCGGGGCCATCCTGGCTTTCGGCGCAGGCACGTTGATCTCTGCCGTCACGTTCGAACTGGTGGAACAGGCACTCCGACGAGCCGATGTCTGGGCGGTCGTGATCGGACTCGGCCTGGGGGCGACGACCTTCACTGCCGGCGACGCGGTGATCTCCCGCTGGGGCGGCCGCCGTCATCGAGGCATGGGCATGTCGGAAGGGTCGTCGGCCCCCGCGATCTCCGTCGACGCTGAGGGAAGCGGGCTGCCGATCCTGTTGGGAGCGGTGCTCGACGGCATCCCCGAGTCGCTCGTGCTCGGCATCACGTTGGCCACCGGCGACGTCGTGAGCATCACGTTCGTGGTCGCGGTGTTCGTGTCGAACGTGCCGGAGTCGCTCGCCTCGACCCGCGACCTGATCGCGGTGGGCACATCGCAGCGCGCGGTGTTCGGACTATGGTTGTCGGTGGCGGTCATGAGCAGCGTCTTCGCGGCCGTCGGGGCCATGCTCGACGGACTCGACCAGACGGTCGTGGCGATCGTGCAGTCGTTCGCCGCCGGTGCCCTGCTCGCGCTGATCGCCGACTCGCTGCTTCCCGACGCCTACCGCGACTCCGGCCTTCGCTCAGGGCTGTTCGTCGTGCTCGGGTTCGCGCTCGCCTTCGCTCTCACTTCGTTGGACTGAGCTCTGAGCTCTCCGGATGGCGAGACGCCCCGCGGTACCCTGATGCGCCATGTCTGCCTCGGCAGCCCTGCCCCGCAGGCGCTCGATGCTCATCACGGTCGCCGCGCTCCTAGCGATCGTCGCTCTCGCGCTCGCCTGGCCGAGCTCGGGCGACCCCACCGAGGTGCCACCCCCCGGGACCTCGGCGGCCGGGGGCGCAGCATCGACGGTGTCCCCGGCGCCGTCGGGATCCGAGAGCGTCGCGCCGAGCAGGCTCGCGCGCAGGGTGTGCAAGAGTGTGCCTCGGGAAGTGCTCGTGCGCACGGTCAACGGCACGCATCCAGTGCGAAGCGGCGACCTGCAGATGATCACTGAGTTCCCCGACTACGTCGCAGCGGGCCTCACCCATGCGACGCCGTTCGATCACACTCAGCGGGTACCGCTGCTGCTCTACGGGCGTGGACTCGTGCGCCCCGGCGTCTACGACGAGCCCGCGACGCTCACCGACGTCTCTCAGACGGCCGCGTCGATGCTGGAGTTCGGCGGCTTCACCGCGCCAGACGGTCGTGCGCTGGACGAAGGGCTGCTTCCTGCCGACCAACGGGAGCCACCCAAGCTGTTGATCACGATGATCTGGGATTCGGCCGGCACCGACCTCTTGGATCGATGGAGCGCCTCATGGCCGTTCCTGCATCGGCTCGCCCGAGGCGGCGCATGGTTCACGAACGTGGAACTGAACTCGGCGCCCGCCAACACGCCACCCAGCCATGCCACGATCGGAACGGGAGCGTATCCTCGGCGCCACGGCATGGTCGACGAGTACATCTGGATCAACGGGTCGCTGCAGAAGCCGAACGCCGCGGGACCGACCTTCATGAAGCTCCCGACGCTCGCCGACGCATACGACCTCGCCATGAACAACGAGCCGATCGTCGGAGGAGCCGCGAGCCTTTCGGCGCACCTCATGATGATGAGCCACGGCCTCGCGTGGCAGGGCGGCGACGATGACATCGCGATCGCGCGCGAGCGCGAAGACGCCGAGACCGGCGGCGACGACACGGCGCTCGCCTGGGACCTCACCGAGAGCATGCGGCCCTACTACCGCTTCCCGGAGTGGGCGAATGACGACTCCATCGACGCTTCGCTCGAAGCGGCGAAAGCCGAGCTCGATCAACGGGACGGCAGCCTCGACGGTTCTTGGCGCGGTTACTCGATCGAGCAGATGGCTGCGGGGTTCAACACGCCCGCGCGGTCGCCCTACCAGACGACCTTGTTCGAAGAGCTGGTGAAGCGGGAGCGGTTCGGCGATGACCGCGTCCCCGACCTCCTCTATCTCAACTACAAGATCATCGACACCCTCGGGCACCAGTTCTCTGCCGATGGCGAGGAGATGACCGACGCGATCGAGATCCAGGACGAGGAACTCCAGCGGTTCGTTCGGTTCCTCGACGAGGAAGTCGGCCGTGGCGAGTGGGCGATGATCCTCACGGCCGATCACGGCATGCAGCGAGACCCGGCTGTCACCGGCGCGTTCCTGATCGACATCGACCGCTTGAGTGCGGCCGTCGAGGGCGCGTTCGGCGGCACGGAGTTCCGTCCCGTGATCCTGAAAGCACGGCCGACCCAGATGTGGCTCGACACGAAGCTGCTCGAACGCCAGGGCTACACGGTGGAGCAAGTCGCCGAGTTCATCCAGGGTCTCACGCAGGAAGAGGTCGCCGGTGCGACGACGGGCACACAGACGGGCGAGGCCACTGACGAGGTGTTCCAGGCCGTCTTCCCGACATCGACGATCGAGCAGTTGCCGTGCCTGCCGGAAGCTACGCGCGCGGCCTGAGCCTCGACGCGATCGGCGGTGCCGGGAACCGATGTGCATGCGGGGGCCGTCGAAGCCGGGCCAGTGACGACGGGCCCGTGCGGCCCACGAGCTTCCCCGGAGGTCACGATGCCCATCACCACCGCACGAACCCGTTGGATGTTGTTCGCCGTGATCGCCGTTCTCGTCGTGGTCGCCGCCGGCGCCGCGATCGCTGCGTCGACCGGCCCCGAGACACCCGTCAGCTCCGGCCCGATCATCGGCGACCCGGCGCCCGTCGACCCCGGCCCCATGGTCGTCGAGCCCAGGCCCGGCATGGCCGATGTCTACATCCGCCCCTTCGATTCGGCCTCGGTCGGCGATGACGACACGACCGTGACGATCGACTTCGTGAGCGGCGTGGAACCGTGCGCCGTGCTCGACCATGTCGACGTCCGGTACGGCGCCGACACGGTCACGATCACGCTGCACGAGGGCCACGACCCCAACGCCGGCGACGTCGCCTGCATCGAGATCGCGGTGTTCAAGCGGGTGATCGTGCAGCTCGACCACGCGCTCGGCGGTCGCGAGATCGTCGACGGCGCCGCCTGAGCCCTACCGCGGCCGGACCCACACTTCCCAGTCGGAGACCCGTTCGAAGCCCAGCCGGCCGTACATCGATCTGGCCTCGTCACTCGGATGGAGCCACACCAGATCGGCGTCAGGGAAGGCGCGCGCCGCGCACACAGTCAGAGCAGAACCGAGGCCCTTTCCGCGCGCGGTCGGGTCGACCCCGACCCCCATGACTCCGGTCGTCGTATCGCGGCGGTAGGCCGCCGAGATGCCGACCGGCTCGCTGCCACGCCATGCCACGAACATGCGCGCATCAGGCAACCCGTAGGCGCTCGCACCGTAGAAAGCCCGCCCGACCTCGACGTCGTCACCGAACGCCAGAACGCCGACCTGCACGAGGGCCTCGGCGTCTTCTGGCCCGCCGACTTCCCGGATATCGATGGCACCAGGGGCGGAGCCCTCGGGGAGCCGACGCGGATCGATCGTCATGCCGGGTCGCTCGATGATGCGCGCGAGCCCCAACGACCGCACCGCCTCGTCGAGCTGCGGATGCCGCCCCACCTGCAGATCGATGCCGAACTGCAGGCCACGACGCGAGAACTCGGCTTCGGCCGCCGTGAGTGCGGCACCGGCGTCGCGTGGCAGCCGCTGCACCACCACAGAGCTGAGCGCCGGATCGGCGAGGTTCGCCAACGCGAGCACGAGGCCGTCGATCTCGAGCACCTCGGCGCCGGCGACGTTCGCCCTGCGCGCCCTCTCTGCGGCCACGAGCCCGAGCGCGAGTCGTTCGGCGGCGTCCACGCCAGGAAGTCTGCCAGCGACGCGCGACCACGGCAGCCACGATCCACCCATTAGTCTCGAAGGCGTGAAGGTGACATCGGTGGTCGTCGACTTCGACGGCACGGCCTGTATGCACGACGTGGCCGAGCACCTGCTCGACGAGTTCGCGACCGGGGACTGGGCGGGCCTCGACGAGGCCTGGGAACGAGGGGACCTCGGGTCTCGACAGACCGTCGCGGCCCAGAGCGCGATGCTCGATGCCGATCGGTCCACCCTCCTCGACCACGCCACGAACCACTGTGTGATGGATCCCACGTTGGCCCCGTTCGTCTCCTGGGCGCAGGGGCAGGGCATCGAGGTCGCGATCGCCTCCGACGGCTTCGGCTTCTACATCGAGTCGATGCTCGCCGCGGCCGGCGTGCCGCCGATCTCGGTCATCACGAACGACCAAGCATGGGACGAGCACGGACGACCGGGAGGTCTCGGCTTCCCCAACGCTCACCCCGAGTGCGTGGGCTGCGGCACCTGCAAGATGAAGGCAGTGCTCGACCGGCAACGAAGCAGCGGCGCAGTCGCCTTCGTCGGGGAGGGCTCGAGTGACCGATACGGAGCGCTCTACGCCGACGTGACTTTCGCGAAGCTCGATCTGGTCGCGCACTGCGAGCGCGACGGCGTCGCGTTCGTTTCCTGGAACGACTTCGACGACGTTCGCCGCTGGCTCGAAGGACCCTCGCCGCTCCCGGGTCCGATCTCTCCCGCACTCTGCCCCGGCTGGACGCTACCCTGACGGCTTCCATGCACGCGATCGACCTGCCCGGGGGGTACGAGGCTCGACCCGCGACTCGCGACGGACCTCGAGCCCGTCTTCCGACTCGTCGTCGAGTGCGAGCGTTTCGACGATGGCGCAGCCGAGATCGCCTTGAGCGACATCGCCGCCGATTGGGAGCGGCCCGACTTCGACCTCACAACGATGTCGATCGCCGTGTGGAACGGCAACGATCTCGCGGCGACCGGCGACGTGTTCATGGGCCGAGCCGAGATCGATGTGGCTCCGGCGCATCGTGGCCGCGGACTCGGCGCCGCGCTCCTGCCTTGGACGTGGCAGGTGGCCCGTGCCGACGGTCGCGATTCGGTCGGGCAGACCGTGTCGGACAACCGTACCGATGCCGCCGCGCTGTTCCGATCGCACGGGTACGAGATCGCGCACACGGCCTGGGCGTTGCGCATCGACCTGGACGACGAGCCTCCGGCCGAGCCGTCGCTCCCGTCCGGTTTCGTCTTCCGCGATCTGCGACCGGGCGAGGACGCCAGGGCGCTGTTCGAACTGATCGACACGGCATTCGACGAATGGGAGGACCGAGAGTCGCACGGGTTCGCCAACTGGGTCGCCGCGTTCTTGCAGCGCGATGAGGTCGTGCCCGAGCTCGTGCCGCTGATCGTCGACGGGGGGCGCCTCGTCGGCGCGGCGCTCACGTACCACTACGGCCTCGACGACGACATCGAAGGCTGGATCCAGCAGCTCGCCGTCGACAAGGCGTACCGCGGCCGTGGCCTCGGCCGGGCGTTGCTCCAGGAATGTTTCCGACGCTTCCACGGCGTGGGGTACCGGCGCTGTGGCCTCTCCACCGACTCTCGCACTGGGGCGCTCGGCCTCTACGAGCACGTCGGCATGCACGTGCGCTCGAGCTTCACCAGGTACACGAGGCAGCTCGCCTGAGCCTGCGCGAGATCGGCGGTGGCCGAGGGATTCGAACCCTCGAGGGAGTTGCCCCCCTACACGCTTTCCAGGCGTGTCCCTTCGGCCGCTCGGGCAGGCCACCGGGGCGAGTCTAGCGAGCGGCCCCTCTGCGCACCGGCTCGCAGCTCCGCGAGCACCTCGTCGACCTTGCGATCGACGAACCTCGCGAAGATGCGCTGACCCGTGACGTTCAGGTGGTAGTCGTCTGCGGCGAACCACTCGGGGTGGCCATGACTCTTGGCCCACCAGCGGATCACGTGCACCTTGTCGTACCTGTTCGCACACGCACGCAAGGTGTCGTTGTTCGGCTCCTCCCAGCTGCGCGGCACCTTGATCGTCGTCAGGAACACCCGCCGCCTGGGGCCGAGCGAACCCCACCAAGCGATCGCAGTCCATGGGGTCGATCATGCCGTTCGTGCCGAGATGCACGATGACGCGTCTCGGAAGACTGCCGTCCTCGGCCTTGTGCCGCACGATCCACACACCCGACCCGAACTGGCGGCCGACCTTCGCGTTCACCCCGTACCCGAGTGGCCTCAGATCGTCCTTCGCCGAGAGCATGATCGAGTCGCCGACGCCCAATCGTCCCTTCGGAGGAGGCACGCCGGACGCCTCGGCGGCGAGGGCGAGCGCGAGCGCCACCGTCATCACGACAACGATCATTCGCTTCAGTCGGCGGATGAAGCGTTCCCTGGTTCGGTGTATCGGCCTGTCCTCGTGAGTGCGCGGAGGTCGATGAGCCCTGCGTTCGTGGTCTCGAACCCGCATGCAGCGAAGTAGAAGCGACGGAGATGGTCGTCGAAGTCGACATGCAGGAACTCGCAGCCGGACCGCCGCGCACCTTCCCGAGACGCCTCCACGAGTGCCCGGCCGATCCCTCGACGTCTCGCTGAGCCCGCCACCATGAGGTCTTGGATCCAGGCGTGCACGAGGCCATCCCACAAGACGTTCACGAAACCCAACAACCTCTCGTCATCACGAGCGGTGACCCAGCCAAGGCTGTGACGGTCAGTGAGTGCTTGCCAATCCCATTCAGTCTCATCGAAGACGCGGGTCTCGAACGCCTCAGCGTGCAGCTCGTTCACCTCGACATTCGCGAACACGCCCCGCCAAGCGATCTTTATCTGATCAAGACCGGGTGTTGTTGGCATGAGCACTCCTCGTGTGGAGGGACCTGCACAACGGGCGGCGTATCGGCCGAGGTCGGTGGAGATGGCGGCGGAGGCGGCAGTGTCTGGTTTCGAGAAATAGTGCACACCTGTCTCGCGACATCGTTCACACCTCAGAACGTTGGGTGCGCGATGTCCAGGCTGGTGGTCACCGCGGTCGAGGGCGAGGCCGGGCTCGAGGCGAGGTCACACCTGGCCGATGGCACCGAAGTCGAGTTACTCAACATCCTCGACGACCACTCCCGGGAGTTGCCCCCCCACACGCTTTCCAGGCGTGTGCCTTCGGCCGCTCGGGCAGGCCACCGCAGCGAGTTAGTCAGCGGCCTCGAAGCCCACGCTGCGCCGAGCGACGCGGGCACACTCGTGGACCGTGCGTCCGACATCAGAGCCGCTCCGCATCACTACGAAGGATGCAGAACTCGTTCCCCTCGGGATCGGCGAGCACGAGCCAACCGGTGCCGTCGGCCCGACGCCGGTCATCGAGGGCGGTCGCACCCAAGGCGAGCACGCGCTTGATCTCCTCATCACGGGTTCGATCGACGGGGACCAGATCGAGATGCACGCGGTTCTTCACCCGCTTGGTCTCGGGTACCTCGATGAACAATAGGCGCTGCACCTCGAGTGGGTCGACGATCATGCACTCTTCATCACCTGGCTCGTTCGGGTCGTCGGGCACGTCGGTGTACTGCAACACCTTGGCCCAGAATGACGAAAGCTCGTATGCGTCGCGACAGTCGAACGTAGTGTGTGAGATGCGGGAGCTCATCAAGTGAACCCTAGCGCGTCGCCGACGTTCGCCGCCTCGTGCGCGTCCGCGGTCGATTGACGGACACGCACAGAGGGGCGACGCCTCGCGGAGGCGGCATGATTTGAACACGCGAGGGGCGGATTAGACCCCTAACCGCTTTCGAGGCGGTCCCGTTCGTCCGCTCCGGCACGCCTCCGTCGCCGAGTCTAGCAACGCGCGGCCGGGCGTTCCGTGGCATCATCGCGACGACGGGACGCCGGGCGTCGGAGCTCCGGCCGACGGGAGCCGGAGGCGCCACGTGGACGCGAAGGACCTCGAGGCGGTGCCCCTGTTCGCGGGGCTGTCGAAGAAGGAACGCCAGCACGTCGCGCGGCTACGCCGACGTGGTGGACCTGCCCCTCGGGTACCACCTCTGCGACCAGGGCGCGTTCGCCCACGAGTTCTTCGTGCTGCTCGAGGGGACGTCGAGGTCACCCAGGACGGGCGCCACCTCACCGACCTCGGCCCGGGCGACTTCTTCGGCGAGGTCGCGCTCGATCGAGGGCGACCGACGCACCGCGAGCGTCGTCGCGACGACGCCGATCACGGCGATCGTGATGCACCAACGCGACTTCGACTCGATGCAGCGGGAACTCCCGCACGTGGCCGAGCAGATCCACGAGGCCGTGCACGCGCGGTCGCCGCGTCACCCCGGCGACTGATCCGGCCGCGCCACCGCGACGCTGCCGGAAGAACGCTCGCAGCACTTCGCCGCACGCATCGGCCGAGCACGCCCGACGTCAGCTCGACGCGGTGGTTCAGGCGCGGGTCACGAACGAGGTCGCCGAGCGAGCCGGCGAACCCCGCCTTCGGGTCGTCGGCGCCGAACACCACCCGGTCGACCCGCGCCAGCACGATCGCACCGGCGCACATCGCGCACGGCTCGAGCGTGACGACGAGCGTGCATCCGTCGAGCCGCCACGATCCGGTGCGGCGTGCGGCCTCGCGCAACGCCAGCATCTCCGCGTGCGCGGTCGGGTCGCCCAGCCGTTCCCTCGCGTTGCCGGCCGCCGCGAGTCACGACCGCCGCCACGCAGCGACCACCGCGCCGACGGGCACGTCGCCGGACGTCTACGCACGACCGCGCCTCGTCGAGCGCCAGACTGCATCGCGGCCTCGTCGCTCGAGGATGCTACTCTGACTCATACTAGTAGCGGTCGATCTCGTGCAGCCGCTCGTCGTCGATGCCGAAGTGGTGGGCGATCTCGTGCACGACCGTCTCGCCGATCACGCGCTTCAGCGCGTCGTCGTCGGGGCCGGCTTCCGCGGCGATCGGCATCGCGAACAGCGTGATGCGATCGGGCAGCACGCCCGAGTAGTCGCTGCCACGTTCGGTGAGCGGGATGCCCTCGTACAGCCCGAGGGTGTCCGGGATCGACGTCGTCGGGCGGGAGGTCGTCGACGAGCACCTCGACGTTGTCGAGCGTGCGGTGCACCCACTCGGGCAGCGCGTCGAGCGCCTCGGCGACGAGCGCCATGAACCGCTCCTGGCGGCCGCGCTCGGCCTCTGGCCGGATGGCATGCGAGTAGCCTACGCGCATGCCGGGGGGGCTCCTCACCGATCTGTACGAGCTGAACATGGCGGCGAGCTACCTGCGCCGCGACATGGACCGTCTCGCGACGTTCAGCCTCTACGTGCGGGGGCTCCCGAAGGCCCGCGGGTTCCTGGTCGCGGCCGGGCTCGAGTCGTGCCTCGACTTCCTGGAGTCGTTCTCGTTCACCGACGACGAGCTCGGCGGCGCTCGGCTCGATGGGCTTCGACGATCGCGCGCTCGAGGACTTCTCGACCTTGCGGTTCCACGGGCGAGGTCTGGGCGGTGCCGGAGGGGCGCGTCGTGCTACTCCGAGGAGCCGATGCTCGAGGTGACGGCCCCGGTCGCGGTCGCCCAGGTGGTCGAGACCGTGCTGCTGAACCAGATCACGCTGCACACCACCCTCGCCTCGAAGGCCGCACGCTACGTGATCGCGGCCGAAGGGCGGCAGCTCGTCGACTTCGCGTTCCGGCGAACCCATGGGGTCGAGGCCGCGATGGCGATCGCACGGGCGAGCGCGCTCGTGGGGTTCGCCGCGACGTCCAACGTCGAGGCGGCCCGCCGCTACGAGCTCGCCGTCGCGGGCACGATGGCGCACTCGTTCATCGAGGCGTTCCCGACCGAGGGTCGAGGCGTTCCGCGCATTCGCCGAGGACCACCCGAGCCGCACGACGTTCCTCGTCGACACGTACGACACGCTCGGCGGCGTGCGTGCGGCGATCGAGGTGATCCGACGAGCTCGGGCTCGACGGCGCGCTCGGCGGTGCGGCTCGACAGCGGCGACCTCGACGTCGCTCGCCCGGGGTGCGCGGGCGCTGCTCGACGACGCCGGGCTCGCGCAGGCGCGCATCTTCGCGAGCGGAGGACTCGACGAGCTCGAGGTGCACGAGCTTGTGCAGGCGGGCGCGCCGGTCGACGCGTTCGGGATCGGCACGCAGATGGGCGTGTCGGCCGACGCTCCGTACATCGACTCGGTCTACAAGCTCGTCGAGTTCGACGGGCGGCCGGTGATGAAGCTCTCGTCGGCGAAGGTGAGCCCCCCGGGTCGCAAGCAGGTCTGGCGCCGCGCCGAGGGTGAGCACGCCGACGTGCTCGCCCTGCGTGATGAGCATGGGCCCGCCGACGCGTTGCCGCTCCTGGAGCCCGTGATGCGAGAGGGGCGACGACTCGTCCCGGCGACGACACCGGTGCGGCACTCGTCGAGGCGCGGGCTCGATTCCACTCAGACCTCGCCCACGTCCCGCAGAAGGCGCGTCGGCTCACCCACCCCGAGCACGTGATCGTGCCCCACAGCGAGAAGCTGCGCGAGCTGACCCAACGCACCCGCGACGAGGCGACGGCGCGATCGAGGATCGTCCGATGAGCGGTACGTCGCCGGTGTCGGGGTCGAGCGCTGATCCGGCGGTGCGGCGGCGACGCCGACGGTGGCCCTGGATCGTCGCGGCGTCAGTGCTCGTGGTGGTTGTGGCGTTCTACGGGGGAGGCGGCTATCACTTCTCGAACGTGATCGACGAGCGTGCGCTCGATGCCGAGACGATGCGCGAGACCACGGCCGAGCTGGATGCCGACGTCGAGATCACCGCACTCGCCGATAGCGTCGAGCTCACCGTTGCCGACACGGTCTCACTCCGTCCTCTCGACGACGGCCTCGGCGTCGCCCTCGAAGGGGTGCAGGGGCTGCGCTGGAACGGCGGCTACGGGCGTATCGCGCCCGCCCTCATCGACCCCGGCGCCACCGCGACAGGCATCGTGGTTCGGGAGTTCTCGCTCGTGAACGGCGCCCTCCCTCTGCCCGGAACGCTCGCCGAGCTCGACGTGCGGGCCTTCCCGATGGACCCAGCCGACTCGGGGCTCGGGCTCGAGAGCCTCACCGTGCCTGGACCGCTCGGTGACTACGAGGCATGGCTCGGGCCGGCTGACGGCCCGACCTGGGCGATCGTCGTGCACGGCAATTCGCTCTCACCTGCCGACGGGCTGCGCATGGTGCCGATCTTCACGCAGGCAGGGTTCCCGACCATGGTCGCGACCTATCGCAACGACCCCGGAGCACCCGAGGACCCGAGCGGCAAGCTCCGCTACGGCCTCACGGAGTGGCAGGACCTCGAGGCGATGGCGGCGTACGCGCTCGATCAGGGATCGGAGGGAGTCGTACTCGATGGTTACTCCATGGGGGGCGGCGTCGTGATGGCGTTCCTGCAACGCTCGGATCTGGCGAGCGAAGTACGAGGAGTGATCCTCGACGCTCCGATGCTGGACTTCTCGGCCACGGTTGACGACAACGCATCGCGCGAGACGCTGCCGGTCGGGGACCTACCGCTGCCATCGACACTCACCGCCGTCGCCAAGTTGATGGCGGAACTGCGATTCGACGTCGACTGGCCCTCGCTCGACTACCTGGCCGACACGAGCCGATATGGCCCGGCGTTCCTCGTCTTCCACGGGACCGATGACACGACCGTGCCGATCGCAACCAGCCGGCGGTTCGCCCAGATGCTGCCAGAGCAGGTGGAGCTCGTCGAGTGCGAGCAGGCCGAGCACATCGGATGTTGGAACCTGGACCCTGACGAGTACGCCGACACCGTGGAACGATTCCTCGGCGGCGTGGTCTGAGGCCCGCGCTCGGTTTGTGTATCGGTGACCGTGCTCGTAGGGTTCGTCAAAGACCCGAACCGATCCCCCCGGGGGAGGGCCCACATGCAGAACGCGTTTCGCCCGACGATCGCCCGCGTCATCGTCCGACTCACGGTCGCGTGCACGCTGATGATCGCTTCCGCGTCACCGGCCACATCGGCCTTCGTCAATCCCGACGTCGTGAAGGGCACCAGCCTGTTCGAAGGGTATGGGTCCGCTACCCACATCGGCTCGCGCAGGCTCTTCGCATGGTCGAACGAGGTCGACCGGATCGGCACCGATCTCGCGGCCTACGTCGAGACGAACGGCGGCACCCTCACGCGCATCAACGCGAGCCGCACCACCGCGTACGTGGGCGGGTTCGACCAAGGCACCGATCGGGTGATCTTCCAGCAGACGCACGGCGGCGCGTCCGACCTGTTCCTCTATGACATCGGTGACGACCGGCGGATCCCGCTTCGCAGGCTGAACGACGGCCATTGGCAGTGGAACCCTTCCATCGACAGCAACCGCGGTACGACGTGGATCGTCTACGGCGTGAACCGCTTCGGAAGTCCCAGTGCGAGATGGCGGCTGTTTCTGTTCAACGTGGCGACCGGTGAGCGCACCCTGCTCGACGAGACGTCCAACCGGTGCGGCTGTCTCTTCCCAGGCACGATCGCGTACCCATGGGTCACCTGGGCCGTGGGCGACGATGCGACGGCTTGGCGATACGACATCCGAACCGGGGAGCGGACACCGCTGCTGCCGACCGATCGCGACGAGTACGGCGTAGCGGTCACGCCGGAGGGCACGGCCTACGTCGCTCGATCGGGGGACCGCTGCGGAACCGGGTCCGCCCTGTACCGGGTCGGGCTCAACGGCGCGCCGTACTTGGTGCACGACATTGCCGAGGGGAACGAGGCCGCGAACCTGAGCGTGGATTACATCGGCCCCCACGATCGGCTGTACTTCGACCGGCGCACATGCCGCAACGGATCGGCGGACGTGCTGCGGTTGCGACGGGCCGATGTCGTCGGCAGCCCAGCTCGGCCGGAGCGCGCCCCCCAGGGTGGAGGCCGCGGGTTCAGGCGGTCGGAAGCCAGCCCGGACGCGTCACCTCGAACGCGCTGATCTTCTCCGCGTTGCGGAGCGAGAGCCCGATGTCGTCGAGGCCTTCGGTCAGGCGCCAGTGGGTGAACTCGTCGATGTCGAACGACTCGTCGAGGCCCGGCGCCTGCACGACACGGGCGGGAAGATCGATCACGATGCGGGTCGTGGGGTCGTCGAGCACGGCGTCCATGAGGGCTCGGACCGACTCAGCTCGCAGCTCGACAGGCAGGATCCCGACCTTGAAGCAGTTGTTGCGGAAGATGTCGGCGAAGCTCGGAGCGATGACCGCGCGGAACCCGTAGTCCTCGAGCGCCCACGGGGCGTGCTCGCGGCTCGAGCCGCTTCCGAAGTTCGCGCCGGCGATCAGGATGATCGCGCCATCGAACCGCGGGATCGTTCAGCACGAAGCCGGGATCCTTGCGCCATTCGTCGAACAGGAACGGCCCGAAGCCCGAACGCTCGATGCGCTTCAGGTACTGCGCCGGGATGATCTGATCGGTGTCGACGTCGGAACGGTCGAGCGGCACGGCCGTGCCGTCGATGACAGCGATCGGCTCCATCGGTCAGACCACCTGCCTGGCGGGAAGCTCGTCGGGGGTGCCGAACCGACCCAGCACCGCGGTGGCGGCGGCGACGGCGGGGCTCACCAGGTGCGTGCGTCCGCCCTTGCCCTGTCGCCCCTCGAAGTTGCGGTTGCTCGTGCTCGCGCTGCGTTCCCCAGGTGCGAGGATGTCGGGGTTCATGCCCAGGCACATCGAACAGCCTGCGCCACGCCAATCGAACCCGGCCTCGGTGAAGACCCGGTCGATGCCCTCCTGCTCGGCCTGAAGCTTGACCGCGACGCTTCCCGGCACCACCAGCGCACGAAGGTCCGGCGCGACCTTTCGGCCGCCGACGATCTCGGCCGCCAGTCGCAGGTCCTCGATGCGCGAGTTCGTGCACGAGCCGAGGAAGATCGTGTCCGGCCGGATCTCGCGGATAGGCGTGCCGGGCGCGAGATCCATGTACGCGAGCGCGCGAACGGCCGCGTCGCGCTTCGACGGCTCGTCGAAGCTGTCGGGATCGGGGACGGCCTCGTCGATCGTGACCGACTGCGCAGGGTTCGTGCCCCAGCTCACGTAGGGCTTCAGGCTCGTCGCGTCGATCTCGACCTCGGCATCGAAGGTCGCGCCGGGATCGCTCGGCAGGGTCCGCCATTCGGTCGAGTGCGGCTTCCCAGTCGGCACCTTTCGGCGCGTGGGGCCGACCCTCGACGTAGGCGAAGGTCGTGTCGTCGGGCGCGACCATGCCGGCGCGCGCGCCGCCCTCGATCGACATGTTGCAGATCGTCATGCGGCCTTCCATCGAGAGCGCCCGGATCGCGGATCCGCGGTACTCGATCACGTGGCCGACGCCGCCGCCGGTGCCGATGCGGTTGATGATGCCGAGGATGATGTCCTTCGCGCTCACGCCGTCCGGCAGGTCCCCCTCGACGGTGACCGCCATCGTCTTCGCAGGCATGCTGCGGAAGGGTCTGCGTCGCGAGCACGTGCTCGACCTCGCTCGTGCCGATGCCGAACGCGAGCGCGCCGAAGGCGCCGTGGGTCGACGTGTGCGAGTCGCCGCAGACGATCGTCATGCCGGGCTGCGTGTAGCCCATCTCGGGACCGATCACGTGCACGATGCCCTGGCCGGCGGCGCCCCAGGGATAGAGCGTGACGCCGAACTCGTCGGCGTTGGCCTGCAGCGCCTGCATCTGCTGCGCGCTGATCTCGTCGGTCACCGGGCCGTCGGTCGTCGGCACGTTGTGGTCCATCGTCGCGACCGTGAGGTCGGGGCGGCGAACGGTGCGATCGTGCATGCGCAGGCTCTCGAACGCCTGCGGGCTCGTCACCTCGTGCACGAGATGCAGGTCGACGTAGAGGAGGTCGGGCTCGCCGTCGGCGCGATGCACGACATGGCGTTCCCATACCTTCTCAGCCAGCGTCTGGGGCATGGTGTTCGCCTCGACCTCCATCGAGCCATGTACGGCCTGCTACCCTTGTTCCACTATTTGGAACTCAGTTCCGCTATTTGGAACAGACGCGGGAGACGATATCAGGTGGACGACCCGACAAGCGAGGAGCGACAGGCCGACGTGCGCCTCGCGTTGAGGGCTCGCGACAGGGAGCAGCTGCAGTGGTTCCGTCGAGAGCGAAGCGCTCGAGCTGGCCCGGCAGGCGCCTGACGACCGCCGTCGGCACGCTCGACCGCATCGTCGACATCCTCAACGCGGTCGAGGCGGGCGCCCGAAGCTATACGGACATCACGCGGGCCACGGGCCTGTCCCGACCGACCGCGCACCGTCTCATCCGGGCGCTGGAGCTGCACGGATTCCTTCTTCAGGCTGGAGGCGCCGGGTACGCGCTCGGACCGAGGCTGTTGAGCCTCGCCTCGTCGGCGATGCGCGACCTTCCGCTGCGCGACCTGGCGCACCCCGCGCTCGAGCGACTGGCGAAGACGACCGGGGAGAGCGCGCAGCTCTACGTGCGTGACGGTGACGTGCGGGTGTGCGTCGACGCCGTGGAGTCCGAGAGCGAGCTGCGTACGATCGTCGTGGTCGGCGCCACCCTCCCTCTGACGAAGGGATCTGCCGGAAAGGTGTTCCTCGCGTGGACCGACGAGGACGATCGCCGGCGAGTGCTGGCCACCGCGACCCCGGACGAGACGATGCGGCTGGCGCGCATGGTCGCGACCACAGCCCGACGTGGCTGGGCCGACAGCATCGGCGAACGCGAGGCCGGAGTGGCCTCGGTGAGCGCCCCGGTTCTCGACGCGGTGGGCGCCATCGTCGCGGCAGTCTCGGTCTCCGGTCCCGCGAACCGCATCGGGGCGCTCCGGGGGCGCCACTACGCTCCCGCCGTCATCGCCGCTGCGCGGGAGATCGAGGCCTCTCTCGGCGTAGCGCGGAGCTGAGGGGTTCCCGTAAGCTCGGGCGCACATGTCTCGCGTTCAGGCCCTGCAACGCTCGGTGGACGGCTGGCTCACGGGCCGCCGGGCGGTCATCGCTTCGATCGCCACCTTCAGCGCCGTCGCGCTCGTCGCCGCGACGCCAAGATCGCCGTTCCATCCGGTGCTGCCGGAGAGCCAGGGCAACGGGCCGATCGGCGTGCTCGCCCACCTGCTGTTCCTCGACCGGCTGCCGCACGGCGTGCTGATCGTGCATCGGGTTCGTCGCGATGATCGCCGCGGGTGTGGCGTTCCTGCTCGTGCTGTGGGCGGCCGAGCGAGGCGAGGTTTCGACCCGCACCGTCGTCACGCTGGCCGTTGCCTACCACGTCGTCGTGCTGCTGCTGCCGCTGCTGCTATCACGCGACGTCTTCAGCTACGCGTTCTACGGGCGCATCCTGAGTCGCTACGGTCAGAATCCGTACGTCAGCACACCGGCGGATTTCCCGGCCAACGACATCTCGCGGTTCGTATGGGACGGATGGCGCGATACCCCTTCGGTCTACGGCCCGGTGTTCGTGTGGCTCGCGGCCGCGATCACCGCGGTGTTCCGCGGGCTGGTCGACGTGATCGAGGCGTTCCGCGCGGTCGCGGTCGCGGCGAGCCTCGGCTCGCTCTGGTTCGTGGTCCGGCTGGTCGGCCGGGTGCGTCCGCAACGACAGGCCTACGCGGCCGCGATGATCGGACTCAACCCGGTCGTGCTGTTCCACACGGTCGGCGGTGGGCACGTCGACGTGCTCGTGATGCTCGCGGTGGCGGCAGCGATCTACTTCGTGGCCACACAGCGAGAGCTGCCCGCAACGGTCGCCCTCACGCGTCGGCGCCTTGGTGAAGATCTCTGCGGCCGTGCCGCTCGCCCTGCTTGATCGCCTACGTCGTCACCCGCGCAGAACCGTCGCGACGTTGGCGGGTCGCCGGCAGCGCACATCGGCACCGCCATGGGCATCGCGTTCATCGCCGTCGTGCCGTTCATGCAGCGATCGAACCCCACCCTCGGCATGATGGAGCTGATGCAGCACGGCTCGTGGATCGCGCCGCCCGGCGCTGGTCGAGCGGATGCTTCGAGGCCGCGGGCACCGTGATCGCCGGCGACTTCGGCGGCATCAGCGGGCATCGTGCTCGCCCGTCTCGGCATGTTCGCTGCGCTCGCGGCAGGCCTGTTCACGATCATGCGCCAGGTCATGCGTCACGCCGAGCGAGGGGTCGGTCTCGTTCCTGGCCGCCGCGTGGGGGTGGTCGTTCCTGCTCATGATGCTGTTCTCGCCCACGCTGTTCCCGTGGTACTTCGCGTGGATGCTGCCGGTGGCATGGGCGCTGCCGCGCGTGCCTCGTCGCACGCTGGAGCTCTCGTTCATCGCGCTCGTCACGGCGCAGCTCACGACCGAGAACTTCCGCCTTCCCGAATGGATGCACGTCGACCTGGCGATCGGACATCCGATCCTCGTGATCGTGCTCGTATGGTTCCTGCGCGACCTGTACCTGCGCCTCAAGCACGACGTGCCGCTCGACGCCGAGACCGAGGACGTGCTTGCTGGCGCGCGCGGAGCCACGGCCGCCCGCCTACCAGGCGTAGGCTTCGGGCGCCGGACCGCCGGGGCCCGGGAAGATCTCGTCGAGCTTCGCGAGCACGTCGGCGTCGAGCTTGATGTCGAGCGCGTGCATCGCGTGCAGCAACTGCTCCTCGGTGCGCGGGCCGATGATCGGGGCGGTGACGGCCGGCTGGTGCAGCAGCCACGCGAGCGCGACGTGCGCGGGGTCCTCGCCGAGGTCGGCGCAGAGGGCTTCCCACGGCTCGAGCTTCGAGTCGGTTCGCCTCGATCTCGCCGCGCATGTACTCGGTGCCTCGCCGACCCTCCTCGACCTTCTTGAGAGCGCCGGCGAGCAGCCCGCCCGACAGTGGGCTCCACGGGATCAGGCCCATGCCGTACTCCTGCACCGCCGGGATCACCTCGAGCTCGAGGGTACGAGCGGTGAGGTTGTAGAGCGACTGCTCGGTCGCGAGGCCGAGCGAACCGCGGTCGCGGGCGATCTCGTTGCCTCGCGCGATGTGCCAGCCCGCGAAGTTCGACGAGCCGACGTAGAGGATCTTGCCTGTGCGCTTGAGCTGCTCCATCGCCTCCCAGATCTCGTCCCACCACGCGTTCCGGTCGATGTGGTGCATCTGATAGAGGTCGATGCGATCGGTGCCGAGTCGCCGCAGCGACTCCTCGCACTGGCGCACGATCGCGAGCTTCGACAGGCGGCCTTCGTTCGGCCAGTCACCCATCGTGCCGTACACCTTCGTCGCAAGCACGACCTTGTCGCGACGGCCGCTGCCCTTGGCGATCCAGCGGCCGATGATCTCCTCGGTCGCGCCGACACCGAGGTGGCGTCCGTAGACGTTGGCGGTGTCGAAGAAATTGATGCCGTTGGCGATCGCAGCGTCCATGATCGTGTGCGAGTCGGGCTCCGATGCGTGCGGTCCGAAGTTCATGGTGCCGAGGCAGAGGCGGGAGACGACGAGGCCGAGCCGTCCGACGTGGGTGTACTCCATGCGCGCCAGTTTACGCCGAGGCCGGTGAACGTTCGACGATCGGCTCCGCCAATCGCCCGTCGCGCTCCGGATCACGCGCCCCGCTCACGAACATGAACGCGATCGTGATCGCCGCGCCCGCAACGCCCGAGCCGACGAGGGTTGCATCTGCGCCGAACGCATCGGCGAGCGGACCGACGATCGCGAACGAGAGTGGCACACCCGCGATCGAGATCATCCAGTCGAGGCTGATCACTCGCCCGAGCAGATGCCTGGGCACGAGTCGCTGCAGCATCGTGAACCAGAGCACGATCAGCATCGCGATCGAGCCCTCGGCGACGAAACCGAACACCATCGCCTGCCAGATGGCGGTCGCGAGCCCGAAGCCCGCCGTCATGAGCATGCCGATCGCCCATGCCACGTACATGATGGTGAGCGGACGGCGAGGCAGCGTGCCCCGCTGGCCCATCAGCATCCCGACAATGACGGAGCCGAGGCCTCCCGCGCCGAAAACCAGCCCGAGTGCGAACCCGTCGCCGCCGAGGTCGTTGGTCACGACGTAGGGAACCAGAACCTCCCACGGACCCCACACGCACAGCAGGCTGACGGTGGCAGCGACGAGCGCGGTCCAGATCCAGGTCTGGCCGCGCACGTACCGGATGCCCTCGACGATCTCCGCCCACAGGCTCGACGACGTGTCGGCGTTCGAGACGTGGCGGGTGCGGATCAAGAAGATCATCACGGCCGACCACGCGAACGTGCAGCCGTCGACGAGGAAGGCACCGCCCACACCGATGAGTCCACTCAGCACACCCCCGATGAGCGGCCCGAGGAACAGCATCGAGGCCGGGCGAACGATCTGGGCGAGCGAGTTCGCTTCGACGAGCAGGTCTTCGGGCACGATCGTCGGAAGGATCGACGAGAACGCCGGCTGGAAGATCGCCTGGCCCGCTCCGAACACGACGACGAGCCCAAGCAACAACGGCATCGTGAGCTCATCGGCGATCGACAAGAGGCCGATCGCGGTGATGGTTCCGAGTCGGATCAGGTCCCCCGCGATCATCAGCCGGCGCCGGTCCAACCGGTCGGACAATGCCCCGCTCGCGAGCATCAACACCACCTGCGGCGCGCTCCAGGCAAGCCCCACCATGGCCAGCGCGCTCGGGCCCTTCGTGATCTCGAACACCTGCAGCGCCATCGCCACGACGTAGATGCCGTCGCCGACCATCGAGACCGTCATGCCGATCCACAGCAAGCGGAAGTCGCGGATTGCGAGCGGTCGAACGACGCCGAGACGTGCGAGCTGACTCACCCGCCGAGCTTAGGGGATGCGGCTGGCGCGCCCCGAGGGATTCGAACCCCCGACCTTCTGATCCGTAGGTATCCCGCCCAAAGCGCTGTACTGACCTGCATGTTTGCAGGTCGTGGCCGAGCGATTACCCCATAGTTATGCGCTCAACCTTCCCGCGCTCTCTCAGCCGATACCAGGGACATGATTGATCTGTCACTCTGGCGTGCCAGGCCGCGATCGGGAGAGGGAGGAGGCGTCTGCCCGCCTCCGGAACGGAGAGCCGGAGCTAGGTGACTTCATCGCCCGACGGCATCCGGCGCTGGACCGGTTCCGCCGAGACGGTGCCCGCGAGCACCACCACGTTGTCACTGCGCTACTACGCGGCGCAACTCCTTCCCTGTGTCAGTCGTCCGAGGAATCCTGACGGGATATGAGACAGACGCAGAACTCATCTACGGCACCGGACTTGAGAAAGTGCAGGCTGTCGACCATGCGGTTGTGACCTCCCACGAATGATCGATAACGGCCTTTCGCCTCGGGGATGTTCAGTTCGTAGGTTCCTTGCAGATACGACCCACCTGCCCCATCGGGAACTGAAACGGTATTCGACCTCGGCGTGAATTTCATCGCGATCGCGCCTCTGGGGAGGTCGTAGGCACAAAGGTTGCCCTCGAACTGCGTGTAGAAGTCGCCTATCGCCTCGAGCACGTTCCTGTGGCCCGGAACTCCGCTGACCGGGTAGAGCTTCGTTGTGAAGTAGGAACCATCACTCAGATCCACCGTGGACAGACCGAGATCGGGGCCATCGACCACAGGCTGATACAGACCTCTCAGTAGCAGAACGAGGGAAGCAGGCTCCCTACCCCCTTCGTCGGCCATCGACAGTTGCGGTGCAAGCAGCGTGATCAACCCCCCGCCGATCGCCCCGCCGATCGCAGTTCTTCGGCTGATCACGGCTTTGCTGTGGGTCTCGGAGCCTTCCGCGACTTGCGGCCTCCCGATTCGGGGATCGGGGTCTACGTCAGGTCGGTCCATCGTTCCCTCCTCCGCGGGCACGCGGGGCGGGACAGGACCAAGCAGCCGGATGCCGGAAGGCCCCGAGGCGCCTTCCAAAGGTCTACTCCCCTGCTGACGGAAGCGCAAGCTCCGGGCGGTCCCCGGCCGGGCCCTTCCTTCTCGGGGCGGGGAGGGTTAGCTATGCCTCGTTCGTCGTTGCCACCACCACGTTCCCCTAGCCGTCCACCAACCGTCATACGGCCCTGAGTCTGGTTGGCCCGTCGCTTCGTCGAGCGCTCGGCTGTTGTTGTATGTGGACGTGCCGACCCGGGTCGCCCTCGAACCCGCACGGGCACGGGTTCGCGGCGGCGACCAGCGTGAACCGGGCCGGAAACTCGACCGAACCGACGGCCCGGGTCACCACGACGCCTCCGTCTTCGAGCGGCTGGCGAAGGCCTTCAATCGCATCGCGCCGGAACTCCGTGAGCTCATCGAGGAACAGCACGCCGTGGTGCCACAGTGTTCGCGAATATGTCTGGGCGTTACCTGAGCCGCGCAAAGAACACTTGCGGCAGAGTTCTGAACGTAGCATCGGTCCGGCAGATGAGGGTTGCTGGCTCCTACGGGGACGTGTAAGGGTCGGTTCGGTCGGTCGATCGTTGTCGGGAGCGCAGGTTTGCCCTGAACGACTTCGTGCCCAGCGACCCGCGTTCGCGGCCGTTCACGTGCCGCAGAGGGGAGAAGGCTCATGGCACGACGATCGACTCACGGGCCAAGGCGCACACGGATCGGTTCGATCATCGCGACGATCGCTTTGGTCGGTGCGCTGGTCGTGGCGACCGCATCGGTCTCGAACGCCGTCGTGACATGCAAGGTCAAGAACACTGCGACCGGGCAGAAGTACGCGGGGGGCGGGGAGGCTCTCACCGACGCGATCGCCGAGGCCGCCTCCGAGAATCGCCTCAAGATCCGGGGCACCTGCGTCGGGAACTACGACCTGAACAAGGACCTCCGCCTGATCGGCGAGGAATCGGCGGCCCTCGGCCCACCAACCCTGGATGGCAACGACGCTGGCACGGTCCTGCTCGTCTTCTCGGGCGTGACGGCCAAGGTGGTGGAGCTCACGATCACGAACGGAAACGCGGGAGGAGTCGGTGGCGGCATCTCCAACAACGGCACCCTCACGCTCAATGAATCGACCGTTAGCGGGAACACGGCGGGCTTTCTCGGCGGCGGCATCTCCAACAACGGCACCCTCACGATCAACAGATCGGCCGTGAGCGGGAACGCGACGGGAGGTGCGGGCGAGGCCGGCGGCATCTTCAACTCCCACTTCAGCACCCTCACGATCAACAGATCGACCGTGAGCGGGAACAGCGCCGTTAAGGCCGGTGGGATCCACGTCGACGGGACCGTCACGGTGTTCAAGTCCGAGGTGAGCGGGAACACGGCCACAGACCTTGGCGGCGGATTTGAGATCAACGGCGGGGACCTCACGCTCAACCTGACGACCGTGACCGGGAACGCCGCGGGGAACGGCGGGGGAATCTTCAACTCCGTCGGGTCGCTGACCTTGATCTCGTCGACCGTGACCGGGAACACGCCCAACGACTGCGTCGGCGCGGGCTGCCCATAGGGGGAAGCCCGGACGGGCGGTCCGTCCGTCCGTCCGTCCGGCGAGATTCGAACGGCTCCCGACGGTCCGCGATATCGAACGTGCCAGCGGCTCGGCGTTGCCAGCCACCGGTCCGTCTAGCCAGCGATACGCGCCTCGTCCCCCAGCACCTCCGACACCGCCGTGTAGGTCCTCGTCAGCGCGGCCACCCACACAGGTCGGTGATCCTGAGGTAGAGGTCGTAGTCGATGTGCAGCTCGCCCGTTTCGAGCGCCCGGTACTCGGTGAGGGTCAACCCCAGCCGACCTGCCATCTGCACGGGTCGCAGTCCCATCCGCTCCCGATCGCGTGGAAGGTGCTGGACCAGGATCGGGAGCATGGCCGAGGCTAGCCCAACGCCCCGACGCCTCGGGGCGACTTGTGTGCGGATGCGTCGAAGTACACGAGGCTGTGCCACCGGAGTAGCGGGGAGGAAGGCATGCGTGCCTCGGCGTGGACGCCGTGGTCGCCTCGCCTTGGGTCCCTCAGACTCGTAGCGCGGCTGCCCGGCCCGGGTCCATCTACTCGACAGCGGCTGGTGCAAACCTGATGCAATCGCACTCGGTGTAGAGGCACTTGCGAGTCTCGGAGTCGCCGTGAACAAACTCCGGGTGCTCACATAGGTCGCAGGGGGTCCGAGCGGGGAGCCCAGGTAGCCCGGGCCACTCGGATGTGGAGGACTGCATCCCCTGACCGTAGGGCATATGGGGGGCCTAAGGCATCGGCCGAACGTCTACTTGAGGTGGCCTCTCGGCCAGACCCGTCTCGCTCGCAATCCTGAGGGTACGGGTCGTAGCCGTGAGCGTTGACCGCGTCGGGGCCCCTGCCCTAACAATGGAGTGAGTGGCCTGGTTCTGCGTGAGTGTCATCGATGGCGACGGCCGAAGTCGCGACTCGACCACTGGGTTCGAGGCAGGTGATAGTGAGACCCTTGACGCCCTTCGACGACTTCCTCCAGGATTCTATTGGTCCCGAAGGTCGCCGTCCTGGCTCTTCCCCGACTCGCCTGACTCGCCGCCCGACTCCGCATCGGCCTCGCTACCGATCACCACGAAGTTCTCGTCGAGGTGCACTTCGACTACGCTCCCGTCGTCGAGCAGGACCCCGACTTCGTAGGCTGCGTTTCCGTCCTCCCCCGCCTCGCTCTCCACGACCCTGCCCTCACCCGTGTGCGTCAGGGCAGCCGCCGTTGCCCGGTCGAGTTCGTTCCCGGTCAGCGGCGAGTCATCACCGCCGGTCGCCAAGCTCACGGTCGCCGCGGCTCCAGCAACCACGACGGCTGCTCCCACAGCGATCAGGACTCTCGTCTTGGCATCCATGGATACCTCCTCCTGCTACTGATTCGCTGTCCGAGACCCCTCTGAATGATAGCGAGCCAGCCCAATTTCAGGCTGAATAGTGGGCCGGGCGAATTGATCGTCCCGGACCTGCTCCAAGACCGGGGCTTCGACACCACACCACCTGTGGAGAAGGACGCTACTCAGCTTTGGCGGTGAGCCCGTAGGAATCCTCTGCATACTCATATCCCCGCTGGTCCTGCGCGAGAACCGATTCCCTAACCGTGGAGAGTTCTTCCGAGGTGAGCAGCCGGTACTCGACGAGCCTCAAGGTCTCGTGCTCGTCTTCGTTCGGACCGAGCCATCCCACCCGGACACCACCGACACCGGGCGCGTAGTACTTAAGTTGATAGGCGCCGGGCTCGTCACGGTTGAACTCACGGATCACCAAGACGTCATCGAAGCAACCGAACGGTGTGCAGGCATTCTCACCGACGGCGTAGGTCTTGCCTCGATCGTTCCAATGGATCTTCGGTCCCCACCCCTGCGCGTAACCCGAGCTCCCAAGCTGTGGGTTCGCCCGCATGATGATTCCCGCCCTGGCGTCCTCGAATCCATGGATCCACGCAGGCGTCTTCGCGATTTCCCCGTTCTCGTACTCCTCGGGGTACTCGCCCATGTGCCAGACGTTCCCGGCGTTGTCTTGTGCGAAGAGAGCGATTTCCGATTCTTCCAATTGGTCCTCGTTGTAGTCGAGATCCCAGGTCACGACCGTCTCCACGCCATCGATGACCTTAGTGAGATCCGTGACAGTGAAGACCACCTTGCGGCGGATCCACTCGCCATCGTCGAGAGCGCGTCCTTCCCACACCCACCGCGTGCCAGGAGTGAGAGGGAACCACTGATTGTCGACAGCGGAGGGGTTGTCGAAGGTCGCGGTGTCATAGTCATCCGCGCTGATTGTCGAGGAGGGTGTCTCCGTCGGCATGACCGCGGGAGTTTCGCTTCCGACCGCGTCAATACCGGACTCGTCCTCCGTCGTCCCAGCGGCACAAGCGGACGCCAAGAACGCGAAGATCGACGCAGCCGCTAGGCATCGGAGCCGAGAGGAGGCTCTCCCACTCATTGCATCTTCCCGCTAGCCAAAGGAAGCAGATGCGGAAAGGCGTCTCGACCTACCCGATCACCGTCGAGCCAGGGTGCGCCTGTCCATCGGGATGATGACTGCGGCCTCCGGCCGGCGGCAAGCGCGCCATTCGGATTAGGTCTTCCCAAGATGATGGGCACGCTCATGAACGAAATCTACGCCCAGACATCACGACAGCGCAACCCGTCTGGGCTACGTCGTTCGGCCTATTTCGGGGGCTTCGTTGCCATGAAACTCGCCCCGAGTGCCCGTTCGCGCTCAGCGTGCCACGTCGTTCCTGAACATGCGCTGAACGAGAAGGCGGGCTGAGGTCGCAAGAGGCTGACGACCTCCTCACCGGCGCTGAGATCTGTTCTCGCCGACGTACAAGATCTCGCCGTCGGTCCCTGTCCCGACCGATCGAGAAGACCACCTGGGCCAATCCTCGTACGCAGCGAAGACCTCGCCGAGGTTCCCGAATCCACCTGGTGCAGACATCGGAGCGTCCGACCACATGAGCGGGACGGGCCTGCCGCCCACTGACCAGAAGACGTTTACGGTCACCTCAGGCCCTCTGCCGGTTCCCCGGTCCCGCCACTACTCGAACACGTGTTCGAGGGCTCAGCGGGCGTCCTGTGGCCCTTGCAGACGCCGACGACTGAGAACCGCTTGTTCTGTTCCTCCAGGCTGCTGTGAGAGCGATGTGCGACGACCCTCTCGAGCGTTTCCCCTGGTAGCGCGCCCCGAGGGATTCGAACCCCCGACCTTCTGATCCGTAGTCAGACGCTCTATCCGGACTGAGCTAGGGGCGCGGGACCTGCGAGGTTACCACCGGCCCCACCGGCGAGAAGCATCTGACGCCGAGCATATGAGGAGGCCGCATGCTCGCACAAAGGACGGAGAGGGAGTACCGGTTCTACGTGAGGCGCTGGCAGGCGAACGGGCAGCCGGACCCGGAGACCTGGCTCAAGACGCTCACATCCGACCACGCGAGACGGAATGCGCGAGCCGCCCTGGTGTGGTGGTACCGCACGGAGCTGGGGGTGACCCTGAAGCTCGCGCCGGTTCCGGTGACCCGAAAGATTCCGGATGCCTTCACCGAGCTACAGCTGCACCGGGTGCTGCAGGCGGCGCGCATCATCCACTGCCGCGCGGCGCCGGTGCTGGAGCTGTTGTACGCGACGGGGGCACGGGTGTCCGAGGCGACGGGCATCGCCCTGGAGGACGTCACCACAACCCACGTCCTGCTCCGCCAGACGAAGCGGAGTGCGCGGTCGGGGGCGCGCATCGAGCGCGCCATCCCACTGAGCCCGCGCAGCCGGTCGGCCGTCATGGAGCTGCGCTCGCTCCCGGCGGGCCGGGTGAACAACCTCGTCGGGGTGAGGGCTCACACCGTCCAGGACTGGTGCCGGGTCCTCTCACGGGGGGCGGACATCCGGGTGCACCCGCACAAGTTCCGGGCGACGTTCTGCACGCACCTGCTTCAGCGGGGAGTGCCCGTGCACGAGGTCCAGCGTCTGATGGGTCACTCCGACATCGCAACCACGATGCGCTATGCCGCCGTGACTGACGAAAGGTTGGCGCTCGCGGTCGCCTTGCTTTGAGCGTATGCGCTTTAGCTCATCCCGGGCGGCGACTCACACCCGTGGTCCCTGCCGCTCTGCCGCCGCGGCGCGGCCACAAGCAAAGGCCACCTACCACTGCGAGTGATACGGCATTGAACGCGGCGAGCCAGAGTGCCTGAAGCCGGGACCGATACAGCTCGGCGAAGCCGGGGGCTGTGCCTGGCGCACCTGGAATGTCTTGTGACAGCCGATACGCGACGACGGCGAAGAGCGCAGCTGCCCCGATGCAGATAAGGCCGAGGACCAGTGGGCGGCCCAGAAGCACGGCGGCGATGGCGAGGGTGCATACGGCGACGGTCCCGACCACCGCCGCCGGCACGGTTAAGGTTTCGAATCCGAAGCCGGGCTGGAACGTGCCCCATGCCGTGAACCAGGCGAGCCCACCGACGACAAACGCGACCCCCAGGAGGAGCCAACCCGGCCAACGGCGGCGCGCCATGGCAGAAGGCTACGTGGTGATAGGTGCCCGGCCAGCCGCGCAGTTCCCCCGCGCTGACGAACCGTGAAACCTCATGCGTCTTCCCCTCCCGCGTCAGCTCCAACCGTCGGTCGTGTTCGCCGCAGCGATAGGACTGGAACCTCGCGCGCACCGCCTCTTCCTCCAGCTTCAACCTCTCCCCGCGCCGGGGGAACGTTCCGAGTTCTCCTTGCATATCGCCCGCCGCCGAGGCTCGCGCTCCCATGCACTTCTCTTCTCGTGTTCACGGATGCCGGTCCGAGTTTCAAGCTGGCGCTCCGCCTGCCCACCGAGACGCGAAGCGGGCCGAGCACCTTCGACCTGCGGAAGGACAGCCTCATTGAGTCAGTCGTCCTCTATTCCGAGAGCCCGCTCGATGCGTGCCAGCCGTTCGTCCACCATCGATGTTGTCGAAGCGTCGGTCTCGTCCTTGCTCACGAAGTAAGAAGCGAGAGCTCCGGCGAGTAGACCGAACAACCCGATGCCGAGCACCATCAACACGACAGCAACGCCTCGTCCGATGGGAGTGGTCGGGGTCATGTCCCCGTATCCGACCGTGGTGACCGTTGTCGCTGCCCACCAGAGCGCATCCGGAAACGAAAGGATGCTTGCATCCTCGGTGCCGCGCTCTGCTTCGAACACAATGCCCGCACCGCCGAACACCGCAACAAGGCCAATCGCTAGCGCGTAGTGCAACTTGTGCCGAGTCAGCACCTCCCGCATGGCACCTAGTACGCGGAGAAGAACGATGACAACGCGAAGTGCACGGAACACCCGCAACACTCGCAGTGGGCGGAAGACCGGTACAAGGACGAGCAGCAGGTCAATCGGGTGCGTCCGTATGAAGTTCCAACGCTCTGGCGCGAGCACAAGCCGGACGACGTACTCGACCACGAAGAGAGACCAGATGAACCAGTCGAGCGCATGAAGCGCCGCTTCCTGCGACGCGGTGAGGTGGAGAAACCTCGGAGCGGCGAGTAGCGGAATCATCGCTATCGACAGCACGAGCACCGGGATGGCTGTCTGGCGCTCGAATCGCTCTAGCGCGGTAGGAGTCGCGTTCGTCGGCGCCCAAGGCTTCGCCTTCGGAGACGTGCGGCCGGTAGGTTCCCGGGTTGCGGGCGACGCCCTTGGGGACCGACAAAGAATGCGGGGTCCGCAGCGGTATTGCGGGCGCGGTTGGAGCCGGTGCTGAAGCCGTATGCCGTGTTTCTCCGCGAGGCTGTCTCTTGGCCGGCGAGTCCGCCATGAAAGGGGTATCGGGCGGACGACCCAGGTGCTTGAAGCCGGACCCCGAGCATGCGGAGCCTTTCGACGAAAAGGAGAACGTCGAACTGGTACCCGTTCGAAGTCAAGACTGCATAGGGCGTGGCCGATGCTCAAAGCAGATTCGTCAGGAGGCCTCAGAATGGCCGGCCAACTTGCTCCTCCCGTTCCGCCACCACCAACGTCCACTCGCCCTACCCCTAGCACAGGCAAGACGGCCATTTGGAAACGGTGGTGGTTCTGGGCAATCGCTCTGCTCATCGTGGCCCTCGTTGCCTCGGCCTCAGGGAACGAGCCACCACCCGGCGATGGCCCCACGCAGGCCTCCTCGCCAGACTCGGACACGGTCCGCATGCCCCGTGTCACGGGAATGAAAGTCGAGAAGGCGCAGCGGATACTCAGCCGTCTTGACGTGGACGTCGATGTGCTGCATCGACGGTTTTCCACCAAGCCCACCGGGACGGTGCTCGCTCAACGACCCGCAACTGGCGGGGAGCTTTCGGCTGGTGGTGTCGTGGAACTGACGATTGCACGACCACTCCCGCGAGTTCCCAACGTCGTCGGGCTCAGCCTCACGGCGGCACGCAACGCCTTGCAAGGCGCGGGCTTCGGGGTCGAGGTACGCCGTGTAGCTTCAGAAGCGGCGAAGGACACCGTCCTCTCGCAGAGTCCCGCAGCTCGGGCTGCAGTCCGACCTGGTCGCAGCATCAACCTCAGCGTTGCCAAGGCTGCTCCGCAGCCGCCGCCTGAGCCGCCAATCGACACCTGCACCTCGGGGTACACACCGTGTCTCCCTCTCGCCTCGGACTATGACTGCGCGGGCGGCTCTGGGGATGGGCCGGAGTACGTCTACGGAACGGTGACCGTCACGGGGTCAGACCCTTACGGCCTCGACGCAGACGACGACGGTTCCGGCTGTGAATAGACCCTCAGCAGACTTATGCCTTCAATGGGTCGGTCGCTCGGAATGCCACCACTAAGGCCCTCGCCTCCCCGGTCCGATGCCTTGATGATGTCTACGAGCCTTTCACGTTGGTGCAGCTTTCTCCGGCTCCCTCTGCTTCTGACTTGCGCTGTCCTTGCGGGATGCACCCCCCAAGTTAGCGAAGGGCTCAGTTCGGACTGGGGGCGCTATCGAATCCCCCGACGGCGACTTCGCAGTGAACTATCCGAGCAACTTTTCGTTCCAGGAGTTCGATGGGAGCGACATGGACCCGGGGGGCACGACTCTCGCGCCCGACGACATATTCGTGGTCATGTTTGGGTGACGGCAGGCCCTCGCTTGGGGGTGGAGCTGCGCTGTTCGCCCTGGGAGCCGAGTACAAGCCTTCAGAGGTGAGTCTTGCAGTCGCTGTGGCCAAGGCTTCGATGCCGTGGAGTTCCGCGGAAGAGGCGGCTGAGTTCTTCCGCCGCGGAAATGCCGACTACGCTGGCTACCGCGAGCGTGCCTTCTCGCCGGCTACTGTCGATGGAGAGCCTGCTTTCGAGCTGGTGTATGACGTCGGGGGCGAGCTCGCCGATGGTACGAAGGTCGCACAGACGATACGGTTGCTGATACTCATACATGAGGGCAGGACCTACCTGCTTTCAGTGGGAGCACTCTCGGAAACCTACGAGGAGCAAACTGAGCAACTTGACCGCTTCTTGCGGTCGGTCACATTCTCGTAGCCGCCGGGAAGCCTCTGCCACAGGACCCCCGGGAACGGCGGGGCGCCATTGAACAGCTTCGACAACCAAACAGCCTAGCGAGTAGAGGTCCGTTTCGAACGACGGGCTGTAGCCGCGCCACGTCTCGGGAGCTGTAGGCGTACGTCCCTCACGTCCCTCACCCCAAGAACGTGGGGTCCTGGTTCCCACCCGGCGCCTCCGGCACACAGCTGTTGACTCATATAGAAGACGACCGTTTACGATGATGCGCCGATGGAACTCAGCAGTTCAAGGTCGATAGGGCGATCTCGTCATCAGCCTCATCATCTCTAGGACTTGCGCTAGTCACTTCGCAGTTACTTCGACCCTAGGCACGCCCAGGCAGACGGCAAACCAGATGTGACTTATGGTCAGGTGCCGCTTCGCGGTCTCAAGTTGCGCCGCCAAGCGACGGGGGCGACACCGCCCCGATGGGCGAAACACGCAGGCAGCAGAACGACGCTGAGCTCGTTGAGATTCGGCGTCTTGACCATCTGAAGCAGGTCGGTGAATCGGCGACCCAGCACGCGCAGCAGGCGAGTAGCTCGCCATGTTGACAGGTGACGGTCACGTCAGCACACTTCGAAGTAGATGACAACGTGCCCTCATGACCGTTAGACAGCTGAGCATCGCGGGGATTGTGCTTGGTGTCGTCGCCGTGATTATGTTCATCACCGGACGGTCGACCCTCGGCGTGGTGTTCATCCTCCTGTCGGGCGGAGCGTGGTCGCTGACGCAGTACGGCAGACGCGACGACGAGGCTTAGGGGGGCCCGACATGCTTCGCCCGACGAAGAGCGAAGGGGGCGGTCGATGTCGAGGACGACGAAACGCGTTCTCATCGTGCTCGCCATCCTTATCGTGGCAGTCATCGCGTTCCTAGTGCTGACCACCCCCACGAACGTAGTCAAGACGTAGGGGCGGGCGCATTTGGCACCCGTTTCGGCACCCGCCCGTACGCTGCTGTCCACCTGACCTGCGGCTTCGCGGTCATGGCGGACGGTTCCACTGACCGTTCCAGTTCGACTTCGTGCACGACCCGGGTCATGCTTCGGTGGTGAACGAACGAGTCATCCGGTGGGTCGTCATCGCGTTGGTCGTGGCCCTCGTGGCCTCTGTGCTGCTTTCCGCCTTCCTTTAGGGCAGGGCCCGCCGCAACATCTGCTTGATGCCAAGCCCTCGTGCCTCACCCCCACCGCGAGCGTTGGCCTTCGACCGCTTCGGCCAGCACCATGTCGACCCCATCGCGAAATGAACCTCCATTGGCGAGCCACCGAGCTCAGACTTGTGTGGTCGGTGTCCGTCGCCTTAAAACTCCACTGACGAAGGGTTTCACATCCGTAGTCAGACGCTCTATCCGGACTGAGCTAGGGGCGCAGAGTTGGGAGCTTACCAGTGGGCCATTTCTCGACCGCCGTGTGATCTCCGTCGAGTCGAACAGCCCTAGGCTCTGACGATGCGGGCGGCACCTGCAACAGGCGAGATGAGGGTCTCATGCCCGTCTGCCCACTTGACTCGATAACTCACGCTGATCTCGCCGTGGATGACCTTCAGGACCTCGCCTTCCCGAGGCGGCGAGCCGACCTGAGGGGAGTCGATGACGATGACGTCGCCTGCGCGAGCTCGCATCGCGGCGGTCGTCGCCTTCGCTTTCGTGGCCTTCTTGGCCGTGGCCTTCTTGGCCGTGGCCTTCTTGGCCGTGGCCTTCTTGGCCGTGGCCTTCTTGGCAGCAGTCTTCTTAGCCTTGGTCTCGTTCGCTGGCACGGTTCGCCTCCTTGGCTGACGGTGCCATCTACCCTAGCGCGTCCTCGACCTCGACCTTGATCCGTCTTCCCTTCGGGATGCCGCCTTCATCGCGTTGACCTCCCGCTTCGTAGGCGCCGGGATCCTCGAAAATTCCCGTCCGAAGGTAGGCCAAGACCCGTCGCCTTCAACCAGGGGACCGGACGTCGCCTGGGCGGCCACGGTTCGGGCTCGCTAGTCGAGAACTCCCGCTACGCCGAACCAGAAGAAGGCGAGCCCGATCAAGATCAGGCCGATCAACCACCCCGGTCGCGGGGAGTCGTCGTCGTTCTGCTTGTCGGGACCCGACGCGAGCAGGATGAGGCCGGCGATCGCAACAAGCGCCGACACCATCCCGAGTACCGCTTCCAGTTTCAAGGCACCCACCCTAACGAGACAGACCGCCGGAGTCCGGCTAAGAGACGACCCTCGTTTGGCGCCGGGACCGGACCGTGAGAGCTGCTGACGGTACGAGCCCACCCGTGCCAGTCTTGCGCTCATGGCGAGACTCGAGGCAGGAGACACCGCACCCCCGTTCGCCCTCTCCGACCAGCACGGCGAGACCGTGCGACTCGAGGACTTCCGTGGGAAGAAACTGCTTGTGTACTTCTATCCGGAGGCCGACACGCCGGGGTGCACCACGCAGTCATGCGATGTGCGCGACCACCGCCAGGAACTCACCGACCTCGGGGTCGATGTCGTGGGCATCTCCCCGGACGAGCCGGAGAAGCAGCTCGCGTTCGACCGGAAGTTCTCACTCGGGTTCCCGCTCCTCGCCGACACCGACCACGCGGTCGCCGAAGCCTGGGGCACCTGGGGCGAGAAGAAGCTCTACGGCAAGACCTACATCGGCATCACCCGATCGTCGTTCCTGATCGACGAATGGGGCCACATGCAGCAGGCGTGGTATCGGGTCAAGGCCGACCAGACGGTGCCGAAGGCGAAGGACGCGCTCGCGAGCTGACCGAGGGAACCTTGAAGGTCTCGACCGCGTCACCTCTCACGCATGGTGAAGGCACATGGGGATCTCCGTCTGCGTGGTGTCGTGGCGGTCCTCGCCCTCGTGGTGCTCGCCGCGAGCTGCGATGACCCTTCCCGCTCGAGCGACTCTGCGACAATCACGCCTTCATCCTCGAGCGTGCCCGTCGCTCCCTCACCGTCTCCTTCCGGCCGACCCGACAACCGCTCTGGCACCCTGTGGCCGATCAAGCACGTCGTATTCCTCGTCAAGGAGAACCGGACCTTCGACAACCTCTTCGGCACGTTCCCCGGTGCCGATGGCGTCTCGTTCGGCCTCGACGACGGCGTCAGGCGCCCGCTCACCCTCGGCACAGACGGGAGCATCGGCTCCGAGGACATCGCGCATTGCTACCTCTGCTCCCGCATGGCGTGGAACCACGGGGAGATGGACGGGTTCAACCAGGACGCCACCACCGATCGGTGGGCGTACACGCAGCTCCGTCGCTCGCAGCTCCCCAACTACTGGCATTGGGCTCAACGATTCGTGCTCGCGGATCGCTTCTTCTCGTCGGCGCAGGGTCCGTCGTTCCCGAATCACCTCTACACCATCGCGGCGCAGTCGGGAGGCGCACACGACAACCCCCGAAGGCACGGAGCCTTCCGCTCCAGCAACACGTTCGGATGCGACGCGCCCAAGGGCCAGACCGTGACGGTCGTCGACAGCGAGGGCAAGGAACGGGATGTACGGCCGTGCTTCGAGTTCCAGACCGAGGGCGACCTTCTGAACGACGCCGGCATCGACTGGGCGTATTACGCCGCCGAACCCGATCAGCTCGGCTACATATGGTCGGCATACGCAGCGATCGGCCACATCAGAGAGACGCGGCAATGGCAGGAGCACATCTTGCCGGTCGACCGGCTGATCGCCGACATCGACAGGGACCGGTTGCCACCCGTCACGTGGATCTCACCTCGGTACGAAATCTCCGAGCACCCGCAGTTCAGCTTCTGCGCGGGTGAGAACTGGTCCACGCAGGTGATCAACGCGATCATGAAGAGTCCCATGTGGAAGAGCACCGCCATCTTCGTCACCTGGGACGACTACGGCGGCTTCTACGACCATGTGGCGCCACCCCAAGTGGACGACTTCGGGTTCGGGATCCGGGTGCCGCTGCTGGTGATCTCGCCCTACGCGCTGAAGGGAGAGATCGACCATCACCTCGGGGAGTTCTCCAGCGTGTTGCGGTTCATCGAGGACAACTGGCAACTCGGCCGGCTCACGGGGCGTGATCGCGCAGCCAAGAATCTTTCCTATGACTTCGATTTCACGCAGGAGCCACGCCCACCCGATCCGCTGCCGCCGAGAACCGACTGCTAGAGCCGTCCGACTTGCGCGGAGACGGTGAGATTCGAACTCACGAGGGAGTGTTAGCCCCCTAACCGCTTAGCAGGCGGCTCCTTTCGGCCTCTCAGGCACGTCTCCACCATCGAGTCTAGCCGTGTCGCCGATAGGCTCGCGGGTAGGCTTCGCGCGATGCCCGACGTGGTGATCGTTGGAGGCGGCGTCATCGGTGCCGCGTGCGCGTACGAGCTGGCCTCGCGGGGAGCCTCGGTGACGCTGATCGAGCGGGACCACCTCGCGGCGCACGCATCCGGACGCAACCAGGGCTTGTGGGTGTTTCCCGACGACGACACAAACGTGCCGATGGCCCGAGCAAGTCTCGAGGTGTACCGACGGATCGCGCCCGACGCTCCGCTCGATGTTCGGCTCGACGACGAACCCGTCGGCACCGTGCTCGCCGCCATGAACGCTCGGGAAGTACGGGTCGCCGAGGAAGCCGTCGCCCGCGCTGAGCGACACGGTTTCGCTGTCGACGACATCTCGGGTCCGGCCGACATCCGTGATCACGAGCCAGGGCTCACGCGGAATGTCGCCGGCGCGTGGCTCGTGCACTCCGGGCATCGGCTCGATCCGGGCGCGCTCACGGTGTCGCTCGCACTCGCAGCCGCTGAGCGAGGCGCAGAGATCCAACACCACACGAACGCCCGAGGGCTGGCCGGGTCACGCGACACGGTCCGAGGCGTCGTGACCGACGGCGGCGTGATCGAAGCCACCACCACGATCGTGGCTGCAGGCCCATGGTCATCACCGTTGCTCGAGCAAGCGGGCGTGCACCTTCCGATCATCGGCGCCCGGGGGTGGCTGGTGCGCGTCGCCCCCACGACACCGCACCTGCTCACGCACCTCGTCGAGGCACCGGGCCCTCACGCTGCTCTCCGCGTAGGAGCGACCCCGACCTGGCCCACGTCGACCGAGGTCATCGACGAGGGCACTCCCCGCAGCGAGGTCGGATCGCTCCTGCACCCGCATCGCGACGGCCGCACGATCGTGATCGGATCGACGCGGCAGATCTGGCTCACCCCCGAGCCATCTGAGGAGCAGATCGTCGAACGCCTGCTCGGCGCGGCGATCGAGCTAGCGCCGGCGATCGCGGACGCCGCGGTGCAGTCGTCATGGTGGGGGCTGCGACCGCTGACGCCCGACGAGCGGCCGCTCGTCGGAGCCGTGCGAGAGGGGCTGCACGTGGCGACCGGACACGGTTCCGAAGGCGTGATCCTCGGCGCGGGCACCGCGGAGCTCGTTGCCGCGCAGATCGCCGACGAGACGCCACCCTTCGACCCCGCCCCGTTCGACCCGATGCGCTTCGGCGACTGACGGGCGATCCGATCGAGAGAGACACGCCGCGACGTGCGGCGATACGATTCCGGGCCTACCCGCCATGTCTATCCTCACCCTCGGGGTCTCCTTCCGTCGCGCACCGATCGAGCTGCTGGAGCGGCTCACGTTCACCGATGACGACCTCGCCAAGGCCTACCGGGTCGCGAGCGATCTCGACGGGGTCGACGGTGCGGTGATCCTGTCGACCTGCAACCGCGTCGAGATCTACGGCGAGGTCGGGAGCTACCATGCGGGCTTTCTTGCCTTGAAGCGGCTCTTGACCGAGACGCGCGAGGTCGCAGCCGAGGAGCTCGCAGAGCCCCTGTACTCCCACTGGGAACGCGATGCGGCCGATCATCTGTTCGCCGTCGCGGGTGGCCTCGACTCGATGGTTCTCGGTGAGACGCAGATCTACGCCCAGGTGCGAGAGGCGCTACGGCGGGCCGAGGCGGAAGGTGCCGGAGCCACAACGCTCACCGCGCTGTTCCACTCGGCAGCACGAGCCGGACGACGGGTCCGTCAGGAAACCTCGCTCGGCGCGGCACCCGACGCCTTCATGTCTCTCGGCGCCGACCTGGCCGACGAAGCGATCGGCGGCCTGCATGGCCGAAGCGTCGTCGTGGTCGGCGCCGGCGCGATGGCCGCCCTCGCCGTGAAGCATCTGCGCCGGCGCGGTGCGGGCACCGTGCGCATCCTGAACCGGTCGCTCGAGCATGCGCGGGCGCTCGCCCATCGCAATGATGCCGAGCACGGCGAGCTCGACGAGCTGCCCGAGGCGATGCGGGGCGCGGACCTCGTGGTGAGCGCGACGGGGGCGGCTGGCACCGTCATCCGCCGTTCGGCGGTCGCCGAGGCGCTGGCCGCGCGCGACCAACGCCCACTGGTGCTGCTCGACCTCGCGGTGCCGCGCGACGTTGAGCCCGACACCGACAGCCTTGAAGGCGCTCGTGTGATCGACATCGTCTCGCTCAGGCAACGTCTTGCCGAGCGTGACGCCGCGACGGCCGACGACATCGCGAGAGCGCACGAGATCGTTGCGGACGAGGTGCATCGGTACGTGGTGCGGCGCCGCGGCGACGAGCTGGCCCCATTGATACGAGCGATACGCCGTCGCGGCGAAGAGGCAGTGCGCGCAGAGATGCAGCGCTTCGCCTCGCGGCTCGCGGATCTCACGCTCGACGAGCGCCGGGCGGTCGAGGGGCTCGCGCGGGGGATCACTGCCAAGCTCCTGCACGACCCGATCGTCGCCCTGAAGGAACGCTCCGAGCCCGGCGTCCAGGGGGTGCACGCTCGTCTGCTCGCGGAGCTGCTGAGGCTCGACGACAACGACGAGGACCCACAGCCCGATGACGACACGTCGCGGCGAGGCGAAGGTAACGTTGCCTCGTCGTGAGCGTTCTGCGCATCGGCACCCGTCGTTCCCCGCTCGCACTCGCCCAAGCCGAGGAGGTTCGTCTCCGGCTCGAGGCAACTGGCGTGCTCGCCGACATCGTGCCCATGAGCACTTCCGGCGACGAGGGAGCGGCGGCGGATTCGTCTCCGCAGGGACTCAAGGGACTGTGGATCGACACGATCCTCGACGCACTCGAAGCAGGCGACATCGACATCGCGGTGCACTCCGCGAAGGACCTTCCGGCGGAGGACGACGAGGGCTTCACGATCGCGGCGGTGCCCGAACGTGAGGACCCTTCGGACGTGCTGATCAGCCGAGAGGCCGCGTCGCTTCCGTCGGGGGCGCTCATCGGTACATCGAGCCTCCGCCGCCGGGCCCAGCTCCTCGCCGGATTCCCAGGGCTCGAGGTCGTCCACCTGAGGGGGAACGTGGAAACCCGCCTGCGCAAGCTCGAGAACGGCGAGGTCGACGCTGCGGTGTTGGCGGCCGCCGGACTTCACCGCCTCGGTCTGGAGCCCGAGCACGCACGTTCTCTGCCCCTCGCGATGATGGTGCCTGCGCCCGGCCAAGGCTGCCTCGCCGTGCAGACGCGTGACGACGATGACGACACGATGGCGGCGGTGGCGCCGCTCGATCATGCACCGAGTCATCGAGCCTTGGACGCAGAGCGGTCCCTCATGTGGAGGCTCGGCGGCGGTTGCGCGCTTCCCCTGGGAGCCCACGCGGTCGTCGGCGTCGAAGCCGTTGCTCTCACGGCTATCGTCGCCACGCCCGACGGCACGACGGTGCTCCGGGTGGAGACCGAGGGAGGAACACCCGAGGACGCCGCCATGACCGCAGCCAGAGAGCTGATCGACCTCGGGGCGGAACGCATCTTGGCCGAGGTCGACGCCGGTTGACCCGGCCTCCGCTCCACGGTCGAACCGTTCTGATCACCCGACCTGCCGACCAGTCGGCGTCGCTCGTGAGCGCCCTCGAGCAGATGGGTGCCCGCACGATCGTCGCACCTGCGATCGAGATCGTGCCTGCGCGATCACCAGCGCTGACCACGGCGCTCCGCGATCTCCAAGCGAACGCCTTCGCATGGCTCACCGTGACGAGCCGAGCCACCGTCGACATGCTCGCCGCCCGCCTCCCCGGACCAGGGACGCTCGGAGAGACGAAGGTCGCTGCGATCGGCGATGGCACCGCGGCAGCGTTCAACACCTGGGCTCGTCGCGGCCCCGACCTCGTGCCGGCTTCCTTCACGACCATCGCTCTGGCCCGAGCGTTCCCTCGCGGTTCTGGCCGGGTGCTCTGCGCGCGAGCCGACATCGCACCCGCGGGTCTCGAGGATGCGCTCGCCGCGAAGGGTTGGTCCCCGACCCGCGTCGACGCGTACCGCACCCGGATGCCCCGAACGCTCCCGAAGGAAGCTCGCGATGCGCTCCGCTCTGGCGTCGTCGACGCCGTGACGTTCACGAGCGCCTCGACCGTTCGCGGGTTCGTCGGGGCGCTCGCCGCCGTGAAAGGCATGCCCAAGGTGGTGTGTATCGGTCCGGTGACGGCGAAGGAAGCGCGGGCCCACGGCCTGATCGTGCATGGCGTGGCCTCTCCGCACACGATCGAGGGCGTCGCCGCAGCGCTGGGGCGCATCCTCGGTCGGTAGCGCGTGCGATCGTCGGCGCCGGTACGATTCAACCCATGAGCTTCCCCGAGCACCGGTTCCGGCGGCTGCGACGCACACCGGCGATGCGGGCTCTCGTGCGCGAGACGAGGCTCCACGCCGACGACCTCATCATGCCCTTGTTCTGCAAGGAGGGAATCGAGGAGCCGCTGGCGATCTCCTCGATGCCGGGGCAGTTCCAGCACTCGCTCGAGTCCTTACGCAAGGAAGCCGTCACCACCGCCGAAACGGGCGTGCGAGCCTTCATGCTCTTCAGCGTGCCCGCGACCAAGGACGCGGAAGGGTCCCAGGCCTGGAACCCCGACGGCATCGGCCAGCGGGCGATCGCCGCGCTCCACGAGGAGTTCGGCGACGACGGGGTCGTGATCAGCGACCTCTGTCTCGATGAGTACACCGATCATGGGCACTGCGGCGTGCTCGATGCACGAGGTGAGGTCGACAACGACGCAACGCTCGAGCGATATCGCCGCATCGCCGTGGCACAGGCCGAGGCGGGAGCGGACATGGTCGGTCCCAGCGGCATGATGGACGGGCAGGTCGCAGCGATCCGGAGCGCGCTCGACGGCACAGGGAAAGCCGAAACCGCGATCATGGCCTACGCGGCGAAGTTCGCGAGCGCCTTCTACGGACCGTTCCGCGAGGCGGCGGAAGGCGCACCCAGGTTCGGGGACCGCACCGGTTATCAGCAGGATCCAGGCAACGCCGACGAGGCCATGCGCGAGATCCGTGCCGACATCGAAGAGGGCGCCGACATCGTGATGGTGAAGCCGGCGCTCCCTTGCCTCGACATCGTGCACCGAGCGAAGGCTGCGACCGGGTTCCCGGTTGCGGCGTACTGCGTGAGCGGCGAGTACGCGATGCTGAAGGCTGCCGCTGCGAACGGATGGCTCGACGAGCGGCGCACCGTGCTGGAGGCCCTGGCGTCGATACGTCGCGCGGGCGCCGACATGATCCTCACCTATCACGCGAAGGACGCGGCTGGCTGGCTCCGAGACGAGGGGTGATGTGAGGAGCTGCTGCTAGCTCGCTGCAGGCGGCTCCGCGTGACCTCGGGGCTCGAACTCATCGCAGGTGTACGAGGCGTCGATGATCCCTCGCACCAGGTGGCAGGTTCCCTTGGCAAGCCGCGGGAACATGTACTTGCAATCGCGGCATCGCACCTTCGGTGTGGGTGCCGGCTTGTAGCCGGCCTGCTGCTTGGAGAGCCCCCATGCGCGCATCGTTCCTCCATCCTGGCCTGACGACCCGATGGCTGCAAGCACCATATCCTTCCACCGCTACCATCTGCGGGATGACCGCTAGGTCCCGATCCGAGGAGCTCTTCGACCATGCTCGTTCGGTGATCCCCGGTGGGGTCGACTCTCCCGTGCGAGCGTTCGGAGCGGTCGGAGGCACGCCGCTGTTCATCGAGCGAGGCGAGGGCGCGTACCTCGTCGATGTCGACGGGAATCGCTACATCGACTTCGTGCAGTCGTGGGGAGCCCTGCTCTTCGGGCATGCGCGGACCGAGATCGCCGAGGCCGCGAAGGAGGCGGCCGCGAAGGGCACGTCGTTCGGCATGCCCACACCTGGGGAGGTGGACCTGGCCGAGCGCATCGTCGAGGCCGTGCCGAGCGTCGAGCGCGTGCGGCTCGTGAACAGCGGCACCGAGGCGGCGATGAGCGCGATCCGGCTCGCGCGCGGCGCCACCGGCCGAGACCTGATCGTGAAGTTCGAAGGGTGCTACCACGGACATTCGGACTCGCTGCTCGCCAAGGGGGCGGGCAGTGGGCTCGCGACGCTCGGCATCCCGTCGTCGCCCGGGGTCACCGAGGGCGCGGCCCGCGACACCCTGACAGCTCCCTTCAACGACCTCGACACGACGAGGGCGTTGTTCGCAGAGCACGGGAACGAAATCGCGGTCGTGGCGGTCGAGCCGATTGCCGCGAACATGGGAGTCGTGCCGCCCACCGCCGGCTTCCTCGAAGGGCTCCGCGAGCTCTGCGACCGGTACGGCTCGCTGTTGCTATTCGACGAGGTGATCACCGGCTTCCGCATCGCGTACGGTGGGGCGCAGTCGTTCTACGGCGTCGCACCCGACCTCACGGCGTTCGGCAAGGTCATGGGAGGCGGGTTCCCGTGTGCTGCCTTCGGCGGGCGCGCCGATCTCATGGCGCACCTCGCGCCCGACGGGCCCGTGTATCAAGCGGGCACCTTGAGCGGGAACCCCGTCGCGGTCGCAGCGGGCATCGCGGCGCTCGACCTCGCTCGTTCCAGCGACCCCTATCCTTCGCTCGAGGCGACCGCCGAAGCGCTCGTCGACGGGCTCGACGGCGCCTTCGTGTCCGCCGGCATCCCGGCGACGATCAACCGGGCGGGCTCCCTTTTCAGCGTCTTCTTCGCGCAGTCTCCCGGCCAGATCTCGGGCGAGCCCATCCGAGACTTCGCGGGCGCGCGCGCGTGCGACCACCTCCGATACGGTCGATTCTTCCATCACATGCTCGACCGGGGAGTGGCGTTGCCGCCCTCGGGCTACGAGCTCTGGAGCCTGAGCACGGCGCACGGCCCCGAGGAAACGGAGAGAACCCTCGGAGCCGTGGCGTCGTTCCGGGACTGACGCGGCAGGTTGGCCGGTCCCGGACCGTCCCCGGCGCCGGACGGGCAGTCGGACGCCGGAGACATGTCGGGCAGCTACGCGACCGCGACCTCGGCCGTCTGCAAGGCCTCGCTGAGGTCCACCCGTTCCACACTGATCCCCAAACAGAACGTGCCGATCACTCGGTCGAGGGCATCATGGGTCGGCGCGACGCGGCAGCGGACCGTGGCGTGCGCTCCTTCGAGCGTGAACGAGGCAGTCTCGCCGTTCAAGGCGGCCACGTGTGCGTCGAGCAGCGCGAGGTTCGGGCCGTCCATGCCGAAGACCGCGATCAGGTCGCGACCTTCGACCTTCGAGCGGGGCATGCCGACCACTTCGGATGCCGCACCCGTCACGGTGCGCACGCGCAACGCGGTGTCGGTGCTCCAGAAGAAGACGGGGCGCCCGTGGGCCACCGCCCCGATCGTCTCCGCGTTCGAGAACCGCGAGCGCGGAGGCGGCGGTGCCTGTGGGACCGGAACCGTGTCGGTGATGCCGATCAGTTCCCACTGTCGCATAAGTCTCACCCTCCCGAGGTTTGGGGACGCTTCGTTACCTTGTTTCGGGTATCGGAGGGGCGTGAGCGCATAGGACCTTCGGCGGTTCTTCCGGTATCGGCCGAAGGGCCGAGGCGCTACCGCTTACGCTGCTTGAGCGCTGTTCGTTCGCGCTACCGCTTACGCTGCTTGAGCGCTGTTCGTTCGCGCTACCGCTTACGCTGCTTGAGCGCTCGGTCCTTCATGATCTCGCGGACGCAGTGGTGGCCGGGCAGGCCGGTCACACCACCTCCCGCGTGGGTCGCGCTCGAAGCCTGGTAGAGCCCGGCGATCGGCGTGCGGTAGTCCGCGTAGCCAACCGCCGGCCGCATGTGGAACAGCTGATCGACGGTGAGCTCGCCGTGGAAGATGTTGCCGCCGATCAGGTCCCACTCCTGCTGCATCTGCTTCGGACCGATCACCTGGCGGGCGAGCACCGAATCCTTGAACCCTGGAGCAGCGTCGTCCATGCGGTCGATCAGCCGGTCGGCATAGGCGTCGAGATCCGCGGTGTGATCGTCCTCGTCGTCGGCCCAGTCGGCAGGCACCCACTGGGTGAACATCGACACGGTGTGGATGCCCTCGGGCGCCAGGGTCGTGTCGACAACGCTCGGGATCTCCGTATCGCTGAACGGGATCGTGGCTGCCCGGCCGGCCCGCGCTTCCTGGAACGCCAGCTCAAGCTGTTCGTTGTCGTCGAGCAACTCGATCGCTCCGCCGTGGATCTCAGGGTCGAAATCTGGGTTCGCGGTGAACGTCGGCAACCGATCGATCGCGAGGTTCACCTTGACCGTGCCGCTGCGCGTCTTCCAGTGTTCGATGTCGCGAACGAAGGCATCGGGAAGCTCGGCGCGATCGAGCTGCTGGAGGAACGTGATCTTCGGATGGCATGCGGTCACGACCAACGGCGCATGGATCTCCTCGCCGCCTTCGAGCACCACGCCGGCCGCCCGGCCGTTCGACGTCGCGATCTTCGCCACCGGCGCGTTGACGCGCACTTCGGCACCGAAGAACTTCGCGCTCTCTTCGCACGCGGTGGCAACGGCGCCCATCCCGCCTTCCATGAAGCCCCACGACGCAACTTCGCCGTCGCCGATATCGCCCACGGAATGATGCATCAACACGTACGCCGTCCCCGGCGCATCGGGACCTGCCCATGTGCCGATGATGCCGTTGACCGCCATGAAGCCCTTCATCTGAGGCGACTCGAACCACCGCTCGAGCAGGTCGGTCGCGCTCATCGTGAACAGGCGAGTGATGTCCGCGACCGTCGCCTCGTCGACATGCTTGCGGAGCTTCCAGCCGAGCGTGCCGAGATCCCAGAGGTCGCGGACCTTCTTCGAGCCGACATGCGGAGGCGTCTCCATGAGCAGGGGCCCGAGGATGCCGGCGATCCGGCCGATCCAGTCATAGAACTCGAAGTAGGCGTCGGCATCGTGTTTGGAGACCTGGGCGATGGAATCGCGTGTGATCTGATCATCGGTGTGCTGGATGATCGAGCGTCCGTCGCGCATCGGCATGTAGCCCTGGCCGAGCGGCAGCAGCTTGAAGCCGAACCGCTCCAGCTGAAGGTCACGCCGCAGGCTCGGCGGCATCAGCGACATCGTGTACGAGAGCGTGTTGACCTTCACACCGGGATACTCGTCGGGCCACGGCTCCATCGTGTCGGCGGCGCCACCGGTCTTGTGGCGCTTCTCGAGGACGATCGTCCGAGCGCCGTGCTTGGCCAGGTAGGCGGCGGCGACCAACCCGTTGTGGCCGCCCCCGATCACGATCGCGTCGTAGCGGTTCACGCTGCTCATGGGTTTGAATCTCCGTTCAATGTCGGTCGGCGCAGCCTACACCCTGCATGTCCCGTCCGGGTAACGCTCTCGTGTGGCACGTACCGGCGTAACGCCAGCGCGCGAGACTGAGACCATGAAGATGTCCGCTAACCAATCGAGGCTTGGAGGTCGGATCCACATGCACGAGCTCGCAACGTTCGGCGCAGGTTGCTTCTGGGGTGTGGAGTGGGTCTTCCGTCAGGTGCCCGGCGTCATCGAGGCCGTCTCGGGCTACGCCGGGGGCTTCGTGGAGGATCCCGACTATCGACTCGTCTGCACCGGCACCACCGGCCATGCCGAGGTGGTGCAGATCGAGTTCGACCCAGCGGTCGTGAGCTACGACCAGCTGCTCGAGGTGTTCTGGGCGATGCACGACCCGACTCAGCAGAACCGCCAGGGACCGGATGTGGGCACGCAGTATCGGAGCGCGATCTTCACGCACACCGAAGCGCAGAGGGGATCGGCGGAAGCCTCACGCGACCGCGCCCAGGCCACGTTCGATCGCCCGATCGCCACCGAGATCGCAGATGCCGGAGCGTTCTTCCCGGCGGAGGATTACCACCAGCGCTACTACGAGCAGAACGGGCACCAGCCCTACTGTCACGTGCTTCCGGTCGGATTGCTCGAGCGTTTGGGGCTGGTCCGCAGCGCCTGACGGACCAGGTCACCCGTCGCGGAAGCCGACGTGCGTGTGCGTGCCGTCGCAGAACGGCTTGGTCTCGGAGTGGCCGCACCGGCATAGCGTGACACGGTTCCGAACCTCGTACGTCTCGCCATCGGCGCTCGTGATCGCGATACGTCCGCGCACCCAGAGCGGACCGTCGCGCACGACCCCGATGCTGACCGGAAGTGACGGCTCGAGCTGCTCCCCATCGGCTTCCGGCTGCATCTCGAGTGCGCCCGACGGGCAGAGGCGCACCATCTGCATCAGTCGCTCGCGGATCGTTGCGTCGTCGGCGCGCCGAGCCAGACGACGCCAGTTGGTGAACCGATCTGCGCAGAAGCCCGCGTGCTGACAGGTCGCGAGATCGAAACTCACCGTGCCTTCCCCCGCTGGGAACTCCTCCCGTCGGTCGGCGATCTCGCTCCGCTCCGCGGTCTCGGTGCCGTCGAAGCCGTTGGTCTTGTGGCTCCCGTCACAGAACGGTTTGTCGTTCGAGCGACCGCACCGACACAGGACATATCGCTCGTCGGGCTGGTCGACCGGCTCGTCGGGCACCCACGCAACGGGCTCGCCGAACTCGGTCTCGACCTGGGCCGTGGAGCCCAGCGGCACGCTGCCGCTGACCAGGTAGGGTCCGTTCTTCCGAACGCGGATCCCCGGGTGCTCGGGGTCGTTGCGTACCGTCATGTCGGTCATCGTCGCCGCCGGCGACGCCACTGTCACATCGTCTGTCTTCCAATGGATACGCGGATGCCCGTGTGATACTGCCGCCGCACCCACGACGACCGCTCTCTCGACAGGAGGCTCGATGCGCACTCCGTTCCGACGCCCGGCGATCGCCGCAGCGATCACGCTGACCACCCTGGTGGCCGCCTCACCCGCCTGGGCCGCCTTCCCGGACCAGGGAAACCGCATCCCTTACGTGCGCCAGCGGGCATCGAGCCCGGCCCGAGGGTCGGCCGCGAACGACATGTATTCGATCAAGAACAACGGTGACGACCGGGCGCGGGTCACCGATTCCCCGAAGATCAACGAGTATGGTGGCTTCCTCTCTCCCAACGGAGCTCGCATCGTCTACTGGGGGCAGACACCCAACGCATATCAGGTGTTCCGGGCGGACGCCGACGGCTCCGGCCGCGAGGCCCTCACGAGCAATCCGATCAGCGTCAACCCCAACTGGTCGCGCAACGGGAGCAGGATCGTCTACGTGAAGTACAGCGGGCCGGCGACACCGTCGCTCGGAGGTCCCTTCACGGCCGAACCGCGGGGTCCCGGAAGCGTCGATCTGATGATCATGAACAGCGACGGCACCGGCAAGCATTCGATCCTCAACGGCAGCGGCATCTACTCGCCCGGCTGGTCACCCACGGCAGCCGAGATCGGATACTCCGGCACCTCGGGAGATGGCCTCGGCCTCTTCCTGATCTCGCCCGAAGGCGGCGAGCCACAGATCGTGTGCTGCAAGGCCGGAGGAACGGCGCTGTTCGCGGATTGGTCGCCCGACGGCAGGCGCCTCCTCTTCGTGTTCTTGCCGCCGACGACCGGGCCGAGCACGGTGTTCGAGGTCTGGACGATCCGCCGCAACGGCACCGACGCCGTGCTGGTGACCGACGAGTCGTACAACGTCACCCTTCCCCGGTACTCCGACGATGGCGAGCGCGTGATCTTCGCGAAAGATGTGGGGGGCGGCGATCTCGACCTCTATTCGATCCGCAGCGACGGTTCCGGTGGGAAGAAGCGACTCACTGACACCCCAGCTGCGAACGAGTGGCTGAACTACGTGATCGGCTGATCCGACCGAGAGCCGCAGCGCTCGAACGGAGGCCGTGGCAGGTGTAGCATCGAACACATGTTCGAAGCTAGCTTGAACGCATCTCAGCGAGAGGCCGCGACCCACGGTGAGGGGCCGCTACTGATCATCGCCGGGGCCGGCACGGGCAAGACGACCACGCTCGCTTCGCGCGTTGCCTGGCTGCTCGCCAACGGCGTTCGGCCCGAGCGGCTGCTGCTGCTCACGTTCAGCCGGCGGGCTGCGCGAGAGATGACCTCGAGAGCCGAGCGCATCGTCGGAGCGAGCGACGTCGCGGGGGTCGACGCGTCTCGCATGTGGAGCGGCACGTTCCACGCCGTCGCGAACCGGCTGCTCCGGCTGCACGGCCGGGCCGTGGGACTCACCCCCGGATTCACGGTGCTCGATCAAGCAGACGCGGCCGACGTGATGAACCTGCTCCGGGACGAGCTCGGCTTCAGCGGGCGCGAGCGCCGCTTCCCGCGCAAGGAGTCGCTCGTCGGCATCTACTCGCGAACGGTGAATGCCGGCGAGAAGCTCGAGCGATGTGCTGAAGCGGCACTACCCGTGGTGCATTGACGAGGGCGACGGCATGCGGGAGATCTTCGGCGCGTACACCGATCGCAAGCGCGCGCAGCACGTGCTGGACTACGACGACCTGCTGTTGTTCTGGAAGGCGCTCGCGACGTCGCCGGCCACGCGAACACAGCTCTCCGAGATGTTCGACCACGTGCTCGTCGACGAGTACCAGGACACCAACGCCCTGCAGGCCGACATCCTCGAGGGACTCCGGCCCGAGGGAACGCCTCGCAACCTCACCGTCGTCGGCGACGACGCACAGGCGATATACGGGTTCCGGGCCGCGACGGTACGCAACATCTTGGAGTTCCCGCAACGGTTCCCCGGAGCGGGCGTCGTGCGGCTCGAGCAGAACTACCGGTCGACGCCGCCGCTCCTCGCAGCGTCGAACGCGGTGATCGCACGCAGCCCCCAGCGACATGAGAAGACCCTCTGGTCGGCGCGCGGCGGTGAGCTCGCGCCGTCACTCCGCACCTGCCTCGACGAGGCGGAGCAATGCGACGCGGTGTGCGAGACCGTGCTCGCGCATCGTGAGGAAGGCGTGCCCCTCAAGGAGCAAGCGGTGCTGTTCCGGGCGGCGCATCACAGCGATCACCTCGAGGTCGAGCTCACACGGCGCAACATCCCGTTCGTGAAGTACGGCGGCCTCAAGTTCATGGAAGCGGCCCACGTGAAGGACACGCTCGCCATCCTGCGGGTCCTCGAGAATCCACATGACGAAGTGGCCTGGTTCCGCGTGCTGCAGCTGCCGGAGCACATGGGCCCGGCGACGGCGCGGCGGCTGATGGACGCGATCGGCGTGCGAAGAACCTCAGTCGAGACATCACCGTTGGCCCGCTTCCTCGACGAGCCGGTCGAGGTGCCGCGGAGCGCTCACGACGACGTGCAAGAGCTTCGCTCGGCGCTGCGCGGCTGCGCCGACGAGACCGTGCTCACGCCTGCCGCCCAGATCGAGCGTCTACGGAGTTTCCTCGCGCCGGTGTTCGCGCGGCGCTACGACGCATCGGCGGCCCGGCTGCGCGATCTCGATCAGCTCGCCGCGCTCGCCGGGGGGTACGAGGCTCGCGGGCGTTTCTTGGCGGAGCTCACGCTCGACCCTCCGTCGTCGACGGGCGATCTGGCGGGCCCGCCGTTGCTCGACGAGGACTGGCTCGTGCTCTCGACGATGCATTCGGCCAAGGGTCTCGAGTTCGACGTGGTGCACGTGATCCACGCCGCCGACGGCATGATCCCCAGCGACATGGCGACCGGTGACGACGATGAGATCGAAGAGGAGCGCCGGCTGCTGTACGTGGCCCTCACACGCGCGCGCGACGCCCTGCACGTGTACCGCCCGATGCGCTACTACCGCAAGCCCAAGGGCGATCCGCATTCGTACTCGCAGCTTTCACGCTTCCTCGAGCCGGCCGACGTGCGTTCGACGTTCGATGAGCTCGGACCTCTCGTCGACGCCGAGTACGAGGTCGTCGATCTCACTGGACGTGTCGACGTCGACGCGTACCTCGCCGGTCTCTGGTCGGAGTGAAGTCCTCGCACCACTGGTAGCGTCCAGCCGTGGACATCCGGATCCAGTGCGTCGTCGTCGACGCCGAAGATTGCGAACTCGTGGCGCGTTTCTGGTCCAGCGCGCTCGGGTGGCGGATCATGTACGAGAGTGATGTCGAGTGGTGCCTCGAGCCGCCGGAAGGGAGCCCTGCCAATGACGTCGCTCCCGACATCCTGTTCGTCAAGGTCCCTGAACGGAAGACCACGAAGAACCGGCTGCACTTCGACCTTCGGCCGAAGGATCAGGGCGCCGAGGTGGAACGCATCCTCGGACTCGGCGCCGCTCACGCAGACGTGGGTCAGTCCGCCGATACGACGTGGGTCGTGCTCGCCGATCCCGAGGGCAACGAGTTCTGCGTGCTCGCGCCGCTGCCCGCCGACGACAACTGACACGACGATGACGTACGACGCCGTGCTGCTCGATCTCTACGACACGCTCGTGTGGAGCGACTGGTTGTCATGGCAGGGACGTCTCGCCGACCGACTCGCCATCTCACACGACGCCCTGGGTCACGCCTTCCGCGAGACTCGTCCCGCCAGAAGCATCGGCACCCACCCCGACACCGAGGGCGACCTCACCGCCATCTTGGTCGCGGCCGACGTCGAGCCGACAGCGGACCTGCTCGCCGAGCTGATCGAGATGGAAGCCGGGATGGCAGCGTCGGTTCGCCTCTACGATGATTCTCTCGAGGTGGTGCGAGCGCTGCGAGCGCTGGACGTACCGACCGCACTCGTCAGCAACTGCTCGCACAACACGCGTCCGATCGTCGACCGGCTCGGGCTCGAGCGGGAGTTCGACGCGGTGATCTTGTCGTTCGAGGTGGGCGCCATGAAGCCCGACCCTGCGATCTATCGCGAGGCGCTCGGGCGCCTCGGAGACCCCGACCCGGCGCGTTCGGTCTTCGTCGACGATCAGGTGCGCTACTGCGACGGCGCAGCCGCGCTCGGGTTGCAGACCTTCCTGATCCTTCGGCCGGAAGAAGCGCTCGAAGGGCGTCCGTTCGACATGAACGGGCACCGCGCGATCGAGACGCTCGAACCGCTGCTCGAGACCTAACCGCGAAGTCCGAGCACCACCAGCAGGATCGACGCGTACTGGCACGCTGCGGCCGCGATGGTCGCCGTATGCCACACCTCGTGGTAGCCGAACGTGCTCGGCCATGGATCCGGCTTGTTCGTGGCGAGCACGAGCGCCCCGAACGAGTAGAGCAGTCCACCAGCGATCAGGAGCACCGTCTCGGCGGTGCCGAGCCCGCGCAGCAAGGCCGGCATGCTCACGGCCACCAGCCACCCAAGACCGATGTACATGAACCCAGAGAGGACGTGCAGATCGACCCGGTAGAGCTTCGTGGCGACGCCGATAGCCGCGCCCACCCACACAGCGATCAGCACGACCGTCGCGATGGTGCCGTGCAGCACGAGCAGGCAGTACGGCGTGTACGTGCCGGCGATCAACACGAAGATCATCGAATGATCCAGCCGGCGCATGCGCACATACGCGGCTTCGGTCCATTCCCCCAGATG